>NZ_JATAAF010000033.1 GCF_030341905.1 Porticoccus sp. W117 | reverse complement strand
TGGTTTGCCGTTGCAGTTGGTAGCTGGTGGCACCGGTGGTGCTGTTCCAGCTGACGCTGTAGGCGCCATCCGGATCACCGGAAGGCGCATTGGGGGTTCCCGGTGTCGCCGGGGTGGTGACGGTGAAAGTGTTGCCATACCGCCAGCCCGAACAACTGGTGTAGCTGCCAGTGGTACGACAGGCTCTGACGGCGTAGCGATAAGTACCCACCACCAGGCCGGTGTCGGTGCGACTGCGGGAAGAGCCGTCATACTCTCCTGTCCAACTGCCGCTGTTGAACTGCTTGTCCAGATCGTAGTAACTGACCGAACCAGAACCGGCTCCCCAGCTCATGGAAACAGTACCGCTGTAGTTGGTGCCGGGAGTGGTGATGGAGGTAGGGACGCCTGGAGTGATGGCCACTTGCGTGGTGTCCACTGTGCTGTAGGCGGAACAACCCACGGAACTGCAGGCGCGTACCCGATAACCGTAGATCGCATTACCCAAACCCGACTCGGAACGGCTGGTGGCGCTGGTGTTTTGGATGGTGCTCCAGCTGCCGCCGTTGGTTTGCCGTTGCAGTTCGTAAGACGTGGCGCCGGTGGAGCTGTTCCAGCTTACTGAGTAGGTGCCGTCGTTGTCGTTGGTGGGGGCATTGGGTTGGCTGACCGCCGCCGGGGCGGTGACGGTGGCGTTGGACGAGTAACGCCAGCCGGAACAGTTGGTGTAGCTGCCGGTGGTGCGGCAGGCTCGGATCGCATACTGGTGGGTGCCGGTGGCCAAGCCACTAAAGGCTCGGCTGGTGGCAGTACCATCATAAGCATTACTCCAGCTGCCGCCGTTAAAGCGTTTGTCCACGTCGTATTTGGTGACCGAGCCGGAGGACGCGCCCCAAGTCAGAGTGTGGCTGCCGTTATAGCTGGTGCTGGGGCTGATGCTGGCGGTGCCAGGCACACCCGGAGCGATGGCCACTTGGGTGCTGTCGGTACCGCTGTAACCGGAACAGCTGCCGGCGCTGTTGCAGGCACGAACACGGTATTCCCACACGCCGTTGCCCAGGCCCGATTCGGAGCGGCTGGTGGAACTGCTGTTGTGCACGGTGCTCCAGCTGCCACCGGCGGGGCGGCGTTGCAGTTGGTAGGTCGAGGCATTCGCGGTGGACGACCAGGATACGGTGTAAGCGCCATTACCATCGCTGGTGGGGGCGCTTAGACCAGAAGGGGTGGAAGGCGTTGGATCACTGACGGTAACGGTGACGGTGTTGGAGTACTCCTGCCACTCATCGGACTCGTCTTCATCTTCTTCCTCCCAAAAGAAGTCCAACTCCAATTGGTAGCTATAGGTGCCGGGGGCCATATTGCTGAACGACCGAGATGTGACAGAAGTAAAAGGTGAGTAGTTGTATACCGTGACGCCATTTTGCTTCAGTCGGAACCCTTGGAACTCATCATCCCAAGATGGCGGCAATCCGCTCCAGCTCACCGTAAATGAGCCTGTGCTGGGGTTGGGTGTGGCGCTGATCGTCGCAGCCAGTGCCTGTGAGCCAAATACCGACAAACTCAACAGCAACAGTGCGTTCACTGCGAAGCGATTAAAACGGCAAAACCCCTTCAACGTGTTCATAACAACCTTCCCCGTGGTCATTAGCAAACCGCCCGCGCAGGCATTACTGAGCGGGCGGTCATCAATTTGGAATCAATCGGTGTGGCGCGAGAAACAGGAATCAAAAAGTCAGTGCGCACCCACTGAGGGCACGGTGCGAAACACACAACGACGCGGCAACCATCCATGATGTGCTAGTGGCTTAGCGCGCGGTGGTATCGATATTGGTTAAGTGGCTAGTACCTTTAAACAAGGCACAAAAGACAAATTCAGTGTGACCTGACATCCCTACTACCCCCAATTCTTTTTGATCTTTGGTGGGTTAAACCTCAGTAACTGGTCGAACCCCGCATCCATACGCCTCGGTATCCGTGTGATCCATGAGACGATGTCTTAAATGTATAGACCCTGGTTTTGGGTCTGTCAAAAAAACTTCTGGCAACTTTTTTAAAAATTTATAATCTTATTTTTAGAAAACAAAAAAACGACGCTTATTACGGTGAAAAAGAAGGGATTTTTGACACCACCGTATCAATAACCACAATAAAAAACCTTCTACTTGATACCATAATGTCAAAATTGACCGTTCACGAAAATCTTCAGTTTTTAGCGAAAATAATTCGCCGACGACGAGAACTTTTTGGCCACAGTCGAAAAACAGCTGCTTCAATCACCGGTGTTCCGGCGCCAACCATTCGCAAGTTTGAGTACTCTGGAAAAATCTCATTGACTCAGTTTTTGATGCTCTGCCAGGTGTACGGTGATCTCAATAAGCTCAGTTTTTTGTTTCCACCGCTCGTGAATGGACATGAACACCCAGCCGACGTAAAGACTGATGAGAGAAAGGAGTCACGTAAGTAAATAGCTGAACCACGTATCTGGCTCTGTGAAAACCAAACTTATTCACCTACAATTCAGGTTGAGCTCACCAAAGAGGTGCTTTAGCGTACACTACCCTGCTCAGGTGAGTATTTATTGTTCAATGCCTTGTGCACAGTCGAAGGCGGCAGTAGGAAAAGGGACCGGAAGGACTCCATGAGTGTTGATTGGCAATCAAGTACGAGCATATACCGTTTGACCACACTGGTTTTGTGGGTGGCTGCTGTATTGTATTTGGGCTCCACCGCACTTTCTGACTGGCGTATGAGCGAAGACTTGAGTCAACAGGCCTCTCTTGCCAAGCCGATTGGCCAGTCCCACTCAAGTACGGCTACCCCCGCATCCAGCCAGTTCAGTTCAAGAGCCGTGGCTCAACTGTTCGGCACTCAGCAAGTTAAGGCCGAGGCACCTAATACCAAGCCGGTTAAAGATATACCGCTCACTCGACTTAACCTGAAATTAATCGGGACCTTCTCCCACTCTGACCACAAAAGCGCCAGCGCGCTGATTGCTCATGGCAATAAACCATCCAAACGCTACTATGGTGGTGAAACCGTACCAGGCGGCGCAGAGCTTGTTAGCGTTACCCCAAGCTCGGTGATATTAAGGCGCAATGGCCGGGATGAGGTTTTGCTGTTTCCCCGGATTTCCCCGGATATCAAAAGCATTCAGAGTCAAGTAGCCGCAGACCCTCAAGATAAAAAAGCGGCTCCCATACTTGAGGCTGCTCAGGGTATTGCGGCAGAAAAGCAAATAGCGCATGCCCAGCCCTCGTCACAGATTCCTGAACACCAAACACCTACCAAATCCCCCGACGATACCCCAGTTGTTGCGAGCACAACGGTATCTCGAGACGAACTCAAAGAGCGTTTAAAACGCCTGAGAGACCGCAATTAACAGGCACCCAGCATGGTTAACAAACTACACCAGTTGTTGCTGATCACCCTTTGTGTGGCAATACCCGTTCCTTCTGCATTTGCCCAACAAGGCTCTGGCTCATCAAACGATAAAGGCATTATGTTGGCATTGGATAATGCCGACGTCATTGATTTGATTCGCTGGGCTCAAGACGTTACTCAAAAAAATATCATCCTGCACCCTAATGTAAAAGGCCGTGTGACCGTATTGGCCGGTGACAGCATGACCAGAGAAGAAGCATACCGGGTATTTCTGTCTGTATTGGAAGTACATGGCCTCGCTGTCATCGACAGCGGAGAATCACTAAAGGTGATTCCCATCGCCGGTGCAAAGACTTCATCATTGCCCATGTCTAAAGATGGCAAGCTACTGGCGGGTGAGGAGCTGGTGGTTAAAGTCATCAAGGTCAAAAACATTTCCGCCAATAACCTGCTTAACCTGTTGCGCCCTCTGATTCCTCAGTCAGGTTATGTGGCCGCTTACCCGCAGACCAATATGCTGATTGTCGCCGAGCGGGCCAGCAAAATTGCCCAGGTGATGGACATCGTTCAGAGCATGGATAAAAGCGGTGTGATTGATATTGAGTTGATCACCCTGGAATTTGCCTCTGCTCGTGAAGTCAGCGACGTGGTGACCAAGCTGCTACCCAAGCAATCTGGAGAGAGCGCGGCCAACGCTTTTAACTTAGCTGTGGACGAGCGTTCCAACAGCATCTTGATGACGGGCGACCCGGTATCCCGTCAACAGATTCGCTCGTTGATTCAGCGGCTTGACCAGCCGCTGCAAGGGCAAGGCAACACCCAGGTTATTCGCATTCAGTATGCAACAGCTGCAGACCTGGTGCCGCTGCTACAAAGCGTCAGTGGCAGCGAGCAGAAAAAATCCAAAGATCAGGGGCTGGCCGATGTAGCGGTAAGTATTGAGCCACACGATCAGCTAAATGCTCTGGTGATTACCGCCCCACCCTCCCTGCTGGCCACCATGAAAGGAGTTATTAAAGAACTGGATGTTCCTCGCGCACAGGTATTGGTGGAAGCATTGATTGTGGAAGTCAACGAAGACCTGGCCCATAACCTGGGTATCCAGTGGACTGCAGATCCCCCCAGTGGAAATACCGATGTGATCGGCGGTTTTCGTAATTTCCCCTCCGGCCTCACCCCATTAAGTCTGGGCGAAGACGGAGCTCCGGTGTTGGGTAGTGGGCTTTCCTTTGGCTATTTGAAAAATAACGACCTGCGTTTGATCATTAACGCTCTGGCGGGGGAAACCAACGCCAATATTCTTTCCACACCCACTATTGTGGCATTGGATAATGAGGAAGCCTCTATTCTGGTTGGTTCAACTGTGCCCTTCTTGACCGGCCAACAACAGCGCCCCGGCGATTTAAATACCTTTAACACCATTCAGCGTGAAGACATCGGCTTGTCACTGACCGTTACTCCGCGGGTTAATAACAACAATTCCGTAACGCTGGCCATCGACCAATCCGTAGAAAGCATTACTCAATCCCCAGTAGAAACCGCTGACATTGTCACCAACAAACGAGAAATCAAAACTCAGGTATTGATCGGTGATGATCAGGTATTGGTTTTGGGTGGTTTGATGCGCGATGAATTTACTGAAACCGAAAACAAGGTACCGTTACTGGGCAGCGTACCTTTGCTGGGGCGCTTATTCCGCAGCACCAGCATTACCGCCACCAAAGCTAATTTATTGGTGTTTATTCACCCCCGAATTTTGCACAACAGCGCCACACTGGAAAGTTATTCCAGTGATCGCTACAACGAAATGCGTGAACGCCAACTGCAGTTTGACAAAAATACCGAACGGTTTTTTATTCTCAAAGACAAACCGTTGCTGCCCAAAATAAAAAAACTGAAACCCGCACAAAGCGACCGTGAGCCGCCAACGACTAGTGCTGAAAACAAGCCGTAATCATGAGTAGCAAGGCTCTTTCTTATTCCTACGCCAAGCGCCACCAGGTACTGCTGCAACCGGGCCCGGAAGTGCTCTACACACAAGCAACCGGGCTTTACGCCATACTGGAAGTCCAGCGCCTGTCTGGCCAATCCGCCAAGCTGACCGAAATGGATCAAGCGGGGTTTGACCAATTGCTGGGCAGCACCTACGACAAAACAGGCAGCTCCGCCCAGGAACTGGCCGATGGCATTGGCGACAATCTGGATCTGGATGCATTGGCGGATTTGGTACCAGAAACCGAAGACCTGATGGAGCAAGAAGACGAAGCCCCTATAATTCGTTTGCTCAACAGCTTATTGAGTGAGGCCATTCGTCAAAACGCTTCCGACATCCACATCGAAACGTTTGAATCGAAAATGGTGGTGCGTTTTCGGGTGGACGGCGTACTGCAGGAGGTAGTGCAACCTAAACGTACGCTGGCACCGCTATTGGTGTCTCGAATCAAGGTGATGGCCAAGCTCGATATTGCCGAGAAGCGAATTCCACAGGATGGCCGCATCGCTCTGAAAGTGGCCGGGCGGGAAGTGGACATTCGGGTGTCCACCATGCCTGCCAGTGACGGCGAACGTATTGTGCTGCGCTTACTGGATAAACAGGCCGGCCGGCTGGACTTTGAAGCTCTGGGTATGGGCGTTAAAGACCGTGAGCGCCTAAGTGCCCTGCTCCACCGCCCCCACGGCATTTTACTCGTCACCGGCCCCACCGGTTCTGGTAAGTCCACCACCCTATACGCTGGCCTGACACGTATTGAAGACGGCCAGAAAAACATTCTCACCATCGAAGACCCTATCGAATACAACCTGGAAGGCATTGGCCAAACCCAGGTGAACCTGAAAACTGACATGACCTTTGCAAGAGGCTTGCGAGCCATGTTGCGCCAGGATCCAGATGTGGTGATGGTGGGGGAAATTCGCGACCTGGAAACTGCGCAAATCGCCATACAGGCCAGCCTCACTGGCCACCTGGTGTTATCCACTTTACACACCAATACCGCCGTCGGCGCCATTACCCGTATGGAAGATATGGGGGTTGAGCCATTTTTGCTGTCGTCCAGTTTGGTGGGCGTACTGGCTCAACGGCTGGTGCGCACCCTGTGCACCCATTGCCGCCAACCCCACATCGCCGACGCCAGTGAATGTGATTTGCTGAAAGTGAATGGCGAGCCACCCACTATTTACCGCGCCAGCGGTTGCGAACACTGCAACCACCAAGGCTATCGGGGGCGTACCGGCATTTACGAATTACTGGTGGTAGACGATACCTTGCGCACCCTGATCCATAATCAGGCATCCGAAGCAGAGCTAACAGACCATGTGCGGCGCGACAGCGCCAGTATCTTTAGCGACGGCTGTGCCCGAGTATTGGCGGGTGACACCACCATTGAAGAAATCCTGCGTGTTACCCAGGAAGTGTAATGCCCGCCTTTGACTACAGTGCCATGGACAATCAAGGCCGCAAGCAAAAAGGTGTGCTAGAGGCAGACAGTGCGCGCCTGGCGCGTCAGTTATTGCGCGATCGACAACTCATACCATTGGCCGTCAGCGAGGCCCAGCAACGGGAAAGCAGTGGTGTTTTTGGCGGCCACCGTATTGGCGCTTCTGACCTTTCTCTGGCTACCCGCCAGTTGGCAACACTGCTGCAAGCGGGGCTCCCCATTGAAGAGTGCCTGTCGGCGGTGGCCAGCCAAACGGAGCGTCACAGTGTACGCCGCGTATTGATGGCGGTGCGCACGCAGGTTCGCGAAGGCCACACTCTGGCGGGTAGCTTGCAGCAATTTCCCCGTGCCTTCCCTACCCTGTACTGCGCTACCGTATCCGCTGGCGAAAAATCCGGGCACTTGGATGGGGTACTTAATCGCCTGGCGGATTACACCGAAGCGCAGCTGGAGTTTCGCCAAAAGATTCAACTGGCCATGTTATACCCGGTATTGTTGCTGGTGCTGTCCCTGGCCATTGTGATTGGCCTGATGGTGTATGTGGTGCCGGATATTATCGACACCATCGCCGATGCCGGCCAGCAGCTGCCCCTATTAACTGAAATTCTGGTGTCGATTAGCAATTTCTTATCCACCTGGGGCGGCTGGCTAGCATTGGGTATTGCCGCCGCAGCACTATTTATAAGAGCTTTGTTACAACGCCCACACATTCGCCTGGGCTGGCACAAAAAATTACTGTCGCTACCCTTTACCCGCAAGTTCAGTCGCGGTGGCAATGCGGCCCGCTACATCAGCACCCTGGCCATTCTCACCAACAGCGGAATTCCGCTGGTAGAAAGCATGGGCATTGCCAAATCCGTGGTCAAGAATGACGCCTTTGCAGAAGCATTGGAACAGGCGGATAAATCCGTCACCGAAGGCATCGCCCTGAATCGCGCCTTGGGACAAAGTGGTTATTTCCCCCCGATGATGATTCACCTGATTGCCAGCGGTGAAGCCAGTGGTGAGTTACCTGCCCTGCTACAAAAAGCCGCAGATGCCCAGGAAAAAGAGCTGCAACGCATCGTCGCCACTATGGTGGGCATTTTGGAGCCCGCCACCTTGGTGATTATGGGCGGGTTTATTCTCGCCATTGTGTTGGCGGTGATGCTGCCGATTTTAAATTTGAACCAGATCGTAGGATAAGAAAATGCGCAATAAGCAAACCGGCTTTACGCTGATCGAAATTATGGTGGTTGTGGTAATCATCGGTATTTTGGGCGCCTTGGTGGTGCCACAATTTTTAGGCAGGGCCGATGAAACCAAATTTAAAGCAGCACAAAGTGACATCCGCTCTATTGGCAATGCACTCGATCTGTACCGTCTGGACAACCACAACTACCCATCCACCGACCAGGGGTTGGATGCGTTGGTCAGCCGCCCCAGCGGTTTTCCCGAAGCCAAAAACTGGAACCCGGACGGCTACCTGAAAAAAATGCCCAACGACCCTTGGGGTAACAGCTACCAGTATTTAAGCCCTGGCTCCAACGGCAAATACGACCTGTTCTCCTACGGCGCGGACGGCAAAGAAGGCGGCGAAGGTTACGACAAAGACATCAACAGCTGGGAGCTGTAATTTAAATGATCCACCATCGGCATCTCTCCAATGGCCAACTGCCCATTTCAGCGGGGTTTACCCTGGTAGAGATGCTGGTTGTGGTTGTGGTGATTGCCGTTTTGGTATCCGTCACTACGCTCTCATTGGGCGTAGTGGAACAGCGGGAATTTCGAAGTGAAGCGGATCGCCTTCAACTGGCATTACAGCAAGCAGCGGACAGCGCATTGTTTCAGCAACAGACCCACGGCTTGCATATTGATACCAAAGCCGGAAACTACTGGATTTCCGATCACAAAAAAGGGCAATGGCAACAAGGCAGCCAGCCCTTGTTTCGGCTGATTCAGTTGGATCCTAAAACCACTCTGTCTATGCTTCAACCCTCCCCGCTACGCACTCGCATTGAAGAAGACACAGAACCAAAAAAACAGCCACCAGCAATTGTATTTTCCAGTAGTGGTGAATACACCCCATTCCAGATTCAACTGGAACAAGCACAGCGTACTGCATGGGTGGTGCATGGGGATGGCTTGGGGAAAATTCGTTTAAGGCCTGCCAATGACTGATTGGCGACAACACCAAGCGGGCTTTACCCTGCTGGAGCTGATGATTGCCCTGGTGGTGTTCGCGGTAACCGCCTTGGTTGTGCTGGAAAACAGCTCCGCCAGTGTGCGCCAGCAAGCACGACTGGAGGATAAAACCCTGGCTACCTGGGTAGCAGAAAACAGCATTGCCGAACTGCGTTTACAGCCTTACTGGCCCAGCTTGGGAGTTCGCGATCAGCAGGTGCAGTTTGCAAATCGCGATTGGCATGTGCGCCAGGAAACTCTGGAAACCCCCGATCCCAGGTTACGCAAAGTCATTGCCCAAGTTCGCTCTAACCGTACCGATGATCAGCCCATTGTGGAGCTTACTGGCTATCTGCGGGAGCGGCGTTGATGAATAACCGCACTGCCAATCACCAACAGGGGTTTACCCTTCTGGAAGTTATGGTTGCGCTGTCTATATTCAGTATTATCGGCATCGGTTCCTGGCAGGTATTGAACCAGGTATTGCAGTCCCAAGAGACAGCCAAGAATCGCGATGCGGCCCTGGCGGATTTGCAACGGGGTATATGGATAATGGCCCGGGATCTTCGCAATGTCAGCAATCGCCCAATTCGCAACGAGTACCACCAGATAGAGCCTGCGATCAGCACCTTGGAATCCGGGCACAGCCTGACATTTACCCGAAGTGGATGGGACAACCCAACTCAACAACCTCGCGGCCATTTACAGCGGGTGTCATACCGCATCAACAGCACCCGAACGCCACAAGGGAACCGCGAATTCCAGTTGATTCGCACCTATTGGGATGTATTGGATCGAGTCAGCAACAGCGTACCTCACGAACAGGTACTGATACCCGGCGTATCGGATATGGAAATACGCTTTCTGGATCGCGATGGCATTCCCCGTAGCCACTGGCCGCCTAGCTCTCTGGATCAAAGTGACAATAACAATAGCGAAGGCACAAAAGCCGACAGCGCGGAAAAGAAGCTACCACAGCACCCACTGCCGTTGGGGATTACCGTACGCCTTGTTACAGAGCAGTTTGGCGAAATCACCCGCACCTTTGCACTGGCTGAAAGGGAGCGCAAATAATCATGGGCTTTGGCAGCCGTACACACGTTATCAGCAACCCCAAACACCAATCGGGAGTTGCGCTAATCAGCACGCTGTTGGTATTTGCGATAGCAGCCATATTAACGTCGCAAATGATTCGCAGCAGCCAGGCGAGCATTCAGCGCACCCAGTGGATTGTTCAAGACGCCCAGTCGTGGCAAGACGCCCTGGGCGGAGAAGCATTGACACAAATCCACCTACAAAAAGCATTGGCCGACAAAGCCATTTCAAACAAAACATTTTTGCCAAGTACCTACCCCACCAGCCAGGGGAACATCACGACTGCCATTGAAGATTTGCAAAGCCGCATTAACCTCAACAACATTGTGGCATCTGGCGGCCACCCAGCGCTTGTCCGGCGGTTATTTCAGCAGCAAGAGGCTGTTGATCTGCTCGATCCACTGCAGGACTGGATTGATCGTGACCACAACCCCACGGGCACTGGCGGAGAAGACAGTCGATACAGCTACGGCGAACCTTCATATCGTGTCGCCAATCGGCAGCTCAACGACCGCAACCAGCTGGAGGCATTGGCCGGCGCCCAAAACACAGAGACAGGCAAACTCAAATCATTCACATCTGCCCTGCCCGTGCCCTTGCCGGTGAATATCAACACTGCACCCGCAGAGGTACTTTCAGCCATTGCACCACAACTGGATGGAGAGCAAATTGTGCAACAGCGCAGTGGCTTGCAACCAGATTTACCTGCCAAGCAACAGGAAGCCTCCGCAGACGCAAGCCAAGAAGTGGTTACCAGCGGTTTTCAGAGTGTTGAATCTTTCCTGCAGTCTGCCGTTACGGCGGGTATAGAACTGGACAGCTCCGTGGTAACCGTCAAGTCTCACTGGTATGCCATTGCTGTGGTCGCCCGTTTTGGTGAACGCAAAGTCACCTTATACTCACGGTATTCGCTGGATACAGAAACAGAAAAACTGGTACTTTGGGATCGCACCAGTGGACTGACGCTAAATCTTCCTGAAGCAACGACGACGCCTTTAGATAAACAACCTGAAACCTCGGATGAGCAAAGTGACCAAAAGCCCGTTTCTGTATTTTGACCCCTCCCTGGAAGAAGGTGTTGTGCGCCTGTGGGGCGGACAGCCGGGCTTTGAGCTACCCGACATTTGCCAACTGTCTGAGCTGACCCAATATTTTCAGGAACAAAATATCAACTCCGCACACCTGGTCATACCCGGCGAACTGGTGCATTCAAGTACGCTAACACTCCCCAATAGAGCCGCCCTGAAAGCCTTGCCGTTTTTGCTGGAAGAACGCCTGTCAGAAGCTGTGGAAGAGGTTCATATTGTCCACTCACCAGTGCAACAGTTAACAACCACTGTTTTTGCTGTTTCACAAAACCAGCTGGACGACTACCTGAATCAGTTAGAAGGTATTGGTATCAGCGCCATCTCGGCGTATGCGGATTATCAGCTAGTACCGGAATTACCTGACAGCCTGAACACTTGCAACCTGGGAGAACGAACCTTATTGCGCCAGCCAGATGGTACAGGCTGCGCGGTGCGAAATGAATTCTTGGAAAAATTCCAGGAAAAGTTACAAGAAAACCACAGCAACGAAAAGCTGCTACAAAGCAATACCAGCAATTTTTCCGATTTGGATATAGAAAACTTTAAAGGTGTTAGCTTACTGCAAGGCGCTTACCAACCGGCAAATAGCGACATAGGTGTCCGATGGAAAAGGCACGCCATCAGTACGGCTGCGGCTATCCTGATCATGGCGCTCGGTTATTTTGTGGTGGCCGGTTGGTTTTTTCATCAGAAAGCGGATGGTTTTCAGAAGGAGACTGAAGCGCAGTTTTTAAGCCTTTTCCCAAACACCAAAAACACCGTCAATATCAAACGTCGTATGCAGGGCTACCTGAAAGGCCAAACGAGCCAGCCATCAGACGGGCAATTTATAGATCTGATCGCGCGTTGTGCGCCGGCGTTAAACAGCCCCCACCAAGTACGCTACCTGCGTTTTGACCAACAGCAAGGTGCCCTGCAGTTGGAGGTACAAAGTAACAACAATGAAAGCATCAATCAGTTGCGCCAGGCCTTGGAAGCGGCGGAGCTGGATGCGAAAGTGCTGTCCAGCAACAAAAATGATGCCGGGGTATTAGCAAGGATTCAGGTGTCTGAGGGGTAGAGATGGATAAAATCACCATACAAAAAAAATACCAAAGCCTGGATGATCGAGATCGTACCGCGCTAAAAGTACTGGCAATCTTTGCTGGCCTGTTAGCACTGATCTATGGCCTTATTCTTCCTGCGTACAACTACTACCAGGATTCCAAAACACGCGTTACTGAGCAGCAGGAATTACTACAATGGGTGAAGCAGCATTCACCACAAGTCAAACAACTGGCAACAACACCAAAAAAGCAAGTAACCAACCAATCCATTATGGAAGCCACCACTAACACCGCAAAAGCATTGGGGGTCGAGATCAACCGATTACAGCCAGAGGCAGAAAATCTGCGCACCTGGCTGACACAGGTATCGTTTGAGAAAACTATAAAGTTGCTGACAACATTGAGCGAACAGCATGGCATTGGTATTCAGCAGATTACTGTTGAAAAGACGGCAAAGCCTGGGGTTGTGAATGTTCAGTGTTTATTGGAAAACAGATAATACAAATAAATCACGCATATGACTTGTGCATCACCAGGGCTTTTCAACCAAAAAGCGAGCGCTTTTTTACAGCTATTTTAAAAGTAAGGAAGCCATGACGGCATTTACCTTCTAGCTATACATCATAGCCGCATACTTATTCGCCGACTGCCATACTTTCGGCTGAAAATTGTGCAAAATTTATTATATCGGTCTAGTCTTGATAGAGGTGACAATAAATCACCAAAAAGAACTCATCAATTAAAGGAAATAATTGTTATGTTCCTGAAAAATATTAAGACCCTAACCGTTGTATCCACCCTGTTGACTTTAAACGCATGCACACACTTAAATGAGGGTGAGATAGATTATGCAAAAACAACAATAGCCTCTGAAAAAAATGGCACAGATTACCTGTCTCTACTACCTAAATACACTCCTGTTGATGCTATAAACTCTGGTGAAACCATTTCGATACATCTTTCTGGTGCATTTGCACATGATTTGCCTGAACCCAGGTCAGTTTCAGAGCATTTACAAGGCATCTGGAAAACACGAAAAATTGGCGCTAACGCAGAAGTTGCTGTTATTGCCAGCGTCTGTGAACAGGGCATAAATGGCTGTGGTGCAGAATTTGGACCCGGCGCATTAGACAAAGGGCGCGTTGTATATTTTTCTGACTCAGTAAAAGACAGACAGCAGATGAACTTTTCGTACTTGCCTATTTATGGGCCCATCAAGTACACCGGAAAAACCTTAATCATTCAGCTTGCCATCGTTGAGTTGGACACCACTAATGAACAACAAAAGAACCTGATAAAAAACCTTGCCGCAATAGGGGGAAAATCCTATCCACCGGCAAGCAAAGTGCTCCAGGCAATAGATAAACTAGGCAGCAGCCTACTTCAGGGAAACCACCACGATATCGCTTTTCGTTATGACTTAACCCTCGTGTCAAATGGCGGCGAAGCCGATGTAAAACACCCTAAACTGAGCGCTGGCAACTACGTGTTTATTCGCAAGGAGCGACTACCTGACAAACAAAAAGAATCCCTATGGGACAAAGTAGAGCTGAATACCAAAACCGGAAAACTGATAAAACAAGGCACCGGAAACCAGAATGATGGTTTAGGAGAAGAATTTCGAGACAACACATACTTGGTTTTACAAGTACAAAAGGGATTCCAGGAAGCATCATTGGACAATCAGCAGACTTTGGCTACATTGACAGAAGAACTGGCCAAAAAAAACAACAAACGACTAGAAGACATCAACAAAGTACTGTCGAAAGCAGGAAGCCAGCTTGCTCGCCAAGCCAAGATTGATGCAGTTGGTAAATACGTTCCTAATCTCAGAGAAAAGCAATCTGACATTGACAACAACAAAAACCTTTCACCCGCCGACAAGCAGGAGAAAAAAGACAGGCAACTCATCGCTGCTCAGAAAATCTGGGACTTAGTCCAATCTGCCGACACAGAGTATGCAAATAATAACTGTGATTCTCCAACTACAGATGCAGAGAAGGAAAATTGCTCTCAAACGCTAACCAATGATCAATTTACTCAAGTAAAAGTCGAGCTGCGAGGAATTATCGTCAGCAAATCCCCAGCTGCATCACCTGTAAACTTAAATCAAGTATGCCCACTTAAAGACAGAGGAATTCTGATTCCCGGGCAAACTGCTACTCAGCAAAGCGCTCAAAGACAGGCATTTATTAAAGCCCTTACAAACTAACTAAAAGTGGACAATGCTGTAGAGGAGCCTTTCTACAAGGACAACTAAAATGGCAGCCAAGAATAGAACTAAATATCTCTTAGCAATATGTTTTCTCTTTCTAGGAATTGCTACCTATACGACATACAACTCAACACAAGAAACGGAGATAATTCCTCCCATCTCTCACTCAATTATTGAAAGCGCAAACCAAAACGACGAATTAAAGCAACTAGCCAACGAATACTACGAATTACTTCAACGAGCCAACACGCTTTCACTTCAGGCTTCACAAGCCGCCGAAGATGGGAATTTTGAAACTGCAGAAAACCTCCACCGTGAAGCCAACCTGGCTTTATCTGCTGCTCTAAGTTCAGAGTGGTATACAATGGAGAAAGCTCGGACGGTAGCACTAGGATCTAATCAATCCTTGAAGGATGAATCTTCCTCTTCTGAAAAAGAGCCTAAGTACGTTCATTTTTTTCCGAGTTATGCCACAAATAGAGAATTTGACGGAAAGGGCTTTACTGGAAAAATATCAAAAAATATTTCATATGGCTTTTGTAACGTATCAATACCCGTAAAAATTCATGAAACAGGAGAAATAGAACGCCCAGTTAATCGCTGGTGGTGGTTTAATGAGACCGAAGACCCAGAAAAGCATTTTATTTTGAAAGAAATACACCCTCTAGAAAAAGAATCTTTCTTATCAAATTTATCGTCAAGCAGCTTATTGCTATTTATCCATGGATTTAATGTTACTTTTGAGGGGGCAGCACTCAGAACAGCACAGCTCCACTATGATCTAAAATTCCAGGGAAGGTCAATGTTCTTTTCATGGGCTTCTGACGGGAGTATCAATGGGTACGTAAACGACTCAACAAAAATATCCGACTCAGTAGGCGATATTAAAGAGTTTATAAAAGACTTATCAAACAGAGATGAAGTCGAGGAAATATTTATAATTGCTCACAGCATGGGCAGCAGAGGAATAACTCGAGCTCTGACATCACTTAAAGACGACCTTGATGGTAGCTCATTAAACAAGCTTAGAGAGCTGATACTGGTTGAACCAGATATATCGCAAGAAGTATTTAAAGCCAGAATTGCACCTGAGTTAAAAAAACTCGGGGCAAGAATATCAATATACGCATCTAAAAACGACAAAGCCCTTGGCATATCCAGACCGATAAATAATGGAACACCTCGACTTGGCCAAGCGGGCAAGCACCTCTACATCTCTGACGGCTTTGAAACTATCGACAGTAGCGATGTTGGCGTTTCCTTCCTTCGCCTGAATCATTCATCATATGCTGAAAATTTAGAATTCATTTTAGAGCTATCTAATGTAATTGATGGGAAAAAAGCAGATAGCCGACCAGGCTTGAAAAAAAAGGAAGGATACTGGTATTTAATACCAGCAAAATAATTATTAAAAGAATGTCAAAACACTTTGTAATCTTAATTTTTCAACTTTGACAACAAGGATAAGCAGTCAGTTTGAACTTTCGCCTCAAAGCCTGACTGGGCCCGGGCAAATGCTTGATTATCCGCCAGGGGCAGCAACGGCCGAGGCAGTTACTGATATAGATTGGTGGTTAATTCCACCAAAAAATAGACCAAAAGTAACATCCCGGCATATGACTGGCGAAGCGTTGGGCCGCTTTTCTCTGCTGATAAATCAAAAAGTTCGTGCTACGCCCCCTATCGTTATGACAGGATCGAAATTACGACCCAGTACTGGATTCTTTATATTGATAAAAAATTTTGAGCACACAATTCACAAACTTGAAGGAATAGTAAAATGGGAAAAAGAAAATGGTATTTCTTAACCGTCCTGCCAATTTGCTCGTTAACAGCTTCCGCCTACGAAATTGGCGTCATTGATCCTGACCTGAAAGACCCAGATCGCTTCGATACTGAATTTGGCTTTGAAAGAAACCATGAGCGCATGACCGCACTGGCATTAGAGTGCCTATACGCAGCCAATCGTGACAGTAAAAAAATCGTTCATGAGCCTGTTCGCTGTGAAAACTATTCCCCTGATTCAAGCACTTATGCCTTGTTTTCGGCAAGTTCATCCCAGCTCCTGGAGCCAGCTCGTGTAGATCATGCGATCAACAACTATCTTGACCTAATAAAACATGTCCGATTTCCAGATGATCCAACACGAATGCTGAAATACAAAGGCACTATTCCAAAATTTGTCGAGCTTGTTAAAGTTGATTGCAAAATTAGAAAATTAAGCGGCCCTATAGATGCAACCACTGATGGCATGTTGTGCGCCAGCCACTATGGTTCATGGCAATTTATGCACGCAATGGCTAACGACGATGGAATAAAGGCTTCAGACACAAGAAAATTAATCAACCAATGGTTGAGTTTTACCTATAAAATTGCGTCTGAAGATACCGAGATAGACATTACCGAGGGGTACTGCGATTACTGGGACAAAAAAGAACATACCTATCCTGACCTGGCCGCTGTGATGTACAACCAAGGATACAGAGACAAAAAATGGTGTGAAAGCAGATGCGGCAGCTTCCTGAGATGTCTTAATCCATTTTTGGATGACCTACCGCCTTGGACAGTCGGCACGACATTTAACTTGTACTGCAAGAATCCAATTGATTCTGGAATCTGCAATACATATAAACATGGGCCGACTACAGACAGTCAGATTCGAAAAGCTGCGTTAGGTTCGATGTTACATCTTATTCAGGATTCTTTTTCCAACGCGCATACTGAGCGAATTGTTAACGACAGAAAACCTACCGTAGATTGCAAACCTATTGTTCGATATCGCAGCTATACACATCAGTCTTCGTCGAATCATGGTACAACCGATAAATGGCCGACTTTTAGTCCAGAATGTGAAAACAGTGATATTTATGACCCAATCCTGGCTTCAGCCAAAGTGATATATCATGTTCACAAAAAAACAAAGAGCGACCTTTTCCCTTTCGACCTGAATAAAATATTTGGAAAAAATCCTACTCCAGAGAACAAGTCTGAAGCAGGAAAGGCATTCGAATAAGAGGAGTTGGAGACAAACCTGCTATAACCGTAGGTGGTGGTGCTGTTGTCCGGGTGGGTCACCTGCTTGGGCTTGGGCCGACCCAGGATATCGAAGTTGTTTTTCGTCCAGTAGCTGGTGCTGCCCTGGCCGGTGGTGCCAGAGTTAAGGGTTCACTCTGGTGTGTGTTGTACCAAGTGAGGGCTGCAGTTCAGGGAGCGATTCAGAAAGGTGACAACACCTCCAAATGAATAACGCCCCGGAGAGTGACTGCCGGGGCATTGGATCGGGCTTGCTCAGATATAAATTAGGGAACATCTGATTAATTGATAAAGCGATTTTATGTTCGCAAATCAAAAACTCAGATGCTCGTTTTCTCCAAATCTTGCACAAATAACTCGATATTTACGCGTATGCTCATCGTAACGGGGGACTCCTCCCCGTTTTCAGGCGAACTACGCCTGAGACAACTCTGGCTGTTTCAGCAAATGAGCTTTAGCTACCACAAGGTTCATCAACGCACAGCTCACAAATAAATGGTGGGCGTTTTTATCAATCCC
>NZ_JATAAF010000032.1 GCF_030341905.1 Porticoccus sp. W117 | reverse complement strand
CTTTTTGATCCATAGGTCTCACCTCTTTCCAGGGCATGAGCATCTCCTCTTTGTGGATGCTCACAGGGTACAAAACTGTTACCCATGTACTGGTACTGATGTGTTACCTATGTCCTGAACTCGTACACACGCCCCCGTTCCGTTGGCCCTTCGGGCTCCCCTCGCTCCACACAATTGCCACGGGCCGGTCTTACTCGCATCCCTGCTCGATCGACCTAACACGCACATCCGTGTGCGCGTTTCCCTACCAATTGCACTGCGCTCGGCAACTCCAAGGGGGAATTTGCGCACGATTCAAACTACGGAGTGACAATATCCCCTTCGACCTTGCCGAGTGACGGAGGTGACATAGGGTGAAACGGACAGGACGTCCGTTTCAGCGCAGCGGGTACAGGAAGTACCCTCTGCGCGACCCGGTCATGGCACCGGAGGAGCGAGGGTACCCCGAAGGGGCAAGGGCGACTGGGGTGCCCTTTTCTTGATGACTTCTTTTGGGCAAGCAAAAGAAGTCATTCGCCCAGCAGGGCGAAACCATTGCTAAAAATCACTCAAAGAACAACAACGAAGTAAAAGCCACTAGATTGCCGCAGTCGCTTCGCTCCTTCGCAATGACGAAGTCTTAACTAACCAAATACCCCCTCCCCTCCTCCCGCACAATTTCCGCAAACCGTTGCAGCGCCGGGCCGGCGTTGTGACGATCGGAGAACACCATGCGCACAGGAATGTCTCGGGTGGAACCGCTGGCTACTGGCAGCACCACAAGATCACCTGTTTGCAGATAAGGCTGGGCAATATGGTCGGGAATAAAAGCGTACCCCAACCCCGCTAACAGCAACTCTGCTGACTGGTAAAAGTGGCTCACTGTCCAGCGTTGCTCCGATCCCAGCCAGCCCTCATTGAGACGGCGGTGCGAGCCAGAATCACGCACCACAAACTGGCGATGCTGCTTCAGGTCAGCTTCTTCCAGATGACGACCCAACTGGATCAGCGGATGTTGCGGGTGAGCCACCGCAACAAATTGAATCTGGCACAAGGGTTCCGACAGAAACCCGGTGGGTAAAACACCGCCCAGTGCCAGATCCGCCTGCCCCTGAATAATTGCGTCCTGGGTACCGGAGAGAGAGTTTTCGATCAGCTCCACACGGGTATCACGAGATTCCGGCGCAAAGCGCTTGAGTACCGCCGTTAACAATGCCTGGGGGAAAACCGCATCCACCACAATACGAATTTCCGGTTCCCAGCCAGCCGCCAACACCTGAGCCGCCTGCTCCAACGCCTGGGCATCCGCCAGTAAACTGCGGGCGCGGCGCACCACCATCTGCCCGGCTTCGGTCAGCTCCGCCTTGCGGCCCTTCTGCTCGAATACCTTAACCTGTAGCTGCTCTTGCAGGCGCGCCATGGCGTAGCTGACGGTGGATTGGCTTTTTAGCAGGTGGTCAGCAGCGGCGGCGAAGCTGCCGTGCTCTACCACCGCCAGCAACATGCGCCACTGCTCTATGGTGACTTTTGGGCTTTTTAGTAGCTTATTCATCTATTTTTTCGATTAAAAAAATCGAATTTTGCCGGTTAAACAACAATTATTTAGATGTAATCTTGCCACCACTGTTTTGGAAAGCCAACCGGCGCAAACACTTTGGGAGCAAAAATCATGAAACGTCTGTTATCACTACAGAGCAGCCTGTTCGGTGCAGAGGGCGCATCCGGCAAACTCAGTGAAGGATTTATCGCCCGCCTGCAAAAGAATCACCCCGGCCTGAAGATTACCCACCGGGATTTGAACCAAGATCCCGTGCCTCACCTGAACGCAGAAACATTCTCTGGATTTTCCCTGGATGCCAACGAACGCAACGCCAGCCAACAGCAGGCAGCGCAGCTGTCCGACCAGCTGATTGAAGAATTGAAAGACAGCGACACCATCGTACTTGGGTTGCCAATGTACAATTTCGGTATACCTTCCACGTTAAAAGCCTGGATGGATCATATTGCCCGCGCCGGAGTCACCTTCCGCTATGGTGAAAACGGCCCGGAAGGCCTGCTCACCGGCAAAAAGCTCTACGTGATTGCCACCCGCGGCGGCCAGTACGCAGGCACGCCTGCGGATACCCAAACGGAATTTGTGCGCAATCTGTTCAGCTTTGTTGGCATTCGCGACATCGAGTTTATTTACGCTGAAGGGCTTGCCATGAGTGACATTCGCGAACAGTCATTGTCTCAGGCAGAGACTTTGCTGAACAAAAAAGCCGCCGCATAGGAAACACCGCCATGATCAAGAACAGCGAGCACAGCTACGGCCTGGTGGCAAAGTTGATGCACTGGTTGATGGCGCTAGCGGTCATCGGGCTATTTGCCCTGGGCCTGTATATGGTGGAACTGGATTACTACGACCGTCTATACCGTACCCTGCCTCATATTCACAAAAGTATTGGCATTTTGCTGTTTGCGGTGCTGATTGGCCGCCTGTTATGGCGCCGTTTCAACCCCCAGCCCAAGCCCCAGGGAAGCCCGGCAGAGCGACGCATCGCGCACTGGGTACATATGGCGCTCTACCTGTTGATGGTTGCGATTATGGTCAGTGGTTACCTGATATCCACCGCCGATGGCCGCGCCATTGAAGTCTTCAACTGGTTTGAAGTACCCGCCACTTTGGCCGATATCGACGGTCAGGAAGACATCGCCGGCGACATACACGAATGGCTGGCCTGGACATTAATCGCCCTGGTCGCCCTGCACGCTTTGGCAGCGCTCAAGCATCACTTTATCGACAAAGACAACACCCTTAAACGCATGACTTTTTTCAAAGGAGAGTAACCATGAATACTTATGCCAAGAAAGCATTACGCACCCTGATTACCGGGCTAGCTCTGAGCACGGCCCTGTTAACCACCAACTCCGCCATGGCGCGAGAGTATCAGTTCGACATAAAAGGCGCCCACGCCTTTATCCAGTTCCAGATCAAACACCTGGGGTTCAGTTGGCTCAGCGGCCGCTTCAACAAGTTTGATGGCACCTTTAACTGGGACGCCGCCAACCCCAACGCCTCTTCCGTCAATGTAGAGATCGACGTCGCAAGCCTCGACAGCATGCACGCCGAGCGCGACAAGCATCTGCGCGGAGAAGACTACCTGAATGTGGACAAATACCCGCAAGCCACCTTCACCAGCACCTCATACACCGACCAGGGAGACGGCAAAGGGTTACTAAAAGGCAACCTCAACCTGCGCGGCGTTACCAAGGAAATCGCTATTGATGTGGAATTTATCGGTGCCGGCAAATCCCCCTGGGGTGCGGGCCTGCATGCCGGTTTTCGCGGCACCGTGGCACTCAAGCTGGAAGACTTTGGTATGCGCTCCATGGGGCCAGGCGCGGAGCATGTGTATATGACTCTGGATGTGGAGGGTATTAGCAAATAGCCGGAATTACGTGAACCGTCATTCCCGCGCAGGCGGGAATCCATATATTGTGGCACTTCGACGTTCTATCGATCCCCGCCTGCGCGGGGATGACGGCTTTTAGTGATTACTGCTGCTGAAACTGCGCCGGATTCACAAAACTCAGGCGCAGAATAATTTCATCTTTTTGGCCCATATCCACTACCATCATCAGCGCATTGAGCTGTTCGTCTTTGGTAACGGTACCGGCAAAACCCACCAGCACCCCACCCTGCTGATTGGTACGCAGACCGAGGTCAGCTTTTAGCCGCAACGTGGTATTAATGCGCTCCAGCAGTCCCTTCAAAGCGGTGCGGAATATATCGAAGTTAAAGCCTGGGCCAACAAATTCTGTGTAATCCAGAGTCAACTTGAGCTTCAAGGTAATTTTGTCGCCAACGGTGATATTGCCCAGAACCGGACTACCGCCTTTTTTGACTTCCGTAAACAACTCTTTGGACTTGGGCTTTGGCAGCTTGTAAAACAGATTGTGCAACAGGCCATTACACATATTTAACAACTCAGGGAAGTTCGCTCTGGGTTGCTGGGCAGTTTGCTGTGTAGAGGCTTGAGTTTCTTGTTCCGCTGCTGCGGCTGTCGTTTTTTCGTCGGCCATGCTGTGCTACATCCAAATACTAAAAATAGATGGGCAAGACTGCCACGGTCGCGCCGCCAAGGCAATAACATGGCCTTTATAAGCCCTAACTCTGTTACCATCCGCGCTTTACACATACAGCTAAGGAACCATCATGGCCAGCGAAATCAAAGCCTGCGGCATTGAGATCAAAAGCAACGAGGTATTGATCTGCCCACTGGTAAAAAGCGGCGACCTGTTCACTATTCCAGACTTGCGCCAGCAGCGGCTACAGATTCGCGACGCCGACGATCAGCAGCAACTACAGGCCTTCCAGCGCACGTTTGCCAAGCTGATGGGCGATTATGGCATCACCCAGGTAGTGATCCGCTCCCGCCCGCAAAAGGGCAAGTTTGCCGGCGGCGCGGTGGGTTTCAAGCTGGAAGCCACCATTCAGTTGATTGACGGGTTGGCAGTATCACTGATCAGCAACAGCGGCATCAAAGAACAATTGAAGCACACACCGCTGTTTATTGACTTTGCCGATACTGATTTGAAGAAGTTTCTGGAACCGGCGTTTACTACGGTGTTTGCTGCGTTGAGCCGGAAGAACTAGCTCCCGACTCGCCTCTGGTTACAGTTCACAACCAGGCAGCAAACTCTGGGGATTGAACAAAGCCTTCGTAATACGGTTCCGACAAAAAATCTTCACGGGAAAACAGGTAACCAAAAGCGGATTCCATGTGCGCAAACAAGGCAACCAGAGACTTGTAGTCTTCTTTGACTACATAAATATTTACTTCTCCCCAGTATATATCTTCCAGAGTTGGTTCTATCGATTTCGCTTTGCTGTAAGAAGATAATGCGGCTTCATAGCTTCCTGCCACAGACTGCGTATTTCCCTTCAAAAGAGCAATTGCTGAATCCTCAATACCGAGTGTTGCTTCAAAACTATCCAGCGCCTGTATAGCTTTATCGAATTGTTCTAAATAAAAATAGTGATCCATCAAAATAAAAGCATACTTTGGATCATCGCTTTTGTATTTCGCAACAACCTCTAAAGCACGTCTGTATTGATTCTCATCCGCGACCTCAGATGCCACGCGAAAATAAAAATCAACCATAAAATCATTGCTCCGAACCTCCTCACTCGCGTTTTCGTAAGCGGTCAGAAACGGCTCTGGATTTTTTGTTCGCAGATAATCCGTCATCTTCTTGGTCATTTCATTGATAGTATTTCTTTGGCCGGAAAAAACCAGAAATAACTCTTCGAAATTACTGCTACCCACCTGTGAAAAGGCAAAGAACTCCCTGATCATATCTGACCACGATTTGCCGAGAGTGTACGAATAGTAATCAACAATCTGAAGGTGCCGGCTATTGTGATTCGGCTTTATTATCCATTCGATATAACTGTACCCCTGATCGCCAAAACCAATCCGATACAGCGCCTTGCTGATATTACCGCTCGTTTGTAAGCGCAACCGTTTCACATCGCCGCCAGCAAAGCTGTCCAGGAGTGTTTTGGCAGCGTTTTTTGTATTGCTTAAAAAACCTTTCCCCAATGCCTTTCTGGTCGAATAAGGAATGCTTTTCATTCTAAGCAAGACATCATCCACCAGTGACTCAAAATGGATTAGCTCTTCAAACTTATCGACCTGACCCTGCTCAACAACCAAATCAAGCTCATCAAGAAATCCATCAGCATTGTTGGCATACACAGACGTGAAAGAACACAGCGATAAACCAATCAAAAATACTGAACACTGAACTGAGAAAAACCTAATCTTCATTCAAACACCTTCCTTTGCAATCAAATACAGAACTGCTGTATTAAATGAACATAAGCCTGTCAAAGGCAGATTGATATTAGCTCAAAAAAACCATAGAGCTATAAAAATAGAGTATCAGGATACTGATAAGTGATCATTTTGTTGAGCGTTCCAGCTCACCAATCAATTTCAATGCCTGCTCCCGGTCGCTACCACACACATAAGCCGCCGGTAAAAATCGGCGGCACACATCTGGATAATCCGCAGTACCCCAAATTCGGCAGTGATAATCCACCGGGTCGAGATTCGCGCACATGACGCCAGCGGGTTTGCCATTGGGCATACCGGGTATGGGGTTATTGATAGACGGCGCGATACAACAAGCACCGCAGTTGGGACGACAGTTCATGGACTCGATTTCACCGCCAATAAATAATGTTTGAAATATATTTATTACTGTTTTACGATAATTTTATATTAAACATGACCCTCAAGAGGCCTCCGTGAATACCAAAGCTCAGCACATTGAAAAACTCAGCCGCCGCATGGCGCTTGCCAGCCTGATATGCATTATCGCACTACCTCTGGCGTTGGCTATCGTATGGACCAGCAATAACCCGATACTGATGGAGCAAATAATCGGCCTGGATATCCAGAATATCAACCAACAAGGCGCTACATCTGGTTTGAGCCTCATTCAGAGAGTACTCGGTTTTCTCGCCTCGATGCTGCCGGTTGGCATGCTGATGTGGGGTTTATGGAATTTGAAACAACTGTTCAGCCAATATGCCAGATTGCATCTATTTAACACAGCCACCACTACCTGTTTGCAACGCTTTGCCAAAGCGCTGATTTTCATCGCGCCGCTGGATATCTTGTCCGGCGCACTAATCAGCTTGATCACCAGCTTTCACAATCCAGCCGGACAAAAAGCTCTGCAAATTTCTATCGGACAGCCCCAGCTCAGCACACTGTTTATCGGCCTTGTGATATTAGCGATCGCCCGCGTGCTGATGGTAGGTCAACAACTCAAAGAAGAAAACGAGCAGTTTGTATAACGTCGGAGGTTTACTGTGCCAATTACAATCAACCTCGACATCATGCTCGCCAAGCGCAAAAAAAAATCCAAAGAGCTGGCAGCTTATGTGGGAATTTCAGAGCAAAATATTTCCCTGCTACGCTCGGGAAAAGTTAAAGGTGTTCGCTTCGCCACTCTGGAAAAGATATGTGAATTCCTTCAGTGCCAGCCCGGAGACCTGCTGGAGTTTACCGAGGACGGAGAAAGCTCCCACAATTGAGATAGTGAATAACCTGTCTGATAACCTTCGGGTTGCGCATCATAAAGGTGTGGGTCACCGGCAATTGGATGTGGTCGTTCATGCCAGCAACGCGAGTGCTGGCTACCGATACTTTGCCATCGTCCGGGTTGGGCAGCATGGTGGAAAGAATGGGGTTTACCGTGCGGGTGCCAGCAATTATGCCAAGGTTAAAATTCACTTCTCCCAGTTGCTTGAGCACACTGCTGTTCGCAGTACCCAGCTGCATTCCGGCATCGCCATTGGCGATTTTAAAACCCGGTAGTTTTGACAGCCTGTCCACCACTTCACTGCCGTGATTGGGCGGCGCCAGCATCACAGTTTTGCCGAGGTTGGCAATGGTGTTTTGTGCTAAATACTGACGCACCAGAATGCCACCAAGGGAATGGGTAACAAAGTGTACCTCTGCACAGCCCTGACATTGGCGCAAACCACATTCCACCGCTTCGCGAGCCAGCACTTCAATGGGGAAATGACGGGACGGATAACCCACATTGACTGTGCGGTAACCCGCTGCTTCCAGCGCCCTGGCCATAAACTTCATCGACCGGTTGCTGCGCACCAGCCCGTGGAGCAGGATCACCGACTCATCACCGGGCAACCGCATATCAACCTTCCACTTCCTGCACTCGGTAACGGCGGCCATCTGTGCTGCAATAAACACCGGCCTGACCGGGGTCTGCTGTCAGGGTAAGGGTCTGCTGCCGATCCGCCGGAATTTCCGATTTTGCCAACCGTGCAAGCAGCGGCGTTACCAGGGTTTCAATCACGGCCACAATCGCCACTGCTGCCAAGGCACGAAAGTAACCTTCGGCATCGACCTCACCCCACACCAGCAAATTCAGCATGCCCGCCAACAAAATCAGAGTGGCGCAGGACAGTGTTTGAAACCAACGATGCCGCGCCTTTAATACTGACAATAACAACAGGAACAGGTGCGCCATGGTTGCTGCGCAGATAATCGCGCTGATTGTGAATTGCCAGAATACTTTGCCGGAAACCTCCACCCAAATACCCAGCAGGCTCATCAACCCGGCCACTACCGCGCAACCGATGCCCACCAACCCGGTGATGCGATAGCCGTGGCGCTCCATGGCTGCGGCGCAGGAAAGTGCACAGACATTGGCCGCCGATATGGTCAGCGTGGACAACAGTATTTTCAGTTCCAGGTCACCAAAGCGGCCAATCACCACCATGGCCACCGCCAACAGGCCGGTGAGAACGAGAAAGCCGATAAAACCCTTTAATGCCAGCTTGCGAAATTCGAGGCTATTCACGATTCGCCTCCATGTCCTGCGCCAGGGCTTTGGCAGCGGCAAAGTCTGTTTTCCCGGAACCCAGTTTGGGCACTTCAATCACTGGGTAAACGTCTGCAGGAATCATCAACGGGTTGGTGCCGGCATCCACCAATGCTTGGCGAATACCATCAGCACCTTCTTCGCTGGCCAGTAACAAAACCACCCGCTCGCCTTTTTTGGCATCCGGTAAATTCACCGCCACCAGTTCAAGCTCCGGTTGCGCCAAGGCGTCGCGCACGGTTTGCTCGACAGCGCCCAGGCTGACCATCTCGCCACCCAGTTTGGCAAAGCGGGAATAGCGATCGACGATGGTGAGAAAGCCATCACTGTCGATACGGCCTTTATCGCCGGTTTTGTACCAGCGGATGCCGTCCCGCTCGACGATCACTTCTTCGGTTTTATCCGGGTCATCCAGGTAGCCGGTCATCACCTGACCGCCACCTACCAGCACCAGGCCCGCCTCTCCTGAAGGCAGTGGCTCCAAAGTATCCGGGTCCACCACCCGAAAGCTGGTGCCCGGCAGTGGCAAACCAACCGTGCCCAATTTGGTGCCCAGCTGCACGCGGAAGTCGTTGGGGTCGAGGCGGTCAGGCACATTGACGCTGGCCACTGGCGAAGTTTCCGTAGCACCGTAGCCCTCGTACACTTCTTTGTTGAATTTCAGCTTGAAGGCTTCGCGCACATCCGGGCTGAGTTTTTCCGCCCCGGCCACCACCAGCCGCAACGATTCCAGCATCAGCGGGTTCACCCGGCTGTTGCGGGTATACAGCCGCAGGAAAGTCGCCGTGCCGCAAAAAATGGTGGCGCGATAACGGGCCACCGCCTTGCCGATATTCACCGCATCGGTGGGGTCTGGGTGGAACACCACCGGCAGGCCTTCTATCAACGGCAGGAATTGAGTCACCGACAGGCCAAAGGCGTGGAATGGCGGCAGGGTGCCCATAATCACGTCACCGTCTTCCACGTTAAGCACTTCGGTCATTTGCTTGACGTTGGTAAGAATATTGCGATGGCTCAGCACCACGCCCTTGGGCGTGCCCTCGCTGCCGCTGGAAAACAGAATAGCGGCCGGTTCATCCACCGCTTTGTGCACGCACAGCAGGCGCTTCAACAGCCAGGCAGGCGTCAGGCGCACCAACAGCAGCCAGCCGGCAAATTCCCGTTTCGGAATCTGCGCTTTCAGGTCTTCCAGGTAATGCACCTGCACATCCTGCAGGACAGCATCCACATCCACGCCTTTGCTGCGCAGTTTGGCGACAAACTTTTTCGAGCTGTAAACGGTCTTTACTCCGGCTTTTTGCAAAGCGGCCTGCTGTGATGCCACCGGCGATGTGAAATTGATGTTGACCAAGGTTTTACCCAGCAACAACGCCGCCATATTGGCAATGGCGGCACCACTGGCAGAAGGTAGTAAAAAGCCCACATTCTGTTCTTTGGCCTGGGCTTTGATGCGCCGGGAAAAAGCCGCCGCCGCTGCCAGCATGCGATAGTTGGACAGGCTGTCACCGGTGGAATCGGCAGCGCACATTTCCGAGCCGTTGCGCTTCACCGTATCGACCCAGGATTCCGGCAACGAGCACAGGGCTTTGGTGTAGGCGTCCCAGGAATGGATGGACAGGTCGAATACTTTGGACTTGAGCGTTTCCGCATTGGTGTCGCAGGGCAGTGGGTCACCAAAGGCCACCATAATGTCGCGCACCAGGCCGCGACCGGTCATGGCGGAGAGGCGGTCGCTGGAACGGGAAAAGCGGCTGCCCCACAGACCGCGCAGGTAAAAGGGTACGATCACCGCATCCGCGTCGGCGGCAGCGGTTTCAAAGCCACGCTGAAACTCCGCCAAATTACCGGTGCGACTGATCACCCCTTCCGGGAACAAGCACACCACCTCTCCCTGGTTGAGCAATTCGTTAATACGCACCATGGCACTTTTGGTGGTGCGGCCACCAATGGGAATGGCACCCATCAGATCGAGGAACCACTTCAGATACCAGCGCTGGTAGAAATCCTTGTACATCACAAAGCGCACCGGGCGCGGCGAGGCAATCTGCACAATGGCCCAGTCGATCCAGCTGATGTGGTTGCCCAACAACAAAACGCCGCCGCGCCCTGGCAGGTTAGTAAGCCCTTGCACTCGCAGTTTGTAGCGACGGCCAATAATCAGCGCCGCCACGTAACGGGCAAACGCCTGGGGCAGTTTGCACAGCGTCCAGATAACCCCGGCACAGGCCACCAGCGCCACCAGATAGAAAAGGCTTTTGGTACCGGCACCGGCCCAGGAAATCAGCGCGGTGACCACCAGTACCAGCAACATGCCGATGTTCTGTACCCAGTTGCTGCCCGCCAGAATTCGGCCCAGCTCGTGCTTGCCCGCGTGGAACTGAATCAGGGCATTGAGGGGTACCACCACAAAGCCGCCGCCAATACCGAGAATCACAAAATTGATCATGGCATCGGTAATGGTTTCCAGCCCCGGAATGCGCAGCAGAGTGATTGCCATAATCAGCGCGCCAACGGGCAAAGTGCCAGTTTCGATGTAGGAGCGGGAGGCGCGCCCGGCGATCATCGAGCCAAGCATAATGCCGATACCGGAACAAGCCACCGCCCCCTGAATCAGCGCGGTTTTGTCGATGCCCATTTCCGCTTTGGCAAAGGCCGGGAACGCCGCCACCAACACCTGGCCAATGCTCCAGAAAATCGCCAGGCCAATGATGGAGCGCCAGATCACCCGGCGCTGGGTAATGGTTTGCATGGTCTCTTTCAGGGCGACACCACGGCGGTAGTCCCGCCAGTCAAACGCCAAGTTGTGATCCCCCCGCTCCTTCACTGGCAGGCGCAAACACAACAGGTACTCGACAATGGACAGAGCCACTAGCGCCCAACCCAGTGGAGCAATCAAACGCAGAATATCCCCTTCACTGGAAAACACTGTGTCGCCCAAGCGGTTGTCGAACAGCACCGAGAAGAAAATGGTGCCGCCGAGAATGCCGATAATCGACAACGCTTGCACCGCACCATTACCGCGCCCCAACTGCGCCTTGCCCACCAACTCTTTGATGTAGCCAAATTTGGCCGGGGAATAAAAAGCACTTTGCACCGCCAACAGAAAGGTGAGTGAAAACGCGAGCCAGAACCAACCCATGTAGTAGCAGAGTGTGATCAATAAGGTAATGACAATGGCCGCCGCCGCAGACAGTTTCAGCACCTGGGGCTTGGCAAATTTATCGGACAGAAAACCCGCCGGAGTCAGCAGCAAAATATAGGGCAGCAGAATCAGCGAATTGACGATGGCGGTCAGCACCACCTGTTCCGGGCCATCGTAAATTTTGAATACCGTGTTTTGCACCATGATCTTGTGCCCCAAATCCACGAAGGCGTTGAGAAACACCACGGCCATGTAGGGCAAAAAACCGGTAATCCGATGTAAAGCGGTCATGCTTGAATCCTTATTTGTGTTATCCAGGGCGTTGGCCCGCAGCAAGCAAACTGTAACGGCAGCACCCTAAAAAACAACTTTCTTATAAAAAGTCTTCGAATACAGACGAAAAGCACTATATATTGATACTTTTCACAGGTAGGCCTTATGTCAGAAATCACTTCCCTTATCAGCGCCCTGAAAAAAGCCCTCAAGCAACAGGGCAAAACCTACCGGGACGTGGCGCAATTATTGGGCCTTTCCGAATCCAGCGTAAAGCGCATTTTTACCTCCGGCGATCTGTCCCTGAAGCGCCTGGACAAACTGTGCGGTTGGCTGGGCATCACCATCACCGGCCTCAGTGTGGCCGCCGAAGCGCAGCAACCCACATTAAGCCAGCTCACCATTGAGCAGGAACAGGAGTTGGTGGTAGACCCGATTATGTTGCTGGTGGCCAGCTGCGTACTCAACCAGTGGCAGTTCGCCGAGATCATCAGCTATTACAACATCACCGAGCCCCAGTGTGTGAGCAAGCTGGCGGCACTGGACCGGCTGGGCGTGATTGAGTTGTTGCCCGGCAACCGCATCAAGCTGCGGGTGGCTCCCAACTTTCGCTGGCAGACCAACGGCCCGATTCAACAGTTTTTCCAGAACTCCGTAGAGCGGGAGTTTTTTAATTCCAACTTCGCCCGTGAGGATGAGCAGTTTATTGTCCTCAATGGCACCCTGTCGGCAGCGTCGAGTCAGATATTTCAGAAACGCATGCGCAAGCTGGCCAGTGAGTTCAACGAATTGAGCAAGGCCGATCTGGCCCTGCCCCTGAATGAGCGCCACGGCACCACCGCAGTGATTGCGGTTAGGCAGTGGCATTTTGCCTTGTTTGAACAATACAGAGCTTGAGCAATACAGAGTTTGAGCAGTATCGGCGGTAGCCGTTGAATAGTACTGTCATCCTGAGGAGGCGGAGCCGACGCGAGGATCTCGCAGTCTAAAACTTGTGAGATCCTCACGGTCGCTGCGCTCCCTCAGGATGACAGGGGCGGATGACCTATTTGCTCACTACCCTCTTTCGCATCAACCACAACAGCGGCAACAACACCAACATCCACACTCCAAACGAACCGCCACCACCACCTTTGCGCGGGGTCGCCCTGGGCTGCTGAAACGCCGGCTGTTGGGAATCGGCGCGGTTGTCGCGAACCGGGGCAGCAGCACGCTGTTGGCGGGCATGATGTTCCTGCTGTACGCGCTGTTGGTTGCGGCGTTCTATGCCCTGGGCCTGAAATACTTCGTCGCGCACCACTACCATGGAGGTGTAGTTGGTCACCAAGCCGTACTCTCGGGCAATATCCACAATGGCCTGTTTGCTGTCACTGTCTTCTCCCAGGTAATCGATCTGATCCTGCAGGCCTTCGATGGCTGCATAGGCCCACAGACGCTCGATTTCCGGGTTGAGATCTGCGGTTTCCGGGAAAGCGATTCGGGTTTTATAGGTTTTGGGTTGGCCGGATACCTTCCCGGAGATAGCCACGTCGGCAACACCATCACCGCGATAGTGACCAAACACGATCAACTGTTGGCCACGGTACAGGGAGCCAATGCGAGTGGGCTCCATATCCTCCACTTTGACGCCCTTAATGCGCACATCAATATCGTGGAACGCCTGGTGGGTGAGTTTTTCAGTAGCCAGCATCAACTGGCCGACAATGTCGTCGCTGTTGGATACGCTCATGGCAAAGCCGTTAGAGATTTTCGTCATGCCATCCAACAAGGGGCGATTGGCGCTGTTACCCATCACAAAGGTAAACAGGCGAACATCGTGCTGTTCCAGCAACTTGAGAAAACGCTTTTTCTCCGTCACACCCACATTGGCCACGCCATCGGTAACCAGAACAAGAGCGCTGGGGCGATCTGCATCCAGGCCGCGCATGCCCTTCTGCAACCCAGCGTACAGGTTAGTACCACCGTTTGCGGGCGTGTTGGCCAATTGCTGGGTGTAATGGCTGACCTCTTGAGGTGTTGCCATCACATAGCCCGGCGTTAATTCGCGAGCGCTGTTGTTAAACAACACAATTTTGAAACGGTCGTTGGGGTTGAGTTGCTTCAGGCCTTTGTTCACCCCTTCCACCAGGCTGCTGTATTTACCCTGCATGGAACCGGACAAATCCAGCACAAACACCCAGTCCCTACCCTGTTCGATACGGGCCAGGTCATCACCCGGCGTGACCGTCATCATAAAGGTGCCGCGGCCGCTGGCGTCCGGTTTGTGAGCCACCATATCGATACTGCCGGGCAGGCCTTGCTGGTGGCGCCAGTACACCACGATATCCGTATCCAGGCGCTGAATTACGTGTGTGGTGGCTTGCGGGGCAACCGTGTTAGTGGCTTCTTCATCCACTAACGTAGCAGCGGCAGTGCTGGCACTGTTATTGGCCAGCGACACTTGCCACTCCTGGGGTGAACTGTTGGTCGCTACCGCTTGCGGGTGCTTGGGCAGGCGCAGGGTATCAATGGGGTAGGAAGAGCGTAGCTTCAGGTTAAAACTAAAGGCTTCGCTGACTTCGTCATTGTAATTCCAGAACGCCAGTTTCTGTTCGTCCACACCGCCTTCTTCCAGTGGATACACATAACGGCCGATGCTGTGGTCCACATGCACCGGTTGAATGTAGACCAGGCGAATTTTCACTTCCTGATTGCCGCGCACCGGGTACACCGAACTGTCGAAGGTGCGGTATTCGTCCTGTTCGGTGATGGCCGTTTCCCGGCCCTGAGATTTTTCCCGCTCGTAGAGTTCACGAGCCTGCTTTTTCTCCAGCACTTCACCGGTAACCGGGGTGCCGTCGATCCAGTAGGTGAACTCCCCCACCGAGGCTTTTTCCGGCACCGGGAACGAGTAAATGGCTTCCAGCTCTGCGCTGTTGGGGTTGTAGAACACCTGTTCTACCGAGGTGATGGCGTAGCCATCTTCAATCGTCACATTGACGTGATGTTGCTTGATTTCCAGGGGTGGCAGACTGCTGGATTTTGGGGTCATCAAGCCCGCAGCCAATGCAGTTTGACTGCAAAGCACCAAACCGGCAGCTGCCGCCAAACATCGTCGAATTACATTCTGAAAGATTTTCATCGCTGTCTCCTTTTCGTCACCGCTCTGTATGCGGCGCCTGGCAAACTAGAAAAGAAGACTGCCTGAAACAACTAAAACAGAAATAGACTCAAGAAATTGCACTTAAAGTGCCACCAAGTAATACTTTTACAGCAAACACAAAAAAGCCGGGCCACTGGTGATCACAACCTGTGGCCCGGCTAACCCCTCTAAACAACTATTACTCTTCCGGTACAGTCACCTTCAGTGTGCGCTTTTTCTTGTCACGCATAATGCCAATAGACAGCTTGTCGCCAGGGCCGTAGGTAAATAGCAGGTTGGTTACCCAACGGGGGCTTTTGGCAGTGCGGCCGCCAATATCCACAATCACGTCCCCAGGCTGCAGCTGATAGATGTTGTCGTCGCCGGTATTGATAACCAGCACACCGTTGTCCGCACCAAAGTATTTGCCCAGGCCTTCATTGAGGTTGGCCATTTCCAGCCCGACCCTGTCCCTTGAATGCAACGCCAGTACTGCGCCGGGGTAGCCTTTGTGCTGAAGGATCTTCTCGATTTCCTTGTGAACTTCACTGAAAGCGGCAAATTCTGAGGTGCGCGCCTTGGTGATCATGGCTTTTTCCAGGCGCTTGCCCTTGCGCTCTACTACCATGGTGATTTTGTCGCCGGGCTCAGGGTAACCAAAGCTGTTCATGGCGCTGCGCATGGCATCGCCGCTGCCGTCATCTTTGTTCACGTCTTTGCCGTTAACTACCACAATCAGGTCACCGGCCAATAAACCGGCCTCCTCTGCGGCGCCGCCGGGCATCACTTTGGTGACTTTTACCTGCCCGTCTTCTGTGGAATCAAACAAAATGCCGATCACACCGGCGGGTTTTTTGTGCTTTTTAATGTCCTTCAGGTCTGCCAGCAGTTTTTCGACTTCCAGGGGATCAGTGGCCGCCAGCATATCCAGCGCTTCCTGAAATTCAGTGTCTTCAAAATCCAGTGAATCGATTTCTATAACCACTTCTTTGGCAGTAGCCAGTTGGCTGCACAGGGCCAGGGTCAGGCCAGCGAGTAATGTTTTCATCATGGTTGGTTCTCCCATTTGATCTTTAATTAGAGCCAGACGCCCTTGTCCGGAACGCGAATGGTGGATTCCAGCAATTGGGTGCTGAGCTGGTCCCGCTGGCGCCGCAGGGACACCTGTTGGCGCAAGTCGCCGTAATGGCGGTTTTCATCAATCTCCTGAATCCAGTTGAGCATGGCGATTTCTTCCAGCGCCTGATCGGTGCTGTAGGTACTGCGCGACATCAGCGCCAGCGATTCGTCAAAGCGCTGTGCCTCCTGAAAACCGCCCCCTCCCTGAATCGCCGGCTTGGCTCCCGGCCAGAGCACCACAACCAGACCAATGGCCGCCACCGAAGCGGCAATGGCGCCCCTGTAAGAACCCCGCTGCCGTGGCTTTATACTGGCTTGCTGATCCAGGCGCCCGGCAATCTGCTGCCAGCAATCATCGGGAGCTTGCTGCAAGGGCAGCTCCCTGAGCGCCTGGTCAATGGAAGTCTGTTTACTCAATTCACTCATTACTACACCCCGTACTTACACCCGATACTTACACCCGGCACTTACACCCCGTTAAGGGCCTGCGCAGGAGCCGTTGCGTCTGCCGCTGTCTGCGGCAAGTACGCCTGCAGTTCTTTGCGGGCTCTGGACAGTTGAGCCCGGGAATTGGACTCGGTAATTTCAGTCATTTCGGCGATCTCCCGGTGGGTATACCCCTCCACCGCATGGAGCCAGATCACCGTACGCCTCAGTGGCGGCAGCTGCTCCAGCGCCTGCTCCAGATCCCGCTCGCAACCGCTGCTCTGTACTGCTGCTTCCACCTGCTCGCAGGTTTCTTCATCCAGCGGCACATCCTGCCAACGCTGCCAGCGTTTCTGGCGCCGTAATTCACTGAGACAAGTATTGATAAAAAGTTTCCGCAACCACCCCCAAAAAGGCGCATCAAAGCGGTATTGGCCGATTTTGCGAAACACCAACAACATGCCCTCCTGCAGAATATCCCGTGCCACTTCCGGGCACTGGGACAACTTCAACGCCAGGTTATACGCAGGCACTTGAAAGGCGTCGTACACATTTCTGAAGGCCGCCGTTTCCCCACGCTGGGCGCGCCGAATCACATCAACGGAAAGGTCAACAGCAAATGTGCTTTGTCTCATACTCATGTAGACGACTGGATTGGTGATTGTGTGACAGAGCTTAGTCGATTTTTTGCCGGGAAAGGCCTTGGGTGAATGTTACTGTTGAGCTCTCAGAGAGCAGAGGCTTGCGTAAATTTGTTCCCTGAGGCAGCACAAACGCCGCTGCAACTGGTCAGCAAGCAAGCTGGCGTTGTTGCAGTGCCGATCTTCAGCATCCGCCAGTGCCGCCGCCAAAAAGGCCTCTAACGCCTGCAATTCCGCCAACTCGTCGCACCAGGCTACCAGTTGTGTTGTTTGGTTATCCGCCCAGGTTTCAGATGCCATTGCACCCTCCTACAAACACTGTATAAATATATAGCTTTATGCTAATTATTTTCAAGCTAAAATATCGTCTCCGGTATCCAAACAGGGTCATTACTCGTGAACAGCTTCACCGTACAGGATATTCGCTACCGCAATCTGCAACGGCTGCTGGAGTTGTGTTCCGGCAATCAGGCAGAGCTGGCAAGAAAAGCCGCTAGCAATCCGGCTTATATCAGCCAGATTGTCAATCGCACCCCAATGCCATCGGGGAAGCCAAGAAATGTGGGCGAACGTCTGGCACGCAATCTGGAAATGGCTTTTGGCAAATCACAGGGCTGGATGGATACCATGGAAGAAATCGGAGTTGCGGAGCAGCGGGCCAGTTACGAGGTATCGGAAGCGCGATTGCAACCGCTGCTGGAGGTGGCGAGGCAGCTTACCTCAGCACAGTTGAAAGTAGCTATTGATATGTTGAAGGTATTGGCCAAAAACTAGGGGACCCCCTAGCCGGGATATTCAGACAACCAGCCGAGCATGTGTTTGCCCATGCTCTTGGCCACATCATCCATAAAATTGCAGTACGGCCTGACGTTTTCCCAGTGTTGTCGCTGTTGCCACTGCAGATAGGCGGCACATTCGCCCTCGCCATGCTCTACCACCCAACCGGAGTTGGCGCCTATTTCGCGGAGCATTTCCGCCTGCTGACGCCAGATGCTTTTCAATTGGTACTCGTGCCCTGGCCTGACCCAGATACGATACATAATGGTGTGCATGGTGAAGTCCCTTTCGGCCGTTCTGTTAGTCACCATCCTCAACGTTTTCTTTGGTACGTTGGATGACTTGGTAGAATTCTTGTTTGAGCTGCCTCTGACGCTGACGCAACCACTGGCAGGTAAGCCCCAAGCCGCTGCTGCTACTGGCGTTAAAGGCATCATCGGACTCTGTAGCCAGAGTGAGGAAGGCATCGTAAAGGAAGCTGTTGAGCGCTTCCAGTTCTGCAAGCTCATCATACAGCGGCAAAAGCTGGCGAGTAACAGCGGGAACAGTTTTTGGCGCACCGTCCGGTGACTGCTGCACGTTGGTTCCGCTGCCTGCTGTGGACATTGAGGTCTCCCTGACGTTACGCCATAAATGACGTGGCAAGTTTCATTTAATCATGACATTAATGGCGTGTCCAGCCCACAGGTTTTGACCATGAAGCGCACCATCAACGAGCAAGAACCGCTGCATTCTGAGTTCCAGGCATTCAGCAGCTCATTGCGCCAGCGGATCATCGAGCTGCGCCATCAGCGGGGCTTGACTCAGGAAGACATGCAGCAATTCGGGCTGTCGCTGCGCCAGTACCAGCGCATCGAAAGTGGCGAGACCGAAAATATCACTCTGGCCAACTTGTATCGCATTGCCAGTGGCTTTGGGTTATCGGTAAGCGAGCTTCTGGCGTGTCTTGTCCTGATATAGGTTGACACTATTTCAGGTTAAAAACGCCCGATGGACTTCATCGGGCGTTTTGTATTTTAGAGCCATATGCGGCCGCCGTTTATTGTATAACTCAACAGATTCTTCCACCATGACGGTAGCCTGCTCAATATTTTCAGG
>NZ_JATAAF010000031.1 GCF_030341905.1 Porticoccus sp. W117 | reverse complement strand
ACGCTCTTTGCGAGTTTTCTTGCGGTGTTTTTCAAAACCATCGGTCAGGGATTGTTGGCGCATTCGTATCTCGGGGTTGTGGATATGCTGCTATTATCGCTCAATCGATGAATTAATCAGAGTTGCCTTTAGTTAAACAGACAATACTCACCTTGTGGCATTGGCGTGACATACTTTCCATACAGCGAAACATACATCGGAAAGTTGGTTATTTAAGAACGCTGGCTCTCTTAATGCCAAAATCTCTAGCCACTCTGTCCTTATTTCACATTGTCCTTTTTGTGCATGGCAATCTTCTGACGCTCCACCTTAAAAGCAGTGGACAAAGCCTTATATTCAGCGCGCACCCTATCATCTTTCAGGGCTTTCTTTCTGAATTGGTTAAATCTTGTCCGATTACTCATCACTTAGTACCTCCCTCAATCGTTTAGCAACTAGGTTTTTGGTTTTCTTTCATATCTTGAGGTGTTTTCTGTGAATGCAGGCATAAAATTTTACTTTGAACTACAATCAATCAGAGTTAGTGAATATCAACGATTTGCCCATCATATAACCAGAGTTCTGGGTCATACATTCCCCCTTCAACAGCCTTTTGGATTTCTCCCTCTGCCGTTATAGTTACACCATCAGGATAGTCAGTGAGTTTTTCTCTTTCACTATCCTTTAAAACAATAACAATATGCCCACGGGGGTCGCCCTCAAATGAAACATACCCTGAACCAATACGCGCTCTTCCTTTGATGCGAATCCAACCACCTTTATAGTTATCCGTCCAATTTTTCACGGTTCGGATAGAGTTTATATCTTGAATTGATTCAAGCATATCAATTGGTGTTTCTGTTATATAGGTTCTGCTATCCGAATGAACCGAAATTAGCTCGTAGCTTGCTTTCAATTCTGGCTCTGAATTTTGATTTTTTCGGATGTGTATTTTTTCAGACGATTCCGAACTTGAGCTGACACTAGTTTTTTCAGAATCCAGATCAAATAGGCTCGGCACGCCATATAGGATAATATTGGCTATAAAAACGCAAAAAACAATATTACAAAATTTTTCATTAAAGCTTGTTCGATCTACTTGGGTGATTGCCCACTTTATAGTTTTTTCATCAATTTCCAAGCTTGGCTTATCATCACCTTCAGTGGTCGAAGCCTCTAAATTCGATTTAACAGATGTAATCGTCATATACTGGATCATGGCAATGAAGCTAATCAATCCGGTTATGAAGAAAATGGGCCAAAATAGACGATCTTGATAAACAGAAGGATGGTTATAAACCACCCAGAAACCTGCACCAAATATAGTTGCAGATATGCTGAAAACAGTACCAATTTTTTCCAAACCTAAAGTCCTTTAAGTCTGACTTATTAGACGATTGGCAGTTTTACGCGTGAATTTCTTGCGGTTGCCAAGGGTGAATTTTCTTGATCTTTGCGCCAATCTCGACTTTGGCCTTATCAAGCTCATAGGCTTTTTGCAGGTTCATCCAAAGCTCTGGGCCAGTGCCAAAGAACTGACCAAGGCGAAGAGCAGTATCAGCAGTAATATCGCGCATTCCGCGTACAATCATCGATATGCGGTTAGGCGGCACATCAATCTGACGGGATAGCTCTGTTGCTGTAATCCCGATTTCATCCAGTTCATCAGCCAAGATTTCACCGGGGTGTATAGGTTCTCTAGCCATGATTAACTCCATTCATTTCATTACCTAGTGGTAATCTACAATTTCTACGTCATGGGCACCTTCATCCCATGTAAAGCAAACTCGCCATTGTATGTTAACGCGAATGCTATATTGCCCTGACCGATCACCTAACAAGGCTTCAAAGCGGTTACTCGGCAAGGCCCTCAAAGCTCCAAGTGTATCTGCGGCATCCAATATGCGAAGGCGTTTTTCCGCCTGTCTTGCGAAGCCGGAAAACGCGGGCACATGCTCACCATTAAACAGGCGTTCGGTTTTCCTACATTTGAAACTTATTATCATCTTTTATATTACCAAAATGTACGATGTACGTCAATCGTAAATATATCTATTAACTACACACTCGTCAAGCCGCAACTCACCGCTCACGATCCAAGCCACGGCTACGGCCAGATCGCATTGCTTCCCTAAACTCAGCCACTTTGCGCGTCTTGTTCTCGATCTCCTGATATTGCTCTCGATCATGGTTAAGAGCCTGCTTACGATTCTCCCTGAATGCCTCTAAGCGGTCTTTGCGGTTATCAATATTCTGCCTTTGCTCAAGATGCCGAAATCTGAGCCGGTCTTTTTCACCTCTGTCTCGTTCTTGGGCTTGAAGAGCTTCATGCTCGTTTTGCTCCCTGAGCTGGCGGTATTTGCCAGTAATCCGGTCAAATAGGCCGCGTAAGCCTCGACTGTATCGTTCCTGACGGGCCTTGGTTTCAGCCTGCCAACGAGCTTGCTGCCTTTCTTCAAGCTGGCGGCGCTGGTTGGTTTGCTCTTTAACCAGAGTGAGCCGCTGGTCCTCAATCAGTTTCAGGCGCTTTTGCAGAGCTTCTTCTTGCTGCCTTTGGAGTAGGGACAAACGACCCTGCATCTCTTTGGCAACTCTGGCTCTGGCCTCATCCACTGATGGGAGTGCATCCTGACCGTTCAATCGGGCTTTTACGTCCTTGGCGCTAACACCTACCCACTTTTTAGAGATAGAAAATATCTCGCAGCGGTGATCGAGAGCCACAAATCCACGGCGATCACCCCTTGCGAGGGTGTAGCCGCGCTCTTTCAAGGCTTGCTGAAAGCTGGACTGCGTATCACTTATGGCCCAGCTATCTTGCAAGGCGGCTTTGATCTCTCGTGGGTCTTTACCAATACGCTTGGCCTGCTGCCACTGTTCCAACGTGAAGCTCTTCGGATCGCGTTCTTTGGAATCCAAGAAGCCGCGTGGCATTTTCCAGCCATGTTCAAGATACAGTTCTTTGGATAAGTCCTTGAGCTTATAGCGGGTATAGGGCAGTTTGATTGCCTTCATTTCTTCCGCATCAATGCGTGACCACACCGCATGAGCATGGCGACGGCCTTCCTTTTCATGGAAGACAATAGCGCGGGGCTGACCAGTTAGGCCAAGTCTTTCCTCGGCTCGGCCAATAGCTTCCTCAAACACTTCTGTAGAAACCCGCTCTTCTTTAGGCGGGTTGAGACTAAGAGAAAACAGGAATTGCTTGGCCTTGGTGCCTTTGCTGATTGCATGGGCTTCATTCAGCGCAGAAACCAGATCATCTGACACAAATCCCCGAAGCTCATGCACTTCTACATGGTCGTTTTCTTCTTTGAGCAAGTGTAGAGCTAAGTCTCTGGCCCCGCCGCGCTGTGAGCCTTGCAGGATCATTGGTCTCCCCCATACTTGAGGCCCAAAGATATAAACAGGGCTTTTCGCATTTCAAGTATGCAGGCGTAGGCCTCCTGTAGTTGTACCTCGGTATCCCTTGAAACATCCAGCACACCGATATTGGCGGCATGGGCAAGCTGGTTCAGGTTCGAGGACAGGCGGGATTTACCCAATGCAGCCAACAGTGCTGCATATTGCTCTTGATCTATCTGCGGGCGGCGCAAGTCATGCTTGCGCTTCTCGGCTCGATCACCAAGTAATTGCTGGCGAATATAGGCACCAAGGCTGCGATTACCTGCCTTGGCTTCCAGATAGGCGCGCTCATCCGGTGTCAGGCGGATACTGAACGGCGCAGGTCGCTTTTTAGGCTTGGGAGTAGCTTGAGCCACAGAAGCGCGTTGAAAGTCGTGAGAGAGCCGCACACGGGGTTTTATTGCACCGCTCACTGTTCCGGCTCCTTTGGCTTCTGGAAGCCGGAAACATGATTTTCAAGATACTTATTCCACTCAGCTAGAGTATCGAATAGTTGTTCAATCTCAGGATTGAAGGCCAATTCAGAGGCTTCAAGCCCCTCTATACTCGCCTTATTCCACTCAGTTAGAATCCGGCTTTCGGAGTTCGACTTTGAACCCGCGCGGGGCACCATACCCATAAAAGCCTCGCACTTGTGCGGGGCTTTTTGTTTGCGTTTTTTAATTGTCCGGCCCTTTTAATCAGGCCCTCTTATTATTCAGGTAAGCACAGTGACCCTACTGCAGTTTCTCGATTTTGCCGGTACCGCTGCCTTCGCCACTTCCGGCGCCCTGCTGGCGGCGCGCAATCGCCTGGACATTATTGGCTTTATCTTTATCGCCAATATCACCGGTATCGGCGGCGGCACCTTGCGGGATTTGCTGTTGGATGCACCAGTGTTTTGGCTGGCAGAGTGGCACTACGTCACCACCTGCACCGTGGCGGCGGTCATCACGTATTTTGCCAGTCGCTCCATCAACCGCGGTTCAAAAGCGCTGTTGTGGGCCGATGCGGTGGGCATGGCGCTGTTCAGTGTGCTGGGGGCGCAAAAGGCCACGGCACTAGGCATGAGTGTGCCGGTAGCGGCCATTATGGGGATGTTCAGCGCCTGCGTGGGCGGCATTATTCGCGATGTGATTCTCAATGAGGTGCCCATTGTGTTCCAGCGTGAGGTGTACATCACCGCATCACTGGTGGGGGCACTGGGCTACGCGGTATCGGCGACTTTGCTTGGCCTGCCCCCGCTGTTCTGCATACTCGCTGGATGTGCCACCGCGTTTGTTATCCGCGCACTGGCCATTGCCTTCAAGCTGAGTATTCCCGCGCACAAAGGGATTGAATAAGAACGAGAGCTATCTTTTGCGTTTAATCGGCAGGGTTTCTATACCCTGGGAGGAAATGCGGTTGAGCGCGGTGGTCATCTTTCCCTGACTGTCGAATGGACCTACGATGACACGGTAGCGAACCTGGCCGGAGCTGGCGCGCACATTTTCAATGTCGGCGTTGGTAAAGTTCATCAGCATCAGCTGCACCCGGCGGGTTTCCGCATCCTGCTTTTTGGAAAAAGAGCCCGCCTGCACCAGAAATATCTCACCAATGGCAACCGGCTGGGCAGGCGCTGCTGCTTGAGTTTCAGTGGCACTACCGCGATTGTTTTGCTGTGGTTTTTGCGCTGCCGGCGGAGTTGCTTCCACTTCACGGATGGGCGCTTCCTGTTGCACCACCACTTCATCGTGGCGCAGCAGGCTGTGGAATTCGAATTCCGGTTCGCTCTGTTCAACTGGCGCCGGGCGAGTATCCGCCACCGGCAGTTCCGGCCGCATGCCGGGCACCAGAATCATGGCAGTGGCCAAGCTACCCACTGCCAAGCCGGAAATAAACCAGAACATTCCACCGTTGTTCTTTCTCGCCGGCGGCGCCTTGCGGCGAGTGGTTTGGCTGCGGGATTTGCTGCGGCTGCCGCCGCTTTTTTTGCCCTTCCCGTAATTGGAGTAGTCTCGGCTCATGGGTTGTTATTCCGTTTTCCCGATCATAGCAGTTAACAGGGGCGCGCATGGTACAGAAGCTGCTGACAACTAGCCACTGCATCAAAAAATATTTCTCGGTCTGCTCGTTGCCCTCAGCACGTCGCCCGATGCCGTTTAAACCATATCCTGCGGATCCACATCCAATGACCAGCGCACCTTCTTTGCCCCCGGCAGGTTTTCCAGCTGCACACTCCACTGACTCAGCAGTTGTTGCAATTGCGGACGCCGTTCAAAGGTCAAACTGAGTTGATAGCGGTAGCGACCACTGCGTTTTTCCATGGGGGCCGGCAGTGGCCCCAGATAGCGGCAGTTGCTGGTGGGTGGCTGTAGCGCTTCCGCTGCGGCTCGCGCCTGCTGCAAAAAGGTCTGCACATCCGTTGAATTGGACGCTTCGGCGCGCAGCAAAGCCATATAACTGTACGGCGGCATGTCGGCGACCCGGCGCTCGCTGAGCAGCTGTTGGGCAAAATACGGGTAGCCTCGCTCAGTGAGCTGTTGAATCAACGGGTGGTCACTGCAATGGGTTTGCAAAATCACTCGCCCCGGTTTGTCGCCACGGCCTGCACGCCCGGCCACTTGAGTAATCAGCTGCCCCATTTTTTCTGCCGCGCGGAAATCGGCACTGAACAAGCCGCCATCCGCGTCCAATATCGCCACCAAAGTGACATCCGGGAAGTGGTGCCCCTTGGCCAGAATCTGGGTGCCCACCAATACACAGGGCTCGCCGTTATTAACGGTTTGCACCACCTCCTGCATCGAGGCCTTGCGGCGGGTGGTATCCCGATCCACACGAAGCACCGGAAATTGCGGAAACAGGGTTTCCAGTTCCAGCTCACCTCGCTCGGTGCCCTGACCAAGGTACTGCAGCTGGCTACTGAAGCAGTTTGGGCACTGGCTGGGAATGCGGGCCTGAAGGTCGCAGTGATGACACCAGAGTTTGCGATCGCCACGATGCACAGTCATTGGCAGGTCGCAGCGATGGCAGTCGGCACTCCACCCGCAGTCATGGCACATCAGCGCTGGCGAAAAGCCGCGCCGGTTGAGAAATACCAGCGCCTGGTTGCCCGCCGCCAACTCTGCGCCAATGGCGGTGACCAGCTCATTACTGAAACCGGCGCTGAGGTTTTTCTTGCGAATATCCAGCACCTGCCAACTGGGAGCTTTGGCGGCACCGGGGCGCCCCTTGAGCAGCAATTTTTGGTAACGCCCAGCGGCGCAGTTATGCAGGCTTTCCAGCGCCGGAGTAGCGCTGCCCAGTATCACCGGCACCTGCTCTCGATGAGCGCGCACCACCGCCAGATCGCGAGCGTGGTAGCGAAACCCTTCGTGTTGTTTGAAAGACGAGTCGTGTTCTTCGTCGACAATAATGACACCGGGGTTCTGCAGCGGTGTAAATACGGCAGAGCGGGTGCCAATCACAATAGGCGCCTGGCCGGTACGCGCCATTTCCCAGGCATGCAAACGCTCGCGATCGGTCAGGCCAGAATGCATCACCGCCAGCGGGCGATTAAAGCGCTGCTGGAAGCGTTTGACAGTTTGCGGCGTCAGGCTGATTTCCGGCACCAACACCAGTGCCTGGCGGCCATAGCGCAGCGCCTTTTCAATCACCTGCAGATAAATTTCCGTTTTGCCGCTGCCGGTTTCGCCATCCAGCAAATAACTGTGATAGCCGTGCAATTCGATCTGTTCTATCACCGCCTGCTGGCCCGCATATAAACTCAAAGGCGCTTCACTGAGCAGGTTTTCCTCTGGCTGCTCACTGACAACTGGGTCGCGGTAAGCGCTTTCCACCAGTTCTTTCTTCAATAGACTGCGCAGAGATTCTCTTGAGATTCCCTCTGCGTCCAACAGCAAGCGGTTGGCACTGCCACGCTGCTGCAACAGAGTGAGTAGCTGCTGTTGGCGGGGAGCTCTTTTCAGGCCATCGGCGGGCAATCCCTTACCACGGGTAGTCAAACACCAGAACTGCTCCCGGTTATCTGGCAGTGGCTCGCCCTTGCGCAGCAATACCGGCAACGTATTGAGCAGAGCTTCCCCTATCGGGTGTTGGTAATAGCGGGCAGCCCATAGAAACAGTTCAAATAAGGTCGGCGAAAGCAACGGCTGGTCATCCAGCACCTCCGCAATAGCCTTGAGTTTGCTGGCCGCTACCTCGCTACTGCCACTGTGGCCAATCACCACACCCACCACCTGACGGCGGCCAAAGGGAACCCGCACACGCACCCCCGGCAACAGCGGTTTGCTGTGCCCTACAGGAGGCAGATAATCAAAGCTGCGCCGCAGGGGCGATGGCACGGCGATTTGGTAGTATTTAGCAGTTGAATTCATTGGGGTTTGCGAGTAGTATCCGCCATCCGTTTTTATACGCATACGGTGCCCGGCGCGACATACAGTCAGAAACAGACTGAAGTCTGAGCGACCAGGTGGCGGTATGCAAGATACTTTGAGGCATTAACATGAAAGCTGACATCCACCCAAACTACGGCCTGCTGAAAGCCACTTGCAGCTGCGGCAACGTAGTAGAAGTTAACTCCACCCGCGCTGGCGACATCCACCTGGATGTGTGCTCTGCCTGCCACCCGTTCTACACCGGCAAGCAGAAAGCCGCTACCACTGGTGGCCGCGTAGACAAGTTCAAGAAGCGCTTCGGTGGTCGGTCTACTAAAAAGTGAGCACCAAGAAGTAAGGCTTTCAGCGATGTTCTCGCTATCAAAAAGCGCCGCAGGTTTTGCCTTCGGCGCTTTTTTTATTCTCGCAGGTTTTATCCTGACCGGCTGCAGCAAAGCCAGTAGTCAAGACTGCCAACCATTCGCCCGCACCACCGATGTGGTCATTGCCAAGGTGGTCGACGGCGATACCGTGCGTCTGCAAGATGGCCGCAAAGTGCGCCTGATCGGCATTAATGCCCCGGAGCTGGGTCGCGATGGCAAACCGGGCCAGCCATTTTCCCGCGCCGCCCAAAAAACACTGCAGCAATTCCTGGGCAAACAGGCTCGCCTGTTGCTGGACAACGACAAAAAAGACAAGCACGGCCGAGTTCTCGCCCATCTTTATAACCTGAATGGCGACAGTGCCGAAGCCCATCTGCTGAATAGCGGCCTGGCATGGCATGTGGCGATACCACCCAACCTCAGCCTGGCCCAGTGCCTGGCAGATGCAGAGCAACGGGCAAGGCAACAACGCCTTGGCTTGTGGAGCTCTACAGGGATAAAACCGGTAGAAGCAAAACAGGTATCCCAGGGCGGCTTTCAAATAGTCTCCGGCAAAGTCACCGATGTGCGTTTCACAAAAGGCGGATGGTGGATCAATATAGGCCCACAAATTGCCGCCGTGATCTACTCCGAGAACCAGCATCGCTTTGATCGCAAACAACTGGCAGCATTGAAGGGAAAAACCGTTTCGGTGCGTGGCTGGATCTACTCATCAAGAAGCAAAAAATACCAACCCTGGCGGGTAAAACTGGAAACACCCTACGGGCTGGAAACTCGCTAAAACACGCCAAAAAGTTCCTTCCTTTACATTACTTTTCTCTCACAAAAAATTGTTTATTTCCTGCGGAACAATGTCATTTTTCGCAACTCTACGTTTGCGACTCCGGTGTTCAATTTTCAAATGTGTTTCCACTTTACAAGTGGTTGTTGATGTATTTAAACCTTGTAACAGGACTTTATGATGAACCCTCTTTTTCCGAAAAACCGTGGTAAAAAACTTCTTTTAACGGCGCTTGCTTCCAGCCTGTTGATTGCTGGCAGCTCCGCATTTGCCAGCGACGACGAAGGCGCTTATGTCAGCATTAACTACGGCATTTACGACATTGATTCCGTTGACGCCAACAGCCCTGGCCGCAACGTTAACGCCAGCTTTGATGACGATGGTGGCTTCGGTTTTGCCGTTGGCTATCAGTTTGAAGGCAATGCCTGGGGAAATGTCCGGGTGGAATTCAACTATGAGAATTTTGACAACGACGCAGAAACCGTCAACTTCAATGGCAATCTGTTCAGCCGCAGTGCCGGTACCGTCGCTGGCGATGTAGAAGTTGACTCCTACATGCTGAATGTGACCCAGGAGCTGGCCCAGTGGGACAAATTCACCCCTTACGCAGGCTTCGGTTTGGGCATTCGTGATATCGACGCCAACTTCCGTTACAACCCAACACTGGGCGCCTCTATTGACGACAGCGATACCGTATTCGCGTACCAGGCCTTTCTGGGGCTGGACTACAGCATCAGCGAACCGTTAACCGCTTTTGTGGAATACCGTTTTCAGGACTCTGAAGACGCTGACTTGAATCGCACTGGCGGCGGCCCCGGTGGCTTCCAGCAAACTATTCAGGATTCAGACTTCGACACGAGCGACAGTATTTCGTTGGGGTTGCGCTACCAGTTTTAAGTCGATCCAACATCACCCTGAGGAGCGTCGCTACGCTCCTCAGGGTGACGCAAACAATTAATTACCAACCAATGTGTGCATCCAAAAACTGCTGCACAATGCGATTGAAAATTTCCGGCTTTTCCGCGTGCAACCAATGGCCAGTGCCATTGATCATTTTGAAGTGCAGATTGGGAAACAGCTGTTTGATCAGGTCGGTGTGTTCAGCGGTAATGTAATCAGAGTTTTGCCCTTTGATAAACAGCGTTGGCAGCTGGCAGGGTTGGCCCTCCGGCGCCTGCATAATTTGCGGGTAGCAAGCGACGATAGTCTGTAGATTCATACGCAAAGCAAACTGTTTGTGTTCATTGCGGTAGAGGTTTTTCAACAAAAACTGACGCACACCCACCTCATCCACATACTCCGCCAACTGGCGGTCGGCGTCGGCGCGATTGCCGATGCTGTCAAACTGCAAACTGTTCAGGCCCGCCAATATGCCTTCGTGATGGGGCGGGTACTGCACCGGGGCGATATCCGCCACAGCAAATCCAATCAGGCGGGAGCAGCCCTGTAGCGCCAATTGCATCGCCACCTTGCCGCCCAGCGAATGGCCGACAATGGCAGCGTTGTCTATCTGGTTAATGTCCAGATAGTTTTCAATATCCGCTGCCATCTCCGTCAACGCCATACTGTCACTGCGGGCAGAGCGACCGTGGTTACGCAAGTCCAGGCGATGCACCCGGTAGCTATCCTCCAATGCTTTGGCCAGTTGACCCAAATTGTCGGACATACCAAATAAGCCGTGCACTAAAACAACCGTGCGCTCACCGTCACCGGACACCTGACTAAATAATTCTACGGGAGTGGGCATAGCAGAGCCTGTTGCAGTCTCAGTGGAAAAGAGGCAAGTTTACCTCATGGCAATCTCGCGGGCTAAATACATGAACGGTAAATCAACCGTCCTCACACTGGTGGCCACAGCGCTGACACTGACACTTCTGTACGCCTGCGGTGGCGGTGGTGGGGGCTCAACACCCACTCCCCCTGCCCCACCCACGCCGCCGCCAACGCCTCCCCCCACACCGGCTCCACCAACCCAAAGTGGCAGTTTGGAAACCGTACTTAAGAATATTGAGTACGGCACAGCGGCGGACAATCAGTGGCAACGGCCCAGCAGCCAGACCCGCAACACACTGTCCACTGTGATCGACCATATTCTCAACAACCGCATCGACGACGCCCACAGCGAAGCGCAAAACATCGATTACGAAGTGGTGGTGTTTACCGACACCGATGTCACCCCCAATCGGGTACACCACATTTTGCGGGAAGAAGCGCAGGTACCCGCCAGTGCCTCCACCGGCGGTGGTACCTATGTGTTCTATAGGGATGGCCGCGACCTGGTGATTGAATCGCCGCACCCACTGTCAGACATCAACACCGAATTACAGGGCATCGAAACTTACCTGGCCACCAACGCCAAAGCCCTGCTGCTGTCGGGTACAAGGCGCGACAGCTCAACCAGCGAAGACACCTGTCAAAACGGTTTTGCGGATTCCGATGCCTCTCACAATATCGAGCACCTGTTCCAGGTAGCTCACGAAGCACTGGATGGCGCGAATACGTTGTTCTTGCAGCTGCACGGCATGGGCAGCAGCTCCCGCGACAACATTCGGGCGCAGTGCGACCCCACGTCCAACGATCGTTTGGTGAACCTCAGCGAAAGCGTCAATGCCCTCTCCGACCCGACACTGGGAGGCTTTATTCACGAATTGGATGCTCGCATTACCGCAGGCGGCATGATTGCCTCCTGCCTGTACTCACCCAGCCAGGATGTGAACATCAACGACCGCTTTAGCTCCAGCCTGGGCGGCACCCTAAACACCCAGGGCCGCGCCACCAACGGCTCAAGCAGCCCCTGCGATCAGGCAGCGACAGTGAGTAGCCGACGCTTTATACACTTTGAACAGAGCTTTGATATTCGCATGAGCGAGGGCGATCGGCAGATCATGACCGATCATATTGTGGAAGCGGTGGAGGTGTTTTTTCCGTAGCAGCTGCGAGCGTCGCGCTACGGGCAGCGAGCTGATTGAGCGAACTCGCCATTCAGAACAATATTCAAAGGACTGGCAGGAATCTCTTCGCTGCGCTCCACTAGTGTCCGGTAACACTCCCAAGCCCGTCATTCCCGCGTAGGCGGGAATCCACAAACCTCGGTATTTTTAGGCTTTAGTGCAATATCCAACATGGATCCCCGCCTGCGCGGGGATGACGATTCTTTTGAGTTCGCTGCGCTCGGAATGACAAACTCGCTCGATCAGCTCGCTGCCCGAAGCCAGTAGCCCGAAGCTAAATCACAACAACGCCCGCGGCGATACCTGCAATACCTTGCGGGTACTCAAGTACCCACACAACCCGGTCACCGAGCCCAGCAACGTGGGCAACAACACCCACAGCAGCAAACTGCTCTGGTAATTGAGTTCAAACTGCTGGTAGAGCTGCTGACAGGCCAGCTCCACGCCAAGGGCGGCGAACAGCCCCGCTAACACACCCAACAAACTGTACTCCGCCAGGGTGGCAGAACGCAGGTAGTTGCGGCTGGCACCAAAGGCGCGCATCAATGCGCCTTCCCGCAAGCGGTCGTCCAGGGTGCTTTGAATGGACGCCAGCAACACGGTAATGCCCGCCAGAAATACAAACAACAGCAGCAATTCCACCATCAATGACACCTGGCCCAACATGTCACGAGCCTGGCGAATAATGGCGTCTACCTCAATCAGTGACACCGACGGAAATTCCCGCAGCATTTCCACCAACAGAGATTCCTGCCCCGTTGGCAAACGGAAGCTGGTGAGGTAGTAGGCAGAGAAATCTTCCAGCGTACCCGGCTGAAAAATCATATAGAAATTGGGGGTAAACGATTGCCAGTTTACGGTGCGCAGGCTGGTCACAGTGGCACTGACTTCGGTGCCAGCGATATCCACCTTGAGGGTATCTCCCACTTCAATACCCAGGCGTTCCGCCAGCTCTTGTTCCACCGACACTTCCGGCTGGGACGATTGACTGCGCCATTGGCCAGCGACGATTTTGTTGTTCTCCGGCGGCTGTTCCAACCAGGTGAAATTCAATTCCCGGTTAAGGGCACCGCTGCGCTCAGTGCCCTCTGACCTTTCCCACAACAGGCGACCGCGCACAATCGGATACAGCTGGGTATCAATGCCGGCATCTGCCAGTTTTTGTTGGAAGGCCTGGCGCTCGAAGGGCTGGATATTAAACACAAATTTATCCGGTGCATCGGCGGGCAGCTGTTGCTGCCACTGGGCCACCAAATCGGTGCGCAGCAGCAACAGAATCACCATCACCATGGCGGTCAAGCCAAAGGCCAGCAACTGCCCGGTAGTGGTGCCAGTGTGGCCTACCAGGTTGCGCAAGCTGCGCAGCCACAGCCCGCGACCGGTCGAACTGACGGACAGAGATCGGCGCACGCCTTTCAGCAGCAGGAACAGCAATACAGCCAGCACACCCACTGCGGCGGCTGCCACCACCAGAATCAATAACACCTGGCCAATATTGTCGAACAACAGCAGTAGCAAGCCCGCCAGGGCGGCACTGGCCACCCCATACACCAACCAGGCGGAAGCGGGTAGCGGCAACAGCTCGCGGCGAAATACCCGCAATGGTGGCACCCCTTTCAAGCGCAACACCGGTGGCAACGCCACACCAATCACCAGCAATAGAGCGGTGGCAAAGCCGGTAAAGTAAGGGCCAATACCGGCGCCGGGCAGCTGGGTGGTCAACAGCGTCTGCACTACCGCCAACAGCCCAAGATGCGCCAGCCAACCGAGCACCAGGCCCAAGGCTCCGGCAGCCAATGCCAACAACAACAGCTGCCACAGGTAAAGATTCACCAGGGGCTTTTGCTGCAACCCTAAACAACGCAGCAAGCCACTGACATCAAAGTGGCGCTCACTGTAGCGGCGCGCCGCCATGGCAATGGCCACCGCAGCCAGAAAAATCGCCAACAGAGCCGCCAGCCCGAGGTATTGCTCGGCGCGGCCGACAATATCACCAGTGCGACCGCTGGCTCCTCGGGATGAGGTAAAGCGGTGTCCCGGCCCCAGCTGGGGTTCCAGTTGCGCCCGCAGTTGCTCGCTGTTATCGCCAGCGAACAGGTATTTGTAGCTGATGCGGCTGCCGGGTTTGATCACCTCAGTGGCGGCCAGGTCAGCGGCGTTCATCAGTACTCGAGGGTTGAAATTAAACAGCCCGGCCACGCTGTCCGGTTCGTAGGTCAGCACTTTGCCAATACGCAGCTGTGCGGCACCCAGTGAGATGGTATCCCCCAGCTCTACTCCAAGCCGGGTAAGTACGCGCACATCCACCCACACCGAACCAGCGGGAGGCGGCTGATTGACAGCGCTCTCCTCCCCATAGGGGCGGTCGGCAATACGTAGCTCACCGCGCAGCGGATAACTTTCAGTGACCGCTTTGATATTGGTGAGCAGAAACTCATCATCAAACGACACCACGGTGGCAAATTCGGTGCTTTCGGCAACATCCAGCCCCAGTGCCCGCCCCTGCTGTAACCATTGCGTGTCGGGCTCACGGCTGCTGGTGAGAATAAGATCCGCGCCCACCAACTGGGCACTCTGCTGTTGCAACAGGCGGGCAAAGCGGTCGGTGAGCAGGTTGATGGTGGTAACGGCCATCACCGCCACCACCAGTGCCAGTAGCAGCACGCGCAATTCTCCCGCACGCCAATCCCGGCGCAGCATGCGCGCTGACAGGGTCAACGACTTCACAGGGCTGCCTCCGCCTGGGCAGCCACCACCTGCCCCGCCGACAGACGAACCTGGCGATCGCAACGCTGCGCCAATTGTTCATCATGGGTGACCAGTACCAGCGTGGTGCCCTGCTCCCGATTGAGGGCAAACAACTGTTCAATGACTTTTTCCCCGGTAGCGGAGTCAAGATTGCCGGTGGGCTCATCCGCCAGCAACAGTTTCGGCTGGGTAACAAAAGCGCGGGCAATGGCCACCCGTTGCTGTTCACCGCCGGACAGTTGCGCCGGTGTGTGGCTGAGGCGATCCTGCAAACCCACTCGCTGCAGCAATTGCTTGCCACTGTCCACACCGTTGATGCCCCTGAGCACTTCCAGCGGCAAGGTGACATTTTCCAGAGCCGTGAGATTGGGCAGCAACTGGAAGGACTGGAACACAAAACCCACAAGGTCGGCCCGCAAAGCAGCTCGGCCATCTTCATCCAGCGCGCTGAGTGACTGGCCACAAAGGGCCACATCACCACTGCTGGGTAAGTCGAGTCCAGCCAGCAAACTCAACAATGTCGACTTACCCGAACCGGACACTCCGACCACCGCCACTGTCTCACCGCTGTTGATGGAGAAACTGACATCGTCGAGAATGGTCAAAGGGCCATCGCCAGTGGATACCACTTTGGTCAAGCCGCTGGCGCGGATCACCACATTGTCTTCAACATCACGGGTTTCTGAGTTGCTCATGAAAAAAGCCTTGTTATCTGCTGTCTTTTATTTTGCTTTGTTGCTGCCTGCGGCGGCGGCCGCACAGTCTATCCTTGTGCTTGGCGACAGCCTCAGCTCGGCCTATAACATGAGCCAGGAGCAGGGGTGGGTCAACCTGCTGCAACAAAAGTTGACACAACAATACCCGCAAGCGCGTTATAAAGTTGTGAATTCCAGCACCAGTGGCGACACCACCGCCGGTGGCCTTAACCGCCTTCCCGCCATGCTGCGCCAACATCAACCAAAGGTGGTGATTATTGAATTGGGCGGCAACGATGGCCTGCGCGGCCTGTCGCTAAAACAGATGCGTGCCAACCTGACACGCATGATCGAGCTGAGCAAAAACAACGACGCACAGGTAGTGCTTGCGGGCATGCACATCCCCCCCAATTACGGCCAGCGCTACACCCAGTTGTTTCATCAAGTGTATGTGGAGCTGGGCCAACAGCAAGAGATCGCGCTGGTACCTTTCCTGCTGGAGGATATCGGTGGTGTCAACGACTTGATGCAGGCCGACGGCATACACCCCAACGCCAAAGCGCAGCCGGTTATTCTCGATAATATCTGGCCTCACCTGGAGCCGTTGTTGTAACCGCAGAACTGCAAGGCCGTCATCCCCGCGAAAGCGGGGATCCATTTCGAGCAAACCACCGAAATGGTGGATTCCCGCCTTCGCGGGAATGACGAGCACGGTTGAATTCTCCATCTTCGCCCCCAAATAGTCTCCATCCTTAACTGATGGAGCAACACCACGTGGAACAGTATCGTGGCACCACTATTCTCTCGGTGCGCCGCAACGGCAAAGTGGTTATTGGCGGCGACGGCCAAGTAACTCTGGGCAACACCGTAATGAAAGGCAACGCCAAAAAAGTGCGTCGCCTGCACAACGGCAAAGTGATTGCCGGATTCGCCGGCGGCACCGCCGACGCCTTTACCCTGTTTGAACGCTTCGAAGCCAAGCTGGAGGAGCACCGAGGTAACCTCACCCGCGCCGCCGTGGAGCTGGCCAAAGACTGGCGCACCGACCGCATGCTGCGTCGCCTGGAAGCACTGATGGCGGTGGCGGACGAAACCGCCTCGCTGATCATCACCGGCAACGGCGATGTCATGCAGCCGGAAGACGACTTGATCGCCATCGGCTCCGGCGGCGCCTTCGCCCAATCCGCCGCCCGCGCCCTGTTGGACTGCACTGAAATGAGCGCCCGCGAGATTGTCGAGAAAGGCCTGGATATCGCTGGTGACGTGTGTATCTACACCAACAAAAATCGCACGATTGAAGAAATTGAATATTAAGATTTAACCATCGTCATCGCGAGCGCAGCGACGCGATCCAGTGTCTTTAAGCCACTGGATTGCCACGCTCGCCTTTCTCTATAAAAGAAAGGCTCCCTCGCAATGACGGTTTTGCCTTTAGCGTGCGACGTCAGACTTCCGACGTGCGACCAACCCAAATTGAACTGTGCCACTTAGTAACCCAAATGGCACCGCATAGATAAGGACTCCGAACAAAATGTCCAACATGACCCCAAGAGAAATCGTTTCCGAACTGGACCAACACATCATTGGCCAGGACAAAGCCAAGCGCGCCGTCGCCATTGCCCTGCGCAACCGCTGGCGTCGTATGCAGTTAAACGAAGAGCTGCGCAACGAAGTGACCCCAAAAAATATTCTGATGATCGGCCCCACCGGTGTGGGTAAAACCGAAATTGCCCGCCGCCTGGCACGGCTGTCCAACGCGCCTTTTATCAAAGTGGAAGCCACCAAATTTACCGAAGTGGGTTATGTGGGCCGCGAGGTGGACTCCATTGTGCGCGACCTGGTGGAAACCGCTGTTAAACAAGTGCGCGAGCAGGAAATGCAAAAAGTGCAGCAGCGCGCCACCGACGCCGCCGAAGAGCGCATTCTCGATATTCTGTTGCCCCCCGCTCGCAGCCCTCAGGGCGAAGAGGAAAAAGAATCCAGCACCCGCCAGGTATTTCGCAAAAAACTGCGCGAAGGCCAACTGGACGACAAGGAAATTGAAATTGAAGTGAGCGCCGCGCTGGGCGTGGAGATTATGGCCCCTCCCGGCATGGAAGAAATGACCAACCAACTGCAAGGCATGTTCTCCAACCTGGGTTCCAACAAAACCAAAAAAGCCAAGATGCCGGTGTCCAAAGCGCTGGTGATGTTGCGCGACGACGAAGCCGCCAAACTGGTCAACGAAGAAGACATCAAAAGTCGCGCTATTGAGGCAGCAGAGCAAAACGGCATTGTGTTTATCGATGAGATCGACAAAGTGGCCAAACGCGCCGATACCTCCGGTGCCGATGTATCCCGCGAGGGTGTGCAACGCGACCTGTTGCCACTGATCGAAGGCTGCACCATCACCACCAAATACGGCATGATCAAAACCGACCACATTCTGTTTATTGGCTCCGGTGCTTTCCACCTCACCAAACCGTCGGACTTGATTCCCGAGTTGCAGGGCCGTCTTCCCATTCGCGTAGAACTGGAATCACTCACCGCCAACGATTTTGAGCGCATCCTCACCGAGCCCACCGCATCTCTTACCGAGCAGTACCGGGAACTGTTGGCCACCGAAGGTTTGGCTGTGGCATTTGCCGACGACGGCATTCGTCGCTTGGCGGAGCTGGCCTTTGAAGTGAACGAAAAAACTGAAAACATCGGTGCCCGCCGCCTGCACACCATGCTGGAGCGGCTGCTGGAAGCAGTATCCTTCGAAGCCGCCGACTTGGCTGCCAAAGGCGACAAAGTCACCATCGACACCGACTACGTAAACAATGCCCTTGGCGAGCTCAGTCAGGATGAAGACTTGTCGCGGTTTATTTTGTAAGACGAGAGACGAAAGATGGCAGATGAGAGACAGGAAAAACCAAATCGCAGCAACGAGCACATCTCTCGTCTTTCATCTCCCGTCTCCCGTATTCCCACCAAAATCAAACTCCACCAAGCCAACAACACGCTGGAAATGACCTACAACAACGGCGCACAGTTTGAACTGAGTGCCGAATTCCTGCGGGTGCACTCTCCCAGCGCCGAAGTCAAAGGCCACGACCCTGGTCAGGAAATTCTGCAACACGGCAAAAAACACGTAGCTATAGAAAAAACAGAACGGGCAGGCAATTACGCCTTACGGCTGTTCTTTGACGATGGCCACGATTCCGGCATCTACACGTGGAAGTACCTGTACGAGCTGGGCTGCAACCACGACAGGCTTTGGCAAAACTACCTGCAAAAGCTACAAGCAGCGGGTAAACACCGGGAAGCGGATGTGCAAGTGGTGCAACTGATAAACCCGAACCAACCATAATTTCGTTTACAATGTGGCGCCACACCATATTCTTCTGTAGAGTTAATCCAGTATAAGCAAGGAGAAAGAAACGGATGTTCTACAGCTATCTACTGACGGCCCTGCGCAGCATGGTCAAAAACCCGCTGTACTCAGCAATCAATATATTTGGTCTGTCCGTTGGCCTCGCCTGCTGTATCGTTTTCCTCGCCTTTCTGACTTATCAGTTCAGCTTTGACACCCAGTTCGACGGTTACCAGCGCATATACCAGGTAACCCAAACACGAACATTCGAAGGGGGTAGAGAATTCACCCAACCACGAATTTCCAAAGCTGATCACGATACCCTCATCGCCAACCTGCCAGATATTGAACAGCATACTGCCATGCGCCGCGGCCAGATCAGGGTGGACATGCCAGATGCTCGGGTTGAAACAATTGCCTACGCCGACGACAGCTTTTTTGCGATTTTCAACCTGCCCATGGTTGATAAAAACCCTGGGCCTCTGCTGGCACAACCCAATCAAGCCGTAATCAGCGAGTCTTTTGCCAAAAAATATTTTGGCAACCAGTCGCCAGTGGGCAAAACCCTGACTCTGGAAAACGGCGCCTTGGTGATAACCGGGCTGATGAAAGATGTTCCCGCCAACACGCACCTGGCTTCTCCAGGACTACAGATACTGGTTGCTATTAGTGGAGCACCTAGCCGACCGGCAGCGCAAACGTCTTACATGAGCTATCTGAAGTTTGAGAAAGGCACTCAAATAGAGGAGTTAAACCACCAGATTGCCTACTTGACCGGCAAGGAGAAGTCGCAGGGCGATAGTGGCACTGCCGACAGCACCACTGGCGCCAGCTGGAACAACAATGTAAAAACAGGCCTACAACCCATCTACCTGTCACATTTGGCCTCTGGCGCCTTGGGTACCGGAGGCAGTAGTGATCTGTTCCAGAACTGGTACTTTATCTACGCCTTTGGCGGCCTTGCAGCCGGTGTGTTGTTGATTTCCTGCTTTAATTTTATCAACCTCACCACCGCCCGCTTTACCCAGCGCAACCGGGAAATTGGCCTGCGCAAAGTGATGGGAGCCAGCAAAGGGCATATTCTCGGTCAGTTTTTTTGCGAGGCGCTGCTGTCTACCCTGCTCGCCATTGTGGTGGGTTTTGTTATCGCCAACATGGCTTTGCCCTGGTTTGGGCAACTGATTGAAATTGACCTTGCAACAGTGGATTACGGTACCGCTTTCTTTTACCTGTGTCTGGCCGGGTTAATTATTGCCACCACTTTATTTGCCGGGTTTTACCCCGGCATGGTGTTGTCGCGAGTAAAGCCCATTGCGGCGCTTTCCGCCAATACACCAGCCGCTTCCAAAAGTCAGCTGCGGAAAATACTTACGGTTGTTCAGTTTTCCCTGTCCATCTTATTGATGACCGTTTGCTTTACCCTCTACCAGCAACTCAATCATCTGAAAAACCTGGATCTGGGCATCAATCTGGAAAATGTTGCCCTGGTTGGCATGGGTAGAGGCATGGGAATATCGTTACAAAAGCCGGGGCAGCAAGACACCATGGAGGAGCAATTGCTGGCACACCCGGCCATTGAGTCTGTTTCACTCGCACCGTTCAGTTTTGGAGAAATTGAAAACGAGTACCTGTTAACACAGGCCAACGCAAACCCCATCTCTTTGACCATGATGGTCACAGACAAGTACTTTTTTGACCACTACCAAACCAAATTAGCCGCAGGCGTTACCTTTGACCCCAACAAACCCAGCCATAAGATCACCATCGGCAGTAGCACCTCAACTCCAGGCACCACTGTTGCTGGAGGCGGCAGGCAACCGTCCAGCTCCGGTGCGGTGATTCTCTCGCAAACCGGCATGGATAAATTGGGCATCAGCAATCCGCAAGCTGCCATCGGCAATAAACTAACTCTTAAAGATAACAGCGCGATTGTGCTTACAGTAATAGGCGCTACCAAAGCCTTTCCGAAAATAATGGAAGATGAAGATAAAACCGTGCCCTTCGGAGCCGACCTTCTTGTGCTAGGGGATGAAAAAAGCCTTTCCGGCGTACTAACCGCGCGCATTCAAGGCAGCATGATGGAAGAGGGCAAAAACCACATTTCCCAAGTCACCAAACGCATCAACGGTCGCCGTACTGGAATAACCTTTATTGAACAAGAACTGGCCGGACTGTTTGAAGTACTGGCAAGAGCCATGGCCAGTGTGGGTATTTTTGCGGTGCTTGCCATTATCGTGGCCATTATGGGGCTGTATGCCATGTCAACATTTACTGTAGAGCGCCGCACCCGCGAAATTGGAATTCACAAAGTGATGGGTTGTTCCAGAACAAGGCTAACCGGGCTCTTGGCCTGGGACTTTTGCAAACCGGTGTTTATTGCCCTGGCCATTGCCATACCCTTGGCCTACATCGCCGCCAATCAGGTGATTCAACACTTTGCTGCGCGCATACCGCTGGAATGGATCACCTTTGGGCTGGTGCCATTAATCACCATCGCCATTGCCTTGCTTACCGTCAGCGGCCATACCATCAAAGCGGCTCAAACCAATCCGGTTATTGCACTTCGGTATGAATGAGCACATGTAAGCCCCAAAAAACACGATAGTGTCGCATATCTATACGTTAATGCTCTGAAAAAGGAGAATACATGAGGGAGCAAAAATTTGAATATGGCCCAATTTCACGTGGCTGTTATGTCGCACTATTATGGCTAACAGTATTTTTTGCTTTCACTGATCCAAAAAAATTACCTGCGCATATAGGGGTTCTGTTATTTCTCGGGCTTGGGTTGCGACCTTTACTCGAATGCACAGGACTTTGTGACCTATGGCAACAGTTCCGAGGTGCTGTCAATGATCGTCGATACCGTAAAATCAGCCAGAAGAAACGCGTAGAAGTAGAACGCAAAGATCGAAATAAACGTTATAAAAGGGCACGATTTAAAGACCCTCGTTTACCAAAAAACTGGTAAGCTCTCTCTTCTAACTGGAGGATTTTTGATTTTTCCATGCACTATAAATTCTGACTAGCTCACCTCCCTTGGTCACACTAAAATCACCTTTATTTTGCATATACTGCCTGCAGTAGGCTAAATTTGAAAGCTAAAGCTCATTAGCATGGATAAGGAAAGCAGCAAGATGCGAAGCGAGTTATTTAGGACAGAGGTTATTGAAAACCGCCGCCAATCTCTACTGGGCGATATTATTCTTGCCCAGCCCCTATCATTCCGCACTCTGACCTGTGTTGTTTTTACCGTTCTTGCTGCCACTCTTTTATTTCTTGCCCTTACCCCATATAGCCAAACCCAATCCTTTACCGGCCAATTAGTGGCAGAGTCCAAATCCAATCGCTTTATTGCCAGCCTGTCTGTGCCACTACGTGATCTGAATGTATTACCTGTTGGCGCCACTGTTCAATTGAGCTATTCCAATTACCCTTCAGCCGAGTTTGGTACTTACGCTGGTGTCGTGTCTGGCGAGGGCCAGTTGCACACTGCTGTTGATGCGAATGTCCATGGGGTTGTTGGCCCAACTTATGAGGTTCCCATCACTTTAGAGGCTCAACAAGTAAGCGCCTACGACCGCTCTTTTGAGCTAAGCGAAGATTTGCCCGTAGTGGCCTACATCACTCACTCGGAGCAATCCTTGCTCACTTGGCTGTTAAATCGCTCCACCAATTCTTCTAACAGCGGCGGACGCGGACAAGGCTAAGGGGTAGCAAAGGGAACTGACATGAGCCAGCAAGGACGCGAACATAGCGATACACCCTCTTTCGAATCTCAACCCCACAAACGCCTGAACTTTGGTTTCCGTAGTGGACTGTTCGGCCCTCGCAAGCACCTGCCTGTAATCCACCAATCTGGCGCTGCGGAATGTGGCCTTGCTTGCCTGGCCATGGTGGCTAACTACCACGGTCATAAAGTTGACCTGGATACACTTCGCCGCCGCTTTCCCGTTTCATTAAATGGCCTCGACTTAAGCGCCATCAGCAGCATGGCCGACCGCCTGCATTTGCAGCCCCGCGCTGTCAAACTGGAGATGGAAGGCCTCAGGGTGCTTTATACCCCCTGTATCTTGCACTGGAATATGAAGCACTTTGTGGTTCTCAAGAAGGTAAGCGTCCGGTCATCACCCCTTGACCGACTCACTCCAATTATGCGGCAGCAATTCCTCAATCCGGTTGCTCTTCTGTGTTGGCAGTTTCTCCAACACATCTTTCAGATACGCATACGGATCATGG
>NZ_JATAAF010000030.1 GCF_030341905.1 Porticoccus sp. W117 | reverse complement strand
AAGAGATTTACAGGCGCCGGCAGGAGACAGTTGAACGCAGCTTCGCTGATGCTAAACAACTACACGGTTATCGATATGCTCGCTACACCAGGCTTAATAGAGTGGCTGGTCAGTGTCTGATGGCTGCAACTGCCCAAAACATCAAGAAAATTGCTCAGATGGCGGCCTGAGCCTCTATTGAGCCCTCTCTACACTCCAAACCCCTTGCTTAGCCTCTGTAAATACCTCAGTGCGGTGTTTGCGAGGCTCAACCTAGATTCGAGAGACTCTCCGGCTTTTGGGTTAGCAATGCCCAGAAACAACAAACCCCAGCAAAAATGCCGGGGTTTGTCAGCGATCTGACCGCGCTGCAAACAGCGCGGTTTTTTACATCTCTCGCCTTTCGTCTCACATCTCTCGAATCACAAAACCTTCGCCACAGACTCCGCAAAGTAATTCATATTGTCATCGTTCAGGCCGGCCACATTAATGCGGCTGGAGCCCACCATGTAGATGCTGAATTTGTCTTTCAGGCGCGCTACTTGTTCCGGGGTAATTCCCAGGAACGAGAACATGCCAAATTCCTTTTCGATAAAGCCAAAGTCGGCGCCGCTACAAACCGCATTGAGTTTGGCGACCGCCTGGGCGCGCAAGCCGTTGATACGGTTACGCATTTCCGCCACTTCACCCTGCCACTGTTCAGTCAGTTCCGCAGATTCCAAAATGGTGGCGACAATAGCCGCGCCGTGAGCTGGCGGCATGGACCAGATACCGCGGGCGATATTAATCAGCTGGCTGCCAGCGGCTTCGGCCTTGTGGCTGTCTTCGGCAATCACCAACAGCAAGCCAATGCGTTCGCGGTAGAGACCAAAGTTTTTCGAGCAGGAAACCGACAGAAACATTTCGCTCACCCGCTCACCCATCAGGCGCAAGCCAGCGGCGTCTTCGTCCAGGCCCACACCAAAACCCTGGTAAGCCATATCGATAAAGGGCACCAAACCCTTTTCCACACAAAGGTCGGCTACTTGTGCCCACTGTTCCAGATTGAGGTCGGCACCACAGGGGTTGTGGCAGCAAGCGTGCAGCAACACCACATCGCCAAGCTGGGCATCGCGTTCCAGAGTAGCAATCATGTCGGCGAACGCGACCGAACAAGTGCCGCGGTCGTAGTACGGGTATTCCTTGATGTTCAAACCCGCTTCACCAAACAGCGGCACGTGGTTGGCCCAGGTAGGGTTGCTCATCCAGATGGTGGCACCGGGTTTGGCGCGGTTAATCAATTCGCCGCCCAGGCGCAATGCGCCACAGCCGCCGGGAGCCTGAATCGAGGCTACCCGGTTGGCCAGCAGTGCCGGGTGGCTTTCGCCCAGAGCCAGCTTGCGCATTTCGCTGTTGTACACAACATGACCTGGCCCACCGATATAGGATTTGGTGGCCTCGGCATCCATCCAGCGCGCCTCAGCGGCTTTTACAGATGCCAGAATAGGGGTTTCGCCAGTCGGAGTTTTGTACACCCCCACACCCAGATCAACCTTGTTGGGATTGTCGTCTTTCAGGAACTGGCCCATCAGGCCAAGAATGGGGTCTTGAGGCAATACTTGCAGTGATTCAAACATGGTTGCGTCCCAGGGTGTGTATGGCGAATGCCAAAAATCAAATAAACCGGGGGCGTATTGTAGTCGGGAATTTCAGCCGCGCAATGCGTATTGACAACAGATTTTTTGCCCCATCTGTATTAGGGGGATGACAGAGCGTTACGCCAGCTGACCGAACCTTGCAAAATAATCGCTACTGGCTGTGGGCAAAGGACCATCGGTGGTTTCCAAGGCCTCCATTACATAGGATTCGGAGCCCTGTTGAATGTGGCGATAAATGTCTGCCACCAGGCTATACACTTGGCGCCCCACCCAATGTTCCGGCAACAGAGATTCCGGCAACTCGGCATCTTTTAACAGCAGCCGCCGGTAATCGTGAATCAGCAGGGTACGCAGCTGAAAAGCCGCTTCCGGCACCAGACTGTCGCCGCTGTTCAGGCGCTCCAACAGCGGTGAAAAAACGTCATACATGGCGCGATACTGTTGCTCCAACTGCTCCAGATTCCAACAGGCGTATACCCGGCTTTTCAGTTGTTGCGCCGATGCCTGGTCATCGGGCTGGCTGCGCATGACCACCACTTGCTGTTGCAAGCCCAGCTCTTTCAGGGTTTCGTCCAATGACAAACGATCGGCACCGGGCTTGGCCATCACACCGGGGAACAAGTTGCCAAACCCCAGCCAGTGCAGTTCCTTGCGCAGTAGTTCGCGCTGTTTTTCCGGCAAGTTATTCTGGTGGACAAACAACCAGTCACCATCCTGGCTGCTGTATTCAGGCGCATAGATACGGCGGGCGGCTTTCTGGTAATGGCGCAACCCGGTTTCGGTAAAGCTGTAAAAACTTTTGCGCCCTACCTGGGTGGAACACAGCCAGTCGTCCTGCATCAGCCGGTACACCGCGGTGCGCACCAGGCGCTGATTGAGGCCAAAGGGTTCCAGGGCATTGATCACACTGCCCAGCCACACCCGGTTGCCGTGCTGGGAGATGGTGTCGCCAAATAAAGTGACGATCAGCGACCCCGCCCGCATGGGGCGGCGCTGGCGAAAAGCGTCCAGCAGTTTTTGTACATGGGTGGCGGCAGTCGTCATAGCGTGCATTCTATCAGTGTCACAGAGCCGTAACCGGCAGCTCGCTACTGAGCTTGTTCTGGCGCATGGATATCAATGTGTTGACCGAGCGAATGCCCTGCACCGCCAACAGGCGGGAAGACATAAACTGCTCGTAGGATTCCATATCCCGGGCGACAATTTTCAACAGATAGTCGCACTGCCCGGTCACCGAATGGCATTCAAGAATTTCCTTGTTGCCGCTGACCTGCTGCAAAAACTGCTCGATGGTTTCCGGATGGTGGTTTTCCAGCACCACTTCGGCGAACGCGATGATTTGCAAACCCACTTTGCGGTGGTTAATACGCGCGCTGTAACTTTCTATATAACCTTCATCCTGAAGCCGCTTTACACGCCGCCAGCAGGGCGCCGGCGACAGGGCAATACGCTCCGCCAGATCGCGATTGGAAAGCCTGCCATCCACCTGCAATTCGTGCAGAATTTGCGCGTCGTACTTGTCCACAAATGACAACCTAAGTAATTTTCTTTCTTATATGTCTAAAATACAGCAATTATCTTGCCTTATTTACACCAACATTAGCAATAACGAAAACAAATTTCCCGGCTGACAAGATACAGTAACTCACCTCCCCTTTTGGGGTGCGTCGGCATGCGCCCCAACCCAACAGAACGAGACCGACTTATGCCCACGGCCGAGCTGCAAGCTATGGAAAACACTAACCAACACGAGAGCCAACAAGACACCATCGCCGCCTACGATTGGCAGCGAGTGGCTTATCTGATCCTCGCCTCCCGCGCCATGGACGATATTGAAGAACAAGACCTGGTACCCCAAAAGCTGGTGTTCAATCAGTTTTCCGCCCGCGGTCACGATATGGCTCAGGTGTTGCTGGGCTCGCTGCTCACTCACCCCCACGATGGCGCCACCGGCTACTACCGCTCGCGCCCTTTCGTGCTGGCACTGGGTGAGGATTTTGAGGTTTCGCTGGCTGGCCCGCTGGCCCGCAGCGGCGGCTACTCCGACGGCCGCGACATCGGTGTGGTGTGCAATTACCCCAACGAAAAGCGCACCGGCGCCATGTTGTTCCCCATGTGCGGTGGTGTTGGCTCTCAGTACTCACCCATCTCCGGCTGGGCGCAGTCCATCCTGTACAACCAGAACGAGCTGAAGGACGAGTCCTACCGCGGCGCGCTGGGTGTTTCCATGGGGGGCGACTCCTCCATGTCCACCAGCGGTTTCTGGGCAGCGCTGAACATCTCTACCACCAACAACCTGCCGCACCTGTTTTACATTGAAGACAACGGCTACGGCATTTCCGTACCCCAGGAAGTGCAAACTCCTGGCGGCGATCAGGTGGCCAACCTGGCAGCCTATAAACAGCTAAAAATTATCGATGGCGACGGCTCCGACCCAATGGAAGCGGCCACCAAAATCAAGGAGGCGGTAGACCACGTGCGCTCCGGCCAGGGCACCTGCTTGCTGCGTTTGAAGGTACCGCGCCTGTGTGGCCACACCTTCCAGGACACTCAGACCTACAAGCCGGAAGAATTTATCGCCCACGAACAGGCCAACGATCCGTTACCCAAGCTGAAAACCTTTATGGTGCAACAGGGTTTGATCAGCGAAGACCAATGGCACGCTCTGGAAGAACAAGCCACCGCGGAAGTGAAGGTAGCGGTAGATAAAGCGCTGCAACGGCCGGAGCCGGACACCGACAAGCTGACCCGCTACGTGTACGAAGAAAAAGATGCCAACGGCAACCCGGAAATTCAACTGCGCGGCGGCCTGGCCGTTGGCGGCCACCAGTTCCCAGCAGAGTCTGAAGTGGCCGCACCAAAGGGCGCGCGCCTGAACATGCTCACCGCCATTCGCAAAACTCTGGATTACGAGCTGCAAACCAACCCCAAGGTACTGGTATTCGGCGAAGACGTTGGCCCCAAGGGCGGCGTGCATGCTGCCACTCTGGGCCTGAATGAAAAATACGGCAACGACCGGGTATTTGACACCAGCCTGTCGGAAGAAGGCATTATCGGTCGCTCCGTGGGTATGGCCCTGTCCGGCCTGATGCCGGTACCGGAAATCCAGTTCCGCAAATACGCCGAGCCTGCCGCCGAGCAGCTTACCGATACCGGCATTATGCGCTGGCGCACCGCCAACCAGTTTGCCGCCCCCATGGTGGTGCGCGTACCAGGTGGCTTTGCCCGCCGCGGCGACCCCTGGCACTCCATGTGTGACGAAGTGGAGTGGGCTCACAAAGTGGGTTGGCAGCTGGCCATGCCGTCCAACGCGGAAGATGCCGTCGGGCTATTGCGTTCGGCGCTGAGGAGTAACAACCCCACCATCTTTTTCGAGCACCGCAACCTGCTGGACGACAGCTGGGCGCGCCGCCCCTACCCCGGCGATGAGTTTGTGATTCCCTTCGGCAACGCCAAAACCCTGCTGGCGGGCGACAAACTCACCGTAGTGACCTGGGGTGCCATGGTGCAACGCTCCGAAGCCGCGGCCAGACAATTCGACGGCAAAGTCGAAGTGATCGACCTGCGCTCTATCCAGCCCTGGGACAAAGAGTGCATTCTGGCCTCTGTAAAGAAAACCGCCCGCTGCCTGATCGTTCACGAAGACAATAAAACCGCCGGTTTCGGTGCGGAAATTGCCGCCACCCTCACCGACGAACTGTTCTTCGACCTGGATGCCCCGGTGCGCCGCCTGACCATGCCGGACATCCCCAACCCGCACAATATCCACCTATTGAATGCAGCGGTGCCGAGTGTGGAAAAAATTGCGGCGGCGATAAAAGAATTGTTGGAAATTTAAGGACAGGCATATGAGCAAGAAGATCAATATCACCCTGCCCGCCGAACAACTGGAAGGCACCGAAGCAACCCTGAGCCAGTGGCTGATAGCGGTAGGTGACAGCGTTACCACCGACCAACCGGTAGCGGAGCTGGAAACCGACAAAGTATCCATTGAGGTGGTTGCGCCAGCCGATGGCGTGGTGGCCGAACTGATTGCCAACGTCGGCGATCAGATACAGCCGGATCAGGTACTGGCCAGTTTGAGCGCTGGCAGCGAAGCGACAGTAGCGGCTGCAACTGCAACCGGCACTGAAGATGTAACCATCAGCTCGGCGCCGGCGGTTACCGAGCCTGATCAAAATAGTGGTGATAACGCTGACCAAGACAACTCTCACCAAAATAACAATGCCCGCCACCTGATCGGCCCGGCAGTGCGCAAGCTGGTGGCTGAGCACAACCTGAATTTTGACGCCATTCCCGGCACGGGTCGGGGTGGTCGCGTCACTCGCGATGATGTAGTCGTCTACCTGGCTAGCGGTAAGGCAGAGCAAGATAAAAAAGCCACTACGGCAGCCAAAGCACCAGCCGTACCGTCATACCCGTCTTCAACACCCGGCAGCCAGGGTATGCCAAGCCGCCTGGTGCCACACACTCAGATGCGCAAATCCATCGCCAATCACATGGTGGAGAGCCTGCTGCACAAAGCGCCGCACGTGACTTCCGTATTCGAGATGGATATGACCAATATCATCGAACACCGCAAGTGGCATAAGAAGGAGTACGAAGCCAAGGGCGTTAAGCTAACCTTTACCGCCTACTTCCTGGCCGCCTGTGTGGAAGCCATGAAGGCAGTGCCGGATATGAACGCCCAATTCCACGACGACGCCCTGGAAATTTTTGACGACATCAATATCGGCGTCGGCACCGCCCTCGGTGAAGCGGGGCTGGTAGTTCCCGTAGTCAAGCAGGTCCAGAACATGGAACTGTTTGATATCGCCGGCGCCCTGGGCGACCAGACCGAACGAGCCCGCGGCGGCAAACTGACCCCGGCGGATATGAAAGGTGGCACATTCACTATCTCCAACCACGGCGTCAGTGGCAGCCTGTTCGCGGCACCGATTATTATCAACCAGCCCCAAGTGGCCATCCTCGGCATCGGCAAGCTGGAGAAGCGAGTGGAAGTGGATGAAAACGATGAAATCCGCATCCGCCCCAAATGCTATGTTTCTTTAAGCATCGACCATCGGGCGGTGGATGCCTTCCAGACCAATGCCTGGTTGGCGAAATTTGTGGAAGTGATAGAAACTTGGGGACAGTAAGAACGGGAGATGAAAGATGGGAGACGAGAGATGTGCCCCCATTTTTCACTTTCGGGTGGATACTGCTAATTCACAGGTTTTAATAAATAGGTGTTGCGGGCTTCGTTTTTTCGCAACATAAATAATTTGTTCGGAGTGAGGAGTTGAGCGTCTCTCATCTTCCGCCTCCCATCTCACGGAACCATCTTATGCAATACCAGAGTTATGTATGCGGCAACTGGCACACCGGCACCGAGCCCGGTCAGGAAGTGTTCAACGCCATCACCGGCGAGTCACTGGGCCATATTTCCAGTGCCGGCATCGACTTTAAAGCGGTGGCGGAATACGCCCGCAACGTCGGCGGCCCGGCACTGCGCGCCATGACCACCCACGAGCGCGCCACCGCCATGAAAAAGCTCGGCCTGCATCTGCTGGGCATCAAAAAGAAATTCTACGAAGTCTCCGCAGCCACCGGCGCCACCAAGGCCGACAGCTGGATCGATATCGAGGGCGGTATCGGCACCATGCTGAGCATCAGCTCCATCGTTCGCCGCGAGATGCCCAACGAGACTTTCGCGGTGGAAGGCGACACCGAACGCCTGTCTGCCAACGGCACCTTTGTGGGCCGCCATATTCTGGTGCCCAAAGAGGGGCTGTCACTGCACATCAACGCATTCAACTTCCCCATCTGGGGCATGTTGGAGAAGATCGCACCGTCACTGGCAGCGGGTGTTCCCGTTATTGTCAAACCAGCCACCGTGTCGGCGTACCTGACCGAGTTTATGGTGCGCGAAATTATCGATACCGGCTTCCTGCCCGAGGGCTCTATCCAACTGATCACTGGCTCAACCGGCGACCTGCTGGATCACCTCAACGAGCAGGACAGCGTCACCTTCACCGGCTCTGCGAAAACCGGCAAGATGCTGAAAACCCACCCCAACATCGTTGAGAATTCCATTCCCTTCAATATGGAAGCGGACTCTCTTAACTGCACCATATTGGGTGAAACTGCTGAGGAAGACAGCGACGAGTTCGGCCTGTTTATCAAGGAAGTGGTGCGGGAGATGACCACCAAGGCGGGCCAAAAATGTACCGCTATTCGCCGCATATTGGTACCGCGCAACAAGATCGACGCCGTTGCCGATGCCCTGAAAGCACGTCTCGCCAAGAACGTGATCGGAGATCCGTCCAGCGAAGGCGTTCGCATGGGTGCACTGGTTGGCCGCGATCAGGTCAATGACACCTGGGACGCGGTGAAAACCCTGCAGAAAAGTTGCGACACTTTATTTGGCGGTGACGACAGTTTCGAGGTGGCCGGCGCCGACAAAGCCAAGGGCGCGTTCTTCCCCACTACCCTGCTCTACTGCGACCAGCCGCTGACCACCCCTACGCCCCACGAAGTGGAAGCCTTTGGCCCGGTCAGCACCTTGATGCCGTATGAGAATCTGAAAGAGGCCATCCAGATTTCCAAGCTGGGTAAAGGCTCGCTGGTGAGTTCGATCTTCACCTATGACAACAACGAAGCCAAACAAGCGGTACTGGGCACCGCCGCCTACCACGGCCGTATGGTGATCATTAACCGCGACTGCGCTGGCGAATCCACCGGCCACGGTTCACCGCTGGCGCAAATGGTCCACGGCGGCCCCGGCCGCGCCGGTGGCGGTGAAGAGCTGGGCGGCATCCGTTCAGTCAAACACTATATGCAGCGTACAGCGCTCCAAGGATCACCAACTACGTTAGCCGCTATCACCAACGAATACATGCCCGGCGCTGCCATCAACCAGACCGCCGCGCATCCATTCACCAAGTACTTTGAAGAAATTCAGCCCGGCGACAGCCTGATCACCCACCGCCGTACTGTCACCGAAGCAGACATCGTTAACTTCGGTTGCCTGTCTGGCGACCACTTCTACGCCCACTTCGACGAGACTGCCGCCGCTGACTCCCTGTTCGGTAAGCGTGTGGCCCACGGCTACTTTGTGCTGTCTGCTGCCGCCGGTTTGTTCGTTTACCCCGGCGTCGGCCCGGTGCTGGCCAACTACGGCTTGAACAACCTGCGCTTTATCGAACCGGTAGGCATTGGCGACACTATCCAGGCGCGCCTGACCTGTAAGCAAAAAATCAAAAAGGACAAGCGCCCGGATGACGCTAAAGCAACCGGTGTTGTAGAGTGGGACGTTGAAGTGACCAATCAGGAAGGTGTGGCCGTTGCTATATATAGCATCCTGACCTTGGTTGAACAGAAAGACGCGTAATTGACTGGTCGCACGTCGCACGCCTGACGTCGCACGCTAAAACCAGACACCCTGTTTGTCATCCTGAGCGCAGCGAAGGATCTCGAGTTTGAACAACCGAAGAGATTCTTCGCTGCGCTCAGAATGACAGTATTGGTGCTTTTAGCGTGCGACGTGCGACGTGAAGCGTGCGACCTCTACAAAGAGTCCACGATATGTCCAGTTACAATTACATAATTGCGGAGCCGCAAGAAACCGGCGTTCTGCTGATCAAACTCAACCGCCCGGAAGCGCGCAACGCCCTTACCACCGCCCTGCTCACCGAGTTGGCGGCGGAGCTGGAAGCAGCGCAGGAAAACGACCTGATTCGCGCGGTGGTGCTGTACGGAAACGACAGTGTATTTGCCGCCGGTGCCGACTTGAAAGAGATGGCCAAACTGGATGCGGTAGGCGTGCTGCAGGATGTGCGGCCAAAAATATGGAAGCGCATCTACGACTTTAAAAAGCCCATGATTGCAGCGGTCAATGGATATTGCCTGGGCGGCGGTTGCGAACTGGCCATGCACGCCGACATTATCATTGCCGGCGAAAGCGCCGAATTCGGCCAGCCGGAAATTAACTTGGGCATTATTCCCGGTGCCGGCGGCACCCAACGTTTGATTCGCACCGTGGGCAAATCCCTGGCCATGAAAATGTGCCTGTCGGGAGAATTTATTAACGCCGACGTTGCTGTCGCCTCTGGCCTTGCCGCCGAGAAAACCGCCGATGATCAAACCCTGGAACGGGCGCTGGAACTGGCCACCCGCATCGCCAAAAAAGCACCGCTGGCGGTACAACAAGCCAAAGAGGTTTTGCTGAAAGCCTTCGAGACCGACCTGGAAGCGGGCCTTCATTACGAACGCAAAGCCTTTACCGTGTTGGCAGCGACCGAAGATCGCAATGAAGGCATTGCGGCGTTTTTGGAAAAACGTAAACCGGAGTACAAGGGACGCTGATACGGTTCGACGTTTGATGTTGGACGTTCGACGAATCCAACGTCACAGCTGGGTGGTTAGAATCACTTTCGTCAAACGTCGAACATCCAACGTCAAACACAGGACAAAACAATGAGCTTCAACACCATCACCTACACCGTAGAAGACGGCGTTGCCGTTGTCACACTCAATCGCCCGGATCGTCTGAACAGTTTTAACCTGGAAATGCACTGTGAATTGCGCGAGGCATTGAAGTGCGTGGAAACCGACCCACTGGTGCGCTGTCTGGTGCTTACCGGTGCCGGGCGCGGTTTTTGCGCCGGCCAGGATTTGAGCGATCGCAAAGACACCGATGTGCCCGACCTGGGGGATTCCATCGACAAAAACTACAACCCGCTGATTCGCAAACTGTTGGGCATGCCCAAGCCCATCATCTGCGCCGTCAACGGCGTAGCCGCCGGTGCCGGTGCCAGCCTGGCACTGGCCTGCGACATCGTGGTGGCGGCCGAAAGCGCCTACTTTGTACAGGCGTTCTGCAACATCGGCCTGATCCCCGACTCCGGCAGCACCTGGCACCTGCCCCGCGCTGTCGGCCTGCCCCGCGCCAAAGGCCTCGCTCTGCTAGGGGAAAAACTCCCGGCGCCACAAGCGGAGGAATGGGGCATGATCTGGAAATCCGTGGAAGACGACAACCTGATGGACGACGTGATGGCCATGGCCCGCAACCTGGCCACCAAACCCACCAAAGCCCTTGCCATGATCAAAGCCGCCCTGCAGGAATCCACCGCCAACAGCTATCACCTGCAACTGGAAGTGGAAAAGGAATACATGCGCAAAGCGGGCCGCACCAAAGATTTTCGCGAAGGTGTGGCGGCGTTTATGGAGAAGCGGAAGCCGAACTTCACAGGTGAGTGAAGCGAGAGACGAGAGATGGGAGATGAAAGACGAGCTGCTCCGTAGTTAATTCGAAGTGCTCCGTCTCTCATCTCTCGTCTCACATCTCTCTGCTCATCAAATGCACTGAATTGTCAGCAGAGATAAACTGGAAACAAAGTAATGACCGCACTACCCACCACTTCCACCATCGCCGTTATCGGCGCCGGCACCATGGGCGCTGGCATTGCCCAGGTGGCCGCCGCTACGGGCCATTCGGTGCTGCTTTTTGACGCCGCTGAGGGCGCAGCGCAATCTGGTATCGACAAAACCCGCAAGGGGCTCGACCGCCTGATTGCCAAAGGCAAGATGACCGCCGAACAGGCGGACGCGTTGACCGGCCGCATCAGCGCCTGTGGTTCGCTGGACGAGCTGGCCCCAGCCAAACTGGTGGTGGAAGCCATTGTTGAAAAGCTGGACATCAAACAAAGTGTATTCGCCCAGCTGGAGGACATTTGCGGTGACGATGTGATTCTCGCCACCAATACCTCCTCTATTTCAGTCACTGCCATTGCCGCAGGCCTGAAACGCCCGGAGCGCTTGGTGGGCATGCACTTCTTTAACCCGGCACCGGTAATGAAGTTGGTGGAAGTGATCAGCGGCCTCGCCTCTGATGCCGAAGTTGCCCAAATCGTGTTCGATACCGCCGCCCACTGGGGCAAGCACCCGGTGATGGCGAAATCCACCCCCGGCTTTATCGTTAACCGCGTCGCCCGCCCGTTCTACGCCGAAGCGCTGCGGGTATTGCAGGAAGGTGGCGCCGATGTGGCCACCATCGATGCAGTGATGCGCGAATCCGGCGGTTTTCGCATGGGGCCATTCCAGCTGATGGACTTGATCGGCATGGACGTCAACTACGCGGTGACCAACTCTGTATTCAACGCCTACTACCAGGATCAGCGCTTCCTGCCATCGCTGGTACAGCAAGAGCTGATGCAGGCCGGGCGCCTGGGCCGTAAAACCGGCCACGGTTTTTACAACTACGCTGAAGGTGCCGAACAACCCGCGCCCAACACCACCGAGCAATGGCCAAAACCGGAGCGTGTGATTGTCGGTGGTCATCTTGGTGTTGCCGAATCTCTGATCGCTCAAATGGAAGCAGCAGAGATTGCCATTGTACGCAGCGAAGAATCCGATCATGACTTTATCTGGGTAGACGGCGTTGAACTGCGTCTCACCGAAGGCGCCATAGCCACCGAACTGGCCGCCGAAGAAGAGCTGAACGAACTGGTGCTGTTTGACCTGGCGCTGGATTACAACCACGCTACCCGCATCGCTATTACCAAAGCCGACCAAGCCTCTGACGAAGCACTGCAAAAAGCCGCAGGGTTATTCCAGGCTATCGGCAAACAAGTTTCGGTGATCGACGACATTCCCGGCATGATTGTGATGCGCACGGTTTGCATGCTCGCCAACGAAGGCGCCGATGCAGTCAACCAGGGCGTGTGCAATGCCGAAGCGGTAGATATCGCCATGAAAGGTGGCGTCAACTACCCACAAGGGCCACTGGCCTGGGCCGATCAATTGGGCGTGCCAGTGGTGGCTACCGTATTGGAAAACCTGGCACTGCTATACGGCGAAGACCGCTACCGCATCTCGCCGCTTATTCAGCGCAAGTGTTTTGCGGAGCAGAGTTTCTTTGAGACTCCATCATCCTGAGGGGGCGTAGCGACCGCGAAGATCTCCATAACTTATAACTTGTGAGATCCTCACGCGGCTGCGCCGCTCAGGATGACAGTAGAGATAGTGATGGCAACAACCAACCAACAACTCGCCGAAGCCTGCGTAGCGGAACTCTACAATCGCGACCCAGCCAGCAAGACAATGGGCATGACCGTGGCGGAAGTAAAACCCGGCTTTGCCCGTGTCACCATGACTGTGCGCGGAGATATGCTCAACGGCCACGCCACCTGCCACGGCGGATTTGTGTTTTCCCTAGCAGATTCAACGTTTGCGTTTGCCTGCAACACCGGCAACCAGGCCACCGTTGCCTCTGGCTGTTCGATTGAATATGTGGCTCCGGCGCGGGAAGGCGATCTACTGACCGCCACTGCCGAGAAGAAACACCGGTCGGGGCGGCTAGGTGTCTACGATATCACCGTTACCAACCAGAACAACGAGGTTGTCGCCTACTTTCGCGGCAAGTCATATCAAACTAAACAGCCGGTTCTGCCGGTTGAAGATTAATGTAGGTCGGGCTTTAGCCCGACAACGCTGGCACTAGATAGAAAGTACGTTGTCGGCCTGAAGGCCGACCTACAGGGCGCTGCCCCCAAATTTATGGAGAACACAAATGACCGAAGCCTATATCTGCGATGCCATCCGCACCCCCATTGGCCGCTACGGTGGCAGCCTGTCGTCGGTGCGCGCCGATGATCTGGGCGCAGTGCCCATGAAAGCCTTGATGGAACGCAATCCCTCTGTCGACTGGACACAAGTGGACGACATCTTTTACGGCTGTGCCAACCAGGCCGGTGAAGACAACCGCAACGTCGCCAAGATGAGCGCCCTGCTGGCAGGCATTCCCATCGACGTACCGGCAAGCACCACCAACCGTCTGTGCGGCTCCGGCATGGACGCGGTGGGCATGGCCGCCCGCGCCATCAAGGCAGGCGAGGCGGATTTGATTATCGCTGGCGGTGTTGAGCAAATGTCACGCGCCCCCTTTGTGATCGGCAAAGCCAACAGCGCCTTTGCTCGCAACCAGCAAATGTTCGACACCACCATGGGTTGGCGCTTCGTCAACAAGCTGATGAAAAACCAGTTTGGCGTAGACTCCATGCCGGAAACCGCTGAAAACGTCGCGGAAGACTTCAATATTTCTCGCCAGGATCAGGATGCCTTTGCTCTGCGCAGCCAACAGCGCACCGCCGCTGCCCAAGCCAACGGCGTCTTCAATAATGAAATCGTGCCGGTAAGCATCCCGCGGAGAAAACAGGACGACCTGTTCTTCGACAGCGACGAACACCCTCGCGCCAGCACCACCGCCGAAGCGCTGGCAAAGCTACCTGCACCGTTCCGCGACGGCGGCTCGGTAACCGCCGGCAACGCTTCCGGTATTAATGACGGCGCCTGCGCTCTGCTGATCGCTTCCAAAGAGGCAGTAAAAAAATACGGTCTGACACCAAAAGCCAAAATCGTCGCCATGGCCACCGCCGGAGTGGAACCGCGCATTATGGGAATCGGCCCGGTGCCCGCCACCCGCAAAGTGCTGGCAAAAACCGGGCTGACTCTGGATCAAATGGACGTGATCGAACTCAATGAAGCCTTTGCCGCCCAGGGATTAGCTTGTATGCGCGAGTTGGGCCTGGAAGACGATGCCGAACACGTAAACCGCAACGGCGGCGCCATCGCCCTGGGCCACCCGTTGGGTATGAGTGGGGCTCGATTAGTAACTACAGCAATGTATCAACTGCAGCGGGGCGGCGGGCAGTATGCGTTGTGTACGATGTGTATTGGAGTTGGGCAGGGAATTGCAATGGTGATTGAAAAAGCCTGATCAGCAAAATAGTTATGGAACACCACACTGGCCCTCCGACAACTTTCTTTTATAGTGCGGCTGCTCCCAAAAGCGCCGCACTATTTGTCGACTCGCAGGATTTTTTCCATAGCCTTTCCTTTGGCCAATTCGTCTACCAGCTTATCCAGGTACCTGCTCTTTTTAATCAAAGAGTCCTCCATGTCCTCTATTCTGTAACCACAAATAACGCCTTTAATAAGGTGGGCATTTGTATTTAGCCTGCATTCCTTAAAAAAGACATCAAAAGTGATCTCGTCGTCGACCAGAGACTCCAACTTTTTTTCATCGTAGCCAGTAAGCCACTCTATAACTTCGTGCAGCTCTTTTTTGGTTCTGCCCTTCTTTTCAATTTTTGCAACATAGAGCGGATAAATTGACGCGAAGGTCATCTTTGCGATGCGCTCTTCTGTGCCGGGAGGTGGCTTCTTCATGGCAACTCAGTATTTGGTCTATTAAATGATTTTTTATGCTCGGTTACTGGTTTATTGTTTTGGCTGATTATGTTGATGCCATTCGGCCAATCCGTAAGCAAGCGCTTGCTCTATACTCAGTAGCAACACCTTAAATATACACCGGTAGCATCAAGGTTATAGCGCCAGATATACATTCGCCTCAATATGACACACTATTGCAAAGATATACTTATATTTTGTATCATTACCAGCTGCCATCATATGCCCGGAGCCAGCCATGCCCAATAGCGAAGCCAACCTCGAACAACTGGAAGTCGATTTCCAGGCCCGTATTGATGCGGAAGAACGCATCGAGCCAAAAGACTGGATGCCAGAAAAGTACCGCAAAACCGTACTGCGGCAGATGTCCCAGCACGCCCACTCGGAAGTGATCGGCATGCAGCCGGAGGGCAACTGGATCACCCGCGCTCCCAGCCTGCACCGCAAGATTGTGCTGTTGGCCAAGGTGCAGGACGAAGCGGGTCACGGCCTGTACCTGTACAGCGCCGCCGAAACTCTCGGTGCTACGCGAGAGGAATTGGTGCAGCTGATGCACGAGGGCAAGGCCAAGTATTCCTCCATCTTTAATTACCCCACCCTCACCTGGGCGGATATCGGCGCCATCGGCTGGCTGGTGGACGGCGCCGCCATCGTCAATCAGGTAGCGCTGCAACGCACCTCGTACGGCCCCTACTCCCGTTCCATGATTCGCATTTGTAAGGAGGAGAGTTTTCACCAGCGCCAAGGCTACGAAATCATGCTGAAGCTGGCCAACGGCTCGCCGGAACAGAAGGCCATGGCGCAGGATGCACTTAACCGCTTTTGGGAGCCGTCGCTGATGATGTTTGGCCCCACCGATGCGGATTCCCCCAACTCCGCACAATCCATGAAGTGGAAGATCAAGCGCAAGTCCAACGACGAACTGCGCCAGGCGTTTGTGGATCAGACCATCAAGCAGATTGAAGTGCTGGGGCTGGAAATGCCCAGTAAAGACATCAAATGGAACGAAGAACGCGGCCACTACGATTTTGGCGAGCTGAACTGGGACGAGTTTTTTGCGGTGATCAAAGGCAACGGCCCCTGTAATCGCCAGCGCCTGGCTCACCACAAAAAAGCCCACGATGAGGGCGCATGGGTGCGCGAAGCGGCGCGGGCTTATGAAGCGAAGAAAAAAGCCCGCGCTGAGAAAGCGGCCTGACGAACCAACTCGTCATTGCGAGCGCAGCGAAGCAATCCAGCGACTTTAAAGACACTAGATTGCTTCGTCGTTTCACTCCTCGCAATGACACTGCAAAGGAATTAGTACCATGAGCAACATGCCCCTATTTGAAGTATTCGTCCGCTCCAAGCGCGGCCTGGACCATACCCACTGCGGCAGCCTGCATGCGGAAAACGCCGAGCAAGCCTTGGAATACGCCCGCGATGTATACACCCGCCGTTCCGAGGGCGTCAGCATCTGGGTAGTAAAAGCCAGCGATGTAACCGCCTCGCAAGAAAGCGACCGCGACAGCTTTTACGACCCAATGGATGACAAGCCTTACCGTCATGCGACGCACTATGTATTACCTGACGAAGTAAACAACATGTAGGTCGGCTTGTTTTATATAAAGAGTAGGCCGACATGTCAGGCTAAAGCCCGACCTACACTACCTCGAACACTGTTAGGTAATGAAAATGACCGAAACTAACACCCCCATCGTCGATTACACCATCCGCTTGGCAGACGACTCTCTGACCCTGGGCCACCGCCTTTCCGAGTGGTGCAGCAACGGGCCGTTTCTGGAAGAAGACATCGCCCTGATTAACGTATCTCTGGATTACGTTGGCCGCGCCAGAATGTTGTATGCCTACGCTGCCGAAACAGAAAACCAGGGCCGAAGCGAAGACGATATTTGCTACCTGCGCGACACCCGTGAGTATCGCAACCTGTTAATCAACGAGCTGCCCAAGGGCGACTTTGCTTTTACCATCGTGCGCCAGTTCTTTGTCGATACGTTTAACCTGCTGTTTTATACCGAGCTGCTGAACAGCAAGGACAGCACCCTGGCCGCTATCGCCGGCAAGTCCATTAAAGAAACCAAATACCACCTGCGCCGCAGCAAAGACTGGATGGTGCGCCTGGGTGATGGCACCGAAGAAAGCCACAACCGCTGCCAAGCCGCTATCGACGAGTTGTGGGACTACGTTACCGAGATGTTCGATATGGACGAGTTGGAAACCGGCTTGGCTGCTCAGGGAGTGGCGGTGGATCGAACAGCTCTGCGCGAGCAATGGCAGCAGATTGTCAAAGAGGTAACCGACGAAGCCACGCTGACGCTGCCGGATCATGACATCGCCATTCGCGGTGGCCGCACCGGCATTCACACCGAGCACTTGGGTTACCTGCTGGCGGAATTGCAATATGTGCAGCGGGCGTATCCTGGGAATACTTGGTAACTATTGTCGTCATCCCCGCGAAGGCGGGGATCCACTTACCACCTAGGTTTATGGATTCCCGCCTACGCGGGAATGACGGAGCGAGACAAATATGGTTTCACTAATCCCAACAGTCAGTATTGAGCAAGTTGAGCGTGACCAACACCGAGCCAACCCGGCGACGGCGGCCATCTGGAACTTGCTGGACGCAGTGCACGACCCGGAAGTGCCGGTGCTGTCACTGTGGGATTTGGGCGTGTTGCGCAATGTGGAAAAACAGGGCGACAAAATTACCGTCACCCTGACGCCGACCTACAGCGGCTGCCCCGCCATCAACACCATGGCGGAAGATGTGGACGCGGCACTAAAGAATGCCGGTTACAGGAATTTTGAAATTCGCAACCAGCTGGCTCCGGCCTGGACCACTGATTGGCTGAGCCCGGAAGGCCGCCGCAAACTGAAGGAGTACGGCATTGCGCCGCCTCAGGAGTCTTCAACCTGTAGAAAGACCTCCTCCGACAAAGCCAGCTTGTTTGCTGAAGAACCACCGGTTCCATGCCCGCAATGTGATTCCAGCAACACCTTAAAAATCAGCGAATTCGGTTCCACCGCCTGCAAGGCGTTGTACAAATGCCAGGACTGCCACGAGCCATTTGATTATTTTAAATGCTTATAAAGCGAGAGACGTGAGATGTAAGACGTGAGACGCGTGAATAAATGCAAAGTGTTTTTTTGACTTGGGCGCGTTACGCGCACAAATCAAATAAAAAAACCGATAGCACTTCGCTCGTCTCACATCTCACGTTTTACGTCTCACATAAAAAGAGTAGCAACAATGAACGATACCAACTTCTACCAACTCAACGTCGCCGCCGTAGTACCGGAAACCGACTCCGCGGTACAGGTTATCTTCGACGTTCCCGCCGATCTGAAAGAAAAATACCAGTTTATTCAAGGGCAATACCTGACCCTGAAAACCGATATCAATGGCGAGGATGTACGCCGTTCTTACTCCATCTGCTCCGCCGTCGGCGATAAACAGTTGCGGGTGGGCATTAAAAAAATCGACGGCGGCGTGTTTTCCACCTTTGCCAACGAACAGCTGAAAGCTGGCGACACTCTGGAAGTGATGCCGCCCCAGGGCAAGTTTTACACCGAGCTGAACCCGGCCAACGCCAAACGCTATATGTGCATTGCCGCCGGTTCCGGCATCACCCCCATGCTGTCGATTATCAAAACCGTGCTGGCCACTGAGCCTGACAGTACCGTCACGCTGATCTATGGCAACAAGCGCACCAAAAGCGTGATGTTCCGGGAAGAACTATCGGATGTGAAAAATGCCCAAATGGAACGCTTCCAGTGGATCAATATTCTCAGCCGCGAAGAACACGAAGCCGAGGTGCTGCACGGGCGCATCAATAACCGCAAGGGCGGCGAATTACAGGCCAAGCGACTGATCAAAATTAACGCCTTCGATGAAGTATTCCTGTGCGGCCCAGAATCGATGATATCCGAAGTGTCCCGTGGCCTGCGCAGCGAAGGCATTGCCGAGGCCAACATCCACTACGAATTGTTTGGCTCCTCTGCCGAAGCCGCCGCCGAGGCAGTCCAGAAGCACCATGAGCGTGCGGAGAAGTACGGCGAGTTAGTGAGCAGCGTTACCCTGATGACCGGCGGCCGCCGCATTAATTTCGACCTCAGCGCCGACGGCGAAAACCTGCTGGATGCGGGCATCGACAACGGCGTCGACCTGCCGTTTTCCTGCAAAGGTGGTGTCTGCGCCACCTGCAAGGCCAAGTTGATTGAAGGCGAAGTGGAAATGGACCGCACCCACGGTCTGGAGCAATACGAAATCGACAAGGGCTTTATTCTCACCTGCCAGGCGCACCCGGTGAGCGACAAAGTAGTGGTGGATTTCGACCAACATTAAGACTAGCTATTGCTAACCAGTACTCAAAACACTCCTTTGCCGTCATGTAATTGTCACAAAGCAGTTACATGATGGTCTTCTGCATGGTCAATAGCAGGAGAAGGGAGTGAGCACTTCGAATAATAATGAACTGGCCAGCGACACCGATATTGAACAAGAGCTGACCCATATTCTGGATAACCGCCTGCTGGCCAGCTGGCTTCAGCCGATTATTGATTTTCCCAACCGCACTATTCTCGGCTACGAAGCCTTGGCACGTGGCCCAAAAGGCAGCCCGCTGCACCTGCCCATTCAACTGTTTGCCGCCGCCGAGCGCTGTGGCCTGCTAAGGCAGCTGGAACAGTGTTGCATCACCACCGCCGTTGACCGCTTTACCGAACTGGACCTGCCGGGCAAGTTGTTTATCAACATTGCTGCCCCCGATCTGAAAGAACTGGATGCCCCCAACAACCCCATCAGCCAGTTGTTAATCAGCAGCAGTCGTCGCCTGGATATCGTGCTGGAAATTTCCGAAAAACACCCGTTGAATGACTACCAACGGATTCGTGAAGTCGCTGATTTTTGCCGCCAGCATCAATTGCAACTGGCCATTGATGACCTTGGCAGCGGCTATTCCGGGTTGCGCACCTGGGCCGAAATTCGCCCGGACTACGTCAAAGTGGATATGCATTTTATTCACGATATTCACAGTGATTCCGTAAAACGCGAATTCGTCAATTCCATCTGCGAAATTTCCCGTGGCCTGAACTGCAAGGTGATTGCCGAGGGCATTGAGCAACCCCAGGAACTGGAAGCGCTGCGCAATCTGGGCATCAAACTGGGCCAGGGCTATCTATTACAGAAACCCGCAGAAAATCCGGGCAAATCCGTTGAAGCCTTTACGGCCGAACTGGACAACTGCGGCACCATGACCGTGCGGCGCCTGAAAACCCGTCCCAGGGATACGGTGATGGAGCTGGTGCAAAACGCCCAGACCCTGTCACCCAGCGTCACTGCCGAAGACGTCAACGACGCCTTTATCCACCACCCACAAATCAGCTCAATTCCCATTGTCGACAACGGCAAGCCACTGGGGTTGATTTCCCGCTCGCAAATTCTGGAGCTGTTTTCCGGTCGCTTCTCCCACCAGCTGTATGGCCGCAAGCCGGTGCGCGACATCATGAACAAACAGCCGGTGATTGTGGACTGCGAAGCCCGACTGGAAGAAGTAAGCCAGAGAGTCACCAACCTGGAACAGGTGGACTTGAACGAGGACTTTATTGTCACCCGCAACCACCAGTACATCGGCGTCGGCAAAGTCAGCGACCTGTTGCGCCGCATCACTGATTACCAGATGCGCTACGCCCGCTACAGCAATCCCCTGACTCTGCTGCCCGGCAATGTACCCATTTATGAATGGATTGATGAACTGCTCACCCAGGGAGAGTCGTTCCACCTGGCCTATATCGACCTCAACAACTTCAAGCCCTTTAACGACACCTACGGCTACAGCCGCGGCGATGAAGTGCTGGCCGCGCTGGGGGATATTCTCAACAACGGAGTCAACACCGACAACGACCTGGTGGGCCATGTGGGTGGTGATGATTTTGTGATTCTGTTTCGCAGTGAAAACTGGCGCCAGCAGTGTGAACAGATTTTTGAGCGCTTTAATCAGGAGCGAAAGCGTTTTTACAGTGACGAAGCCCTGGCAGAAGGCGGCATCTGGAGCGAAGACCGCCAGGGCAACAGCGCCTTTTTCGGGCTACTGACTATCGCCATTGGCGTGGTGGTTCCCGATCCGGCCCGCTGCCACTCCCACCACGAAGTAGCACGACTGGCATCAGATGCAAAACACCAGGCCAAAGCGCGGGGCAATAACGAAAACTACATATTCCTGTCCCGCCGCCGCGGCCCGGCGGAAGATCGCTTTGCGCGGAAATAGTGTTACCAGGGAATCTCACTGCCATCGTAGTTAATAAACTGCCCGGACTGCTCCGGCGTCAGTTCATCCAGCACTTTCTTCAAGCCTGAGGCACTCTCTGCAACGGTAATCAGCGCATTGGGGCCACCCATATCTGTCTGCACCCAACCGGGGTGCAACACCACAGTTTTTAATCCCAAATGCGCGGTATCGATAGACAGGCTTTTCATCGCCTGATTCAAGGCGGTTTTGGACGAGCGATACATGTAATTACTGCCACCCCGGTTATCGGCAATACTGCCCACCTTGCTGCTCACTGAAGCAATGGTTTTGCCCTTACTGGCTGCTACGTTGTCGAGAAACGTCTGGGCCATTAACAAAGGCGCGATGGTATTCACCCGCAAAACCTGCAGCCACTCCTCAGTATCCAGGCTGCCCAGGCGATTGCCTGCACCACCGTAAACCCCCGCATTGTTTAGCAACAAGTCAATGGGCTGATCCTCAAGGGCGCTTTTCAGCTCGGCGATGCCTCGCTCACTGGCCACATCCAGTGCATGTATCTGCAGATTTTCCGCATGTTGTTCCTGCAGTTGCTGCAACTCATCGGCTTGAGACGGATTGCGGCAGCAACCATGAACGCGCCAGCCATCCTGCAAATACTGGCACGCCAACTCCAGGCCAATGCCGCGGTTGCAGCCAGTGATTAATAGCGTTGCCATCTATAGCTCCCTATCAAGAAAAACAAAAAGTGACCGAATGTTATCTCTATGTCACAGCGCTTGCTATACAATTGCGCTCACCCATCCAGCCCTGAAAGTAGCCACCGCTCATGTACAAACGCACCAAGATTATAGCCACCCTTGGCCCTGCCAGTTCCGATGCCGAAACCATCAGCGGATTGATCCAGGCCGGGGCCACTGTTTTTCGCATCAACTTTTCTCACGGCGAACCGGAGGAGCACAAAGAGCGCGCTCGCCTGGTGCGTGAGGAAGCGGAAAAGCTGTCTGCCAATGTCGCCCTGCTGGGGGATTTACAGGGGCCGAAGATCCGCATCGCCGGTTTCCGCAAGGGTAGCGCCAAATTGGTGGAGGGCGCCGAGTTCGCTCTGGACACCAAGCACCCCGCCGACGAAGGCGACGAAACCGTTGTGGGTTGCAGCTATCAGTCGCTGCCAGCGGATTGCCAACCCGGCCAAACTCTGTTGCTGGACGATGGTCGCCTGCAGCTGCAGATCGAGAGCATCGACGATACTCGCATACACACCAAAGTGATCGTTGGCGGAGTGCTCTACCCCAAGAAAGGCATCAACCTGTTGGGCGGTGGCCTGTCGGCACCGGCACTGACGGAAAAAGATTTGAAAGACCTGGACGTGGCCACCGACATGGAAATCGACTACCTGGCTATCTCCTTCCCGCGCACTGCCGAAGACATGCACTACGCTCGCGAGTGTGCCGAAAAAGCTGGCTGCAAAGCCCGCCTGATCGCCAAAATCGAGCGCGCCGAAACCGTGGCCGACGATAAAACCCTGGACGACATCATCTGTGCTTCTGACGCAGTGATGGTTGCCCGCGGCGATCTGGGTGTGGAGATTGGCGACGCTGGTTTGATCGGTGTACAGAAAAAAATCATCCGCCGCGCTCGCCAGCTCAATCGCTCGGTGATCACCGCCACCCAGATGATGGAAACCATGATCGAAAACTCCATCCCCACCCGTGCGGAAGTATTCGATGTGGCCAACGCGGTACTGGACGGCACCGACGCGGTGATGCTGTCGGCGGAAACCGCCACTGGCAAACATCCCATTACCGTGGTGGAAGCCATGAGCCGCATCGCGCTGGGCGCGGAAAAACAGCGCAGCACCCAGGTATCCGGCCACCGCATGGACCGCCAATTTCAGGAAACCGAAGACGCCATTGCCATGGCATCCATGTACGCCGCCAACCACATGCCCCACGTTAAGGCGATCATTTGCCTGACCGAATCCGGCAACACACCGCTGCTGATGTCACGCATTCGCTCCGGCATCCCCATCTTCGCCATGTCCGAACACCAGAGCACCCTCAACCGTATGGCCCTGTTCCGCGGCGTTATTCCCCGCTACTACGACATCTCCGGCAACAACCGCAACACCCTGCTGAGCGATGCGGTAGAACAATTAAAAGGCAACGGCTTTTTGAGTAAGGGGGATATTGTACTGGGCACCCGTGGCGACCAGGTTGGTGAAGGGGGAATGACCAATACGTTGAAAATTTTTGAGGTGTAAGAGCGGAAATGCTGTCTACGGGCTTCTTTGTCCTTCTGCAATCTGGCAGTGGCTTAGCCGCTTAAAACGCCACTTTGCAAACCCGCGATAGCTGATATCGACCAACTGGCGGATACCCGGCAGTGCCACCAGCGTCGCCAATATTCGCCAACGTTTCAGCTGCGCCCACATCAAGATAAATGCATCGACGCCAATGTGCAGCCGGCCGTTGTTATCGACCGCGTGCAACAGCTTGAGCGCACCCGCCACACTCACCCCCAGCTGACGCAAAGCGTCTTCTGAACAGTTAGCATCCCGCCACGTGAAAATACCCTCGGGGGCAATACGTTGGTAGTGAGCGATCTCTTTGCTGCACAAGCCGCACTGGCCGTCGTAGAAAACCGTAATCATAATCCATTTACCGGCAAGGCGTCTGCTGACAATGACTTAAACGCCTCCAGTGCCTCTGTCCGAGACTGCTTTAAATCGACAACCGGCTTGGGGTAAGTCGTCCCCAGATTGACCTTCGCATCCAACAGAACCTGCTCTGGAGCTTCCCACGGGCTGAACAGATATTTATCGGGTAAAGAAGCAATTTCAGGGATATATCGCCTTACGTAACTGCCATCCGGGTCGAACTTTTGCCCCTGAGTGACCGGGTTAAAAATTCGGAAGTACGGTGCAGCATCAGCACCACAGCCAGCGATCCATTGCCAGCTGGCGCTGTTGTTGGCCAGGTCGGCATCCAGCAAAGTATCCCAAAACCAGCGCTCGCCGTGGTGCCAGTGCAGGCGCAAATTCTTCACCAGAAATGAACCAACGATCATGCGCACCCGGTTGTGCATGTAACCGGTTTGCCACAGTTCGCGCATACCCGCGTCCACCATGGGGACTCCGGTAAGACCTGCCTGCCATGCGTTTAAACGGTCCGGCTGGTCAGCCCAGGGAAAGCGATCAAATTTGCTCTGTAAATTTTGCTTGGGCAGCGTTGGGTTGTGGTAGAGCTGGCTGTAGGAAAATTCCCGCCAGCCCAGTTCACTGCAAAAGTGATCGATATTGGGGTTATCTCCCAAACGATGCGCCGTATGCCAAAGTTGATTGGGGGAAATTTCGCCGAAGTGCAGATAGGGCGACAGTCTGGAAACGCAATTTTTTTCCGGGAAGTTGCGCCCCTCTTTATAGTCATGCAAACCGTTTTCAATAAACTGTTCAAAAACGGTTTGGGCGTGATCTTCACCGACTTTCCATTGATCATAAAAAGCCGCATCCCAAGGAATATTGGGCAGCAGATTTAAATCATCAATACCAGATGCACCGTCAGTATCCAAAAAGTAATGGACACCTTGCGGCGCTTTTAAGGGCGCTCGTGGCGGTTGTGCCTGCAGGCAGCCTTTGCGATAAAACGGCGTAAATACTTTGTAATGACCGCCATCATTTTTGTGCACTTGCCAAGGTTCCCACAACAAAGAACCGTTGCTGCTTTTTACCGCAATACCGCTATTGCTCAGCTGTTGCTTTATGTCCGCATCGCGAGTGGCGCGCCAGGGTTCGTAGCAACGGTTCCAGTACACCGCTGTTACGCCCAAGCGTTTGACCAGATCACCAATAATGATTGCTGGGTCGCCACGGTAAACGGACAAATTGCCTTGCAGGGACTCGTTCAGGGACGTCAATGAGTGGTGCAGCCACCAGCGGCTGGCACTTCCTATGGCGTACTCGCCGGCGTTACCCTCGTCCAATATGTAAATGGGCAACACTCGTTTATGTTGTGCAGCTAGCGTCAATGCCGGGTTGTCAGACAGCCGTAAATCTTGTCGAAACCAGATAATGGCCAAGTCGTCTGTCATAAAAAATATGCCTCTATCGATTAAAGAACATCAATCAATGCCTGAGCCAATGCATCGCCGCTGGAAAATGCAGCTTCAACCTTGCCTTCAATCAGCCAGTCTCCGCACACGCCAATCTGGTGCTCCGCATCAACCAGACAGGGCTCGCCGGTTTGTTTGAGCGCGTTGGCGTAACGCCAACCGTGCAAGGCGTTATGGCTGGCCTGATTGACATCAATACCCAAAATTTCTCCGAGTTGCTGACTCAAGTGGCTCATTACTTCGTCGCGGTCATCGTCGATATGCGCACCGGCCCACTGGTTACTGGAATGGGCCATTACGCTAAAGGCCTGTGCCCTGCCCGGCTTGGTGTGGTTCAAGGCAATCCAGCTGATGTCTTCGCCGTGCACGGTTGCACCATCAAAACCGAGTTCCAGCGGCTGATCAAAACCCAACATCAGTGAGAAGCAGGCCTGCATACGAATGGAGGCCACGGTTTGGTAACAACTACTTTCTGCTGGCAGCAACTCTGCGGTCTGCTCAGCAGGAGCCGCAAAAATGACCCAGTCGTAAACCCCTAGTGACGCACCCTGATCATCCGTAAGTACCCACTGGTTGTGCTCCTTGGCGATAGAACCCACTCGTGTTTGTAACTGCACCGACAGTTGTTGGCGCAAATGCTTGGCCATCGCGCTCATTCCTGGCGCACACACATAGCGGGCAATATCCGATTCTGTTGATGAACAAAGGTTTGCTTGCCGATTGTGGATATCCACAAAGCGCCCTTCCCATGGCTGGACAACTCCTTGATTCATCATCGGTGATAGAAACACTTTAAACCGATCACCCCTGGCACGAAAAAATTGCGCACCGTGATCAAAAGCAAAAGGCTCTGCTCGCCGAGTGGACATACGCCCACCCACACCGCGGGATTTTTCAAACACCGTCACATTACCTCGCTCAATCAACCCATGGGCAACGGTAAGCCCGGCAAGGCCAGCCCCAACAACTGCAATATCCACCAGTCAGGATCTCCTGTTAAGAACCACGAAAAATAAATGACACCACCAGTGCGGCTGACACAACAGCGGTGACGCCGCATCGGGTGGAAAAGTACGTTTTGCTGATATGGCCCAACTGAAACTGCTTGCGATCCATCACCAATAGACCAACAAACGCGATAACGAGAAGCCGTAGAAACGCTGACAACGGCAACAGCAAGTACCCCAGCCAGACGCCAACGGTGACAATGTTGGTCAACAGGCCAATGGATCGAGCCCACTGCTGATCAGCCTGAAACTGTTGGCCCCATAGACTGCCAGCCATAAACGAAGCGATCACTAGCCCATATGTGGACAACAACACTTGAACATCACCTACGTAAGGCAGGCTGTAGACACCGAATAGCAAACAGAGGGCGCAGAGCACAAAAGGCAGTGCTCCCAAGTAGGCAAGATACGTGTAGAGTTTTCTCATACCAGCAAGTTCGGGGTAATTTCACCCCATACTACGGATATGAGCTCAAGAAAATGTGAAACTGCAGAGTGGCGTTTTACCGGTGACTATTTCTCCAATGCCAACCTTAAGCGTTCAACCTGCCCAGCCTGTACCCGGTCAACAACAGCGGCAAGCTGCTCCAGGCCACCTTCCATAAAGCCGGTGACCTGATAGCGGTGTACCACTTGTGTTTTTTGGTCATCCAGTTTTTTGAATTCCCAAGACATTCCACCGTGCATGCCCATCATTTGCAACGGCCCCAAGCCGCCAGTCATATGTACCGCATGGCCGGGTTTCACATAGGTCACCATCATATGCAGAACTTCCATATCGGCGGTTTTTTCGTAGAAACGCCCACCTGCTTTTGGTTCCAGATGCATATTGGCAGCATCGCCAGAGTAGGTGTGGCTGGAATCCCACCACCGGCCTATTTGCAAAAACTGCTGGTAGGTTTTTTCCGAGCTGGAATTTACCTCGGCGACAATTTCAAGGGCAAAACCATGTCCACTCTTTGAGATGACTTCAGCCTGAAGAGATGGACATGCCAGAATTATTGCAAGCGACAAGATAATCTTCATAGATAAACTCCAAGTGAAATTTATGTGCCAAACCGAGGAAGCTCCTACCAAGCTACTCGCAGGCTACGTCCGCCCTGATGCTCATCAAAAGGGCCGTTAAAACGAGCTACTCCATTTTCAATCAAAATAGCACCACCGTCGTAAGGGTTAGTTTCTTTTTGCTGAGCTATTTGTTCAATATTTTTTGATTTTAGTGATGCCCTAACCAATCCGAAAAGGCAATCCAAATCGTGAATTCTTGCCGGGTACTTATCCATACTGGGACTCGAAACTGATGACAACACTGATCCAACAGGATTGTAAAAATCGTCCCAAATACCAGGAGAAAAATCAGGCTTTGAATCAGAGATAGTCCTATAAAAATCCTGCGCCGATAAACTCGAAACTTCCAGAAAATAGCGCCACTGCTTAATCGCCATATTGCTGGCATGATTAGGCTTAAAAAAAAGACGCATAGTAATCGCTTCAGACAGACTCCAACCTTTCTGTTTTGGTTCACCCCAGAGTGGAGTTGCTGCCAAATCCAAAAAAGTATTTCTACCTAAAATGGCTTCTCGTTGATACGCTTTCGAAAAATCACGTTCTTCTTCTGTCAAAGGGGCAATCAAGGCGAGAAATCCCTGATGACTCTCAATCTCTATTTCAGTTAATTTACCCAGCCCATGCAAGAGCTTTACGTTTCTCGTTATTGCCTTCACAGCAATCAGTTTGGAAATCAAGGTATCTGCGCGAATCAAAATCCGGCGATGATTCGCAAGATCATCTAATAATATCTTTACGCCTCTATCCAATTGACCCGCTGCAATATTTTCAATCGCCTGCAATTGGTTTAGCTGTTGGCCAATTAGCATATAGTTATATGGAGGAAAACTCTCTTCAATCGACGGCCTTGTCAACGTAGAAAAATCCGGATACTCCATTAATTTCTTGTAACGAGCTAATACTTCACCATATTCACTCAGCAACTCAGAAATACTATCGATATCAGCAAGTCTTTCAGGCAAAATCTCTATATTCAACAAACCCGTCAAGTGCTTTTCACTCGGCAATTCAAGAGCGTCTTCAGTATCCATATAGTCAGATTCACCAGTTTGAACTTTTCTATAGGCAGTTTTTCCTGCCTCTACAGGATCAAGGCCTTCGGGGATTCCTATACCCATAAAATAAAAAAATGCATTGTCCGCTTCTGGCGGCTGCTCACGCTCTTGCTCTATCCAGCGTTGAAACTCTGGATCCAGTTCAGAATCGGTGAAATACCCCCAGGCGCATATCACCAAACACAGAACAAAGAGTGCACCTAAAATGTTAGCTTTCTTCATTTATTGTCCCTTATTGAAAACACAGCTATTGAGATTCAAACAACGGCTTGATATCTCCAGCAGTCAACCGACGTCGCTCCGGCTCCACTTCCGCTAACGGCTCAACCAAATGCAACGACTGCCGGCAACGCACTGCTAGCTGTTGGTATTCAGCAGTACCCTGGGTTTTCCACTGAATTTGTTCGTCGCTGACCTGTTTGATCACTTTCGCTGGGCTGCCCACCACCATGCTTCGGGGCTCACACTTGAACGCCGCCTTCACAAAAGCGCCTGCCGCGACAATGGATTCTTCGCCAATTTCCGCGCCATCCATCACCACTGCATTCATGCCCACCAAGGCGTTGCGGCCAATGCGACAACCGTGCAGCACGGCGCCGTGGCCGATATGGCCATTCTGTTCTACCACGGAGTCTTTACCGGGGAAGCTGTGCATTACGCAAGTGTCCTGCACGTTGGCGCCCTGCTCGACGATAATGCGGCCAAAGTCGCCGCGCAGGCAGGCGCAGGGACCGATGTAACAACCGGGGCCAATAATGACATCGCCAATAAGTTCGGCGGAGGGATGCACAAATGCGGTGGGGTGTACGACAGGTGTAATTCCGTCGATGGAGTAGCAGGGCATGGTGTCTTCCTGTTTGCTGATGCAATGAGCATGCAGGTCGGTGCAGGTGCCGTCAAGAAAACACCTTCATTTAAAAAGCACCCTATCAATAAAGTAAAGCGCACAAAAAAGCCCACCTTGTGGTGGGCTCAGACTGCTGACAAAGTCCTCGCCCTCGTGCGGGGACTTTTTATAATGGGGCATGTTAAAAGACCGCCCCCAAACCCAGTCCACTATGGAGTTCGTCAGCATTGACGAGCTAGTTCCTGCCGACCA
>NZ_JATAAF010000003.1 GCF_030341905.1 Porticoccus sp. W117 | reverse complement strand
CCTCTACGCTCGCTGGCAACAGGCTGGTCTGCGTTCTGCTCTCACCTTGGATGTGTCGCATACAAAAATACCCGCATCTGACGATGCGGGTATTTTGGCAGCTCGAACTGCGTTTTCACACAGTCTCCAAATACGCCGGTTTTTTTATTGCCAACCAATATTACCCCGGATACCCATGCAACCCCTTGCGTTTAATCAACTCTAGAACGCGGGGGTCTACCGCCGCCTCCCAAGCACCGGGGCCATCGCTAATGGTGGGGATCAACTCTCTGGCAGAAATACTCAATAGGTTGGGGTCATAACCTTCCGCATCCACCAGTTTTTTGTTGTGAATTACCTGCTGAGCGACGTACTTCAGCTTGTCAGCGAACTGGACATCAGACAGTGTGGTAACCACACCGTCTTTTTCCACCGGATAGACCAGGACATTGGTATTGTCGGCAAACAACTTGCCCAGCCCCTCCAAAGCACCACCTTCCAGGTCGTCGTAGAAATCCAGATCAAACAAGTAGTTTTTCACATCGCTGATTTTCATCAGGATGGCAATGGCTTCTTTGGTATGACGGCGGAACCAGGAACGCAAACTGAAATAGCGCACGTAGTCCGACAACAGCACCGGCAAGCCCATGGCGTTGGCCAACTCAACCCGCAGCAGGAAGTCGCTATCATCCAGTTTGTCATCACTCATCACCTGGGACATAGAGACCTCGGCCAGGCGCACTATTCGCTCTGGGTCCACGCCGGCTTTCTTCGCCAGATGCTGGGTGCCCACATGCTCCATATCAGTGTGCACCAGAGTCGGCAAACGGAAAGAGCTGCGCATCACCGCCACCGGCTTTTTATACAGGAAGTCACGGGGCACCACTGGTGTGCCGGTTTCATCAAACAGAACGGCACGGGTCAACCAGGAATTCACCAAATAGAGATTGGCCAGGCGACTGTCGATATAAGAAAAACCAGGGCCATCAAAATCAATCAGGTCCACCTCAATACGACCCTGGCCTATGCCGTCCAGCAGGGATTCAATCAGCCATTTGGGTTTGTGGCTGTAGTTGTAGGCGGCGTAAATCAGGTTAACACCGAGAATACCCAGCGCCTCCGCCTGCAACTCATTGGTGTTGTCCAACATACGAACGTGGCAAACAATTTCGCAGGGCTCTTCTTTGGGGCGCAATTGCAAACGCACACCAATCCAGCCGTGACATTCGTTGCCGCCTTTGAAACTGCGCGCCGTTACTGTGGCCGCGTAGGAAAAAAACGTAGACATGGGTGGGCGAACTTCTGCCAGACGGTTAACACAGAGGTCAAACTCCAGATTGAGCATCTGATGTACGCGCTCACGGCTTACATAGCGCCCCGCCTTACCGTAGATGGCATCACTCACCGTCATGTCGTAGGCAGAGCTGGTTTTAGCGATGGTTCCCGCTGCCGCACCGGCCTTGAAAAACTGGCGCGCCACCTCCTGGCCAGCGCCGATTTCGACAATGGTGCCGTACTTGTGATCATCCAGATTGATGGACAGGGCTTTTTGTTCGGTAGAGATGTTTTTATCCCGTTCAAGCATGATCTTGTTTCCGATTGTTGTTATGGAGCTACGTTATGGGGCTACGCTCGCCGCGCTATAGGCACAAACTGCGTAAGGTTATCACCATCCCCGGCATCACAAAACTACCTGATGGTGATCAGCGAGGCCGGGTAGCCAGCCCCTATTTTTGTTGAACGCGCGACAGCGCTGCTAATATCAGGCCGAGCAATGCCCAACCAATAACGATTATCCACTCTTGGGGCCACACCAGCGCCGACGGGCTGCCGGGCAAATAAAGGATCAGCAAACCCACAGAGGCCAACAGCGCCAACCAGCCTGTCAGCTGGCTGCGCCCGGCCCGGAATGGCCGCTCCATGCCCGGTTCGCGTTGGCGCAGTACCAGAAAACACACCGCCACAAAGCCGTAAGCCACCACAATCCCCAAGCCACCGGCATTCACCAACCAAACCAGTGCCTTGCGGCCCAGCAGTGGCGCCAGCGCAGAGAGCGCGCCAATCAATAATATGGCATTTACTGGCGTGTGGTAACGGGGGTGAAGGCGCCCCAAAAACGCTGGCAATTGGCCGCTGTGGGCCATGGCGTAAATGGCGCGGCTACCGCCAATCACAAAAGCATTCCAACTGGTGATAATGCCACCAATGCCCGCCACCACCAGCAAAGTGCCTGCCCAGCTGCCATTCCACAGACCGCTGGCCGACTCGGCCACCACCAGGTCGGCATCGCTTCGCTGGTCAGCATCCAACGCCAGGCCCGCACCGATAATAATCAGCACATACCAGGCCACAGCCATCAACACCGAAACCACCAGAACGGTGCCGATGCGTTTACGTGGCAGGTCGATTTCCTCAGCCGCCTGAGGGATCACATCAAACCCCACCAGCATAAAGGGCACCATCATCACCACCGCGGCAATCCCCGGCAGGCCTTTATCAAACAGCGGCTGCAGGTTGTCGCGAGAGCCATTGGCAAAAGCGCCGATAATCAGCAGCAGACCACCCACAAACAACAGTAGCAACATGGCCTGCTGCACCCGTGCCGCTGGCTGTACGCCGAGAATATTGACTGCGGCGATTACCACTGCCCCCAGGGAGCCGATCAACACCCAGCTCAGGTACACATCCCAACCTGCCACTGTCCACAGGTAGTAATACTGAAAGCCCGGCGCCAGATAATCCATAACCGTTGGCAGTGCCACCGCCTCAAACGCCGATACCGACACATACCCCAACACGATGGCCCAGGTGCACACAAAGGAACCCGCTTTACCCAACGCCCGCTGGCTGTAGACGTGCTCGCCCCCAGCCTGAGGCATGGCGGAGGCGAGCTCAGCGTAGGTAAAACCGATAAGCGCCACCAGAGCACCGCCAACCAAAAACGCACTGATGGCACCCAGCGTACCCGCCTCGGCAATCCAGTCACCAGCGAGCACCACCCAACCCCAACCGATCATGGCACCAAAGGCCAGCGCTATGGTTTCGCGATTACCCAGTACGCGGGAGAATTTTGTGTTTGACATGAATCACCCATGATTACGTTATCGTCATTGCGAGCGCAGCAAAGCAATCCAGCGTCTTATAAGACTTTGGTTTTTTAAAGTCACTGGATCGCCACGCTGCGCTCGCAATGACGGCTTAACCCTACACCGCCACCACGCCGCGCTCACTGGCCCAGGCGCGCAATGCAGCAATTCGCTCTGCCATTACCTGGGACAGCGGCGCGGTGTTGTGAATTTCATTGAGCACAGCGGCAGTGACGGGCTCACTGTTACCTGCCTTGGCGGAATAGAGCGTCGCCACAACCACTTGCTCGATTTCCGCACCGGAAAAACCTTCGCTGGCCTGGGCCAACTGCTGCAGGTCAAAATCGTTGCTGCTGAGTGAACGTTTGTCCAGGTGGATGCGAAAGATGTCGCAGCGGGTCGCCAAGTCCGGCAGGTCAACAAAGAACAATTCGTCGAAGCGCCCCTTGCGCACCAGTTCCGGTGGCAACTTGGAAATATCATTGGCTGTGGCCACCATAAACACCGGCTGGCTGCGCTCTGCCATCCAGGTGAGCAAGGTACCTAGCACCCGTTGCGAGAGGGCACTGTCACTGCCGTCGGTGGCCAAACCCTTTTCGATTTCGTCAATCCACAGCACACAGGGGGACATGCGCTCCGCCATGGCCAGGGATTCCCGCAGATTGCGCTCGGTTTCACCGTGGTACTTGTTGTACAGGGCGGCCATATCCAAGCGCAGCAAAGGCACACCCCACACGCCCGCCACCGCCTTGGCGGACAGACTTTTGCCGCCGCCCTGCACACCGGTCAGCAAGATGCCTCGCGGCGGGTCGACATCGCCGTGGTCGCCCAGGAATACTTCGCGACGCTTGTTGAGCCATTCCTTAAGGGTATTCATGCCCGCCACATCGCTGAATTTTTCGGTGCGGTATTCGTAGCTGAGTACGCCGTCCATATCCATCAGCTGGAATTTGGCTTTGTTAATTTCCGGCAAGTCCTCTTCGGTGATGGCGCCGTCGTCAACAATGGCACCGCGCACCAGGCGGCGCACCTCGGAGTGTGTCAGGCCTTTAAGATTGGCCACCAGCTGTTTGAGGGTGGCGTTGTCGGTTTTCACCTTGCGGGAATTGTTGCGTTTCGACCAGTTGGCGGCTTCTTCACGCACCAAGGTAGAAATCTGTTCCTCACTGGGCAGGCTCATGGAGAAGCGCGCCGACAAGCGCGACAGCTCACCGGGCAAGGTCAGACGGTGGCTGAGTAACACAACAGCACTTTTCAATCCGCTGTGGCGGTAGCAGTAGTCCTTGAGCAGGCGAATGTTTTTGGGGTGATCTTCCAACCAGGGGTGAAAGTCGCACAGACAATAAATGCCCGGCTCGGCCTGGTTTTTCAGGTACTCGAGCATCTTCTCCGGCTCTGCGTGCTGGGCAATACTCTGCTGCAACTGCAAACCAAAACCCGCGTTGCGCAGACCGTCGGTCACCGTCCAGCTGAACAGAGGCAGATCCCGCTGGCGCGCCACCCGCTGCAACAGATCGATCGCCCGCCGCTCATCGTGGGTTTCCAGTACCACCAGGGAAATGTGTGCATCGATGACCAGCCCCAGGTCGTTGGCGTCCTGCATCTCGCTCTCCGTTGTTGTTATTGTGAATCATGATTGCTGAAGATCAATTCTACCGGGCTTTTGACCGTTAGCCAGCCCCGTATTTGCTACAATGCCGCTTCAACCATCAGGACACGCCATGAGCCAGCGCACACTCACTGTTTTCGACAAACTATTGACCGAATTTGATGCCGGATTGAGAACGGTGGCAGCCCGCGCGCCCACGCCAACACGCCCATCGCCTGCACAGGCTCGCGATGAGGGCGAGTTGAGCGAGCAACAACGTCGCCATGCCGCCGGGCTGATGCGGGTAAACCACTCCGGAGAGGTGTGCGCTCAAGCGCTGTATCGCGGCCAGGCGCTCACCGCCAAATTGCCAGAAGTGCGCGCAGAAATGGAGCATGCAGCGGATGAAGAAATTGACCACCTTGCCTGGTGCGAACAGCGTCTGCATCAGCTGGACAGTCACACCAGTGTGCTCAACCCCCTGTGGTACGGCATGTCATTCGCCATCGGCGCCGGTGCTGGCCTGATCAGCGACCGCCTCAGCCTGGGGTTTGTCGCCGCCACGGAGGATCAGGTGTGCAAGCACCTGGAAAGTCACCAGCAGCAATTGCCCGCTGAAGACGCCAAAAGCCGTGCGGTAGTGGATCAAATGCTGGAAGATGAGGCGCGCCATTCCCATGCGGCACTGGAAGCAGGCGGCTTGGCGTTTCCGGGGCCAGTAAAAGCGGTGATGACGGCTGTGTCGAAGGCGATGACCAAGACGAGTTATAGGCTTTAGTTGCGGGTTACGCATTTCGGGTTGCGAGCAGTTTTGCGCGTATTTGTCACCCTGAGCGCAGCGAACAAGTATCTCAATACTAGCGGATAACTGTGAGATTCTTCCCTGCGCTCAGAATGACAGAATTCTACCGATCTTCGCGCAACCCGAAACCCGTAACGCGCAACCGATTAAAGAACCAACTCCTGCTGTTCATCTGGCGCTCTTTCACTGCGCATATCGTCAACCACTTGTACTGTTTTGTTGATAATCCAGCGGTGCATGGGTGACGTGGCGGTGCGGCGGTGGCTGACAATGCCCAGTGGAAAGAACGGTTCTACTTGCAGGCTTTCCGGCAGCGGCTTGCGGACAATATCGTAAAATTCCCCTTCCACTTCCAGATCCTGCAAGCTGCCGATCATCAGGCAGTCGGTGTTGTAAACCGTATCCAGTGCAGTCATCAGCTGGGTGGTCACCAGCAGCTTTTCCCTTGTGTAGCCCTGGCGCGCCAACCATTGGTCGAACAATGTGGAAGAGCGGGAAGAAATGGATTCGGTGTTGAGCATGTAATAGTGCACCCACTTGTAGCGCAGCATTCGCTCCACGGTAAGCTCGTCATCCGCCAATGGGTGACCGCGGCGCATCCAGCAGGCCAGAGTAAAGCCGCCCAAGGGCGTGGAATCAAAATCGGAGGGCAACTCTTCCTCACGTTCGATAGCAAAGTCCACCGTACCCTCTTCCAGCTCCTGCACATAGGAACCCAGCTCACTGGCTACCGCCAGGGTAAGGTTGGGCGCTTCCTGGTTAAGAATCTGTACCAGCCGGGGAACGATCAATACAGCGAGAAATTCCGGCATCGCCATACGAACCTCGCCCGTGAATTTCATAGGGCTGATTTCTTTGTTGCGCACCAGATCAGAGACTCTCGCCAACACCTCTGGCAACTGGCGCTGCAACTCCTGTGCCTTGGGTGTGGGCGCCAGGCCGCGACCACTGCGTACCAGCAGAGGGTCACGGTAGAGGTCGCGCAAGCGCTGCAGGGTTTTACTCATTGCCGGCTGGGTAATAAACAGCCGGGCAGCGGCGCGGGTGACATTGCGCTCCTCCAGCAGCACTTGCAGAGACACCAGCAAGTTAAGATCCACGCGGGAAAGAGTGACCGGATCCATAAATAACCTTCAGTTATTTAAAAAATAAGAACAATACATTTTCATTATCCCCAACCGATAACAATAATGCCAGCCATTCAACGGTTACTCGATGTGACGGGAGTCTGAAAATGATCGCCATCTACCTAATTAACGCCGCCACACAGCTTGCACAACATGCTTTTGGCGCAACCAAGCCGCAATCGAACGACAGCGGCGAGTAAATATATTACGGGCGCAACAAGCGTCGCCCGGCAAACAATTTTATCCTACCCCTCCTAACCTTGGATTTGGCGAGAAGCGACAGCTTCTCGCTTTTTTTGCTTCTATTTCAGGAGCAACGAATAGTTTAATTCCTTAAAGTTATATTAAAAATAAAATCAATACATTTTATTTATTTTTAAACTCCACCTATATTACCCGTCATCCAACAACCCAAAGGATCAAAGAGCAACCCATGTTAATCATGACCATTATGCTCGCCATTTCAGGACTACTCGGCTCGGCAATTGCCTGGGACGACCTGAAGCACAGCCAGGAGAGCAACCCCAAAAACGAAGCCTGACCCCTCACAGACCAGGCTGAATTGAAGAAATCAGGGAGTAATTGCGGAATAATAACTCGCAGTTATTCGAAACATAAAACCAATACATTTTTGTTATTAGGATCAGATCTGTATTGTTACACCCATGACATCGGCCAACCAAACCTAAGGAGGTAATCGCCATGTTTATTATGACTGTAATGTTTGCCATTTCCGCACTACTGGGTTCGGCGATCGCAATAGATGATTTAAAACCTGCTATCGAACAAAAAGGCTCTCAAGCAGAAGCCTCTTAAGAAAGTAAGAGCAGGCCAAACAGTTTACCTACCCTCCTATCCAAACTATTTTGGATTTTTTGCCGGAAACATCTTGTTTCCGGCTTTTTTTTGCCTTTTTTCTGCTTATTCGGGCTTTTTCAGCTGCATTCGCTTCGGCTGAGGATTGAAATCTACCGTGTAATTGAGTTTTTTGGTGGTGTACTGTTTTTTGGCTTTTGCAATGTTATTACGTACCTCGTACCAGACTTTCAACACCACCCAGCCATTTTTCTTGCCGACATCACCGCCGCCAGCGCCAGCTGACAACGTCTTGCCAGGTTCCTGCTGACGAACATAGTGAGTAAAGCGCATCTGCTGAGTGCCCGCCTTATCAAAGGCTATGGTGCGCACCGGGCTTTCAAAGCCGCCACTGCCCACCATCTGGGCTTTTATTGTGCCCGCTCCTGTCACAGTAATATTGCCCACTAACTGCAAGCGCTGAGGGCTTTTGCCAACCAGTGTTGTATCCACCGCAGTCAAAGTTGCAGATTTAAAGATGCTGGTGGTTTCGCCGACATCTGGCTTGCCCGGTCTGGTAGAGGTGCCAGGCTTGGGACGATCCACATTGGGATTTGCCGCGCAGTAAACCCAGACACCCAGCTTGGCCTTGTCACCATCCACCGCACCCTTAAGGATGTTGTGAGAACAGAAAACCGTACCCTGAGCCTCGGCCACATCAGGCATATAGAGGGTGAAGCCCTTTTTGACTATTTGCTTCTTTGAACGATTGTGTTCCAGGCTCAAAGTCTTGAGGTGATGATTGCACCAACTGACGGGGGCCAGGCCAGCAATGCCACTGTAGGGCACTTTTATCTGGGCGTAACCGGTTTCAAAACCACCACCCTTGTCACTGCCACTGGCGGTCTCTCCAGCCAGCTTGACACTGACACTACTGACCTTGCGCTTGCCGCTACAGGAGGCCGTGTATTTGGTGAGAAATGGCAGCTTCTTATGGGTGTTGGCCACATGGTTATAGGTAGTACCAGACTCTGCATACACTTTGATAACCGGGCCATTGATGGGCACCCGGGGGCCATAGGCAGGGTCTTTGGCCGCCATTTTATAGACACCCTGCTCCAGCTTTAGATTGGCATTCTTGCCCGCCTGCACAGGCAAAGTGGCCAGCGCTAGCGCACAGGCAGCAACGGCAGGCAGTGTTTTCATGATCCCCCCAAGCTGATTGTTTTATTGCCCCACTATTTCATGGCTGTGGGTGATGGTTACCCCTCCCTCTTGTAACATTATAGACGCCGAGCAGTATTTCTCTGCGGACAGCTTGACCGCCTGCTCCACCGCCTTTTCCGACAAGTTGTCGCCACTGACCACAAAATGCAGGTTGATATGAGTGAATACCGCAGGCACAGCATCGGCTCGCTGGGCTTCCACCTGGCAAACGCAATCGCTGACCGCCTGGCGGCGCTTTTTGAGAATGCTCATCACATCAAACGATGAACAACCACCCACCCCCAGCAGCAGCATTTCCATGGGGCGCGGCCCCTTGTTTTCGCCGCCGTGATCTGGCGGGCCGTCCATGACCACTTCGTGGCCGCTGCCGGATTGACCCACAAACAGGGCATTGCCGCCCCAGGAAACTGTTACTTGCATTGCATTTGCTCCGTTGAACTGCCTACGTAAAAAGTATGAACACCCAGGTAATTGCCGATTATTCTGCTTTATTTTCCATAACGAGCTACAGTTCACAGAACAAACGTGCTTTACTTAACCGTCAGAGTGTCAGCCAGTTTGTGAAGATAGACGGTGAAAAATAGTCCCGCGACTATCTACAACTATCTTCCATAATAAGAACCTGGCGGCACGCTTATGACGACTTTCAAATTCGCACTCGACGTAAAAGAAGAAAGGAGCGAAGACGACGTGAGCCCTGCCCCCATCACTCCCCACATCCCCAATGTTGAGCAGTTCCTTATTCACTGCCACCGCCGACGCTATCCCGCCAAGAGTACCATTATTTACGCTGGCGACGAGAGCGATACCCTGTACTACATCACTAAAGGGTCGGTGACCGTGCTAATTGAAGACGACGACGGTCGCGAGATGATTGTCGCCTACCTCAATGAAGGGGACTTCTTCGGCGAAATGGGTATTTTCGGGCAGAACGACCGCAGCGCCTGGATTCGCGCCAAGGTGGAGTGTGAGGTAGGGGAAATCAGCTACTCCAAATTTCACGAAGTGGCGAAAAGTCACCCGGAATTTATGCACGCCATCGGCTGCCAGATTGCCAAGCGGCTACGCAACACCACCCGCAAAGTGGGCGACCTGGCATTTATGGACGTGACTGGCCGGGTAGCCCGCACCCTGCTGGATTTGAGTAAAGAACCGGATGCCATGACCCACCCGGACGGCATGCAAATCAAAATCACCCGCCAGGAAATCGGCCGCATCGTCGGCTGCTCCCGCGAAATGGTCGGCCGGGTATTGAAAAACCTCGAAGATGAGGGGCTGGTGCATGTGAAGGGTAAGACGATGGTTATATTCGGTACGCGCTGACGCGCTGCGGGTTACGGGTTACGGGTTACGGGTTACGGGTTACGGGTTACGGGTTACGGGTTGCGAGCTACGGGCTGATCGAGCGTAACTAAAACTCAAACCTTATACTTCACTTCATTAATAAAAAAGGCAGCTAAATCAGCTGCCTTTTTTAATTCCTATCGTTCAATGTAGGTCGGGCTTTAGCCCGACAAAGTTGCTCATCGGCCTGAAGACCGACCTACACGTCAAGCAAACAACTCTGCAAGTTTCGCCCCTGGCTCCTGCGCCCTCATAAATGCCTCACCCACCAAAAATGCGTTGATATGGTGCTCGCGCATAGCAGCCACATCGTCAGCTGTGTGAATGCCACTTTCAGTCACCACAATCTTGTCGTCGGGAATCATGTCCAGCAGGTCAAATGTGGTATTCAGTGAGGTATCAAAAGTGTGCAGGTTGCGGTTGTTGATGCCCAGCAGACGATTGTCCAGACGCAGTGCGCGTTCGCACTCTTCCGCATTGTGCACTTCCACCAACACACCCAACCCCACCTCTTGGGCCAAACCATTGAGGTCGGCCATCTGTTGGTCTGACAGGCAGGCGGCAATCAGCAAAATACAGTCGGCGTCCAAGGCACGGGCCTCGACTACCTGAAACGGATCAATGGTGAAATCCTTGCGCAGCACAGGCAAGCCAACACTATTTCGAGCCGCTATCAGGTATTCGTCCGCACCTTGGAAAAAATCGATGTCAGTAAGTACTGACAAACAAGCTGCGCCGTATTTTTCATAGCTTTTAGCGATCTGAACCGGGTCAAACTGCTCGCGAATCACCCCTTTGCTAGGGGAGGCTTTTTTTACTTCGGCAATGACCGCGGATTGGCCATTGGCCAGCTTGCCTTGCAACGCAGCCACAAAGCCGCGGGCAGGCGGTTGGTCGGAGACCCGGGCGCGCATATCTGCCAGTGAAGTAGCCGCCAAACGGGCGGCCACTTCCTCTTGTTTGCGGGCGACGATCTTTCTTAAAACGGTCGGTGTATCTATGTTGGTCATTGCGCTCTTTCTACCTTGCGATGTAGGTCGGCCTTCAGGCCGTCGAACCACTTAAAACTAATACGCCTTACTTGACGGCCTGAAGGCCGACCTACAGCGTACTGGATAGGCTTGCCAGTTGATTCAGTTTTTCCAAAGCAGCGCCAGATTTGATAGCCGTCAACGCACACTCCACACCGATCAGCAGGTCTTCGGCAACACCAGCGACGTATAACGCCGCACCGGCATTCATCGCCACCATCTGCGCAGCGGGGTGACCAGCATCGGTTAACGCTGTTTTCACCATCGCCAAACTTTCCTCGGCGTCAGCCACTTTCAGCGGATCAAGGCTGGAACGCGGCAAGCCGAAATCTTCAGGTGAAATCTGGTATTCAGTGACTTCACCGCCTTTCAGCTCGGCCACCCAGGTTTCTGCCGCAATACTGATTTCATCCAGGCCATCAGCGGAGTGCACCACCAATACGTGCTGCGTACCCAGCTCGCGCATCACCTCCGCTACCGGGCGCAGCCAGTCGCGACTGAACACCCCTAACAACAAATTGGGTACCGACGCTGGATTGGTGAGCGGCCCCAGCAGATTAAATACGGTGCGTGCACCCAGCTCGCGGCGCGGGCCAATGGCGTGTTTCATGGCAGCGTGGTGGTTAACCGCAAACATAAATCCTACGCCCACCTGCTCAATACACTGCTTCACCTGATCGGCACTGAGGTTCAGATTAACTCCGGCGGCTTCCAGCAGGTCGGCACTACCGGATTTACTGCTCACCGAACGGTTGCCGTGTTTGGCCACTGTGGCACCAGCGGCGGCGGCCACAAACGTAGACGCGGTAGAGACATTAAAGGTGCCGGCGCTGTCGCCACCGGTGCCAACGATATCCACCAAATGATCCGCAGTCACTTCTACAGGCGTTGCCAGTTTTCGCATTACCGTGGCAGCACCGGCGATTTCATCGACGGTTTCGCCTTTGGCTCGCAACGCCACCAAAAAACCACCGATCTGAGCATCGCTGCACTGGCCAGTCATGATTTGTTGCATCACATCCTGCATCTCGGTGCGGGTGAGATCAGTGTTGTTCAGTAGCGCATTGATCGCGTCTTTGATATTCATGGTCGTCTCTCGCAAACCGTCATTCCCGCGAAGGCGGGACAAAAGCACAAAGTGCGTTGGGCGCCCGCAGGGCGAGCGAAGCGTACAATCCATAAGCCTCAATATTTAAAGGCTTTAGCGCCATATTCAAGATGGATCCCCGCCTTCGCGGGGATGACGAATACTCAATTCCAAAAAATTCCTTAACAAATCGTGGCCATGCTCGGTAAGAATGGACTCTGGATGAAACTGCACACCTTCTATACCCAGTTCCCAGTGGCGCACGCCCATTATTTCGTCCAGGCTGCCATCGTCATTTTCAGTCCAGGCAGTGACCTCCAAACACTCCGGTAGAGTTGCCTGGTCGATTACCAGTGAATGGTAGCGTGTCACGGTAAACGGGTTGCTCAAGCCTTTGAAAACACCGCTGTTGTTGTGATGCACCAACGAGGTTTTGCCGTGCATCACCTGTTTGGCGCGCACAATTTTGCCACCGAATGCCTGGCCAATACTCTGGTGCCCCAGGCAAATACCCAGCAGGGGGATTTTTCCTGCAAAGCGTTCAATGGCTGCCACCGATACACCTGCCTCGTTAGGTGTGCAGGGGCCGGGGGAAATCACAATACGCTCCGGTGCCAACTGTTCTATATCGTCAACGCTCAACTCGTCGTTGCGCACCACTTTCACCTCAGCATCCAGCTCCGCCAAGTACTGCACGACGTTGTAAGTGAAGGAATCGTAGTTATCAATCATTAACAGCATGCAGAGTGCCCTCTTCTTTTTGCGCAGCCGCAACTCCGCTGGCTTCCAGACGTACATGCAAACGTGCCAGCGCATCCTGTGTATCGCGCAGCTCTTTTAATATTTCATCGTGGGTGGGTGCCGTACGCAGCTGGCGCAGTTTTTCCGCCTTGGCCTCATCCAGGTTATTGAGTACCACGGCGATAAACAGGTTGATCATCACAAAGGTGCCCAGCACCACAAAGCTGACAAAGTACACCCAGGCCCAGGGCTTGGCGGCCATGGCGGTGTACATAATGTCTGTCCAGTCTTCCAGAGTGACAATACGGAACAGGCTGAGCAAGGCGATGGGCAAGTCCTTCCAGTGGGTGGGGTCGACATCGTGAAACAGGTAGAAGCCCGCTACCGCATAGATGTAAAACAGCACGCACAGCAGAATCGCCACGTGCCCCATGCTGGGCAGTGAACGCAGCAAGGTATCGACGATCAAGCGCAGTTCCGGAAAGGCGGATATCAGGCGCAACACCCGGAACAGCCGGGCAAGGCGAGCCAACATCGCCAGTTCGCCGGAATCCGGCGCAATACTCAGCAAGATAATTACAAAATCAAAGCAGTTCCAGCCACTTTTAAAGTAGTCGAACGGCCGGGGCCAACACGCCATCATCTTCAGCAGCGCCTCGGCAATAAATGCCACCAACACCACCTGGTAAAGCACCACAAACCAGTCGTGGTAACCAGACGCCAATGAGTCCCAGGTTTCCATACCCACGGCGATGCCATTGAGTATGATCAGGCCAATAATAAAACCCTGAAAACGGCCCGATTCTGTCAGACGCTGGGCAAAAGCTGTCAATCCAGGCATTAGTCTGCTGCTCCTTGAACCATAGCCACCGCACGCATCATGGCCCGTGCTTTGTTCATGGTTTCTTTCCATTCCAGTGCGGGCACGGAATCTGCGACAACGCCGGCACCCGCCTGCACATGGAGTTTGCCGTCTTTAATCACCGCGGTACGAATAGCAATGGCGGTGTCCATATTGCCGTTCCAGGACAGATAGCCAACCGCGCCACCGTAGACGCCACGCTTCACCGGCTCTACCTCGTCGATAATTTCCATGGCGCGAATTTTCGGCGCGCCGCTCAAGGTGCCCGCCGGGTGCGCAGCACGCAGTACGTCAATGGCGCTGATACCGGGTTTCACCTGGCCGGTGACGTTGGAGGTAATGTGCATGACGTGGGAGTAGCGCTCCACCACCATTTTTTCAGTCACTTTCACCGTGCCGGTTTGTGATACCCGGCCGGCGTCGTTGCGGCCCAGGTCGATCAGCATCAGGTGCTCGGCGATCTCTTTGGGGTCATTGAGCATATCCTGCTCCATGGCCAGATCGTCTTCTTCGCTGCGGCCGCGGCGGCGAGTACCGGCAATGGGACGCACGGTGACATGGCCATCTTCAAGACGCGCCAGAATTTCCGGCGAGGAACCGGCTATCTGGAATTCACCCAAATCAAGAAAGTACATATAGGGCGATGGATTCAGGCAGCGCAGTGCCCGATACAGGTTGAGTGGCTCAGCGCGAAACTCTGCGGTCAGCCGTTGCGATGGCACCACCTGCATGCAGTCACCAGCAAGAATGTACTGGTGAATTTTCTCCACGATCCCTTCAAATTCCTGTTGCCCAAAGCCAGAAGTAAAGGCTTGTTCGCAGGCCTCCTCGCCATCCAGGGAAATAGCCCCCAGCTCCGGCAATGGGTTGTGCAGCTGTTGCTCCAGTTGGTCGATGCGGGCATGGGCTCGGGCTTCGGCATCCGCTTCAGCCGGGTCCACATGGACAATCAAAATCAGCTTGCCCGCCAGGTTGTCGAACACCAGCACTTCATCGGACACCATCAGCAGGATATCCGGCGTGCCCAGCTCGTCCGGCGGGCAACCCGGCGCCAGACGTGGCTCCACGTAACGCACACAGTCGTAGCCAAAATAGCCCACCAGGCCACCGTTCATGCGCGGTAGTTGTGGCAAGTCCGGGGCACGAAAGCGCTGCTGAAACTGCTCCACAAAGGACAGTGGATCCGTGGCTTCGCACTGCTCCACCACTTCGCCATCTGTTTCCACAGTCACCCGGTTGCCGTACACCTTGAGCACCGTGCGCGCAGGCAGTCCGATTATGGAATAGCGGCCCCAGCGCTCACCACCCTGTACCGATTCAAACAGGTAGGAATAAGGCCCGCGGGCCAGCTTCAGGTAACTGGAAAGCGGGGTTTCTAAATCCGCCAGTACTTCCCGCACCACCGGAATGCGGTTGTAGTTCTGCGCCGCCAGATCTGCAAATGGAGGGATGTTCATGGTTTTTTGGTGCCCTGCCCCGGCCATAACCGGCCAAGGATACTGAATATTGAAAAGGTTACGTAAAAGCGATCAGAGGCTGCGCCAAACACACAGCACGAAATCACCGGCGGCGCCATCGCCCGGTGTGAGGGGAAGTGCTGTCAAATGCAGTGAACGGCATTTGGAATCTCCATAAATCGGAGGGGATTGTAGCTGAGCCGCGGGCTACTGGCTACGGGCAGCGAGCAGATTGAAACAGTTGTCACCCTGAGCGCAGCGATAACAACGCTCGATCCGCCCGAAGCCCGTAGCACACGGCTCGTAGCTAAGCCTTGGCAAGCTCTTCTCGCATACGGTCAATCTTGTCCCGGTACACCGCCTCGCCAGCCCCTCCCTTGCCGAAAATGGCTGAGCCCGCCACAAAGGTATCGGCACCGGCAGCGGCAATTTCACGGATATTGTCGGCGGTGACACCACCATCAATTTCCAGGCGAATATCGTGGCCGCTGGCATCAATCAGGGCACGGGCCTCACGCAATTTGTCCAGGGTACCGGGAATAAATTTCTGGCCGCCAAAACCGGGATTCACCGACATCAACAGCAGCATATCCATCTTGTCCATCACGTGTTTGACCGGTTCCAGAGAGGTGGCGGGGTTCAATACCAGACCGGTTTTGCAGCCCAGATCGCGGGCCAGTTGCAACGAGCGATCCACGTGGCGTGATGCCTCTGGATGGAAGGTAATGTAAGTAGCACCCGCATCGGCAAACATGCGGATCAAATCGTCTACCGGCTCCACCATCAAATGCACATCAATGGGCGCCTCAATGCCGTAGTTGCGCAATGCCTTGCATACCATGGGGCCAATAGTCAGGTTAGGCACGTAGTGGTTGTCCATCACATCGAAATGAACGATATCGGCACCGGCACGGAGCACGGTTTCTACCTCGTCACCCAGGCGGGCAAAGTCGGCAGAGAGAATGGATGGGGCTATTTTATAGTCTGGCATTTGCTTACCTGGAGCTTGACTGACAGGCCGCCATTATCCCCGTGACACAGGTCAAACTCCATTGTTTTTCAAGAAACAGCACTTGAAAGTTCCCCAGATTGCCCTAAGGTTAGTAATGCACACTAATAGAAAGAGAAGGATAAGACTATGAAACTGGATCTGTCTGGGCACCATGTCGAAATCACCGAAGGCCTCAGAGAAGCTGCCAACAATAAATTTTCCAATATCAAATCTCACTACCCCGACGTCACCAATCTCTCCCTGATTCTTACCGTCGAACGCCATGAACACAAAGTAGAAGCCAACACCAGCTACAAGGGGACACCGATAGCAGTACGGGCTTCCAACGACGACATGTACGCTGCCCTGGCAAGCGCATCCAGCAAACTCAGCGCCGCTCTGGCCCACCGCAAAGGCTCCGCCAGTGCCGGGCGCCATAAAAAACCCGAATACCAGATGGAGGCCGGCGCTGCCGAGTAGCCTCACCTGACAAACCAAAGAGCCCCGCAGCCAGCGGGGCTTTTTTGTGAAGGAACACAACATGACAACACCTCAGCGTATCCACAGCCTCGACAGTATTCGCGGTATCGCCATGCTCGGCATTCTGTTTATGAACATTGCCGCCATTGCCCTACCCGACGCTGCCTACGTCAACCCCTGCTGGCGCGATGGTTCCTGTACCTCCACCGACCTTTGGGTCTACAGTTTTCAGCAGCTGTTCTTCGACGCCCGCTTTATGACCCTGTTCTGCCTGATGTTTGGCGCAGGAATGGCTCTGCTGTGGCAAAAGCTGAACGACAAAAACTACCCCGCCAAGCGAGTGCTTGTGCGCCGCTTGAGTTGGCTGTTGCTGTTTGGCGCACTGCACGGAATATTTATATGGCAGGGCGACATTTTGATCAGTTACGCCCTGGCAGGCTTGTTGGTTGTGGTCACCAAGATGCTGCAACGCCAGCCAAAAACACTGATAACTGTTGGCGTCTCACTGTTTATTGCCGGGCACGTATTTATCGGCATCATATGGCTGCTTTACCCGTGGATTCCGGAGGATATGGCGGTGGAGTTTGCCGCTGGCTACACCCTCTCCCCGGATGAAACAAGCGACCAGATAGCGTTGTGGCAAGGGCCCTATTCAGGTCAAATTTATGAGCAATTTCTGGCCGTACTCGAACTGCTGTTCGGCACCGTTTTTACCGGCATGTTCCTGATCTGGTTTGGGCTTATGATTCTCGGCATTGCCCTGTACAAGCTGAACATATTCCACCGCGGTTTGGCCCCAGCTTTACAGTGGGGGCTATTGGCTATCGGCCTGGGGTTAAGCGGCATTAACCTGGCATTGGCGTGGGACAACCAGTTCCAATCAGCACGCAACCTCTACTCCGCATGGAATACCATGGCGGCACTGCCTGTGGCCCTCGCCTACCTGTCACTACTGGCCCGCTGGTGCCACAAGCATCAAAGGGCGATCCCCATGGTCAGCGCGGTAGGTCGCATGGCATTTACCTTCTATATTTTTCAGTCGATGACCATGGTGTTGCTGTTTCGCTGGATCGCTCCGGAGCTTTACGGGCAGCTGGATCGCTTGAGCCTGTTTGCCGTGGCGCTGGTCATGACCGCCCTGCAAATCACACTGGCCAACCTGTACCTGCGAAAGTGGCAACAAGGCCCACTGGAAAAAGGCTGGCGCTATTTGACCTATCGCGGCGTAAAAGCCAGTGGTAACGAGCAACAGTTATGATCTATAACCTGCTGGCGGATCTGGTGGTGGTATTTCACCTGCTGTTTATCGTCTTTGTGATTGTTGGCGCGCTGCTGGTACTGCGCTGGCGGTCAGTAATGTGGCTGCACCTGCCCGCTGTAGTCTGGGTAGCCATTCTGGAATTCAACAGCCTGATTTGCCCCTTAACGCCCCTGGAAAACCACCTACGCCAAGCTGCCGGGCAAGCGGGTTATCAGGGCGGTTTTATCGAACACTATCTGATACCCATCATCTACCCCAGCGGCCTGACACCCAACATTCAGATGCTGCTGGGCATTGCCGTGCTGGCAATTAATGTGCTCATATATACCGTGCTGGCCTGTCGATGGAGGCGTGGAAAATGAACTGGCTAATCAAGCTGTGCTGTATTGCCGCCACGGTTTACCTGGCAATCGGCGGTTTGTTATATCTGGGTCAGCGCCACCTGCTCTACCACCCGACTCCGCCTCAACACTTGCCCGACAACATTGAAGTACTGCCACTGGCCATAGAGAATGGCAGCGAAAAACTGCTGCGCCTGAACCCCGGCCACAACAGAGCATTGCTTTACCTGGGAGGCAATGCGGAGCAAGTGGCCAACAGCGCACCGCAACTGGCGGAGCAGCTGCCAAATCACACCATCTATCTGCTGAATTACCGAGGCTACGGCGGCAGTGATGGCAAACACAGTGAACAAAACCTCTACCGCGACGCCACCAGCAGTTATGAACTGATCGCGCGGCAACACAGCCATATTGCGGTCATGGGCCGCAGTTTGGGCACAGGCATCGCTACCTACCTGGCCAGCCGGGAAAATGTGGAGCGCCTGGTGCTGATTACTCCCTACGACAGCATTACCGCTGTGGCCCAGCGCCACTATCCGTTATTTCCGTTACAGCTGCTGATCAAGGATCGCTACGATTCACTGAGCCGAGCCAACGCCATTGATACGCCCACCCTGATTATGATCGCCGAGCAGGATCGGGTGATTCCACCTATACACGCCCGCAGGCTTGCGGACGCACTGCCGCCAGAAAACACATCCGTGGAAATCATCCCCGGCAGCGACCACAATTCCGTTGCTCAACACCCCCGCTACTGGTCGCTAATTGGCGACTTTTTGCAACATTGAGAGAACTTCATGCGATTATCCCCCACCACAGACGCTGACCTGGAAACCCTGAATAGCTGGATCGGCAGCCGGCAACAGTGCATCACCTGGGGCAGTGAAAATATTCGCTACCCGTTTACCCACCAAAGCCTGAAAGAGGACATCCAGTGGGATACCTCAACCAACTGCTCATTGCTGGATGAAGAAGGCGCCATGGTGGGCTTTGGCCAGTACAGCAAACGGCACAACCGAATACATTTGTCTCGCCTGATAATCAACCCAAGCCATCGTGGCAAAGGATACGGGAAAATACTGGTTGACCAGTTACTTGCTCATGCCATTCAAACATTGAATTGCCCACTGGCATCACTGTTTGTGTATCAGGCAAACCAGCAGGCTATTCACTGTTATCGCGCACTGGGCTTTGCAGAGACCCCCAGCCCATTGGAAGAACGCCGCAAAAACTGCCCTGGTACAGAACCGGCAATCTTTATGACGAAAGAGCTGGCCATATAACGCTATTTAGACTTGTTCACCCAGCCCAACGCCTTTTCAATAGACCCGATCATCGCCCCGGCAACATCAATCTGTGTGGCAGATTCAATGCCCTCCAGACCCGGCGACGAGTTCACTTCCAGCAGCAGCGGCCCCTTGCTGGAACGGATAATATCCACACCCGCCACTTTCAGGCCCATGGTTTTGGCGGCTTTGATCGCCAGCTTTTTCTCCGCTGCGGTGACCTTCACGATGGAAGCACTACCACCCTGATGAATGTTGGCGCGAAACTCGCCGGGGGCCGCAGTGCGTTCGATGGAAGCCACCACCTTGCCGTCGATCACAAAACAGCGCAGGTCTTTGCCGCTGGCCTCCTTGATAAACTCCTGCACCAACAGGTTGGCCTTCAAAGACTTGATGGCATTGATCACACTCTCTGCCGCCTTCTTGGTTTCCGCCAGCACCACGCCGCGCCCTTGGGTGCCTTCAAGCAATTTCACAATCAGCGGTGCGCCGCCCACCATTTCAATCAGGTCGTTGGTATCCATGGGAGAATTTGCAAATCCGGTGGTGGGGATGTCCAGACCGCTTTTTTGCAGCAACTGCAGTGAATAGAGTTTGTCCCGGGATGAGGTGACCGCCGCTGAGGAGTTAAGCGTAAACACATTCAGGCTCTCAAAGTGACGGGTCAAGGCACAGCCATAAAAGGTCAGACTGGGGCGGATGCGGGGAATCACCGCATCCAGATCGTTGAGCACCAACCCGCCGCGGTAGTACACCTCCGGCTCCTCAGCATCCAGCTTCATATAGCACTGTTTGATGTTGAGGAAGATCATTTCATGGCCTCGTTCGGCGCCAGCTTCCATCAGGCGCTTGTTGCTGTACAGCTCCGGGTTGCTGGCCAACACGCCAATTTTCAGGCCGCTGGCAGCGCGCTCGACAATACCGTACAACTGGGTAATTTCGCTGTGGGACAATTCGCCCAGACAAAAACTGGCGGCTGGGTCCACCAGCATGCGGCCGCCCATGGCCTCCCGCCCCAGCAGCATTCGGTAGCCCATGGAATCGCGGTTGCTGAGTGTCAGCTCAATTTCCCAGATATCACCGCCAATTTGCACCGGCGCCATAATTACGTAGCGCTTCTCACGGGTGCCGTTGGAGCTTTTGATAAAGCGGCGATCCACCACCGGGGATTCGCAGTGCACAGTGGTGCTGCGATCCCCCTGCAACGGGTGCACGTCAAAACTTACCCACGCCTGAGAATGGCGGGTAAAGGGCTGGATATTAAAGGCATGAAGCGATGAGGTTTTGGCCCCGGAGTCTACCCGTGCTTTAACTGCAGGTATCCCCAAACTGGGGAACGAGCACCACTCCTCACTGCCAACAATCAGTTTTTGTTCTTGCTGCATCGGCCACTCCCGCAATAATTTCGTATACCAGATATAAGGATGTGCGAGATTATCTGGAAAGTGACCATCGGTAAACTGGCAAAGTGAGTATCAGTTGCCACGAGCTCCGCCCCGCAACTTGCACAATTAACCGTACAAGTTATACTTGCACAACTATTTGGACAAGTATGGCCGTCACCATGAGAATCGTTAATTTTTCCGAAGCCAGAAATCATTTAAAAAGCGTACTGGATCAGGTCACCGAAGACGCCGACTGCACCATCATCTCCCGCCGGGATGCCAGTGATGCCGTGGTAATGTCTCTCGACCACTACAACAGCTTGATCGAAACCGTGCACTTACTGAAAAGCCCGGCCAATGCAGCCCACCTGGCAAAATCCATAGAGCAGTACCGGAAAGGGAACACACAGGAACAGGAGTTACTGGATGATTGAAATTCTGGCCTGGACCAGGGAAGCGTGGTCAGACTACATCTATTGGCAGAGCCAAGACAGGAAAACTCTGCGGAGAATTAACAAGCTGATTACTGATGCCAAACGTTCTCCATTTTCCGGCATCGGCAAACCAGAGCCTCTGAAAGAAAACCTGTCCGGTTTCTGGTCGAGGCGCATCGATGAAAGCAATCGTCTGGTTTATATCGTCGACGACAAACGCCTCACCATTATTTCCTGCCGTTACCACTACGAAAAATAACCGCCCACAAAAAAGGCCTCTCACGAGGCCTTTTTCAATACGACAAAAGTTACTGAAACTTACGCCCAGATAACTTCGTCTTCCGGCTGAACCGCATCGGCAATGGGCAGGCCCACACGGGAGATATTCACCATGTGTTTCCAGTCCAGGTTTTCCGAGATGCTGTTGTTGCCCCAGGAACCACAACCCAGGGTGGTGGTGGGAGCAAAACCGTTGAAGAAAGAACCACCAGCGCTCAGGGAGGAAGGCTGATTAACCACCAGGCGGCTAACGGTCAGCTCCAGACCCGCTTGTTTGATGTGGTCTTCGTTGTCGGAGTGAATGCTGCAAGAGTGCCCTTTGCCCTCGTAGTTGAGGTTGGACTGGGCAATGTGCAGAGCTTCGTCAAAGGTGTTGTACTTGAAGGTAGACAGCACGGAACACAGTTTCTCTTTACAGAGCACGTCTTCTCGACCGATACCTTCTGCCTTGAGCAGAATCACCCGCACGCCGTCGGCAATCTCAACACCGGCACGCTGGCCGATAATCTGGGAAGATTGTCCAATGACTTCGCGGTGCATCACACCGTCTTCGTTGTAGAGGGCTTTGCGGAATTGCTCAACGGTTTCCGGGTTGTCGAAGTAAGCCACTTTTCCGGTCGCCAACAGCGCTTCGATCACGGTGTCGTAATCGTCTTCGTGGGCAATCACAGATTGCTCGGAAGAACAGATAATGCCGTTGTCGAAGGCAGCGCCGGCAACCACTTTTTCAGCGGCAGCGTTGAAGTCGATGTCGCGGTCAAAGATGCATTGCACGTTGCCTGCACCCACACCGAAGGAAGGCTTGCCGCTGGAGTAGGCAGCTTTCACCATGGCCATACCACCGGTGGCAACCACGACGTCAGCCAGCTTCATCAGCTCATTGGTTTTCTCAATGGAGCCCTGCTTAACCACTTGAATCAGGTTTCTGGGGGCGCCCAGCTTGTCGAATTCCGCGTGCCACAGAGACACCAGGTACTCGGACATTTTTTGTACGCTGGGGTGTGCCGCCACCACAATGGCATTGCCGCCTTTGAGGGCAAACATAGCATTACACATGGGCGTTACCACCGGGTTGGTGCACGGAGTCACTGCACCCACCACGCCGATGGGCTTGGCCACCAGATGAAGGTTTTTTTCTTCATCGTGACCGATAATGCCGATGGATTTAACGCCTTTCAGGTTATTCCAGATGGTTCTGGACTTGCCCTTGTTCTTGAGGATTTTGTCTTCGTAAACGCCCAGACGGCTTTCGTCGACCGCCATGCGCGCCAGTTCCTCGGCGTTGTCAAATACCACTTTGCCAACCACCTTAACCAGTGCATCAACCTGCTCCTGGCTGTAACCGGCAATCACTGCCTGAGCTTCTCTGGACTGAGCCACCAGCTCGGCAACTGTTTCTACTGGCGCGCCAGTTTCTACTGCTGCGTTTGTCATAACTATTACCTCTACCTCTTAACTCAATTCAGTTCCGCAAAACACTGTTCCAGAATATCCAAGCCCTCATTGGCCACATCGTCGCCAATGGTCAGTGCGGGCAGGAAGCGGATAACATTGCTGCGGAAACCACAAGACAACAGGATCAGACCCTTTTCCTGACCTTTCGCCACCAGAGCTTTGGTGAGTTCCGGGTTGGGCTGTTCGCTGTCACCGTTTTGGATCAATTCCATGGCAATCATAGCACCGCGCTCGCTGCGAATCTCGCCAATCAGGTTCGGATATTGAGCCTGCAGAGCGCCGAGGCGCTGACCGAACAGAGCACCGATATGGTTGGCACGCTCTACCAGGCCTTCTTCTTTAATCACATCCAGTACCGCCAGAGCAGCGGCGCAACCGATGGGGGAACCGCCGTAGGTGCCACCCAAGCCGCCGGGGTTAGGAGAATCCATCACTTCGGCCTTACCAATAACCGCAGCAATGGGGAAGCCACCGGCAATGCCCTTGGCAGCAGTCATCAGGTCGGGCTCAACACCAGAGTATTCGGTGCAGAAGAACTTACCAGTACGGGCAAAACCGGTCTGGATTTCGTCGGCGATCAACATAATGCCGTGCTCGTCACAGAGCTTGCGCAGAGCTTGCATAAAGCTATCGGAAGCGGGGTAGAAACCACCTTCGCCCTGAACCGGCTCCAGGATAATGGCCGCTACGTCGCTGGGCTCAATGTCCACTTTGAACAGATTATTCAGGGCTTTCAGGGATTCTTCTTCGCTGATGCCGTGATAGGGAATCGGGTACGGTGCGTGGAAAATTTCGCCGGGGAACGGGCCGAACAGGTTTTTGTAGGGAGTCACTTTACCGGTGAGGCCCATGGCCATCATGGTACGGCCGTGGAAGCCGCCGTTAAAGGCGATAACACCGCGGCGACCGGTGTGAGCGCGGGCGATCTTGATGCAGTTTTCCACCGCTTCAGCGCCAGTGGTGACAAAGATGGTTTTCTTGGGGGTGTCACCGGGAGCCAGCTGGTTGAGCTGCTCGGCCAGCTCAACCGCGCTGTCGTAGGGAGTTACCATCACGCAAGTGTGGCTGAACTTTTCCAGCTGAGCCTGAACCGCCGCTTTTACCTTGGGGTGGTTGTGGCCAGTGTTAACCACCGCAATGCCACTGCCAAAGTCGATGTAGCGGTTGCCTTCCACATCCCACAATTCGGCATTGTCAGCGCGATCAATATAAAACGGCGCCAGGTTGCCCTGGCCACGGGCGATGGCCTGCTCTTTGCGGGCCTGAAGTTCTGCGTTAGTGGTCATCTTGTCACCTGCTTTTTCGGGTAAGCCTTGTGCTTGCATGTTCATGGATTGCTCCTGTCTAAAAACAGCTCGCGCATTCGAGCTAATCGTACTTGGTTAAAGGTCGCACGCTTGGCGTCGCACGTCGCACGCTTTTTTTGGCGCAAATGCGATTTTGCCCTGCGATCAACCCCAATTATTTCGCGTTAATTTAAGGTAACACTCAGCTCGTTCCGAAGCCGCGCTTTTAGCGTGCGACGTCAGACGTGCGACGTGTGGCCCTGTACTTATTTATCTATGCCACCGAGGCACATGTATTTAATTTCCAGATAATCGTCGAGGCCATACTTCGAGCCTTCGCGACCATCGCCGGATTCTTTAATGCCGCCAAACGGCGCCATTTCATTGGAGATGCTGCCATCATTGACGCCGACAATGCCGTATTCCAGTTCTTCAGAAACGCGCCAGATGCGGCCAATGTCTCGGGAATAGAAATAAGACGCCAAGCCAAATTCACTGTCGTTGGCCAAATCGATGGCTTGCTGTTCGCTGCTGAACTTGATCAGCGGCGCCACTGGGCCAAAAATTTCCTCGCGGAATACCCGCATGCCGTCGCAGACGTTGGTTAGTACAGTGGGCTCCACAAAAGCACCACCCAGCGGTGAGCGACCACCGGTGGCCAGGGTTGCCCCTCGCTCTACGGCATCGTCGATCAACTCACAGACGCCATTGGCGGCACCTTCGTCGATCAGTGGGCCAAAGTTCACCCCGTCTTCAAAACCGTTGCCCACGGTAAAGCCGTCTTTCACCGCCTGCACCAGCTTGGCAGCAAATTCGTCGTAAATGCCTTCCTGCACCAGAATGCGGTTGGAGCACACGCAGGTTTGGCCGGCGTTGCGGTACTTGGATATCAGTACGCCCTGTACCGCAGCATCCAGGTCGGCATCGTCAAAGACAATAAAAGGTGCGTTGCCGCCCAGCTCCATGGAGGTGCGTTTTACTGTAGCCGCACATTGTTCCATGAGGTGCTTGCCCACTGGGGTTGAGCCGGTAAAGGTCACTTTGCGGACGATTTCGTTGCCGGTAATTTCGTCGCCGATCTCGCGAGTGGTACCAGTAACCACATTGATTACGCCCGCAGGAATGCCGGCACGCTCAGCCAATTCAACCAGTGCGTAAGCCGACAGCGGCGTGGCATTGGCGGGCTTGCACACCACCGAACAACCAGCAGCCAGAGCCGGGGCAATTTTACGAGTGAGCATGGCGTTAGGGAAATTCCAGGGAGTGATACAACCCACTACCCCCACCGGTTGCTTGATACACACCAGACGCTTGTCGTTGCTGGGATGGGGAATGGTATCGCCGTATACGCGCTTGGCTTCTTCGGCAAACCACTCAACGTAGTTGGCACCGTAAACAATTTCGCCTTTGGCTTCGGCCAGGGGTTTGCCCTGTTCCGCTGTAAGGATAGCAGCCAGGTCGTCCTGATGCTGAATCATCAGGTTGTACCAGTTGCGCAAAAAGGCAGCGCGCTCTTTGGCGGGCCGGCGCTTCCAGTCCCGCTGGGCCACTTCCGCAGCCTCGATGGCGCGACCGGTTTCAGCGGTGCCACATTTGGCCACTTCCGCTACCATCTCGCCAGTGGCGGGGTTGGTTACCGCCAGGGTTTCACCGCTATCAGCGGCCACCCATTGGCCGTTAATATACGCTGAGGTTTTCAGCAGGGCTGCATCATTTAAAGCCAGCGCCATATTGGGTCTCCATCATTCACGCCGAAGTGAATTTGTCGGCTGTTAGAGCTTGAATTCTGTGGGGTCACCGGCAGTGGGGGTCATCGCCGGGGGCGCGAAATTATCAAGGATTTTGGTGCCAATCTCTACCCATGAGGGGTTAGGCGCTGGCAAGTCACTTTTGCAGAACAACGCATCGAGCATAGAGCACTGTTTTTAAAAGGAATATTCCAGCTATTCATTGTTTTTCCAGGGCATAACCGCTCATCTGTTCCCGCAGGGTTTTCTTGCTCACCTTGCCGGTGGCGGTATGAGGCAGCTGATCCACAAATACACAGTGCTCCGGAACCCACCAGTCGGCGATTTTCCCCTGCAGGGATTCGAGGATGCTCTCAGCACTGCTCCCAGCGCCAGCCTCGGCATCTGGGCGAAGCACTACTACCAATAGTGGCCGTTCCGTCCATTTCGGGTCGGGGATACCAATTACTGCTGCCTCCGCCACCGCCGGGTGCCCCATGGCAGCATTTTCCACATCGATTGAGCTGATCCATTCACCGCCGGATTTGATCACGTCTTTGACCCTGTCGGTAATGGCCATATAACCATCGGAATCGATAGTGGCCACATCACCGGTAGCAAACCAGCCGTTGTCAAAGTGGTCGTCGGTTCCATGCAGTTTGTAATAGTCCCCTGCCACCCAGGGGCCACGCACTTTTAGCTCACCGGCACTGTCACCGTCCCAGGGCAACTCATTGCCCTGGGGATCTTCAATTTTCATTTCCACACCAAATACGGCGCGCCCGGCTTTTGTGCGGTATTGGGCTTGCTGTTCGGCGCTCATCTCCGCCAGACCCACCGGGGGCACGTAGTAAGCCCCAAGCGGGCTGGTTTCGGTCATACCCCAACCGGGGTGCACACTGACGCCATAACCTTCGAGCGCTTGCTTCAGGGATTCCGGGCAGGCAGCACCGCCCACCACCACCTGCTGCAAGCTGGGCACTGTTTCGCCGCTGCTCTGCAGGTACTCCACCAACGCCAGCCAGATAGTCGGCACACCCAGCGAGTAGTCCACCTGATAGCGATTGATCAGCGCGCTAATCACTTCGCCATCCAGCATTTTCGGCCCCGGCAATACCAGGTTGGCGCCAGTCATGGCAGCCACGTGTACCGCCCCCCAAGCGTTGACGTGAAACATGGGCACCAGGGGCATCAATACGCTGCGACTGCTCACCCCCATCACATCCGGCAGGGCTATCATCATGGTGTGCAGTACGGTGCTGCGATGGCTGTAGAGCACGCCTTTGGGGTCGCCGGTAGTGCCGGAGGTATAACAAAGCCCCGCGGCGCTGTTTTCATCCAATTCCGGCCAATCGAATGCTTCTGGCTCTGGGGCCAGCAACTCTTCATAACAGAGCGCATTGGGCAAACCGGTTTCCGGCATATTGGCGCGATCGCAGAGCAGCACATAACCTTTGACGCTGGGCAGGGTAGGCTGGAGTTTTTCCACCAGAGGCACGATCAGTGGGTCCACAAACAGCCATTGATCTTCCGCATGGTTAATGATGTAAGCCACCTGTTCAGGAAACAGCCGCGGGTTAATGGTGTGGCACACCGCACCAAGACAGGCAATGCCAAAATACAGCTCCACATGGCGATGGTCATTCCAGGCCAGAGTGGCGATGCGCTCACCAAGCTCTACCCCCAGCCTCTGCAAGGCGTTGCCCAGCTGATCCACGCGCCGGAAGGCATCCCCCCAGGTGTACTCCTGAGCAGGACTTTCCACCCTAGCGGAGTCCAGTGTCACAGAGGCCACGGTTGCACGCCCGTGCACTTTCCGGGCATGGCGCATAATCGAGGTAACGGTAAGGGGAAAGTCCATCATTTGTGCACGCATGATTTTTACCTTTGTTAATATCCACCCAATTAGGAGTGTAGGCTATCGCCGAATAGTTCCCCTACATTGATTCGCACTGTGATCAACAAAAGGCCACAACCCCATGAGTACCGATTTTAACCAACCCCTTGGTGGCAACCAGATGCCCCGCTTTGGCGGTATTGCATCCCTGTTTCGCCTGCCCACCCAAGAGAATGCTGACGGCCTTGATATTGCCCTGATCGGCGTTCCCCTGGATATCGGCACCAGCAACCGTACCGGCACCCGCTACGGGCCACGGCAGATTCGCACCGAATCCGTACTGGTGCGCCCCTACGGCATGTACACCCGCGCTGCGCCCTTCGACAGCTTTCAGGTAGCCGATATTGGCGATGTGCCGGTGAATCCGTTCAGCCTGGAAAAGTCCATCGACATTATTGAGCGTTACTACGACCAGGTAATGGCCAGCGGCGCCAAAACTGTTTCCTTCGGTGGCGACCACACTGTCGCCCTGCCGATTTTACGAGCGCTGCACAAAAAGCACGGCAAAATGGCGCTGATTCATGTGGATGCCCATGCCGATATCAATGACACCATGTACGGAGAAAAAGTCGCCCACGGCACCATTTTCCGTCGCGCTATCGAGGAAGGCCTGGTAGAACCCACCAAGATGACCCAGATTGGCCTGCGTGCCACCGGCTATTCTGCGGAAGATTTCGACTGGTCCCGCAATCGCGGTGTGCAAGTGGTGCAAGCGGAAGAGTGCTGGCACAAATCACTGGAACCGCTGATGGCAGACATTCGCGAACGCATTGGCCCGGACACCCCCTGCTATCTGAGTTTCGACATTGACGGCCTCGACCCATCTGTAGCCCCCGGCACTGGCACCCCGGAACCCGGCGGCCTGACCACCCCCCAGGGCCTGGAAATCATCCGCGGCTGCTGGGGTTTGAACATGGTCGGCGCTGACCTGGTAGAAGTATCCCCACCCTACGATACCACCGGCAACACCTCATTGCTGGCAGCCAATTTGATTTTTGAAATGCTGTGCAGCTTTCCGGGGTGTGAGAGAAGGGATTAACCCAAAACAAACACCCAGATACACTGACCCCGTGGACAGGGTATGGCTTGCTGCGACTCGCCGTAAACCCATCCATGGGGGCTCGTGGCCAGCATCCATGCTGGCCACGGTCACAGCAAGCCATACCCTGTCCACTTACTTACCTATCACCCGGGGAAAATAATGGCAAAAACAGGAATTGCTTTAGGTGGCGGTGGCGTGCGTGGCCTGGCCCATATTCTGGCACTGGAAACACTGGACAAGTGCGGCATTAAACCCGCCGCCATTGCCGGTGCCAGTATGGGTGCCATCATCGGCGCCCTGTACGCATCAGGCCTGTCGGGAGAGGACATTCACGCCGGAGTAAACCGCCATATCATCCGCAAGGGCGATGACCTGAAAAATATTCTCGCGAAAAAAACCGACCTGCTGAAGTGGCTTAAGCTGGCCACCCCCACCCTGCGTCGCGGCGGCTTTCTCAATGCAGATGGCGCCCTGCATTACCTGCTGGATTTGATTGAGGTGCGCACCTTTGAGGAATTGAAAATTCCCCTCACCGTGGTCGCCACGGATTATTGGAGCGGCGAGGTGGTGGAGTTTCGCAGCGGCGAGCTGCTGCCCGCGCTGAAAGCCAGCATGGCCATACCCGGCGTATTCCCGCCAGTGGAAATCGACGGCCGGGTACTGGTGGACGGCGGTATCGCCAACAACCTGCCTTACGATCTGTTACCACCGGAATGCGACTGCACTGTTGCCGTGGATGTTGCCCCCACCCGGGTACCGCAAGAGAAAGAAGCCGTGCCCGGCCTGCTGGACGCGGTATTGGGCACCTTTGATATTCTGCTGGAAAATGCTGACCGGCAACGGCTGGCAAAATCGCCGCCCTCTGTTTATCTGAAGCCAAAGATCGTCGGAGTACGCACCCTGGACTTCGACATGATTGAAGAGGTTTTTGAGCAGGCAGCTCCGGCGATGGCGGAATTTGAAGATAAGTTACAACAGCTGTGAGATCCTCACGTCGCCTTTGGCGACTCAGTATGACAGTGTTAAGAAGTTCGTCATCCTGAGCCGCGTAGCGGCGTGAGGATCTCACAACCACCCAAATGGCACGCAACAAAAAGGATTTTATATGCCATCTTCAAGCAGTTTTTTTGTTTATATCCTGACGAATCACTTTAACCGGGTGCTATACACTGGGATCACAAATAACCTGGAACGGAGACTCTATGAACACCGCTCCGGCTCGGTGCCCGGCTTTACCAGCCAGTACCGGTGCCACAAGCTGGTTTATTTTGAAGAAACACCTTCTGTGCGATCCGCCATAGAACGTGAAAAACAAATCAAGTCCTGGCGACGAGCAAAGAAAGTTGCATTGATTGAGTCGCAAAACCCAGCTTGGAAGGAATTATTGGAGTTGTGAGATCCTCACGCCGCTACGCGGCTCAGGATGACAGAGGTGGCAGTTCTGGGTGGCAGGAAGTTATCCCTTCAACTTCAACTGCAAATCCGTTTTTGGCACACAGCAACAGGGCAGGATTTCATCGTTGTTGATCCACGCCATAGGCTCTTGCAGATAGGCCACTTCGCCACTCACCAGCTGTGTGCGGCAACTGCCGCAGTAACCTTCGCGGCACTGGTAGGGAACATAAACGTCTTGCGCTTCCAGAGATTCCAGCAAATTGTTGGCGTGCTGAAACTGCACCACCGCCCGTGACGCCTCGTCGCCATTGATATTGTGCACAGCCACCGCATGGGCGGGTTTGGCCATGCCATCCAGCTCAATTTGCGGGGTTTCTTCCGGCTGCTCCGCATTGCCCAGAGGAATAAAAAATTCCTGCTGTTCAAAGGCGGCGCTATCGAAAGACAAGCTGTCCATAGCAAGGCTCTCTAAAGAAAGTAAAGCCACAGGTTCGGATTCCAGTTCAAAGAAAGGTTTTTGAGCGCGATTGTCGAGTTGAAAGTCGCTGTTCTTATGGGTGTCAGTTTTATTGGTGGGCATGACGGAAATTTGTTTCCGTCATCCTGAGCTGTGCTCAGGATGACAAAACAAAGTGTCTCTCCTTATAAAGAGAATTCCCCAAACTCCTCGGTATCCACTTCCGCATCGATGGCACCCACCAGATAGGAGCTGATTTCGGATTCCTGGGGCGCAACCTGTACGTTGTCGCTCACCAGCCAGGCATCCATCCAGGGCAGCGGATTGCTTTTCACAGTAAAGGGCGCTGGCAGGTTAACCGCCTGCATGCGCTGGTTAGTGATGTACTCCACGTACTGACAGAGAATTTCTTTGTTAAGGCCAATCATGGAACCTTCTTTAAACAGGTAGTCGGCCCAGTCTTTTTCCTGCTGGGCGGCGTCGGTAAACATCTGGATCACTTCCTGCTCGCACTCTTGAGCGATTTCCGCCATTTCCGGATCGTCTTTGCCCTGGGCGAATATCTGCATCATGTGCTGAGTGGAGGTCAGGTGCAGTGCTTCGTCGCGGGCAATCAGTTTGATCACCTTGGCGTTGCCTTCCATTTTGGCGCGCTCCGCAAAAGCGAAGGAGCAGGCAAAGCTGACGTAGAAGCGAATCGCTTCAAGAATGTTCACTGAGGCAACGGTGAGGTAGAGCTTTTTCTTCAATTCACGCAGGTCAACCACAACCTCTTGGCCATTGATACTGTGCGTACCAACGCCGAAGTTGTTGTAGTTATTTACGCCTTCAATCAGGTCGTCGTAGTAGCGGGTGACGCTTTCCGCACGAGCAATAATGTGCTCGTTGTGCATGATGTCATCAAATATCTCGCCGGGGTTGGGCACGATATTGCGGATGATGTGGGTGTAAGAGCGGGAGTGGATGGTCTCGCTGAACGACCAGGTTTCGATCCAGGTTTCCAATTCCGGCAGCGACACAATGGGCAGCAGCGCCACGTTGGGGGAGCGGCCCTGCACCGAGTCCAGCAGGGTCTGGTATTTCAGATTGGAAACAAATATGTGCTTTTCGTGCTCTGGCAGGTTGGAAAAGTCACTGCGGTCATTGGACAGATCCACTTCTTCCGGGCGCCAGAAGAACGACAGCTGCTTTTCGATCAGCTGCTCAAAAATACCGTACTTCTGTACGTCGTAACGGGACACGTTAACGTTCTCGCCAAAGAACATGGGTTGTTCCAGGGCATTGAATTCGTTGCGGTTAAAGGTTTGGTAGGTCATCGTTGCTTTCTATTCTCTTCGAGCCATGGATTCCCGCCTTCGCGGGAATGACGAATCCGGGTCATCCCTGCGCAGGCGGGGATCCAGACGTTAAATCTTGCACGCTCCACCTGCACAGCCGTCGTCTTCTTCCATGTGGCTGTCGGAAGCGCCGTCGCGGGTGTTGTGGTAGTACAGGGTTTTCAGCCCCAGCTTGTAGCAGGTCAGCAGGTCTTTGAGCAGCAGCTTCATGGGCACTTTCTTGTCCGGGAAGCGCGCCGGGTCGTAGTTGGTATTGGCAGAAATCGCCTGGTCGACAAACTTCTGCATAATACCCACCAGCTGGACGTAGCCATCATTGCCGGGCATATTCCACAGCAATTCGTAGTTCTCCCGGTATTTTTCCAGCTCCGGCACCACCTGTTTGAGGATGCCGTCTTTGGAGGCCTTGACCGAGACAAAACCACGCGGTGGCTCAATGCCATTGGTGGCATTGGATATTTGTGAGGACGTTTCCGACGGCATCAGCGCGGTCAACGTGGAATTGCGCAGGCCGTCGCGAACGATGTCCTGGCGCAAGCCTTCCCAATCCAGGTGCAGGGGTTCGTCGCAGATGCTGTCTAGGTCGCTTTTGTAATTATCGATGGGCAATACACCCTGGGCGTAGCGAGTATCTTCGAACTTGCGGCAGGTACCGAACTCCCGCGCCAACTGGTTGGACGCTTTCAGCAGGTAGTACTGGATAGCCTCGAAGGTGCGGTGAGTGAGGCCGTTGGCGGTGCCGTCGGAGTATTTGGCGCCATTCTTGGCCAGGTAGTAGGCGTAGTTGATCACGCCGACGCCCAGTGTGCGGCGATCCATGGAGCCTTTCTCGGCAGCGGCCACCGGGTAGTCCTGGTAGGACAGCAGGCTGTCCAGGGCGCGCACCAACAAGTCGGCTAATTCTTCCAGGTCGTCGAGAGAATCCAGCGCCCCCAGGTTAAAGGCCGCCAGGGTGCAGAGGGCGATTTCACCATCGGTGTCGTTGATGTCTTCCAGCGGGGCCGTGGGCAGGGCGATTTCCAAACACAGGTTGGACTGACGCACTGGCGCCTTGGCCGGGTCGAAGGGGCCGTTGTTGTTGCAGTGGTCCACGTTCTGTAGGTAGATGCGCCCGGTGGAAGCGCGTTCCTGCATAAACTGGCCGAACAAATCCACCGCCTTGAGGGTTTTCTTGCGGATGCTGTCGTCCTGCTCGTACTGGCGATACAGCTCTTCGAATTTGCTCTGATCTTCAAAGAAAGCGTCATACAGACCGGGAACATCGGAAGGACTGAACAGGGTGATATTACCGCCCTTAATCAGACGCTCATACATCAACTTATTGAACTGCACACCGTAGTCCAAGTGGCGAACCCGGTTTTCTTCCACACCGCGATTGTTTTTCAGCACCAGCAAGGATTCCACTTCCAGGTGCCAAATGGGGTAGAACAAGGTGGCGGCACCGCCGCGCACACCGCCTTGGGAGCAGCTTTTTACTGCCGTCTGGAAGTGCTTGTAGAACGGGATACAGCCAGTGTGGAAAGCCTCGCCGCCGCGAATTTCCGAGCCGAGCGCGCGAATCTTACCGGCGTTCACACCAATGCCGGCGCGGTGACTGACATAGCGCACAATGGCGGCAGAGGTGGCACTGATGGAATCCAGGGAGTCACCACACTCAATCAGCACGCAAGAGCTGAACTGGCGGGTGGGGGTGCGCACGCCAGACATGATCGGCGTGGGCAGGGAAACTTTGAACAGGGACACCGCATCGTAAAAACGACGGATGTAATCCATGCGGGTTTCCGGAGGGTAACTGGCAAACAGGCAGGCACCGATCAATACATAGAGAAACTGCGGGCTCTCAAAAATTTCGCCGGTTACCCGATTCTGCACCAAGTATTTACCTTCCAGCTGCTTCACCGCCGCGTAGCTGAATTTCAGGTCGCGGGTGTGATCCAGAAAGGCGTCCATCTGATCAAATTCTTCCGGGGTGTAGTCGGTCAGCAGGTTGGCATCGTAGCGCTTGGCGTCCACCTGTTTGGCCACGTGTTCGTACAGCGTGGGCGGCTCGTACTGGCCGTAGGCTTTTTTGCGCAGGTGAAAGATATTCAGCCGCGCCGCCAGGTATTGGTAATCCGGACGCTCCTCGGAAATCAGGTCGGCGGCGGATTTGATCAGGGTTTCGTGGATGTCGGCGGTCTTGATGCCATCCACGAACTGCAGATGCGCTTTCAACTCCACTTCCGACACAGAGACGTTATCCAGCCCCGCTGCCGCCCAATCAACCACTTTATGAATTTTATCGAGATCGATGGCTTCAGTGCGGCCATCGCGCTTGGTGACTTTCAGATCGCTGCTGTTCATTGCCTGCCCGCTGAGAATAGTGATTTTTTTGATGACTTGTTGTTATTAATCAGAGGAAATACGCAGGTGGCTACAACTTATATGCTTTTACCCACAAGTTCCCTTTGTATTGCTGCTTTTTCGAGAATTTTATGTATTTCGCAACAGTGTCAGCACCTGCTGGAGACACAATATAATGTGTTACAACTGTCACAGCAATACTACATATAGATGATTTTACATTTGTGCCTGTACAAAATTCAGACTGAAGAATGAGTGTAAGCAAGCACTAACAAGACAGACGGCAGCAGCTACAGAAGCGATAAAATTCAACTCATATAAGGGTATTTTTTGCCCCATTCAATTTTCAGATGCAGCTTTTTTGTACCTATATATGTACAGTGAGGGCCTGTTTGCGCTACCTGAATCGCCACTGTGGAACAGTGTGAATTTTTTGCCATACCCAACCCCTGTAAAGGCATCTGCAAAAGCGGGCCTCGCGGCTACTGCTATGGCTGCTTTCGCAGCCGCGAAGAGCGCCAACACTGGAACAAACTGGAAGACCCGATAAAACGCAAAATTATTCACGCCTGCGCCCTGCGCCAGCGGCGTTACGAGCTGGGACAGAGTATTGTGGAAGATCAGGACGAGCCGATTTTGCAGCAGAGTCTGTTTGAATAGCTGCCAAAGGTCGAAAGCGCTGGCCGAGGATACTTTGCTGTGACCGCGACCAACAAGGATGTTGGTCACGAGCCCCCAAGGATGGGTTAACGGCGTGTTACAGCAAAGTATCCTCGGCCAGCGCAAAATGCACTATCGCTGACACGCCCCACAATACACCGTCGCCCGCTGCCCCAGGCGCACTTCCTTTAATACCTTTCCACAGACCGTACAAGGCTCACCACCGCGCCCATAAACATGCAGTTGCTGGGCAAAGTAGCCCGGCTTGCCATCGCCGCCAACAAAATCCTTTAAGGTAGTTCCGCCCTGCTCGATAGCCCGCGCCAATACGTCTTTAATGGTTTGCACCAAAACCCCGTAGCGCTGGCAGGAAATGCGCCCCGCCTCCCGCAACGGGTGAATGCCCGCCGCAAACAGCGCTTCGTTGGCGTAGATATTGCCAACCCCCACCACGATTTTGCTGTCCATAATCAGGCTTTTTACCGGTAGCTTGCGCTTGCGCGAGCGGCGGAACAGGTAGTCGCCGTCAAATTCATCACTCAATGGCTCCGGCCCCAGATGGCGCAGCAGTGGATGCTCGCCGGGTTCACCATCCACCCACAGTACAGCGCCAAAACGGCGGGGGTCGGTCAAACGAATGGCCTGACCGCCAACCATGACAATATCCACATGATCGTGCTTGCCAACTTCTGTGGTCGCAGGCACCACACGCAAGCTGCCAGACATCCCCAAATGCATCATCAGGTGGCCATGGTCAAAGCGCCACAACAGGTATTTGCCGCGCCGCAGCAAGCCGTCGACCTGCTTTCCAGACAGTAATTGGGGCAAATTTTCCGGCACCGACCAACGCAATTGGCGCTGGCGAACCACTATATCGGCTACCCTCTTTTGGGTAGCGTAGGGAAAAATTCCCCGTAAAGTCGTTTCAACCTCTGGCAATTCGGGCATTTTTTCTCTCATTCTCCTTGTGGCGGGAAAAATATTTCTGGCATACTAGCTGCCCGACACAATCCATCACAATATATATGGTGAGCAGCACCGGGTTTTTGCCGGTCAACTGACTCACAGCAGTTCAAGGGTAGGGGTATCAAATGGCACTAGGAAAGCGCAGAAAGGCAGAGGACGAGTCAGAGATTGACCTGACACCAATGCTGGACGTTGTATTCATCATGCTGATCTTCTTTATTGTGACAGCATCCTTTGTAAAAGAAGTAGGTATCGACCTTAACAAACCACCGGCTTCGGACACCCCTCCAGACAATGAGAACAAAGTCAAAAACGTTGTCTTTAAAGTCACCGCCGACGGCCAGATCTTTATGGAGAACCGTTTGGTAGACATCCGCTCTGTACGCGCCAACGTAGAACGCCTGCGGGCCGAGAGCCCTGAGGGCAAGGTGATTGTGCAGGCCAACAAAGCAGCCCCTTCTAAAGTCTTTATTGAGATTGCCGACCAGGCCCGTGAAGCGGAAGTACCCCACGGAGATATCTCCCTCAGTTTTATCGAAGAATAGCTTTACTTCATTTCCCAAAAACCGGCCAATGGCCGGTTTTTTTATGGCTGCTGCAACATCGTCATCCTGAGGAGCCCGGAGGGCGACGTGAGGATCTCATAACCTGCCAGCCTTTAGATCCTCACGTCGGCTACGCCTCCTCAGGATGACGGCACAAAAAAGCCCGGCGATTAGCCGGGCTTTTGCGCACTCAGAAAGCGGATCAATTACTTGATCTTGGCTTCCTTGTACATCACATGCTGGCGGATGGTGGGGTCGTACTTCTTCATTTCCATCTTTTCAGGCATGGTGCGCTTGTTCTTGTCAGTGGTGTAGTAGTGACCGGTTCCGGCGCTGGACACCAGCTTGATCTTGTCGCGATTTGACTTGGCCATAAGCCTTCTCCTTTACAAAAAACGCCGCGGGCGCTTTAAACTTTTTCGCCGCGTGCGCGGATTTCAGTCAGCACCGTATCGATGCCTTTCTTGTCGATAATGCGCATACCTTTGGTAGAAACGCGCAGTTTCACGAAACGCTTTTCGCCTTCCACCCAGAAACGGTGGGTGTGCAAGTTCGGCTCGAACCGGCGACGGGTGCGATTCTTGGCGTGAGATACATTGTTTCCGGTCATCGGACGCTTGCCGGTAACCTGACATACTTTAGACATGACGTTGCCTCTATACCCTTTAACTTCACCGCCAGCGCCGAGGTTAATCGGGGGCAATGCTCTGGAAATTTGTCGTAAACCTTTGTCTTAACTTCTGGCCAGCCAACAGGGGCCGGGGCCAAAGAGGCGCGATTTATACCAGAAAGCCCTAACGCAAGCAAATATATTTCGGCTACGGGCGACGAGCTTCTGGCTACGAGCAGATCGAGCAAGCCTTGTCATTCTGAGCGTTAGCGAAGAATCTCACACTTCGCCACAAGGAGATCCTTCGCTAACGCTCAGGATGACAATTACATACCAGCCAGCTCGCCGCCAGAAGCCCGCGGCCCGCAGCTAAATTCTCCCCCTCTCCGCCAACGACACCACCTCCCCCAGCCCCACCACCACATGATCCAGCACCCGCACATCCACCAGCGCCAGGGCGTCTTTCAGCTGTCGGGTAATGCGGGCATCTGCCTCGCTGGGTTCGGCGACACCAGAGGGGTGGTTGTGAGCCAGAATCAGCGCCGCCGCATTGTGAGCCATTGCCCGACGCACCACTTCGCGGGGGTACACAGCGGCACTGTCGATAGTGCCTCGAAACAGTTCTTCAAAGGCAATCAGACGGTTTTGTGAATCGAGAAACAGGGCGGCAAATATTTCCTGCTTGCGCCCCTGCAATTGCAGCCTCAAAAACGAGGACACCGCATCCGGGCTGGTGAATACCTGATGGCGCTGCATACGCTCTTTAAGATGGCGCCGGGCCAACTCAAGGCTTGCCTGCAACTGGGCATACTTGGCACTGCCCAAGCCCTTGAGCGCGCAGAACTGTCCTCGGTCTGCACCCAGCAACCCCGCCAAACTACCGAAATGGGCCAACATCTCCCTGGCCAAATCCACTGCAGTTTTTCCGGCACTGCCGGTGCGCAGAAAAATCGCCAGCAGCTCCGTATCTGACAGCGCAGCCGCGCCTTGCTGAATCAACTTCTCCCTGGGGCGTTCTCCCTCGGGCCAATCCTGAATAGCCATAATTCCTCCGTGTATCGTCCATGTGGCGCTGATAAAAAGCCGTGTCAGTAAATACTCACTGTCACGACTTTTCATCTGCGCAGCTAACGGTTATCTTAGCGCTTTTGCCGTATCTGTCTAGGAACCTGAATGAGCTCCCTGAGTAACAAACGCATCCTGTTGGGCGTCACCGGCGGTATTGCCGCCTACAAGAGCGCCGACCTGGTGCGCCGCCTGCAGGACGCGGGTGCCGATGTGCGCGTGGTGATGACCCCCGCTGCCTGCGAATTTATTACCCCACTGACCATGCAAGCGCTGTCTGGCAACCCGGTGCACACTTCGCTATTGGACAGCGAAGCAGAAGCCGCCATGGGCCACATTGAACTGGCACGCTGGGGAGACTTACTGCTGGTGGCCCCGGCATCAGCCGACTTTGTTGCCCGGCTGAGTAACGGTCAGGGGGACGACTTGCTCAGTACCCTGTGCCTGGCCTGCCCCGCCCCCATAGCGGTGGCCCCCGCCATGAATCAGGCCATGTACCGCAGTGACAGTACTCGGGACAACCTGGCCACTCTGAAACAGCGCGGCATTCATATCTTCGGCCCCGCGGAAGGTGTGCAGGCCTGTGGCGACGTGGGCCCCGGCCGGGTACTGGAGCCCCTGGAACTGGTGAACTGCGCCGCCGGGTTGTTTGCAACCGGCTCACTGGCAGGCAAGAAGGTGGTGATTACCGCTGGCCCCACCCGGGAACCTCTGGACCCGGTGCGCTATATCAGCAACTACAGTTCTGGCAAGATGGGTTATGCCCTAGCAGCGGCAGCAGCAGAAGCCGGGGCGGAAACCGTACTGATCAGCGGCCCGGTTAACTTGCCCCCACCGGAGCGGCTCACCACCATAAAGGTGGTGAGCGCCATGGAAATGCACAAAGCCGCCATAAACGCTGCCGAAGGGGCGGATATGTTTATCGCCACTGCGGCGGTTGCCGATTACCGCCCGGTTGAGATGGCAGACCAGAAAATCAAGAAAAGCGGTGACGAAATCACCCTGCAACTCACCAAGAATCCAGATATCGTCGCCTCGGTGGCCGCCATGGAACAACGACCGGTGACCATCGGTTTTGCCGCCGAAAGTGAGAATCTGGAGCAATACGCCCGCGGCAAGCTGGAACGCAAAAAACTGGATATGGTGATCGCCAATGACATTACCGGCGATGGCATTGGCTTTAACAGTGACGACAACCAGGTGGCATTGGTGAGCCCGGACGGCATTGAAAAACTGCCCAAGCTCAATAAACAGGTACTGGCCAGGGAGTTGATTGCCCGTTTGGCGCAGCTACTATAACGGTAACGGAATACTCACAATTAAGACTATGGCAGATACAAAAACCAGAAAATCCCTGCTAAAAACCAACACCCCGCTGGCCCTTTGGGGGGCCATCGCCCTGTTTGTGTTGATGCTGTTTGCCTGTTACCACCTGTACACCACCATTGTTGCCGACCCCGCCCAGAAACGAGCACTCAGCTTGGCCCAGCAGGGTTCCAGCTATGCAGCACGAACCACCGACCGCTTTATCACCGATCAGCAGCAACAACTGCAATCGCTGGCGGCACGACCTCTCACCGCCATGGCCCTGAAGGCCAGCGACAACGACCGCCGCAAGCTGGAACAAAGTGTTACCGAGCTGATGCACGGCGCTGCCTACAGCCGCCTGATCACCAGTGCCGACACCGGCAATGCCCGCAAACTCAATTTTGTTGCCCTCGATCTGGCCCGCCGGGTATTAAATGGCGAATCGGTATCACCGGAAGCGATGCTGATGGAACGCCAGTGGCATATCCTGATGGCCACCCAGGTAAATTCCAGCGAACAGCAGGACGTTATTGGCTGTCTACTGGTAAGTTTTCCCGCCAGCCACCTTGCCGGGCTGCTTGCCGACAGCGGCGTCGACGGCCAGGTAAAACTGACTCAACATCTGGCTGGCACCCCGTCCCGCGCATTTATCACTCAGGGCAATGCCGAACACAACTCACCGAGCCACCAGATAGGTAGCAAGCTGCCCCACTGGAAAGTGGCCTTCAAGCCGTCGCTGAAACAACTACAGGCGAGCGATACTGAACTCTGGCTGTTCTACTCCGTGCTCGCGGTTACTCTGTTGATCGGCGCTTGGGTAGGCACTCGGCTGGCGGTGCAACGGGGCATGGAGATCAAAGCCAAACAGGACAACCGGCGCAAGCAACAGCAGCAGGAAGACGAAGAAATCGCATCCGCCACCTCTTTCCTTTCCACCATACCCAGCGCCAGCTCCAATAAAGAGCCCGCGCAAGAACCGCAATCAGAAGAAAAACAGGGCGCCGACGGTGACGTCTTCGATTTAGCAGAAGACAAAGGCAAAAAAGCCGCTGCCGACCCCATCACTGCCGAGCAACTGCCAGAGGAAATCTTTCGCGCCTACGACATCCGCGGGGTCTATGGCAAACAAGTCACCGAGCAATTGGCCACCCACCTGGGGCAGGCACTGGGCTCACTGGCTCAGGAACAGGGGGAGAACACCCTGGTGGTGGCCCACGACGGCCGCACCAGCAGCCCCGGTCTTTATCGGGCACTGATCAAAGGCATTCGCGCCAGTGGTTGCAACCTGATCGCCTTGGGTCAGGGCCCCACCCCGCTGACTAACTTTGCCATCAACCATCTGGAGGAAACCTCCTCCGGTGTCACGGTGACCGCCAGCCACAACCCGCCTGAGTACAACGGCTTCAAAATGTCTATTAAAGGCAAGCCGTTAACCCCGGAACAGATCAACGGGCTGCGCACACGTATTCTGGAGCAGGATTACCTGAGCGGGTCTGGACGAGAAAGTCAGCTGGATCTGGTAGAGGACTACATAGAGCGCATCGTCGACGACGCCGTGCCCGCCGACGAACTCAAGGTTGTGGTGGATGCCAGCAACGGCGTTACCGGCCCCATTGCCCCGCAGTTGCTTGAGCAAATGGGCTGCGAGGTATCCCCCCTGAACTGTGAGGTGGATGGCACCTTCCCCAGCCATCCACCAGATACCTCGGTAGCCGCCAACCTGCAAGACCTGATCCAGATGGTGAAACACCAGGAAGCAGACTTGGGGCTGGCCTTTGACGGCGACGGCGACCGTATCACCGCCGTCACGGCCAGCGGACGCATTGTCTGGCCCGATGAACTAATGATGATCTTTGCCCGCGATGTGCTCAGCCGCCAACCGGGCGCCGACATTGTGTTCGATGTTAAAAGTACCCGCCGCCTCAATGCCCTGATCGGCAATTACGGCGGTCGCCCGGTGATCTGGAAAACCGGGCATTCCTTTATGCGTGAGAAAGTCAGCGAGCTGGATGCGCCTCTGGGCGGCGAGTACAGCGGCCATATTTTCTTTAACGACCGTTGGTACGGCTTTGACGACGGCATGTACGCCGCCGCGCGCCTGGTAGAGATTATCAGCCTCAGGGAACAAAGCCTGGATGATATTTACGACACCCTGCCCAACGCCGAGGCCAGCCCCGAATACCGGGTTCAGGTGCCTGAGCAGGAAAAATTCGCTCTGGTGGAAGCACTGGCAGACAGCGACGCCTTTGAGGATTGCAAGCTGATTACCGTGGACGGCTTGCGGGTTGAAGATGGCGATAGCTGGGGCCTGGTGCGCGCTTCCAATACTTCCGCCGAAATCACTCTGCGGTTTGAAGGCAGCGACAAAGAAAACATGCTGGCCATGGCCGAGCGTATCAAGAACGAGCTGTTGGGCCTCAAACCCGATCTGAGCATAGATTTTTAAAGCACCGTATTTTTAAAGCACTGGATATTTACAATAACAATGAATTCCGCAGAAACCGATAAAGCCATTCCCCGCCGCCAGCAAATCCTGCAGGCGTTGGCACGAATGCTGGAAAGCGCCCCCGGCGCCCGCATAACCACTGCCGCCCTGGCGCGGGAGGTGGGCGTATCCGAAGCGGCGCTGTATCGCCACTTCCCCAGCAAAACCAAGATGTACGAGGGCTTGATCGACTTTATTGAGGAAACCCTGTTCACCCGCATCAGTCGTATACTGGCGGAAGAACACAACGCCGAAAATCGTTGCCAGCGCATTCTCAGCCTGGTTCTGACCTTTTCTGAGCGCAACCCCGGAATCACCCGTATCCTCAATGGCGATGCCCTCACCGGGGAAACGGAGCGCCTGCACACCCGCGTGGTTCAGTTGTTCGATCGCATGGAAACGCAAATCAAGCAGATTTTACGGGAGGCGGAAGTCACCCAGGGCATTCGTACCCGTCTGCCCACCGGCAGCAGCGCCAATCTGATGCTCGCCCTGGCCGAGGGCCGCATCAGCCAATTTGTGCGCAGCGGATTCAAAAAACTACCCACAGAAGGGTGGCAGGATCAGTGGTCGTTGGTAACTCAGGAGTTGTTTAGCAAACCGTTTTAGGCTTCACCGTCATCCTGAGCCGCAAAGCGGCGTGAGGATCTCAAAGCCTGCAAGTTGTGGGATCCTCGCGGTCGCTCCGCTCCCTCAGGATGACAGGGTGAAGGTTCAAAAGATGGGCCAACTCTACCGGGTCAACTGCTGGTATCGAGTGATATAAGCCTGATAGCGCTGGCGCTCCTTCTCCAATTCGTCGCGACGCTGTGCCATGGCTTGCTGGGCATCCGCTTCGCGACGCTCCAGCTCGCTGAGCATATTAATCACTGCCTCGGACACGTTGCGCCCGCCACGCTGGGCGTCCGCCGCCTTGCGCTCTTCCTGCTTGCGCTGCAGTTGGGTGTTCTTGAGGTTATCTTCGATCAGGGCAATATCGCGACTCAAACTGTCCAGCTTACGGTCACGGGCCGCTTCAATTTCAGTCACTGAACTGTAACTTTTCAGCAGATATTGATCTTCCACCTGCTGTTGCTGCAAAGCCAGTTTGGCGGCTTTTTCTTCGTCGCTGAGAATGACATGGGGCTCGACGGTTTGCAGCAATTTAAAGGTGCCACTGAGAATTTCGTAACCCTTGGCGGCAAACTCCTTGGGAATGCTGGTGGAAATCACCGTATTACCTTGCGCATCCTCGTAGCGGTAGTAACGGCCGCCTTCCTGCTGAGCCCAGGCCTGCGGCACAGCCGTCAGCAACAAGCCCGCAGCCATTGCCAACGGCGCCAGGCTTTTCACCAACGGATATCTTGAAAGGGTTTTCGTCATAACTATTAGCCTTTAAACACCGTATTGCTCTCGATACGCCACAATACTCTCTAGTGTTTGCGCCTGCTGCGAATCCTCCCGCAAATAAGCAATAATGTGGTCAATGGAGACAATACTGATCACCGGCACACCAAACTCCTGCTCCACTTCCTGTATGGCAGACTGCTCGCCACGTCCCTTCTCTTTGCGATCCAAACCAACAACCACCCCGGCTGCCGTGGCCTCATGGCGGGAAAGGATCTCCATCACCTCGCGAATAGCAGTACCCGCAGTAATCACATCGTCGACGATTAACGCCCGCCCTTGCAAGGGTGCTCCCACCAGCGAGCCGCCTTCACCGTGGGTTTTGGCCTCTTTTCGGTTGAAGCAATAAGGCACACTGTGGCCGTGGTGATCCGCCAGCGCTACCGCCGTAGTGGATGCCAATGGAATGCCTTTGTAGGCAGGGCCAAACAGCAGGTCGTATTGTACCCCTGATGCCTCAATGGCAGCACCGTAAAAACGCCCCAGTGCGGCCAGGGCTGCGCCGCTGTGAAATTCTCCGGCATTGAAAAAGTAGGGGCTGACACGGCCGGATTTCAGGGTGAATTCACCAAATTTCAACGCCTTTTCGGCGATAGCGAGTTGTAAAAATTCTCGCTGATAGGCTTCCATAGGTCTACCTTTATCTATGGGAGCGGTTATTTACTATCCCCTGTCGGGAATATGGCCGCTACCGGGTTATTAACGATAATACTGTGGAATTGTGCACAAATAGAGGCTGTCTGTTGTCCAATGCCTCAAATCCGCGATTTTTGGCCACGGGAATTGTCGGGTATCATACACGGACAGACAAGCCGTCTTAACCACAATCATAAATACTCGGCATCTTGTTTGTGAAAATTTTCCAGGGGTGATTATGCGCATTATCAGTCTCTGTGTTGATGGAATTCACCATGCTGCTGAGCGTGGCCTGTTTGACTGGCTGGCTTCTCAGGATGCGGACATTCTGTGTCTGCAAAACCTCAAAGCACAGGAGCATCAACTAGAGTGGCAGCCACAGTTTGAGCTGGAAGGCTACTTCGCTTATTTCTTTGGCGACGCCACACCGGATTCCAATGGTGTGGCTATTTATACCCGCGAAATGCCCAAAGCCCTGATGTACGGTTTCGGATTCGCCAGTGGCGAAGACATGAAAGGCCGCTATTTACAGGCTGACTTCGCCAACATCAGCATTGGCTCGCTGCTGGCACCAACAGGTATCACCGGCACTCCATCTCAGGAAATCAAACGTCAGTTTTTTAATGACCTGCAAGCCCATCTGGAAAAAATTTCCCACAAACGGCGCAGTTATATTATTTGCGGCAACTGGAATATTGCCCACACCGACAGCGACCTGGAAAACCCCGATGACTACCGGGAAGAATCCGGCTTTCTCACCAGCGAACGCAGCTGGATGAATGCCCTGTTTGGCGACCTGGACTATTGCGATGCGTTCCGCCGCGGCAATTCCGATACCGACGAATTCAGCTGGTGGCCCAGCGGCACAATCGGCCAGGGTGACGGACGCCGGGTGGACTACCAAGTGATATCCCAGGAATTGGCACCGCTGGTGGAGTACGCGGTTATGTACAAGGCCAAAGATTTTTCAGCCCATACGCCGGTGATTGTGGATTACGATATTGAAGAACTGTGAGACGAAAGACGTGAGATGAGAGACGTCTTTCATCTCACGTCTGCCGTCTCCCGGCCCAGCCTACGGCTGGGCCAACGACATCTTCTGCACATTAACCAATTGCGTGATACCCCGCTTGGCCAACTCCATCATCTGTGCCATTTCATCCGCCGTAAAGGGCGCGGCTTCTGCTGTGCCCTGTACTTCGATAAAACCACCTTCGGCGTTCATTACCACGTTCATGTCAGTCTCCGCGTTGGAGTCTTCCGGGTAGTCCAGATCCAGCACCGGGGTGCCCTGATAAATACCCACCGATACTGAAGCAATCATGCTTTTCAGCGGGGTGCCTTTAGCTTTGATTTTGCCGGCTTTGCGCAGGTGCTCAATGGCATCCACCAGCGCCACGCAAGCACCGGTGATGGAAGCGGTGCGAGTGCCACCGTCTGCCTGAATCACATCGCAGTCGATGGTGATGGTATTTTCGCCCAGCGCTTGCAGGTCCACTGCGGCACGCAGCGAACGACCGATCAAGCGCTGAATTTCCAGGGTGCGGCCGCCCTGTTTACCACGGGCCGCCTCACGGCCCATACGGTCACCGGTGGAGCGCGGCAACATACCGTATTCCGCGGTCACCCAACCCTGGCCGCTGCCCCGCAAAAAGCGCGGTACGCCGTTTTCAACACTGGCAGTACAGATCACTTTGGTGTCACCAAACTCCACCAGTACCGAGCCCTCGGCATGCTTGGTGTAGTGGCGAGTGATTTTAACGGGGCGAAGCTGTTCCGGGCGGCGGCCGCTGGGGCGGGTCATACTGAGTTCCTTGTTCAAGGTGATTTCTAAAGGCGGACATTTTACAGCCTTTAAATAAAAAAGCAGCGGGCGACGGGTTTCGAGTTGCGGGCTGCCCGAGCAAGATTAAACTTTTGCCTTACTTATCAGGCCTCGACACTGCCTGCTACTTTGCTGAATTTAGCGGTTGGCAGAAATTCCTCGCAACCCGAAACCCGTAACACGCAACTTTCTCTTCTAGCACCACAGCCCACACACCGCTACCATACCTCCCTCAACAACCACCGAAATATCAGAGACCACCATGCCCCGCAGTATGACCGCCTTCTCCCGCCAGTCGTCACAACACGACTGGGGCAACATCACTTGGGAAATTCGCTCCGTTAACCACCGTCATCTGGAGTTGGATTTACGTCTGCCAGAAACGGTCCGCGAACTGGAAATGAACCTGCGCGAGCAGGCGCGCAAGCAACTGCATCGAGGCAAAGTGGGCTGCTATCTGCAATTACAGTTGGAAAACAACAGTCAGTCCGTTGATCTGAATCTGGACCTGGCAAAGCGCTATGTGGACGCCAGCCAGCAAATCGCCACACTGATGACCGACCCGGCGCAGGTATCGCCACTGGACGTGCTGCGCCACCCCGGCGTGCTGCGGGAACCGGAAGTGGATGCCGATGCGCTCAAAAAAGCGGTCACAGATTTGTTTAACCAGGCGCTACAGCAGTTGGGCTCCGTGCGCGAGCGCGAAGGTGAAAAACTGCAGGCCATGGTGGAACAGCGGCTCGATAGTATTCAGTCAGAAGTCGACACAGTCCGCACCCGTTTGCCGGAGCTAATGGCTGCGCAGCGGCAAAAAATCCTCGACAAACTGGCGGAGTTGAAGGGCGATATCGATAACGACCGGGTAGAACAAGAACTGGTGCACCTGGCCCAAAAAGCCGATGTGGACGAAGAACTGGATCGTCTGGAAGCCCATCTGGGGGAGATACGCCACATTCTCACCAAGCCTGGGCAAATCGGTCGCCGCCTGGACTTCCTGATGCAGGAACTCAACCGGGAAGCCAATACCCTGTCATCCAAATCCAATGCCACCAGCACCACCAATTCCGCTGTGGAATTGAAAGTACTGATTGAGCAGATGCGCGAACAGATACAAAATATCGAATAATACCCTCCTTCAGAAATAGACTTTTCAGCAACACTTTTTTAGGAACACTTTCTTAGGAACCCTCTTTTCAGGAATAAGCCAATGTCCGCACGCGGCACTCTTTACACCGTATCCGCTCCTTCCGGCGCCGGTAAAACCAGCCTGGTGGCGGCCCTACTGGAACGCTGCCAGCAGTTGCAGGTTTCCATCAGTCACACCACCCGCACCATGCGTCCCGGCGAACAGGATGGCGTCAATTACCACTTTGTCAGCCACGAGCAATTCACCGCCATGCTGGCTCAAAACGCCTTTCTGGAACACGCCGAGGTATTCGGCAACTATTACGGCACCTCCCAGCAATGGGTGGAAGATACCCTGTCAGCGGGCGCCGATGTAATTCTGGAAATCGATTGGCAAGGCGCCCAGCAGGTGCGCCGCCTGATGCCTGACACCGTAGGCATTTTTATTCTGCCCCCATCCAGGGAGGCATTGCGGCAACGGCTCACTGGCCGCGGCCAGGACGATGAGTCAGTGATCGCCAAACGCATGGCAGAAGCGGACAGCGAAATGTCTCATTACCCGGAGGCAGACTACCTGGTGATCAACGACCAATTCGATACCGCATTGGAGCAGCTGCACGCCATTATCGAATGCCAGCGCTTACAACTCAGCCAGCAACAGGCCCGTCATGGAGAATTATTGGCCAAACTGTTGGAAAATTAATGTTTGAAAGATTGAGTCCGGGCGGTGAAATTTTATACAATCGGCCGTTCTGCCCCCCGAAAAGTGGGCTAACACCTAAGATTGACGGAAAACACTTATGGCACGTATTACTGTAGAGGATTGTCTCGACCACGTTGACAACCGTTTTGAACTGGTTCTGGTAGGCGCCAAGCGCGCGCGCCAAATCTCTGTTGGCGGCAAAGAGCCGGAAGTGGCCTGGGAAAACGACAAGCCCACGGTAGTGGCACTGCGTGAAATTGAGCAGGGCATCGTTACCTCTGACATTCTCGCCCAGGAAGAAACTAGCGAAGACGACCTGCTGGCCCTCGACACCCTGGCTCAGGATATGGCGGGCACTGTAGCGCAAGAAACTGATCCAACCGCTGCAGCCAATACTGCCGAGTAAGTTCGCCGCAACAGCATGGGGAGCAAGGCGTTGTCTCTGATTGACCCGCTAAGCAGTAAACTCTCCTCCTACCTGGAACCCAACCAGGTAAAAAAAGTCATTCGCGCCTACCGCTTTGCCGAGCAGTGCCATCAAGGCCAGTATCGGCAGAGCGGCGACCCCTACATCACTCACCCTGTGGCTGTGGCTCATATCCTCGCGGATATGCATATGGATCACGAGAGCCTGATGGCGTCGCTGCTTCACGATGTGATCGAAGACACCAGCGCCACCAAGGGGCAGATCAGCCGCCGCTTTGGCAAAACTGTCGCCGAGCTGGTGGACGGTGTCAGCAAGCTCACCGAAATTGAATTCTCCTCCAAAGCAGAACAACAGGCAGAAAACTTCCAGAAAATGACCCTGGCCATGGCCAAGGACATTCGCGTGGTACTGGTAAAACTGGCTGACCGCCTGCACAACATGCGCACCCTGGGGGTACTCAACCCCAAGAAAAAACGCCGAATCGCCAGGGAAACTCTGGAAATCTACGCCCCCATTGCCCAGCGCCTGGGGATGAATGATATCCGGGTGGAATTCGAGGAGCTGGGGTTTGACGCCCTGCACCCGCTGCGCAGCCGGCGCATGCGCGAAGCTCGCAAAGCCGCCAGGGGGCACCGCACCGAACTGCTGTCGGAAATCAAGCAAACCATCGAGCTGGAGCTGAGCAAGGAAAAAATTGACAACGAGGTCAGCGGGCGGGAAAAACACCTGTGGAGCATCTACCAGAAAATGGTGCAGAAGAAGAAGTCGTTCAAGGAAATCATGGACGTGTTCGCTTTCCGCATCGTGGTAGACAGCGTCGATAACTGTTACCGGGTGCTGGGACTGATTCACAATCTGTTCAAACCGGTACCCGGTGAATTCAAGGACTATATCGCCATCCCCAAGTCCAACGGCTACCAGTCGTTGCACACCGTACTGGTGGGCATGCATGGCGTACCCATCGAAGTGCAGATTCGCACACGAGATATGGACGCCATGGCCAATTACGGCATCGCCGCCCATTGGCTTTACAAAGCCAGCGATGACGAAACCCCACTCAGTACGCACTCGCGAGCGGGCCGCTGGGTACAGGGGCTGCTGGAGCTGCAACAACACGCTGGCAACCCGCTGGAGTTTATCGAGCACGTTAAAACCGACCTGTTCCCGGACGAGATTTACGTGTTCACCCCCAAGGGCAAAATCATCGAATTGCCCAGTGGCGCCACCCCGGTGGACTTCGCCTACGCGGTGCACACCGATGTGGGCAACCGCTGCATCGCCTGCGAGCTGGATGGGCATCTGGCGTCGTTGTCCGAGCCCCTGCAAAGCGGCCAGAAAGTGCGCATCATCACCGCCAAATCCGCCCAACCCAACCCCACCTGGCTCAACTTTGTGATCACCGCCAAAGCACGTAGCGCGGTGCGCCACTTCCTTAAAAAGCAGGAACATCAGGAATCCGTCACTCTGGGCAAAAAGCTGCTGGACCGAGCACTGGAAAACTTTGGTAGCAGCTACCCGGAAATCCGCAAGTCCTGGGTAAAGCGCCTGCTAAAAGCCACTGACGCACCCTCGTTCGAATTTGTATTGCAGCAAATCGGCCTTGGCGAGCGCATGGCATTTGCGGTGGCCAACTTGATGCTGCCACCGTCGAAGCGCAAAAAAGAGCAAGCCAATATCGGCTCACCGGTGCTGCTGGACACCAACGAAACCATGCTGATCAGCTACGGCCGCTGCTGCCGCCCCATTCCCGGTGACCCAATTCTCGGCCACCTCAGCTCCGGGCGCGGGCTGGTTATCCACCGGGAATCCTGCGGCAACCTGGCCAACATTCGCAACAACCTGGAAAAGAGCATGCCGGTGAAATGGTCACCTCAAGTTAAGGGTGAATTTCCCGTGGAGTGCCAGATCGAGGTCATCTCCGAAAGAGGCATTGTCGCCACCCTGGCAGCGCGCATTACCGAGCAAGACGCCACCATCGACCAGATTTCCATCAGCGACCAGAGCGTACAACTGAGCACCATCAAAGTACTGGTGGGAGTGCGCGACCGCATACACCTGGCCAATATATTGCGCCGTATCCGCAGCCTGAGTGCGGTGCGGCGCGTTACCAGAATCAAGAACTAGAAACAGGGGAACCACTATGCCAAACAGAGCCATTATCCACACCGACAACGCACCTGCCGCCATCGGCACCTATTCGCAAGCCGTTAAGGTCAACAACACCATCTACCTGTCGGGGCAGATCCCCCTGGACCCGGACACCATGGAGATGGTAGATGGGGGCTTTGAAGCCCAGGTTGAACAGGTATTTAAAAATCTGGCAGCGGTGTGCGAAGCCTCTGGCGGCAGTCTGCAGTCGCTGGTGAAGTTGAATATTTTTCTTACCGACTTGAGCAACTTCGGCGCCGTTAATGAGGCCATGGGCCGCCATATCCAGGAGCCTTACCCAGCCCGCGCTGCCATTGGCGTGAAGGAATTACCGAAAGGGGCACTGGTTGAAATGGATGGGATTTTGATGGTTTAAAGCCTGCTGTCCCGAGCACCACTCCTGTCATCCTGAGCGTAGCGAAGGATCTCTATAGTTAACTGGATACTGAGATCCTCGCGGTCGCTACACTCCCTCAGGATGACAACAATCACCGCACAAACAGGCCCTTAACCATTTTCTGAATTGCACGAATGATCTGTTCTGGCGGGTGACTGTGATCCACCAGATCACTGGCCTGCCCCTCCCAGATCACCTGGCTTTTATCGCTATTGAACACCGTTACATTCAGCGTCGCTCGGTCCAGGGTGATGGTGGCATTGGGGTCAACCCGGCTGCGCTGCAACTCACCCTCCTGATCGCGCTTCCATACCCAGCCGCCCTGGGGTTGCTCCAAATTGGCGTATTGCTCCGGAGTAAACAGCAGCTTGTAATCCACCACCAAAGACGCGGTTTGATCCTCTGCCCGTTGCGCCAGCCCCAATGCCGTTAATTGCTGGCCCACAGATTCCCGCACCAGCCTGTCCTGCAACAGCAAATCCTGATCGTGGCGGCCACCGCCCTTGAGTGCGGGCCAACCCCAACGATAGCTATCAAAACGCGACAATTCTCCCAGAGAACCCTGTATATCCTGCACCGGAATCTGATGGCAAGCGGACAGCAGCAAAAACAGAAAAGGCATCAACAAACGCAGCGACATAGTTTATTTCCTTGCAGGTGGGCACTGCTCATACATCTGATAGACAGTTTCAGACATGCCTAGTGCCCGATAAGTCTGTTGCGCTCGAACGTTATCCTTTTCCACATAAAGGCGAAAACCGCACACATCACCTTGCTCGCTGGCAAGCTGCTGGACGGCCTGATACAGCTGACGGTAGATGCCGCGTCGACGGTGTTCCGGGCGCACGTAAACACTCTGCACCCACCAGTACAAACCATTGCGCCAATCGCTCCATTCACTGGTTACCATCAGCGAAGCCAGCGCCTCGCCGCCCTCCTCTGCGATCAGATAAAAGCCCAGCTCCGGGCGCTGCAGCAGGGTAGATACCCCCGCCGCGACGACATCTGAATTCAGGGTTTTGCCTTCCGTTTCCAGTGCCATGGCACAGTTAAAAGCCACCAGGCTGTCGCGATCCGTGTCTCTGGCAGGGCGTATGCTAACCATTGCCTTTACTAACCATGGCCTTCAGGGGTAAAACGGGCGGCACTGATAATGCACCAGACATGCAGAATAAAGGCAATGATCGGCGGAATAATCAGTGGCCAGAAAAAATAGCCCACGGTAATCAGCACAAAAAACAGGATTGCAGCACCCAGGCGGCCCTGCACCAATTGCCCCAAGCCGGGAATAAACAGATTACAAATAGCGGCAATCACGTTGCCGCCGGAACCTTGTCCAGACATTAATTTTCCTCAGATTGTTGTATCAGTTCGCTATAGCCAGCCCGATAATCCACATAGCGAAAGCGATAACCGCTGGCTACCAACTGTTGATTTCTGCAACGCTTGCCACTTGCTGGTTGCTCCGCACTGGGCGGCGGCGCCTCACGCCCCAGCAAACCACACAAAAAAGAGCGCAGCTGCCACTGGCTAATTGGCTGATGGTCACTGGCCAGATAAACGGGCTCCAAAGTATCACCGCTGCAGTATTTTTCCAACAGATGAGCCAGCACACCGGCGCAATCCTCACTGTGGATACGGTTGGTCCAGCCATTTGGGCGAGTCAGAGGTTTACCGCTGTGCACCGCCCTGAGTTGAGCCTGGCGCCCGGGGCCATAAATGCCGGAAAAGCGCACGATGCAGCTGGCCAAATCACTGTTTTGCAACAAGCGTTCGGATTCCAGTATCACCTGGCCGGAGTAACCGCCAGGTTCTGTGGTTGAGTGTTCATCCACCCACTGGCCATCGTCCTGGCCATACACGCTGGTGCTGGACACAAACAGCACCAATGGGCTACTGCCGCTTGCATTGACAGACTGCAACAAAACTTCCATAGATTTGAGATAGCTGTTCCGGTAGCCCGCCTCACTGCGTTGGCTGGGAGTCATGGTTACCACCACCGCATCAAAACCGAGGGTCATCAGGTCGCACATATCGCTCATGCTGGTGGCATCTGCCGCCAATACCGGAAAAGTTGTACCCGCTAACGGAGTACGTCGAGCGCCAGTAATATCGTAATGCTCGACAGATAAGTGGGCAGCCAAGCGGGTGGCAATATCGCCACAACCTAGCAATAACAATTTCAATTGCTTATTCAAATGTAATACTCTTTCGCTATCGCCAGCAGGTTAGAGGGAGAGAATATTTGCCTTTACCTGACCGCCGTCAGCATGGATGCTGACGACGAGCCCACATGGAAGTGTTTACGGCGAGTCAGGTAAAGGCAAATATTCTCTACCAGAGTTTCATTTGTAAGGAAAAACAGCCCATGACCTTAACAGAATTGCGCTATATCGTGACACTGGCCCAAGAGCAACATTTTGGCCGCGCCGCCGACCGTTGCCATGTGAGCCAGCCCACCCTCAGTATCGCGGTAAAAAAGCTGGAGCAGGAATTGGAAGTGGAACTGTTTGAGCGTTCCAAAAACAGTGTGCGCACCACACCAACCGGCGAGAAGGTAGTGGCTCAGGCCCAGCGGGTGCTGGAACAAACCTCTGCCATTAGCGACATCGCCAGCGCCGGCCGTGACCAGCTCAACACGCCTCTGCATGTGGGTGCCATCTTTACCATCGGCCCCTACCTTTATCCGCACTTTATTCCCAAACTACAGGAATTGTCGCCGCAAATGCCGCTGGTGGTGGAAGAGGGCTACACCGCCAGCCTGCGCAAGCGCCTGCGCAACGGCGAGCTGGATGTCATCATTGTCGCCTTACCGTTTACCGAACCGGATGTGGTCACCCAACCCCTGTACACAGAATCCTTTGTGACATTGTTGCCCAGCAACCACCCACTGACAAAGAAAAAGAGCGTCTCTCCTGCGGATCTGGACGGAGAAAATGTCTTGCTGATGGGCGAAGGCCACTGCTTCCGTGACCAGGTACTGGAGGCGATGCCCAACATCAACCAGCAGCAGGAAGATACCGGCATTCGCACCCACACCGAGGGCAGCTCTCTGGAAACTTTGCGGCATATGGTGGCCACCGGCCTGGGCGTGAGCATATTGCCCATGTCAGCGGCCTTGGGCAGCTCATCTTACGAGGGCACACTGGTGACACGGCCCTTTAGTGGCGTCAAACCATCGCGCACCGCCGCCCTGGCATGGCGCGCCAGCTTCCCGCGCCACAAGGCCATCGATGCACTGCGCAACGCCATCCAGAAAAGTCCCTTGCGCAATATTGAAATGGCCTGAGCCCGTCGCGCGCCATGGCCATCAAGCTATCCAAAAGCCTGGATAAAACTCCGGTTACCGCGCTCCACGGTGTCGGCCAGGCGTTTGCCGAAAAGCTCCACAAACTGGGCATACGCAGTGTTCAGGATGTGCTGTTTCACCTGCCGATCCGCTATACAGACCGCACCCGTATCACCCCCATTGGCGCCCTGCAGCCGTTTAGCGATATTGTTATTGAAGGAGAAATTCGCGCCACCGACATCGTGTTTGGCAAGCGTCGCAGCCTGATGTGCAAGGTGCAGGACAACACCGGCACCATCACCTTGCGTTTTTTCCACTTCTCTGCCGCCCAACGCAACAATCTGGCAACGGGCCAACGCATACGCTGCTATGGCGAAGTGCGCCGAGGCAGCTCCGGGCTGGAAATTTATCACCCGGAATATCAGCTGCTCAAAGAAGCACAACCACCCGCTCTGGAAAACAGCCTTACTGCTATCTACCCAGCCACTGAAGGCTTGACCCAACAGCGTATGCGCTCCCTGGCCAACCAGGGGTTGGCGCTGATTACCTCCCACAATTTGCAAGAACTGCTGCCGGAACAGCTGGCGCCACAAAGCGGATTTTCCCTGGCGGATGCACTGCGCTATTTGCACCAACCTCCGGCCAATGCCCCCCTGGACAAACTGGCTGCGGGGGAACACCCAACGCAACAACGGCTTGCCTTTGAGGAGCTGCTTACCCATCACTTGAGTCTGCTGCAGTTACGCCAACGGGTGCAGAGCTTTGGCACCACCCCGCTGGCCATACCCCGGCAATTGCACCAGCAATTTCTGCAGTCATTAGGGTTCACCCTCACCAATGCCCAACAGCAAGTGTTTGAGGAAATTCGCAGCGACTTGACCAAACCCCAACCCATGTTGCGACTGGTACAGGGGGATGTGGGTTCCGGCAAAACCGTGGTGGCCGCCCTGGCGGCGCTGGCAGCAGTAGGCAGTGGTAAGCAAGCGGCCATTATGGCGCCCACGGAAATTCTCGCCGAGCAGCACCGCAACAGTTTTGAAAACTGGCTTAAACCGCTGGGCATTCGCATCGCCTGGCTCACCGGCAAACTCAAGGGCAAAGGCCGCGAAGCGCAACTGGCCGCCATCGCCGACGGCAGTGCCGCGCTGGTGGTGGGCACCCACGCTCTGTTTCAAGACGATGTACAGTTTCACGACCTGGGCTTAATCGTTATCGATGAACAGCACCGTTTCGGCGTACATCAGAGGCTTGCCTTACGTGAAAAAGGACAGCGCGAGAAAGGGTCAGGAGAAAAAGGCGGCGGCCAGCACCCCCATCAACTGGTCATGACCGCCACACCCATTCCTCGCACCCTGGCCATGAGCGCTTATGCCGATCTGGACTGTTCCGTCATTGACGAACTGCCGCCAGGGCGCACCCCGGTAGAAACCGTCGCCATTGCCAACAACCGCCGCCAGCAAATCATTGATCGAGTGCGAAAGGGCTGCAGCGAAAAACGCCAAGCCTACTGGGTATGTACCCTGGTAGAAGAATCCGACGTACTGGAAGCCCAGGCAGCGAAAGCCACCGCGGATGAATTGCAGTTACTGTTGCCAGAGTTAAGTATTGGACTGATCCACGGCCGCCTCAAGGCAAAAGAAAAAGAACAGGTGATGGCAGCCTTCAAAACCGGGGAAATCGACCTGCTGGTGGCCACCACAGTCATTGAAGTAGGCGTGGATGTACCCAACGCCAGCCTGATGGTAATCGAAAACCCGGAGCGCCTTGGTCTGGCGCAGCTGCATCAACTTCGCGGCCGGGTGGGCCGGGGCAGCGCCGCCAGCTACTGCGTGTTGCTGTACAGCCCACCGCTATCGAATAATGGTGTGGAGCGACTGAAAATCATGCGCGAAACCAACGACGGCTTCCGCATCGCCGAAAAAGACCTGCAACTGCGTGGCCCCGGTGAGGTACTGGGCACCCGCCAGACCGGAGAAATCTCCTTACGTATCGCCGACCTGCAACGAGACGCCCACCTGATCACCGACGTGCGCCGCAGCGCCCAACAATTGCTTGCCCAGCATCCGGAATTGGCGGAACAGCTGATTGCACGATGGCTGCCGGGGGCGGAGCGGTATGGAAGTGTATAACCAGTTTCGAGTTACGTGTTTCGGGTTGCGAGCAGTTCACAACGTAAAATAGATAACGTAGGTTGGATTAGCCAAAGGCGTAATCCAACGATTTTCGCGTTACAACAAATTGGTGGATTACGCTGCGCTAATCCACCCTACGACTGCAAAGCTACATCGCCCTGCTGGAGTAATACCTATGCTGCATATTAAGTCCGCACGATACGTATCAGACTACATCCTTTGGGTTGCTTTTGACGATGGAACAGACGGCAAAATAGACATTAAAAATGAACTCAAAGGCCCGGTATTTGAACCACTAAAAGATGTAGCTATCTTTTCAAAAGTTGCCGTAGACCCGGAACTTGAAACTGTTGTATGGCCTAATGGTGCGGATTTCGCTCCAGAGTTTTTAAAGGAGCTGTATCAAAAACAAAACCAGCAAGTCGCTTAAACTTAAGTAGCGCAGACTATAGAGAAACGACCATGCACAGGTTCGCGCCAGAATTTATATCCAAGTGCAATAAGCTTTCCTGGCTCTCTTTAATCGCTGGTCTGAGCTTACTGTGGGTTTTTCCAGAAAATTACGATTCAAGATGCATGCTGATAATGGGAATATGTCTACTGCTGCACAGCGTATTGAGTTTTCCTAAAAGCTATGATGAGTACCGCGTAGCAAAAGGGGGGTGGGACATTTTTACTGGTTTGTCATGGCTTTCCAGGATATTTCTCCTAGGCATTGGAGGCTGTGCAACTATATTTATTGCCATTAAAGACTTAGTAGCAGCGTCACTCTGAGCACAGCTAAGGGTCTCTATACTTGCGGATATTTGTGAGATTCGCTCCTGCACTCACTATGACAATTACCCTGGGGCTGCTCGCAACCCGAAACCCGTGGCCCGTAGCCATCCCTTAAGGCGCCAACCGCTCAACTCCCCACTCACCATCTTCAAGCTGATAGTAAAACCGGTCGTGCAAGCGCCGATTTCCCCCCTGCCAGAACTCGATGGAATCGGGAACTACCCGAAAGCCGCCCCAAAAATCCGGCAATGGCACTTTGCCTTTGGAAAATTTGTCTTTCAGGCGCTGAAACTCCGCCTCCAGTATCTGTCGAGAGCTGATGGGGGCACTTTGCCGGGAAGCCCAGGCACCCAGTTGGCTCTCAGCAGGGCGCTTTAAAAAATAACTCAGTACTTCGGTTTTTGGCAGTGGCTCGGCACGCCCGCCGACAATCACCTGACGATCCAGGCGCACCCAGGGGAAGTGCAAACTCACCTGAGAATTGGCGGCAATTTCACGAGCTTTGCGACTGCCCAGATTGGTGTAAAACACAAACCCATGCTCATCAAATCCTTTTAATAACACCATGCGTTGCCAGGGGCGTCCGTCAGCACCAACGGTAGCGACACACATTGCCGTGGGGTCTTTGATGTCAGATTCCAACGCCTGTTGCATCCAGAGTTCAAACTGCTGGAAGGGGGAATCTGCCAAGCTCTCCCGAGTCAGCCGACCAAACTGGTATTCGCGGCGTTCGCTTTCCAGCGCCATCTATCGCTCCTGATATTCGATTAACCAATAGCTTTGGCAGTTTAGCGCCTGTTTGTAATAAAACCACCTGCGGTTAGAATGCGGTTAAAGAGCGTTCGCAGGGATGTGTTATTTCTGAGACTTATAACACCATGAAAAAACAAAAAATACCTGTGTTGATATTCGCCACTGCTATTGGCAACTCCACCTGTTGGGCAAGCGACGACACCGTTACCGAAAGCGATATCTATATCGATTTACCCATCGTCACCGGCATCAGTCGCATTGATCAATTGCTGACGAGGGCGCCGGCCAGCGCAACGGTGATTGACCGCCAGATGATCGAGCTTTCCGGGGCACAGAACTGGACCGATTTATTCCGCCTGGTGCCCGGCATGCAAGCCTATTCGGTAAACGGCAACCGCTTTGGCATCAGCTACCACGGCATTGGCCGGGAGTTACCTAACCACATGGAAGTTCGCGTAGACGGCCGCTCCGTCTATGACCCGCTGTTCTCGGCGGTTAACTGGAGCGCGCTGTCCATTGAGCTGGACGATATCGAGCGCATTGAGGTGATACGTGGCACCAATGCCGCCAGCGATGGCTCCAACGCCTTTATGGGCGCCATCAACATCATTACCAGAGACGCCATTCAGGATAAGGGCACAACCCTGCGCGCTACTGTCGGCTCCCGCGGCACACGGGAAAGCTCGGCGCGATTTAACGGCGTCCTTGGTAAATTCAACTATCGCTGGTCACTGGGCTTCCAGGAAAACGACGGTTTTACCGACCGACCCAGAGGGCCAGATGACGACGGCCAAAACCTGCGCCATACAGAACTGCGTGCCACCTACAGCGCAAGTAGCATCGACAGTATCGAATTCCATATTGGCCACAGTAACAGCGGCAGCGGCTTTGGCGACGCTGACGATCTCAACGCCTTCGCCACCGCTGATTTCAACCAGAGTTTTCAATCCATCAAATGGCAGCGCCTGCTGCAGGGCAATGACGAGCTGCAGCTGCACTTTTACCACAACCGCCTGCAGGGGGATAACAGCGCGGAAATTGGCCGCCTTTCGGAGCTGGCGGTGGCCGGTGGCCTGGCGCCGGATATTCCCACTGCCATCGCCATCCTGAACAATTTCGGCATTGAAGACGGTTTGCTGGTCGGCGGTTTCCGCGAAATTGAAACAGAGCGCTACGACATCGAGCTGAGCCATAAATTTGATATTGACCAGCAACTGCGTGCAGCCTGGGGCATGGGAGTGCGCCACGAGATGATTGATGCCGAAGCACTGCTGGAGCCCATCGAACAAGTTTCCCAAAACAGCTACCGCCTGTTTGGCAATCTGGAATGGCAGCCGGCCCAACGCTGGATCGTTAACGCCGGGGCCATCATTGAGCACAACGACACGGTCAACACTATTGCCTCACCGCGTTTAGGCGTCAACTATCTGATCGACGACAACCACAGCCTGCGCTTTACGGTAGCCCGCGGCAACCGTTCCCCCTCACTGCTGGAAGCCAATGAGTTCAATGTGGATATTGTCAGCAACCAGCTGTTGGTTGCCATTCGCCGCGCCGGTGAAAACCTCAGCGAGGAAAAGCTCACCAGTTACGACATTGGCTACATTGCCAACTTCCCGGACAGGGGCCTCACTCTGGATGCGCGCCTTTATATGGAAAAAATAAGGGATGGACTGGAGCAGCGCAGGGAACTGATCACCACCAGTCCTCTGTCCGACGATGACGACATCGCCGTTATCGACAACATTTTCTTCAGCGATCGCAAAGGTATTGAGCTGCAATTGAAATATCAGCCCGATGCAAAAACCCTGTTGGCGGCACAGTATTCGTACACCGACCTGAGCGGCGCTCCCACGCCTTTTGGCGTGCCGTTGGAAAACACCAACCCCACCCACACGGCCAGCCTGCTGTTCGGTAAACATCTGAACGACAAACTCAGTGCCAGCACCACCCTCTATTTTCAAGACGATGTGCAGTGGCGCGGCGGTGGCGAACACCACAGTTCATTTACCCGCTGGGACGCCCAGCTCAGCTACCAGCTGCAACTGGGCACTGTGGACAGCACTATTTCCCTGGTAGCACAGAACATCGGTGGTGGCAGCTACCCGGACTTTAACCAGAACAACCGCTTTCATTCCCGGTATTTCCTGGAATTGAAGCTACACATTGAGTAACCACCAAAAGCGGATGCCGATATGGAAAACATCGGGGTATACTGCCAACCGCTGCTAATAGCGCACAAGGATCATGGAAGGAATGCATAGCAAACAGGACAACATGCGGCGCACGAGCCCACTGTGGTTTGTGCTGTTTCTGTTGTGCGCTTCATTTTCCCAGGCCGATACACATACCGATACAACGGTTGAGCTTGTGCTGTCCGGTGAAAAAAGCTACTACCGGAAAGCTGCCCTGCGCATTGAAAATGTCGTCAACGCAACCCACCCCAACACCCGATTCAGGCTGACAACCGCCGACCAAACCAATTGGCCCACCGCAAACAGCAACCTGCTGGTAGCGGTGGGTTCCAACGCCTGCAAACAGGCAATGCAACGCGCCGATAAAATCCCCCTGCTGTGCACCTTTTTGCCCAGCAGCACCTATTGGAACACCCTGGAAAAAAGTGGCCGTGCGACATCGGCGCCAGCAACCTCAGCGGTGTTCTTCGACCAGCCCATGTCCCGCTATTTTGCTTTGATCAAGCTGGTTGCCCCCAAGGCGGAAAAACTCGGTACCGCCGTGGGCCCACAGTCCACCCAACTACTACCGCGTATCGAGCAGCAGGCTCAACAGTATCAGCTGCAACTACACCAAACAGAACTCGACACCACCACCAGCCACCACAAAGCCCTGTCACCCATTGTCGCCGCCAGCGACCTGTTTCTGGTCAATCCGGACAAAGCGGAACTCAACAAAAGCGTTGCCAAAACTCTGTTGCACCTCAGCATTCGCCAGCGCATACCGGTGATTGCCTACTCCGGCAGCTACGTCAACGCTGGGGCTTTGGCCGCTATTTATTCAACACCTGAAAATATTGGTCGCGACGCCGGCGAGCTGGTCAGCCAGTGGCTTGATTCACCAGGGCAACCACTGCCTACAGCCCGCTACCCCAACTATTTCACCATCAAGAGCAACCCCAATGTAGCGCGTTCGCTGGGCATTAAATTGCCCGGTGATCGCCGCTTGGAAAATGCTGTTAAACAAGCCATGGATACTGCACCAAACCCCGGACAACAACGATGAAGGGGTTCGTCAACATGAACATCGGTATGCGCTTTACCCTGGCGGCGGCGCTGCCCTTGGTGCTGGTTACGGCGTTGCTCACCGCCTATCTGGTGCAAGCCCGCCACCAGGATTCGCAAAAACAATTTGAGCAGGCGGGCAAAATCAGTACCCAGTTTCTGGGCTCCAGCGCCGAGCTGGAACTCTATGCGGGCAACCGCGAACAATTGGCTTTTCTGGCCAACAACCTGAATTTCCCCAACCTGTCCGGTGTTTCTTTTCTCAGTGAAGATCGCCTGCCACTGGCCACGTCCAATGGCTTCATAGTGCCCGACTCACTGCTGCAAATGCGCTTCCTGAGCAAGCATCAGGACGAGCAATTGCTCTACCTGCAACAGCCAGTGTTCCTCACGGAACTGGACGTTAGTGATTACTCAGAAGGGGACACTTCAGAACGGCGTGTTATCGGTTGGGTTATCGCCGGTTTTGATACCACCGACATCCACCGCCAGCAACAAGCCATTGTGATGACCGGTGTCGGCCTGGGTATCGCCGGGCTTATTATCGCTGGTTTGCTGGCACTGTTTCTAGGGCGCACCATTGTTAATCCGGTGCTGCAGTTAACCAAAACCGTCAAATCCATGGAGGCGGGAAATCTGGAAGCCCGTGCCCAGCAAACCTCCACCGTGGAATTGGCACGCCTTGCCCAGGGCATCAACCTGCTGGCCAAATCCGTGGCGGAAGGGCGCAGCAATCTGGAAGGCAAAGTGCGCCAGGCCACCGCCAAGCTGGAACGAGCACTACAAGACCTGCGCGAGAAAAACAGCGAATTGCACCAGGCCAGGGAAACCGCCGAAGCCGCCAACCAGGCCAAGAGCGATTTTCTGGCGCGCATGAGCCACGAGCTGCGCACCCCTATTACCGCCATTCAGGGGTTTACCCGGCTGCTGCACGACGCCGAGCTTGGCGATGCGGAGCGCAATTACTGCACCATCATCAATCAGTCTTCCAGCCAGTTACTCAACCTGATCGATGACATTCTCGCCTACAGCCGTTTGCAGGCCAACGCCATTACCCTGGAAACCGAGCCTTTTCACCTTATCGAAACCCTGGAGCAATCCGTGCGCCAGCAGGCACTGTCGGCGCGGGACAAAAAGCTGGAATTAATTCTGGATATTTCACCGGAAGTCCCCGGCATGGTGGTGGGCGACCACTTTCGGGTTTCACAAATACTGATTAACCTGATCACCAACGCGGTGAAATTCACCAACACCGGCTATGTGCGCGCCACCGTGAGTGCCACGCCAAGGGAGGATGAATACAGCGACCTTTGCATCATCATCAGCGATACCGGCATCGGCATACCGGAGGATCGCCGCAACAACCTGTTCGACGCTTTTTCCCAGGTGGACACTTCCATCACCCGTCGCTATGGGGGCACCGGTCTCGGGCTGTCCATTGTCAAAAGTCTTCTGGAGCTGATGGGTGGCAGCATTCGCCTGGACAGCTCCGAAGGCATGGGCACGGTATTCCACATTGAGTTAACACTGCCCACCACCGCGGTGGAAAAAGACCCACCCAACCTCGATGCCCGCATTGGCCTGCTGGACAAACACGACCTGTCACGGCAGGCGGTTACCCACAGTTTGTGCCGTTTCAGTGCCGAGCTGGTAACGGTAGATACGTTGGAATCCCTTAAGGGTACACCGCTGGATGCGTTGGTGGTGAACTTGCCCAGCAGTGTCGATTGCCACATCAACTACCAATATCTGGACCAGATTCAAAAAACCTGCAACGTTCCCTTGCTGATTCTCTCTGCCGAACCGGAATCCTGTCGCCGGGATTATTGCCAACAGCAATTCCAGACCATGAAGGTACTGGACAAGCCCGCTACCCAGCTGTCCCTGCACCGCGCCCTGAAACAACTGCTGGAGCGTCGCCCGGATGAACTGGTTGTTTCCGCCGTGGGGCAAAAACTGCTGGGGGGCCTCAACATACTGATTGCCGAGGACAACCGCTTTACCAGGGAATTTCTCAAGCTATTGCTGTCCCGGGAAGGAGCCTATTGTGTCACGGCCCGCAACGGGGTTGAGGCGGTTGCCGCCTGCGACAAAGACAAGTTCGACATCATGTTGGTGGACATCCATATGCCGGAAAAAAGCGGCGTCGAAACCGTGCGCGCCATTCGCAGTGGCACCAGCGCTAACAGCATGACCCCCATCATCACCATCACCGCGGATGTGCTGCAGCAGGAAAAACTGGCACTGAAAGAAGCGGGTATTACCGAGTTGTTGTTCAAGCCGGTGGATGAAGAGCAATTGTTGCGACAGATCCTGCGCTATTGCCGCCCGGATATCGACCCGACGTCGCCACTGCCCAGCAAAAAGCTGAGCGATGAGGTTCCGGTACGTGAATTTATCGAGGAGGTGAAACGGCTGGTGTCACAGGCCGCAGATGCCTGTCAGCAGGATCGTATGGAAGACGCGGGAGACCCGGTTCACCAGCTGAAAGGCATTGCCGGTATTTTCAAACTGCCAGAGCTGGAAGTAAAAGTAGCCATCCTGCACCGGGCCATCAAAAATCAGCGCCATTCACAGGCCATGACCGCTCTGGAAGAACTGCAAGTAGAGTGCGAGCGATTGGAAAGTGACAATAGTGAGGATTGAAGACAAACGGACAATCAACCATCCGTTTGCCTTCACAGTAGCGACAATGGCCGTTAAAGAGCCCTGACTCTCACCACTTCCTCAATATCAGCAATGGCGGCAATCACCTCGTCGCCGGGCTGCTGCTCCACATCGATAATGCTGTAGGCCACATCGCCACGACTTTTGTTGACCATGTCGATGACGTTGATACTGCGATCCGCCAGAATCGACAACACCTGCCCCAGTACACCGGACACATTGCGATTGCAGAAGGTAATGCGGTGGCCGCCATTGCGTCCCATACGAGTCTTCGGGAAGTTGACGGAATTGAGAATATTGCCGTTCTCAAGAAAATCCATCAGCTGATCCGCTGCCATCACGGCGCAGTTTTCTTCCGCCTCTGAGGTACTTGCCCCCAGGTGAGGCAGCAGCAATACATTGTCGCGACCCAACAGCAGCGGTGATGGGAAGTCCGCTACATATTTGCCCAACTGATTCTGCTCCAGCGCCTCTACCAGTGCCTCCTCATCCACGATCTGCTCGCGGGCAAAGTTGAGCAACACCGCATTGGGCTTGCAGCAGCGCAGCATCTCAGCATTGATCATGTGGTGAGTGGCCTCAATGGCCGGCACATGCAGGGTAATGAAGTCACAGCGGGACAACAGCGCCTGCAGGTTTTCCATGCGCTCTACCCGGCTCGACAGGCTCCAGGCCGCTTCAATGGAAATGGCCGGGTCATAACCCACCACATTCATGCCGAGTTCCAGAGCGGTGTTGGCAATGATGGAGCCGATGGCGCCCAGGCCCACCACTCCGAGGGTCTTGCCAGAGATTTCACCACCAGCGTAATTCTTCTTGGCGGCCTCCACATCTTTTGACATGACAGCAGCGTCGTCGATATCGGTCAGGCTCTGGCTGTAGTTCATGCCTCCGACAATATCCCGCGACGCCAGCAACATACCGGCAATCACCAGCTCTTTTACCGCATTGGCATTGGCACCGGGGGTGTTGAACACCACGATGCCCTGCTCGCTGAAACGGTCTACGGGAATGTTGTTAACCCCGGCACCGCAACGGGCAGCCGCCAGAACACTTTCCGGAACATCCAGGTCATGGAGTTTTTGACTGCGCAACATAAAGGCATCCGGAGCGGCAAACTCACTGGCAATTTCGTAATTGTCACGAGGGAATCGGTCCAGACCCTTGGCGGAAATCTGGTTGTAGGTGCGAACTTTGTACATAGTGCTGTCTCGAAAAATGAAATTCTTTACGCTCTTTAATTTTCGTCATTCCCGCGCAGGCGGGAATCCATATAGCTCGATGCTCCGAACAACGATGGATCCCCGCCTACGCGGGGATGACGGACTTTTTACTGAACCTGGTGACTAACTTGTTGACTTAACTTGCCGATAAGCCCAATCAATCCAGGGCATCAGCGCTCTCAGGTCGTCCGCTTCAACGGTGGCGCCACACCACAGGCGCAAACCAGCCGGTGCATCGCGGTAGGAGCCAATATCGTAGGCAACCCCTTCGTCATCCAGTAACTTCACCATGGCCTTCACCTGGTCTTCCTGCAGATCCAGTTTCAGGCACACGCTGGTATTGGAGCGAGTGGACTGGTCAGCGGCCAGGAAGTCGATCCAGTCGTGTTCGGCAACAAAGGCTTCCACTACGGCCAGGTTGGCTTCGGAGCGAGCAATAGCGGCATCCACACCACCCAGAGATCTCACCCACTGCAGGGCATCCACGTAATCTGCCACTGCCAGCATGGAGGGCGTATTAATGGTGGCGCCCTTAAAAACCCCCTCGATCAACTTGCCATTTTTGGTGAGCCGGAAAATTTTTGGCAGCGGCCAGGGTGGCGTATAGCTCTCCAGCCGCTCCACAGCACGAGGGCTGAGGATCAACATACCGTGGGCGCCTTCGCCGCCCAGCACTTTCTGCCAGCTGTAGGTCACTACATCCAGCTTTTGCCAGGGCAAGCGCTGGGCAAACACCGCCGAAGTGGCATCACAAATGGTCAAACCTGCGCGATCATCGGCGATCCAGTCGCCATTAGGCACTTTCACCCCGGAAGTGGTGCCGTTCCAGGTAAACACCAGATCGTGATCCGGATCGGCCTGTGACAAATCCGGCAATTGGCCGTAATCCGCCGTCAGCGCATTTACGTTGTCCAGCTTCAGCTGTTTGGTAATGTCTGTCAGCCAGCCACTGCCAAAGGATTCCCAGGCCATCACATCCACCGGGCGTGGGCCCAACAGCGACCACAATGCCATCTCCACGGCACCGGTATCGGAGGCGGGAACAATTCCTACCCGATAACCCTCTGGCAGGCCGAGAAGCTCTGCCGTATCTGTACAGGCCTGTTGGAGCACAGCCTTACCAATGCTGGAGCGGTGGGAGCGGCCCAGGGTACGCAAATCGAGAGATGCCACGTCGTATCCAGGGCGTTTGCTGCAGGGGCCGGAAGAAAAATTGGGATTGGCCGGTTTCAGGCTGGGTTTCATCGTTGTACCTAAAGTTGTACCTAAGAGTGGGGAAATAATAGAAAGGTGGCAATAAGGACGCTGCCGTATAATTTGAGGGCGCTACTATATAAAAAAACCCGCAGCGCGTCAGCAGCTGCGGGTATCAGACATGTGCATAAGGATATAACCTATTTTTTTGCCTGACGCTCTTTTTCGATCAGGAATTCCGCCACTTCCAGCATGCCTTCGTTGCTACCGGCCGACTCCCCGGTAATGCGGTATTTGCCGTTGACGATAATACAAGGCGTGCCGGTAACACGGTACCCGGTAGCCCTCGATTGCGCCTGCATGGATTGGCTGATCACGCCAAAGGAGTTGAATACGCTGCTGAACTGGTCCCGTTCAACACCGGCTTCCAAAAACACGTCGCTGATTTCACGTTCGTTTTTCATGCGGTTCTTTTTAACGTGGTACGCCGAAAACAGCTTGCCGTGCATCTTGTCCAGATTGCCCATGGCCTTGGCGGCATAGTACGCACGGGTGTGAATCTCAGCAGTTTTGCGCCCCAAGGTAGAAGGGTTGCGCACAAAGGTGACATCCTCTTGCAGGCCATCGGCCCACTCTTTGACCTGGCTGGTGTACTGAAAGCAATGCGGGCAGCCGTACCAGAACACTTCCGCCACCTCAATTTTTTGAGGGTCGCTGGTGCGCACCGGCTGGGGCAACACAAAGTAGTGTTTACCCGCTTCGAACTTCTCGCCGCTGCCCGCCTGGCAACCCACCGCCACGGTCATCACAAACACAGTGGCCATTACAGAAAATAACTTACTTACAGAAAACAACTGGCGCATTTACTCCCTCCAAAACCTTGCACGGTATGCCTTAAAAAGGCGTTATCTTACCTGTTGCCCGGTTGGCGTCAATTCACGTTAACAGGCTTTAACAACCGGCGTTATTTATTGGGCTTCACGAGCCAACAAAAATTCCACCACGTCCAGCATCTTGTCGCGGCTGCCAGCGCCCTCAACCGTCACCAGGTATTTGCCGTTAACGACCATACAGGGGGTTGAGATGACAAGGTACTGTCGGCTGCGTTGCTCCGCACGCAATAATCGACTGCGCACCCGGAAGCTGTGAAAGCCACGGCTAAAATCATCTTCCTTCACGCCTGCCTCAACAAACTGCTGGTAAATCTCATACTCAGTATCCAGCTTCTTACCCTTGGCATGAATGGCATCAAACAGTTTTGGGTGCAGCTGATCGAGCACGTCCAGTTCCTCAGCAGCGTAATAAGCCTGGGCATGCAGCGCCATTTTGGGGTGCCAGATGGCGGGCATACGCACAAAATTTATGTCGTCGGGAAGTTCTGCAGCCCACTGTCGAATGCGGGTGGTAAAGCGGTAGCAGTGGTGGCAGCCGTACCAAAACACTTCGACCACTTCCACCCGCTTGGGGTCAGCAGTGGCCACCGGTTCTGGCAGTACCCGGTAATGCACGCCGGCCTGGAATTCATCCGCTGCCTGTGCCGCAACAGCAAACGGCAGGCAGACCAAAAGCAGCAATAAAAAAGGCAGCCGAAGCTGCCTTTTCTCTAATCGGAGAGTGGTCACTCGCCAGCCCCTATGTGCAGGCCGGAAATGTAGTTCGCCACCGCTTCGATTTCCTTGTCACTCATATTGGCCGCCACATCGCGCATGATGCGGCTGTCGCCATCGTTGGTGCGGGCGTTGCTGCGGAATGCTTTCAGCTGCTTCACCAGGTAATCGGCAAACTGGCCGCCCAGTTTGGGGTAGGCTGCAGGGGCATTGCCCTGACCGGATGGTGAGTGACAGCCCGTACAGGCAGGCACTCCGGTTTCCATATTACCTGCGCGGAATACTTGTTCTCCCAAGGCCAGGAATTCAGCGCTACCCAGCTCTTCCAGGGGCCAGTCTTTTTCCTTGGCCCCAGAAATCTGCATGGGGTTGCCGGCAAAATAAGCGGCAATGTCTGCCAGATCCTGCTCGTTCATAGCGTCCAACTGGCCTGCCATTTCCGGCACCTGGCGAGCGCCGGATTGAATGTCCTGTAACTGCTTGAACAGGTACTTCTCACCGAGGCCAGCAATTTTCGGAAACGCCGGGCTCAGGCTATTGCCAGTTTCTGCATGGCATGCCGCGCAGGCAGCCGACTTGGTTTTACCGGCAGCGGCATCGCCTTCGGCCTGTACCAGGGGCGCTGTTGCAAAGCCCACAGAAAGAGCGACAGCCACAATTGTGTTGTTAAGAACCTGCTTCATGAATGACGACACCTTATGATTTTGCGAGTGACCTGGCCGCACAGGATATTGGCACGATAAAGGCCAACAGTGCGCTGATCTGGGTTATTATCGCAGCGGTTTTCCACCGGCTTGGCGGCGCATTATAGCCCGCATCGCCAATAGTACCAAGGGTCGACTAATGACGTTGCGCTTTACCTCTGCCATCTTTACCCAAAGCTCCCCTACTCTGGCCCAATGCCCCCCCGATAAGGGTAGTGAAGTGGCGTTTGCCGGCCGCTCTAACGCCGGCAAGTCCAGCGCGCTTAACAGCCTCACCGACAACCACAAATTGGCCCGCACCAGCAAAACGCCGGGGCGCACCCAGTTAATTAATTTTTTCCAGCTCAGCGACAACCAGAGATTGGTGGACCTGCCCGGCTACGGTTTCGCCAAAGTACCCAAAGCTATGAAAGAGCGCTGGGATCGCAACCTGGCGGAATACCTGCAGGAACGCCAATCCTTGCGCGGCCTGGTACTACTAATGGACATTCGCCACCCACTGCAACCCTACGACCTGCAAATGGTGAAATGGGCCGCCGACGCCAATATGCCCACCCATATTTTGCTCACCAAAGCCGACAAACTAAAACGCGGGCCGGGGCAAAACACTTTGCAGAAAGTGCGTAAGGAACTGAAGCAATTAGGCTTGGATAACAATATTAGTGTGCAAACTTTTTCCGCGCCGAAAAAAGAGGGCTTGAAGGAGTTGGAGAAGGTATTGCGGGGGTGGTTAGGGGAATAGCTTCGGGCTACGCGCCACGGGCACCGAGCTGACCGAGCAGGATTGCCATTCTGAGCGCTGTTCGAAGTGTGCTTATAACCTCTCTTCCCTGCTGTGCCACACCCTTACAATAACCACTCTGTTTTCTTCCTCTCGATAGCGGGCAATGTAATTACCAGCGCCGAACGGGATAAATAAATCCCGGAAGGGGAACAGATCATCAACCGGACGACCGGCTTGGGGGTTTTCGGCAAGGATTGTCGCCATTTCCCGGATGCGCCTGGCTGCGCGTTGTGCGGCGACGGGGTTTTCCGCGCTTATGAAATCACGCAGTCGAGCCACGTCCCTTACCGCGTCGGGCAACCATACTACTTCACCGGACATTGACTTTCCTTGTCTTCTCCCCAGCTATTCAGCCAATCGGTCACCGCCTCACTGCTAACCACCTCACCACTTTCCTGATAAGCCTGCCAGCGGCTAAGCGTTTCTTGCTTCGCTTGCTCTTTGGCCTCTTCCTGTTGAATGTAGCGGCGCAGAGCTTCTTTGGCGTGGTAGCTTTTGGAGCGCTGGGTTTTTTCAGCCAGAGATGCCAGACGCTTCTCCAAACCCTCATCGAGTCGAACTCCCAACATCACATACCTCGTTTAACCATGTTTAACACTGTTAAACAGTGTAGCCCCAAGGCAACTATTTATCCAACTCCCTATACCCAGGTCGTCACTCAATGACTATTGATTTATAGATGAGAGTTTAATAAAGCTCATCACCGCACCGGTGGAGGAAATAACAAACAGAACAAGAGGCAGCCAAAAACGACGTTGGCGAATATTCTTCGCCAAGTGGTAACAGAAAAATCCAATCGCCCCCAAGCCACTCAACGCAGCAAGCACAGCACACAGCGTCCACGAGTGAAATGACGCCATAGCTGCCAACAGTTTTCCAGAAAGCACCAGTAGCGCTATGCGGTAATCCTGAAAAAACACATGAAAGAAAACAACAGTGTATGAGGTTGCGGCAACAATCACCCAAGCGGCACTGACCCACAACCAAAAAAGAAAATCGTCCATCTACAGCATTCCTTACCAGACTACTCGCCAGGGCTGCGTGCAACCCGCAGCCCGTAACCCGTCGCTTTATTTATCCAAATCCCTCACCCGATAGTATTCCTGCTCGGTCAGTTTGTGGTATTTGCGCACCTGGGTGCGGTAGTCATTAATAGATTTGTAGACCTTGGCAAACGCAGGGTCAGCGGCGGCCTGTTCCTGTAGCACTTCTTCGCTGATGCGATAAATTTCTGCCAATACATCGTCGGGGAACGGGCGTACTTCCACATTGTGTTCATTAATGAGTTTATCCAAGGCGCCGGCATTGGTGGCGGTGTAGTTATCCAGCATATCGGTACTGGCTGCGCGGGAAGCTACTTCCACAATGGCCTGGAGGTCAGCGGGCAAGGTTTCCAGCTTTTCTTTGTTAATGATAATTTCCAGCGCCGGGCCCGGCTCCTGCCAACCGGGGTAGTAATAGTACTTGGCCACCTGATGGAAGCTGAACGCCAGGTCGTTGGCCGGCCCAACCCACTCAGTGGCGTCGATAACGCCGGTCTGCATGGAGGTAAACAATTCACCACCGGGGATATTCACCGCCTCAGCACCGGCGCGTTTGATCACTTCACCGCCCAGCCCCGGCATACGGATTTTGAGGCCTTTTAGGTCTTCCAGGCTATTGATTTCTCGGTTGTACCAGCCCCCCATTTGCACCCCGGTATTGCCTCCGGCGTAGGGCACCAGGTTGAAAGGCTCGTACAACTCCCGCCACAGCTCCAGGCCGCCGCCGTAGTGGAGCCAGCCATTGAGTTCCTGAGCGTTGAGCCCAAAGGGGTAGGCAGCAAACAGCACCGATGCGGGGATTTTGCCCTTCCAGTAATAAGCCGCTCCGTGGCCCATCTCTGCGGTACCACTGGACACCGCATCAAACACTTCCAGCGCAGGCACCAATTGACCGGCACCGTACACTTTGATTTTCAGACGGCCATTGGACATGTCGTCCACCATCTCGGCAAATTTTTCCGGTGCTGTACCCAGGCCGGGGAAATTCTTTGGCCAGGTGGTAACCATTTTCCACTTGTAGGCTTTTTGCGGTTTGGCGGCAGCCGCATCGCCGCCTGAAGAATCACTGCCACCGCAGCTGGTCAGCAGAGCAGCCAATACAATCATTGGCAGAAAAATAAGTTTTTCGTATTTCATTATTAAATGTACCTAGTCCTATCGTTTTATTTGTTGCGGCATTGTGTAGGTCGGACTTTAGCCCGTCAAAAGCCTTAGCAGTATTGACGGGCTAAAGCCCGACCTACTGAGTGCGAATGTTTGGCCGAACGTCAAACCGCCTGCAAATTGGCTGACTCATACATTAATATCTTAGGGCCTTCGCTATCGAAATTTACGTGCACCCTGGCTCTCGCCCCACTGCCTTCAAAGTTCAGCACAGTGCCTTCGCCAAAAATTTTGTGCTGCACCCGTTGCCCTAAACTGAGGCCGGTATCGGCGCCACTGTCGGAAAAGCGCGAGGTACCTGCCGATTTGGCGTAACTGGTGGGGCGGCGCACCTGGCTGCTGAGGCGCACTTCTTCCAGATACTCGCTGGGAATATCGCGCACAAAGCGCGATACGGAATTAAAACTCTCGCTGCCGTACAGTTGGCGGCTTTCCGCAAACGTCAGGTACAGCTTTTCCATGGCGCGGGTTATGCCCACATAAGCCAAACGACGCTCTTCATCCAAACGCCCCGGCTCTTCGATACTCATGCGGTGAGGGAACAGGTTTTCTTCCATGCCTGCCAAAAATACCAAGGGGAATTCGAGCCCTTTGGCGGAGTGCAAGGTCATCATCTGCACTGCCGACTGGCCATCATCGGCCTGGCGTTCACCGGCATCCAGTGCAGCCTCATCCAGGAACTGCCCCAGAGCCGAGCCTTCCGGGTCTTGCGGACGAAAGCCCTTGCAAGCGCTGATCAATTCTTTGAGGTTATCCACCCTTGCCTGGCCGCGTTCGCCTTTCTCCTTACCGTGGTATTCCACCAGGCCACTTTGCGCGAGGATATGATCCGCCACTTCGTGCAGGGGCAATTCTTCGCTGTCACCATCCAGCTGGTCGATCAGGGTCAAAAAGCCCGCCACCGCATTGCCCGCACGGGCGGTGAGTTGGCGTTCTGCCACGGCTTTTTGCGCGGTGCGCCACAGGGATTGGCCGCTGGCGCGAGCAGCATCCCGCAACGCTTGAACAGTTTTATCACCAATGGCCCTGGGGGGCACATTCACCACCCGCTCAAAAGCCGCATCGTCGTGGCGGTTAAGCAACAAGCGCAAATAGGCCAGGGCGTTGCGAATTTCCAGGCGCTCGTAGAATTTCTGACCGCCGTAGATACGATAGGGAATACTCGCTCGCAACAGCGCTTCTTCCAGCACCCGTGACTGGGCGTTGGAGCGGTACAAAATCGCCGCATCGCTGTGGCTGTTGCCGTCTTTTATCCAACCCTGAATACGGTCGCCAATAAAGCGCGCTTCGTCGTGTTCGTTAAAACCCGCATACAGTGAGATCAACTCGCCATCGGCGCCGTCGGTCCACAGGTTTTTACCCAATCGCTCACTGTTGCGGGCAATCACTGCATTGGCAGCGTTGAGGATATTGCCGGTAGAGCGGTAGTTTTGCTCCAGCTTAACGGTGACCGCGCCATCAAAATCTCGATTGAAGTTGCGGATATTCTCCACCCGCGCACCGCGCCAACCGTAAATGGATTGGTCGTCGTCACCGACCGCCGTGACGCTGGCGCATTGGTCTTTACCGGCGCCAGCCAACAACCGCAGCCAGGCGTACTGAATGGCATTGGTGTCCTGGAATTCATCCACCAGAATATGACGAAAACGATTCTGGTAGTGCTGCAGCAGTTCCGGATGGTTAAGCCACAGCTCGTGGGCGCGTAGCAGCAGCTCACCAAAATCCACCATGCCACCGCGCTGGCAGGCCTCTTCGTAGGCGGTATAAATTTTTACCAGAGTGGTGGTGTGTGGGTCGCCGGTTTGCTGAATATGATGGGGGCGCAAACCCTCATCTTTTTGGCTGTTAATAAACCATTGGCTTTGGCGCGCCGGCCAGCGGCTGTCGTCCAACCCCAGTGCCGCACTTACCCGTTTGACCACACGCTGCTGGTCGTCGGAGTCGAGAATCTGAAAATTCTCCGGCAGGTTGGCTTCGCGCCAGTGGGTTTTTAACAGCCGGTGAGCGAGGCCATGAAAGGTGCCCACCCACATACCGCTGGGAGGCATGGGCAACAGGGCATCGATGCGTTCGCGCATCTCCCGCGCCGCCTTGTTGGTAAAGGTCACCGCCAAGATTTCGTAAGGGGAGACGTGTTCCACCTGAATCAGCCAGGCAATGCGGTGCACCAACACGCGGGTTTTGCCAGAGCCCGCGCCCGCCAGCACCAGCAGGTTTTTATCGCTGCTGGAAACCGCGTCCCGCTGGGCCGTATTGAGATCGTCGAGTATTGAGGTAACATCCATGGGCAGGGATTCTAGCACTCCATCAAACTGGATTTATATACAGTGAAACAACTGATTGCCATTTTTATCGTTTTATTGGCCTGCAACGTCACCCTGGCCAACGACGGCTCATCGCAGCTGCAAGAAAATGCCCGACAATATGTGGAAAGCCTGAGTGTGGATTTCGACTTGCAGCGTAGCTTTTACACCGATGAGACCATCTTTGAAGATATTACCTCCGAGTCTTTCGGCCCCCGCTGGCACTATGTTGGCCCTGACGCCATTATCGATTTTTGGCAGCGCTCTTATCGAGACTACGGTGTTTTAGACGTAAAGCCGGAAATCCACGACATGATCGTGCAAGCGCCGTTTGTCATCGTCACCTACACTGCCCATGTCACCGCCTGTGGTGTAACCCTGGGCCATCCGAACAAAGTGCTCAGCAACCCCATCAAGGTGATTACCGCACTGAAGTTTGACGGCGACAAGGTGGTTCATCATACGGACTACGGCGATTACGACCGCGCCAATCGCAACCTTGAACGGCTGGCAAAAAACCTCCCCGACCAGCCAGTTGACCCGCGCTGCGAAAAATACTCAGGCGCTCAATAGCAAATATTGCCCTCAAAGCCCGTCACCGGAAAAACTATTTATGTGTAAAGTTATGCGAAATAGTTTGATCTTTGTCGGGGGCTTCGGCAGTTTCGCCCGTTTATATTCTTATACCCTTAAAATTCACGCCTTTAAAAACTAACGCCTTTCCAAATAAGGCAGCAAGGAGACGTAGGCCCATGACATTGAAATCACTTCTGGCTTCGGCCCTGGCATTGGGGGCAGTATCCGCCCAGGCCGCCGACAGCGAATGGTACCGCAACCCAGCGGTATCCCCGGACGGCAGCAAAGTGGCGTTTAGCCACCACGGCGATATTTACGTGGTGAGCAGCAACGGTGGCACAGCCACTGCACTTACCAGCCACAGTGCCTACGACAGCTACCCGGTGTGGTCCCGCGATGGCAAGCAACTGGCCTTTGCCTCCAAGCGCTACGGCAATTACGATATTTTTACAGTACCCGCCAGCGGTGGTCAGCCAACACGCCTGACCTTCCACTCCTCTAATGATATCCCCAGCGACTTCAGCGCCGACGGCAGCAGTGTACTGTTTACCTCCCTGCGCATGGATTCGGCACAAAGCACCCAGTTCCCCAGCGGCCGACTGGAAGAAACCTACAGCGTTAATCTGGCTGGCGGCACACCCCGGCAAGTAACCACTATCGTGGCGGAGAAAGCGCGCTATAACCGCGCTGGCGACAAATTCCTCTACCAGGACAAAAAAGGCTACGAGGATCAATTCCGCAAACGCCACCGCTCCTCGGTAACTCGCGATATCTGGTTGTACGACACCAAATCCGGCAAGTACAGCCAGCAGACCCACTGGCTGGGTGAAGACCGCAACCCCATCTGGAGCAACGACGAACAGAGCTTCTTCTTCACCAGCGAACGCAGCGGCACCATGAATGTGTGGCAGCAAAATCTGGCGAGCGGTGAAGCCACTCAAGTGACTGACCACAAACACCACCCGGTGCGTTTCCTGTCAGCGGACAACAACGGCAATCTGGTATACGGATACCACGGTTCCATCTACCGCCTGACCGGTAACAGTGAGCCACAAAAGCTGAATATCAGCATCCGAAACGACTTTCAGGTAAATCCTGTACAACGCGCAGTTTCCGGTAACGGCGCCAGCGAATTTGCCGTATCCCCCAACGGCAAGGAAGTGGCTCTGGTACTGCGTGGCGATGTGTACGTAACCTCCACCGAATTCCCCACTACCCGACGTTTGACCAATACTCCCGGCCTGGAACGTTCGGTATCGTTCTCACCGGATGGCCGCAGTGTGCTTTACGCTGGCGAGCGGGACGGCAGCTGGAACCTGTACGCCACCAGCCTGGTGGAAAAAGACCAGAAATACTTCAACAACGCCCTCAAGCTGCAAGAGAAAGTTCTGTTGGCCAATGCTGAGGAAACCTTCCAGCCCACCTATTCACCAGATGGCAAGGAAATCGCGTACCTGTCCAATCGTGACACACTCAAGGTACTCAACCTGAAAAGCGGTAAGAGCCGCACAGTTCTGGCCGAGAAGTACAACTATTCGTACTCAGACGGCGATATCCGTTTTGCCTGGTCCCCAGATAACAAATGGATTGCCACCAGCTTTATCGATGGTCGCTGGATAACAGAAATCGGCTTGGTCGATGCTTCCGGCAAAAAAGACCCGGTCAACCTCACTGTCTCTGGCTACGCCGACGCTGCCCCCACCTGGGCAATGGATGGCAATGCCATCGTTTACGCCAGTGCCCGCCACGGCCGCCGCAATCACGGCAGCTGGGGCTCTGAAATGGACTTGTACGGCATCTTCCTCAACCAGGACAGCTGGGATAAATTCCGCCTGACCAAAGAAGAGTACGCCCTGAAGAAAGAAGCCAAAAATGGCGATAAAAAGGACGACAAAGGCGATAAGAAAAAAGATAAAAAGAAAGGCGCCAAGAAAGACAAAAAGCCAGAAACAAAAACCATTGATATCGACCTGGCCAATATCGAAGACCGCCGCGCCCGCCTTACCCGCCACGCCTCAGACCTGGCAGGTGGTGCGCTCAGCAAAGATGGCCGCAAGCTGTACTACCTGGCCAAATTTGAAAAAGGCTACGACCTCTGGGTACAGGACTACGACGAAAACAGCACCAAGCTGCTGCGCAAGATGAACGCTGGCAGCGCGGCGATGACCATGACCAAAGACGGCAAGTCGCTGTTTGTTATTGCTGACGGCTCTATTCAAAAAATCACCCTGGGCAATGGCAAACCCAAGCCGGTGGCATACCAGGCAGAAATTGAAGTAGACGGCGCCGCCGAGCGCCGGGAAATGTTCGAGCACGCCTGGCGTCAAACCCGCGAAAAGTTCTATGTGAAAGACATGCACGGCGTAGACTGGGATTTCTACAAAAAAGAATACCTGCCCAAGCTGGACAATCTGAGCAACAATCAGGACTTTGCCGATGTACTCAGCGAAATGCTGGGGGAGCTGAACGCTTCTCACACCGGTGCCACCTATCGCCCCAGGCCCACCCCGCAGAGTGACAACACAGCTGCACTGGGTATTATTCCCGACTACAGCTACACCGGGAACGGCATCAAAATCGCCGAAATTATCAACAAAGGACCGTTGCTCACCAAAGACAACAAAATCAAACCCGGCATGATCATCACCACCATCAATGGCGAAGTGATCAACACCAATAGCAACTACTACGCCATGCTCAACCACAAAGCGGGCAAGCGTGTACTGCTGACGGTGAACAACCCCAAAGCGGGTAAAAAAGAGCCCAGCAACTTTGAGCAATCGGTAAAAGCCATTTCCTTCAAAGACGAGTCGGGGCTGCGCTACCAGCGTTGGGTGGAAAACCGTCGCGCTCTGGTGGACAAACTATCCAAAGGCAAACTCGGCTACGTGCATGTGCAAGGCATGAACACCCCATCGTTCCAGAACACCTATTCGGATGTACTGGGCCGCCACGTGAACAAAGACGCCCTGATTGTAGACACCCGCTTCAATGGTGGTGGCTGGCTGCACGACGACCTCAATACGCTGTTGTCTGGCAAGAAATACTTCGACTTCTTCCCCCGTGGCCGCCGTATCGGCAGTGAGCCACTCGTCAAGTGGTACAAACCCTCTGCGGTGATCGCCGGCGAAGGCAACTACTCCGACGCCTACCTGTTCCCCCACAGCTATCAGCTGCTGGGAATTGGCCCGGTGATCGGCATGCCCGTGCCGGCCACCGGAACCGCAGTGTGGTGGGAAACCATGATGGGTGACGTTCGCTTTGGCATTCCTCAAGTAGGCATGTTGGACACCAACGGCAACCTGCAGGAAAACCGCGATTTGGTGCCCGACCACCTGATCAACAACGACCCCTACTCCATTGCCAATGGTCGCGACCCGCAAATCGAAAAAGCGGTTAAGGTGTTGTTGGAAACGGTTAAGTAACCACTTCGTTATTGTTCGCAATAACAAAGCCCGCAGCTAAACACTGCGGGCTTTTTTGTGGCCATGGCCTTTACGCCGCCAAGTTGCGATAATCCAGCCCTTTCAGCCACCAATCGAAAGGTTTGCCATGCAACGCTCCCAACAACTGTTCGACGCCGCCCAGAAACACATACCCGGCGGGGTTAACTCCCCGGTTCGGGCCTTTCGCGCCGTGGGCGGCACCCCGGTTTTTTTTGAGCGCGCCGACGGAGCCTACCTGTACGACGCCGATGGCAACCGCTATGTAGACTACGTGCAATCCTGGGGGCCGATGATCCTCGGCCACGGCCACCCGCAAGTGTTGGACGCCATTCGCCAACAGCTGGACAAAGGCCTCACCTTTGGTGCCCCCACCGAGCTGGAAACCCAACTGGCGGACAAAGTCTGCGAGCTGGTACCGGGCATGGACATGGTGCGCATGGTCAACTCAGGCACCGAAGCCACCATGAGCGCCATCCGCCTGGCCCGTGGCTACACCGGCCGCGATAAAATCATCAAATTCGAGGGCTGCTACCACGGCCATTCCGACTCCCTGTTGATTAAAGCCGGCTCCGGCGCCCTGACCATGGGTGTACCTACCTCCCCCGGCGTACCGGCCGCCCTGGCGGAGCACACCATCACCCTGACCTACAACGATATTGACGGCGTTAAACAGGCATTCGCCGAACTGGGCGACCAAGTGGCCTGTGTGATTCTGGAACCGGTAGCGGGCAATATGAGCTGTATTCCGCCAGTACCCGGCTTTCTGGAAGCCCTGCGCGAACAGTGCACCAACAGCGGCAGCGTATTGATTATTGACGAAGTAATGACTGGCTTTCGGGTCAGCCGCACCGGCGCCACCGGCCATTACAACATCGACGCCGACCTGATCACCCTGGGCAAAGTCATCGGCGGCGGCATGCCGGTAGGTGCCTTTGGCGGCAAGCGGGAAATCATGGAACACATCGCGCCCTTGGGGCCGGTGTATCAGGCGGGTACTCTGTCCGGTAACCCGGTGGCCATGGCCGCAGGCCTGTCGACATTGGAGCTGGTGAGCCAGCCAGACTTCCACGGCCCGCTATTTACTCGCACTAACACACTGGTTGCCGGATTGCGGGAACGAGCGGCGGCAGCCAACATCCCCTTTACCAGCAACCATATCGGCACCATGTTCGGCCTGTTTTTTACTGAAGCGGAAACCGTCAGCAACTACCAACAGGTGATGGCCTGCGATACCGAGCGCTTTAATAAATTCTTCCATGGCATGCTGGAGCATGGCGTGTACCTGGCCCCGGCCAGCTACGAAGCGGGCTTTATGTCGGCAGCCATCAGCGATGAGGATGTACAATTTACCCTGGATGCGGCGGAGAAGGTTTTCGCGGCGCTGTAAGCAGCACCACTATCACTACTGTCATTCTGAGCGCAGCGAAGAATCTCAAACCAACAGGCAACAACGAGATCCTTCGCTGCGCTCAGGATGACAAAACCCGCAAAGGATTTTCGAGCCATGCCGAAACAACTCACCCCACGCCACTTCCCAACCACCCGCATGCGCCGTAACCGCAGCACTGACTTTGTGCGCCGTCTGGTGCGGGAAAACCGCGTCACGCCAGACGATCTGATCTACCCGGTGTTTGTGCTCGATGGCGACAACCAGCGCCAGGCCATTACCTCCATGCCTGGCGTCGAACGCCTGAGCATCGACCTGCTGATAAAAGAGGCCAAACATCTGGCCAGGCTGGGCATTCCTGCCATGGCGCTGTTCCCAGTCACTCCGCAAGCACATAAATCGGAAAACGCCGAAGAAGCCTGGAACCCCAACGGCATTGCCCAACGCGCAGTCAAAGCCCTGAAAGACGCGGTGCCGGAAATGGGCGTGATTACCGACGTGGCTCTGGACCCGTTCACCACCCATGGGCAGGATGGCATCATTGACGAAAGCGGCTACGTGTTGAACGACACCACCGTGGAAGCACTGATCGCCCAGGCGCTGTCCCACGCCGAAGCGGGGGCAGACATCGTCGCCCCCTCCGACATGATGGATGGCCGCATCGGCGACATCCGCTCCATGCTGGAACAGTGCGGCCACGTAAACACCAAAATCATGGCCTACTCCGCCAAATACGCCAGCAGCTACTACGGCCCCTTCCGCGACGCAGTGGGCTCGGCGGGCAACATCCAAGGCGGCGGCAAACACAGCTACCAGATGGACCCGGCCAACAGCGACGAAGCCCTGCACGAATGCGCCCTCGACCTGGCAGAAGGCGCCGACATGGTTATGGTCAAACCGGGCATGCCCTACCTGGACGTCGTGCGCCGAGTAAAAGACGAACTGGGTGCCCCCACCTTCGTTTACCAGGTGAGCGGCGAATACGCCATGCACATGGCAGCGGCGCAGAATGGCTGGCTGGACAAAGACGCGGTAATGATGGAATCCCTGCTGGCCTTTAAACGGGCAGGCGCCGACGGCATTCTCACCTACTTTGCCAAAGATGCGGCGGAGTTGTTGAATAAGTGAGATGAAAAACGGGAGACGAGAGACGCAAATCTTGAAGCTCCCGCCCCACGTCTCTCATCTCGCATCTCTCGTCTCCCGAATAAAATGCGCCTCGACAAATACCTCGCCAACGCCACCGACTACTCCCGCGCCGAGATCAAAAAACAGATCAAGGCCGGAGAGGTAACAGTGGGTGGTTCAATTGCCAGCAATCCCGCACAAGCGGTTGACGAAAACAGCGACGTTATCCTTCACGGCGCCAGCGTCAGCCAGCCGCGGCCGCGCTACTTTATGCTCTACAAACCGGCGGGCTATGTGTCCGTTACCAAAGACAGCGAACACCCCACCGCCATCGACCTGCTGGTGGACGAACCCCGCAGCGAACAACTGCAAATTGCCGGGCGCCTTGATCTGGACGCCACCGGCCTGCTGCTGATCACCGACGACGGACAATGGAACCATGCGCTGACCTCACCCAAAAGCCAGTGCAACAAAACCTACCGGGTACAACTGGCAGAACCCCTTGCAGATGCGGAAAAAGTCGCTCGAAAGTTTGCCGACGGCGTATGGCTCAATAACGAAAAACGCCGCACCCAACCGGCGCAACTGAAAATGCACTCCGCCACAGAAGCCGAACTCACCATCAGCGAAGGCAAATACCACCAGGTAAAACGCATGTTCGCCGCCATGGGAAACCGGGTAACGGCGCTGCACCGTGAACGTATAGGCGCTATAGTGCTGGATACGGATATGGAACCGGGCGACTACCGGCCGTTAACTGAAGAAGAAATTAACAACGTCTAAACCCCGTCATCCCCGCGCAGGCGGGGATCCATATACCACCCAAATAAATAGATTCCCGCTTTCGCGGGAATGACGAATAAAATGACAAACCAGCTATTTAACGAACTTCGCCAAAACACCGGCCCTACCCTACTGATCGCCGACGAAAACCTGCCGGACGCACCCTTTGCTTCACTAGCCAGTGCAAACGTCACCTTACTTACCAACCGCTACGATATCTGGCAACAGGCACAAGCCGCCGGATTGAATGTCCATTTTAATGACTTCGATACCAGCATTTTTCCCTCTGGCCATTTTGAAAAAATCGCCTACCGTGTATCCAAAGAAAAACCCATTGTTCACCACCTGATAAATTCAGCTTTTGAGCTACTGGCACAAGGTGGAGAACTTATTCTTAGTGGCGAAAAAAACGACGGCTTGAAAACCTACGCCAAAAAAGCAGGGAGCTATTTTCAAACCGACAGCCATATCGAGAAAAACGGCAACAATTACACCGCCTATATTCGCAAAGACTCCGACAACTGTATTGACACACTGGACGACAAAAACTATCGACAACTCCGCCCCACCATCCAGTTGGACGATAAAAACCTATTCAGCAAGCCCGGCGTATTTGGCTGGAATAAAATCGACCGAGGCAGCGCCTTTCTGGTGGAACACCTGCCGCAGTTTTTAAAACACTTGCCGGAAAATGCCAGCTTGTTAGATCTGGGTTGCGGCTACGGCTATATCGCCGCTTGTGCCATCGAATACGGCTTTAACCGAATTGTCGCTACCGACAACAACGCCGCCGCACTGACCGCCTGCCAACGAAATTTTGAAGAATTGAATATTTCCGGAGAAGTGATTGCTGGAGATGCTGGCAGCAATATCCAAGAGCGCTTTAACATAGTGCTCTGCAACCCGCCTTTTCATCAGGGGTTCGCCACCGACGGCAGGCTAACTGACAAATTTCTTGCTACCACCAAGCGCGTACTGCGCCGCGGCGGGAAAGGGCTATTTGTAGTCAATGGCTTTGTGCCATTGCCGCAGAAAGCGGCAAAGATATTTGATTCAGTGGAGGTGATTGCGGAGAATCAGAGTTTCAAATTGGTGGCCATCTCTTAACCACAAAACCGGCGGGCAACTCGTTGCGAATCCAGCCTACTTCGCGGGCGTGCATACTGACCTGTTAGGCACTTGATGCGCTACTAGCATATATATCAAAACAGCCCGATTCATCTAAAAATATTCGGAAATGAGTAACGTCTCGAGCACTATCACATCTTGATTCGATAATTTTCAAATAATTTACTAACTGCTGTGTTTGACCAAGATTCACTAATTTGAAATATGCATCTACCATTTCAAAAGAACACGCGTAAAGCTCTGTAAACTGGTGGTATCTTACCCCTTCAAATTCGATTGTTTTGTTACCAACTTCATCTACATGGATTGTTAACCAAGCACGTCCTTCAGATTGATTGAATTCATATCCTGAATATAACCCAGTATCGAACTCACCTAGCTCTATTTCAACTTCCATCGTATCCAATAACCTTATAAGGCGACGTGGTTTAATATAAGTATATCCATCTCTGGATACGGACGCTTAATTCCCCAAATAGCTTTTCGACCATAGGGCACTACATATAGCTTTTCATTAAGCAACCAGCCTCCGCCTTCCTTTTTATAAAAGGAACAGGATATTACTAGAAAAAGTTATCATTTTTTTAAATACAAACCGCATCAATTTCACGACCACCCTTATTAAGAATCTGCTGCTTAGTCATCTGGCACACCTGCGCAGACTCATCCGCTGTCAGCCCCCAAAATATGGCCACACCATTTAACTCTGTCTTGTTATGGGTCATATGAAGGTACTTGCTGGTAGTCGGTTGCTTAGCAAACATTTTTGTATATCGTTTATTCAGCTGATCTTTGCATTCGTATTTTAGGGTAGTGCAATTTTCCAAACCGTCGCACATTTCAATCAACTTCAGATATATCTCATCCGGCTTACATTCGAGATCTTTGTATCGTTCGACGATTGCCACCATTTCTATATTGTGGCTGCCCTGTTTGATTTTCACTCTGGCTTCCGCGTAATTTTTCTCTCGGTTGCTATTGTCAGCACAGCCGACAAAAAGCGCGCATAGGCAGCCCACCGCGATAGCTCGCAACAGGGGAAGCAGCCCAGGAACAATGGAAGGGGTTGAATTCAGGATTTTCATGGAAACGTCCTTGTTTTTATGGAGCCCCGCCTGCGCGGGAACAGCGTATTTAATATAGAAAAATTATAAGCGCAGGAGATTGCTTCGCTGCGCTCGCAATGACGGGAATGGCGGAGTTACACCGCCATGCCCAAATTCTCCAACTCCGCCAGCGCTTCGTCGCTGGCATCAATTACCCGAAAGCCCGCCCAGTAGCGGCCTTCGCCATTGGCGGGGTTTTTCCACAGGCAGTCGACGCCCACTTGCAGCCAAATGCTGCCGTCTTTTTTCAGGCTGAGCTGGTAGATATTGCCCACTTCCACCTGGTCGCCGGTAATCAGCATCAGACCTTCACTGTGAATATCTACAAGGCGGCCTACGGATTGGCCGGTAATGCTGTCCACCGCATCCACCTGGCTGGTGACTTCGTGGCGCTCAAGGCGGCGGCGTTCTTGGTTTTGGCTTTCTTCGGTAGTCATATTTGTATCTTATTATTTGTTGGTGTTTGGGTGTCAGCCAGCGTTGGCCTGTTGGGCACTGGCGCTGAGGTCGGCGCGTATCTGTTCCAGAGTTCTGTCCACGAGTGGTTTGTCTTCTTCGCTGTCGACAATGCGAATAGTGCCGGCGTCCATCAGCCGCGCCAGTTCTTCACCGGTGCGCATGCCGGTGCGGTGGCCACTCTGGTTGACGAACAGGAATTGCATGGTGCGCAGGTTGTACCACACCACTTTTTCCCGCTTGCCGTCGCCCATATCGAACCAGGTTCCAAAGGATATTTTTTCCAGTACGTCCAGGTGCTGACGCTCGGCATCGTTGAGGTCAGCGGTTTGCTGTTCCGGCGTTTTGCCGCGCTCGCTGCTGTCGGTGAGTTTTTTGCGCACTTCTGCCGGTGCCGGGCGCGCTGCCAGGCCCTGTAAGTAAAGCTCGTACACATAGTCCATGGCAGAGGTCATTTTACGGCGTCGGCCTTCATCGTAGCCAATGCAGTCAAAGCCTTTGGCGATGTTCGCTTCCAGCTCCGGGTAATGTTCTTTCCACTTGCGCTTCTGTTCTTCGTCCTCACCCAGGGCCAAGCCCCAGAGCAGGTCGTCAATCACATCCTGGGCCTCCTGCCATTGCTCCGACTCGTCGCCAAAGCGCAGCAGTACAAAGGCCATGTAATCGGACCAGGGCTGCAACAGGAACATCAAAATGGCGCTGGGCAGGTCGCGTTTGCCAATGGCCTGCTGCACGGTGTCATGCACCTGGTCTTTGACCTCTTGCATGCGGTCTTCGCCCTTGGCCTGTTCGGTAGCGCGTTTTTCGCGGGTGGTGATTTTCAGCTCCACCCGTTTGATAAAGGTGTTGAATGACAGCAGTTCTTCGGTGAACGGGCGGGTATCTTCACTCACATCTTTGAGCAGTCGCTCCACTGCTTCGCGAATGCGACCGTATACGCCGTATTCACTGGTGCCATCGCGGTTTACCCAGCGGGTACCAGCTTCCGCAAGGCGGTTGAGGAGTTGCCGTGCCGGGTGTTCGTTCTGCTCAAAAAAGTCGCTATCGGCAAAAGCCAATTTCAGGAACGGAGTGTGCAGGTAGCTGAGCAATGCCTTCACTGAGTCCGGAAGCTGGTCGTCGTTGAGCATGTATTCGAAGATCATGCCCACCAGGTCGATGGTTTTGCGATCCGGGGCCTTGAACGCCGGTTCCTTTTCGCTACCCAACAATTCAGTGAGGTGGTGCAGCAAAAGCTCGGTAACTTGGGCGATCAGGCGTGGCTGCAGGTTTTCACCGCCCGCTGGTTTGCTGGGTATCTGTTGCGCCGTTTCCCAATCCGACATCTGAATCTGGTTGATGGCAGCGGTCAGGTCGTTGACGCTGTAGTTGACTCCGCCAACCGCAACCCCTGGTGTTGCGGCAACAGCGCCAGCCGGTGCACCGGCTGGCACGCCCGCCAACTGATCTTGCAGTGACGATATATCCTGGTACACCTGCTGGTGGTAATTGAGGTTGGTGCGACCTCCACCCCCCAACCAACCGGCGGAGGCACCCGCAGCGGGTTGAACAGGCGCCGCCTGGGGCTGCATATTGGGGTCTGCATTAGGCGACATGTTTGGCGGCACATGAGACGCCCGGGCAGCAGCCCCGGAACCCATCGCCGCGCCACCGTCGCGGCCCTTAACCACTTCGTGACGCAGATTGGGCAACACGCCAAGGTCGGTAAGCGCACTGTTCACTTCGCTGTAGATGCGGCCCACGTGATCCACAAACACCCGTTCGAACATGCGGTAGATTTCCGCTCTGGCAGCGGCGGACACATCAATGCTCTGCAACCCTTGCTTGAGGGCAAAGCAGAAACGGCAAGGGGCGACCGGGTTGGTCTGGTCGGTGACTTCGCGGCCACCATTGAGCACGGAAAAGCGCCGGTTAAGTGACCACATGACGTCGCTGTAACGGGATTCCGCCCGCTGGCGAATGGTGGTGAGAATAACCCGTTCTTCCAGCGCGTCTTCTTCCACCAGTGACAGGCTGGGATTGCCCGCCCCCAACAACTCGTCTGCATTTACCAGAGAGCGGTTGGCGAATTGCTGGAAGGTGGTTTCCAGGTAGTCCACAAAACGCTTGGCAATTTCTTTGCGGGACTGACTGATTTTGGCACGGGCGTAGAAATATTCGTGCTGACTGCCAACAAAGGTGCTGCTCTGGGAGCACTCAATCAGCTCGTTGAGCAGTTTCTCGAAGTATTTGTCCAGCAATTCAATGGAATGCTGGCGCACAACCCCCAGCGCTGCATCCACCCCTTTGCTTGTTATCTGCTGTGCTTGCATATCTTCCGGCCTTACGGCTCTATGATTTTGGTATTCATTCAACCCGATGGTGGGTGACGCTTCGCGACCCCACCCTATACTCTATTCGGCATCCAGCCTAACCCACTGTACTGCTAACAAACATCGACCGACTCACAGATCAAGCTGCCGAAGCACTGTCAGCGCTTGCCGTTCAATGTCTACTATAAGGCAACCGCAACGGAAACCATTATCCTCACGCGCCATCCACAGGCATTTGGCGTCCAGTTCAATCCACGGCATAGTGACCTCGCCGGTCATGGTAAAGCGCAAGTTGTATATCTGCTCCGGAATAAGCGCCCTGGGGCATTCCAGCAACAGCCCCTCCCGGTGCACATTCACCAATTTGCCGACTTTCGTGTTACTTCCCTGCAAGTACGCCTCTATTTCGCCGCTGATCTCGTGACGATGGTAGCGGCGCTGGTCGTTTTGCTGATTCATGTACCGCTCCGCCTCCACTATTTGGCGATGTAGTTAACGCCCCGTACAACTTTCGCAGAACGGGTTTGTTGCGTTTCTGCGGTTTCTCCCGCAGGTTCCAAAGTGGCGGTTTGCTCAGCCAGCAAGCGCGCCAAGTCATCGCCGGTGCGGATGCTGCTTTTGCCGCTGTCCGGATCGCGGAATTCAAACTGCAACGTACGCAGGTTGCGCCATACCAGTTGCTCACGGCGGCCACTGGCAAAATTCAGCCAGCTGTCGAGCTCTATGTCCGATAACTTCTCACGCCACTGCTCAGCGCTCATGGCCGAATCCGACTCTTGCGCTTGAGGCTCCTGTAACGGCTTGTCCGGCAAGGGGGTGACGTCCGCACTGGCACGTTCCACAGCACGGCGACTTTCCAACAAGCCTCTGTACTCGCCACGCACCGCCGACAGCAGCCGTTGGCACTGGCCGCTGTCCAGGCTCAGGTGATCCAGGCCGCTGGCCAGCACCGCTTCCAGCCACAGGTAATTCTGGCGCCAGCGCTGACTTTCTTTGCGGTTTTGCGGGTTAATCTGCAATCCCCAAAGCAAGTCATCCACCACGCTGAGGGCGTCTTGCCAACGGCTGTTCTGATGGCATTCGCTGCCCAGTTCGATGGCCAGGGATTTCAGGTAGTCGGTCCAATGACCATGGAGCAATTCGCTGATGGCTTCTGGCAATGCCTGTTTGCCAATGCGGCGACGCAGCGCTGCGGCAACGGATTCACCTCTGGCTTCATTCCTGGCACCTGACCGATATTTTCGGTCGCCACTGCGCCGGGCCTGTTGGCGTTTTTTGCGATGCAACTGGCTGATCTGCTGGCGGAGGTTGTCGCGCTCTTCGGCAAAGGCATTGCTGTCTACGCTGGTATTGCGCAGCAGGCGCTCTACAGCGCCACGAATATGGTGAAACACTGCTACTTCCCGCTGCTCCCCCTGCAGCCAGTCGGTGGCTGCTTCCACCATGTCCACCAGCAACTGTCGCGCCGGGTGGTTCATTTGCTGGAATTGCTCCGGGTCCACCAGTGCCACTTTGAGCAGCGGCATATGCAACAGGCTGAACAATGCCTTTACTTCTGTGCCAAGGCGGCTGTTGCGGGAAAACTCCGCCATCACCCCATCCACTATCTCTATGGTATGGCGGTGACTTTCGTGCAGCACCATCTGGCCGTTACCCAGCAGCGTGGTGAGTTGCTGCAACAGATTGTCGCCGCTGTGGTCCACTGCAGGAGGAACAGAGGTAAGTGGCTCAGGAGTGCTAAAAGCTGGCTGGTCGGATATGAATTCGTTCTGACTGTTGTGTATGGGGGGCTGTCGAGGATCATCCTGATGAAGCGGTGCTTTCACCACATCAAAATGCTGTTCCGCCGTAATGCCCACCACTTTCAGGCCATCGCTCATTTGCTGATAAAACGGTTCCAGCTGTGCCAGCACCGCGTCGTCAAACAGGCGGTAGATGATTTTTTTCACCGGCAGCTCAACACCGGCTTTATCGAGACCGTGGCGCAACGCCAGGCAAAAACGCACCGGCGCCAGCGGGTTGCCGTCCGGATAGGCACTGCCCCCGGAAATCTGCGCCATCTGTTTGTTCAGCGCCCACAACAACTCCTGGTAGCGGCTGTCGGCACGCTGTCGCAAGCTGGTGATCAGCGCCTGCTCCTCCGACAGTTCCGGGCTTACCAGGCTCAAGCTCTTGTTTTCGAGGGGAGTGCTTTCAGAGGAGACATTGGCACGCAGAGCGGCATCACTGCTCACCAGGCAATTATTGGCGAACTGATCCAGGGCACTGTGCAGGTAGTGGTAGATGTCTTGCAGCAGCTGGTTGGGCATAGCGCTGAGCGCCCGATAGACTCGCTCCAAAATGGCGCGGCGGCGTGGCTCCGCCTGACCCATGGCCTGAGATATCTGGCCAAGCAGCTGCTTTTGAAAGCCGGTGAACAGCTCCCTCGGCCGCTGGCTGGCGAGCAGGCGCAGCACTGCCATGCCGTTTTCCGCTACGGCAGTGGCCGGGTTTGCTTGCTCGTCAGTTGGTTTAGCCATTTCGGTTCATGGTGTTGTATCGGCGTCAGCTGGCCTTCTCTTGAGAATTGCTGTTATCTTCATCAGAACCTTCGGAGTTCAGTTCTTGCAGTTCGGACTCTTCCTCTTCAGCGCCTTTCAGCTGATCCTGAGCACCGCACAGATCGGCGTATATCTGCTCCAGCGAGCGGTCGATCAGTGGGCGGTCGTCCATTTCTATCACGCTCAATTCACCGGCTGCCAGCATCTGCGCCAATTCCACGCCGGAGCGCAATCCGGTGCGGTGGCCGCGGTGATCCACAAACAGGAATTGCATGGTGTCCAGGTTAAACCAGGAGACTTTTTCCCGTTTGCCTTCGGCACCTTCAAACCAGGTACCGATGGAAACATTCTGCAACTGATCGAGATACTGCTTTTCGTTGTCCGACAGCTGGTTCTGCTGCTGGAAGAGATTGAACATATCTTCCTCGTACTCTTCCACCAGGCGTTTTTTCTCTTTCTTGGTGGCCGGGCGCACGCGCTTTTTCTGCAGGGATTTATCAAACACCTGTTCCATTTCTGCAATCAATTCCTTGCGACTTTTCTCGTCATAGCCAATGGCTTCAAAGCCCTGTTCAATGCGCTCTTTGAGCCTTGAGTAACCACTTTTCCAGCGTTTGATCTTGCGCTCGTCGCCTTCGGTTTCGAGCCCCTTAAACAGGTCGCGAATCACTTTCACGCCCAATTTCAGTTCCTGAGAGTCACCGCCGTGACGCACCAACAGGAACACCAGGTAGTCGGTCCAGGGCTGCAACAGGAATACCAACAATGGCGACGGCAGATCGCGCTTGTCGATCATCTCCTTGACCTTGACGCGCACTTTATCCTTGGCTTTTTGCAGGCGCGCCTCACCTTGCGCCTGCTCCGCCACCCGTTTTTCCATCAACTCCGCTTTCGCCTCCATGCGCTTGAGGAACTGGTTGAAGGCGATTAACTCGTTTTCAAACGGTTGTACATCTTCACCGGTGTACTCCAGCAAGCGCTCAACGATTTCCTTGATATGGCCAAAAACGTTATGGCTGTCTTTTTTGCCCTCACCGGTCCAGCGGGTGCCCGCTTCCGCCAGGCGGTTAAGCAGTTGCCGCGCCGGGTGTTCAGACTTGGCGAACAACTCGCGGTCAGCACAGGCCACTTTCAGGAAGGGCATATGCAGATAGCTGAGCAGGGTCTTTATTTCGTGGGGAACCAGATCGTCGTTGAGCATGTAGCGGAACACCATGCCCACCAGGTCGATGGTTTTCTGGTCCGCCACTTTAATATCAGTTTCTTCGTGCTTGTCATGGCCCAGTAACTCCCTGAGCTGCTTGACAATATTGTTGCCAACCGGGGCCACCGCTCGCGGCATCATCACGCCGCTGGCATCGGCAAATCCTTGCTGGGCTATCTGAAGGTCTCGTTGTTGCAGGCTGTGCAAAGCCTGGCTGAAGTCGGTTCCGGAATAATTCATCACCGGCAGGCCACTGAGGCCGATAGTGCCACCGCCAACGCCGCCAGCATCCAGCCCCACGCCGCCACCAAAGGTTACTTGAGGCACTACGTGAGCCTGACCATCCGCAGCCACCTGGCCAGTGGGGTCTACCACCCATTGCACTTGGTCCTGCAAAGCAGAAATATTGGCAAACAGCTGACCGTGGTAGGTCGGCTGTGGCGCCACTCCGGGGTGAGGCGGCATATGGTGTTGTACTGCTCCGCTCAGCCAGCCTTCAGCCGACTCGTCGGGTAATTCTCCTCCATCTGCACCCGGCATAGCACCGCCACTTGGGGGCGAGAAGCCCCGTTCTGGCGCTTTCACCACCGAATGACGCAAGTTGGGCAACACATGAAGCTGCGCCAGTTCGTCGTTGGCCTGTTGGTAGATGCGCCCCAGACGATCCATCACCAGGCGATCAAACACCCGGTACACTTCGATGCGGGTATCGGTGGAAATATCGATCTGGCGCAGACTGTCGCGAATTGCCAGGCAAAAGCGCCCCGGCGCCAGCGGGTTGAGCTTCTCATCCACCGGGATGCCGTCATTGAGTATCGACACCCGCTGATTGAGTGCCCACAGCGCATCGCGAAAACGCCCTTCGGCGCGCTGCTTGATGGTGGTGAGCGTGACCCGTTCTTCCAGGTCTTCTTCCTCGATCAGGGCGAGGGACGACTCCTGCTCTTTATCCAACAGCGCTTCAGCGTCTTCCAGAGAGCGGGCCGCGAATTTTTTGAACGTGGTCTTAAAGTGCTCGACAAAACTGTCGGTTATGGCGCCGGCGGAATCCTTGATTTTGGAGCCGGCGTAGAAGTATTCGTGTTTGGAGCCAACAAACGCCCCCTGCTCAGTGAGGTCGATGAGCTCGTCCATCAAGTTGGAAAAAAATTCCGGCAGGTTATCGCGGGAATAATCCAGCACTGCGTCCTGCGCTGCTTTTAGTCCCCTGCGCTTGAGTTGTAATGCATTCGGTGACACCAGAGTCTCCCCTTCTCTGATTGCTCAGCTTTTTAAAATTATAACGTGTTTGAGCTTATTTTATTGCCTCGATCTCGCGCAGCAAATCTTCCAGAGCGGCGCGCTGCGCTCCGCTGGCGGAGGGGATAGACAACCCCTGGCGGGCCAACTGTTCTGCCTGTTGCAATTGCAGTGTGGCCAGATAGTTGCGGGAAAGCAACTGGTATAGCTCCGCCCGGTGACGGTCGATGCGCAATCCCCGCTCGGCGACGCTGATGGACGCGTCATAGCGCTGCTGACCGTAGAGATGCCAGCCCTCATCCAGCAGATTATCCACTGCACTGCTGGCGCTGCTGTCGCGGCGTTCGCCGGGGGCAATTACTACCGCTGGCGGAGCAACTTGGGGCTCCTCATAGTCGGGTTGAGTTTGGGGTTGAGACTGGGGCTGAGGATACCCTGGAGCTGATCGGTCAGGGCCATTGGACGGCGGCGGCACACTGCTGACCGGTGCCGGAGCACGGTAGGGATTAACACAAGCGCTCAGTAGCAACGCTGCCAGAGGCAGAGAAGCACGCAACAGATACTTTCTCACAAACATAATTTCCACTTAATCCACTCTATCGCCCGAAACCCGAAATCGATTTAATCAAACAACTTCCTGAACCAATCCACCACCGAGCGGCCACTGTCGTAACAAGGCCCCTTCTCGCGGGGCTCCGTGCCTTCGGTAAATGGCAGGTAACGGGCATCGCGACAACGTTCGCCACTGAGCCGCCCCTGTGGATCTACCCACAAATAGCTGACCCGCTGTGGTTTCTGGAAATCCAAAGACTGGTTATCCATCCCTTTCATAATATCGCCCCACACCCGCAGGGCACCGGTGGCACCGGTGAGGGGCATTTTGCCGTTATCGTCACGCCCCAGCCACACCACACTCAGGTAGTTGCCAGTGAAACCAGCGAACCAGCTGTCGCGCTGACCGTTGGAAGTGCCGGTTTTGCCCGCCACCGCCAACTGCGATGGTAACTGGCGGTAAACCCCGCGCCCAGTACCTTCCCGTACCACCACCTGCATGGCGTACTGCAACAGGTGGACGTTATCCGCAGAGAAACGCTGTTCCACTTGATAGGGGTAGCGCCGCAGTGGCTGGTTATCGGCACTGTAGATAGCCCGAATAGCGCGCAGTGGTGTGTAGAAGCCGTCGGCAGCAATTGTGTGGTAAATACCCGCCACTTCCATAGGCGACATGGCGCTGGCGCCCAGCAACATGGCAGGCACCTGCGGCACCGAGCGCTCCAGGCCGAGGCGCTCCACGGTGTTGGCCACCGCTGGCACCCCCAGTTCCAGGCCCAGTTGTGCAGTGGCCAGATTGTAAGAATGCCCCAAGGCCTGGTAGAGCGGCACATCGCCATGGCTTTCGCGATTGAAATTGCGCGGCCGCCACAAAGTGCCATCGTCCGTGGTGATCTCAAACTCCCGGTCGGGAATCAGCGTCGCCAGGTTATAGCCCTGTTGCAGTGCCGTCAGATACACCGCCGGCTTGATGGTGGAACCCACCGGGCGCTGGGCATCCAGGGCACGATTAAACCCCGCGTAACGGGGCTGGCGACTACCGGCCACTGCCAGCACTTCACCAGAACCCACACGGGCTACCACTGCACCTGCCTGCAGCTGACCCTTATCCACCCGATAGCCCTGTTCCAGGTTTTTAAGGCGGTTAGTGATGCTCTTTTCCAACTGCCGCTGGGCCTGGGGGTCGAAATTGGTAAAGATACGCAGCCCTTCGCGACGCAGATCGTCACCGCTGTAATCGCGACGCAGCTGGCGCTTTACCAAATCCAGATACGCAGGGTAATCGTTAAAGGCGGTGCCCCGTTTGGCCACCACACCGAGTCCTTTGGCTTTGGCTTGCCGGGCGGTGGTTTTGTCGATCAGCTGGTGGCTGGCCATCACATCCAGCACCAGGTTGCGGCGCTTTAATGCCCGCTCCGGGCGGCGCCAGGGGTCGTAGTAGGAAGCCCCTTTCACCAGCGCTACCAGCAACGCCACCTGATGTAAATCCAGCTCTCCCACCGGCTGGCGGAAATAGTGGCGACTGGCCAGACCAAAGCCGTGGATGGCGCGCTTGCCCGCCTGACCGAGATAGACCTCGTTGATATAGGCTTCCAGTATTTCCGCTTTGTCGTAATGCAGTTCCAGCAACAGCGCCATGGGGATTTCCACCAGCTTGCGCCACAGGCTGCGCTCACTGGTGAGATAGAAATTCTTCACCAACTGCTGGGTAATGGTACTGCCCCCCTGGGTCAGTTCACCGGCTTTAACATTAGCCAAAAAGGCTCGGGCAATACCACGGGGAGACACGCCATAGTGCTGCTCAAAGTTTTGATCTTCCACCGCCAACAGGCCGTCGATCAGGTAGGGGGGCAATGCCTCCAAGCGCACCAGCTCGCGATCTTCCAGGTGTTCCGGGAAAATACCGCCGATACGCAGGGGCTCCAGCCGCGCTACCGCGGCCGACTCACCACTGGCGCGCAAGCCAGACACCTGATCGCCATCAAAACGAACCTGCAAACGCTGGGCAGGTTCATCGCTGTCCCAGAAACGAAATCCTCGGCTGTAGAATTCCACCCGATTGCCACTGCGGCGATACTGGCCCGGTGCACTCAATGTAGCGCTGGCGCGATAACCCAGTTTATCCAGTTCCCACACCAACTCTGTGGCGTCGAGTTGCAGCCCTTCGTAAAGATCCAGCGCGCGACTGTATACATGGGCAGGCAACGCCCATTTGCTGCCCTCGAACTTGGCGCGCACCATAAAATCCAGCACCAGAGTGACTGGAATCAGCAACACCAGAAACCAGAGCGCTCCTTTCCAAGCCAAACGCCAGAAAGCGCCCCAAAAACCCCGCTTGCGCTGGGCGCTTTTGCCGCGGAATTTTTTACTTCTGATGGTGTTTTTTCGCCTGGCCAAGGGGGGCTCACTTGCAGTCATTGATCCAGCCCGGATAATAGCGACCCTACTGGCAAACGAACACAGAGAATTGTGGAGATATGGCAAAATTTCACATTTACGGCTTGGGCGCTGCCCTGGTAGATACCGAACTGGAAGTAAGCGACAGCGACCTGGAATCGCTGGGGGTTGAAAAGGGGCTGATGACCCTGGTGGACGAAGCCCGCCAACAACAGCTGATCGACCACCTCAGCGATCACCTTGTCACCTCCAAACGAGCCAGCGGAGGCTCCGCCGCCAATACTATTATTGCCGCCAGCTATTTTGGCGCCAACACCTGCTACGCCTGCAAGGTCGCCGATGACGACAACGGCCAGTTCTACCTGCAAGACCTGAGCGACGCCGGTGTCACCCACCACCGCAACGGCTCATTGCCAGCGGGTACCACCGGCAAATGCCTGGTGCTGATCACCCCGGATGCCGAGCGCAGCATGAATACCTTCCTGGGTATTAGTGAAACCATCGGCAGCGATAATCTGGATGCCGATGCCATTGCCAATTCCGACTACCTTTATATGGAAGGCTACCTGGTGACATCGGAAAGCGGCCGCCCCGCAGCGGTAGCCGCCCGCCAGATTGCCGAACAGGCAGGCGTCAAAACCGCCATCAGTCTGTCGGACCCGGCCATGGTGCAGTTCTTCAAAGAGGGCTTGCAAGAGATGATTGGCGAGCGGGTTAACCTGCTGTTCGCCAACCGCGACGAAGCCCTGGGCTGGACCGGTAGCGACGATATCGACAGCGCCTGCGAGCAACTCAAGAAAAGCGCCGACTGCTTTGCCGTTACCTTGGGCGCCGATGGCGCGCTGGTATACGACGGCAACGAACTGCACAAAGTAGACGGTGTGGCAGCAGACGCCATCGACACCAACGGCGCTGGCGATATGTTCGCCGGAGCATTTTTGTATGGCCTGAGCCAGGGCTGGGACTACCCCAAGTCCGGCAGTTTTGCCTGCCGCGCAGCGGCACAGGTGGTGAGCCAGTATGGGCCGAGGTTACGAGCGGAGCAGCATCGAGAGCTGTTGACCTAACAGTGCCGTCATTGCAATGACGAAATATGTTATAGCGACACCTTCACCACTGCATTACACTGCGGCTTCCTTAACCTGAACGATCAAGGATTGACCATGAAAAAATCTCTGTTTGCATTCGCCTTCCTACTGTTCTCTGCGCAAATTTCCGTTGCCGCCGACCAAGCGCGTTACGAAACCGCCGAGCGACTGATGAACTCCATGGACATGCAGGAACTGCTGGAAACATCCATTTCGCAAACCCTCGACATGCAACTTCAACAGCAACCCGCAATGGCACCTTTTCGCGGTGTGATGCTGGAGTTTTTTCGGAAATACATGAGTTACGAATCGTTAAAGCCGGATTTGGTTTCCATTTACGCAGAAGCCTTTAGCGTAACTGAAATGGAAGACATGATTGCGTTCAACAACTCACCAACCGGCCAAAAAGCGGCAAAGTTGATGCCTCAGCTTATGATCCAGGGCGGTCAACTCGGTATGCAAAAAGTGCAATTTCATATGCAAGAGCTACAGCAAATGGTTGCTGAAGAAATGGCGAAACAACAGGCTAATCAATAGGCTCACTTACCGTTTATTCTGGGCGGGTCACCCTGCAAGCTCCTCGCATTGACCGGGTTCATCGAAAATTAGAAGCTGGCCTCCACCCCCAAACGCATTCCCCGCCCCGGCTCGTTATTGCCGGAGCCGTGGCTGCGGTAGGCCTCGTCCAGTAAGTTGCCCACCCCCAGAGTACCGTTGATAGAGTCGTTAAACTGCACACCCGCCTGCAGGTTGATCAGGGTATAGCCCGGTGTGCCTCCGGGGGGAATCCGTTGGGTGTCGCCTAGATCACCGCTGCTCAAACGATCAGCTTTGCTCGCGATGGTGATATTGGCAGATGCCCAGTAACGTCCTCCTTCGCTGTCCCAGCGCAGCCCCAGGTTAGTGGTAAGCGGGGTGATGCGGCTAAAGGGCTCTCGAAAAGTGGCTGCGCCCAAGACAGGTGCAGCATCCAGCTCACCTTGCAGCCAGGTGATATTGCCGTCCAGAGACAAGCCACCAACCAAACGCCAGCGGGTGTTGATTTCCGCACCGCGAATAAATCCGCCAGCGCTGTTTTGTTTGCTCACTTCCACCAGCCCATCGACGATACGACCGGTAGGAGTACTGGCCACAAAGTCAGAAATATCCGTGTGATAGATACTGGCAGACAATCTGTACCTTTCGCTCTCTGCCTTGATACCCAGTTCCGCCGTCAGGAAATTTTCCGCATCGAGTCCGGTGGCAGCGACTTCGGTTTCGTTGCTGCGGCTGCCACCAAAGCGACTCAGATCGGCGACGTTGGGGGCGCGAAATGATTGACTCAAACCCGCCCATAACAAGCGACTGCTATTGTCGCCAGAGCTCAGTTGATGACTGATGCGCAGGGAACTCACCAGCGCCCCCCAACTATTGTTAAAAGAAACCGCCTGGCCACTGGCAGGGTCTTCAAAACGGCCAATATCTGCAGCGGTGTAAGAGTATCGACTACCCAGGGTAAGCGCGCTGCGATCACTAATAGACAGCTCTGCCTGTAGATAGATTCCCGCTAGGTCATAGCGGGCATCGTCACCCACCGGCCCCTGAATGCGCACTCGGTCTACGCTGCCATCGGCATTGAAATCGGTGCGCGCACTGGTTACACGATCCCGATAAACATCCACGCCGTACACCAGTTCCGCCACATCAGTGGTGCTGGTGAATTGCACTTCAAGGCCACGCATACGCGAGTCGAAACTCTCTGTCAGGGAACGACCACTGCCCCGTACACGCTCGCCATCTTCTGCCCAGCCCTGCTGAGATAAGGTGATCAGGGCGCGATCGATGTTTGGGCTGACGTCCGTTGCCGACAGGCGTACATAGCTGAGATAACGGCGCTGGTCTTTCAATCGGCGCAAGTCTGTGCCCACTTCGGTACCGGCAAACGAGCGCGAGAAGATCGTCGAATGAGTGCGCCACACATCATCTTGCTGCAAGCCCTGATAGACCGCTGTGAGATTCCAGCGATCGGACAGCGCCAAATCCAGGCGGCTGTCATACGCGGCTTCGTCATAGCCAGTGCGCGGCAGCGTGCCTAAGTCCGCCGCCTCCACATCACCAAAATTTTTGTGGCTGTATCCAAGCAACAAACCCCACTCACCGCCGCGGCCAAGAGCGACTTCCGAACGGGAGATATGGCTGTTTTCTGCCCCGGAAAAGCGATAGCTCTGGCGACCGGATAGAAAGCGCTCTCCAAGAGGCTGTCGCGACGCCCCGGCATTGCGGGTGTACAGGTTGAGGGCGCCACCAATGGCGTCGCTGCCGTAGGCGCTGGCGGCGGGGCCATTAAGCACCTCCAGGCGCTCCAGCGCAGCAAAATCAATCAGCGAGAAATATTCATTGGGGCCGTCGCGATACACCGAGTTGTTGTAGCGCACACCGTCAATCAAGGCCAAGGTGCGATAACCGGTAAAGCCGCGGATAAAGGGCGAACCCTGGCCGTTGGCGGTTTTCTGAACGGCTACGCCTGGCACCTGTTGCAGGGCTTCCGGCAGGCTGCGAGCAAAGTTGTTGGACATACTCTGGGCACTGACGGTTTCTATAGCGTAGGGTGCAGTGCTCTGTTGGGCACCACTGCGGGTAACGGTAACCACCACTTCTTCCAACACCGTATCGCTGGATGCCTTGGCAGTGAATGCGCTGGGAATAAGAGCCAGAAAAGAGCAAGCGTAAAGGAAAGTACTGCGGGAATTCATGGCGCCATTGTATGTGGTGAGGGTGGGGATAAGAAGCTGACCAACAAAAGTTTACAGGCGCAGATGATATTGCTATTGATAATTGTTATCAATAGCAATATCATCTGCGCAATTCAAATAACACCACAATCATCAAGGGAATTTACATGACCAACCGTTCGCTGGCCACCGCGGCCACCTTATCCGCACTACTTTGCTCAACCGGAGCCACAGCCGATGAGAGCCTGTGGGTTTACGCCAAAGGCACCGATACCCTGCCGGAAGGCAAGTACGAGGTTAAGCTCAACACCATTTCACGCCGCGGCAAAGATTCCGGCAACTACACCTTCAACGACATTCGCCCGGAAATTGAGTACGGCCTCACCGACCGCCTGACTCTGAGTGCCGAGCTGATGTTTTTCGACCACAACTACAACGTTGCCGACTGCATCGGCCCCATGATCGAAACCCAGGGCGGTACCTGTACTGAAGACGAAACCGGCGTTATCGACCGCGGCCCCGGATTTAACGACACTCAGTTTGCCGGTTACGAGATTGGCGCCAAATACAACATCCTCAGCCCCTACGCCGACCCCATCGGCCTGACCCTGGGCCTGGCCTTCGAGCGCCGCGATGTTTACCGCCTGGACGGTGCCGACATTAACCAGAATTCCTACGTCGCCAACGTGCTACTGCAAAAGAACTTCCTCGACGACACCCTGGCCATCGTTTTTAACACCAAGCTGGAGTTTGAGCGCCGCAAAAACCCGGGTTACGTGCCGGGTGCCGAAGACAGTGTGCTCGAAGAAGAATTTGCCTACGACCTGAGCGCCGGTATTTCCTACCGTTTTGCCCCCAAGTGGTACGTGGGCCTGGAATGGCGCCAGCAGTCCGACTTCCTCAATCCCCTGGAAGGTGGGGAGTTCGACCCGGACCTTGAGCGTTCCAATTTTGATATTGGCGATTTCCGCATCGGCAGTCGCCACCAGTACGGTTCCTACTTTGGCCCCAGCATCCACTACGGCACAAAAGACTGGTGGGCCACTCTGGGTGCTCTGTGGCAGTTCAAAGGCGGCGGTTCTTTCGCTGCCTTTAACCGCGGCGGTCGCAACCTGGACGAGCACGAAAAAGTGCACGTTGGCCTTACCTTTGCCCGCCAGTTTTAAGGAGTTGTGATGAACCGCAGCCACTTCATAAAGGCGATTATTCTGGCAACCGGCTTGCTGCTACCCACACTGTTTGCGCAGGCAGAAACCTTCCTTACTGTGGATCAGGCCAGAGGCATTATCTGGGGTGATCAACAGGTAAAGCCGGCCAAGGTGACACTGACCAAAGATCAGGCCAAGGCCATTCGAAAAGCCAGCAAGGTGCGGGTGCGCAACCTGGACATAAACGCCTGGCGCACCGCTGACGGCGGCTGGTTTATTCTCGACCAGGTGATCGGCAAACACGAAAACATTGACCTGGCGGTAGGCCTGAACGCCGACGGTTCCGTACGTGGCATCGAGGTGCTTACCTACCGGGAAACCTACGGTCACGAAGTGCGCAACCCCAAGTGGCGGGCCCAGTTCACCAACTGGAAGCCGGGGGCGAAAACCCCGCAAGGCACGTCGCCGGATTACCTGAAGTTGCGGCGGGATATTCAAAATATCTCTGGCGCCACCCTCTCCTGCCGCCACCTTACCGACGGCATTAACCGCCTGACGCATACCTGGGAGTTGGTGCTGCGGCATTTGTAGCAAACGCCCGTCATCGCGAGCGCGGCGATCTCCATCTGGACGTTTCGATATCAGGAGATTGCCGCGTCACCCTTCTTTATCAATAAGAAGGCTCCTCGCAATGACAGAAATATTTTTCAACCCTCTACCCACCGCAATCAACATCGATCATGGCAGGCATTCACATCAAAATCCGCAAGCCCTGGCGTCGCGCCCTGTACGGGGCGCTGGCCACTAGCTGGTGCAGCGGCATCGGTTTTTTTATTCTCAGTCGCTGGGTGCGCATTGAAGGAGACTTCGGTCCGGAACGCCATCCGTTGCAGTTTCCCCTGCTGCAACTGCACGGTGGCGCGGCCTTTGTGATGATGATGTTTCTGGGAGCGTTGTTTGTCGGCCACGTAGCCCATACCTGGCCAGCCAAAAAGCGTCATCCCATGGGGGTGGCTATGGCCATTGTGGTGGCACTGATGGTGATCAGCGCCTGGTTGCTGTACTACCTGGCCAACGAAGACGTGCGCGCCTGGGTGGCCAATATTCATGCATCCTTAGGTCTGCTGTTGCCCGTGTTGTTGGCTATTCATATTCAACGGGCGCGGCGCAAAAATGTCAGGCCTCGTCGAGACGGCCCCGCAGTTTGCCGATCAATTCAATCAACGTCTTGATTTCGTCGTTGCTGAGCGCGCCGAAAATATCATCTGCCCAGCGTTCGTGATCTGCAGCCATAGCGGCGAAAAGCTGCTTGCCCTTATCCGCCAAATGAATATCACTGACCCGACGATCCACTTCACTGGGCTTTCGTTCGATCAAACCGTCACCTTCCATGCGATCCAGTAAACGGGTGATATTGCCCTTCGATGCCAACAGCATTTTCGCCAACTGGCTGGTGGAGGCACGGCCTTCGGGCATGCGATCCAGATTGGCCAACACATCGAAACGGGACAGGGAGCTGTTGTGATCATTCACAAAACAACTGTTGACCCGGCCTTCAATCCCCTTGGCGCACTTGGTTAACTGCAGCCAGGCGCGCAAGGCGTTTTTGCTGTGGGTATCGGCGAAATTTGACGGCATCGCTAGTTCTCAATCGTTATGAATTTGGAATCACGGCGGTGGTTTCCACCTCCACCTTGGCGCGGGCTTCCATCAAGCCCGCCACTTGTACCATGGCCATCACCGGGAAGTGGCGGCCAATGATCTGCCGATACACTTCCCCCATCTCTTTGAGCCGCGACAGGTATTCATCGCGGTCGGTGATATACCAGGTCATACGCACGATATGCTCCGGCCTGGCGCCACCGGCATCCAGAATAGCCACGGTATTTTTTAACGCCTGGGCAATCTGCTCAATAAAATCGTCGCTGTGAAATTGCTCGTTCTCATCCCAACCAATCTGGCCACCCACGTACAGGGTTTTGCCCTCGGCGAGAATGCCGTTGGAGTAACCGCGGGGGCGAGGCCAACCTTCGGGGTTGATGAATTGCATGTTTGTACTTTCCTGATTTTCGCGCGTTAAGTGCGCTGTAGTTAATTCGTTCGTTATTCGATTGTTGTGAGAGACGGGAGATGTGAGATGAGAGACGAGTTACACTCCAAACGCACAACGAAGTAACACGTCTCCCATCTCTCGTCTAACATCTCACGTCAATATCTGCCTCGCTATCACCAACTTCTGCACTTCCGACGCCCCTTCATAAATCCGCAACGCCCGCACTTCCCGGTAGAGCTGCTCCACCATAACGCCGCTGGTCACACCGAGGCCGCCAAACAATTGCACCGCCTTATCGACCACCCGTTGCGCTGCTTCGGTGGCGTAGAGTTTGGCCATGGAGGCTTCACGGGTGACGCGGTCAGCGACACAGTCTTTGGTCCAGGCAGAGCGATAGATCAGCAATGCGCTGGCATCAATATCCAGTGCCATTTCTGCCAGCTGGGTTTGAACACCCGGCAGGTCGGCCATGGGTGCACCAAATAGCTGCCGATCGGTGGTGCGGGCCAGCGCCTCATCCAGTGCGCGACGGGCAAAACCCAGTGCCGCCGCACCCACTGTGGTGCGAAATACATCCAGCGTGGCCATGGCAATTTTAAAGCCCTGGCCGATCTCGCCCAGCAAATTGGTTTTGGGTACTCGCAGATTGTTAAAGCGCAATTTTGCCAATGGGTGAGGGGCGATCACTTCAATACGCTCCGCAATTTCAAGGTCGCTGGCCTCAACAATAAAAGCACTCAGACCACGGGCGCCCTCATCGCTAGTACGGGCAAACACCACGTAAAAGTCAGCGATACCACCGTTGGAAATAAAAGTTTTTTCGCCGTTAAGAACGAAATGATCTCCCTCCTCTACCGCCGACGTGGAACAGGCGGCTACGTCAGAACCCGCCTCCGGTTCGGTGAGGGCAAAGGCGGCGATTTTGTCACCGCTGCGCACTGCTGGTAAATACTGTTGCTGCTGCTCGTCATTGCCAAACAACGAGATCGGCCCGCTGCCCAGCCCCTGCATGGCAAAGGCAAAATCCGCCAGACCAGAATGGCGCGCCAGGGTTTCGCGAATCAGACACAAGCTGCGCACATCCAGCTTGCCGCCCTCGCTGTTTATCGCCACAGAGTGCGTTAACCAGCCGCCTTCCGCCAACGCCTTTACGGTACGGCGGCAGGCATCGTCTACTTCCGCGATGCTGTGGCCGTGGTCGGTTGATATATTTTTACCCGCCCATTGATCGAGATCGGCGGCCAGTTGTTTGTGGCGCGGCTCCAGAAAGGGCCAATCCAGGAAAGTTTTATCGCTCATATTTTTCTCGCTACCGTCATTGCGAGCGCAGCGAAGCAATCTAGTGTCTTACTAAAGCCGCTGGATTGCCGCGTCGCCTTTCTTTAAACGAAAGGCTCCTCGCAATGACCTGTCATTAATTCCCCTCAAAACCCGGCTTCTCTTTCGCCACAAAAGCCTTATACGCCCGTTCAAAATCCTGAGTCTGCATACAGATTGCCTGGGCTTGAGCTTCCGCTTCAATGGCCTGGTCGATGGTCATATTCCACTCCTGGTGGAGCATGGTTTTGGTAATACCGTGGGCGAAAGTTGGGCCTTGCAGCAGGCGCTTGGCCATGGCCTGGGTTTCGATCAGCAGGTTGTCGCGATCCACCAGCTTATTAAAGTAGCCCCAACGCTCTCCCTCTTCAGCACTCATGGTGCGACCGGTGTAGAGCAGTTCAGAGGCACGGCCCTGGCCGATAATGCGCGGCAAAATAGCGCAGGCACCCATGTCACAACCGGCAAGACCCACGCGGGAAAACAGGAAGGCGGTTTTGCATTCGGGCGTTCCGTAACGGAAGTCGGAGGCCATGGCGATGATGGCGCCGGCGCCCATGCTGATGCCATCCACTGCCGCCAGGATCGGCTGCGGACAGGCGCGCATGGCTTTTACCAAGTCGCCGGTCATGCGGGTAAAGTCCAGCAGCTCGCGCATGTCCATATTCACCAGCGGGCCGATGATGTCGTGCACGTCACCGCCGGAACAGAAGTTGCCCTCCGCACCGGTAATCACCACCGCTTTGACGTCGTCCACATACACCAGATCGCGAAAGGTGTCCCGCAGCTCGGCGTAGGAATCAAACGTCAGCGGATTTTTGCGGTCAGGAATGTTAAGGGTGACCGTCGCTACGCCACTGTCGAACGCCCACAGGAAATGCTCTGGTTGATAGGTTTCAGGATTGAAGCGATTGCGCGGTCTCATTTGTGGCTCCTGTTGGTCGCGAGAGATGTGAGATGAAAGATGAGAGACGGGTTACTCCGGCTCAGTTGCGAAGTCGCCCGTCTCTCATCTCCCATCTCTCGTCTCACATACCACCACAATAATACTTTACACATAAATAGAACACATCTAATATAGTTTACATGTAAAGCATATAGCTCATTACCCTCTGGAGCCAACCATGAAAATTGTCTGCCTGGGCGGTGGCCCCTCTGGCCTCTACCTCGCCATCTCCATGAAACTGCGCAATCCCGAGCACGACATCACTGTGTACGAGCGCAATCAGCCCGGAGATACCTTTGGCTGGGGAGTGGTGTTCTCCGACCAGACCATGGACAACCTGCAGGCCAACGACCCGGTGAGCGCCCAGGCCATGACCAGCGAGCTGATTCACTGGGACTTGATCGACGTCACCATCAACGGCCAGACCGAGCGCTCTGATGGCCACGGTTTTATCGGCATTGGCCGCAAGCGCATGCTGCAGATACTCAGCCAGCGGGCCGAGGAATTGGGCATTAAACAAGTATTTTCCACCGTGGTGGAGTTGGAAGACCTGACCACCAAATTCGCCGATGCGGATTTGATTGTCGCCGCCGATGGACTCAATTCAAAAGTGCGCAATTCCGACCACGTCGGCTTTGATTGCGATATCGAAATGCGCCCCAACAAATTCGTCTGGCTGGGCACCAAACACCGCTTTGACGACGCCTTTACCTTTATCTTTGAGGAAACCGAGCACGGCTGGCTGTGGGTGCACGCCTACCAGTTCGACAACGAAACCTCGACCTTTATTGTGGAGTGCGCACCAGACACCTACGACAAGTGGGGCTTCGCGCACATGAGTCAGGAAGAAAGCGCGGAAACCTGCCGCAAAATCTTCGAAAAGCACCTAAATGGCCACGAATTACTGACCAATTCCAACCACATTCGCGGTTCTGCCTGGATCAACTTCCCCAGGGTGCTGTGCCACAACTGGGTGAAAGGCAATGTGGTATTGATCGGTGACGCCGCCCACACTGCCCACTTTTCCATCGGCTCCGGCACGAAGCTGGGTTTTGAAGACGCTATCTGTCTGGCTGAGCACCTCAACTCAGAGGAGTCGTTACAGGAAGCCCTGAAAAACTACCAGGACGAACGCGAGCTGGAAGCCCTGAAACTGCAAAGCGCCGCGCGCAATTCCATGAGCTGGTTTGAAGAAGTTGGTCGATACCTGAACTACGATACCAAACAATTCGCCTACGCATTGCTGACCCGCAGCCAGCGGGTGAGCCATGAAAATCTGCGCCTGCGGGACAAAGCCTGGCTGGAAAGCGTGGAAAAAGACTTTGCCGACAAGGCCTGTCAGGCGGCGGGAAAAACCGCACCCAGCGAGCCAGTACCCCCCATGTTTACCCCGTTCAAATTGCGCGACATGACCTTGGCAAACCGCGTTGTGGTATCCCCCATGTCCATGTACAGCGCCAAAGACGGAGTGCCCGACGACTGGCATCTGGTGCACTACGGCGCACTGGCCAAAGGCGGCGCCGGGTTGGTTTACACCGAGATGACCGATGTCTCTGAAGAGGGGCGCATCACCCCCGGTTGTGCCGGCCTGTACACAGACGAGCAAGAAGCCGCCTGGAAGCGCATTGTCGACTTCACCCACAACCACAGCCAGGCAAAAATCTGTATGCAGCTGGGCCACGCGGGCCCCAAAGCCTCTACCAAAGTGTTGTGGGAGGGCATGGACCAACCGCTGGATCACGGCAACTGGCAAGCCATGTCCGCTTCTGCGGTGCCCTATTCAAAAATCAACCAGATACCCCGCGCCATGACCCGCGCGGATATGGACACCGTGCGCGACCAGTTTGTGGCCGCCGCTGAACGGGCCGAGCGTGCCGGCTTCGACATGCTGGAGATGCACTACGCCCACGGCTACCTGATGAGTGCCTTTATCACCCCGGTACTCAACAAGCGCGACGACGAATACGGCGGTTCGCTGGAAAACCGCCTGCGCTTCCCACTGGAAGTGTTCCACGCCGTGCGCGCAGTATGGCCGGAGAACAAACCCGTTTCTGTGCGCATCTCCTCCAACGACTGGGTGGGCGATCTGGGTGTTACGCCGGCAGAATCCGTGGAAATCGCCAAGGCATTTAAAGCCGCGGGCGTCGATATTATTGATGTCTCTGCAGGCCAGACCACTACCGACGCCAACCCGGTTTACGGGCGCATGTTCCAGACACCGTTCTCCGATCAGATCCGCAATGAAGCCAACATCGCCACCATGGCGGTGGGCAATATTTTCGAAGTGGATCACGTCAACAGCATTCTCGCCGCCGGCCGCGCCGACCTTTGCTGCCTGGCCCGCCCCCACCTGACAGACCCCAACTGGACCATTCGCGCCGCTGCCGAACAACACTACCGTGGCGATGCAGTACAAGTGCCGGTACAGTATGAATCGGGCTTTGATCAACTGGAACGCAATCTGCAGCGGGCGGCAGATATGGCGATTAATGTGTAACCGCCACGGACTACGCGAAAAACTACACTACCGTCATCCTCGCGAAAGCGGGGATCCATGAAGTTCAGTGCAACACATCAAAATGGATTCCCGCCTTCGCGGGAATGACGGAAAGAAGAGCACCAAATAATGACATCACTCCAAAACAAACACGCCATCGTAACCGGCGCAGGCCGTGGTATTGGGGCGGCGATTGCAAGCACCCTGCACCGCCAAGGCTACAAAGTCACTTTAATGGGCCGCACTGAAAGCCACCTGAACGAGCGAGTTGCAGAACTAAATGGAAAGCTGGGCAACAACAGCCAGGCGGTTGCCGTTGATGTTACCAATAGCGACGCTGTGATCACCGCCTTTGAAAAGGCCAAAGCCGCTTTTGGCCCGGTAGATATTCTGGTCAACAACGCCGGCGCCGCCGAAGCCAGGCCCTACCTGAAAACCAGCCACGACGACTGGCATAACTGCCTGGCGGTCAACCTTAACGGCGTACACTACTGCACCCGGGCCGCCCTGCCCGATATGGTGGAACAAGGCGCTGGCCGCATTATTAACATCGCCAGCACCGCCGCTCAAAAAGGTTACGCCTATGTAGCCGCCTACACCGCTGCCAAACACGGAGTACTCGGATTAACCCGCGCTCTGGCGCTGGAATTTGCCACCAAAGGCATTACCGTTAACGCCATCTGCCCCGGTTACACAGAAACCGATATTGTCAAAGACGCTATTAAAAACATCATGGGAAAAACCGGCCGCAGCGAAACCGAAGCGCGAGCCGAACTCACCAAAACCAATCCCCAGGGCCGCCTGATTCAACCGCAAGAAGTGGCCGACACAGTGCTCTGGCTATGTGGGGAACAGGCGGCATCAATCACCGGGCAGGGTATTTCTGTGGCGGGCGGTGAAGTAATGTAGGCCACCTTGCCCGCCGCACTTCACTTCTTTATGCTCGACCAACAAAAATAATTAACCCAAGGCGGGCCATTATGCAAAACATCGTCGACACCCTTAACGGCATTATCTGGAGCCCTGCCTTTATTGGTCTGTTTCTCGCTGCCGGTTTGTTTTACTCCATCGCTACTCGTTTTGTGCAAGTGCGCCAGTTTCGCGAGATGATCCGCCTGCTGGTCAATAACAAAGATTCCAAAAGAGGCATTTCTTCGTTCCAGGCATTAACCATGTCCCTGTCTGGCCGAGTGGGTACCGGTAACATCGCCGGGGTTGCTGCCGCTATCGGTTTTGGCGGGCCCGGTGCGGTGTTCTGGATGTGGGTGGTGGCGTTTTTTGGTGCCGCCACCGCGTTTGTGGAAGCCACGCTGGCGCAGATTTATAAAGAAGTGCAACACGGCCAGTACCGCGGCGGCCCCGCCTATTACATCGAAAAAGCCATGGGCCAGAAGTGGTACGCCTGGGTATTTGCCATTGCCACCATCGTCGCCTGCGGCTTTTTACTGCCCACAGTGCAGTCCAACGCTATTGGCAATGCGGTGGAACAGGCGGTAGGAGCCGGGGCAACACTGGATACGTTTTTAGGGCAAATCACCACCACAAAACTGATCACCGGGTTGTGCGTAATCACCCTGCTGGGAATCATTGTGTTTGGCGGCGTTAAGCGTATCGCTCATTTCACCCAGGTGGTTGTGCCCTTTATGGCGCTGGCTTATATCCTCGCCGCCTGTGTGATCATTGTTATGCATATAGACCAAGTGCCCGCCATGGTGTCACTGATTGTTGGCGATGCCATGAGCCCCATGGCAGGAGTGGGCGCTGCCATTGGCTGGGGCGTAAAACGGGGCGTTTACTCCAATGAAGCAGGGCAAGGTACTGCCCCCCACGCCGCCGCTGCCGCCGAGGTAAAACACCCGGCGCAGCAGGGACTGGTGCAGGCGTTTTCGGTATACATCGATACCCTGTTTGTGTGCAGTGCCACCGCCTTTATGATCTTGATTACCGGCGCTTACAACGTACACAACCCGGACGGCGGCTTTCTGATTCAAAACCTGGCCGCCTCAGTAGACGCCAATAGCCCCGCCTTTACCCAACTGGCTATCGAAAGCGTGGCCCCCGGCGTGGGCAACCCCTTTGTGGCCGTGGCGCTGTTTTTCTTCTCATTCACCACCTTGCTCGCCTATTACTACATCGCCGAAAGTAATGTGGCTTATATGGAACGCACCCTGAAAATCCCCCACGCCATGACGTTACTGAAAATCGGCCTGGTCGCCATGGTGTTCTACGGCACCATCAAAGCCGCCAACCTGGCTTGGGGGCTGGGGGATATCGGCGTTGGCCTGATGGCCTGGGTCAATGTTATTGCCATGATTATTATTTTCTTTATCGGCCGCCCGGCGATTAAGGCGCTGCGGGATTATGAAAGGCAGAAAAAATCTGGTGAGGCTGAGATTAAGTTTTCACCGGAAAAACTGGGAATAAAAAATGCGGAGTTTTGGAAAGAAAAATAATGGCTACGCAGCGAACATAAAATACTGAAAAAACAACCAATACGCCAAGCCACCCACTGGAATTAATGCAAAGATGGTAGATAAAAGTGTGTGCAGCAAACTTTTCCAAAAAGATATTTTGTGCACTTCTGCTACGCAAAATATCAATGTTGCTGTACCCCAAACACTGATCACAGAGGTCAAGCCATCAAGCCCATAGAAAATGCTCTCAGAAAGCGCCTCATCAAGTGTCACAGTGCCGCTATAAAGAACCCAGTATGGCAGATCAATCAATATACCCCACATAAAAGGCACGCTCGACCAACCAACGGCAATAAACAATCCTCTCCAATTACCACCACCTTTAACCCAGCCGCGGGTAGCATACATAATGCTGGTAAATAAGAGAAAATACAGGATAAAAAAAACAACACCCACAATCGCTACCACAGCGTAATTTAATGGTATGTCCCGCCTTTCAAGCCCCCATAACACTGAGGGAATACAAGTAATCAACAACAAAAACCATGCCCAATAGATAGACTTGGTTCGCAGAACAAAACGCATGGTAGCCCGAGGCTGGAGCCAGATAGAAAGCCAGGGGTTATAGCTTGGGCTTTCAAACTTGGAAGGGTCTAACAGATCTGCCTTGGGAGCTCGATACAGTTCATCCATAAATTAGTATTTTTTCTATCTCAAGCACTTTTTTTAATGTACTGACAACTCTGGATAGCCTTCAAACTGCCTTTCTCAGTTTTCAGTGCTTTATACAAATCCCAACGCATTTGCAGGCTGAGCCAAAAATCGGCGGACATATCAAAAAAACGTGCCAAACGCAGTGCAGTACTTGGCGTCACCCCACGCTTTTTATTAATCAATTCGTTAATACGCTGGTAGGGAACATGAATAGCATCCGCCAGCTCACGCTGACTAATGCCCATCGGCAAAAGAAACTCTTCAAGAAGCATCTCACCGGGGTGGGTGGGCTCTCTGTTTGTCGGTACGTGAACCATAGTGTCACCTAAATAAAAAACCACTTAGTGGTAATCGGTTATCTCCACGTCTTGCGGGCCAAAATCTGTCCAGATAAAACAGATGCGATACTGCTGATTGATTCGGATACTGTGCTGCCCTTTGCGATCACCGGTTAATGGTTCCAGATTATTACCGGGAGGGATCTTCAGTTCATCCAGACGAGTCACTGAATCCAGTTGATCGAGCTTGCGACCCGCAACCTTCCAAATAGACTGAGGACATATGTTTCTGGCCTGCCTGGAGGCAGTACCATTAAAAACATCTTCGCTTCCTTTGTCCTTAAACGAGACGATCATAGGATCATGATAGCACGGACTCCATGCTATACGAAAACACAGATATAGAACGTTAAAGCATTTGGTCAACTGAATAGCTGACTGTCACAAAACTGCCACCCTCCGCCTCTATCTTGGTCTACACCAAAAACTATCATTGGATAACTATCGATGACATTTTCTCTTTCCCGACGGCACTTTTTGCGGGCCGCCACTACTTCCGGCGTTGTATTGGGAGGCTGGAGCAGCCAGGTATTGGCGGCACTGGTGGAGCCTGTGCGCAACCAACTTTTTTCTCACGGAGTAGCCAGTGGCGACCCGACTCACAACAGTGTGGTGATCTGGACGCGGGTGTCTGCACAGGGGGACACGCCAGTTTCCTGGGAGCTGTTTAAAGACAAGGCCATGCAGCAGTCGATTCAAAGAGGTTCGGCGATAACCAATGCTTCCCGAGATCACACCGTCAAGATTGATGTACAAAACCTGCAGCCGGGAAACACCTACTACTACCGTTTTCACTGCAATGGCGTCAGTTCCGAGCCAGGGCGCACCCGCACTCTGCCCAGTGGTTCTTTGGACAAACTGACCCTGGCCATCGCCTCCTGCTCCAATTACTCCTTCGGCTATTTCAACGGCTATGAAGTGATCGCCGCCGACCCGGATGTGGATTTCGTGTTGCATTTGGGGGATTACATTTACGAGTACGGCGGGGAGAATGCCTGGAGTGCAGAAACCGGTCGGCAGCTGGGGCGCGAGCATGTTCCGCCCCACGAAATTGTCACCCTTGAGGATTACCGCCTCCGCCACGGTCAGTACAAAAGCGATCACGGCTCTCGCCTGATGCACGCATCCCACCCGCTGATCCCCACCTGGGACGACCACGAAAGCGCCAACAATCCCTATATGCACGGCGCCCAGAATCACCAACCGGATGCTGAAGGAGACTGGTCTGCCAGGAAAGAGGCGTCGGTGAATGCTTACTACGAGTGGATGCCAATCAGGGAGCCCGGCAAAGGTATGAAGCGCGAACAACTGTGGCGCCATTTTACCTTTGGCGATCTGGCTTCGTTGACTACTTTGGAAACCCGCCACACGGGTCGCGACAAGCAAATTGAATACGGCGAGCACCTGCCCAATATTCACAATGCCGAGCAACGGGATGAATTTTTGAAGAACATTCTCGGCAACCCCAAGCGCAATATGATTTCCGCAGAGATGGAACTATTTTTTGCCGACAGCATGGCGGACTCTGCCACGCAGCAGCGGCCCTGGAAATTGATCGGCAACCAGATCCCCATGGCGCGCACCCACATGCCCGACATACGCGGCAAAGTGCCCGGCACCGCCAACCTGCCCGCCGAGATTCTGAAAGAACTGGATTACTACATTGATGTGGGCGCCCAAGACCTGCCGTTGTTCCTGGATACCTGGGACGGCTACCCCGCCGCTCGCGAGCGACTTTATCAGCTCGCCCAACACCAGGGCGTCTCCGACTTTCTGGTGCTTACCGGCGACAGTCACGCCTTTTGGGCCAATCAGTTGTTCGATGCCAGTGGCCGCGCCATGGGTGTGGAGTTGGGAGCCCCCGGCATTACCTCGCCGGGGGATTTTGAGCCCTACAGCCCGGAGGCCGCCCGCAAGCTCGACCAGATGATGGCCGACCACAATCGCGAAGTGGTGTGGACCGACTGCCTGCACCGGGGCTTTGTCAAATTGATGCTGAGCAGAGAAAGCGCTCAGGTGGACTTTGTCACTGTCGATAACGTCAAAGACCGCCGCTTCAAGGCAAAAATTCTCAGGCAAATGAGTATTGCCCGTAAAAACGGCAGTTTGACTTACGGATAACTCATGGCGCTAAAAACCTGTTTGCGAGCACTGGTGGCTGCCTGTGCCTGCAGCCATAACGCCATCGCCCAGCCGGAATACCCCGTTGTACATCAACTGTCCGGTTGGGCAAGTTTGAGCCATACCGTGCGCCTTGCCGGTCATACCTCAGGGCAATTTATTAGCCCGCAGCTTGGCATACAACCCCCCTTTATTAGCAGCCAGCCGGTTCCCGGCTGGTCAGGCCTGTTGCTGAATCAAGATGGAACGTTTACTGCTATGCCCGACAATGGCTATGGCAGCAAAGGCAACTCAGCGGACTATGTGCTCGGCTTTTATCGAGTTGAAGTAAATTTCAAAACCGAGGGCGATGGCTCCCGGCAAGCGGGCACCGTATCCAACCTGTCATTTACCTCGTTTAATGATCGCCACAAGATGTTGAGCAATGGCCGAGGCATTGATTTTCCAATCACGGCAGATTTTCAAAATTACCGATCTGGCGACGGCGTTGGCCGCGACTCCGGTATTGCAGTACACCACAATATCAGAAACCAGCGCCTGCTTACCGGGTACGATTTTGATGTGGAATCCATCGCACAAGCCAGCGATGGCAGCTATTGGGTAGGGGAAGAGTTTGGGCCATTTTTGTTGCACTTCGATCAACAGGGTACGCTGCTGAATGAGCCCGTACCACACCCGCAATTAATCAGCCCCAACCACCCAATGGCTCTGGCCATGCCAGACACCGCCAACCACGGCAGCAGCCGGGGCTTTGAAAGTATCGCCTTCGACAATGAGCAACGGATGCTGTATGTGGTGCCGGAAGCAGCACCGCAAGTGGATACTATTCGCCCGGTCCCCGGAGATGAGCGAGTGGTCAGTATCTACCAGTTTGATACGGCCAGCCAAACCTATACCGATGTAATTCACCACTACCGCAAGGATGGCCCGCAAAAAAGCAATCACGTGGTGATTGGGGACATGGTTAATGTCGGCAACAAGCGTTTTGTATTGATCGAACGGGACAGTAAGTTTGGCGCAAATGCAAAGATCAAACGCCTCTATCTGGTGGACTTTTCCGCTAAGGATAAAACCGGTGTGCTAAAGAAAAAGCTATTGGTTGATCTGCTCAATATCAACGACCCCAACAATATTGGCGGCTATAACCGAGCAAAGCAGCAACGTTTTGCAATGCCGTTTGATTCCATTGAATGTCTGACGCTTATCAACCCGCACACCCTCGCCGTTGCCATAGACACTAACTTCCCTTCCGAAGATGGCCGCACTGCTGGTGTGCCCGATGATACGGAAATCATTACACTGTTTTTCCCGACGCCGCTCGGAGAAATTTCTCTGTAGCCCACTGCCCGGAAAACTCTCCGCCGTCATACCCGCGTAGGCGTGTATCCATAGACCGCAGTGGTTATTTGGACTCCCGTATTTTCCCACCATGGATCTCCGCCTTCGCGGAGATGACGTTTTTTTCAGGCTCACTGCCTCCCATTTCCCAACCACAAAAAAGCCCGGCAGCTTCCTGCCGGGCAAGTCGTCCGAGGGGGGTTATATTTTTATTTAAAAGTTGGCGCGAACGGTCAGGCTCAGGGTTTGCGGAGCACCCAGGAAGTAACGCCCACCCTGATCGCCGTCGGTGCCGGACAGGTATTGCTCGTCCAGCAGGTTAACGGCGTTGAGCTGGAACTCCAGGTCTTCCAGACCGATCACATCCTGCATCGCGTAAGTGGCCGACAAACCAACCAGGGTGTAGGCATCCAGAACTTCTTCTGCGCGCAGCACTTGCTGATTTTCGTTACGTTGCTCGTTGAGGCCAACCACTTCGCCAACGTGCTTGACGTTGAGGCTCAAGCGCAGGTTGTTGTTCAGCGCTTCCGGGCTCCAGGTCACTTCACCAAACAGCTGGTTTTCCGGTACGTTGAGGATGCGGTCGCCTTCGCGAATGCTCTCGCCCATACCTTCGGTTTCGCTGTACTTGGCACTCAGGTAAGAGTAGGAGCCGTACGTGCTCAGAGAGTCGGAAATGTCGTAGGACAGGGCGAATTCCAGACCGTTATTTTCGACACCGCCGATGTTGAGGAAATTAGCCGCTGTTTCCGCAAACTGGTCACCGCCAAGGGCCGCGATATTCACCACGCCCAGGCGATCCTGGAAGCGTTGGGAGAACACCTGAACAACCATACCCATGTTGTCGCCATTCCAGCGATAGCCAATATCCAGGTTGTCGGACGTCTCCGGGCTCAACAGGCGAGTATCACCGGCAGCCAGTACACCCTCTGACAACATTTTTACGTTGCGCGAGTAAGAGGCGAAGAACTCGGAGCTGTCGCTCATGTTGTACACCACACCCAGTTTGGGCAGCAGTTCGTCTCTGGTTTGCTCGCGGGATTCGCTTTCCAAACGCTCAACATATTCGGTATCCAGTCGATGCCATACCAGGCCGGCGGTAACTTCGAATTTGTCCAGGTCAATGCGATCTTCAACGTACAAGCGAGTAGTGGCGCTTTCGAAGTTGCGATCGAAGTCCCGGTGGAACAGATCATCCTGCGACGGGTTGATGGTGCCGGGATTGTTGGGATCCAGCAGGAACCACTCGCGGCTGTTGTCGCGATCCTGATATTCGTACCAAGCGCCAACGGTCACTTTGTGATTGCCGAAATACATTTCGTTTTCGGCGGTAAAGCCCAGGCGATCCGTTGCATAACCAGAGCGACGGCGGGTGGCAACGCGCTCAGCAGTGGCACAATCAAAGGCTGGATTCAGCTCAAAGCCAACTTCATCACCATCGTAACGACCCGCCAGACAAGGAATTCCGGAAACGTCAACCGGAGAAGCCGCCGCAGTCATTACGCCGTCAGCATTGCGCGCAAAGGTGTTAGCGAAATATTCACGGGGGCCGCGCTCGCCTTCAATCTGGCCGTCGGGCTTGGACCAGATGTAGGGAGGTGCCCACCAACCGGAACCAGCCTGGTGGTGGTAGTACGGTGTCATGGTGAATTTGCCACTGTCGCCATTGTCTTTGGTGATTTCCAGAGAGAAGGCATTGTCGCGACGAGTACCACCCCAGGCCGGGCGGAAATCGCCAACGGTCGCGTAGTCAAATACATCCACCAAACCGTCGGTAGTGGGATCATCGCGGAAGTCCTGCAAGCTGACGGAATCGAAATCGTTCTCGTTGCGGTAGTTGTAAGAGCCCTTGAACTTGATGGTCAGGCCATCGTCGTAATCACGCACTATTTTCAGGTCAGCGTGCTGGCGATCGAAGTCACCAGAGCCTGCACCAATCCAGGAAGAAACCGAAGATTCGGAGTAGCTCAGGTAAGAGGTCAGACCGTCGGCAATCTCGCCGCTGTCGATGCGGAAAAAGCCGCGCTGCAGATCGTCATCACCACCGGTAAATTGCGTCTTAACACCAAACTCTTCGCTCGGGTCAGCGGTGTAGTAGCGTACAGTGCCGCCCAGTGCAGAGTTGGAGGCGCTGCTGATATCAGAAGCGTTTTGGCCCACGTTGATGCGAGCAACGTTTTCACTGTCGATATAACGGTTGGGCTTCTGGCCACCACCGTAGTTGGAAGCACCGTTGGGCATGCCGTCAACCATGTAGCCAACCTGGCTGTCGCTGCGGCCATTGGTCATGCCGCGGATAGACACACGGGTAGACCAGTCGTTACTGCCGATGGCGTCGCCCTGGGTCACATTTACACCGGGCAGGCGGTTGATAAAGTTCAGCACGTCATTGGCCGGTGTTTGCGACTTGATGTCTTCCAGGCGAATGGTGTTGTTGGCGTGAGATTCACCAAAGCCCAGCAATTGTGCACGGGCAGTGGTGACAATTTCTTCCTCAATATTGGAATCACTGCTGCTGTCGGCAACAGCGTAACCGCAAACGGTAGAAGCAATGGCAACTACCAGCAGCTTTTTGTTAACGTCTCTGGATTGAATTTGATTGAACATGAGTTTTCCCCTTAAGTTTGGTCTAGACCAATAAACTGAGAGGATAGTAAGCCTTGTATATGACAATATGATGATAGTTTTTTGCCTTGGTTTAGACCAAAAGATGTGTTTTGCCAGTAAATTGTTTAAGCCACACAGCAGATAACCCATAATGCAAATATATTGTTACCAAACCAATACGGACATGCAGGTGCCCGATGACCAAAAATGCCAACAGCCACTTTGCCTATGCTTATGTTCGCGATGTGCTCACCGAACAGATCCGCTCCGCAGAGCTGGCGGCGGGTGCACAGCTGCCAACGGAAAGAGAACTCTGTGAACGTTTCGCCATTACCCGGCCCACTCTGCGGCAAGCCCTGGCGCAACTGGAAAACGAAGGGTTAATTTTCCGCCAGAACCGCATCGGCTGGTTTGTTTGCCTGCGCAAGCTGCGTTACAACCCCATGCGCCACATTTCTTTTCTGCAATATGCAGCGGAGCAGGGTTTTCAGCCGCAAACCAAAGTGGTCAGCCAGGAAAAGCTCAAGCCACCACAGCACATCGCCGAAGCTCTGCAAATGGATCCGCGAGCCCACGCCGTACACTTGACTCGGGTACGCTCCGTGGATGAGCGCCCGGTGCTGGTGGAGCGCCTGTGGTTTAACCCCAAAACCATGCCCGACATGGAGCAGAAAGACTTGTCCAGCTCAATCACTGGAATTTTGAAAAACGACTTTCACCTGAAGAGTCTGGTGTTCGATGTCACTGTAGATACCACCTGTCTGCTGAATCCCCATGCCGCCTGCCTGGAAACCAACGAAGGGGCGCTTGGGTTGAAACTGGTGAGAGTGATCAGTGATAACAAAGGTCAGGTATTTGAGTACGACGAGGAATACTGGCGCCACGATGCCCTGCAAATTGAAAACCAGGCGACGCTGGCTTTTACTTAGAAAACCTCTGCACTCACCCCCCAACGAGCAACCCGCCAGCCACGCCCCCCGGCGGCCTCGGCAAGGCGAGCATCCGGGTTAACCACGCAAGGGTTGGCCACCTGTTTCAGCAACGGCAAATCGTTGTGGGAGTCGGAGTAGAAGTAACGCACGGATTTGCTCAATTGTGGGTAATCCTGCATTTGCAGCCATTGTTGCAGGCAGTCAATTTTCCCTTCGCGGTAACTCATCGGGTAATGACAATGCCCGGCAATCACCCCATTCTCAAGGGCCACCTTGATGGCAATACAATCGGACACATCCAGCAAGCGGCCAATGGCTTGAACAAGAAAGTCCGGGCTGGCAGAGATAATCAGCGGCAAATGCCCCTGGGCGCGATGATGTTCCAACTCATCGCGGGCCTCGGCAAAAATGCGTGGCGCAATCCACTGGTCAACAAACTTTTTCAGCAGCGGCGACAACTCATCAATGGACTTGCCCAGCAACGGCTGTAGCCAAAGCGCCATATAGCGCTCCATATCCATATAGCCGTTGTCGTAATTCGCCATCAACTGGCAACACTGGTCATGGACCGAAGCGATTTGCCAGCCTTCTTCCATTAAAAACTCCAACCACAGCTGCGCGCAATCGCCATTAACCAGGGTTTCATCCAGGTCAAACGCAGCGATTGGCGGGGTAGTTTGAGCAACATTTTCCATGGTCGGCGGAACGCCGGGTTGGGCTAGCGAAGTCATATTCAAACCGCTTAGGTGAAGTCGCGGGGATTATGTTTTGGTGTAGACCAAAAAGCAAGAGCTAGCCGGCAATCGTTGCCAACGTTCCTTCCAGCGCCTCGGCCTTTTCCAACAACTCATCAAGTTGGTCTTCAGATAATCCCAACTGCTCCATTACCTGGTGGCTGCGCAATTGTTCCTGATCCATCAGTTCCGGGGTAACGGTGAGCTGGGCAAACAGGGTGGCAGCACGGATTACTGTAACCGGGTCTTTGCTGCGGTTGGCGGCTTCGCTGTTTTCCAGCTGACTGATGGTATCAATGACGAGTGTTGGCATCTGCCATTCCTGGCACACTTTCAGGCCCACTTGCTGTTGGTAGTGGTCTTCCAGTTGCAGCACCAGATTGGGCATGGGGTCGACCCCCAGACTATCTGTTAACTTCAACGCCGCCTGCAATACCACTGGCCGACCGATAGAGTGCAGCAGGCCTGCCAAAAAGGTCGCCTCTGTACCGAGGCGCAGCAAGCGGGCAATTTCCTTGCTCCACAGTGCCGTGGCCAGTGAGTGCTTCCAGATTTCAATGGCGCGCCACTCGTAGCCGGGCACTTTGAATAACTTGGCACTGAGGGTGGAGGCCAGGGCAATCTCGGCGATACTGCGCATCCCCAGACGGGTGATGGCCTGCTGCAGGGAATCCATTTTATTGACGGGCGAATAGGCGGCAGAGTTGGCAATGCGCATGGCGTGGCCAGCCAGAGCCTGATCCCGCTGCAGTAATTCCGCCAACTGCTCGCTGGAGGATTCCGGGTTCATGGTCAGCTGGATAACCTGATTGGCGACCGCAGGCAGCATGGGCAACTCCAAAGCGCCCTGTTGAATAATGTCTTCCATGGCCTCGGCCAGGGGCTGATTGTCCATTATCGTTGTCTCTCCAAAACATTTATTGTTATTTATATCGGCGCCTGTCAATTTTTATTAACAGTCATTTGTCGTTGGCGATTGTATCGCCAATTGCCCTGCCTGTAGGATAGCGTCTTTGTCCAAATCAAGTCTGTATGAAGTCACAAATTCTCTACCGCAAAATCCACCACTGGGGGTCGATCATTATCGCCCTGCCACTGCTGGCGACCATTGGCACCGGCATTTTGCTGATGCTGAAAAAAGAGATCGAATGGATACAGCCTGCCACCCAACAAGGCGAACACAGAGACGCCATTCCCACACAAAGTTTTGATCAACTATTCGCCATTGCGAAAGCCATTCCCGAGATGGAGCTGCAGCACTGGTCTGAATTAGAGCGGGTGGATGTAAAACCCGGCAAAGGGGTGGTGAAGTTTGTCGCCGCCAACAACTGGGAAGCACAAATCGATACCCACAGCGGCGAACTGTTGCTGTTGGCCAAGCGCCGCTCCGATGTGATCGAAGCCATTCACGATGGCAGCTGGTTTGCGGACTGGGCCAAGTTGGGGCTGTTCCTGCCTTCCGGCATTGTGTTGCTGGTGTTGTGGCTCACCGGGATTTATCTGTTCGCATTAATGCACTACAAACGCTGGCAAAAACACAAGCGGCTGGCGGCTAAGGTGCAATAAGGTACTGCTTCAACAAGGTATTAGTTCAAGAAAACGTTTATTAGGAGCTGGAGGGAAAAAATGAAAACACTGATTACTGCCCTGGCATTTGGTATGTCACTGGGCCTGGCAACCACCGCAGTGGCGGATAAGGGGGGCGAATCGTCTGCCTATTCCGGCCTCAAGCTGCGCAATATCGGCTCCGCGCACAGCAGCGGGCGGATTTCCGACCTGGCCGTGGTGCCGGGCCAACCCCACAAATACTACGTGGGCGTGGCCTCTGGCGGGGTATGGAAAACCGAAAACGCCGGCACTACCTGGACGCCTATTTTCGACAACTACGGATCCTACGCCATCGGCGTGGTGGAGCTGGATCCGAAAAACCCCGAAGTCATCTGGGTGGGCACCGGAGAGAACAATTCCCAGCGCTCGGTGGCCGATGGCGATGGCGTGTACAAATCTGTGGACGGGGGCAAAACCTTCAAGCATTTGGGCCTGAAAAAATCCGGTCACATCAGCCAGATTGTCATCGACCCTCGCAACAGCGACCGGGTGTTTGTCGCCGCCCAGGGGCCGTTATGGTCCAACGGCGGTGATCGCGGCCTGTACCTGACCGAAGACGGTGGCGACAGCTGGACGCGGGTGTTGGACATCGACCAATACACCGGCATCAACGAAGTGGTGATCAACACTGACAACCCGGACGAAATGATCGCCTCCTCCTACCAGCGCCGCCGTCACGTGTGGACGCTGATCAATGGCGGCCCCGGCTCTGGAGTGCACAAATCCAATGACGGCGGCAAAACCTGGCGCAAACTGGGCGGCGGCTTGCCCGGCAGTGAACTGGGTCGCATTGGCCTGATCGCAGCGCCCAGCGAACCCGGAACGGTGTACGCCATTATCGAGGCCAACGATGCGGATAAAGGCATCTACCGCACCACCAACTTTGGCGAAAGCTGGGAAAAGCGTTCCAGCAAGTTGGCCAGCAGCCCTCAGTATTACAACGAATTAGTGGTGGACCCGCACAACGCCAACAAGCTGTTTGTGCTGGATACTTTCACCACAGTGTCTCTGGACGGCGGCAAAACCTTTGCGCAACTGGGCATCAAGGCGCGCCACGTGGATGACCACGCCCTGTGGATCAACCCTGAGCACAGCAACCATCTGCGCATCGGTGGCGACGGCGGCATTTACGAGAGTTTCGACAACGGCCAACACTGGAACCACCTGCGCAACCTGCCACTCACCCAGTTCTACCGCATCGCTACCGACAACGACCTGCCGTTTTACAACGTGTACGGCGGTACTCAAGACAACAACACCCTGGGCACTGCCGTGCGCAATACCTCAGTGGAAGGCATCACCAATGCCGACTGGTGGGTTACCCTGGGCGGCGACGGTTTTGATCCAGCCATCGACCCCACCAACCCGGACATTGTTTACTCCCAATACCAATACGGCGGCCTGGCGCGCATCGACCGCCAAACCCGCGAAAAAGTCTATATCACGCCACAACCAGCAGAAGGGGAAAACGCCCTGCGCTGGAACTGGAACTCGCCACTGCTGATCAGCCCCCACAACCACGAGCGCCTGTATTACGGCGCCGAGAAGCTGTTCCGTTCGGACGACCGTGGCGAAAGCTGGGTTGCAGTATCCGGCGACCTGTCTCGCGGCCTCGACCGCAACAAGCTGGAAGTAATGGACCGGGTGTGGAGCATCGACGCCATCGCCAAAAACGATTCCACTTCCGTGTACGGTTCACTGATCGCACTGGATGAAAGCACGTTGCAGGAAGGTCTGATTGCTGTTGGCACCGACGATGGCCTGATTCACGTCACCAACGACGGCGGCGAAAACTGGGCCCGCTACAACAAATTCAAAGGCGTGCCGGGCATGAGCCTGGTGGAAGATTTGCAGTTCTCCCGCCACAACAAAGACGTGCTCTACGCGGTGTTCGACAACCACAAACGCGGCGACGCCAAACCCTATGTGCTGAAATCCAGCAACCGCGGCAAGAGCTGGCAATCCATTTCCGCCAACCTGCCGGAGCGCGGTACCGCACACACCATTGTCGAAGACCACGTTGACCCCAATCTGTTGTTTGTGGGCACCGAGTATGGCCTGTTCTTTAGCCAGGATGGCGGCGGCAGCTGGAAGCAACTGAAGGGTATTCCTACCATCGCCGTACGTGATGTGGAAATCCAGCGCCGGGAAAGCGACCTGCTGGTGGGCACCTTTGGCCGCGGCATCTATGTGCTGGACGACTACAGCCCGCTGCGCACTCAAGAGAGCGACCTGAAAAACAACGCCGCTACTCTGTTCCCGGTCAAAGATACGCCCATCTACATCGAAACCCGCCGCTGGGGTGGCTATTCCAGCGACAAGGGTATGATGGGCGACAACTTCTTTGTGGCCCCCAACCCGGATTACGGCGTGATCTTCAGCTACTACCTGCGTGATGGGCTGAAAACCGCCAAGGCAACCCGTCAAGCGAACGAGAAAAAACAACAAAAAGACGGCGTGGACACCCCCTACCCCAGCTGGGGCGCCCTGCAAGCAGAAGCGGACGAAGAAGCACCCAGTGTTTGGCTGCAAGTGAGTGATGCCAACGGCAACGTTATTCGCCGGGTAAATGCCAACAATGGCAAGGGACTGCATCGTGTTGCCTGGGACTTCCGCCTGGAATCCCGCAAACCGGTGGAACTGCAACCTGGCCCCGGCAGCCCCTGGGGTCATACACCGGATGCGCCACTGGCCACCACCGGCAGCTACCAGGTGCAGTTGATGCAGCGCCACAAAGGTAGCGTCAGCACACTGTCCCAACCACAGAGCTTTAACCTTACCGAGCTTAATGTGGGCGTGTTGACCACCAATGACCGTCCGGCACTGCAGGCCTTCCAGAAACAGACCGCCGAGCTGCACAGCGATATTATTGCGGCGGGCAAATACCTGAACGAGATGGATAACCGCCTCAAACACGTGCTGAAAACCATCGACCTGACTCCGGCAGCTGGCGAGACATTGGCCCAGCAAGCGCGTGCCATTCAGGCAGAGCTGCGTGTCGCCAAGCGACTGCTGAATGGCGACAGCATCAAAACCGGCGCCAACGAGAAGGCTCCCATGAGTCTGAGTGAACGCATCGGTTCCATTCCCGGCAGCCACTGGGATTCACAGGCAGCCCCTATGGGTACCCACCGCAGTGCCTACCAAATTGCCGAAAAACAATACCGGCAATTGGCGGCGATGCTGAAAGCCAGCGACAGTAAACTGGTGGAGCTGGAAAAAGCGCTGGATAAAGTGGACGCTCCCTGGACACCGGGACGCGACCTGTAAACCCTGCAACCAGCAAAAGCCCCGACAGAATTTTCTGCCGGGGCTTTTTTTCGTCACCTTAAAACACCCGCGCAACACTTCTTAACAGGCCTTTGCTTGCAAAGCACCACCACACTATGAAATAAAGCCTTCCATGAAGGTCAGTTTCACAAAACAAACATTCCGGCTACTCTCTCAGCCCATAGCTCGATCCATAGCTCGACTGTGGCTTGCTGCCCTGCTTAGCATGCTGGTGCTGGGGCAAAGCATGGCGGTGTTTGCCAATGACTGTGACACACAGCAATCGACAGAAACTGCCCTGTGCCAGGACAGTTGTTGCGACGCTCCCGTTAACAGCGATTGCGACAGTTCCGACTGCAATGGCTTTTGCTATGACAAGTGCCTGTGCAATGACCTCTGCGTTGTCCTGGGCATTACCCCACCACTGGTGGTGGTTACCCTTCCCTCGCCGCTGATCGAGCGCGGTTTTTTGGATCACTACCTCTACGTTCCTCCCGAACAACAAGGCTTGCTGCGACCTCCCAGCGCCTGATTCCTTTTCTGCTATTTAGCCCATAAGTATGTTTGTGGGCGTTAAATAAATGATGGCGTCCTCAGCGCCCCTCACTTTCATCCTGAGCGCAGCGAAGGATCTCAGTTGATACTGAAAAAGGAATCCCCCATGAAAAAAATGACTGTTTTTATTTGTGCCCTGCTTACAACGATCTCTGTTGTCGCGGCACCGGAGCCACGCCCGGAAAGCGAAGAACTGCGAGCCGATCAACAACAAGTGGCCACAACCTGGCTGGCAACCAGCAACAAGGTGGCTGTGGCGGTAGACGGCCTGTGCTGCGCCACCTGCGGCATCGGTGTGAAAAAGAAGGTCCAGAAACTCAAATTCGTCGCCAAAAAAGGCGTAAAGCTGGATGTGGAAAACGCCATGGCGTTGATCACCCTGAAAGACGGCCACAGCGCTGATGCCGACGCCATCGTAGCCGCCATCCGCAAAGCCGGTTACAGCCCGGTGCGGGTCTACCAGTACAGTGAGCAAGGTCCACAAGTTCATATTGTCGCCAAGGAGAGCTAAGTTTCATGAACTCTTCTATTAAACCTCTGCTGTTGGGGGCGATGTTACTGACCCCGGTATTTAGTAGCTACGCAGGCCAACCGGTGATGAGCGAAGTGCCCCGCTGGGATGGCGGCTACGGTTACCAGGTATTTCAGGAGCGCCGGGAATCCAGCCAGCTAATGAACGGCAGCTTTGAACTGGCCAACCCTAACGGCCTCAATTACGAAAAAAACATCACTCACATTGAGGGCGTGTACACCTGGAAAAAATGGATCCGTGCCACCCTGAAAATTCCCCTGGTGGATCAAACCCGCACCGTGCTGGATAGCCAGGGCAATGTCATCACTCAGCGCGGCACCGGCAACGATGACATCACCCTGGCGCTGCCGCTGAAGTACTACATGAACCGTCCTCGCAGCTCTGGAAACTTCAGCTTTACCCCACAGGTGCGCTTTGGTGGTGACGACAACGACCCCTACCGCATCAGCGATGGCAGCACCGACTTCGGCGCCTCACTGAGCTGGGAACACGAAACCACTGACTTGGTACTGGGCTTTGGCGCTGGCTACTGGTTTGAAAGTGCCGCCGGCAAAAAAGACGACTGGAGTTTGCACACAGAAGTGGGCTGGAATTTCCACGAGCGCGGCTCATTGCGCTGGGAAACCGACTACAAAAAAGACCCCAACAAATATCTGTGGCTGGGCAGCGGGCCGATTCTGGCGTGGAACTTTAACGACACCATATTGGCCCGCATCGAATACAAAAAGGAACTCAAAGCGGAAACTTACTTTCCATCAAGCAACGGCATCGGTTTGACCAGAGGCGATGTGTTGCGGATTGGAGTCGGGTTTGTTTTTTAAGGCGGTATTTCGTCATCCCCGCGAAAGCGGGGATCCATTCTTAGTGGCAACAAAACTGCCGAGAGCTATGGATTCCCGCTTTCGCGGGAATGACGAGCTAACTGAGTTACTCCACGAAGAATCACTACGTCCTTTCATAAAGAAATAATTTTCAGGTTAATAAAACAAATCAACCTTCATTTGCACGGTGCAAATGAAGGTTGATCGCAAAAAACAGATAAGTGACAATCAAATATTGGCTTCAGCAAGCTGCTGTTGCATGGTTTCCTTCAGCTTTGTATCTGACTCCAGCTCAATCATTTTTTCCGCTTTTGAAAGCATTTTTTTCGATTTCTCACTATCCCCAACCGCTTTCAGTAGCCCGGCATAATGAAGTGCCGAATCAAAGTTTCCACTATTCTGCCAGCCCTGTTTGGCATACACCAAAACTGATTTGAAGGCCTCTTTGTCCTCGCAACCGAAACTCAGCATCTCTCTGGAAATTTCTTCCAATGCGGCCTGCTGCTCTGCTTTATCCTCCAGCAATTGCGCCTGGGCCACTTTCGCGTCGACAAAACCACCCCAGTTTTTTTCCATCATACTTCCATAGGCGTCAACGCTGAGCTTCGACCGCTGGTAAATAGTTTTATCATTCGGCGCAGCCAACTTATAGGCTGAAGCCAATGTTCCACGAATATCCTCTACCCACTGATTGGCGCTATCCTGATCTTGAAATGAGCCAAAAAGAATACCGTTCTTATTAGCCTCAACAGCAATGGTAGCCAATAATTTGGGGTCGACAAGGTTGGCAAATTGCTGGTAGTTATCCACCATGAACTCTACTGGTGTTGTGCCCCGACTAAGCATCGCCTGGTTAGTGATCAGGCGGAAGCCGTCCTTGCTGAGCAGCTGCTCCTTCGACAGTGAGTCGTAGTACTTATTGTATTCCTCGTCGAGGGCAACTAATGCGGAATCATCGCCTTGCTCCATAAGTGCTTGTGCATCGATCGTCTTCTTTGCATGACAACTAAGGAAAGAGTCAATGCTGCGATCACCACTTTCGTAGGCTTTACATAGCTGCTCACTGCCACCCCTGCCAACCACCGCACCGGCAGTCGCCATAAAAGTATCTGTACTCATGGCACCGACTTTTTTGCTAACCAGATCGCCCGAACTGTCAACAAACAAGTATGTTGGCAAAACTTCAACACCGTACTTATCAGAAATCTCAGGGCCGTTTTGATCCTCGTCTTCAATATCCAGCTTGTAGTTGATAAACAGGTCGTTAAACAATTCGCCTACTTCTTCACGAACAAAGACGGTTTTTTCCATAGTCTTACAGGGACCACACCAGTCGGCATAGGCGTCAACAAACAGTAGCTTGTTGGATTTTTTGGCCTCTTCCAGCGCTTCATCAAAACTGCCCTGGAAAAAGTTGATACCACCGGCCATCGCTGGCGTACCGATTAACAACATCAGTAACGAACAAAAAATTTTCATAATAAATCCCTCCAAAAAAAATAAAAAAATAGCTCCCGATATAGCTATCGGGAGCCATACTTAAAAAATATTAAAACTGGCCTCGCAGGGTTAATAGGATTCTTGGTGAAGTATCGGATGTACTTACAGAACGCGTTCTAAGGCCAAAGTCAGGAATATTATCTATATCCACGCGATCCTCTTTCGCATCCAGCAAGTTTTCAACTGTCAGGCGGGCAAGCAAGTCTTCACTGAAGGTTTTTTCCACAAACACTTCAAGATTCGGATCCAGATCTGCATCTTCACTTTCAAAATCCAAGTTGACAGGGTTTATACGTTGCAACTCAACTTTAGTGACTTTGTTGATACTAAAGCCATAGGTCAAACCTATCGACGGAATCACCTGATCGTAGGAAATATTGATGGCTGCAGACCGTGATATAGCCTCATTGGTGGTTTCGTTTCTGGCATAGGTGGCATTGACGTAAAAATTGGCGGTATCACTGATAAAGGTGACCGGCACACTTAAATCCATTTCAACGCCCCGGGCTGTAGTTTCTGCCTCAGTATTTGCAGAAGTGCTGACCCGGATATCATCGGTGAAATCATTTTCAGAAAGAAAAGTACGAAACCTTTGGAATTCATCGCGCTCATCAGGAGTCAATATCTGCAGAAATTGATCTACATTCTGAGTCCGATCGAAGATAGCGTTATCAATTTTTCGACTGTAAACATTCAATCCTAAATTGCCACCTTCGAAGCGCCAGTCATAACCAATATCGAAGCCCAAGGATTCTTCATTTTCAAGATTTTCGTTTCCAAAAATTACGTCAACCGGCTCAGTAGGGTCATCGGGGAAAAGTCTGTCGAAAAATGAGATTTGAATTTGAGGATCCAGTTCATCCAGAGTTGGCCGACGCACCGTTTGCGCTACAGAGAATCGCAGATCATGCCCTTCGGCAAACGACCATCTCAGGTGGGCATTTGGATTAAAGCCCGTTACTTTAGCTGTAAAATTTCTTGGCACACCATCACTGAAAACGTCAAAATCAAAATCCACGGCGCCGTCAATGGCCAGGGAAGTTGGCGAACTGGCTTGATACTCTGTAGTTTCATAACGGCCGCCCAGCTGCAAGTTGATATTGTCCGCCAGGTTTAGCTCGTAAACCGCAAAGAAGTCCACTCGATCCGTATCTCGTGAATCGTCTAGAGCGTTAGAATTGAAACCAAAATCTTCGTCATCAGCTGGGTCAGCAAAGAACTGGGTGGCATTAAAGGCATCTTGGGATATTTTGCTGATATCAGCGCCAAATCTCAGCTGCTGAGCATCACTTAAGTCCCAGGAGAAATGGTTATTAAACAGTATATCGCGGCCCTCGCCGTTTACGTTATCAATGCTGTCCGTATAGGATTCACCACTAATAAAGCTTAATGTGGTGGAATTGTTTGAGTTGGTAAAGTCGGTTTCATCAATGCCGGCGACAGATTCCCAAGTAAAATCAGTACCCTCATAAAGATATGTAAGGGTCAAAGCGGTGTTTTTTGACGATCTATCAGAAGCGCTTGTATTCCCTATAAAACTCTCAAATTCACCATCGCCGTCTAAGTTGCTTCCTCTTTCATCTGCAAAGGAACGTTCATCCGTCAAAAAGTATCTACCGTCAATTTTTAAGATAGAATTCTCGCTAACAGCAAAGTCAATACTTGCAAGCAGGTTTTTATCTTTACTCAGCTCTTCAGAGTTTGTCACGCTGTCGGTAAATGATGTAATGCCCAGATCATCATCATTTGATTCCGTAAAATCATTGACAGTACCGCCCCTGAGTCTGTCCTGGTAAGTTGCACTGAGATTGTAGTTAAACAAATTGTTAGTGCCTGCGATATTGACAGAACCAAGTCCCTTCAATTCACCATCGTAAGAAATCGCACCCAAACGCCAGGTTCTGTTGTTTAAGCTAAAGCCATCTTTAAGGATCACATTCAGAGTCAGGCCTACACCAGAACTGTCGATATCTGCCGAAGGGCTGCGAATAACCTGAATTTCATCCACAGACTCAGCGGGAATATTGGCCAAAAAGCTCTGGCCACTACCAAAATCGATACCGGCGATGCGACGGCCGTTGATCAGAATCTGTGAAAACTCTTCGTCCAAATTTCGGAACCTTGGCAAAGTGTTGTCTGGAACTGCGTTTGATGAAGCCTGGGGGTTTGAAGGCAAATTAAACAAGCGGTTAAAAAATACACCGGGCACACGTTTGAGCATGTCGTTCAAGGTAAGTGGCTCGAAGCGTTCAAAATAGCCGGAATCGTAAGACAGTGTTGGTTCTATATTATCGGTGCGGTTTCGGGTGACGATGCGCTCACCGAAAATAACAATTTCTTCCTCTGCCTCTTCGTCGGCTCCTGTTGATACCTCGCCACTATTGCCTTCTTCAACAACAATGGAGCTGTCGGACAATACTCTGAACACCAGATTTGTGCCCTCAAGCATTACCTCAAGCGCTTCAACAACGGTGTACTGCCCCTCAACTTTTGGAAATACAAGTTTTCTGGCCACTTCTGGTGGGAACGCAATGTTGCTGCCGGTTTGTTCGGCGAGATCCAGAATGGCCTTGCTGGCACTTTTACTGTCAATGCTTACCGCAACTTCCCGCATTTCGGCATGGGCACCCGCTGTCACCAGCATGGCCAGCACACCACTTATACAGGCGCCGAGCTTCTTTTTTCTGTGAGTCTGAGAAGTGAATTTCATAAGTCCTGCGCTACCCTATAATTATTGAGTGTTAGTTTTGAATACCTGGATGTCGCCAAGCCTCCAACACTAAACAGCCAGGTCTTCATTTCACCCTACAATTTTTTATTTTTTCTTGTGGAAGCTCTGTCGCCTTTCGACGAAACCAGCACGATCTGATCAAATTGGTGAATAACATCAATGGGAAAGGCCGCATCCAGCACATTCAGGGCGCCTGATAAATCGTCAACCCTTACTGAAGCAAACACTTCAATTGCGAGGAGCTCGCGATCATAAACCAATATTTTTTTGGCGGAGTAGCGATTCAGTTCTTTGACAACCTTTGACAGCGGCACGCCCTCAAAGCGCAGCACGCCCGACTGCCAATTAGTCAGGTCTTTCATATCTTCCGGCCGGTAGGCAATCAGTTGCTGTTCGCTGGCATTAAACTCTGCCGCCATTCCAGCTTTAAAGCGCCGCTGCTGCATGCCACTCACTGTGGCGATTTCGCCAACAGTCAGGTTCATTTCCTCGGCTTTGAAACTGACCGGTTCATACTCAGAGTGAACAACCACTTGACCCTCACTCACCGCCAACACAAAACCGTCATTGCCCTTCCTGACATTAAATGCCGTACCGAGAACCGTGACTGAACGGCCACCCACCGTTACCGTGAAGGGCCTGGAGGAATCTTCTGCCACCGAGAAGAAAGCCTCACCCCGATTGAGAGTAATGTGTCGCTGATCATCGGCCATGGCGGCGATCAACTCAGTACCCGTATTGAGAGTTACCAGGGATCCATCCTTCAGCTCGACCGATTTTTGCTCGCCTATGCGAGTGACATAGCGCGCCATATCTGCATCGCTTCCGGTACCAGCAGGCCACTGCAGAACCGCAACCATTACCAACAGAACAGCGGCGACCGATGCGTATTTGAGCCAACCTTTTGCAGCGCGACCTACATGTCGGGCGGTTTGAGCGTCTTCTTTGATGCCCTCATCCAACTGCGGCAACAGCAGTTCTTCTGATTGCAATGCATCACTCACATCCAGGAACTGCTGCAAGTACATGGCGTACTCTTCAGATTCTGACTTGGCCTTTTCCATTCGGGCGAGATCAGCGTCACTGGGGGCTCCGTACAACAGCAGGCCCGCATCCGCCGCTGCACGGCGCTCTTCATACCTGGCAATCACTTTTCTGCCTCCCTGAGCCGCTTGACGGCTCGACGAATCGCAATCAGCGATTTTTGCATATACTTTTCTACCTGCTTGACGGAAACACCCATATACTCCGCCACCTCAACATAAGTCTTTTGTTTAAAACGGTTGAGAACAAACGCCTGGCGGCACGGCAGCGGCAGCTTCTCGATCGTCTCACGAATACTCTCCAGCTCCCTTTGCGCCAATACGATGCGTTCCGGGCTCTGTTCATCTCCGGAAGATTCCAGGGCGTGGGGCTGCTCCCGCTCGAGATGCTGCCGGCGTACGCGCTTATAGCGGTACATATTAACGATGTGGTTGCTGGCCATCTGAAAGATGTAGGCTCTTACTGACCGCTCCGCAGACGGCAGGCGCCCTTTCAGATCATCCATCTGGGCCAGCTTGGTGAAAACATCCTGAACAACGTCATCGACATCGCTATGACCACCACCCATCCGCAAACCAACAAATGAGCGCAATGCCGCTCCGTGGTCAGCATAAAGGCGATCCAGCATGCGCTGTTTTGCCTCCGACGGTTTGGACAGGAACTTGGCCAACTTTGTCCTCTGATACATGGATGTGAGCGCTTCCCGGGCAAAAATAAACTACGTGTAAACACTAGACACGCCAAGGAGGCATCTACCCCCGGTTTTTTTACCGGCAATAGGGCGTGAGTACGAAAAAGTTATAGCACAAAGATAGTCGCCATCACGTGACGACTGTTGACTCAATCAGGGATGGCGCCTTGGGTTATGGCGGGGAAAATCTTAATACATGATTATGCCAAGTAAAAACAAAGGCTTATCAGTTTAAGATGAGGAATTTCTACTTTCAGCCACTACTAAGAATCACTATTGCCTGATTCTGACTTGGACTTTTTCTGGAATCGACGTTTGATAATATCCTTTTTTCTTTTGTGGTAGTCTTTATCAACCCTATTTAGCAATACCCACAAAATAGCGGCAGCCACGATAAAGATTAGTCCACGATCATCCCAATGGTACATAGGCAAACTGCTCTAGATAAAATTGTCCATATTCACATCACCCCCAACCCCTTGGCAATCATCCTTGCCCCCAAGCCAGCGGTCAGCAATACCACCCCAATACCCAGGGTATTGGCCGGCCAACCATTGGCGTATTCCCCCAGCAGTTGTTTGCGATTCATGGCGTAGAGCAGGAAACCGGCAACAATGGGTAATAACAGTCCATTGGCAAATTGCGCCAGCAGGATAATTTTAATGGGCTTAATGCCAGTAAGTGCCAGAGCCGCTCCAATCACTAACACACTGATAGCAATAACACGGAAGCCCTTGCCACTGGCGCCACCTTTTAATTGCAGAATTTCTGCCACCGCATATCCGGTAGCCAGGGGCGCGGTGATGGTGCTGCTTAATCCAGCGGCAAACAGGCCAATACCCAGCAGGTATTTTGAGAAAGGCCCGAACAGCGGTTCGAACTGCACCGCCATATCGGCGGCACTGTTAACGCTGATCTGGTTGGCAAACAGGCTGGCAGCAGCAGTGGATACAATCAGTATGGCAATCAGACCACCGAGGCCGATGGATATCACCGCGTCACTGCGGGCTTCGGTCAAATCTTTTTGCCCCTGCCAACGCGCCTTGGCAGCGGAGGCATGCAGAAATAAATTGTAGGGCACTACGGTAGTACCGATCAGTGCGATCACTGCCAGCAAACTGCCTTCTGGAATCTGCGGTGAAAATAACCCTTTGGCTATATCCGCCAACGACGGGCCAACCACAAAGAAGGTGACAATAAAGGCAATACCCATCAGCAACACCAAGGCAATCAGCACGTGTTCAATCTGCCGATAGCTGCCTCGCAACAGCAGCGTTCCCCCTAGCAGTGTCAGTGCAACCACCGCACTGTTAAACACCAGCGGCGAACTGCCAAAAATGGCTTCGAGACCCAACGCCGCTCCCGCCAGATTACCGCCTTCGTAAGCGGAATTACCGGCGTACAGGGCGAGCAACACCAAAATAAACAACGGCCATTTGAGCGGTGAATGTTGCAGACTGTGGAGCAGTACCTCGCCCATGCCTTTTTGGGTAATGGTGCCAAGGCGCGCCGACATTTCCTGCAGAATAATAGTAGCCAGGGTCGCGAACAGCAGCGCCCACAATAGTACGTAGCCAAAGCTGGCGCCTGCGACCGTACAGGCGGCAACGGTGCCGGGCCCAATAAAGGCGGCAGTCACCAGAACGCCGGGGCCCAGGTTGCGAAGTTTGTTAAACATGGCAATCCTTGTTTTTATTCTTAATATTCTCTGGAAAAATCGATTACATGCTGCAATCGCTGTCCTGCCTGAAAGCGTTTATAGTTTTCGAAAAACAGTTCGGTTATGTCCGCGGGAAAAGTAACTGCCGAATTATGGGGAGTAACAAATGCACTATCCAGGCACCAGAGCGGATTGTCTTGCGGCAGGGGTTCGGTTTGGAATACATCCAAAACCGCACCACGAATGACTTTTCTGTGAAGCGCGTCGATCAATGCAGGTTCATCCACCGTCGCCCCGCGCCCCACATTTATAAATACAGCTGAAGGGCCGAGAGCCTTAAATACCTCATCGTTGATAATACCCTGGGTTTCTGAGGTATTGGGCAGCGCAGAAACCAGGTAATCCACCTGCTGAGACAAATCGCAAATCACCTCTGGCGGAAACACTTTTTCTACACCAACAATCTGTTTTGCAGAACGACTTAGCCCCAACACCGTCATGTTGAAATGTGCCGCCGTTTTCGCAATGTGCTGACCGATGGAACCAAGCCCGCAAATGCCGATAGTCAGTGAACCCAGCGAACGATAGGGAATACTGTGCCAGCGCTTTTCACACTGGTTTTTTCGAGTGGCAAACAGGTTGCGTTCAAACGCCAGTATGTAGGCAAAAACATACTCGCTCATCAACGGGCCGAAAATTCCCTTTACGCCTGTCAGCAGGTAATCCCTGCGCAGCTCGGGCGCGCAAAATGGCTCGACCCCGGCAAATGAAGATTGCACCCATTGAAGGTTTGGCGCACGGTGGAGAAGAGGGGCAATTAACGCTGGTGTGCCCAGAATAATATTTGCGTGGCTGGCGAATTGCTGTGCTTGATCGCTGTGACTGGCAGTGAAAATTTCCAGGTCAGGAAGATTTCTGCAGCGCAGTTTTTCCGCGTATTCGTCAGCGTCATTTGAAAGGATAAGCAGCTGATTCATTCAGCCATTATGTAGCAAACAGATCGGATTCGATATCTTTAAAGCCTTTGAACTCCAGGGCGTTGCCGGATGGATCGAGAAAAAATAGGGTGCCCTGCTCACCGGGCTGGCCCTCAAAGCGAATATAGGGTTCAACAATAAACTTATCGATAAAACCCTCAACTCTGCGGGCAAAATCCTGCCAATGGTCAAACGGCATAATGACTCCGCAGTGGGGCACTGGCACCCCGTGGCCATCTACGCCATTCGACACGTTAGGCACACAACCTGTTTTGCCAATGGCCGGGTTCAGGTGAGTAACAAACTGATGGCCGAACATATTGAAGTCAATCCAGCTATCACAGCTACGCCCCTCCGCCAGCCCCATTTTTACCCCATAGAAATCCCGCGCTTCGGCAATATCGCGCACCTGAACAGCTATATGAAATGGCGTGAGTTGCATTTACCCTCCGACGGTTTTGCAGGGTTAGGGGGTGTTAACAACTAATTGATCGCTACTGCTGGAGTTCATTTTTTGCTCCAGCAAGGCAGAGGGAGTGCAGTGTAGTTATTCTACATAAGCGACCGATAACGCCGCTGGGGCGAAAAAGGAGCCCAGCCCTTCGGGTTGCCCCTGAAAAGGCGCCCCTCGTTGTTGCTCGTCGCTCATTTGAAATGACCAAACTACTCTCCTTGCGCCTAGATAGGCGCCTTTTCAGAGGCAACAGTAGTGACCAATTAGTTGTTAACACCCCCTAGCTTACAACCCCAGTTCGCTCAACCCCGGATGATCATCCGGGCGCCTGCCCTGGGGCCAATGAAATTTTCGGTCATCTTTATCAATGGGCAAATCATTAATACTGGCATAACGCTTTGCCATTAAACCATTTTCATCAAACTCCCAGTTTTCGTTGCCGTAGGAACGATACCAGTTGCCCGCATCATCGTGCCACTCGTAGGCAAAACGCACCGCGATGCGATTGCCCTCAAAGGCCCACAATTCTTTTATCAGGCGGTACTCCTGTTCTTTGGCCCACTTGCGTTTGAGGAATTCGATAATCTGCTCCCGGCCTTTGGGAAATTCCGCGCGATTGCGCCACTGACTGTCGGCGGTGTAAGCCAACGCTACCTTTTCCGGGTCGCGGTTGTTCCAGCCATCTTCCGCCATACGTACTTTTTGCATGGCGGTTTCTCTTGTAAAAGGTGGTAGCGGCGGGCGCGGTTGATCGCTGCTCATAAGGCACTCCTGTTTGATAGTAGGTTTTCGGCTGGTGGAGTGGGTAAAAGTTCCTCACATGCACTCCCCCAACCGTTACGCCTTAATTTGAAGAGCATAAGTCGGATACTTGCTGCTGTGACCGTGGCCAGCATGGAAGCTGGCCTCGAGCCCCCAGGGATGGCCCCTCATAATTAAAGAAAGTGGCGTGTGACAGCAGCAAAAACCCGGCTTACGCCTGGCAAAAATCGAAGCCACTGGATTGCCGCGCTCCTGCGGGGTTCGCAATGACGGGGCATTTATTTCCGCCAGAACGTCGGCAGGCACATGACAATCAAGGTAAAGATTTCCAAGCGCCCCAGCAGCATGCCGCCACACAGTACCCACTTGGCAAAACTGTTGATATCGCCGTAATGCACCGCTACTTCACCGAGCCCTGGCCCCAGGTTATTGAGGCAAGCGGCAGTGGCCGACCAGGCGGTAACAAATTCCAGGCCAGAAGCCAGCAGCAACAGCACCATCAGGTAATAGGCAGCCAGGTAGGCGCCAAAGAAACCCCAGATGGCATCGGCAATGCGGTCAGAGATGGCGCGGTTGCGAATTTTGATGGGCAGCACCGCGTTGGGGTGTACCAAACGATACAACTCGCGCATACCCTGCTTGGCAAGAATCAGCATACGGCCAATTTTCAGGCCGCCACCGGTAGAACCGGCACAGGCGCCGAAGAACGACAGGAAGATCAGGAAAAACGGCAGAAAAGTGGGCCAGGCCGCAAAATTGTCAGTGGCAAAGCCGGTGGTGGTCATCACCGACACCAGTTCAAAGATGCCTTTGCGCAAACTGGTTTCGGCGTCGTAGGTGCCAGTGAAATAAAGGTAACTACAGGTGATCAGAATGCCGGCGGCCATGATTTTGAAGTACATCTTGGCTTCCGGGTCGCGCCCGTAGTGGGCCAAACTGCGGCGGTACAGGGCGTGGAAGTGAAGACCAAAATTAAGCCCGGACACCGCCATAAAAAATACGCAAATGGATTCCACGGCGATGCTGTCAAAGTAGTCGATACTGGCATCGTGGGTGGAGAAGCCGCCGATGGCCACGGTGGAAAAACTGTGGCAAATGGCGTCGAATAAACTCATTCCCGCCCACCAATACGCGCCTGCACAGGCAACGGTGAGCACCAGGTAAATATTGAACAACGCCTTGGCGGTTTGGGTAATGCGCGGTGTCAGCTTGCTGTCTTTTACCGGGCCGGGAGTCTCCGCCCGATACAGCTGCATGCCACCAACACCCAGCATGGGCAGAATCGCCACCGCGATCACGACAATACCAATGCCCCCCAACCACTGCAGTTGCTGACGGTAATAGAGCACCGATCGGGGCAGATCATCCAGCCCCGTCATTACCGTAGCGCCGGTGGTAGTCAGCCCGGACATGGACTCAAACACTGCGTCCGTAAAGCTCAGGTTGGGTTCGGTACCCAACATCAACGGCAGAGAACCGGCAAAACCCAGTACGATCCAGAACAGCACCGTGATCATAAAACCGTCTCGAATGCGCAGGTCGTGCTTACTACCGTGAAACGGCAGCCACACCACCAAACCCACGGCAAAGGTAATCACAAAGGCGCCAATAAAAGTAAACAGCGTGTCCTCTTCGCCGTAGTACAGCGCCACCCCCACGGAGGGCAGCTGAGCGATGCTGAACAGCATCAACAGCAGGCCGAGAATACGGGCGATTACGGTGAAGTGCATTAGTTGGGGCCGCGAGACGTGAGACGTGAGATGTGAGATGTGGGTGCGCAGCTGTGTAGGTCGGCCTTTAGGCCGTCACAGCCATATTGTCGAAGCGGATATCTTTGGCGGGCTAAAGCCCGACCTACAGAGATCGAGCTACTGACCAAATGCAATGAACTCCGAACCACCCTCTCCCCCTAAAAGAATGTAAAGCCAACCTGAAACAACTTCTCAATATCCTTGGTGCGGCGCTTGTCCACCAAAAACACAATCACGTGGTCGTCATTTTCAATCACTACGTCGTGGTGGCCCATGATCACCTGCGGGCCGCGCTTACCCTCGCGCACAATGGCGCCGATGGTGGTACCTGGGGGCAAGTTGATTTCTTCAATGGTGCGCCCCACCACTTTGGAGCTGCGCTTGTCACCGTGGGCGATAATCTCGATGGCTTCAGCGGCGCCACGGCGCAGGGAGTGCACCCGCACGGTATCGCCCTTGCGCACATAACTGAGCAAGCTGGATGTGGTGATTTGCTGAGGAGAGATGGCAATGTCCACAGTACCCCCCTGCACCAAATCCGCGTACGCCGGAGTGTTAATCAGGGTCATCACCTTGCTGGCACCAAGGCGTTTGGCCAACATGGAAGCCATGATATTGGCGGCATCGTTGTTGGTAAGCGCCAGGAATACATCAACGGAATCGACGCCTTCCTCTAACATCAACTCCTGATCGGCAGCCTGACCATTGAGCACCACCGCGTGATCCAGTACTTCCGACAAGTACTGGCAGCGCTCCTCGAACATTTCGATAATTTTGACGTTGTACTGCTTCTCCAACGCTTGCGACAGGCGCAGACCGATGTTGCCACCGCCGGCGATCATCAAGCGCTTGTAGGGGCGTTCCAGTTTGCGTAGTTCGCTCATCACCTTGCGAATGTTGTTTTTGGTGGCGATAAAAAACACTTCATCGCCATCTTCAATCACGGTATTTCCTTCCGGGGTAATGGCCCTGTCCTTGCGGAAAATGGCCGCCACCCTGGCATCGACACTGGGCATATGTTCGCGCAGGGCTCTCAATTCCTGGCCCACCAGCGGCCCACCCTCGTAGGCGCGCACCGCCACCAGCTGCACCAGGCCATCGGCAAAATCCAGTACCTGCAAAGTGCCTGGTTGCTCAATCAGGCGTTGAATATGTTCGGTAACCAGTTGCTCCGGGGTGATCACCACATCTACCGGCATATGCGCCTTGCTAAACAGGTCTTTTGCGATGGCGGGTACGGTGTAGCCGGGAGCTCGAATGCGGGCAATGCGGGTGGGGGTATGAAACAGGGTATGGCCGATCTGGCAGGCCACCATATTGACCTCGTCGGTGGAAGTCACTGCCACCAGCAGATCCGCATCTTCAATACCCGCCTGTTTGAGTACCGAGGGGGTGGAGCCGTGGCCGTGAACAGTGCCGATATCCAGGCGGTCACGCAGTTCGTTAAGGCGCGCTATATTGGTATCGATCAGGGTAACGTCGTTGTCTTCACGAGCGAGGTTTTCAGCCAGTGTGCCGCCCACCTGGCCAGCACCGAGAATAATGATTTTCATATTGTTCTTCTTATCGCTATAGGCTGAACTTATCTGCGTAGGGCGGATTAGCACAGCGTAATCCGCCGTTTTCTATGGATTTAGCCCCGGTGGATTACGCTGCGCTAATCCACCCTACATTAATTCTGCTTCTGCATGAGAGCATAGTAGAAGCCATCGTGCCCTTGGGGTTGCGGGAACAATTGGCGACCGGTGGCGGTGGTGCACCCCCAGTCGGCATGCCCGCCTCCATCAAGGGCCACCACTTGCGCTCCGGGCAGTTCTTGCAGCGCTCGTTCTACCAGAGCGTTATTCTCTTCTGGCAGTATCGAGCAGGTGGCGTACAACAGCTTGCCACCGTCACGCAGTAACGGCCACAGCGCCTGCAATAACTGCAATTGCAACGCCGCCAGCTTAGCAATATCTGCCGGGCGACGCAGTACTTTGATGTCTGGATGACGACGTATCACGCCAGTGGCAGAGCAAGGGGCATCCAACAGAATGCGGTCAAACTGACGGCCATCCCACCACTGCTCAACCGCGCAGGCATCTGCAGTCACCAGCTCCGCAGCCAACTGTAGCCGATCCAAATTTTGTTGCACCCGGCTCAAACGCTGTTCATCAATATCCAGAGCCACTACATCCAGGCTCGGCTCCAGCTCCAACAAATGGCAGGTTTTGCCACCGGGGGCACAGCAGGCATCCAGCACTCGCTGATTGGGTTGAACACTGAGCAGCTGGGCAGCCAGCTGCGCCGCCTCATCCTGAACACTCACACCACCTTCGGCAAAGTGTGGCAGCTCAGCCACATCTGCGGGTTGATCCAAAACAAGGGCATCTGCGGATATCGCTGACATTTGAAAGCCAAAGCCTTCTTTTTCGAGGATTTTGGCGTAATTTTCTCGGGAGTGCTTTTGCCGATTTACCCGCAAGGTCATGGGCGGACGCTGGTTGTTGCCCGCCATGATGGTATCGCTATCAGCGGGCCAAGCAGCATCCAGGGCATCAATCAACCACTGAGGATGACAGCTCTGAAACTGCCGGCTTGTTGAAAATTCGTCGCAAATAGCGTCTTTTTCGCGATCAAACCGCCGTAAAACACCATTAACCAGCCCTTTGGCCCACTGCTTTTTCAACGCCACAGCCGCCTGCACCGACTCGCCAATAGCGGCGTGTGGCGGGATGCGGGTTTCCATCAACTGGTAGAGCGCGCAGGCCAGCAATGCCTGCAGGTCGTTGTCTTTGGGTTTGAAGGGTTTGGCGAGCAGTTTTTCCAGTATCAGCGCCAGCCGCGGGTAGTAGCGCAGGGTGCCGAAACAAAGCTCCTGCAGCAGGGCGCGATCACGGGCTTTTACCTTGCTCTGGCACTCCGGCAACAGCGTGGCGAGGGAGCCCTGTTCGCGCAGGGTGGCGGCAATGGCTTTGGCAGCGGCAACCCGAACGTCCATTAGGGCTTTTTATCACTAGTAAAGCGGCTACCGATGGTAAACAGGTCGCTGTTACCACGAAGAATATCGGCGGCGGGCAGGCGCTTTTTGCCCGGCAGTTGCAGTTCCGTCAAACGCAGGCAGTGGTCGCCACAGGCCACCAGAATGCCGTATTCATCGGCGCTGACGATTTCACCCGGCGGATGTTGCGCCACTTTGATGCCGGTGGTTTTTGCCTGCCAAAGTCGTACCCGCTGACCACCAATATCAGCACACGCAACGGGAATGGGGTTAAAGGCGCGCACCCGGCGGTGAATTTCCTCAGCGCTTTGCTGCCAATCAACCAACGCTTCCTGTTTACTGAGCTTGTGAGCGTAGTTGGCTTGTTCATCATCCTGAGGCGTTGGCCGTGCCTCACCGGCAGCGAGTTCTCCAAGTGCCTGCAGCAGCGCCGGGCCGCCGATTTGCAGCAATTTGTCGTGCAGGCTGGCGGCGGTGTCAGCGCTGTCGATAGCCACTTTGGACACAACCAGCATATCGCCGGTATCAAGCCCGGCGGCCATTTGCATAATGGTGACGCCGGTCTCTGCGTCCCCGGCTTCAATGGCGCGCTGAATAGGCGCCGCACCCCGCCAGCGCGGCAACAGGGAAGCGTGCACATTAATGCAGCCAAGCCGCGGAATATCCAGCACCGCCTGGGGCAGCAACAGGCCGTAAGCCACCACCACCATAATGTCCGCATCAAGCGCCGCCAGCTGTTGCTGATCGTCATCGCTTTTCAGATTTTGCGGTTGATACACCGGCAGGTTATGCGCCAGAGCCAGTTCTTTTACCGGGCTGGCGGCCAGCTGTTTGCCCCTTCCTTTAGGGCGGTCTGGCTGGGTGTAAACCGCAACCACCTCGTGAGTGCCTTCATCAAGCAATGCCTGCAGGTGGTGAGCGGCAAAATCCGGGGTGCCCGCGAACACGATACGCAGGCGGGTATCGGTAAAATCGGTCATCGGTTCTGGCGCTGCAGCTTTTCCAGTTTGGCGCGAATGCGCTGACGTTTGAGAGGGGACAGGTAGTCCACAAACAATTTGCCTTCCAGGTGATCCAGTTCGTGCTGAATGCACACCGCCAGCAAGCCGTCCGGCTCCAGTTCATAGGGGTTGCCGTCGCGATCCAAGGCTTTTACCCGGATGTTCTCTGGCCGTTGCACGGTTTCGTAAAATCCCGGCACCGACAGACAGCCTTCATCGTAGTCGCGGGTGTCCGTGTCCAGCACCTCTACTTCTGGGTTGATAAACACCAGCGGCTGGTCACGCTCTTCCGACAGGTCCATTACCACCACCCGTTCGTGCACATTTACCTGGGTAGCGGCCAGGCCAATGCCGTTGGCGTCGTACATGGTGTCGAACATATCATCCACCAGCTGGCGGATGCGGTCGTCTACGGCGACCACTGGTCGCGCCTTAGTACGCAGGCGGGTGTCGGGGAATTCAAGGATGTCTAAAATGGCCATAGGTGGTTTGTGATCTGTTTCTAGCAATAGGAAGGGGTTGACTGCTACCATTGGGGCGATGGGATTGATATTCGCTGGCACAACTGAGTGGTTAGCGTGGTTCCACAAGACTCATAAATCAAAGACCAATAAGTATACACCAGAGGATGGGTCGCGATGAAAAAAGCAATACTGGGCTGCCTGCTTGGGGTAATCGCCCTGGCGGTTACCGCCAATTCTGACAATTTCAATGATGTGCCCGACCGCTATACCGTTCAGCGGGGTGATACCCTATGGGATATTTCGGATCATTTTCTGAAAACCCCGTGGCTGTGGCCGGAGATCTGGCACGTTAATCCAGATATCGCCAACCCTCACCTTATTTATCCGGGCGATGTGATCAAGCTGGTATATATCGATGGCCAACCGCGCCTCACCGTAGAGCGCAGCCGCAACGTCAAGCTGAGCCCGCAAATCAAGGAAACTCCCCACGCCGAAGCCATTCCCGCACTACCACTGGAAGCCATTCAGCACTTCCTTTCCCGCAACCGCGTGGTAGAGCCCGGCGTACTGGAAGCCGCTCCATATGTACTGGCGGGTTCTGACAAGCACCTGCTCACCGGCTCTGGCCAGGATTTTTACGCCCGTGGCGATCTTGAACCCGGTGTGCCGGTATTCGGCGTCTATCGCAAAGGCGATGCCTACGTAGACCCCTACACTGGTGAAATGCTGGGTATTCGCGCCAAAGACATTGGCACTGGCCGACTCAAAGCCATTAATGAGGGCGGCGTTGCCACCTTTAAGGCCACTCGCAGTGCCGAAGAAATTCGCATCGCCGACCGCCTGCTGCCCCACGAAGAGCGCAAGATCAACGCCACCTTCTACCCAAAATCACCAGAACGGGAAGTAGAAGGCGTCATCATTGCTGTTGAAGATGGCCTTACTCAAGTGGGCCGACTGGACGTGGTTGCCCTCAACAAAGGCGCACGGGACGGTGTTGACGAAGGCGCGATTCTGGCCATTTACAAGCGCGGCGAGACCATAAAAGACCGGGTGACTGGCGAGGCGGTAGAGCTGCCTTCCGAGCGCGCCGGCCTGCTGATGGTGTTCCGCACCTTCGAGAAAATGAGCTACGGCCTGGTAATGAAAGCCGACCGGCCGCTGGCTGTGGGGGATGAGGTTCACAACCCCTGAGACCCTTCCCAACTGTAAAAAAACCGGCGTTGTCATACGCCGGTTTTTTTATGGGCCTATAATGGCCAATACACAATCTGCAAGGAAGCAAACAATGAACAACCCTGCCCCGCAGCAAGAAGCCGCCATCATCCTGCAACTGCAACAACTGGGTCTCAGCACTGCTGAGCTAGTCAGCCTGTGGCGCAGCTTCGGCAGTTTCTCCAATGCCATTTCCGCAAAACCTGAGCAGCTCCGGCCACTGATCAAGCCCAACGCTATCCAGCAGATTGGCAAAAACCGCCAACGCTGGCTGGACTTGCCAGCACCCCGACAGACAGAGGGCACCGCCCTGCTGCCGATCAGTTCAGAGGATTACCCCAAACTGCTGCAACAACTGCACTGCCCACCACCCTTGCTTTATGTACGCGGCAATCTGGAATTGCTCGCACTGCCACAGATAGCCATCATCGGCAGCCGTCGACGCTCGAAAGGAGGTGGCGACAATGCCCGCGCCTTTGCCGCCGAGCTGTGTCGTTGCGGCTTTACCATTACCAGCGGCTTGGCCTTGGGCATTGATGGCGAAGCTCACCGCGGCGCATTGCAGGCCCAGGGTAAAACCATTGCCGTACTGGCATCGGGAGTGGAGCGTATTTACCCGCAACGCCATCAGCAATTGGCTGATGATATTCTGAAAAATGGCGGCGCACTGGTATCGGAAATGCCCGCTGACACCAAACCCCTGCCCGCCTACTTTCCTCAACGCAACCGCATTATCAGCGGCCTTAGCCTCGGTGTTTTGGTGGTCGAAGCGGCGCGCAAAAGCGGCTCGTTGATTACCGCTCGCTGTGCCATGGAACAGGGCCGGGAGGTGTTTGCCATCCCCGGTTCCATCCACCACCCCGGCGCCAGAGGCTGTCATCAGCTGATTCGCGAGGGTGCGACACTGGTGGAGGAAGTTGCCGACATTGCCGAACAGCTGGGGGCCATGGTGGAATTAAAGCGGGCGGAGCTGAATGAAACCGGCACTACAACTGACTTGCCACCTGAAGAACAAACCTTGCTGGACAATCTGGGCTTCGACCCGGCGGACTTCGACACACTGATGGAACGCACCGGTTTTACCACCCCAGAGCTAACCCGCCTGCTGACCAGTTTGGAGCTACAGGGGCTGATGGAACAGCAAGGCGGGCGCTATCTGCGCATCAAATAAAGACAAATGCGGCGATTAAGTCACCAAAAGCAACGAAAACACCAGTAAATGTAAGGTTTTTACGGGCAAAAAATTTGCCAAACAGATTCGCTTCCGGTAGCCTGCGCGGTTTTCCAAACCGACGCCTGTGGTGAAGACAATGAGCAAGCCTTTTGTAGCCATCCTGATGGGTTCCGATTCCGATCTGCCAATCATGGAAGCCAGTATCGACATTCTGAAAAAGTTCGATATTCCCTTTGAGATGAAAGTCTCTTCCGCCCACCGTACCCCGGTACAAACCCACAACTACGTAAAAGATGCCGACGCCCGTGGCTGCGCCGCTTTTATCTGTGCGGCTGGCATGGCTGCCCACCTGGCCGGTGCGGTTTCCGCCAATACCCTGAAGCCCGTTATCGGTGTGCCCATTAACGGTTCCCTGGACGGCCTCGACGCCCTGCTGTCTACCGTGCAAATGCCCGGCGGTATCCCGGTTGCCACCGTGGCCATCGGCAAAGCCGGCGCCAAAAACGCCGCTTACCTGGCCGCGCAAATCATCGGTGTGGGCGATGCAGAAATGCACCAGAAGCTGATCGCCGAGCGCGAAGAATGCGCCCAGGCAGTGGTTGCCAAAGACGCTGCTCTGCAAGAGAAGCTGGCTGCGGCTCTCTAACCTGCTGCGACACAACCGCCATCCATGGCGATTGTGTCGCACGTCCAATAAAATCTGGCGAAACTGCGCGAAGTTTCTGGATTTTATTGAACTCGCGCCGTCTTCGACGGCGGCGGCACTTCCATGTGCCGCAAGCTGATCTAGTGATTATGTGTAAAAGAGATAGCAACCCTTCTCTTGATATCGCCGCCAGCGCCCTGCGCACTGGCGGCGTTGTTGCCTACCCCACCGAAGCCGTCTACGGCCTCGGCTGCGACCCGGATAATCAGCAAGCCTGCGAAGCCATTCTGGCTCTGAAACAGCGCAACAAAGGCATGGGCATGATTCTGATTGCCCGCCACATTGAGCAGCTGGAATTTTTCCTGATCGGTTTATCTGACCAACAACGTGCCACCCTCTCGGCAAGTTGGCCGGGGCCGATTACCTGGCTGATTCCCAATAACGGGCAAGCACCGGATTGGGTCACCGGCGGTCGCGACACTCTGGCGGTGCGCGTCACCGACCACCCGGTTGCCGCCGCACTCTGCGACGCCTTTGGCGGGCCGTTGGTATCCACCTCCGCCAATCCCCACGGCAAACCACCGGCAATCACCGCCGACCAGGTAGCCGATTACTTCCCCGAAGGCCTGAGCGCGATTGTCGACGGCCCTCTGGGCCAGCAAGCCAAACCTACCGAGATTCGCGACCTCGCCACAGGTGATATTATTCGCCCCGCTTGAATACGGTTTCACGACCGTAGGGCGGATTAGCACAGCGTAATCCGCCACAACAATTCGATGGATTGCGCTGCGCCGGTTCATCTAAAGTAAGCGCCCTACAAAAACACCGATTTGAGATTACCCATGGTCGACAAACACGCCGTCAAAACCTACCTGCTGGACTTACAGGATCGCATTTGCGCCGAACTGGAAAACGCCGACGGCAGCGACCAGTTTGTGGAAGACAGCTGGAATCGCGCCGAAGGCGGTGGCGGTCGCTCACGAGTGCTTACCGACGGCGGCGTCATTGAAAAAGGCGGCGTCAACTTCTCCCATGTTCACGGCAATCAACTGCCCGCCTCCGCCACCGCGGCACGCCCGGAACTGGCGGGGCGCTCCTTCGAGGCCATGGGCGTATCGCTGGTGATCCACCCCCACAACCCACACGTGCCCACCTCCCACGCCAATGTGCGATTTTTTATCGCAGAAAAAAACGGCGAGGCCCCGGTATGGTGGTTTGGCGGCGGCTACGACCTGACTCCCTACTACGGCAACGAAGACGACTGCCGCCACTGGCACCAAACCGCCAAAGATGCCTGTGATCCTTTTGGGGAAGAGGTGTACCCAAAATTCAAAAAATGGTGCGACAACTACTTTTATTTAAAACACCGGGATGAAGCTCGCGGTGTTGGCGGCCTGTTTTTTGACGATCTGAACGAACTCGGCTTTGAACAGAGTTTTGCCTTGATGCGCGCCGTGGGCGACAGCTACACCCAGGCCTACACCCCCATTGTCGAGCGCCGCAAAAATGCCAAGTACGGAGAACGCGAACGCAACTTCCAGCTCTACCGCCGGGGCCGCTATGTGGAGTTCAATCTGGTATACGACCGCGGCACCCTGTTCGGCCTGCAAACCGGCGGCCGCACCGAATCCATCCTGATGTCACTGCCGCCGCTGGTGCGCTGGGAATACGACTGGCAGCCGGAAGCGGGTAGCGCAGAAGCGGAGTTAACAGAAAAATTCCTGCTCCACAGGGAGTGGGTGTAACGTTTGAAAAAACCAATTAAAAAGCGTCTTTGCTATATCGCAATTGCCCTTGTCTTAATCGCTGCAGCCATTATTTACTGGCCCAACCGCTGGCACTACATCGTTATCCACCACAGCGCCGGCAACTACGGCACCATTGAATTTCTGCAAGACGTTCACCGCCAACGCCAGGCCGGTGACCCGATAGACGCCATCCCCTACCACTACGTTATCGGCAATGGTAATGGCCTGGACATGGGAGAAGTTGCCAGCGATTGGCGCCAGGAAAATCATATTTGGGGCACACACGTTTCCAGCAACAACCGGGACAGAAACTTCCGGGGAATCGGTATTTGCCTGATCGGAAACTACGAAAAGAACACCGTGCCCAAAGCCCAATACGATGCCTTGGTAACATTAACGAGAGAGTTAATGGCAAAATACAATATTCCGCCGGAAAGAGTATCTGGTCACGGATATACAGATGGGGAGTCCACCAAATGTCCGGGAAAAAACTTCCCAATGGCGTCGTTTATGAAGGACATAGCGCGATAGCTATTTGTACAGCCAACCCTTCACCAACCTGGTCACCAGTGGCATCACCAAGTAAGTGGTCAGCAACACAATCACTGCCACTGATACTGCCGCCGTTACAACAAAAGGCGCGGTCATAACGCCGCTAATCAACGGCACCAGCAGCGATACCTGAACCCAAATCACCAAAAAGCTGAGCAGCGCCATCTTGTAGCGCGGCGGTGGAGCAGCAGCCTTGGGCGTATCGAACCAGAATTCCAGGCTGTGGTAGTACTCTTCCCTTGGCGGCTCAATGCTGAATTCACTGGCGCGACTCACCCACTGGCGACGCAAGTCGGAATCAATCCAGGCTTTTAGTTGGCCGTATTCTGTGAAACGGATGATGCAGGCGTATTCATTGCCGCTCTGGCCATTGTCACTGGCCAGGGGGCGAATAATTTCGGTACCGAGAAAGCCGGCAAAAGTGTTTGCGGCGGCGCGGATGCCCTTGCTCCATTGGTCAAACTGTTCTTCCTTGCCTGGCTGCACCCGATGGCGAACGATCATTGTCAGGGGTTTAGTTGTCATAAACCGCTTTATCTTTCGAGTCAGATTTGCCGCCGGTAAAAAAGGCTTTGACATCCTCTCCCAGCAAATACAGACAGGGCACCAGCAACAGGGTCACAAAGGTGGCCGCCACCACCCCCCAGGACAGTGATACCACCGTGGGGATCAGCCATTTCGCCTGGGTGCTTTTTTCCATCAGAATGGGCATCAACCCAAAGAACGTGGTGATGGAAGTGAGCACAATGGGCCGGAAGCGATCTTTGGACGCCTGCACAACAGAGTCGAACGCATTCGCGCCACTCTTGCGCAGCTGATTGATTCTGTCAATCAATACCAGGTTATCGTTAACCACCACACCCACCGCCGCCAGCATACCCATCAGACTCATCATGCTCAGCTGCATGCCCAAGGCCAAGTGACCAATAATGCCACCAGCCAGGCCAAAGGGTACCGCCGACAATACCAGCAGCGGTTGCCAGTAGGAGTGGAACAGTATGGCAATCAGGCCAAAGATGGCCAGCACCACCAGCCACATAACCTTGCCAAATACCCCTTCAAATTCTTTGCGGTCTTTTTCCGCGCCGTCCAGATCGAAATTGGTGGTGGGGTAAAGGGGCTTTACGGTTTCGTAAAAATAGTTTTGCACCTGGGTAGTAATTTCGTCGGTGGTTACCGAGTCGTCCACCAGGTCGGCGCTGACTTTAATGGTGTGTTTGCGATTGTTGCGCTCAATGGAGGGAGGCACTTTGCCATAGGAAACATCCGCCACAGACTGCAGCGGCAACTCCCGGCCATCGGCGGTGCGCAAGCGAAACTCTTTCAGGCTTTCCAGATTCTGGCGGTCTTCCTTGGGGTAATGCACCATCACTTTCACGTCTTCCCGCAGGCGGGCAATGCGCTGGGCTTCTTCCCCGAAAAACGCCTGCCGCAGCTGGCGTGCCACATCCGACAGGCCAACCCCCAGGGACTCCGCACCGGGCTTGAGGGTAAATTGCATTTCCGGTGCGCCCCGACGCAGGGAATCTTCCACTGCACCGACGCCTTCCAGGCGCCCCATCTGTTGCGCCACCATACTGGCAGCCCTGTCCAAATCCCGGCTTTCGCTGCCGGAAATCACAAAGCTCATGTCTTTGGATTGCCAGCGCCCCATGGTGGAGCGGGATTCAAACTGCTCCACATTTTGCAGCGGCCCAATTAACTGTTTGAGGCGCAACTCCACCGTTCGAGACGACACGTTGTGGTGCTCCGGGCCCAGCATTTCCAAGCGGTAGTTGACGGAATTATCCCGTACCCGCAGGCGCATATTCTTGACGATGGGCTGACCGTTGTTGGCCATGAAATCTTCTTCCGCACGCATTTGTTCCACCGCACCTTCGATCTGGCGGGCGGTAGTCAACACCTGATCCCAGGCCAATCCATCCACCAGTTCGATATTGCCGCGCACGGTCTGGCCGCTGATTTTTGGCCAGAAGGAGGCTTTTATCCAGCCGCCCATATACAGCGAACCGACCAGTATCAGCACCCCAAAAAACACCGCCGCTGTGGTACCGCGCTGGGCCACCGCGCTGTGCACAAAGGGGGCGAATTTTTCGCGGGCGAACCAGCTCATGCCATTGGCAGTTTTCAATCGGGTGTTGTGCAACCACAACAACGCTGGATTTTTCGGGGTGGTTTCCGGTTTCAAATTGCGCAGGTGGCAAGGCAGGATCAAAAACGATTCCATCAACGAGATGGCCAATGCAGGCAACGCAATCAGCGGCACCACGGTAAACAGGCGCAGGCTTTGTTTGGGCAGCAAGAGCATGGCACCAAACACCATCAGGGTGGTAATCACCGCCACCGACACCGGCTTCAACACACTGTTGGCGCCAGCAATGGCGCCGGGCTCGTTGCGGATGCCGCGCTCGTTGTGGCTGTGTATGGACTCGCCCACCATAATGGCGTCGTCTACCACGATGCCCAGCACCAGCAAGAACGCGAACAGCGACAGAATATTGATGGAGATGCCCAGCAGCGGCATCATCGCCAGGGTGCCCAGGTAGGAGATGCCAATGCCCGCCGCTACCCAGAACGCCAGCGCCGGGCGCAAAAACAGCACCAGCAACAAAAACACCAGTGCCAAGCCGCCCAGGGCATTACCGCCGAGCAAGTCCATGCGGTTTTTCAGGTAATCCGCGCGATTGCGCCATACGGTCAGCTCCACTTCTGGCGGCAGTTCGTTGCGCAGTTTTTGCAGACGTTCCTTAACGATGCGGGCGGTTTCAATAATGTCCGGGTCGTGGGTGCTGTACACCTCCACAAACACTGCCGGTTTACCGTTGAAGCGGGTCAGCAGTTGCACATCTTCGTGGCCGTCAGTCACTCGTGCCACTTCACCCAGGCGCACCCGGGTGCCGTCGGCGTTTTGCAGCACCACAATGTCTTCAAAATCGTCAATACTGTAGGCCTGTCCGGTAGTGCGCAGTTGTATGGAGCCTTCCTCCGTGCGTATGCGACCGGCAGACTGGCTCACCGAGGCGCGCCGAATGGCACCGGCCACTTGCTCGAATGAAAGGTTATAACGTTTCAGATTCTGCTCAGACACCTCCACGGAAATTTCCCCGCTGCGGGTGCCATCCACGCCCACATAATCGGCACCAGGCACCGTGCTGAGGCTGTCGCGCACCTGCTCGCCAAGCTGCTTTAGAGACACTTCGTCCATCTCCGCAGCCACGGCAATTTCCATAATGCTGCGGCGGTTCACTTGCTCGCGCACGTTGGCCCGCTCAGCATCGCCGGGAATGCCGTTGATGGCATCCACCCGCGCTTTGGTTTCATTGAGGATTTGCTGAATATCGTAGTCCGGCAGGGCGGTAATGCTCAGTTGCGCAAAACCGCGGGAGGACTGACTGACCATCTCCTTAATGCCATCGATGTCGCTGACCGCTTCTTCCAGGCGCAAAGTGATCTGCTCCTGCACCTCCTCAGGCGCAGCACCCGGGTAAGGGATGGTGACACTGACCACATCTGGCGGTCTTTCCGGGAACATTTCCCGGTTGAGATTGGGAATATTGACAATGCCGCCAATCAGAATCAGCAGCATTAACAGGTTAGCGGCGATGGGGTTTTTGACAAACCAGGCAATCATAAGCGGCCTGTGGTGTTCAGGCTGTTGTCATTCAGCTCGGCTGTGGCGTTGGCGCTGTCTTGTATCAACGGTTCGATGGCCATGCCGCGAATCAACAGGGAGGGGCGCTCCAACAATACCGCAGTACCCGTTTCCACACCGCGCACCAAAACGGTTTTTTCGGCGGTTTGCAGCACTTCGATGGGTTGCACCTGCAAGCGGTTATTGCCATCCAGGGTCAACAGGTTGTTGCGCTCATACAACGCGGCCCGAGGCAGCTCGATGGTATCTTCAAAATCCCGGCCAAGGATTTCGGCTCGGACAAACAGGCCGGGAGAAAATGGAGGTGCGCCATCCGCCCGCGGTTGGTAGGCGCCCCGAACTTCGGCAATGGCATTCACTACTCGACTCTGGGTGTCAAAGCTGGCTTCGGTGCGCACAATATGGCCCTGCCATTGGTAACTCACTCCGGCCACTTCCACAGTGAACATGACCGGCACATTGGTTTCACCACTGGCGCTCAGCGGTACATCCACCAACGCCAATTGGCTGCCCGTAAGCGGCAGGGGCACTTCCATGACATCGGTGGCAAAGGCACTGCCCACCACGGCGCCGTTGCCAATGCGCTCACCCAATTGCACAGTAGCCTCTTGCAGGCGACCGCTGAATGGCGCCTTCAGGGTGGTACGCTGTAAATCCAGTTTGGCTTTTTGCAACTCTGCCAAGGCCACTTTTACGCTGGCTTCGGCAGCGGCGATTTGCGGCTTGCGCAAAAACAATTCGTTGGCTTCATCAGTGCCCAATTCACGCCATTCCCGCTGTGCCAATTGCGCTTGGCCACGCTCTTGAGCAAGGGCTTGTCTGGCTTGGGCCAGTTGCGCTTCCGCCCGCGCCAACGCCACTTCGTAGTCCAATGGCTCTACTTTTAGCAGCTCATCACCAGCGGCAAAAAAACCACCGCTGACAAAATCGTCCGCCACCTGTATGACCCGACCAGACGCTTCCGCCACCAAGTCAATTTGCCACTTGGGTCGCACGGTGCCGTGGCTGGTCACCATGGCCTGGAGAACAGACGGCTGGGCAACCACCACAGGCAGGGCCATGGGGCGGGCATTCACCTCGGGCCGCTGTTTGGTGGTGGGGGCGTATTCCAGAAGCGCAACGGCCACGGCGACGCATGCCGCCATAATAGTCAGGGGTAAAAATTTGCGTTGTTTGGGCACGGTTGTGATATTCCTTGACTAAACGCGCGGGCTGTCTGCGCGTAAAGAGTCATTATGGTGACCTGAATTGCCGCACACCAGAGTCATTTACCTACATTTACACGGGTTATACAAAGCACCACGGCTTACCTATTAAGGATAGCTGGTATCCGTCACAGCTCTGTTAGACAATAGCTGCCGACAAAGTGCCGCCCTGCTGCCCGCGGCCACAATATTGTCTTTTTTCTGTTGCCAAACTGTCACAAATGCCCTCTACGCTCTGCACAAATGCAGAGAAAACAACGTTTTACAGGGCAAAGCGATGAGGTGTGGCAGAGATGAGCCGGGCAGCGCAGCAAATCAGCATTTGGAGCAGTATGAAAGTTCTTCAGGCCATTCATCAGTTCGATGTGAAGGCCTTTATGTGGTGCATGCGACGCAAACACCTGGCGCTGTGGTCTCGGCTCAGCCGGGGCGTGTCGTTCACCGCCGACGGATACTTCTACCCACTGATCGCTATTGCCTTGCTGCTGCTTTCAGGGCCAGGGGGCGAGCGCGCCTTCTGGGTGATTCTCGCCGCCTACGGAGTGGAGCGCAGTATTTACTTCGCCCTGAAAAACGGCCTCAAGCGAGATCGCCCAGCAGAAGCCCTGCCGGAATTCAAAAGCTTTATCATCCCCTCCGACAAATTCAGTCTGCCCTCCGGCCACACCTCGGCGGCCTTTCTGATGGCGGGCATTCTCTGCCATCTGTTTGCGCCACTGGTGTGGCCTCTGTACACCTGGGCCAGCCTGGTGGGCGCCTCAAGAGTGTTCCTGGGAGTGCACTTCCCCACGGATATTCTCGCAGGTGCCATCATGGGCAGTTCCATCGCGTTCATGGCGGTGCCCTGGCTGTAACAGCCCGTTCACGCGGCCTTGAAAAGGTGGCCGCATGAAAATTCTCTACGGCGTACAAGCTACCGGCAACGGCCACATCACCCGGGCACGGGCAATGGCGCCCGCTTTGCAGAAGCAGGGCCTGGCAGTGGACTATCTGTTCTCCGGTCGCAGCCCCGACAAGCTGTTCGATATGGAACCCTTTGGCGACTATCGCTGCCGCCAGGGGCTGAGCTTTTGCACCGAGCGCGGCAAAATCGCCCTGTGGCCCACTGCAAAAGCCATCAAACCGCTGAATTTTTTCCGGGAAATGGCCGAGCTGGATGTCTCCGCCTACGACCTGATTATCAGCGATTTTGAACCACTTACCGCCTGGGCAGGCTTTCTAGCCCGTGTGCCCGTAGTAGGGCTGGGTCACCAATACGCCTTTATGCACCCCATCCCCCAGCATCGAGGATCGCCGGTGGCGCGCTTGGTTACTCGCTGGTTTGCCCCGGCAAAAGTGCGTCTGGGTTTGCACTGGCACCACTTTGACCAGCCTATCCTGCCGCCCATTGCACCGATCTCCATAAAGCCCTTGCCGGTGGAAAAGAATCTCTACCTGGTGTACCTGCCATTTGAATGCCTGGACGCCATCCGCCAGTTCTTACAACCCTTCACCCAGTATCGCTTTGCCATTTATCACCCCCAGGCAGAACGGGCAGATGAGGGCCACCTGCAGTTTTACCCACCGTCGCGAAGCGGCTTTCACCGCACCATGGCGCAGGCTTGCGGGGTAATCGGCAACGCCGGTTTTGGCCTTGCCAGCGAAGCCTTGCAGATTGGCAAAAAGCTGTTGATCAAACCGCTGGCCAGACAGCCGGAGCAACTCTCCAACGCTCTTACTCTGGAGCTGCTGGAACTGGCCCAGACCATGGATCAGTTGGACGCAGACATTGCCGGTAAATGGCTCGAACAAGGTGCCAGTCACAAGATTGATTACCCGGATGTGGCCACAGCAGTGGCCCAGTGGATTGCCGCTGGCGATTTAACCACCATCACCGAACTGGCCAACGAACTGTGGCGCAAATCCAGCTGCGTGGAATCCCGCGCTTTTGCGGTGAATGTGTTGGGGGAGTGGTTGTATCTGCCAGAGTTGGGCTGAATTCGTCATACGCCCTTAATATAAGCGTCAATCGGCGACATTATCGATCTCATTGATAAAACTGATTTTGGTGGCCAGCATGGCGTTGGCGGCGTATTTGGTCAGTTCCGCGGAGCGCACATCCATCACCATCAAGCGTTCGTGGTTGCGATTGAACGGCGCGTAGAGCTCGCGCATTAGCTGTTCCACACGGGGGGACTCGGTGCCCACAACAATGCGGTCTGGCTTCATAAAATCGTGAATGGCAGAACCTTCCTTGAGGAATTCCGGATTACAGGCCACTTCCGCGTCGGGGTTGACGGCGCGTTTGGCAAAACTGGCCTGCAGCGCGGCACGTACCCGATCAGCAGTGCCCACCGGTACCGTGGACTTGGTCACCACCACCGCCGGGTGATCCAGGTAGCGACCGATGGTGCTGGCCACTTGCAAAACGCTGTGTACATCCGCAGAGCCGTCTTCATTGGCCGGGGTGCCCACCGCAATAAACTGCACGTCGCCGTGGGCCACCGCGGCGGCCATATCGTCAGTAAAACGCAGCTGATTTTGACGCAGGCCGCCCTGCAGGTAGGCATCGAGGCCGGGCTCAAAGATCGGGCTGACACCGTTGTTGAGTTGCGCCACCTTGTCGGCGTCGATATCCGCACAAACCACATCGTGACCCACCTGGGCCAGACAGGCACCGGTCACCAAACCCACATAACCACCGCCAAAAACCGTTACTCTCATCATAAAATCCTCTCGTTATCGAGAGCACTCTATGTCCGGTTAATGACGGCTATATGGCGTGGATATTGCGGTTTGGTTGCAAACTTAATGGGCGAATAGTGGACAGAACATTTGACACATGGATGTGCCAACATCGGCAGCGCCGATGCAAGCCAGATAAGCACCAGAGGCTTCACGCAGCATCGCCAGTGCTTATCCGGCGAAGCAACAAAATAAACAGGACGTTTATTTTATTGCGTTTATAAATAGATCGCCTCCGCGATCATAGGCTCACCCACCTCACTGCGCTTGCGGCTGTCGTACAGTTGCTCCACCAGCGTCAGGGCAAATTCCAGAGTAGTACCCGGCCCCTGGCTGGTGATGCAATTGCCGTCTACCAACACTCGCGACTGACTGTCCACGACAGCGGCATCCATCTGTTGGTAAGCGGGGTAGCCAGTGGCTTTTTTGTCCGCCAGCAAACCGCTGGTGGCCAGCACCAATGCCGGTGACGCGCAGATGGCAGCGTACAGTTTGCCGGCAGCCGCCTGTTGTTTCAGCAGATCGATCAACCGCGGGGTATCGCGCATGTGCTCAGCACCGGGAATACCGCCGGGCACAGCGATCAAATCCCAGTTGTCACCACAGTCGTCAATATGGCCATCTGCGGTTATCTGTATTTGGTGAGCGGTGGTCACCGCCACTCGCCCCTCGGGCGCCACACTGGCCAGGGTGACGTCGGCACCGGCGCGACGCAGTACGTCGACAATGGTGACCACTTCAATGTCTTCGCTGCCATCGGCAATGGGGACCAGGACTCGTTTTGTCATAGCGTTGTAGTTCCAATTGGTGAAAGTGTCGGGTTACACTGTCAGCACACAGTGTGACAGCTCATCCTTTCTCTTTATCTGCGTTCAGTCAAGTGTGCTCAATTAACTGTGTTCCATTGGAAATAAGGTTCAGCCAGGAGAGTTCGATCAATTATGACCGTGTTTATTTTGCAAAATCAGCATGGCCAATACCTGAATAAAGACGGCGAATGGGCATCCGGTAGCGAAGCCACCGCCCTGTTCCGCAGCCCTCACCACGACGTGGCCCTCAACCAGTTGGTAGAGGTGAACGCCAAGGACTATTCCCTGCGCGGCGCTGTGGTTACCTGCGAGCTGGATTCCAGAGGGCGCCCCCTATTGGCGCCCACAGACCAACAGCCAACTGAGGAAACCGAGGCCACCAGTGACGCTGAAGCAGAGCTGGTTACCAGCTAACCACATCTCAGGGAGCCTGTTTTGTCCAACGATTGCGAACTGCTGTCCGGCCAGCTGAAACAACGCCTGTCTCTGCTCAGCGAGCCCAACCACGAGTCCCTGTTGAGCGGTATTCGCCACGGCGTGGAAAAAGAGAGCCTGCGGGTAACACCTCAGGGCCAGTTGGCCTTAACGCCACACCCGGCCAGCCTCGGCTCTACCCTTACCCACCCCTCCATCACCACGGATTTTTCCGAGGCGCTGTTGGAGTTTATTACCGAGCCGGTTCACAGCCACCAGGCCACGCTGGACACTCTGGAGCAATTGCACCGCTACACTTACCGCCAGATAGGCGACGAGCTCCTGTGGGTCAACAGTATGCCCTGTGTGCTGGGGGCCGATGAGGATATTCCTGAAGCCCGCTATGGCACCTCCAACGTGGGTACCATGAAGCGCACCTACCGCATTGGCCTGGGGCACCGCTACGGTCGCCTGATGCAGACTATTGCCGGCATTCACTACAACTTTTCATTGCCCGATGAGCTGTGGCAAACCCTGCAACAGGCGGACGGCCACAGCGGTTCACTGCAAGATTACAAAACCGAAGGTTACCTGGGGCTGATTCGCAACTTCCGCCGCAACTTCTGGTTGCTGATGTACCTGTTTGGCGCCTCACCGGCGGTGTGCCGCAGCTTTGTCAGAAACCGCCCCCACAAACTGCAGCCCGTCGGGGCTGACAGCCACAGCCTGCACAGCCCCTTTGGCACCTCCTTGCGCATGGGTGATTTGGGCTACCAAAGCTCTGCTCAGGATTCCCTGGTGGTGTGCTACAACACGCTGGATCAGTACATACACACCCTGCGAGGAGCGCTCATCAAGCCTTACCCGGAATATGAGGGTATTGGCCTGAAAGATGCCAACGGCAGCTATCGGCAACTCAACACCCATATGCTGCAGATCGAAAATGAGTTCTACAGCCTGATCCGCCCCAAACGCACCACTCACTCCGGCGAGCCACCGGTGCGCGCCCTGTGGGAGCGGGGTATTGAGTACATCGAGGTGCGCTGTCTGGACTTGAACCCGCTGCTGCCAGTGGGCATCAGCGTCCAGCAAATGCGTTTTATCGACACCTTTCTGGTGATGTGCCTGCTGAGCGACAGCCCCACCACCTACACCGCCGAGTACTACGGAATCCTCGAAAACCAGCGCCGCATGGTGTATCGCGGCCGCGACCCGGAATTGACTCTGCTGCGCCATGAAACAGAGGTGCCGGTACGGCAATGGCAAGATGAGCTGCTGGCCGCCATGGCGCCGGTTGCCACGCTGTTGGACAATGCCAATGGCGGCAGTGACTACAGCGAGGCATTGGCGAGCTATGCCCAGTTGGCAGACAACCCTGATGCCGCTCCCTCAGCGCAATTGCTGGATGAAATGCGCAGCTCCGGCTCCACCTACTTCCAGTGCTCCCTGCAGCACGCCCGCCAGCACCGGGAATACTTTATGGATTCCCCTATGGACCCGGCAATGGAAGAACAGCTGCAGCAACAAGCCCGAGACTCCCTGGCCAAACAGCGGGAGATTGAAGCGGCGGATGAGATACCGTTCGACGAGTTTTTGGCCAATTACTACCGCGGCTGCGACTTCGAACTCTGACCAAAGATGAACTACCTGGCCCATATTCTTCTCTCTGGTAGCGACCCGGAGATAAAAATTGGTGGTTTGCTGGGGGATTTTGTCAAAGGCCCGTTACAGGGTGAGCTACCCCGGCGTATCGAGCAGGGCATTGCCCTGCATCGCGCCATCGACAGCTGGTTTGACCATCAACCGGAATTCATCGCGGCACGAGCGCGTTTTACAACGCCGTTCCGGCGCTTTGCCGGGATTGCCATTGACCTGAGTTACGACCACCTGCTGGCGCGCCGCTGGCAACACCATCACCACCAGCCACTCGCCCACTTCTGTGGCGAATTCTACGAGCAGCTGCGGAGTTATTACGCACAACTACCCCGGCGCGCACAAAAATTTGCCGACCATGCACCGCGCATCGAATTACTGGAAAGCTATGCCGCCAGCGGCGCCATTGAGCAGGCATTAGCGCGCATCAGCCTGCGTTTTCGCAGGCCTGTGGATTTGACTGAGGGTATGCCGCAGATTGAGCGACAACTGGCGGCAATGGAAACGGAATTCCAACAACTGTGGCCTCGGGCAGAACAGTTCGCCAGTGAAAAGCGCCGACAACTCGACGGGCGTTAACCAATCTTTACTCTGCCCGATTGCAGGTCAAAAGCGCTTTCTGCCATACTCGCCCCACTTTTTCACCAAGAAACACGGACGAGCAATGTCGATTAACCGTTTACCCAGTATCAGAACCTGTTTTCTGATTATCTTCCTGATCTGCTGCGGCCTGATGGCCACCGCGTTTTATATGCAGGAAGTCATGGAGCTGGAACCCTGTTACATGTGCATCCTGCAACGGGTTTTTGTAATCGCCACCGGCGTTGTGGCCCTGCTCGCTGCCGTACACAATCCAAGGCAGCTAGGGGTGCGTATCTATTCCCTGCTGACGGCAGCCATGGCGCTGACCGGCAGTTTCTTTTCCGGCAAACAGCTGTGGTTGCAAAGCCTGCCCAAAGACCACCCTTATATCCCCGACTGCGGCGCCTCCGTGGACTACCTGTTTCAAGTGGAATCTTTCACCACCGCCCTCAGCAAGCTGCTGCGTGGCGATGGCAACTGCGCCGAGGTGCAGTGGACCTTCCTGGGGCTGAGCATTCCCGGCTGGACGCTGGTCTGTTTTATTGGCCTGGCGGCTCTTGCCCTGTGGCAGATCTGTCGCAAGACCGATAAAATCAACTCCTGAATAAAAACAGACAAGAATCCAGACAATGTTAGAAGACTGCAAATCACTGCAAGAGCGCTGGGGCGGGGTGAGCAACATCATCGACCGCTGGCTGCAAAATCGTCAGGAGTTGTTGGTGGGCTACTGCGAACTGAGCAACGTACCTGAATTTGACAGTGGCAACCCGGAACACGGCAACCAATTGCAATCCCTGTGTGAAAACCTGGTGGATTACATTTCCGCCGGCCACTTTGAGGTGTATCAGCAGTTGATGGAGGAAGGCCGCGCCTTCGGCGACAAGGAGGCGCTCAGTGAAGCCAGCCAGCTGCTTACCGATGTACACCACGCCACCCAGGCAGCGCTGGATTTTAACGACAAATACCTGGCCACCGATGACCTGGAAACCCTGACTGTGGATTTATCACAACTGGGGGAATCACTGGCGGCGCGCTTTGAAATTGAAGACCGCATGATCGAAGTGCTGCACAACGCCCACCAAGAGCAAGTGAAAGGCTAACAGCCACAACCACTCCTCCTCAAAGCGCCCCATGACGAGGGCGCGCCACCCCTGTAATATTGCTGTCACACTGCCGTCATCTAATAGCACTGGTTTGTTATTTACAGGTGGAGTTATGCAACAGGCAACCATTCTCGTGGTGGACGATGAAGCCCCCATTCGCGACATGATTGTAATGGCACTGGAAGTGGCGGGTTATAACTGCCTGCAGGCCGCAAACGCCCAGGATGCCCACAGTCTGATCATTGATGAGCGCCCCGACCTGGTGTTGCTGGACTGGATGATGCCCGGCACCAGCGGCATTGAGCTGGTGCGCCGCCTCAAGCGCCAGGAACTGACCAACCGGCTGCCGGTGATCATGCTCACCGCCAAGTCCGACGAGGACAACAAAATCCAGGGCTTCGATTCCGGTGCCGACGACTACATCACCAAGCCCTTCTCGCCCCGCGAGCTTATCGCCCGCATCAAGGCACTGCTGCGCCGCAGCGGCCCGGAGGCACCGGAAGAACCCATTGCCATCGACGGCCTGTTGTTCGACCCCATCAGCCACCGGGTGAGCATCAACGATGTGCCGGTTTCCATGGGCCCCACTGAATACCGCCTGCTGGAATTCTTTCTGACCCACCAGGAGCGGGTGTACAGCCGCGACCAGATTCTCGACCACGTGTGGGGCGGCAATGTGTACATGGAGGAACGCACCGTCGACGTGCATATCCGCCGCCTGCGCAAAGCCCTGAGTGTTGATGGCCACGACCGTTTCATTCAAACTGTGCGCGGCGCCGGCTACCGCTTTTCCACCAAAGTAGCCGAACAGGGCTGACAACCACCTCCATTACCTTTCAGCACCTTGGGGAGTCCCCGGCTTGAAAAGAAGCCTGCACACCGAAATACAGCGCATTGTTCTGCTGCTGCTTGGCCTGTTGCTGTTTGGGTACTTCAACGGCCACCTGTTGATCACTCTGTTGCTGGGTTGCCTGGGGTACATCGCCTGGGGGTTTATCAAGATTCAGCAGATTTACCGCTGGCTCGACAACGGCGCCCGCGGCCTGCCGCCGGAAGCCAGCGGTGTGTGGGGCGATATGTCCGACAGCCTCTACCGGCTCCACAAACGGGTGTTGCGCAGCCACCACAACCTGCGATCCCTCACCATTCGCATTCAGAAGATCACCGACGCCCTCAGCGACGGCATCTTGATCCTCGACCGCAACCGCGCTCTGGAGTGGTGGAACCCCTGCGCCGAGCACCTGCTGTCATTGCAATCCGGAGACCGCTACCAACCCATCGTCAACCTGGTACGCGAGCCCCATTTTGTGGAGTTTATTCAACAGCAGGAGTTTGGCGAGGCGCTGGAAATTCGCGCCCCCGGCAGCATCACCCGCATCCTCGCCTGCAGTGCTGCAGCCTTTGGTGACGACGAAGTGGTGCTGGTAGTGCGCGATATCACGCGGCTGCGCAATCTGGAAGAAATGCGCAAGGAATTTGTCGGCAACATCTCCCACGAGCTGCGCACCCCGCTGACGGTAATTTCCGGCTACCTGGAAAACCTGACTCAGATGGGAGATATGCTGCCGGAGCCAGTCACCCGCGCCATGGGGCAAATGGGCCAGCAAACCAAGCGCATGCGCAGTCTGGCGGACGACCTGGTGATGCTGTCGAAGCTGGAATCCCTGGAACAGCATGCGGGTAAAAAAGTGGCTCCCCTGGAGCCCATGCTGGAACAGATTGTTACCGATGCTCAGGCTCTCAGCGAGGGCAAACACCAGATTACTCTGCACGGAGGCAAAGGCCTGGCTCTGCGCGGCAAGCGTTCGCAATTGCACAGCGCTATATCCAACCTGGCATTCAATGCCGTGCGCCACAACCCGGATGGCTGCGACATCGACATTCGCGTGGAAAACAACGACTCCGCCCTGCACATTGATGTGCGTGACAACGGCATTGGTATCGATCCGGCCCACTTGCCGCGCCTTACCGAGCGCTTTTACCGGGTAGACGCCAGCCGCACCTCCAGCTCTGGCGGCACCGGCCTGGGCCTGGCCATTGTCAAACACGTGATGCTGCGTCACGAGGGCTCACTGGAGATCGACAGCACCCTGGGCAAGGGCTCAGTATTCAGCTGCCGCTTTCCGAAAAATCGGGTGGTGGAGTAAATCTCGATTCCGTTCCCGTCATTGCGAGCGTAGCGAAGCAATCCAGAGTCTTTTAATTAACGCAAAGACTCTGGATTGCCGCGTCGCCCTGCGGGCTCCTCGCAATGACGGAGGCGTGGAAGCGAACTCACCCTTCTCCGTTCTGGAAGTACTCCTGAGTACCGTGACTGCTGATGGCTTTGGAGATACGTCGCAGGGCCACCGCATAGGCGGCATTGCGTAACGGCACGCCCTCGTCCTTATGCACCTGCCACATATTGTCGAAGGCTTCGGCGAGGGTCTCTTGCAAACGCTCACGCACCTGTTCCAATCCCCAGGCCCAGCCCTGACGGTTTTGTACCCATTCAAAGTAACTGACCACCACGCCACCGGCGTTGGCGAGTACATCGGGCAACACCTGTATGCCCTGCTGTTCCAACAGGGCATCAGCACCGCTGTCGATGGGGCCGTTGGCCACTTCCACAATCACCGGCGCCTTGATGCGGCTGGCATTGCTTTCGTTGATTACCCCCTCCAGAGCCGCCGGAATCAATAGATCCACATCCAGCTCCAGCAGCTCTTCATTGCTGATGCGCTGGTGTTCCTGCAGAGAGCAGACTGAACCCTCGCAGTACACCGCTTCCAGCTTGCGCTGCTCTTGCTTGTATTTATACAGGCTTTCCACATCAAAACCCTTTTCCGAATAGATGGCCCCCTGGGAGTCGCTGACCGCAACGATGCGGTAGCCATCAGCGTGCAACAGCCGCGCCACGTGGTAACCGGCGTTACCAAAGCCCTGCAGTGCCACACGAATATCGCCGGGGTTCCAGTTGAGCTTTTGCGCCAACTGGCGGGTAACCAGGTAGGCACCGCGACCGGTGGCTTCGTCCCGGCCCAGGCTGCCGCCCAATTCGATGGGCTTACCGGTAATCACCCCCGGTTCTTTTTGCCGCTTGATGCGCTCATACTCATCGGCCATCCAGCCCATGATGCGGGCGTTGGTGTACACGTCGGGGGCGGGAATATCCCGGCACGGGCCCACCACATCCACCATGGCACGCATATAACTGCGGGACAGGCGCTCCAGCTCCATGGGCGACAGGGATTTCGGATCCACGGTAACGCCACCCTTGCCGCCGCCGTAGGGGATATTGGCCAAGGAACATTTAATGGTCATCCACAGCGCCAGCGCCTGTACCTCCTCCACCGTCACACCGGGGTGGTAGCGAATACCGCCCTTGGTGGGCCCCAAGGCAGAGTTAAAGCGGCAGCGATGGCCCACAAATATCTCTGTGCGGCCGTTGTCCATGCGCACCGGCAAGGCGGCCGTCACGGTTTGCTCCGGGTAATTGAGGGTCTGCAGGACTTCCAAATCAATACCAGCTTCCATGCCCAGGCGGTTGAGACGAGACACCGCGTCTTTGAATACATCCATTGAATTGTTCTCCATCTTGGTTGTTATTAGGGTTAACCGGGTCTGGTTCGACCGCCAAGTATATGCAACGATCCAACCTTAAAACCAAATATAACCAGTTCTTGTGGAAATTAATTTTTACAACAGCATAGACCAATTTGCCGCCAGCGAATGGAATTCCCTGCTGGGTTGCGAATACCCATTCTTGCAGTACGACTTTTTGCAAGCACTGGAACACAGTGGCAGTGTGTGCCGCGACACTGGCTGGCAGCCCCGCCACATGGGCCTGACCGAAAACGGCCAAATCATCGCCGCCCTGCCCCTGTACGAGAAATACCACTCATGGGGTGAATATGTGTTCGACTGGAGCTGGGCCGACGCCTACCAGCGCCTCGATCTGCCCTACTACCCCAAGCTGCTGAGCGCCGTGCCCTTTACCCCCGCCACCGGCCCCAGAATACTATTGGCCCCTGGCGGAGACGCCGCTGTACGAATAACGGCGATCGCCGACGCCCTTCGCCAATACGCCAGCGCACACAGCTGCTCTGGAGTCCACCTGCTGTTCCCGGATTCCGGGCAGGACGAGTTACTAGGCGACATTGATTTTTTGCAGCGACGCAGCGGCACCCAGTTTCACTGGTTTAACCGCGGCTACAACCATTTCGATGATTTTCTCGCCGTCTTTAACGCCCGCAAGCGCAAAACATTGCGCAGCGAGCGCCGCAAAGTGGCGCAGCTCGGTCTGACAATTGAACGCGTTGAAGGGCCGCAAATTAGTGGCGAACTCTGGGATCAGTTCTACCCGCTGTATCACCGCACCTATCTGAAACGCAGCGGCGGAACTGGTTACCTGAACCGGGACTTTTTTCAGCGCATAGGCAGGGTAATGGCGGAACAGATTATGTTGGTGACCGCCCGTGGCGAGAATGGTGATCTGGTCGCTGCAGGGCTGTTTTTCCGCGACAGCGACACCCTGTACGGGCGCTACTGGGGCACAGCCCAGGAATTAGACGGCCTGCACTTTGAACTCTGCTACTACCAGGGCATTGAGTACGCCATTGAACAGGGCTTGCAACGCTTTGATGCCGGCGCCCAGGGCGAACACAAAATCCGCCGGGGTTTTGAGCCGGTAGAAACCTGCTCTTACCACTGGCTGGCAGATGGGCGTTTTAACGACGCTATCCGGGAATTTCTGGCGCAGGAAAAGGTGATGAATAAGCGTTATATGGAGGATGCGGGGCATTACTTACCTTATAAATAGTTACCCTATAAAGCATTACCTTATAAAGAGCTGCCTCATAAACAGTAAGTCTTCGTCATTGCGAGGAGCGTAGCGACGCGGCAATCTCCTAACTGTGGCGCCCTGTAGGCAAAGATTGCCACGGTCTTCAGCCTCGCAATGACGAACAATCAAAAGCTGCTGCCTGGCTGCCTTAAAAACTCCACTTCCTCAGCCGTCGATTCGCGACCCAATATTTTATTGCGGTGAGGGTAACGGCCAAAGCGTTCGATAATTACCCGGTGCTTTTCGGCAAAATCTACAAAACCAGCAAACAGTTTTTTATTTTCCTCTGGCGCCTCGTCGCGCAATTGTTCAAAGACCGCCACCGAGCGATTTTGCATTTTCATGGATTCTGCGTGTTCCAGAGGCATATAGAAAAACACCCGCTGAATGGGGCGCAACTTTTGATCAACCCCATTATCCATTCCCTCAAGGCAAAGCCTCAGCGCCATGGCATCCTGAGCAAATGCCCGAGGACTGTCGCGGTACATATTGCGAGAGAACTGGTCGAGTACAACAATAGCAGCCAAGGTACCCTCTGGCGCTGTCAGCCAGTCACGGTGTTCACCTCTGACAAGAGTCTGTAAATCTGCTTCAAAATTCTCTTGAATCTTTCGATCAACGTCGGCACTTTTGCCCCACCAAAGCCCGGACTGACGGCTGGCAACTTCTGCGTCGGTGCCACCGCCAAACCAGAAATCCAACACGTTGTGATAATCTTCCGCCATCAGCTACCTCGGAAATTTTCCAATTGGTGTGCCATGCCTCGCAACCCCTGCAGGCCGCCGCTGTGCAACGCGACAATTTTTGTGCCCGCCGGGAAAAAGCCGTCAGCAATCATATTAAACAAACCATAGAACATTTTTCCGGTGTACAACGGTTCCAGAGGAATGTCGCAGTGCATCTGCCACTCGTCCAGAAAATCGATTAATTCCCGGTTAAGTTTGCCAAAACCACCGCAGTGATAGTTGTGAAGAATGCGCCAATTTTTTTCATTGATATCGTCGGGTAACCAGGCACGAATGTCCGATTCCAATTTATGATTATTCTTAACCGCAGAGAACCCCAAAACTGTTGTTCGCTCACTGACGCCGGCAATTAACCCCGCCATGGTTGCCCCGGTACCGCAGGCGGCACACAGGTAATCAATGCCCTCAACCTGGCGGGCAATGTCCTCACCCAGCTCAGCACAGCCTTTTATCGCCAGCGGATTGGCGCCACCTTCGGGTATCAAATAACCATTTGCCACCGATGCCATTAACTGCTGACAAAAATCGCGATCATGGCGGCGGCGGTAGTCGCTGTAACTCAGCGAATGCAATGCCATACCCCAATCGCTGGCATCCTGAAGTGTGGCGTTTAGCGGCACAGGCAACGGCCCACGAACAAAACCCAAAGTTTTCAAACCAGATTCTTTACCGGCGTAAGCCAAGGCATGAAGGTGATTCGACCAGGCACCGCCAAAGCTGGCTACGGTTTCAAAACCCTGCTCTTTCGCGTAAGCCAGGTTGTATTTCAGTTTATGGTATTTGTTACCAGATATTTGTGGGTGGCTGAGGTCTTCGCGTTTCACCCAAAGAGATAATTTTTTTGCCGCTAACAGCGGATGATTTACTCTGTGTACAGGCGTATTCACGCTCACTAGCCACTGTGTTTTTCAAACACCAACAAGCGGTTATTGGCCGGCATTTCATAGTCATCTACCAGTTTCATTTGCCGCTTTTCTGCCAGCTCATTAATTGATTCAAAATCGCGAATAGCTCGATGCGGCGCTTGCTCTTTTAGCCAGACATCAAAGCTGGCATTGCTTTCGCTGGTGTATTGGCCGTTGTAATTAAACGGCCCGTAAATACAAAAGCGGCCGCCGGGTTGTAGAATTTTTCCCACACGGGCAAACAGGTTTTGGACACTTTGCCAAGACATGATGTGGCAGGTGTTGGCAGTAAATACGCCATCGATATCTTCCAGATTCCACTTGGGCATATCCGCATCCAACAACAATGGCCGATACAGATTGTCGCTGGGGCATTCGTCAATCCAATGGTTGATACCACTGTGGTTGTCTGGCAGATCGCTGGTATGCCATTGCAAGTGCGGCAATTGTGGCGCAAAAAATACCGCGTGCTGGCCGGTTCCGCTGCCCACCTCCAATACCTTTTTGCTTTGCGCAAAGACTTCTTTCAGAACGTCAAGAATTGGAGATTTGTTATTTTCACAGGCTTGAGAAAATGGTTTATCCATTATTGCGGCTCATCTCTGAGGAAGACCCAGGTATTACCTTTTGATTGCTCCGGACTGTAGTAATAGCCCGCCGTATCAAAGCCTTTAATCTCTTCAGGGTTTTTCAAACGATTTTTAATAATATAAGCGCTCATCAGGCCACGGGCTTTCTTGGCGTAAAAGCTGATCATTTTGTACTGGCCATTTTTAAAATCTTTAAACGCTGGAGTGATAATTTCTGCGTTTAAGGACTTTGTATTGACCGCTTTAAAATATTCATTGGATGCCAGATTGATCAACACCGGCTTTTTCTCCGACGCCAGCTCTTGATTCAGGGCATCTGTCAACGCATCACCCCAGAACTCATAAAGATTCTTGCCACCTTGATTGGCGAACTTGGTGCCCATTTCCAGGCGGTACGGCTGGATTAAATCCAGCGGCTTTAACAGCCCGTAAAGCCCAGAGAGAATACGCAGATGCTTTTGTGCCCAATTGAAATCGTGCTGGGTGAAACTCTCCGCATCCAGCCCGGTGTACACATCCCCCTTGAAGGCCAGCAACGCCTGCTTGGCATTCTTTTCGGTGAAGGGGCGCTTCCAGCTTTGGAAGCGGTCGTAGTTCAGCTGGCCGATCTTGTCACTCACTTTCATCAGTGCGCTGATATCCTGGGGTGCCAGCTGACGCAGCTCGCCAATCAATTTGGCGGAACGGGCCAGGAACTCCGTCTGACTGTGTTTGTTGGCCTTGGAGGGAGTTTCAAAATCCAGGGTCTTGGCGGGTGAAATAATTATGTGCATATTTTTACCTTTGGCGGCTTTATAGGCGCTAGAATTGAAAATGATTATACGGCCAAATCCATAGAAAAGGGTTACCAGATGCTGCCACGTCACTGCCTTCTCGTCCTGTTACTCACAACCCTGTTTACTACCGGCTGCGCGGTTAATCCCGTCACCGGCAAAAAAGAGTTGTCATTCCTTTCCGTTCAGCAAGAGATACAAATCGGCCAGCAGCAATACCGACCGCAGCTGCAATCTCAGGGAGGGCGCTACTATGTGGACAACGAGTTGCAGTTTTATATCAACGAGGTCGGCCAGCGGCTCGCCAAAGTCAGCGACCAACCGGGTCTGCCCTACGAATTTACTGTACTCAACAGCTCCGTGCCCAATGCCTGGGCACTACCCGGCGGCAAAATCGCCATCAATCGCGGTTTGCTCAGCTATCTGGAAGACGAATCACAGCTGGCGGCGGTACTCAGCCATGAGATTGTCCACGCTGCCGCTCGCCATACGGCCGCACGCCTCAGCCAACAGCAGTTACTGCAGGCTGGATTGGCCGTGGCCGGTGGTTTTGCCAAAGACACACAATACCAAGGGGCACTGTCTCAATGGGGAGGCCTTGGCGCCTCCGCATTGCTGGCACGTTACGGTCGCGATGACGAATTGGAATCGGACGAATACGGCATGCTTTATATGAAGCGTGCCGGCTACGATCTGCAGGGGGCAGTGGAGTTGCAACAGGTGTTCGTGCGTTTGTCCCAAGGACGTCGCAATGACCCCATATCCGCCCTGTTTGCCAGCCACCCACCGTCACAACAGCGGGTAGATGCCAACAAGCAACACGCCGTGCGCCTGGGGGCCGGGGGCAACCGATATCGCAGCCGTTACCAACGGGCGATTGCTCAAATCAAGAAAGACGCTCCAGCTTACAAAGCCGCCAGCGAGGCACAGGCTTTGTTACAACAGAAAAAACCAAGGGAAGCATTGCAAAAACTCGACCGCGCCGTGGCCCTGCAGCCAGCAGAAAGTGAGTTTTGGGAGTTGCGCGGCATTGCCTGGGAAATGCAAAACAACCTGGCCAATGCGGAAAAATCCTACACCACCGCCATTGGCAAAAACCCCGCCTATTTCAAACCTCACATTCTGCGCGGCCTGGCGCGCTTGCAACAGAATGAGGCCGCTGCTGCGGAAAAGGATCTGCTAGCCAGTTACCGCATTCTGCCCACGCTGACCGCTAGTTATTACCTGGGTGAATTCGCCTATCAACGGCGGAATTACAGCGCAGCACGCAAATATTTTCAGGAAGCAGCTCAGGGGAATGGCGATCTGTCGCAAAAAGCCCGCCAGCGCATTACCGAGATGCAGCCGCCTGCGCAGCAGCAAACTCAACCCTGAATACCGCCCTCAAGCCCGCCCTGACATTGAGAACCTGTTCAGCTTCAATTCAGCTTGGCCGACATACACTGTACTACCGATAACAAAAAGTGGTGCAGAACCATGGGCAAACCTCTCGTTTTGATTTTAGCCGCTGCCCTGTGCAGCGGCTGTGCGTACAACAACGCCATTAACCGCGGAGACCAACAGTTCAGCGGCGGCAATTACGAACGCGCCGTTGAGGCCTATCAACAAGCGCTGATCAAAAAGCCGGAATCCGTTAAAGCTCAGCAGAAGCTGGCTATTGCCCAACAGAATCTCGCCATATGGAGCGATCAGATCAACGCCGCGGCCAACAGCGCCGATAAGCGCAACCTCTCCGCGCTGGCGGCGGCACTGCACCAAAAACAGGCACAGCTAAATGGCGATAAAACAGCAGGCACTCGTGCCGCTCAGCTACGCCGCCAGCTCAGCATCCGCTACACGCCGCTGCTCTTTGTGCAGGGCAACCCCAGACTGCTGAGCAATATCACTGCTCCGTCGCAACCGTTTCGCGCCGGGCAAAGCAACCACCTGTCTCTGCGCGTAACCGCCAGCAAACCCAACTTTTCTACGGAAGAATTCGACGCCACCGGCAGCCACGAATACATCAGCGGCACCATCACCCGCAGCAACCCGGATTACCTGAACCTGCAGGACGAATTGCAAATCCTCAGCCACAAAATTGGCCAACTGCAGGATAAGCAGCACTACCTGCACCAGGATATTGCCAGTAAAGAGCGCCAGCTGGCGAAGCACAAAGGCGCTCTGGAAGAACAGCGCCGCAACCTGCAAACAGCCACCCCTGACACGCCGCAATACAACGCTATCCAGCAGCGCATTAAAGAGTTGAAACAAGCGGTGCGCCACAGCAAACAACAGCTGGCCTCACTGCGTGAAGATTACGATCACATTCACCGTAAAATTGATGCCCGCAATCAGGATTACCATCATCTGGAAGACGACCTGGTCGCCACGCCAACAGAAGTGATTGAAGACGTTTACGCCACCTACGAATATCCCATGGTAGAAGTGGTGCAAACCGCCACCCTGACTTTGAACTTTAGCCAGGGCGAGCAACGAGACAGCGCCGACGTGCTCTACCGCTACAACGATCAGGTGTACAGCGGCAATCCGCGTGCCGACTTGAGCGAAAACCCACGAGAGCCCCTAAGCCGCCCGGAAATGCGTGAGAGTTTGATGGAAAACGCCGCCCAACGGGTTGCCGAGCAAGCGGCGTTAGTAGCGGCAGATTATCGTCAGGCATTGCTGGATGACGCCATGCAACAACCGGATCAACAAGGGAAGCTGGACAAGTTAATTCGCTACGCCCTGAGTAGCGACCAACCCCCGGAGCCGCACATTCGTCAATTGACCAATCGCTTATTGCGGGCGGAGTTTGGTAACGGAGGGACACTGGATATTCAGCAACTTTTGAAATACTAAAAAACGGTTACTTTGCCAACTTGAAGGTGTACTGATAAGTCACCCCAAGAGTATCCACTGGCTGACCATTTTCAAACCTGGGGGTAAAACGCATATCACCCACCACATCAAGCGCCGCCTTGCCAAAAGACGGGCTGCCGACGGTTTCGATGACTTCCGGATCAACCGCAAACCCGTTCTTATCGATGGTTAAACTCAGAATCGCATAACCCTCCCGACCACTGTGAAGGGCGCCCGCCGGGTACTTGGGGCTTTTTCTGAATATGGGCCGTGCTTTTTGACTGGCATCCCACGGGGTGGCCTTACCAATCGCCTGACAATGTGTATTGGCTTTTCCCCGCTCCCCCAGACGCTCATACACCTCCACCAAAAAAGCGCGGGTGGTCAATTCAATCTTGTACTCCGGCTTGTCGGGGATATCAAAAGCGGGCAGAGCCGCTTCCAATAATTTCTGCGCTGCTCGGTATCTTTTCTGGGCCATTTTCAATTTAGCCAGATAAAACGCTGACATCCCTGTTTGTATATCTTGAGCGCCTGAATTTTCAGTAAACAGCTTGTAGGCCTTTTCAAGGTATTTCCTGGAGTGTGGAGTCTGCGCAAATTCCAGCAACCACACGCCAATATCGTAATTTAATTGCGCCACAACAACAGACGATTCCCCTTCTTGTTGTTTGGCAATTTTCAATGCACGCCGATAGTATTTTTGATTCGCGTATTGAAAATGCTTTTGATTAGCATGCCCCAACTCCATCAGAGTATCGATCAGCGTTAAGGAGCCTTTGCCGTGGATCTGCTCAAAAATTTTTAAGGCGCGGTTTAAATGTGTCTTCGCCTCCTGGAATCTTTCAGCTTTTCTCAGATAAAAACCGACGTTGTGATTAAGAACCGCTAGAACTTCACTACCTTCTGGATAAACCTGCTTTCCCAGCTCAAGGACTTGTAAAGCCAGCTTTAAGGTAGAAGCTGAGTTCTGTTGTTCGGCTTTTTTAAACGCTTTGTAACTGGCGGAAAACTGTTTTTTCAGGTCTGCTTCAGGGGTTTCCGCAAAGCAAGGGAACGCGATTAAGGTCAGAATCAGGGCAGGCAGTGCGAGGAATAATTTCCTTTTCATTGTTAACTCCCATAAAAAAACGCTTTGCCATCCTACAACGGCAAAGCGTTTTTTTGCAATCCACTGGTCGTGTCAGCGAGTTCAGCCCTTATGCCTGAGCTTCATCCAGGTTTCCATGGCGAATGTCTTTGCCCTTCACCAGGTAAACCACCTGCTCGCAGATATTCTTTGAGTGGTCACCGGCCCGTTCCAGGGCGCGCAGGGTCCACATGATGTTCATCACTCGAGTGATGCTGCGGGGGTCTTCCATCATGTAGGTAACCAGTTCGCGCAGGGCGCTTTTGTAATCCATATCTACTTGGCGATCTTCTGCCAAAGTATCGAGGGCGGCGTCCACATCGTAGCGGGCAAATGCGTCGAGGGATTTGTTAAGCATGGCGCAAACGCTGTTAGCGATGTGGCGGATTTCCACATAGCCGCGTGGGGCGGTGCCTTCTTCGCTGAGGTTGATAGCCATTTTGGCAACCCGATGAGCTTCGTCACCGATGCGCTCCAAATCGCACACGGCCTTGCTCACCGCCATTACCATGCGCAGATCGCTGGCGGCGGGTTGGCGGCGGGCAATCAGCAGGGTGCAGGCCTCGTCGATCTCCATTTCCATTTTGTCGATCTCGGCTTCTTCCTCCAGTACCTTATCGGCGAGAGAGGAGTCGGCGTGTTCCAGAGCGCGCACGGAATCCTGCAGCTGTTGCAGTACCGAGCCACCCATCTCCAGCATGCGGGTTTTTACCTGCTCAAGCTCGTCGTTAAATTCCTGGGATATGTGTTGGTCAAATTGCATGCTAGCCATTGTTCATTTTCCTGAAAGTCTGAGTCGAATGTCGCGTCATTAATGCGATTTTCCGTCATTCCCGCGCAGGCGGGAATCCATGTATTTCGGAGCTTCGATCTCTATGGATCCCCGCCTTCGCGGGGATGACAGACTAAAGTAAACGTTATTTCTGTCTAAATCCTTGTTAGCCAAAACGGCCAGTAATGTACGCCTCGGTGAGTTCGTGCTCCGGCGAGGTAAATACTTTTTCAGTGTCGTTCACTTCTACCAAATGCCCCAGGTGGAAGTAGGCGGTACGCTGGCTGACCCGCGCTGCCTGCTGCATGGAGTGGGTAACAATGGCGATGGTGTAGTTTTCGCGCAGCTCGGCAATCAGCTCTTCGATGCGGGCGGTGGCAATGGGGTCCAATGCGGAACAGGGTTCGTCCATCAGGATCACTTCCGGGCTCACCGCAATGGCGCGGGCGATACACAGGCGCTGCTGCTGACCACCGGACAGGCCGGTACCGGGAGAGTGCAGGCGATCTTTTACTTCGTCCCACAAGCTGGCGCGGCGCAGGCTGTTTTCAACAATCTCATCCAATTCGCCACGGCGACTGGCCAGGCCGTGCAGGCGCGGGCCATAGGCAACGTTGTCGTAAATGGACTTGGGGAACGGGTTGGGCTTCTGAAACACCATGCCGATGCGGGCGCGCAGGGCCACCACGTCCATCTTCTTACTGTAAATATCTGAACCATCAAGGGTTAGCTCACCAGAAACCCGGCAGCCTTCTACGGTATCGTTCATGCGATTGAGGCAGCGCAGGAAGGTGGACTTACCGCAACCGGACGGGCCGATCATGGCGATCACCTGATTTTTGCCAATGTCCAGATCGACGCCAAAAATCGCCTGCTTGTCGCCGTAAAAAACATCGGTATTGCGCACCGACATTTTGGCATCTTCCATCAACGGTTCGCCCACGGTTTCGCCGTGTTCGATGTCGCGCACCACCTGAGATTCAGTGCGCTCGGTTTTGCTGATCAGCATTTCACCGGCCTGTTCTGTTGCTATGCTTGTCATGGCATTCTACCTAAGTGTGTAACCGTTATATCCAGCTCGTTGGCTTACCAACGGCGCTCCAGGCGTTTGCGCAGGAACACCGCCAGGGTATTCATGGCGATCAGGAACGCCAGCAGCACCATAATGGCCGCTGAGGTTTTTTCCACAAACGCTCGCTCCGGGCTGTCTGCCCACAGGTAAATCTGTACCGGCAATACAGTGGCCGGGTCGTTGATGGCACCGGGCACATCCACCACAAAGGCCACCAGGCCAATCATCAACAATGGTGCGCTCTCACCCAGTGCCTGGGCCATACCAATAATAGACCCTGTCAGCATACCCGGCATGGCCAGCGGCAATACATGGTGCAATACCACCTGCATGGGCGACGCACCCATGCCCATGGCCGCCTGGCGGATGGAGGGCGGCACCGCTTTAATGGCGGCGCGGCTGGAAATAATAATGGTGGGCAGAGTCATCAAGGTCAGCACCAGGCCCGCCACAATGGGTGTGGAGCGCGGGGTGTGGAAAAAATTGATAAACACCGCCAGGCCCAGCAAGCCGAAGATAATAGAAGGCACTGCCGCCAGGTTGTTGATATTGACCTCAATCAGGTCAGTCCACTTGTTTTTTGGGGCAAATTCTTCCAGATAAATAGCCGCCGCCACACCGATGGGGAACGACAACACCAGGGTAATCAGCAAGGTAAAGAACGAGCCCTTGGCTGCGCCCCAGATACCTGCTAGCTCCGGCTCCCTGGAGTCGCCTCGGGTAAAGAAGTTGATGTTGAACTTCAGCTCGATCTCATCGGCATCCACCAGCGATTTGGTCCAGGCACGCTGCTTGTCACTGGTGGCGCCAATAAACTCTTCACCGCCAATGGTTTTGTAGTAGGTGTCGATGTCGTCGTCAGCCAGTAACCACAGAGTTTCGGTTTTACCCAACAATTGCGGGTCAGCCGTGAGCTGCTTGCGCAGCTCAAAGGCCGCACCCAGACTGGCCAGTTGATAGAGCTCTTTTTTGTCTTTGCGGCTGGAAACTTCCGGGAAGCGATTGCGCAGTGCCTGCTTGACCACACCCTCGAAGTTGGCCAGCGCCATCTGATCTTCGTCGTTGACGTCGTACACCCCCAGCACGTCGGAGTCGTAGGTGACTTCCAACTGAATGTAGGACTGCAAAAATGCGCCCTTGCCCTTGCTGATAATGTCGGTAAACAGAACCACCAATGCCAGTAGGCCAAAGCCAATAGACAGCATGCCATACAGGCGGAAGCGCTTTTCCGCACGGTAACGCCGGGCCAGGGTCTTGTTGACCTTGTCGATGGTGCTCTCGACGGGAGCCTTTGCTTGATCAGTCATATTGCTCTCGATATTTCTTCACAGTGCGCAGGGCGAACAGGTTCAACAGTAGGGTGACAACGAACAGCATCAAGCCCAGTGCAAAGGCCGCCAGGGTTTTCGGGCTATCGAACTCCTGGTCGCCGATCAGCAGGGTGACGATCTGTACGGTCACGGTGGTTACTGTATCCAGCGGGTTGGCGGTCATATTGGCGGCCAGGCCGGCGGCCATCACCACAATCATGGTTTCACCGATGGCGCGGGATACCGCCAACATAACGCCGCCGACAATACCCGGCAGCGCCGCCGGGAAAATCACTTTTTTGATGGTTTCCGACTTGGTGGCACCCAGCCCCAGGGAGCCGTCGCGCATGCTTTGCGGCACCGCGGTAATGACGTCGTCTGCTAGGGAAGAGACAAACGGGATAATCATAATGCCCATCACACCACCGGCAGCCAGAGCGGATTCCGATGACACATCCAGGCCCATGGATTCACCCAGTTCCCGCAAAAACGGCGCTACCGTCAGGGCGGCGAAGAAGCCATATACCACCGTGGGAATACCGGCGAGAATTTCCAGCAGTGGCTTGGCGGTACTGCGCACTCTGGGGTTGGCGTATTCCGCCAGGTAGATGGCAGACATCAAACCCACTGGCACCGCTACCACCATGGCGATAAAGGAAATCAGCAAGGTGCCTACGAACAGTGGCACCGCACCAAAGCTACCGGAAGCTCCCGCCTGGTCGGCGCGAATGGCGATTTGCGGGCTCCACTCAGTGCCGAAGATAAAACCGGTAATGGTCACTTCGTCGAAGCTGAAAAAACGGATGGTCTCAAACACCACCGAGAAGACAATTCCCAGGGTGGTAAGAATGGCGATACAAGCACAGGCCAGCAGGGTGCTCTTGAAAACCACCTCTACCTGATTGCGGGCTTTCAGCTTCGGCGAAACCCGGCGCCAACCCCACAAACCACCCAGAACCGCCAATGACAAGATGGCCGCCGTCAGTACCCACTGGGCAGTTTCCCGCAAGCCATTGAGACGATCAGCAGCGGCACTCAGCGCTTGCTCATCGGCACCGGCGGCGAGCGCCCCGGAAGCAATGTTTTCAATACGGTTGAGCAACAGGTTCTGATCCGCCACCGTTTGCGGCTGAATGGCTTCCGGCAGGCCAGACAACACCACGTTGGTGATGATCGGCTCGTCGAATAACGCCCACAGCGCCAGCAGAATCAGCGACGGCACGCAGCACCAAATGGCGGTTTGAGCGCCGTAATAAAACGGCAGCGAGTTGAGATGGCGAATGCCACCCAGCGGCTTTGCCAGCGCAAACGAGCGGCCGCGCCCCATGTAGTAGGCAATACCTACCATGGCAAGCAACACGATAATCAAGTTAGCAGTTTGCATAGTCTGTTCTGCTTCCGGTTGAGTTCTTCTTCCTCAGCACAGTGATATTGGCACTGCGCTGAGGAAGAAAAACTGCCTGTTTTTATAAAGAGATAGCCCAGCAGGTTGTACCTGCTGGGCTAAGTCTTATCGCATAGGCTGCGTGACGATCTTACAGAGACTTCAGAGTCTGCAGACCATTCACAGAAGAGGCCATGTCGCGACGCTTGCTGGTTCCCATGGGAATCATGCCTTTGTCAGCCAGGTAGCCGTCTTCGCCCCAGGCTTTTTCGCTGGTGAACTCAGCCAGGTACTGCTTGATGCCGGGGATTACGCCGATGTGGTCCTTCTTCACGTAGAAGTACAGCGGACGGGAAACCGGGTAAGACTTGTCAGCGATGGTGTCAAAAGTAGGCTCCTGACCTTCGATGATGGAACCCTGAACCTTGTCGCTGTTCTGCTCCAGGAAGGAGAAACCGAAGATGCCCAGTGCTTTCGGGTTGGCGTTCAGCTTTTGAACGATCAGGTTGTCGTTCTCGCCAGCTTCGATGTAAGCACCGTCTTCACGTACAGAGCGAGCGATCGCCTTGTACTTCTTCTTGTCCACTTTCTTCATGGCTTTGATCCATGGGAAAGACTTGGCACCGCCTTCCAGGGCCAGTTCAGCAAAAGCGTCGCGGGTACCGGAAGTGGGAGGAGGACCGAGAACCTCAATCTTGATGTTAGGCAGAGCGGGGTTCACTTCTTTCCAGGTTTTGTACGGGTTGGCAACCAGAGTTTCGGAACCGTCGGGGTTAGGAACTTGCTTACCCAGTGCCAGGTAAATGTCGCGACGAGTCAAGTTCATGGGCTTGGCTTTGTTGGAGTTAGCCAGCACGATGCCGTCGTAGCCAATCAGTACTTCAACGATGTTAGTAACACCGTTTTCTTTACACATTTCGAACTCGGAAGCCTTCATGCGACGAGAAGCGTTGGTGATGTCCGGGTGCTCAGCGCCCAGGCCAGCACAGAACAGTTTCATGCCACCACCAGAACCGGTAGATTCGATTTTGGGAGTGCTGAACTTGGTGGCGTTACCGAAACGCTCGGCAACCACAGTGGCAAACGGGTACACAGTGGAAGAACCCACAATGCTGATGTAGTCGCGAGAAGCGGCGATAGCGGCGGCACTGGCCAGAGTGGCTGCGGCAGCTACGCCTGCAATGGTCAATTTAATACTCTTTTTCACGTTGTCATCTCCATGGGAGGGTTATGGATTACGCGAGTGATGCTAGATTTCGAGGATGACAATCATATGAACGGTATATGACAGAAAGATTACAGTCGGCGAACTGCGAGTTGCGAATAAACTGTTGTGAATAAACTACAGCCTTTCCACCGAACACCACTCCCGCTGGATCTGCTCGTGGCCCGCTGCTCGCAGCCCGAGGCAGTTGGCATTATCATTCCCCATCCATAACAACAATATGACCAAAACATGACCCCCTCCCCTCTCAACCGCCTTGCTGACGCCATCAGCTGCTTTAGCGAATGGAGCGGCCGCGCCCTCAGCTGGCTGACCCTGGCGATGGCGCTGCTCACCACCACCGTGGTGGTAATGCGCTACCTGCTGGAAACCAGCTCCATTGCCCTGCAGGAAAGCGTTACCTACCTGCACGCTCTGGTGTTTCTGATGGGTGCCGCCTTTACCCTCAAGCGCGGTGGCCATGTGCGGGTGGATCTGATCTATCGCCGCCTGTCCCTGCGCCACCAGGCGCTGATTGATGCGACCGGCGGATTGTTGCTGTTGCTGCCGGTGTGTGCGGTGATCTTCTGGCTGTCTCTGGACTATGTGGCAGCCAGCTGGCAGGTGAAGGAAACCTCTTACGAACCCGGCGGGCTGCCCTATGTTTACCTGCTGAAGTCACTGCTGCTGGCGATGCCCGTTACCCTGGCGCTGCAGGGTCTGGCAGACATCATCTCTAACACACTGTTCTTCCTCGGCCACGGCGGCAGCCACACCGAACCACACGACGGGGGCCTGTGATGATAGAGGCTATTCCCCTGATCCTGTTCGCCACGGTGTGTCTGCTGCTCATGCTGGGCTACCCGGTCGCCCTGACCCTGGGTGGCACTGCGCTGATTTTTGCCGCCATCGGCAGCGCCACCGGCCACTTCGATATGGCATTTCTGGAAGCTCTGCCCAATCGCCTGTACGGCACCATGACTAACCAGACACTGATTGCGGTGCCGCTGTTTATTCTGATGGGGGTAATGCTGGAAAAGGCCAAACTGGCGGAAGACCTTTTGGACAGCATGTCGCGGCTGTTTGGCCGCCTGCCCGGTGGCCTCGGTATTGCCGTGATTGTGGTGGGCATGTTGCTGGCCGCCAGTACCGGCATTGTCGGCGCCACCGTGGTGACCATGGGTTTGATGTCCCTGCCCACCATGCTCAAACGCGGTTACAGCCCAGCCCTGGCCAGCGGCACTATCTGCGCGACCGGCACACTGGGGCAAATTATTCCCCCCTCCATTGCCCTGGTGCTGTTGGGGGATATTCTTTCCAACGCCTACCAGCAGGCGCAGCTCAATATGGGCATCTTTACCCCGGACACAGTGTCCATTGGCGAGTTGTTTGTGGGGGCGATTATTCCCGGCCTGGCGCTGGTGGTTCTTTACATTGTCTATCTGCTTTTTATAGCCCGCATCAAACCTGAACTGGCCCCTGCCAGTGACGATCTGGAAGCGATTACCACCGGGCAACTCTTAAAAAGTCTGCTGCCGCCGGTGTTGCTGATTGTGCTGGTTTTGGGCTCCATTCTTAAAGGCGCCGCCACCCCCACCGAGGCCGCCGGCGTGGGCGCCATTGGTGCCACGGTGCTGGCACTGGTGCGCCGGCAGCTGAATCTGGAACGGCTGCGCCAGGTGATGCGCAACACCACCGAAGTCACCGCTATGGTGTTTATGATCTTGATCGGCGCGGCGATCTTCTCCCTGGTGTTTCGCGGTTTTGGCGGCGAAGAAATGGTCACCGAGGTGTTCGAAAGCCTGCCCGGCGGCGTGTTCGGCGCCACCCTGCTGGTGATGCTGGTGATTTTCCTGCTGGGCTTTATCCTCGACTTTATCGAAATCACCTTTGTGGTGGTGCCCATCGTTGCGCCGGTATTGCTGGCCATGGGGCTGGATCCGGTGTGGCTGGGCATTATGATCGCCATCAATTTACAAACCTCGTTCCTGACACCACCCTTTGGCTTCGCGCTGTTTTATTTGCGTGGTGTGGCACCGGAGTCAGTGGCCACCGGCCATATCTATAAAGGCGTGATACCCTTTATTGGCATTCAGCTGGCCATGATGGCGGTGCTGGCCCTGTGGCCGGAGATGGCGACATGGTTACCGGAGCAATTGTTTTGAATTCGATTCAAGCGCGGCGCGGGCAGAACGCTATTCAGAACACGCCGTGAATACGTCCGTGTAGGCTCGTTGTCAGCATCCCTGCTGACAACGGTTCTGAATAGCCTTCCGCCCACACCTCAAGAAAATACTGTAGGTCGGGCTTTAGCCCGACAACGGAGGACATCTAAAGCACCAAGAGTGTCGGCCTGAAGGCCGACCTACAGGGTAATAAACCCCTTTCGTCAAACGTCGAACATCAAACAAACATTTTATCGAGCAAAACTTATGTCTGGAACTACAGCCCCCACCGGCACCCTTAGCCTGCAAACCATCGCCATGCCCGCCGACACCAACCCCAATGGCGATATCTTTGGTGGTTGGGTGCTGTCGCAAATGGACTTGGCCGCCAGTATCCACGCCCGCCGCATTGCCAAAGGGCGGGTGGCCACTGTGCACATCAGCAATATGTCGTTTCTGAAGCCGGTACCGGTGGGCTCCACCGTTAGCTGTTATACCGAACTGATGAAAGTTGGCCACACCTCCATGCGCTTTAGCCTGGATGTGTGGTGTACGCCGCTGGATGAATCGGAATCTTTTAAGGTGACCGAAGGGGAGTTTGTGTTTGTAGCGATTGATGACCAGGGGAAAAGCCGGGCGGTGCCAAAATAGCGCCAGATCTTCCGGTGCAGGCTACAACTCTAAAGACACCATGTTTCCAGGCGCACTACCGCGTCTGGAAACATGGTGCTACACCCACTAGGGTTTTATCAGCGCTTTAATGCGTGACAGAGGTACAATCTGTTTGACGACCATTTGCAAATCGCTACGCTCTTCATCGGAATACAATCCATAAGTAGCGGCAACCACACCAATAATATTGCCGTTGTCATCAAATATGGGCCCACCACTGGAGCCTACGGAATAGTCTGCCGTAATACTCAACGCCTCAGTGCCTGTGACGTTGCCCTGATCGTCCACGGCTTTGTAGTATCGTGAAACTACGCCGCGCGAATACAAAAAGAAGTGCTCCTGAGGATTGCTGATTACATTCGCCGACCCACCAACACGTACTTGGTCCGCCAGGGAAAAGGCTGGCAGGGTGTCACCCGCCGTGTCGAACCGAAAAATTACCACATCATCCAGTTTACTGGCGGCCAGAATCTCGGTGATGGGATATACCTTCCCCTCATAGGTCATGACGGACATCGCCACATTCGTGTCATCAGCGGTAATGGTTTCGATAACATGATAGTTGGTTACGCCAACACCCTTGCCGTCGATAACAAACCCGGAGGCAACCTGCGGGTGATGTTCAGGGCAATTACCACAATCGAAGATGCCACCAACCGCCAACGTTGATTTCTTAAATTGACGGTAAAGATCCGCAGGCAATACCTCTGTTGATTTTGCAGCGGGCAGGGTCAGCCGGGTTTGCTTGCGACGCAACTGCGCCATTAAGTCTTTAACCGGAGCTGATTTTCCTGCCTTATATAAGGCAGCTGTACGGTCTGAGAATGTATCCAGCAATTGGTAATCGTCAACCAGATCCGATTCGACAGCAACGTAAGCCGCATTGGTCAGACAGGAAAAAATAACGGCATAAAAACTGGTCTTGATGAAGGCGGGTAAAAACCTCATAAAATTTTATCCTTTAGTGCGGTGTTGTTCTTGATCTATCAATAATTTTCAAGCTCACACCTTAAGCACCCAAGAGCGGCAAACACCCCAGAACTATTTCGTTAATTTGTGTAAAGAAACCGGCCGGATTAACCTATGGACTACCCAGAAATCAACTGGACGAGAATAATAAACTGATTAATATGGAGGAATTTGAATTTAGACTAGTCTCCTCAGCATCATATCTTTCCACACAGTGATCTCTACATTGGGAAAAGACTGCCTATGAAACGGTACAAATGGAATACATCTCAGTGAGACATGTATTGACGATATGTCAAAACAAGATGGAAACTATACGAGTTCACTCGCTACGTCAGAGTTAGAGTACGGGAGCGCGCATTAGTGTGTGATTATGCCCAAGAAAAAAGTTGGGTGACGTAAGGTAGAATTCAACTTTTGAATAGCTTATAATTTTGGATTTATCCCATCAATTTCAACACCGTTATACTTTTCATGAAGCCACACAACCAAATTATGATGCTGCACATCAAGTTCACAACCACTTGAAAGCAATAAGTCTAGCGGTTCGGTAAAATCCGGACTGTAATTAAGTAAAGCAACATCCAATACATTGAGAGAATCCTTTTCTAGCAATGGTTCAACGCCATAACTTATTAGCAATTTCACCGCATCAATATCCTTATTTTCAACTGCGTAGTACAAAGCATTGCGCCCCAATTCATCTGCATACTGAAAACTAACACCCAGCTCTAAAAGCTTAGCGTAGAATCCTGCTAAGCTTTCATGTACCGACTCAGCATCCCTCATAGCTTGCACAAGCATTCTTGAAACGAATTTCTGCTCGACCCCTACCGACAAAAACGCCTCTAAAATTTTAGTATTACCTGAAGAAACGGCATCAAGATAAAAAACTTTAACATGATTTTCACTAATAATTTCATGGTAATGAAGGGTGCCGTCATTTAATAAATTTTTCAAAGCAGTGCTATAGTCGTAGGAGTCCACATCTCGACTAAGTAATTTAAATATTCTTTTTGCATTTTTTTTCGAACTTTCAGACACCTCACCAGAAGAATATATCAATGAAATAAGTCGAGGAGAGACTTTACCAAGAGCAATCTTAACTTCCCTTTCGCTTCGACCAGATTTGATTTCAGAATCAACCCAAGCAAAAATATTTTCCTTTAAGGTCGTCTTTTTTTCAAAAAACCTAGCCGCATCATTTTTAGTGTTATCTATGCAGCTTCGATAAGCCTCTAAAACTTTATTATATCCTTCGACTAACTCCGATAAATCACTATTATAAAATTGCACTTTATTTATGGGCTTTTCGTTATCAATGTTATTCAATTTTCTAAATTTTTTCTTATTTTTAGAAACATAGCCATGAAGTGGACTTTCTACACTGGCAAAATTTCGCTGGTCAACATATAAGTTTGTAAGCAGATTTGAGGGATAGACCCCCATCTCGCCAAGCCATTCCAGAAAATCAACCTGCTCCGCACCACCTACTTCACCTTCAGTAATTACTGATAATAAAATATGGTCAGCACCATTAGTACTTTGCGCTTTCGACTCAAATTTTAAGCCGAAATTAGATAATTTTTTCAATAAATCAAATTCACCGAGCCTTATTAAATTTTGACTAATTCCATCCCAAGCCGGAGATAAATGGAATTGAGAAAAATCATCTTTTTTGATATTCTTCAAAAGAATGTTAATTATTTCTGACTTAGTATAACTTTCTTTCTCTTTTCCATATAAATTGATAGCTTCATCTATATATTCTTTTTTATTAAAAATTTTATCAAACGATTTTCTTCTTACATATTTATTTGTTGAAAAATGAAGCAAGATACTTTTAATAACTCTTGCACTATTGGTTGATCTAATTAATTGTTTAATATTTTTAGGTGCCGCTCCTTTGGCATTCAGCCGAACCGCCAACTGATAGTAACTTCTTAAAATTGCATCTCTATCGACCTCTGTTAAACTTTCCTGAAGATATCCAAAAAGAGCATTTTCATTTACACCATTTAACAACATTAATGCAGCAGCATTTTCTAACTTAGCTTTAGATTCAGACTCGATAATTTTTACACAATCAGCGCTACTAGAATTTAATCCTTGCTCTAATATATCTTCAAAGTGTGCAGGAGCTTCAAGGGATTTTTTACTATATTCAAGGGACTTTACGCCTTGGGCTAAAACTTTGGACTCACTAACACCTACAGAGCGTAAAGGCTGCGCAGAAAAATCTTGGTTGGCTCGATTTTTTGCGAACAGGAATACAAAGCAAACCAAGAGAAAAACCAAAATAAAGTATTTCATCGACGCTCCCTCAAATCGATTGCTGCGGCATACATACAACTTAATTCCAACAGAATTTTTGCAAACTTACAAAATGAAAATCCCCGGCTCACACCGGGGATAGTAGAGTTTAAACGAGAAATTTATACACTATCTATTTCTTCACACAAGACAATGTTAACGTACATCATATATAGCGTACGCACTTTTTCCACTGGCAGTAGTTATTTTTACCTTAGCTCCAGAATCATCCCAGTCTACATCCCAACTACGCACTATATGTTGGCTTGGATAAATACCTTTGTCATCGTAAGCAATAATTTTTGTTACTAACTAATGTCCAAAAAAACTCCCACTAGAAATTTCCGAAAGCATAACCCCGCTGGTAGCATTAATTATTGCGTGGTCTGTTGCGTGGCTGTTTGTATACGAATCTGAAGCATGTTTCCATATGATACCAACTTCTGCCTTCAACACTCCAACTTGACGCCAAGCCAAAATGTCAGTTGAAATAACAACGCCTAAAAATACTAATACATATTTCCTCATTTCTTTTCCTTGTCAATCCGATTATTGCTTAATATACCCCGGAATAAGACCATCCTTATCCAGACTAACACTACAAAAAACTTTCTAGAGACATAACTTTCGCTTCAATATTACTAGTGCGACCTACTCAAGGCAACACTCTAATTAATTCACCAACTGAGCGAGACTAACCACATATTTACCCGCATATAATACTGACGCGGCAACAACCTCTGACGAACGGCTTTAAAGTATACTGCTCTTATTTCTCCACCAACAACAACCTAACCGCCAGCCCCACAAACACGACTCCCACCACCTTATTGGCGTAACGACCAAACTTGCCACTGCCTTTGCCGCGAAAGCGTTGGCTGATGGCGCCGGCAAACAGCCCGGCGCTGCCAAAAACCACCACTACTTGCAGAGTAAATAGCAGCCCCAGTACCAGCATTTGCTGCCAGATAGGTTCGGGTGCGCTGGCGATAGTGAATTGGGGCAAAAAGGCGAGAAAGAACAGCGCCACTTTGGGGTTGAGGGTGTTCATCAATACACCACGCCAAAATAGCGAGCGCCCACTTGCAACCTCGGGCGCTGTTTCACTTGCGTCATCACTGGGCACAGCCCTGAATGCTTTGTAGGCCAAATAGAGAAGGTAGACCGCACCGGCGATTTTCAGGGCGGTAAATGCCGCAGCAGAGGTTTGGAATATCACCGACACCCCCAGCGCTGCCGCCAAGGTATGCACCAGGTTGCCAGCACTCAACCCCATGGCAGTGGCAAACCCGGCGCGCGGGCCATTGCCGATACTTTGGGTGGCTAAGAAAACAAGGTCGGGGCCGGGTGCAATGGTTAGTACAACGGCGGTTGCCAGAAAAATCGACAGGTTGGCCCACTCGAACATAGTTTTTATTCCTGTTGGCTGGCTTTGCGCTCTTCCAACCAGGCAAGTGCGCTTTTGCGGTCGGCAAAGAAGTTGACCTTCCAGCTGCCTTTGCCGGGAAACAGGCGCACAATTCGCGCCGTAATTTCACCGGATGGGCTATTGGAGAGAATGGCTACCGAGTGCACACACTGCAGGTCTGCCAGACGTTGCTGCGCTTCAAATGTGTAGTGGTAGGAGTGCTGGCGCGAGATAAGCACACGGCAAGGACAATGGAAGCGTTCCCGCAGTATGCGTTCGCAGTTATCCACCATGGCGGCGCTGACTTCCACCCCCTCTGACACAATAATTTCCGCCAGGTCATCGGCTAAAACGATGATTTTACCCCCCTGGGCGCGGATCACTTCCTCGTTCATTCCTTGTCTGTTCCTTTGTGCGACTATCATGCAGTCCGATAACTCAATTCCATCTCCTTATATAGCACAAACCGCCGACAGATTGCTCTGCCGACGGTTTGTGTGGTTCGAACTGAGGGGTAATCAGTCGAGGTTGAACTCAATGCCCTGAGCCAGGGGCAGCTCTTTGGAGTAGTTCACGGTGCTGGTCTGACGGCGCATGTACGCCTTCCAGGCGTCGGAGCCGGATTCACGGCCACCGCCGGTTTCTTTCTCACCACCGAAGGCACCGCCGATTTCCGCACCACTGGTGCCGATATTAACGTTGGCAATGCCACAGTCAGAGCCAGCAGCGGTCACGAAAGTTTCCGCTTCCTGCACATTCAAGGTAAAGATGGCAGAAGACAAGCCTTGCGGTACGTCGTTCTGACGGGCAATAGCTTCTTCCAGTTCGCTGTAGCGGAACACGTACAGAATCGGCGCGAAGGTTTCTTCCTGAACATTGTTGATGTCGCCCTTCATCTCAACGATGGCCGGGTTCACGTAATAAGCATTGGGGTACTGATCCGCCAGAGCACGACCACCGCCAATCACATCACCGCCATTACCTTTGGCGCGCTCGATGGCCGCTTCAAAATTGTTGAAGGAATCTTCATCAATCAGCGGGCCAACCAGAGTATTGGCGTCCATGGGGTCGCCCAAGGAAATCTTGCCGTAAGCGGCTTTCAACGCAGGCACCAGAGTGTCATAAATGTCGTCGTGCACAAAGATGCGGCGAGTGGAAGTACAGCGCTGGCCACAGGTGCCCACGGCACCGAACAGGATGGCGCGCACCGCCATATCCAGATCCGCCGACGGGGCGACGATGATGGCGTTATTGCCACCCAATTCCAGAATAGAACGACCAAAACGCTCGGCAACACGAGGGCCAACCTTGCGGCCCATGGCGCAAGAACCGGTAGCGGAAATGACCGGTACACGCTTGTCATCCACCAGCTGCTGGCCAATATCGGCGTGGCCAATCAGCACTTCAGACAGGCCTTCCGGCGCATCGGCACCAAAGCGGTCGAGGGCTTTTTTCAGCAGGTGCTGACAGGCAATAGCCGTAATCGGGGTTTTCTCGGAGGGCTTCCAGATGGTGGTGTCACCACAAACGATGGCCAATGCAGCGTTCCAGGCCCATACCGCTACCGGGAAGTTGAACGCAGAGATGATGCCTACCGGGCCGATGGGCTGCCAGTATTCGCTCATTTTGTGGCCGGGGCGCTCGGAAGCGATGGTCAGGCCGTACAGCTGACGGGAAAGGCCAACAGCAAAATCGCAGATGTCGATCATTTCCTGAACTTCGCCCAAGCCTTCCTGATAGATTTTGCCGCATTCCAGAGTCACCAGAGAGCCCAGCGCCTCTTTGTGCTCGCGCAGTTCTTCACCCAGCAGGCGGATCAGCTCGCCGCGGCGAGGCGCTGGCACGTTACGCCATTCCTTGAATGCGGCCGCAGAACGGGCGATTTTTGCTTCTGCATCGGCAGCACTGTCTTGCTTAACCGTGCCCAGTTTGGAGCCATCAGTAGGAGAAAACACATCCAGATCGCCACCAGCGATAACTGCGCTATTGATGCCCATCGCCTCAAGGGCGCTGTTCAATTGATTTTGAACGCTCATAATCGATTCTCTTTAGTCATTTCTGAAACATTAGAGGGCGACACCAATCGCACGTCGCCCACAGAAAATTTGCCACGTAGTCTCGGCCTTTGCATAAGCAAAATAAAGGGCTAAAATTAGCAATATCACCATCCATTATGTCAATTCAACTAATTATTTTGTCATTATGCTTGATAATACCGACCGTAAGCTAATCGCACTGTTGCGCATGAATGCCCGCCTCAGCACCTCGGAATTGGCACGCCAACTGGACATATCCCGCTCCACCATCCAGAGCCGCCTGCGGCGTCTGGAAACCCGCAACATCATCAGCGGCTACACCGTGCAGTTTAACGAAGGGTATGAAAAACGCCTGCTGAAAGCCCACGTAATGCTCAAACTGGTGCAAAAACTCACCGGCCCCACCTACGTGGCCCTGTCGAAGCTCCCCCAGGTAACCGCGCTCTATTCCATCAGCGGTGAATACGACATGATCACCGTGCTCAGCGCCGAATCCGCCGGTGAACTGAACCAGATCATTGACCAGATTGGTAACCTGGATGGCATAGAAAGAACCAACTCGTCGGTGATTTTGGAGACCAAGTTTGTAAGATAGCCAGGCTCCAAGCCTTTTCCTTGCATTTTTAATCCCCCTCTGCTTAACTTGCCACCTCCTGACAAGGTGACCAGAAAATGACCAACTGCACACAGGCTTGCGCACAATCAGTGCACCACCATCATCACACTGAATAGCTTCCAGTGTGAGTGTGCTGCTGGAAGATGAAAAAGTATCTTCCGGGTCAGACAAACAGAATTCTCAAACCCCCGGCAGATACTCCTCTTCCGGGGGTTTTTTACGTTCGCCGTACCACTGCTTAACGACTGTGTTTTAACGAAAGTGCAACGAGAGAGACAAATGAACAACAGCAAGCGCTTGCGCATCGCCGTACAAAAGAAAGGCCGCCTCAGCGACGACGCCTACAAACTGCTGAAGCAGTGTGGGGTTAAACTCAACCTGCGGGACAACAACCTGATTGCCCACGCCACCAACATGCCTTTGGATCTGCTCAAGGTACGCAGCGACGACATTCCCGGCCTGGTGATGGATGGCGTGGTGGACCTGGGCATCGTCGGCCAGAACGTGCTGGAAGAAAAGTCCATGAGCCGCATGCACAGTGGCCTGAGCTGCGACTACACCGAGTTAACCGCTCTCAGTTTTGGCGGTTGCCGGTTGTCCCTGGCGGTGCCTCAGGATATGGCATACAACAGCGCCGCCGACCTGGATGGCAAGCGCATCGCCAGCACCTATCCTTGCCTGCTAAAGCGCTTTATGGATGAGCAGGGCATCGCCATCAAACACACCTTGCTGACCGGCTCAGTAGAAGTAGCGCCACGGGCGGGCCTGGCGGATGCGGTCTGTGACCTGGTATCCACCGGCGCCACTCTGGAAGCCAACGGCCTTAAAGAAGTGGAAGTGATCTACCGTTCCACCGCTACCCTGATTCAGCGCACCGGGGAGATGGACAGCGAAAAAAGCCAGCTGATTGAGCGCCTGCTGACTCGCGCCCGCGGTGTGATGCAGGCCAGCGAAAGCAAGTACATTATGCTGCACGCCCCGGCGGACAAACTGACGGAAGTCACCGCCCTGCTGCCGGGATCGGAAAACCCCACTATCCTGCCTCTTGAAGGGGACGACTCCCGAGTGGCCGTACACGTGGTCAGTACCGAAAATCTGTTCTGGGAAACCATGGAAAGCCTCAAAGCACTGGGCGCCAGTTCTATTCTGGTACTGCCCATTGAGAAGATGCTGGGGTAACACATGGCTAGCATTGAACAACTGGCGGTGGACAATGTGCGGCAACTGACGCCGTACCAATCTGCCCGCCGCATTGGCGGCAATGGCGACGTATGGCTTAACGCCAACGAAGCCCCGGCGGCACCCAACCTGACGCTCTCTGACGACGCCCTTAACCGCTACCCGGAGCCACAGCCGGAGCAAGTGCTTACCAACTACGCAGCGTACGCAGGTATTGGCACAGATCAACTGTTGGTAAGCCGCGGTGCAGACGAAGCTATTGAACTGCTGATCCGCACTTTCTGCGGCAGCGACGACAACATTCTTTATTGCCCACCCACCTACGGCATGTACACCATCTCCGCGCAAACCTGCGGCGTGGGTATTAAAACCGTGCCGCTAACGGCAGACTGGCAGCTGGATGTGGACGCCATCAAAGCTAATCTGGATAACGTCAAACTGGTATTTGTCTGCTCCCCCAACAACCCCACCGGCAACCTGCTAAAGCGGGAAGATATTGAAGCGGTGATTCAGGCCTGTGCAGGCCGCGCCATCGTGGTTGTTGACGAGGCCTATATCGAATTTTCACCAGAGGCCAACTGCGTTGAATTGATTAACCAATACGACAATGTGGCCATACTGCGCACCTTATCCAAGGCCTTTGGACTGGCGGGCTTGCGTTGCGGCTTTGCCCTGGCCAGTGCCGAGATCATTGGCCTGTTGCTAAAAGTGATCGCCCCCTACCCCATTCCGGTACCGATAGCTGACCTGGCAGCGCAAGCGCTGACCCCTGCCGGTATTAATGCCATGCAGCAACGAGTGGCAGAACTGAATGACAACCGCCAGTGGCTGTTGCAGCAGCTGGAACAATGCCCGGACGTGGCCGCCACCTACCCCGGTGCCGGCAACTATTTGTTGGCCCGCTTTCACGACGCTCCCAAAATCTTTGCCGCGCTCAGTGCCAGTGGCGTCATCGTGCGCGACCAGAGCAAACAGCTGGGCCTGGATGGCTGCCTGCGGTTTACTGTGGGTGAGTGGGAAGAATTGGAACGGGTGGTAGATGTTTTGGTACGTCATTCCCGCGAAGGCGGGAATCCATAAATCCAAGTAAAACCCTGGATTCCCGCCTTCGCGGGAATGACGGGAAAAGCGAGCAAGAAATACATGAAACAAAAAATCCTTTTTATCGACCGCGACGGCACTCTGGTGGAAGAACCCCCAGTAGACAAGCAACTGGATCGCCTCGACAAGCTGGCCTTTGAGCCCGGCGTTATCCCTGCCCTGCTCACCCTGCAAGATGCGGGTTACCGGTTGGTGATGGTGAGCAATCAGGACGGTCTGGGCACCGACAGCTTTCCACAAGCGGATTTCGACGCCCCCCACGACCTGATGATGCACATCTTCGAAAGTCAGGGCGTGAACTTTGACGACGTACTGATCTGCCCCCACTTCGACGAAGACAACTGCAGCTGCCGCAAACCCAAACTGGGCTTGGTGAAAGAGTACCTGCAACAGGGCAAAGTGGATTTCACCAACAGCTACGTGATCGGCGACCGCATCACCGATGTGCAGCTGGCGGAGAATATGGGCATCGTCGGTCTACGCTATTCACCTGTAGAGGATGCTCCAGATGGCCTGAACTGGCCCGCCATTGTGCGCCAACTCACCACGGTGCCCCGCACTGCGGAAGTGGTGCGCACCACCAAAGAAACCGACATCAAAGTGGCGGTTGATCTGGACGCCAGCGGCGGCAGCAAAATAGAGACGGGCATCGGCTTTTTTGACCATATGCTCGATCAAATCGCCACCCACGGTGGTTTTCACATGAATTTGAGCGTGAAGGGCGACCTGCATATCGACGACCACCACAGTGTGGAAGACACCGCCCTCGCGCTGGGCGATGCGCTGGCTCAGGCCCTCGGTGACAAACGTGGCATTGGCCGCTTTGGGTTTGTGCTGCCCATGGACGAGTGCCGCGCCCATTGCACCATCGACTTGTCTGGCCGCCCGTTTATGCGCTTTGAAGGGGAATTCAGCCGGGAAACCGTCGGCGGTCTGGCCACCGAAATGGTGCCCCACTTCTTCCGCTCCCTGGCGGATGGCCTGCGCTGCAGCCTGCACCTGGGGGTGGATAAAGGCAACGGCCACCATCAGGTGGAAGGTTTGTTTAAAGTGTTTGGCCGCGCCCTGCGCCAGGCCATTCGAGTGGAAGGCAATGAGCTGCCCAGTAGTAAAGGCGTATTGTAAGAACACTACCGTCATTGCGAGCGTAGCGAAGCAATCCAGCGTCTTAAAAGTCACTAGATTGCCGCGTCGCCTGCGGCTCCTCGCAATGACGGGTATTTTTTGAGTTATTACTTATGAATGTAGTTATTCTCGATACCGGCTGCGCCAACCTGGCCTCAGTGCGTTACGCGGTGGAGCGGCTGGGTTACCAGCCGGTGGTCAGCCGCGACCCGGATGTGGTGCACGCTGCCGACAAAGTGTTGCTGCCTGGCGTGGGCACCGCCAACGAAGCCATGAACAACCTGAAAGAGCGCCAGTTGCCGGAGCTGATTAACAGCCTGACCCAGCCGGTACTGGGTATCTGTTTGGGCATGCAACTGTTGGCATCCTTCTCGGAAGAAGGCCAGCAAGCCTGTCTGGGGCTGGTGGATGCTGAGGTCAGCAAAATGGAAACCGGTGAATTACCACTGCCTCATATGGGTTGGAACGCAGTAGCCAGCGAGCACCCGCTATTTAACGGTATTAAATCCGGTGACTACTTTTATTTTGTCCACAGCTTTGCCCTGCCAGTGGGTGACTACACCATTGCCACCTGCGACTACGGCTCGCCATTTACCGCCGCCGTACAACAGGGCAATTTCTACGGGGTGCAGTTTCACCCGGAGCGTTCCGGCAAGGCTGGTGCGCAGTTGATACAGAATTTCCTGACAATGTCATCCTGAGGTCACGTAGTGGCCGTGAGGATCCCACAGCCATCAACAGGTGAGATCCTCACGTCGCTTCGCTCCTCAGGATGACAGTAACAAAAGAGACGCAAGACCATGATTATCCCGGCTCTCGATTTGATCGACGGCAATATCGTCCGCCTCTACCAGGGGGACTACGCCCAGAAAACCGTTTACGGCGACAACCCGCAACAGCAGTTCAGCCTGTACCACAGTGCCGGTGCCAACTGGCTGCATCTGGTGGATCTGGATGGCGCTAAAAACCCAGACGGTCGTCAACTCGATGTGATTCGTCAGCTGCTGGACGGCGTGCCCGCCAAAATTCAGATCGGCGGTGGTGTGCGCTCCGCCGATGATGTGCGCAACTTATTGGCTGCCGGTGCCGCCCGCGTGGTGGTAGGTTCTTGTGCGGTAAAACAAAAAGACGAAGTGGCCAAGTGGTTTGCGGAGTTTGGCCCAGAGAAAATCGTACTGGCGCTGGACGTAAATATTATCGACGGCGAAAAACGCGTCGCAGTCTCCGGCTGGCAGGAAGATTCCCAGGAAACCCTGGAAAGCCTGATTCGCTTCTACCAACCCCTGGGCCTGCGCCATGTGTTGTGCACCGACATTTCCCGGGACGGCACCCTGGCGGGCAGTAACGTGGACTTATATAAAGAAGTCACCGCTGAATACCCAGATATTCACTGGCAATCCTCCGGCGGCATTGGCAGCCTGGACGATATTGCCGCGTTGCGCGGCACTGGCGTGAGCGGCGTGATTGTTGGCCGCGCCCTGCTGGAAGGCAAATTCACCACCGAGGAGGCCATCGCATGCTGGCAAGGCGAATAATCCCCTGCCTGGACGTCCGCGACGGCCAGGTGGTCAAGGGTGTGCAGTTCCGCAACCACGACATTATCGGCGACATTGTCCCCTTGGCAGAGCGTTACGCCGCCGAGGGCGCGGATGAACTGGTGTTTTACGACATTACCGCCAGCTCCGATGACCGGGTAGTGGACAAAAGCTGGGTCAGCAAAGTGGCCAAGGTGATCGACATTCCCTTCTGCGTGGCCGGGGGCATTAAAACCCTGGACGACGCCCGCCGTATTCTCGAAAACGGCGCCGACAAAGTGTCGGTCAACAGCCCGGCGCTCAGTAACCCGGAATTAATTACTGACCTGGCCAACGCCTTTGGTGTGCAGTGCATTGTGGTGGGGGTCGATTCCTACTTCGACGCCGAGCAAGGCCAATACCAAGTGTATCAATTTACCGGTGACGAAAAGCGCACCAGTAACACTGGCCGCAAAACCCTGGAGTGGATTGACGAAGTACAGCAGCGCGGTGCCGGAGAAATTGTGCTCAACGCCATGAATCAAGACGGCGTGCGCAAAGGTTACGACATTGACCAGATGGCGAAGATTCGCGAGCGCTGCAAGGTACCACTGATTGCCTCTGGCGGTGCTGGCGAAATGATGCACTTCCGCGACGTATTCCAGCAGGCCAATGTAGACGGCGCTCTGGCCGCCAGCGTATTTCACCGCCAGGTGATTAATATTGGTGAACTGAAAAATTACCTGGCCAATGAAGGCGTAGTGGTTCGCCCCTAACTAAAATCACGTCATTGCGAGCACAGTGAAGCAATCTCCAGCAACCCACACGAGATTGCTTCGCGCTCTCGCAATGACAGGCTTATCAAAACCTCGAACAACACTCACCACTTACTGCAAAAAGGGTATTCAACCCAACCCTTAGTTGTTGTCTGATGCACGCCAATAGCAACCCCACATTGACACAACAGAGGACCCTGTGATGGCTGCAAAACCAGACGCAAAACCCGCCCCAAAAAAATCTGCTGCAAAAAAGAAAAAAGCGCCTGCAAAAAAAGCAGCTCCCAAAAAAGCGGCACCTAAAAAGCCCACTTCTGCAGATGTAAAACCCGCCAAGGCAAATTGGCTAACTCCTTATTTGACTGTGCGCGACGCCGATGCCAGCCTGGACTTTTACCAAAAAGCCTTTGGCTTTAGCGTGGGTGAAAGCACTCAAAGTCCAGAAGGCGTGACCATTCACGCGGAAATGATGTACAAGCGCAAAATTGTCGCCATGTTCGCTCCGGAAGGTGCCTTCGGTGGTATTGCTGCTACTCCCGCCCACAATCACATTGTCAGTGCTGTGAACCTGTACGTGTATGTGGATAACGTGGACGCCTTGACCGAACGCGCCCGCGAAGCCGGTGCTTATATTCTGGCAGAGCCCATGGATTCTCCCTGGGGCGACCGCACCGCACTGATCAGCGATTGGGACGGCCACCGCTGGATGTTTGCTACCAAGATTAATGCTGAAGGTTAAGCAATAACGTCATTCCCGCGCAGGCGGGAATCCATGTGATTTGTTGCTTTGATATATGGATCCCCGCGTTCGCGGGGATGACGATACTTTCTATAAATTAATATTCCGAATCCGCGCCTTAACCGAGGCGGCTTCATTGTTATCTTTCTGCGCCAATTCAAACAATTTTTTCACTTCATCTCGATAGATCGGAAACTGTTTGGCCAATTCCGCCAAAGCGTTATAACTCTAAGCGCGCACAAATTTATTGTTATCACTCAAACAATGACGAAGATGAAAATAAGCCGTCTCCTGCTGTTTTCCAGGAATTGCCAACCCGGCAAACAACTGCAAAATATGCAGCCGCAATGGCCAGCTATCTGCTTGCACAAGAACATCCAACAAATCGCAAGATTGCTGATCCGTAAATTCTATTCCTGTTTCCCAGCCGTACTTTAGTAACCAGCTGGCAGCCTGCGGAGGTACACCTTCTTCGCTGGCGCAAAGTGCAATCAATTCAGATATCAGCACGTGGTCAAACTGGGCAGTTTTCAGCAGCGGCTTTTAGTTGCGCAATGTCCTTGCCATCAAACTGATCAATAGCCTGTTGAAGCTCGCTGTTCACAACAAAAGCTCCCCTTCTATGGGAATAAAGGTTTCAGCCGAATCAATCAATGAATTCGCCGTCAACGCTGGTACGCCATACACTTCCGTTGCCACGCCCTGCTCACCAGCGCGCAACAACAGCCGATCAAAGTCGCCATCGCCGGAGGCCAGCACAATCACATCGGCTGTTGCCAGGTGATCCATCACATCGATGGTAATGCCTACATCCCAATCCCCCTTGGCGGAACCATCACTGCGCTGGATAAAAGGTTTTAGCTTTACCTCAAAGCCGATAGCGCGGAGGATATTCTGGAACTGGCGCTGTTTTTCGTCGCCGCGATCAATCGCGTAGGCATAAGCAGCAATGACATCGCGACCCTCGGTCGCCTGAGCCCAAAAACGGTTGTAGTCAAAGTGGCGCCCGTGGCCCTCGCGGGTGGTGTAGTAGATATTTTGTACATCGACAAAAATAGCGACTTTGGGCATGCTGTTTCTCTTGAAGGTATGAATGTAAAACTTAAATGTAAAAAATGTGTGGCAGCCATACTAAAGACAGTCTATATCCAACACAATGCAATCGACTTTAACTCTGGAGGAACTATGGAAAGCTTGATGGAAAACCAACAAGAATACATCGACAAAGCGGTTGAGCTGGCCATGACCCATGGCCCCAAATTGCTGCTAGCCTTACTGGTACTGGTTATTGGTTGGTGGCTGAGCAACCGGGTGGTCAAGTTAATGCACCGCACCTTGGTGCGCACCAATGCTGAACCCACTCTGGTGAAGTTCCTGCAAAGCATTGTGGGTATTATCTTAAAGATGGTGGTACTGATCATCTTTGCCACCACCATTGGTGTGGAAACCGCATCGCTGATTGCCATTATGGGTGCCGCCGGTTTGGCTGTGGGCTTGGCATTGCAAGGCAGCCTGGCCAACTTTGCCGGTGGTGTGCTGATTCTGTTTTTCAAACCGTTCAAAGCAGGAGATGAAATTGAAGCTCAGGGCTACCGCGGCGTGGTACAGGAAATTCAGATTTTTAACACCATTCTGCTGACTCGCGACAACGAAAAAATTGTGATTCCCAACGGCAATTTATCCAACGGTTGTCTGAAAAATATTTTTGCCGAGCCCACCCGCCGAGTGGATATGACCTACGGCATCAGCTACGAAGACGATATTGGCAAAGCCAAACAGGTAATTGCCGATGTGCTGGCAGCGGATGAAAACATATTAAAAGAACCAGCCCCGGATATTTTTGTCAGCGCTCACGCCGACAGCTCCATCAATATTCTGGTGCGCCCCTGGTGCAAGTCAGAGCATTTTTGGGATGTGCACTTTGGCACCATGGAAAATGTAAAACTGGCATTTGATCGGGAAGGTATTTCTATTCCTTACCCGCAGCGGGATTTACATATTAAAACCGGGCAAGTCTCAAGCAGCTAACAGGAAGAGATTGCGCCAGGCGCGAACCCGCTGTTGCAGGTCGCGCTTGGCGCTTTGGCGTTTGGCACTGTTGGATTTTTCGTGCACGCCACCTTTGCGAAGCAAAGGATTTTGGGCAATGGGATTGCCCGTGGTTTGACGCTGAGTGCGCCGATTGTTGTGGTTTCTATCAGGCATGGTTCCTCCTTTGGTTAGTTTTCGTCATCGCGAGCGAAGCGCGGCGATCTCCTTGTACAACATGCTAAATTCTTGAGATTGCCACGGCCGCTACGCGACCTCGCAATGACGAAATGAACTAAATCGCCAACCGAAACCACTTCGGTTGTTTCACTTTCTTTAACCGCCGCCGCGCCGGTGTGCAGCTTTCGATCCACTGCGGGCCTTGCTCCACTTCCTGAAAACAAAAGCGCTTGGGCAGATCGGTGTACAGGGAACGGGGCGGACCACTGTACTCGCCAATGTTTTTCAGCATGCGGCCAGTTTCGTAGCTGTGGTAGTAAATATCGTTAATGCCCACCTGCTCCCACAAAAACGTCAGTGCCGCCGTTAGCATGGCTTCGTTCCACTTTTGGTGCGCGCCCAGTGTGCGCATGCAATAACCGTGAACCTGTTTAACGGACAGTTCATAACCCCAAAAGAAAAACCGCTCCCTTTTGTGGTTTTCCGCCCACTGTTTGCGGCGATACAAACGCAGCACATCTCGGTACCAGTCGGTTTGTATTTCCTCAATCAGCGCCTGACCAGTATCCAGATCCAAGTCGATTCGGGCCCAGCAAAGGGTACTTCTGCCGCTATCACTGGTGGGATGACTCCAACCGTTAAACTCCTCCCGATCAATAGTCAGTGCGTGTTCAAAATCCCGATCGTGGCCGCGATTAAAGTTCAGCTGCAACACCAGGTTTTCGCCGGGGCGGGAAATCTGGCTCCAACGATAATCCGGCTTGCCGCCCCAACGGCCCAAGGTAAGCACATAGGGGTTACCACCCATCGCCAACCAATCCAGATCCTGGCGGTTGAGTTTACCATCACCTTTCGTGGCCACCATTTTTTGTATGGCCGGTTTGTTTAACAGCTTGCCGTAGGGAGTACGCTTTAGATCGGATATTCTCTGCTCACCACTGCGCAACAGGCGTTGCAACAACGCAACCGCATAGCGATCATCGTTGTAAGGAAACAGATAGCGCTCTCCAGACAGACAAGCGATTACTTCGTCGAGCAATTGAGTGTCCATAGTCTTTTCCAAAATTTTTTCTAAAAAGTGTTGTCGTTCGTTCGGTGTTAAAACCGGGAATGGTTTTCATTGGCTTCCTCCTCAGGAATGTTTCTGTTAAATCACTAACCTTTAACGCAAAGCACTTGTTTCAAGGTGTACACCACCTCAACCAGATCGCTCTGGTTATCCATCACCACATCGATATCCTTATAAGCGGCGGGGATTTCATCCAGCACGCCCTTGTCCTTGCGGCATTCCACACCTTGGGTTTGACGCACCAAATCCTCGCGCTTAAAACGCCGCCGCGCTTCACTGCGGCTCATGGTGCGGCCAGCGCCGTGGGCACAGGAACAAAACGACTGCTCGCTGCCCTTGCCGCGGACAATGTACGAACGCGCCCCCATACTGCCGGGGATAATGCCCAGCTCGCCTTCACCGGCACGGATAGCGCCTTTGCGCGTCACGTATACGTCTTCGCCATAGTGGTGCTCGCGGCTGACGTAGTTGTGATGGCAGTTAATGGCGCTTTCCATCAAAGTAAACGCCGGCAACAGTGGGCGAATGGCCCGCAACACCAGATTCAGCATCTCCTCCCGGTTGATGCGCGCGTACTCCTGCGCCCACTCCACTGCTGCCATATAGTCTGCAAAGTGTGGGTTGCCCTCGCTAAAGTAAGCCAAATCCCGATCCGGCAAATTGTGCATATGGCCGCTCATATCTTTGCGAGCCAGTTGGATAAAATAGCGGCCAATGGCGTTGCCAATGCCCCGACTGCCGGAGTGCAGCATCACCCACACGCCGTTACTCTCATCCAGGCACAGCTCGATAAAGTGATTGCCACTGCCCAACGTGCCCAGCTGCTTTACCCAGGTTTGCTGTGGATTTTTCAGCATTTTTTGCAGCGTTGGGTGTTGCTCCAACAGCCAATTCACACCGCCTTGCAAAGAGCGACAGGCGGCATCACGAGCGCTGACCATTTTGTGCGCTCTGGCACCCACCGGCACCGCACGCTCAATGGCATCGCGCATGGGCTTCAGGTTATCTGGCAGCTGCGCCGCATTCAGCGACAACTGCACTGCCACCATCCCACAGCCAATATCCACCCCCACCGCCGCGGGAATAATTGCCGACTTGGTGGGAATCACCGAGCCCACCGTGGCACCAATACCCGCATGCACATCTGGCATCGCGGCCACATGGGAGTGAATAAAAGGCAATTGCGACAAGTTTTTTAATTGCGTTAACGCGGTGTTATCCACATCCCGCGTATAAATCTTTACCGGCTTAAAACCGTTATTGCCGGCATTGAGTGTAAGCGTCCGGTCATCACCCCTTGACCGACTCACTCCAATTATGCGGCAGCAATTCCTCAATCCGGTTGCTCTTCTGTGTTGGCAGTTTCTCCAACACATCTTTCAGATACGCATACGGATCATGG
>NZ_JATAAF010000029.1 GCF_030341905.1 Porticoccus sp. W117 | reverse complement strand
GTGGTCGGCAGGAACTAGCTCGTCAATGCTGACGAACTCCATAGTGGACTGGGTTTGGGGGCGGTCTTTTAACATGCCCCATTATAAAAAGTCCCCGCACGAGGGCGAGGACTTTGTCAGCAGTCTGGGCCACCTTTGCGGTGGCCGTTTTTGGTTGGTTAAATATCAGTTTTACAGACGATGACAATTATGCCTGAACGACGCATCAATGGTTTTTTCTACGGCCTGTTTATGGATGCCGATCTTTTACGCGAGAGTCAGATCGTGCCGGAAAATCCGTGCCCTGCCTATGTGGATGATTTTGAACTGCGTATCGGCCAGCGCGCCACATTGGTTCCGGCTGCCGGTGCGCGCTCTTACGGTATGGTGTTTGCTCTGACCCACGATGATTTGGATAAGCTCTATAGTGCGCCAGGCCTGGAGCACTATCGGCCGGAAGCGGTGCTGGCTTGTTCGTTGGATGGTGAAGAGATACCGGCGCTTTGCTACAACCTTGAAGAAGCACCGGGCGATGACGAGGTGAATTCGGAGTATGCAAAGCGCCTTCGCACGGTGCTTGAAAAACTCGGTTTTCCAGCGGAATATATTGCTTCGGTTTGTTAGGGAGTATTGGCATGTACCAAGGCGAGTGCCATTGCGGTGCAGTGAGTTTCGAAATCAGTGAAGCGCCGGAAAAACTGGTGGATTGCAATTGTTCAATCTGTCGGCGCATCGGGGCCCTTTGGGGGCATGTGTCTATTGATAGTGTCAACATCAATTCACCCGCTGAAGGTACAACGGCTTATGTGCAAGGGGATAAAACTCTTGCTGTTCATACCTGCAAAAGCTGTGGTTGCACCACTCACTGGGAGAGTTTACAGGCGGACGGTGAATATATGGCGGTGAATTTTCGCATGTGTGAGCCGGAAGTGATTGAGCAGTTCCGTATCCGAAAATTTGATGGTGCCGACAGTTGGAAGTTTTTGGATTAACCCTGAGAGTGCCTTTTTCTACTCACCCAAAAACAAACCCCCAAACACAACCCCACAAACAGTAGCATCGGCCAGTGACCAAACCGGTTGTATGGCGTAGTTCCGGTGTGCGGCGTTACGCTGCTTTGCAGTATGCCTTCCTGAAACTGCGGCAGTTTTTCAAAAATTTCCCCTTTGTGATTGATCAACGCGGTAATGCCATCGTTGGTGGCGCGTATTACCGGTTTGCCATTTTCCAGCGCGCGCATTTGTGCCATGCTCAGGTGTTGGTGGGGCGCCAGGGTGTCGCCAAACCAGGTGTCGTTGCTGACGGTGAGTATCAGGCTGGCGTCGGGGCTGAGTTTGCGCACCAGATTCTGGTAGGCAATTTCGTAACAAATGGCGGTGGCGATTTTGTGGTCGCCGGCGGTGATTAGTGGTTGGTCATCAGTGCCCGGTGTAAATCCGGACATGGGCAGATCGAAAAAGCCGCCCAGCTTGCGCAGCAGTGTGGCCAGCGGTACGTATTCACCAAAAGGCACCAGGTGTTGTTTGCGGTACTCGCCGCTGGCTTTGCCCAGGGCGATAACGCTGTTGTAGAACTCGTCGTCGGCAAAGTTGTACACCGGAATACCGGTGATAAAGGCGGTGTCGGTTTGCCGGGCCAGTTGATCCAGTTGACGTATCAATGGCATCACCCGGTGCTGCAATTCCGGGATGGCCGCTTCCGGCCAGATCACCAGTTGGTTGTCCCACAGTTGCTCACCCAAACTCAGGTTGTTGCTGATAATGCGGTCCCGGTAGCTGATCTGCCAACGGTCGTTTTGCGGGATATTGGGTTGCAAAACGCCGATGCTCAACGGCTTTTGTGGGGTTGTCCAGGTGGCTTGTTTCAGCCCCAGCCCCGCCAGCCACAGCAGCAGGCAGACGCTGACAGCGACGATGCTGGAGCGGCTGCGCTGCTGCAATAAGCTGGCAGCGGTGGCGCCGCAAAAGGCCACTATCCAGCTGATGCTCCATACGCCCCCCAGTGGCGCCCAGCCTGCCAGCCAACTGTGGACATGGCCGTAGCCCAGATAAACCCAGGGGAAGCCGGTGAGTATCCAGCCGATAAACCACTCTGCCACCACCCAGAGCGCCGGGAATGCCAGCAGTTGTGCAGCGGCGCTGCGCTTAACCAAACCCAGCAGGGCAAACGGCAGGGAGAAAAACAGCGCCAGTACAATCACGAACAGCGCTGTGAGTAACAGTGCCGCCGCCAATGGGGTGGAGCTGTACACGTTGATGCTGTTAAACACCCAGCTGGCGCCCACGGCGAATACCCCCAGGCAGTAGAGCACGCTGTGCCAGTAGCTGGCCTTGATCGTTCTGCCTGGCAACAGGTACGCCAGTACACCTGCACTGAAAATTCCCAATGGCCACAAGAAGAAGGGCGCCAGGGATAGGGGGAGCAGGGCGCCGGCAAGGGGCAGGGCGATGCGGTGGAGAGTGGTTTGTTTTGCCATGGCATTTTTTACTGCGGTCATTGCGAGGAGACTTTCTTTTAAGAAAGGCGACGTGGCAATCTCCATCAATTTGGCACAATTCTGGACGAGATTGCCGCAGTCGCTACGCTCCTTCGCAATGACGTTGGATAATTGTATTTATTAGGTTAGCTGGCGGCCAGTTCCAGCAGGTGTATACGGCGGCCATCCCCTTTGACCACGGAGAACGAGAAACCGTCCACTTGCACCTGTTCCCCTTCACTGGGCAGGCGGCCAAAGGCTTGCATCACAATGCCGCCGATGGTGTCGTATTCTTCTTCGTCCAGGCTGGCGTCGAAGTGCTCGTTGAATTCCTCGATGGGGGTGAGGGCTTCCACCAGGAATGAGCCATTCTCCTGGGGGCGAATTTGCGCCACTTCCTCCTCGTCGGTTTCGTCTTCGATTTCACCGACGATTTCTTCCAGTACGTCTTCAATGGTCACCAGGCCGGACACGGTGCCGTACTCGTCCACCACCATGGCCATGTGGTAGCGCTGCTCGCGGAATTCTTTCAGTAGCACATTGAGGCGCTTGCTTTCCGGGATGATGGTGGCTGGTCGCACCAGGTCGGCCATATCGAATTCGTCGCTGTCTTTCAGCAGCAGCGGCAGCAGCTCTTTGGCCAGCAGCACGCCGCGAATATCGTCGTGGGATTCCCCCACCACCGGAAAGCGGGAGTGTCCGCTTTCGATCACCACCGGCAGGAATTCCTCAGGGGTTTGGTCGTACTCGATGGCCACCATCTGGGAGCGGGGAATCATAATGTCCCGCACCTGCTGCTCCGATACTTCCAGAGCGCCCTCGATGATTTCCAGAGCCTCGCTGTCGATGATTTTGTTGTTGTGGGCTTCGTGCAGTACTTCCAGCAGTTCTTCGCGGGTTTCCGGATCGGATGAGAAGGCGTTGGTCAGTTTGTCGAGCCAGGATTTGTTGTCCTGGTGACTACTGTCAATGTCGTCGCTCATGAGTTTTGTGGTGCTCTTTTTGGGGATTGGTAAAAGGTGTCATTGTACGGCTCGGGAAACCCCAGATCGGTAATGATTTGGGTCTCCAGGGCTTCCATTTCGTCGGCATCACCGTCGTCAATGTGGTCGTAATCGAGCAGATGCAAGGTGCCGTGAACCAGCATGTGGGCCCAGTGTGCATCTGCGGTTTTTTGCTGCTGTTGTGCTTCCCGCGCCACCACCTGGGCGCAAATGGCCAGGTCACCCAGCAGGGGGATGTTCAATTCCGGGGGCAATTCCGAGGGGAACGACAGCACGTTGGTGGGGCTGTTTTTCTGGCGATAGCGGTGGTTCAGGTTTTGGCTTTCCTGCTCGCTGACAATGCGCACTGACAATTCTGCGCTGCTGCGTTGTTGCTCGGTGGGCAACGCCTGCAGCGCGGCTTTTACCCACCGGTGTATGTGCTCGTCGTCGGGCACGTCATCGCTGCCAGAGGCGTTTTCAATGTCGATCAGCAGGTTCACTTGTCGTCTTTCTTATCTAAGCTCTCGTGAGCGTCATAGGCTTCGACAATGCGCGCTACCAGCGGGTGGCGCACCACATCTTTGGCCTGGAAGTGGGTGAAGCTGATGGCGTCTACATCCTTCAGTACATCGCACACATGCACCAGGCCGGACTTGGTGCCGCGGGGCAGGTCGATCTGGCTGGTATCGCCGGTGATTACCGCAGTGGAGCCAAAGCCAATGCGAGTGAGGAACATCTTCATCTGCTCGCGAGTCGTGTTCTGGCTCTCATCGAGAATAATGAATGAACCGTTGAGGGTTCGGCCGCGCATATAGGCCAGCGGGGCGATTTCGATGACGTTGCGGTCGATGAGTTTTTCCACTGTGTCGAAGCCGAGCATTTCGTAGAGGGCGTCGTACAAGGGGCGCAGGTAAGGGTCTACCTTTTGCGACAAGTCACCGGGCAGGAAGCCGAGCTTTTCCCCCGCTTCCACAGCCGGGCGTACTAACAAAATGCGCTCTACTTCGTCCCGCAGCAGTGCTTCCACCGCACAGGCCACCGCCAGGTAGGTTTTGCCGGTACCCGCCGGGCCGATGCCGAAGTTGATGTCGTGGTTGTGAATGGCGCGTACGTAGTGTTGCTGGTTGCCACCACGGGGCTTGATGTTGGCCTTTTTGGTGCGGATCAGGGTAAAGGGCTCGACGTTGTTGTCGCCGTCCTGCGACGGGGTGGTTGTGCTCATGGGTTTTGCCTTCGAGGGTCTGACGTTTTGCAGGGCATGCTGCAACGACAGGTGAATGGTTTCCGGGGTCAGCTCGTGGCCGCTGGCGGCTTCCTCATACAGGGTGCGCAGCAAATCACTGGCCGCCGCGGTGCTGTCTGGCGTGCCGTACAGGGCAAATACATTGCCGCGGCCGTGAATCTCAATGTTCAGCCGTTGCTCGATTTGGCGGAGGTGTGCGTCGAATTGCCCACAAAGGGAAGCCAGGTGTCTGGCGTCATTGGGTTCCAGAGTGACGGTATGGGCGGCAGTTTGAGTGTTCAAGCGGTGTAATGGGGCCTTTGGGCTGCGGATATGTGCTTAGCATATCGCCTTTGTGGGGGTAGGGGAACTGGATTGTTAACCGCTCGTCATTGCGAGGAGCGCAGCGACGCGGCAATCTCCATCAGCCCTCTGCCATATTGGATAAGATTGCCGCGTCGCCTGCGGCTCCTCGCAATGACGATGTTCAAAAATTATCTGGATCCGGCAACTCCCAACTATGCCACTGCTGGTAAATCAGTGAGGTCTCAATATGGGCCACTTCTGCTCGCTCGGTAAAGCCGGATAGCACAAAGTCACGCAGGTGGTCGGTGTTTCTTACCCATATTTGTACCTGGAAGTCGCTGGCTCCGCTGGTGTGCAAAATATTAACCACTTCAGGCAGTTGCAGCAGGTGTTGGCGAAACGAGTCGACATCGTCGCGAGAATGTCTGTGCAGTTTTACCGCCACCAGTGCCTGTATTTCGCCTCCGGCGATCTGGGTGTCCAGCTCGGCGTGGTAGCCCTGAATAACGCCGCTGGCGCGCAGGTGCCGCACTCTGGCCAGACAGGATGAGGGGGCCAGGCCCACGGCCTGGGCCAATTCTTTGTTGGATATCCGCGCATTCTTTCGCAGGTTGCGCAGAATTTCGAAATCTGTTCGGTCGATCGCCATATTTGCACTCAAAAAGAAATTTTATTCGGTAATAAAAATATTTATCTGAATCTAATTAGAATTTACTTCTATTTAAAAAAATATAAAAGAAGTATTAACTTTCAGGAGATGTTATGAACGATCTTGCCATCAACCTGGCCCCGGCCAAGGCACTTTCACCGGTACGCAACAGCAGCGAAGCACTGCATCTCGATCAGTTGGTGGATGAGCAGCTGGCCCACTTCAATATTGATGCAGACAGCGAATTGGGCCGGGCTTTGGGTAAAATTGCCCACAGTCTGTATCAGTGCCAGGGCGGTGTTGACGATATCTGGCAGCTGGCTCAGAGCAGCATGCAGGAGCTGGACCGCAGCGACCGCATTGCTCTGTTTAACGCCAAAAAGTTCCTGTCGTTCCAGATCGCCAAGATTCTCGACAACTTCCAGAACAGCTTTCGCAAAAGCTACCAGGGCTTGGGAGAGTCCGGCGCCACTCAGGCGGCCCGCTGTGCTTACCCGATTCTGGACAACGTCACCGCGCTATTCTCCGCCACCCCGGTGATTGCCCGCACCGCCACCTACACTTTTGCTTGCGCCGACTGGATTGCTGATGCCTTCGAAGGCAAGGAGTTTATGCTGCAAATCTACTCGCGGCTGCTTAACCCCACTTCCATCGCCCTGGCCAACCACATTGTCGACCTGGAATGTGGCCCCCACGCCGGTGAATATATGGCCTGGAACTACAACAGCGGAATGGCGGCCATCGACGGCACTCTGTCTCACGTACTCGGCCACGAAGATGTACTGATTGCCAGCCGCAATATTTACGGCGGCGCTCACCAACTGATTCACGACTGGTTTGCCAAACCCTCCAACCTCAATATCGGCGTGGAGCAGTACGACGGTTTTGGTGTGGAAGAATTTATGGCCTGCTGGCGCGAAGCCAAGGCCAAGTATGCCGGTCGCTTGCAAAACGGCAAGCAGGCGTACCTGTACATCGAATCTCCCTGTAACCCCCATGGCTATGTGCTGGATGTTCCGGCCTTGTGTAAAGCGGCTCACGCCGAAGGGCTGCGGGTGATTCTGGATGCCACTGTTGGAACGCCGGTGTTGCAGCAGCCCCTGCGTCATCCGGATACGGATTGCCGCCCGGACTTTATGATCCACAGCTACACCAAGGACCTGACCGGTACCGGCTCTGTGATTGCCGGCGGCGTCATTGCCCGCAACGAGGACATGTTTATTCCCAAGGGCATGCCCGGTTGGGAAAACACCATGTTCTGGAACGTGTACTACATCAAGGGAGCGTTCCTGTCGGCGGACTCCGCGTTTGAAGTGCTGCAAGGCATGCGTACTCTGAACCTGCGGGTAATTAATAAGGCCATCAATACCGAGATACTGGCCAACTACTTTGCCGCGCACCCAGGCATTCGGGTAAATTGCCACGCCGTTCCCGGCAACGAAAATTATGCGTTGAAGGAGCAGCACCTGAAGCACGGCTTGCCAGCGCCACTGTTTACCTTTGATATGGGCAGCATTCCCAAAGACTGTTTCCAGCGCTTCTTCGATGCCCTGGAACCGGCCTATTCTCACCAGATCAGCCTGGGGCAGACCAACACCATTGTCAGCTGTCCGGGATTGACTACCCACTCGGAACTGAGCGAGGAAGACCAGAAAAAGGGGAGCATCTACCCGACAACGGTGCGTATTTCACTGGGCTGTGAAAACCCCAAGGATTTGATTGTTCACTTTGCCGAGGCAGCCAAACTGACCATCGATCCCGTGGTGCCTGGGTTTAGTGCGCAGTTGATGGGGGAGGGCGATGTGAATCGGTTGATTACCGATACCTATATGAAGCGGCATCAGTTGTATGTGGAGTCGTTGTTGTAACCTGTCATCCTGAGGGAGCGAAGCGACCGCGAGGATCTCGTACTTTCAAACTTGTGAGATCCTCACGTCGGTTGCGCCTCCTCAGGATGACATTATTCTGAAGCAACCAATGTTCCGCGCAGTGAATGCGGCAATGCTTCTTCAATCAGCACATCCGCAAAAGTACCAATCAAACTGTGGTCGTCGCAGCGGAAATTCACCACCCGGTTGTTTTCCGTGCGGCTTTGCAGTTGACCTGGGTCTTTCTTGGAAATACCTGTCACCAGCACTCGCTCGGTGTTGCCCACCATGTGGCGGCTGATGCGCATGGCGTTTTGGGTAATGCGGTCTTGCAGTATTTTCAGGCGCTGCTTTTTCACTTCATCCGTGGTGCTGTCCGGCAAGTCACTGGCGGGAGTACCGGGGCGGGCGCTGTAGATAAAGCTGAAACTGGTGTCGAAACCGATGTCGTCAATCAGCTTCATGGTGTCGGCAAAGTCTTTTTCGCTCTCGCCGGGGAAACCGATAATAAAGTCGGAGGAAATACTGATGTCCGGGCGAATCTGCCGCAGTTTGCGGATTTTGGATTTGTATTCCAGTGCTGTATGGCCGCGCTTCATGGCCATCAGAATACGGTCAGAGCCGCTTTGCACCGGCAGGTGCAGGTGGCTGACCAGCTCTGGCACTTCCGCGTAGGCAGCAATAAGGCTGTCGCTAAACTCCACCGGGTGACTGGTGGTGTAGCGAATACGGTCGATGCCGTCCACTTCAGCCACGTAACCCACCAGTTCCGCCATATCGCATACATCCCCTTCTGGGGTTTCGCCGCGATAGGCGTTGACGTTCTGGCCCAGCAAGTTGATCTCGCGAACCCCTTGCTCTGCCAGGTGTGCCACTTCCGCCAGCACATCCGCCAGCGGGCGGCTGACCTCTTCGCCACGGGTGTAGGGCACCACGCAGAAGGTGCAGTACTTGGAGCAGCCCTCCATGATGGATACAAACGCAGTAGCGCCGTCCGCTTCCGGTTGCGGCAGGTTGTCGAACTTCTCAATCTCCGGAAAGCTGATATCCACCACTACCGTGCCGTCGGACTGCTCGCTCTCGGTCATCATCTCCGGCAGGCGGTGCAGGGTTTGCGGGCCGAATACCAAATCCACAAAGGGAGCGCGCTTGGCGATGGCGTCGCCTTCCTGGCTGGCCACACAGCCACCCACGCCGATCACCACATCCGGGTTGGCCTCTTTAAATGGCCGCCAGCGTCCCAGTTGGTGGAACACTTTTTCCTGAGCTTTTTCGCGAATGGAGCAGGTGTTCAGCAGCAACACGTCCGCTTCCGCCGGATCGTCGGTGGTGACCATCTCGTGGCTTTCGCCCAGCAAGTCACGCATACGAGCGGAATCGTACTCGTTCATCTGGCAGCCGTGGGTGACGATATGCAGTTTTTTAACGGGCTTGTCGGTAGTGGTCTGTTCGGACATTGATTAATTTGTGTACAGATTCAGGGGGCGCGAATTATAGCCATAACCGCCGCTAAAACACAGTTCCATAATTTGTTCCCTGCTCTCCACAATTGCTGCGCCGTTTCTGCAACCTGTTTCTATAAAGTGCCCCAACACTGATTTTGGGGGTCGAGATGAAACGTTTGCCGTTGTTGTTAAAGGGTGGGGTGTTGTTGCTGTTGGCACTGCTGTTGCTGATACCGCTGAGTATGGTGGGCAATCTGGTTGGCGAGCGCATGGCGCGTCAACATCAGGTGGAAGCCGAAATTGCCAACAGTACTGCATCGCCGCAGTGGTTGGCGGGGCCGCTATTGACCATTCGCTACACGGAACGCTGGACGGAGCAGAAGGAACGCCAAAAAAGTGATGGCGACAAGCTGTGGGCCGAGACCTACGAAACCAAACGGGTGGCCAGGCGGGTGTGGCGGGGTTATCCGCAGCAGTTGCAGATGTCCGGCGAGATGGCAGTTGAGCCACGCTACCGGGGCATCTTTGCCGCGCAGGTATACCACCTCAACAGCACGCTCAGCGGCCACTGGCAGATGCCCGGGTTGGATCAGTTGCCCGCCAGAGATGGCAGTAATATCACTGTCGACCGCGTTCAGGTGTCGTTGCTGGTCAATGACCGCAAAGGGTTTTTGAATCAACCGCAACTGACTCTGAGTGCTGGAGGTAATCAGGCAAAACCGCAAAAGCTGGTGTTCAAACCAGGCTCCGGGTTGGCTGGCTGGGATGCCGGTGTGCATACGGATTTGCCCTTGTTGTTACCGGGCAAAGAGGCCTCCTGGCAGTTTGATATCAATTTGATGTTGCAGGGCACCAGCCGTTTTGCATTGGTGCCGCTGGCGGACAACAACCAGCTCGCTCTGGCCGGGGATTGGCCGCACCCAAGTTTTGACGGGCAATTTCTGCCACTGGCAAGAGCGGTTGAAAACAACCAGTTCAACGCCGAATGGCAGGTGACTGCCATGGCCAGCTCGGCGCAAAGCGAGTTGAACCGTGGGCTTAAGGAAGAAAACCTCTACCTCAGCAATATTCAGAATATGGGGGTGTCGTTGATCAACCCGGTATCCGTGTATTCCAACACCGATCGCGCTCTCAAATACGGTTTTCTGTTTGTGGGCCTGACGTTTGCCAGCTTCCTGCTCTATGAACTGTTGATGCGCCTGCGTATTCACCCGGTGCAATACGGTTTGGTGGGGTTGGCTCAGGCGTTGTTCTTCCTGCTGTTGTTAAGTCTGTCCGAGCACCTGGGTTTTGGCAGCGCCTATCTGCTGGCCATGCTCTGTTGCGTGGGGCTGGTGGGTTACTACCTGGCCAGTGTGCTGGGCTCTGTGAGCCGAGGGGCGGTATTTGCGGCTGCCCTGGCGGGAGTGTACGGCATGCTCTACTTGTTGTTGCAATCGGAAGATTACGCGTTGCTGGGTGGTTCGCTGGCGTTGTTTGGCCTGCTGGCAGGGGCTATGGCGTTGACCCGGAAGTTGGATTGGTATCGATTGGAGTCTCAATTGAGCAGGGCGCAATAGCCCTCCCCGATTTGTTCACCCCCCTTTTGCGCCGTTTCGCGGCGCTTTTTTTATTTCTTGTCCGAGTGCCCCAAGTCGTGCTCCGGGGCAATGCGGTCCCGCACCAGTTGCTTCAGCTCGGTGATTTCCGGGAAACGACCTTCCTGTTTGCGCGACCAGAGCGATTTTCCATCGAGGCGAATTTCAAAGATGCCACCTGTGGAGCCGGGTTTCAGGGTCAATTGGTCGAGTTCTCCTTCGAAGGTGGTTAACAGTTCCTGAGCCATCCAGGAGGCACGCATCAGCCAGCGGCAGCCGGTGCAGTACTCGATTTCAATGTGGTTACTCATAGTTCAACCCTTTGCTGAATGGTTCACATTTGTTGCTGTTGGCAGCGTGACACCAGCGTCGGCGGGGTGTATCCTTCGCGCCCATTTTCTGCCAACCAGTTTGTACCGGAAGCCATGTCCAAGACACCAGTGTATCGCGTTACCTTCTTCAACCAGAATGAAGTGTACGAAATTTACTGCCGCCACGTGTATCAGAGTGACCTGTGGGGATTCCTTGAGGTGGAGGAGTTTGTCTTTAACGAGCGCAGCCAGATGATTGTGGATCCGGCGGAAGAAAAGCTGAAAACCGAGTTTGCCACCGTCAAACGCACCTTTATCCCCATGCACAATGTGGTGCGTATCGACGAAGTGGAGAAGGGCGGCACCGGCAAGATTACCGAAGCCAAGCCCGGTTCCAATGTCAGTCAGTTCCCGTTTCCCAGTGCGGGTGGCAAGCCAGCGGCTGAGTAAGTGCTCCTGTCATCCTGAGCGCAGCGAAGGATCTCTATGTTGATCAGAGTGCGAGATCCTTCGCTGCGCTCAGGATGACGCAAGTAATCAAAAAATCCACCAGCCGTCTATGGCGTCGTCTAGCTCTTTCTTGCAGCTTTTCAGTTGCGAGCCATAAGTTTCCGCCCGGCGCTTCACTTTGTTGGCCACTCCCAATAGCCACTGCTTCCCCTGATAGCTCTTGCGGGAATAGCCGCCGCGGCCCTCGTGGTAGGCCAGGTACTGGTTGTAGGTATCCCACTTTGAGACTTTCAGGGTGCGCTGGGTGGTGTGGGTGTACCAGCCGATAAAGTCGATGGCATCGTCAAAGTCATCCCGGTCGGCGCCGGAGCGCCCGGTGGCTTTGCGATAATCCTTCCAGGCCGGGTTTTGTGCCTGAGCATAGCCGTAGGCAGAGGATTTGCGGGGTAAGGGGATAAACAGGAACCACTTGCGCTTGGGTTGGGCGTCGTGCACAAACTTCGATTCCTGGTGCATGATAGCCATCATCACATGAATGGGCGTGCCCCAGCGCTTGTTGGCATCCACCGCCGCTTCGTACCAGTCGGTCTCACCGCGGAAAATCTCGCAGACATTGTTGAGGTTGTCCGGGCGATAAGTGGAGCAGCCTGATAGCAGGCTGGCGGCAATTAACAGTGTCAGGGCTTGTGCTTTCATGGCGTCATAATAGGGTCTGTTGAGGTTTCATATCCACCTCTGCTGAGAGCGATTTTTGCGCTCAACAAGGCGTAAAGAGTGCCGTGTAGTCATTCTACATAAGCGATTTACAACGCAGTGGAGCGTAAAAATAGCCACAGCCCTCCGGGTTGGGTCTGAAAAGGCGTCCCTCGTTGTTGCTCGTCGCTCATTTGGAATGACCAAACCACTCTCCTCGCGCCTAGATGGACGCCTTTTCAGCCGCCAACAGAGGCGGAGATGAAACCTCAACAGACCCTAACTTTTTACGTTTCCTGTGAGACCGAACACTCATTCAGTGCTATACCTTTACAGTATGGAAACTCAAAAAACTTTGGATTTAAGTAAAGTCAGTTCAGGCAGCCAATGGCTGAGCCAGCGCCAGATTGCCCAGTGGCTGGGGGTGAAAACCTCCATTGTGGCGGATTTGATTCGTTATCTGTTTAAAACCGGCGAGTTTGATGAGGACGAGCACTGCACCAAGCAGCAGATTGAGCAGCAGGAGGGCAAGCGCCGGGTAAGTCGTGAACTCAACTGTTACAGCAGAGATGTGTGCCTGGCCGTGGCTTGGCGAGTGCATTCGCCCATCGGTGATCAATTTCGTCAATGGGGGTCGCAGCAGTTGCAGCAGGCTTTGGATGATCTCTCCGGCAATCACCAGGATATCGCCGGCGACCTGGCCGGCAGCAATGATGGTCTCGTGCCTCTGCTGACCAATTTTCGCCGCAGCTTGCTGAAGCTCTATGAGTTCGAAGCGCGCCGCGTAAACCTGCGCAATACCAGTATGCTGGCCGCCCGGCCGCTGGAATACTTTGAAGTAATCACCATGATTGGCGAGCTGCGTGCCACGCTGTTTAGTGGGGGTGAGCCGGGCGACTTTGGTATCGAGAAAGGTGGTACTGAGAAAAGCGGCCAGCTGGAGGCGTTGCTGGTTCTGGCATTCAGTGGCGGTAGCCAGGGTTATTCCAGCATTGAGCAAAAAGCGGTGCACTTGCTGTGGCTGGTGATCCACAGGCAGCCGTTTGTGGAAGGCAACCTGCAGCTGGCGGCACTATTGTTTGTATGGTTTTTGGAGCGCAACGGCCTGCTGCATCGCGATGATGGCAGCTGTCGCTTGCAGGACAACACACTGGTATCCATGGTGTTGTTGGTGTCGCGAAGCCCCGAGGAAGATTGCGACCTGTTGGTGTCGCTGCTGGCGGGTTTGATAAACAGGGATAATTGACGGCGCTCGCAATGCGATGCCGTCATCCTGAGGAGGCGTAGCCGACGTGAGGATCTCACAGCTATCAAACTCTGAGATTCTCACGTCGCCTTCGGCTCCTCAGAATGACAGATTGATGTATTACTGCATATCCTCCGGCAATTTGCTGGGGTCAAATTCACCCACTTTGGTGGCAAAACTCCACCGATAACCGTCTGGGTCTTTGACGCTGTACATGCGGTCGCCCCAGAACATGTCTTCCGGTGCCATGGTGATTTCTGCGCCGCTGGCGACGGCCTGCTGGTGGTGACTGTTCACGTCCTCGCAGTAAATAAACAGCCCGATTCCCTGGTCTGAGTCAGTGCTTTTCGGGGTACGCGCAGTGCCATCCCAGCTGCCTTCCAGGCCGAGCATGATGCGCACTGTTCCGAACACCATCTCACAGTGAATGATTTCGCCATTTTGCACCAATGGTTCATCATCTCTTTGAAAACCAAAGGTTTTTTCGTAGTAATCCATGGCAGATGCGGGGTCTCTAACTACCAAGTAGGGCATTAGTTGTGGGCAGTTGTCGGGCATAAAAGACATGGCGGGCTCCTTGCGAACAGTCGGTTGAGGGGTTGCAAAGTATAGTTGACGTGTTACAGAAGTTCATTCCGTCGGCAAGTTTTGACAAAACTGGTGACAGCTCGCACCATGAATGTGACCGCTCGGTACCCGTAGGTCAATAAATGCCAACGGGTCGGCAATTTTGCCGTGATTGGTTTACAGGACGTGCTCCGGTCCAAAGCGTATAAATCGACGTAACGATAACAATACAACGATAATTTAGAGCCGGAGTTTTGACGTGAAAGTATGTCCAAAGTGTGTCCTGGCCATAGGGATAGGTCTTCTAGCCAGTGTGGTGCTGGCGTTCTGTGTAAAAAATGCCCATCTGTGGACATTGTTGGGAGTGGTAGCCAGTGTTGGGGTTTGTATGATGCTGGGCGAGCGATTGCCTCCAGAAGATCGACACAGAGAATCCCGTTCCTGACGTTCTGTTTCAGCTACACAGCGTACGATTATTCAGATATTTCCTTATAGCAGCCGCCGTGAAACAACAGCGGCGCTGAGCTGTTGTAATCAAAGGCTTCTACTTTACCCACCAGAATAATGTGATCGCCGCCGTCGTGCTGGCTTGCCATGGAGCACACCAGGCGTGCGGCGTACTGCTCCAGCAGAGGGGTGTTGTTGCTGTCGCGGTGCCAGCTGGTTGAGGCAAATTTGTCGTTTTCCTTGGACGCAAAGGCGTTTGATACCGACTGCTGATCGTTGGTGAGAACGTGAATGGCAAAGTGACCGGTGTTGATAAAGCTGTCGAAGCAGTTGGACTCTTTGGCGATGCTCCACAGCACCAGGGGTGGATCCAGAGACACAGAGGCAAAACTGTTGGCGGTCATACCCACTGGTGAGCCGTCCGTTCCGTCGGTGGTGATCACCGTAACCCCGGTGGCAAAACACCCAAAAGCGTTTCTCAGTTCTCGCTGCTGTTCGCTGATAGGCATGATTATTATTCTTCTCTTGGGTTCATGTGATTGTGCCTTATAGATGCTGCGATGGCCACCGTCATTCAGGCCTTGGGCAGCGGAATGGAGGTTTGCGACTTCACCTCCTGCATGGACACAAAGGTATGGGTCTCGCGTACATTGGGGATGTTGGCCAGTTGTTCCCCCAAGAATCGACGGTAGGACTGCATATCCGCTGTGCGAATTTTCAGCAGGTAGTCAAACCCGCCAGACATCATATGGCACTCCTGAACCTCGTCAATCTCGCGAATGGCGCGGTTAAAGTTGCTCAAATTTTCTGTAGTGGTGCTTTGCAGGGACACCTGGATGAAAGCCAGTAGCCCAGCCTGCAATTTGTAAGGGTCCAGCAGGCAGGCATAGTTTTTGATATAGCCTTCCCGTTCCAGGCGTTTTACCCGCTCCAGGCATGGGGGCGGTGTCAGGTGCACTTGCTCCGCCAGTTCCACGTTAGAAATTTTGCCGTTCTTTTGCAGGATCGCGAGTATCTGCAAATCGACCCTGTCCAGAGGTTTGTTCTTTTTGGCCATACTTTTTATATGAGAGTTGTTATGAGTATCGTTGTTTTCGCCTTATTGTATTTCATTATGGTAAATAAGCCTCGCATCGCTGGACGACCTGTTGAAAGCCCGCCCCCTCTGGACTTGCGCGCCGGTTTGCAGGTATCTTCGGACTTTGTTTTGTGAGCCAGATCGTTATGCCGCCCAGCCAGCAACCGTCCCTGTCAGAGCTTTATTCGCCGCACATCGCCAGCAAGTTTTCCACGTTTCTCACCATTATGGAGCGCACCGGCTGGGAACATCTGTTGATTTCTTCCGGTGCCGAGCTGGTGCAGTTTCGCGACGATCAGCACTACCCGTTTAAAGTGAACCCCTACTTCAAGGAGTGGTTGCCGCTCACCGAGCGCCCCAATTGCTATCTGTTGATTTCAGAGGACGAAGCCCGCCCCAAATTGTTTGTTAAGGAATGCAACGACTACTGGCACAGCGAGCCGGAAACCCTGCCGCAAGGTTATGAAGGCGCTATTGAGGTGTGCTCCTATTGCGATACTCCCGGCCTGTTTGCCCAGCTGCCCCGTGACACTCGCTGGCTGGCTTATCTGGGGCCGAAAATGAGCGCCATGTCGGGCTTTAGCGACACCCAGCGCAACCCCCAGGCATTGATGAACCAGATTGACTGGTTGCGGGCGACAAAAAGCCCCTACGAACAGGCCTGTATGCGCCGCGCCAATCAGATTGCCGTACGTGGCCACAACGCGGCGGAAAAAGCCTTTAAAGCGGGCAAGTCGGAAATGGCCATTCGCCAGGATTATCTGCAGGCGGTGCAGTGCACCGGCCAGGAATTGCCCTACGACGCCATTGTCGCCGTCAATGAACACGCCGGTGTATTGCACCACACCCGACTGCAACGCGAGGCGCCTGAGGAAATGCGTTCATTGCTGCTGGACGCTGGTGTCAATGTGAATGGCTATGCGTCGGATATCACCCGCACTTACGCGGCCAAAAAGAAATCCACCTTCGCCAAACTGGTGGCGGCCCTGGATGAAGCGCAGCAACAGCTGATCGCCACCATCGCGCCGGGTATGAGTTATGTGGAACTGCATCTGGATATGCATCGTCGCATCGGCGAGATTCTGATTGAGTTCGGTATTATCCAATGTGACCTGAGTGTCGCCATGGAGCTGGGGCTGACACTGCCGTTCCTGCCCCACGGCCTTGGGCATTTGCTGGGTGTGCAGGTGCACGACAAGGGCGGCCATCAGCTGGCGCCGGATGGTGGTGATAATCCGCCACCTATGCATCATCACCACCTTCGCCTTACCCGCACCATCGAGGCGGGGCAGGTGTTTACCATTGAGCCGGGCATCTACTTTATTCCCTCATTGCTGGAGCCGGTGCGAGCTGGTATCTACAACGAACACGTTAACTGGGAGCTGGTGGATGAACTGGCGCCTTATGGTGGCATCCGCATTGAAGACAATGTACTGGTGACAGAAAACGGCGTCGAGAATATGACTCGCGACGCGTTTGCGGCGGCCTGACTGACAAATAATTATCTGTGAATTATTATCTTTTTCTGATTTTCATAATTTTTTAATGTTATTTCTGCTTTTTCCTAATCATAAAAAACAATAAAACGTTATTTTGTAGAATAATTATTTGTCTATTGCTGGATAATGCGGTTCCTCCCATCACCGAAACAGAATGAGGCACCGGCATGTCCAACTTGTCCGAATTGCGCGGCTTGATCCGTGAACACACCCACGCCGACGAGGCAGCTTGTGTTGAGCGCCTGTTGGCACAATCCCAGCTCGGTGATAGCCAACGCGACCATGTGGTAAAGGTTGGCCGCGAGCTGGTGCAGGGCTGTCGTGGCGACTCCGATAAAGCCGGCACTCTCGATGTGTTTATGCAAGAGTTCAGCCTTTCCAGTAAGGAAGGCGTGGCCCTGATGTGCCTGGCGGAATCCCTGTTGCGGGTACCGGACGCGGAAACCGCCGACGACCTGATTGCGGAAAAAATTCTCTCTGGCGACTGGGGTGAGCACTCCGGCAAATCCGACTCCCTGTTCGTCAATGCCTCCACCTGGGGATTAATGCTTACCGGCCGCGTGGTAAGCCTGGAATCAGAGATCACCGAAAACACCGACAACTGGCTGAAGAAGCTGGTGAATCGCGTCTCCGAACCGGTGGTGCGTACTGCCGTGCGCCAAGCCATGAAAATCATGGGCCAGCAGTACGTGCTGGGTCGTGACATCGAAGAGGCCATTACCCGTGGCCGCAAAGAGAATACCCCCGGCACCCGTTTCTCCTTCGATATGTTGGGGGAGGGTGCCCGCACCATGAAAGACGCGGAGCGTTATTTTCACGCCTATATGGAAGCGATTCGCGAAATCGGCAAGCGTGAAAATAAAAGTAGTGTTATTGGAGCCAATGGCATCTCGGTTAAGTTTTCTGCTCTGCACCCCCGTTACCAGTACGTGCAGGAAGCGCGGGTCATGAATGAAATGGTGCCGCGCATTCGCGAGCTGGCACTGGAGGCCAAAAAGTACGGCCTCGGCTTCAGTGTGGATGCGGAAGAAGCGGATCGCCTGGATATTTCCTTGGATATCTTTGAGTCCCTGGCCCGTGACCCGGAGCTGCTGGGTTGGGATGGTCTCGGCTTTGTATTGCAGGCCTACGGTAAGCGCGCTCCCTTCGTTGCTGAATGGTTGGCAGAATTGGCCCGAGATGCCGGTCGCAAATTGATGGTGCGCCTGGTGAAAGGCGCCTACTGGGACACGGAAATCAAACTGGCCCAGGAAGAAGGCTACAAAGACTTCCCGGTGTACACCCGCAAGGCCAACACCGACCTCAGCTATCAGGTGTGTGCGGCCAAACTGCTGGACGCGCAGGACGTAATCTACCCGCAGTTTGCCACTCACAACGCCCACACTGCCGCGTTAATTCTGGAGTTGGCGGAAGATAAGAATTTTGAATTCCAACGCCTGCACGGCATGGGCGACCTGCTGCATATGCAACTTGCCAAAGGTATAGATGGTCACCCGGCGCCAGTACGGGTATACGCCCCGGTAGGCGCCCACAAAGACCTGTTGCCTTACCTGGTACGCCGCCTGCTGGAAAACGGTGCCAACAGCTCCTTCGTCAACCGTTTTATGGACAAGCAATGTCCGGTAGAGCAAGTGATCACCGATGTACAGGCGGACGTGGAAAGCAGTTCTGATCGCCGTCACAGCGCCATTCCCCTGCCGGTGGATATCTTCCGCCACGCCGGTGAAATGCGCTCCGATACCCACGGTATCGACCTGGCCAACGCCGATGCTGCCAACGAATTACTGCAAGTGGTGGAATGCATGTCCAGTGAAAGTTGGGCAACGGGCCCCATTATCGGTGGTAAAGAAAATACCAGCGAGGGTCAAAAAGTAGTGCGCCCCACCGACAACCGCGTGGTGGTGGGCACCTGCCGCAAGGCGTCTGCCGAAGAAGTGAGCAACGCTCTGGAATTGGCCCACAACGCGCAGCCAGCCTGGGATGCTCTCGGCGGTGAGGCCCGGGCCGAAATCCTCGAGAAGGCCGCCGATATGATGGAAGCGCGCATGGCGCAGCTGATTGGCGTGATTGCCTACGAGGCGGGCCGTACTCTGAATGACGGTGTATCCGAAGTACGCGAAGCGGTGGACTTCTTGCGCTACTACGCTCTGCAAGCCCGCAATCGTTTCTCTACGCCGGAAAAGGTTACCGGCCCTCTGGGTGAAATCGCCGAGCACAGTCTGCACGGTTGCGGCGTATTCTTCTGCATCAGCCCCTGGAACTTCCCGCTGGCGATCTTTGTGGGTCAGGTGGCTGCGGCATTGGCGTCTGGTAACTCTGTGATCGCCAAGCCCGCCGACCCCACACCCATCATTGCTTCCGAAGGCATCAAAATCCTCCACGAAGCCGGTGTGCCTGGTGACGTACTCAACTTTGTGCCCGGTCGCGGTTCGGTACTTGGCCCGATTCTGAATACCGACTCCCGCGTTAAAGGTGTGGCCTTTACCGGCTCTACCGAAGTGGCGTTGGATATCCAGAAGACTCTGGTTGGTCGTGGAGGAGAAGTGCCCGTATTTATCGCCGAAACCGGCGGCCAGAACTCCATGATTGTGGACTCTTCCTCCCTGCCGGAACAGGTGGTGGACGATGCCATTCGCTCGGCGTTCCTGTCCGCTGGCCAGCGCTGTTCCGCACTGCGGGTGATGTACGTGCAGGACGACATTGCTGACGGCGTGATTGAAATGCTCAAGGGCGCCATGAAGGAACTGACCATTGGCAACCCGTGGCAACTGGCCACCGACGTTGGCCCGGTGATCGACGACAGTGCCCGCCAGGGATTGTTGCAGCACGTGGAAAACATGAAGAAGGAAGCTCGCCTGCACTACGCCTGCGATATTCCAGAAGGTTTCGAAAACGGTACCTTTATGGCGCCGCACCTGTTTGAGTTGAAAACCGTCAACCAACTGCCCGGCGAAATCTTTGGCCCGATCCTGCACGTGATTCGCTTTGACAAGGCGGACTTCAGCAAAGTGATCGACGAAATCAATGGCACCGGTTTTGGCTTGACTCTGGGCGTACACAGCCGCATCGAAAGTTTTGCCAGTGACGTGGTGAAAATGACTCGCGTGGGTAACAACTACATCAACCGCAACACCGTGGGTGCCGTAGTTGGCGTTAACCCGTTTGGCGGTCAGGGCTTGTCCGGTACCGGTCCAAAAGCGGGTGGGCCCAATTACATGACCCGTTTCTCCAGTGAGAAGATTGAAGTCATTGAGCCCGCCGGGGAAGAAAAAGCCGTTCAGGTTGGCGATACAGCGGCTAAAGCCAATGCCATTATCGGTGGCGAACAGGTAGCCCAAGTGGGTGCCGAGCAAGTGGCTGCAGCCATGGAAATGGCCAGCAATAAATACCTGGGCTGGGATTTGGCCCGTGGCGACGTGCGCGGCCTGATACTGGACAAAGCCGCTGACCTGATTGCACAGCGCCTGCCGGATCAGAAAGCCGCCGCCAGCGCCTGCCGCTACTACGCCCAACAGGCCAGAGCAAAATGCCAGGCGCCGATTATGCTGCCGGGGCCAACGGGTGAAACCAACGAACTGACCCTGCACGGTCGCGGTGTATTTTTCTGCGCGGTTGCCGACGGCACAGCGGTTTCCAGTTTTGTTCAGCAAGTAGCCGCCGCACTGGCTGCCGGCAACGCCGTAATTGCCAAGCCGGCTGCGGAAAACGCACTGGTTGCCGCAGAAATGGTGAAAGCAATGCTGGATGCTGGCGTGCCCAATGAACTGTTGCATTTTGTTCCGGGCAGCCTAGTGACCAAACTGGTCACCGCTGACTTCCGCACCGCCGGAATTGCCTGGACCGGCCCGGTAGAAAATGCCCTGCAAATGCAACTGGACATGGCAGAACGCGGCGGCGCCATCGCCCCCATGGTGGTAGAGGCCGGCGGCCCCAACTACCTGGTGCGCTTCGCAGTGGAAAAAACCACCACCGTGAATATTGTGGCGACTGGGGGTAATGCGTTGCTGCTGAACCTGGATGAAGGGATTGATGAAGGGGGAGCTGCCTAAGTAACTTTTCCATGTAGCCCGGGTAGAGCGCAGCGGAACCCGGCAAGGACTATCGAAGACTGTCCCGGGTTCCGCTGCGCTCTACCCGGGCTACCTATAATGTACAGCTTGTCGAATATTGACAGTATTCGACAATAGGTCTAGGGTCGGCAGTAATACCTTAAGGAGTTGCCGACTATGGCCAGCAGCATGAACCTGTCCCTGACCGACGAATTGCGAGCCTTTGTGGATAGTCGTACGGGGGATGCGAATCTCTACGCGACGCCCAGTGAATATCTGCGAGACCTGATTCGCAGGGATATGCAATCCCAATCGACGCTAGCCCATGTGATGAAGGGGCTGGATGACCTGGCTCAGGGTCGCCTCTCAGATAAGTCCATTCTGGATATTGCCGAAGAGGACTAACACTCATGGCAAGGAAGCAAAGGCACTATGTACTTACGGAAACAGCTGAGCATGACTTTCGGGAGGTGAGGCTGTGGTCGTTATCTCGTTGGGGGCGAGAGCTGACCAAACAGTATTTTGCGGATTTGCACGAATACGCCGAGCGTATTGCCCGCAACCCTGAGCGCTTCGCAGCCATGGAGCATGTTTCCAATACAGCGGAATTGAATGTGTACCCCGTTCGGGAACACTACCTCGTTTATATTCCTGTCAGTGGCAAAGGCATTGTTATTGTCGCCCTTATCCGCCAGACCCGGGATGTCCCGACCATTCTCAATGCCAATGGATTTATGATTCGAAAGCAGCTTCGGGAAGTCTTTGCAGCTTTGAATCAGAGGAAGCATCTCTAGTCTCCCGTCATCCTGAGGAGCCGTAGGCGACGTGAGGATCTCATAACTTTGATGCTTGTGAGATTGACTCACACCATCCTTGGTGTTCGGCTCTACGTGCCGTCCTCGACGCCCACTGCGCGGGCTCAGGATGACGGGTTACAAGTATTACTCCGCCCGCAGCGCCATTGCCGGGTCGCTTTTGGCCACTCGGCGGGTGTGGCCGACAACGGTTAACAGGGCGACTGCCAGGGTAATGATTGCGGCGGCAATAAACGGGATGCTGCCGATATCGATCTGGATGGGCATATATTGTTGCAGGGTTTTTAGTGCTACATAGCCACAGGGCAGGGCGATTGCCAGGGCGAGCAGTACCGGCCTGAGCAAACTTAACCCCAGCATCTGGGTAATGTTGTTTACCGATGCCCCCAGTACCTTGCGAATACCTACTTCCTTAGTGCGCCGCTGTACATTGTGGGCGGCCATGGCGTAAATGCCCAGGGCGGCAATCAGCAGGGCCAGTGCGGTTATGGTCACCAACCCCTGAGTAGCGCGCTGCAGGGGCAGGAGTTCGTCTGCCAGTTGCTGTTCAATAAACTCGGGCTTGAAAACAGCGCCAGGGTCGATATCCGTCATTATTGCCTTGATGGTATCCAGTTGTTGTTGAACACTGGTACTACCTCGGCTGTCCAGGTACAGGCTTAATGCGAACGGAGGCTCTTTCGTCCAGATGAGAATGCCAAAATTACTTCTGCCGGTGGGGGCGCCGGAAATATAGTTATTGGTTACGCCAATTATAGTGGCTGTTAATTTGTTTTCCTGACGGGCCTTCAGGCTCTTTTCAAATCTCTCCGCTTGTTCTGCAGACAGTTTTGTACCTGGAGGAAGAACTAAGCGTTGACGAATAATGATTCTTTCCCCTATAGCTTCAGCGGCAGATGGAAAACCCAGTGCCCGGGAGAATTCCTCAGTAATTACTATGTAATGGCTTTTTTCTGCAAGCTCCTTATTGAAATCAAATGCACTTATTATGTCGCTTTGTTCTGAAGCCCGTTCTGTATGGAACTCACGGCCTGCTGCCATGGGAATATTGAAAAAATGGAAGTATCCTGGGGTTACTTTTCCCATATCCGTATGGCTATAGGAACTGTCTGGTGAGTCAAAACGCTTCGCTTCAATGCGATGTAGTAAGCGAGTATAAGTGGGAGGTGTAACGGTGGTAGCCTTTATGTCTGCTTCCCGATCCAGTCGCTCCAAAAGAGTCAACATCAGGCCTCCAGTTTTTTTCTGATCCATATTTTGAAATGGTGACATAAATCGGACCAGACGCTTGGTGTTATAGCCCATATCGGTATTTTTCAGGTTGTGCAGATTTTGCTGCACAAAAGCAGCTGAAAGAATAAACAGCCCGGCAAAAGCGAACTGGCAAACAGTCAGTACTTTTCTCAGCCGGTTTTTTTGTGGTCTGCCGTTGTTTTTAAACAGAGCCCCGCGGGACAGAACAAATGCCGGGTAGCCACCGGCTAGCAGGGTAGTCAGGGGGATATTGATCAATACCAGTAGCCACAAATCCGATGCGGTGCCACTGCCGGTGGTAATATCTGCTTCTAGCAATTTGGAAATTGCCGGCAGCGTGAGCTCTGTAAGCAGCACCGCCAAGGCTGTAGCAATTAATACAATCAGCAAAGTTTCGCAGAGAAATTGAATAGCGATGTTGCTGCGCCGTGCGCCAAAGGTGCGGCGCAGGAAAATTTCCCGCTGGCGCAGCTCGGATTGAGCGGTAGTCAGGTTGATAAAATTGGTACAGCCAATAAACAAAAAAAGACCCGCCAGAAGCAGTGCTGTGTTGGCAATATATCCGCCGTAAATACGGACGGATTTAGTCTGGTCTTTCATATTTACGAAAGAGAACTTTGCATTTTGGGTAAGATTCGCCTCAGACAGTGATGTCAGAAAAAAGCGTTTAAATTGCTTTGCCTGGGGGCTGTTTTGATAGTGTTTGTCTAATACCTGTTGCAGTTGCTGTTTACTGACCCCGGGTGAAGGGCGTGCAAATACAGCAGAAGGTAAGTCTGCCCGAAATTTTTGCTGGTTTTTGTAGTGCGCCAGATTGGTAATGGCGCCAAGATTCATTCCTCCCAGGTAGGAATTGACAGGGTAGTTTTCAATGACTGCAGCAACAGTTGCGGTAATAGCAGTTGCTGAGTTAGGTACGGCCTTAAACTGTAATGTTTGTCCAGCGCAGCTTGCGGTGCCAAACAGACGCTCGGCACTTTTTCGAGTGAGAATAACGGTATCCGGTCGGTTGAGCTGGTCAATCAGAGAGCCGGATAATACAGGGCTGGGGAACAGCTTAAAGAAATCTTCTTCTACATAAATAGTGTGCTCATTTACATTGAGGTCAGCTACTGATAGTGATCCATAGTGGTCGTAACCAATCGGGGTAATTAGCTGAACCTCTTCCAGTTTCATGTTATTGATTTTCTGGGCCCAATTGATACTTCTAATGGGGATGGGTATATTGCCTAAAGGTGTTTGCGTCAGATAGATTTCCCCATTATCAGTAAAATCCCGATCAAAAGTCATCTCATAACGGGCGTAAAGCGCCATGGCGATAAAACAGGTAATGCCCAGAGTCAGGCTAAGGATTTTTACGGTGGAGTGAAGTGGCTGGCGGAGAATATTACGCCAGGCAATCAGCAGGTAATTTTTATACATGGTGCCTCCGTTGCGTTGTTATTATTGCCTTTTGCTTTCCTGGGTAGTCTGGGCTACCGTTTATAGAGTGCTTCGCTGAGTGGCGTTAATAGCGCCTTTGTTATTCAGCCAACTGTCAATTTCCAACACATCTGCCGGGGTCAGTTGTCCGGCTTCCTGTTTTAATCTCAATAGGCTTTCGATGTAGTTGTACTGGGCGTTGTTGCGGGCGATTTGTGAATTGAGCAGACTCTGTTGCTGACTGGTCAATTCAATCAAATTTTTAGTGCCATGCTCGTATTCAATTCTGGTTTTTTCGTAAGCCAGTTCTGCTTCATTCAAACGTTTTTCTTCCAGCTCCAGACGCTTTTTCTGATTGCGCAGAGATATAAAGTTACTGCGCACGGTAAATTCCGTCTGGCGGTAAGATTTCACAAAGTTCTGTTGGGCGATCTGCTCCCGCTGGGCTTTTTCCTTGCGGTCGATCCAGCTCAGGCCGTTATCGCCGAACAAAGGAATGGATAAATCTATTCTTACATTATTGCCACCTTCACGGATGGTACGAGTTGATGGCGTAACGGTTTCACTCTCGATAAATGTAATGGTGCCATCCGGGTTTTGGATGGGGATTTGTTGAATGCGACTGCTGGAAGGGGAGCTGCTGTAGGTTGAGCCGTTAACGGTGGCATTGACATTGGGCAGGTAAAAATACTTATCGGCCTTGCTGGTATTGCGTGCACGGTTCCGATTGATCTTGGATATTTTTAAATCGTAGCTGTTTTCAATAGCGGCACTGACCCACTTGTCCGAATCGAGAGGCGCCGGGTCAGGGGCTGGTATGTCCTGGCCAAAACCATCCAGAGAGTGATGAGCTTTGCCGGTTAACAGCGTCAGTTCCTCAAAGGCCTGGTCAAAAGTCAGTAACGCCTGCTGGCTTTCGATCTGGGCGCTGTAATAATTGTTGCGCGCGGTGTGAGTGTCGGTAATGGTATTCAGCCCCTCTTTTAAACGTTCCTCTGCCAGATCCAGTTGCAAGCGATTGTATTCCTCCGCTTTTTGTTTGGCCTGCAAGTCGGCGTGTGCTTCCAGAACCGCAAAATATTTGTCGGTTACCCGAATAATCAGTTCCTGCTGCGCTTTGGCAAAAGTAGCCTGAGCCAAATCGTTTTCCATCAGGTTGTTTTTGAATTGGAACCAATCATTAATACCCAGATTAAATGTCAGTCTGCCTAAAGAAGCGTTTTTAAATGTTCGGGAGCTGCCGGGAACAATCGGTTGCTCAACGCCATCGCGAGTTTGTTCAAGGTCGGCATCTGTAGAGCGGTTGTAGTTGCCACTTGGATCGATATTTAATTTCGGCAAAAAGTTTGCCCAGGCTTTAAAGTCGCCGTTTTCGCCAATTTTCATCTCCACTTCGGCGCTCAGGTAAGTGGGGTCGTTGAGCAGTGCTTGCCGGTAAATATCCGCCAGAGATTCCGCCTGAGTGGCGTGGCTAACGGAAAACAATAGAGCGGCGCTGAGCAGAGTTTTTTTCACAGAGGTTCCTTGTGTGCTTTGAAGACACTGGATTGCTTCGCTGCGCTCGCAATGACGGAGCGCTGTTTGTCATTGCGAGCGCAGCGAAGCAATCCAGCGTCTTATGAAAGTGACGTTTAAACCGCTTCTTTAACCGCATCCGCAGATTGCGAAATCACCTGACCATCTAACATGTGCACTACGCGGTGAGCGTATTGGGCATGCTCTTCGGAGTGGGTCACCATCAGTACGGTGGTGCCGTTTTTGTTAAGGTCGGTGATCATGCCCATTACTTCCTGCCCGTGTTTGCTGTCCAGGTTACCGGTGGGCTCGTCTGCCAGTACCAGTTTGGGTTTGCCCACCAGAGCACGGGCAATGGCGACGCGCTGTTGTTGGCCACCGGAAAGTTGCTGCGGAAAGTGTTTGGCGCGGTGGGCGATGTTCATCCGTTCCAGCACTTCGGTGACACGCTGTTTGCGCTCTTTGGCGGGTACGCCCTGATACAGCAATGCCAGATCGACGTTTTCGTGCACAGTGAGTTCGTCGATCAGGTTAAAGCTCTGGAATATAAATCCCAAGTTCTGCTTGCGCAGTTCGGCACGTTGGTTTTCGTTGTAGTTGGCAATTTCTTCGCTACCGAATTGGTAGCTGCCGCCGTCTGGCGTGTCCAACATGCCCACCACGTTAAGCAAGGTGGATTTGCCACAACCGGATGGTCCCATCACGGCGACAAATTCGCCGTCGTTAATTTCCAGATCGATGCCATTGAGGGCGGTGGTTTCCACTTCGTCGGTGGCAAAGCGCTTGGTCAGACCGGTGAGTTTTAGCATGGTGTTTTTCCTTTCCTTAGTAAAATTTTGCTGTCATTTCGTCAAAATCACTTCATCAATACCTTCCAGACCGCTGTAGCTGGAAACAATCACTTGTTCTCCTTCCCGCAGGCCGCTGCGAATTTCCATCACTTCGCTGTTGCGGCGGCCAACGCTGATGTCGCGCTTGGTGGCGACTTGGCCGCTGGCATCCAGCACAAAAGCCCAGTTGCCGCCGGTGTCCTGGTAGAAGGCACCGTCTGCCAGCAGCAGGGAATGGCTGGCAGCTCCCAGTTCCAGCTGCAGTTGCAGGGTCAGGCCACGGCGCATATTGCTCGGTTGCTGTTCAAAGGCCAGACGGATTTTAAAGGCGCCGTTGGTTATGGTGGGGAACACTTTGTCCACCGTGGCGCGGTACTGGTTGCCGTTGTAGGTAAAGGTGGCGGCTTGGCCTTTTTTTACCCGGTTGATGTAGTACTCGCCCACGTCTGCAGAGAGAATAAAGGCGCTGATATCGTCGATACGGCCCAACGTTTCGGCGCCTTTGCGCTGGCCCAATTCAATATCCATTTCGATCAGTTGGCCACTGATGGGGGCACGAGTAATGAGTTTGTCGATGCTTTTTTCAACACTCTGCAAACGCAGTTTGGCGCGCTTGTCGCTGTCGTCCAGTAATTGGAGTTTTTCCGGGTACTGTTTTTTCTTTTCGTCCAGGTCGGCTTTCAGTTGGTCGAGCTTGCGTTTTTTGTATTCCAGATCGTCTCGCAGGCGCTCCATTTCATCGCGGCTCACCAACTGTTTTTTGAATAGGGATTCTTTGGTGGCAATATCACGTTGAGTCAGTTTCAGCTCATATTCCCTGTCCAACAATTGGGTTTTCAGGCTACGAAGGTCTTGTTCCAGACGCAAACGGGATTCGTTGTTGTTATTGATCTGGTCGGAAATATTGCCTGCCTTTTCCAGCACGCTAAGTTCAAAGTCCGGGTCTTCAAAACGCACCAGTGGGTCGCCGGCCTGAACAATGTCGCCTTCCTCCACCAATATTTCAGCCACGGTGCCCCCTTGCAGAATATTTACCGGTTGGGACTGCCTGGGCTCTACTGTGGCCTGCACCGAAGTGAAATCGCGGAACTGGCCACTGTTTACAGTGGCGATGGTCAGGTAGTCCGCATTGATGCGGCGGGTACTTTTGTTGCTGACGTTGAGGGTGGCCCAGGCCAGGGATGAGCCTGCGACAACAATAATACTCAGCCAGATAATGCGTTTTGCGGTCCAGCGCTTTTTCTTGATGGCGCGATCCATTCCCATGGTCAGTTGATCCTGTTGTTTGATTGAGTCTTGTGTGTGCAGGGCGCATGGCTGATAAGGTTGCATAGAAACATATTTGCCAACAAACCCTGCCTAACTTTCCCGTAATTTACATTATTGCTATTCGTGCTTCAGCGCTTTCACCGGGTTGGTTTGTGCTGCCTTGATGGTATGGCCACTGACGGTAATCAAAGCAATAGCGATGGTGATTAAGGGCACCAGCCCAAAGGTGATCCATTCCAGTGGTATGCGCGCAGCAAAGTGTTGAATTACCTGGTTGGCGGCAATGTAGGCCAAGGGTATGGCAATGGCCAGGGCAATAAAAACCGGTTTGCAGAAGTCCCAGGCCAGGCGCCCAGTCAGCCTTGTGCTGGAACAACCCATCACTTTGCGAATGCCGATTTCCCGGGTGCGACACTGTGCAGTAAAGGTGGAAACGGCATAGTAGCAAGGTGGATATTTGTAGGGAAGCCTTTCATTGCTCACTATGAATAAATATCCGTTCTCTATGAGCAGAGTATTTTCCGCCGGCAATTGTGTTACAAAATACTTTTTTTGGCAAATGATTCAGTAGTGATCGCTTAGTTTGGTTGTGCTGTCAGGGGTTCAGTAGTTTTATCCATTGTTAAAAAATTGCAAATAGAAACACAACTGTCGTCTGTGTAGTAAGCCGCCTAATCCTGTGCGTATTGATTTCCAACTATTATGTGGCTGAACTTGATAATAGAATGTTGCTTAATGTTTGGCAGGCTGGCGATGATTTTGTCGTATTAAGTTTTGAATCTTTTCAATATGAAAAGCTTAACTTCATCTAATGTTGCTCGAATTTTATTTACCTGATAGGTACGTTTATAGGCAACAAGCTATTTATTGAAATTAATTCGATAAGTTAAAAATGCCAAGAAAATTATGTATCAATACAAGAAAAATTGATTGCTGAATGTAATCGGCGTTTAGTTAAATTGCGTAAGGTAGTAGCAAGTGGCTGTAAAAAATAGTGTCCATTGGGGTTTTTGGTGGCTAATAGTGATCAAGAAATTCATCTAAGTAGAAGCCTCTTTAAATTAAATAAGGCTAATTTTTAAGTTTTTTACGGAAGAGCCCTTCTTTTGGGTCTGCCAAAAAGAAGGGCTTATTCTAATATTTAAAATGGCCTGCAGCAGTGTTTTCCTGGCGGGCAATCTTCACATTCGGCCGGCACGCCCTGCCTGGGAGGCTCCAGCTCGTAGCACTCATAAGCATTTGATATGCACCTCCCTCCGACACATTTGTAGCTACAGCGGAAACCAATTCCTCCGCCAGTGACATGTGTGGAGTCTAGTTCTCCTAAGTCAGCTATTAAATTCTCTCTTTCTTGGTAATATATTGAATCATAGATTTTCATAGGTTTTCCTCAATATTTTATGAATTTTTCGTTATGTTAATTTTTTGTTTTCGGTCCTCCTTTTTTATGAAGTTAAAGTTATTCAATCTGAATTTTATGAATTATTTTTTTGAGTAGATCTTCTTTAAATCCGCCCCTATATCGTATGGTTTGTTTGTGATCAACTAAGATGACAGTCGGATATTCATGTATCATCCAGTCATGCAAGATCTTGTTCTTTGGGCCAATTGATATGTTTCTTGATTCCTGGATTGGGCTTTTAATAATCTTGTCGTCCATGCTTAGTAGGGTTGTGTTTATTTTGTATTCTCTGCTTTTGTTGTCTAAAAGTATTCTTTCTAGAAGCGGTGTATTCTCTTTGCATGGGTCGCATTGACTTGACCATACATAAAACATATATATTTCATTTTTTTTAATTAAGATGTTGTTCGCTTTCCCCTGAAAATCGTTAATACATATTTTTTTAATAATGGTTCCAGTGGAAGCCTTCTCGATGGCAGATTTTATACTTTTTGCAGATTTTTTAATTCGACCAAAAGGCTTTTCTGAAGGGTTTCCTTGTTTGTCAAGTGAAAAAGTGTAGAATCTTGATTTATTATGGTTTTTTATGATCTCTAATGAATATTTTAATGATTTTTCTTTAATTTCTTCCCAGCTATATATCTCCCATTTTTTCATTTCATTATGGAAATAATCTGACATGACTTTTAGGTTGTCGCCCATGGTCTGCTTCATGAAAAACTCAAGAGAAATGCTGTTTGTCTGTAGAATTGCCAAAATGTTAGAAACATCAAAATAACCAGATGCGAGAGTGTGTAGTGCGGCTGCCTTAGTTTCGGAGTTGGAGGTATTCTCTATTGTTTTGTGAGTTAAGGTATCTAGCTCTCTTGTTAGCCCAAAGGCATTAGCGCCATTGCTAAAAAGAAATTTCAACTCTGAGTTATCTGAATGATATTTTTTCAGAAAAATATATAGCTTCTTTCTCTTGTCTGGACTTAAGGGTTGCAGCCCAAGTAAAACTAATTCTTCAATGTTGCTTAGCTTGTTTTTTGATGCCTTATTTTGATCATGGAACTTTTGTTTTTTGTCAATGAGATTTGGTTGATCTATAGATTTTTGTGCTTCCATCCTTTTTCTCCATTGTCATATTGAGTGTTATGTTTTGGATTTCCATTTTCGGGAAAAATAGTTCAAGAGGTTTCACTATTTTTATTTACATTTCTTCTTTTGATTGCTGTGTCATATATTGGTAATTTTAGCGAAATGACCCTATCTGTCGTTTCAACGGTTTCCTGCCGGTGCGCAATAATAATTCTGGTGACACTTAGCTGACTGATTGAATTGCTTACAAGGAGCTCTGTATGCGCATCCAAATGACTTGTGGCTTCGTCCAGAAACAGGATTTTCGGTTCTGAGTAGAGTGCTCGTGCAAGAAGGACTCTCTGCTTTTGCCCACCCGACAAGCTGCTGCCCATATCTCCAATCAGGCTGTTGTAGCCCATAGGCATTTTTTGAATGTCATCGTGAATGGCTGCTTGTTTGGCGCATTGCTCGATTTTTTCTTGGTCTGGATCTGGGTCGAAGAAGGCAATGTTGTCAGCAAGGGTGCCGGACAGCAGCTGATCGTCTTGCATCACGGCTGCAATCTGTTTGCGGTAGTTCTTTTTGCCAATGTCGTTGATGTTGTAACCATCGAGGTGTATTGCGCCCTCCTGCGGATCAAGTAAGCCCATGGCAATTTTCATCAGGGTGGTTTTGCCACAGCCCGAGGGGCCAACGACGGCCACGGATTCACCAGATTTTATGTCGATGCTTGTGCCGTCGATGACTTTGGGCTCGCCATCGGCGTATTGGAAGTGGATATTGTTAAGGGTAAGGTGCCCTTTAAAGGGGCTGCCTGTATTGTCTTTGTGGTCTTTCTTGATCTGTGCGAGCTTCAGGTCAGTCAGTTCGCTTTCATCCACTTCTGGTTCAGCCAAAGCGATGTCTGCTATCCGTTCCAGGTGCAGGCTGAGCATTTTGAACTCCACCCATTTGTTCACTAAGTTGGCAACTGCACCTGTGAATTGGAGTTTGTAGGCCAAGAAGGCAGTGAGCATGCCTACCGTAAACTGGTTGGCCATGACCAGGTGAGCGGCTAGGTAGATCACCAGAATGTTTTCGAGCCCAAAGAGGATGCCTTGGGACGCACCAACACCCAGGTTCCATTTACCCAAGCGAATATCCAAGTTGTATTGGTTGACGGCGGTGTTTTGCCACAGTTGTTGCCGATCCAACTCTCTGCCAAAGATTTTGATGCCCTGGATGGCTCGCACCGTTTCCATAAAGTTGGAACTGTTGCTGGCACTGGCGGCGATTTGTTCTTCGGTAAGGTGGCGTATGGGTTTATACAAGGCCATACGGATGGCGTAGAAAGCAATAACAGCGACCACAACCACTGCTGTCAGTGTGGGGCTGTAGGTAAGCATCAAAGCCAGTGCGGCTATGACCATAACCCCATCCACCAATACGGTAATGAGGTCGTTAGTCAGCAGGTTTTTGATTTGTTCCAACGAGCCAAAGCGGGAGACCACATCCCCCATATGACGGGTTTGGAAGTAAGACAGAGGAAGTTTGAGTAAATGGCGCAGCAGATTGTTGTTGAGCTGGAAACTAAAGGAGCTGCCCAGGCAGGAAACCACATAGCCTCTGAAGGCACCAATCATCTCCTTGAGTAGCAACACCAGGCCAAAGCCCAATCCTAAAGCCAGCAACAGGCCACCGGCTGTTTGGCTTGTACTGGTTGCTCCATTACCACTCATAAGTACTTTGTCAACGATCGTTTGCAGGTAGAGGGGGCTAAGGAGAGCAAACAGTTGTAAGGCACCAGAGAACAGCAACAGCTGGCATAGGAAGCGTTTAATACCCACAGCGCCTTTAAAGAAGGTGGTGAGTTTTAGGGTTTTGCGTTCGTCTTTGGCTTCAAATTGGGTTGTGGGGGTTAATTCCAGAGCCACGCCGGTAAATTGGGCACTGGCCTGTTTGTAGGTGAGCTTGCGTACACCTCCCGCTGGATCGTGAATGACGATGTATTTACCAGGCACGACCTTCTTGAGTAAGCGTCCGGCCAACACATCTACCGATCCGGTTCTGAACGCATAATGATGGTGTCCACCTATTATTAAGTGGACACCTATTATGGATACATTAAGCGGCACCTCACTCTCATTCCCGGCCTCAAC
>NZ_JATAAF010000028.1 GCF_030341905.1 Porticoccus sp. W117 | reverse complement strand
GGGATTGATAAAAACGCCCACCATTTATTTGTGAGCTGTGCGTTGATGAACCTTGTGGTAGCTAAAGCTCATTTGCTGAAACAGCCAGAGTTGTCTCAGGCGTAGTTCGCCTGAAAACGGGGAGGAGCCCCCCGTTACGATGAGCATACGCGTAAATATCGAGTTATTTGTGCAAGATTTGGAGAAAACGAGCATCTGAGTTTTTGATTTGCGAACATAAAATCGCTTTATCAATTAATCAGATGTTCCCTAGTGGTAAATGAGCGATCTACACTTGTACTGCAATAAAAATGGTGTGAAATTCATTGTTAATGATTGCTGCCAGATCGAGCTTATTTATAGTGCATTTAAAGTGAGTCCAAAGATACTTGGAGGTTGCAGGCCCCCACTAATCTAGCTTTTCTCTTGCGGGTTAGATTTGTCTTTCCGCGCTTTTTTCAACCGATCCCGAAACTTCCTTTTCGCCAGCTCCTGCATATCCTCAACCGGATCACTCTCATCAACAATCTCACGGCCAAGTAAGGTTTCAATGGCATCTTCCAGTGTCACTACGCCGGACGTCTGGCCAAACTCATCTTCCGCTAGTGCAAGATGGATTTTGCGTTTAATGCACATATCCAACATTTTGTAGACGGGTAGTTTTTCGGAAACACGGGTGATATTTTTCGCCAATTCCTTGATGGCTTTGTCGCCGTCGCCATTGCGTTCCGCTTCAAACAAATCGGTACGAAATACACAACCGGTAATGTCGTCAGTGGTATTGCCATAGGTTGGGATGCGGGAGAACTGGCGGCTTTTCGGGTTATCGAGCGCTTCGGTTACGGTCAGGGATTCTTGCAGCATATGGACAACGCTTCGCGGCGTCAGAATGTCTTCCACATTCACGTCTCTCATGCTCAAGAGGTTGGACAGGTATTGGTTTTCCTGGGTAAACAAGGTGCCGTCTTTATGGCTGATTGAGGCCAACGCAATAATTTCATCGCGGGTGATTTCAGCGCCTTTGTTTTTGCTGAACAGGTGGGTGATGCGTGTCGACAGCCACACTAATGGGTAAACAATTTTTACTAGCCAGGAGATGGTATAGGCAGACGGCACCGAAAGTGGCCGCCAGAATGTCGCCCCCAGAGTTTTGGGGATGATTTCCGAGAAGTACAGAATGGCCAGTGTCAGCAGTATGGCGATTAACGTTTCCCACTCCGGGCCAAACACTTGCAGTGCCTGAGAGCCAACGCCCGCTGCGCCCATGGTGTGCGCGAACGTGTTGAGTATCAAAATGCTGGACAGCGACTCATCGATATGGGTTTTTACATGAGCCAGTTGCTTGCCGCGGCGCGGGCTTTGTTCGCGGACTTGTTCAACGTAGCTGGGGGTAACCGATAGCAGCACCGCTTCAAGGATCGAACAGAGAAAAGATACTCCAATGGCGATGGTCAAGTAGATTAATAGCAGTGTCATGGTTGCCTTGAGCCCAGGTAGTTTGCAGTGCCCGATTACAGGGGATAGGCATTATAGGGAATAACGGGAATCAAGTCGCAAGCGGCGATCAGTGCGCTTGTTTTTACAAGGCAGGGGAGTGATTGGTTGTGGTGTGGTTTGGATGGTTTGCCAGAGGATGAGTAATCCCGCCCTGAAACCATCCAGCAGTTTTAGGGCGGGGCGGGCTTTTACAAGTTCATGTGATAAAACGAGATCTTGTTGCCATCCAGATCGCGAACATAGCCGCCGTAGAAAAAGTCGGTACGCCAGCCGGGTTTGCCTTCGCAGGTGGCGCCCAGTTCAAGGGCTCTGTTGTACAGGGCGTCGGCGCCTTCTTCTGAGCCGCCGGGGATGGCGATCATTTGGCCGTTGCCGCAGCTTTGCTCGCCGCCGTCGGAGGGGGTGCAAACCGCCAGCATGGCGCCGCCTTTGCCGTCGCCGTAGAACTTAATACGGTCCAGCCCCATCAGCTGCTTGCCGCCAATTGGCTCCAGCAGTGCGTCGTAAAAGGCGGTGGCTTTGGCCAGGTCTTTGGTGCCAATGGTTGTGTATCCCAGCATGGTGATTCCTCATGTGTTGGTACTTGTTGTTGGTATTGGTTCCAGAGTGGGTCGATAAACAGATCAGTTATAGACAGATGTGGGCGGTGAATTCTCCGCAGCGTTGCAAAAAAAGGTGTGCACAGGTGCGTGAGTGATGAAGTTCCGGAGCAGTTAAGCGGCAATTTGCAAGGGGTGGAGCCCAACACGAGCTGCCATGGCCACCAAAGCGTCAATGGTAAACCCCGCTGTTTTGCCTCGGCAGATGTCACCAACCCGTGAACGTTGCACGCCCATTGCGTCGGCGGCCTGTTGTTGGGTCAGGTTATGTTCCTTCATGTGGTTGACGATGGTGTTGAACAGGGCTGCTTTGAGTTTTAACTGTTCAGCTTCACCTGGATCGAAATCAAGATCGTCGAAAACGCTGCCTGTGGTTACTGTTTCAGTTACTTCATTTGTCATATTTTCAGCCTCTGTTTGGCTGCTTTGTAGCGGTCAGTAATGGTCTTTATGTCTGGCTTGGCGGCGGCTTGTGTTGTTTTTTGCCAGCAGTGCAATACGGTTATTCCGTCTTTCAGCTTTGTGACATAGGCGACCCGATAAGTCCCATCGTCTGCCCAAATCCGTATTTCATAAACACCACTAATGCCCTTGCCCAAATTCTTCAACGGCTTCCAGTCCAGCGGGTCATTCCCTTGCTGGAGGCGATGAAGCTGATAGCCTGCAGCCTGCTTGGCATCGTTTGGGAAGCTAAGCAAATCGGATTTGCTGGTTCCCTCCCAATAAATTGGCTTTAGAGTCCTTTCCATCAGGGTGATTGTATAAAATTTTATACAAAATGCAACAGATGCTTAGTATCGGGATATTAAAAAGCCCCATCCTTGTGGACGGGGCTTGTGGTTGTTGATGGTTAGATATCTCAGGACGACAGGTCTATTTATTTGCCCGCCACATCAAACCGGTCCAGCATCATCACCTTGTTCCAGGCGGCCACAAAGTCGCTGAGGAATTTATCTTCCCCGTCGTTGGCGGCGTACACTTCGGCGATGGCGCGCAGTTCGGCGTGGGAGCCAAACAGCAGGTCAACCGGGGTGGCTGTCCACTTCACGTTGCCGGTTTTGCGGTCGCGGCCTTCGTACAAGCCTTCACCGGATTTTTTCCAGTGGGTAGACATATCCAGCAGGTTGACGAAGAAGTCATTGCTGAGTGTGCCAGGCACATTGGTGAATACGCCGTGTTTGGCGCCACCGGTGTTGGCATCCAGTGCCCGCAGGCCGCCTACCAGTGCGGTCATTTCCGGCACGGTGAGGTTCAGCAGGTTGGCCTTGTCAATCAGCATATTGGTGGGTGAGTGGCTGCTGCCGTCACTGTAGTAGTTGCGGAAGCCGTCAGCTTTGGGCTCCAACACGGCGAATGAAGAGACATCCGTCTGCTGCTGGGAGGCGTCGGTGCGGCCTGGGGTAAACGGCACGCTTACCTTGTGGCCTGCGTCTTTCGCTGCCTGTTCAACCGCAGCACTGCCAGCCAGCACAATCATATCCGCCAGGGAGATTTTTCGGCTCTTGGATTTGCGGTTGAAGTCACTCTGGATTTTCTCCAGCACAACCAGCACGGTTTGCAGTTCCGCCGGGTTATTGGCCGCCCAGTCTTTTTGTGGGGTCAGGCGAATGCGTGCGCCGTTGGCGCCACCGCGCAGGTCGGTGCCACGGAAACTAGCGGCAGAGGCCCAGGCGGTTCTTACCAGCGCCGGTACGCTAACGCCGGATTTCAGCACTTTGGCCTTCAGTTTTTTCACATCACTGGCGTTCACCAGAGCGTGGTCAACCGCCGGTACCGGGTCTTGCCACAGCAGAGCTTCGCCAGGTACGTCGCTGCCCAGGTAGCGGGCGCGGGGGCCCATGTCGCGGTGGGTGAGTTTGAACCAGGCTTTGGCAAAAGCCAGTTCAAATTCTGCCGGGTTGTCCAGAAAGCGCTTGGATATCTTGCGGTAACTGGGGTCGAATTTCAGCGCCAGGTCGGTGGTGAGCATAATGGGCGCATGACGCTTACCGGGGATGTGAGCGTCGGGCACCAGGTTAGATGCCTGACCGTCTTTGGGAATCCACTGAATGGCCCCTGCAGGGCTGCGGGTTTTTTCCCATTCAAAATTGAACAGGTTTTGCAGGAAGTTATGAGTCCACTGGGCCGGGCTTACCGTCCAGGCGCCCTCCAGCCCACTGGTGATGGTGTGTTCGGCTTTGCCGCTTTTGTATTTGCTGGTCCAGCCAAAGCCTTGTTCTTCAATGTCGGCAGCAGCGGGTTCCGGGCCCACTTTGCCTTCTGGCTTGGCGGCACCGTGGGCTTTACCGAAGGTGTGGCCGCCGGCAATCAGGGCCACTGTTTCTTCGTCGTTCATGGCCATACGGCCAAAGGTCTCGCGAATGTCGTTGGCGGCCAGTAGCGGATCCGGGTTGCCATTGGGGCCTTCCGGGTTGACGTAAATCAGGCCCATTTGTACAGCAGCCAGGGGTTTTTCCAGTTTGCGGCCTTCACTGTAGCGTTCGTCCGCCAGGAATTCGTTTTCCGGGCCCCAGTACACCAGGTCGGCCTCCCAGTCGTCTTCACGGCCACCGGCAAAACCGAAGGTTTTAAAGCCCATGGATTCCAGAGCCACGTTACCGGTGAGCACCATCAGGTCCGCCCATGACAGACTGCGGCCGTACTTTTTCTTGATGGGCCACAGCAGGCGGCGGGCTTTGTCCAGGTTGGCGTTGTCGGGCCAGCTGTTCAGCGGCTCAAAGCGCTGTTGGCCACCGGCGGCACCACCGCGGCCATCGGCCACACGGTATACACCGGCGCTGTGCCAGGCCATGCGAATAAAGAATGGGCCGTAGTGGCCATAGTCAGCGGGCCACCAATCCTGGGATTCGGTCATCAGCTTTTCGATGTCGGCTTTTACCGCCTTCAGATCCAGCTGTTTAAAAGCCTCGGCGTAGTCGAATTGTTCGCCGAAGGGGTTAGATTCAATGCCGTGTTGGCGCAGGGGGCTTAAATCTACCTGATTGGGCCACCAGAATTGATTAGATTTGGGGGTGCCGCCCGCTTCAGCTGTATCGATAGCTGCTAATGGGGTTAGGGCTACCGCCAGAGCAAGGGCTAACGGCTTGGCTTTCAAAAACATGGGGACTACCTCCTATTGAAATTTATTAAGGAGCTGCAAGGTTTTGCGGCGTAGTCCCAGTATTGGTTTGTGCTGTCGATAAATAAAATCGATTTTATTTATGCGGCAGATAGGTTTGTTTTATTGGAGGGGGGTGGCAGTGCACTATCGAATTACTTCGTGGAGTTGCATCTCAGGATAAAACATCGGTACGGAACCGGAACTTTCATCCATGGATTTTTGCAGCATATCGATGGTGCGTCGGTCTTCAGTTGATAGGTTGGGGTTGTCCCTAAGTTGTATTGCTGCGTCCCGGTTGAAGAAATAGTAGTTGGAAAAGAGCCCAGTGAGCGCGTTTGTGCGGGTGCGTTTGTCGTTGATGGATGACATCAGTTCAAGTGCTTTGTCGGTGCCCAGATTGCCACTGCCAATTAGCCCGTTAAGGGCGTTGTCCCGTGCTTTTGTTGAGCGCAGGGATTGCGCCCATTGTTCCGCTTCCTGAGGGCTCTGTTGTGCCCAGACGCTGGCGATCTGACGTGCGCCAGTGGAGAGTTGTTGTTCCTTGGCATTGCTGGTCAGCCAGTTGGCGGCGCTGGCGGGATCGCTGTTGGCCCAAGAGTTGAGTGCCAGATTAACGGCCTGATTATTGCCGCCGTTCGACTCACTTAAGGCAAAGTCGAGGGCTGCTTGAGGGTCGCTTTGTGCCCAGCTGCTGCTTACATACTGAACCATTTGCTTATAGTTGCGACTGTCGCGAAATTGCTGAATCCACTCCGCCGCCTGCTGTGGATCAGTATTGGCTTTGGCGGCGGCAATCGTGGGCAGCCAGCTCTCTCGTACGTTACTCGGTAGCCGATCCATCAGTTGGATAGCTCTTTCCGGATCCTGGTATGCCAGTTGGTAGCTGGTTTGGCGCAAAACCGTTTGTTGGATAGCTTCGTCCTGGGTGGTCACCCAGTCCAGTGCTGCTTCCGGGTTTTGCTGCATCCAGCGTTCCGCCACAGTGATCATGGCTTGCGAGCGCTGGTCTTGTGGCAGCAGTTCCATCATGCTCAGAGCAGTTTCCGGGCTGTTATTGGCAATGGCATGCATCACGGTACTTACCAACTGTTGTGCCCGGTGACTGTCTATGCTCTGTAGCACTTCGATAGCGGCTTCCGGGTGTGTTCTGGCGACTTCGGGTAGCACTGAAAACATCCGCTGATCTTGTTGATTGCCGTCTACTTCATTGGCCCACTGCAACGCCTCTAACGGATATATGCTGGCTAACTGATAGGCAATAGTGCTTTCCAGATCCCGCTTGACCCGTGCATCCTGTACCTGTTCCAGCGCGGCAAGCGCCTCTTTAGGGGCCTGTGCAGCCCAGCTCTGGAATATGCTGTAATAAACAGATTCGCGCTCAAAGGCTGGCAGGTCGTTTACAGCGTTCAGGGCTTGTTGGGCGCCATCTTGTGTCTTTGCCCAAATTTGTAAAATAGCGTTCAGCGCCAACTGCCGCTGCTGGGCATCTTGTAGCTCCACAGCATATTTATAAGCCTCTTTTGGGGATTGATTTGCCCACTGTTGGGCGGCTTGCTGAACGTACTGGTACTGGCCGTCTGCAGCCGACATGGCCAAAGCCGCCTCCATCATCTGCTGGGGTGAACCGGCCAGGCTTGTGACTTGTACGTCTATGCGCAGTGCCTTGAGATCGGCAACCGGGGCCAACTGTTGCTCAATATCTGCCAGCAATTCTTTGCTGTCGTGCTGCCATGCGTAATAGATGGCCTCCGCTGCCCATTGACTGAACTGGCGGTTTTCTTCTGCCAGAGCCATTTCAATGGAGGCATTAATGTCCATGCGCGCCAGGTAGTGGAATACTGTGTAGGTAATGTCTCTGGAATGGCGGGCGGGAACCTGGGGCAGGCTGGCAACTGCGCGTTGGGGTGCCAGCTCCGTGTAGCGGGCAAACAGTGTGATCAGGGCCGCCCGTTGCAGGCCACCATCGGCCAGCTGTCCGGTCTCAGAGATAAGTTGTTCGATGGTGCGTTGGTCAGACCTGCCCGCCAGTGCCATAAGGGCTTGATCCTGGGTAAAGGCGGTGGGCAGAGTGGCGATATCGCTCAAGCTGACAAGAGATTCAAAACCGCTCTGACGGTGCTGTTCTGCCTCTTGCTGGCTGATTTTGGGCACGTGGTCAAAGTGGTTGTTTGCTGGCTGGGTGGTGAAAGTAGGCCCGTTGTTAAGGCTGAAAAATTTCTGGAATCCGAGAACCAACAAACAGCCGCTGATAATCAGCAGCAGTGAACGAAACAGCTTTTTGGCCATGGGTAACCTTCCTTGTCAGTTGAACTGTCAAAGCCGATTGTGCCGCCAAATGGATGGGGGAATCAATACAAAGAGAAACGGCCACCTGATTAGGCGGCCGTTTCTCTGTTAGCTTTACTGCTCAGGAAGCCCATACGTCCTTCTTAGGTTTCTTTGGTTCTGGTTGTCCACTGTGTTTTTGTACCGCCTTGCGCCGCCACTTGGAGATGATAAATACGTTGAAGAAGTGGAAGGCGCCCAATACAAACATGGCCAGGCCGACTTTTTTGCTGATGAACTCAATGGAGTGCCGAAGGGAACTCAATTCATCCTGGGTCTGCAAAGCTAGCAGGATATAACCCAGATTGAGCAAGTAGAAACCCACCACCAACAAGTGGTTAACAGAATGAGCCAATTGCTCGTTGCCGTTAAAGCTGTCGATCAGAAACACCAGGCCGTTTTTGCTTAACGTGCGAGCCACCCACACGGTCAGGGTAGTGCTGATCATCAGGTACAGTAGATAACTGGTTTCGATATACATTGTGCTCTCCTCAGTTTTTGGGGTCACTGGCAGAATGCACGTTTGTGAAAGTTAAAAATTCCTGATGGATAAAAATTGAATAAAAAAATTATTATTCTTTGCAGATCAAATAGTTATTCTTGTGCTGAATGATAATTCAAGAGTCGACAAGTCAGCTTTCAGCGCATTGCCGAAAGCTACCGGGAGATTGGCCAGTGATTTCCTTAAAGGCGCTGTAAAAATTAGATTGGGAGCGAAAGCCCAACTCCATGCTGATCGAAAGGATTGATGCCTTTGGGTCTTCCAACAGCAGTTTTTTGGCCGCCTCAACCCGCTGGCTGCGAATATATTTTGAAAAGCTCATGCCGTGGCGAGTATTAATCAGCTCTGATAGCTGGTGATTTGAAAGGCCCATTGTGTCTGCCAAAAAAGACAGGCTCAGATTTTCGTTCTGATATATCTTGTCGATGGCCATTAACTGGTTGAGCTTTTTCAGGGTGGTGTCCACGTCAATATTGTTCAGGGTGGATTTTGAATAGCTGAGAGATACTGCCTCATTCAGCTCTGTAACCAAGTCCGGGTAAATAATAAAAGAGGCGGTAATAAGCACGAATGCCAAGGCAATACCGTTGGCGTAAAAATAGTAGAAGTAGGCGCTGTCTATGTAGGAACTGGAAAATCCTAGAATCAATACCAGTAGTGCCAGAACTGAAAAAAAGCCGAAGAAAAACAGTTCAACCGCATAGCGTTTTCGGTGAGCCCGCAAACGGGAAATCAAGTGAAACAGCCAGCAGCAGTAGCTGGTACCAATCAGGAAAGCCAGTGGAACAGCGATTTCTCTTGGCAGATAAAATACCAGGGACACTGGCAGCAGATGCAATATCAGCAGAGGTTTTACCGGGGAGCTGGGGAACATAACCGCCCGACTGAAGTAATAGAACAGTGGCGGTGTAATAAAGGTCAGTAATCGATAAAACTGCGAATCAAGCAAGTCTGTTTGGTTGCCCAGGAAATCCAAGTGTGCCAGTTGCAGCGCGCACAAAGTGGTTAACAGGCCAGTACCGGAGCAGACTGCGAACCAGGATTTATTGATGTTTTTCAGAAAGGCCAGATAAAGCAATAAAAATACCACGGCCATAACGACAGAAAAACCAACGCACAGGGTGGTAATGGTAGAAAGCATATTGGCCTGCCGGGCTGCTGAGTCCTTGATTGCTCAGAATCATACAACGCCAGAAAGAGAAACGGCCACCTGATTAGGTGGCCGTTTCGGTAAAATGTTGTCCTTAACAATCGTCCCTGGTGGCGTCCTGTCGTTTCCCGCAACCATCCCGGTTGTTTATCCTTTAGTCCCGACGCTTCCTGCGATGTAGGTATGATTCCATATTGGCCCTTGGGAAACTATTGGTAAAAATCTGATTTTTTTGTAGGAAATATCTTACCCAAGCATTTACCTTCGTTGTCACCCTGAGGAGCGCAGCGACGTGAGGGTCTCGCAGTCTGATATTTGTGAGATTGACTCGCACCATCCATGGTGCTCGGCCCTGCGGGCCGTCTTCGACGCCCAAATTGTCTTTCCTGCCAATTTGTCTTCGCGTCGTTGCGCTCCTCAGGATGACGGGACGGGAATGGCGCTCCTCAGGATGACGTTACTGGGGTGTCCCCGGTTCGCAGTAACAGGAGGAGTTGGGGTGGGTGTCCGCTTTTGCCCAGGCCAGATCGAAGCGTTTGCCTACGTCATTGGCTTCCGCTTCTTTCATCTGGGCTGCCAGTGCCTGACGCAGCCCCAGTAGTGCCCAGCCGTTGCTGCGGTTGCGGTTCAGGTCGTCTCGATACACTTGTTCCGCTTCTTCGAAGCGACCGTCTGCCATCAACAGCGCTCCCAGTGCGTGGCGCACTGGCAGCATCCAGCCCGGTGGCTCGTCGTATACCAGGGCATCTTCGGCGGCGATGCCTTGGCGCAGTAGGGCGTAGGCTTGCTCTCGTTCACCTTCGCGGAACAGCAGTTCGCCCTCAATCATGGCTTTGGCGATGGGCATCACAGTGGATACCTGGTTATTGAAGATATACCACTCCTCGGGGATGCGCTCTGCCGCTGCGAGGAATGCGGCCATTTCTTCCCGTGCCTGACTGGTTTGCCCCAGGGCTGAGTAGGCGATGGAGCGGGCGTAGCGCCGCACGGCGCGGCTTACTAGGCGAAACTCGGCGTAGTCCGGCTCATTGAGAATCTGCTCCCATTTACCGAAGCGCACCAGCACGTGGAAGGTGGTGGGCATAATGCCTTCTATAAGCCCGGCGAATTCCCTCAGCGGGGCTTCCGGCATCTCTGCTTCCAGGGCACGAGCGGCGGTAATGGCGTCTTCATAGCGTCCAGACATCATCGCCGCATAGGCGAGAAAGTGCAGGTTGTGAGCGTAGTAGATGGCGTACATCTGCGGTTCTGGTGAGCGCTGGAAGTAGGCGCGGTCGGCGCTTACTGCGGCGCTGTTGGAATCCACTGCATCGCCGTAGCGACCCACGCGAATGTAGATGTGGGATGGCATATGCACCAGGTGGCCGGAGCCGGGAACCAAGCCTGTCAATGTGTCGGCGGCAGGCACTGCGCGATCCGGGTTGTTGGATGCTTCCACGGCGTGAATGTAGAAATGGTTGGCGCCGGGGTGGTTGGGGTCTTTGGCCAACACGCCTTCCAGTGTGCTGACAATTTCTTCAATGCGCCCTTTGGGGTTGCCGTCTTTATCCCAGTAGTCCCAGGGTTGCAGGTTCATCAATGATTCGGCGTACAGTGCACCGAGATCGGTATCGTCTGGATACTGGCGATGGGCGCGGCCCATGGCGTCGGCGTAGGCCTGGTCGAGATGAGTGCGGCTTTCAGGGATGGGTAAGGCGTAACGTTTGTCTACGGCGCGCACCAGGGTCTGCTCAACGGGGGAGCCGTTGTCGATTCTCGCCATGGCCGAGTCGGCGGCAGTACGCGCAGCGTGGGAGCGTTGCTCAGTCATCTCCGGGTCATTGATATTAATGCCGTGTGCATAGGCCACCCCCCAGTGAGGCATGGGGTGGCTTGGGTCGTGCTGCGCCGCCATGGTAAATGAGCGTATGGCTTCGTCGTGGTTAAAACCGTACAGCAGTTGCATGCCCTGGTTGAACCAGCGCTGGCACTCTGGCGAGGCGGTGGTGATGGCGCGCTGGAAGTTGCCAAAACCCTCGTAGAGTAAGGCGGCATCTTGTGCGGCGGATTGGGTACTTTGGGCGGGGGCAGCTGTTCCGTTACCTTGGGATGATTCCTGACTGCAGGCAGACGGCAAAAACAGCAATGCCGCCGCCAGCAGGCGACAGATTGGTTTCATGGTCTGGTTTTCCGTTTAAAGGTGTAGTTGTGAGTATAGACAAGGACTCGGCTGCGTGCTGCGGGCGACGAGCATTAAGAAGATCGTCATCCCCGCGTAGGCGGGGATCCATCGTTGTTATGGTACTAAAGCCTTGAAGTATTGTGGTTTCTGGATTCCCGCTTTCGCGGGAATGACGGTTTTTTTGGGGTGTCTGAAAGTAGTGTCCTTACGCTCAGGGTGACAATTACGCCAGGGCTGCTCGCCGCCCGCAACTCGTAACCCGCAACCGAGAATCACTGATCCCCACTAAAGTCGTAATTCATATGCGGCTGCGGCGCTTGCAGGTAATGCCCCTGAATATAGTGAACCCCCATTTTCCACAGGGTGGGCATCATGGTGGGGTTTTCAATAAAGGGCACGATGATGCATTCGTCGCTGGCTCGCAGGCGGTTGATGACTTCCTCGATCGCTTCTTGGCCAGAGTCGCCTTCCTGGGCTTTGTCCACCAGCATCCGGTCCAGTTTGACGTAGTCCACGGACAGACGCTCCAACATGGTCATCGGATCCAGAGACAGCCCAAAATGGGACAGGGACACCTGGCTGCCCAGCTCTCTCAAGCTCTGGCACACTTCAGTGGCCTGGTTGAGATAACGGCTGATATCCAGTTCCCGCAGCTGGAAGATCAACGCGTTGGTGGGGATGGCAGTCTGTTCAATGGTGTCTTTTATCCAGCTACTGAAATTTGGATCGCAAAAGCTGGCGCGACTGATGTTGATAAACAGGCGGGCATCCGGTGTGGTGTGCAGTTTTTCTTTCAGTTCGATCAACGCCTGGCGAATCACCCAGCGGTCGATATCGGCGCCGGCGTCGGTTTTGAATATCTGGGCAATAAAGTCCACCGGGTAGTCTTTGGGGTTGGCTTCCGGCTTGATGTGAATCAGCACTTCATAGATGGGCAGATTTACACCCTGTAGGCCAATAATGGGCTGGAACAGCAGCTCGTACTGGTCGTTGCCCAGCAGGCGGCGACCCATGGTTTCGGTATTGGCGCCGATTTCTTCAATGGAGGGGGAGAATTCCAACTCGTAGAGGCGGGCGCCGTTGCCCAGCTGGCCACCGCCTTGCTCATCGCGCAGCTTGCCGATGGCATCCACACAGCGGCCAATAGCGCTTTCTACCGTGGTCACGGTTTCCGAAATCACTGTCAGGCCAATGCTCAGGGTGGCGGCAAAGGTCTGTTGCTCGATGGCGATAATTTCCTGGGCCAATTGACCGCAGAGGTTATCCGCCAGTCGCAGGCCGTTGTCGGCGTCGGTGTCTGGCAGCAGCATCACAAAGCTGTCTTCCTGGAAGCGGCTCAGGCTGTGCTGATCCGGGGTGTGCACTTCCACCAGTTCTGCCACCCGATGGAGCAGGTCTTCGGTGAGTTTGATGCCATTTTCTGCGCGCAGATTCTCGAACTGATCCAGTTTGATCAGCATCAGCAGGGAATCTTTGCTCATCTGTGCGGCGCGGCGAATGGCGCCATTGATGTGCTCGATCAGTTTGTGCAGGCGAATTTCGGTAAAGCCGCTGCCGCCACCGGCTTCTTGCTGGGGCACTGGTGCGGGCGCTGCCGCCGCTGTATGGGTACCGTGAAGCGGCTGCTGTTGGCCGCCAGCGGCAAAGAAGTTGTGATTGATGCAGAACTGCAGTGCCGCTTCATCTTCGTATTCGATTTGCGATACCGCCACGGTGAGGTCGATGGGCAGATCGTCGCTGCGCATGCCCTGAAAGTACCGTTCGCTGCTCTCCCAGGTCTCATCGCTGTATTGGGTTTTCAGCAGGGCTTTGATTTGCTCCTGATCCTGTGGAGCGATGGTGTCGATCACTGGCAGGCACAACATTTCGTCCCGGTCCATATACCCGAACAACTGGGCATAGCTGTCGTTGCTGTAGATGTAGGTGCCTTCCTTGATAACGGCAATGGCATCCCGGGAGTTATCCAGCAGCTGCAGGCAGCGGGTTTCCGCCTCGGAATAGCGGCGCTTCCAGTGGCGCAGGCGGCGCCGCTGCCCCAGGTTGTAAAGCGCCCGCGACACCACCAGCAGCAAGTGCTGGTCGTCGTCTACGCCCACCACGTCGGAGGCTCCCAGGCGCAGCCCTTCAACGCGTTTGCCATCCGGATTTTCAGTGATGGTGATCACCGGAATATCGCGGTTGAGGCGGCGGGTGTTGTGGAAGATTGCCTGCATGCTCAGGGTGGTGCACTCGTACTGGGCGAGGATCAAATCCCAGTGGTTGTTTTGCAACAGTTGCGGCAGGTCCGCTTCCGCTTCCACGTGTTTCGGTGACACCTTGTAGCCGGCGTTGCGCAGCAGGCTGGCGAGCCGGTCTGCTTCTTCCACATGGTCGTGGATAAACAGGGTTTTCAAAGTGGTGTCTTGTGGTTGCATAACTTACAGCTTAATCGGTTACGGGTTGGGAATAGTTATTATCGGTCACTTTGTGGGTCTCTTTATTCCTGACGCCCGGTATTTTCCAGGGTAAAGCGACTCACATGACTGGTAGCGTCAATGGGTACCGACAGAGTGGCTACCGCACCGCGCTTGCCCCCAAGCAAGTGTACCCGGTCGCCCTGCTTGAATGGCATCACCGGCAGCAGTACCTGGGGCGGTTGCATCACGCCTTCGTTGGACGTGAGCAACAGCGCTGGCAAATAGGGGCCGGCCGCTTTGTTCTCACGGAGGATGCGCGCTGCTCTGGGGTGGGGCTTCATGGTTAACAGCTCAACCCCCAGCTGCATTTGCAGGTGCGGGGTTATGCGCTTCCAGCGAATCAGGCCCAGTTGCCAGGGTTCGTTTGCTTGATAACGGCAGCACACCACCTCGCCAGGCAATACCTTGGGGTGCTGGCCGCGGGGGAATTCCAGGCAAGCGCCCTGAGCACTTCGGTTGACCAGCTGGGGATACAGATTGTCGCGCTCACTGCTTTGCTCGCCACTGGCTGCTCCGGACAGGCTCATGGCTTTGGCAGAGGGGGTTGCCTCGTTTTTTTGTCGCGCCACGTCCGGTGCATTGCGCCACACATCGCCATCCCGTGGCGCTATCCGTTTGCCGGGGGAGTTGTCCACTTCCTGCAGCTGGAACTTGTCTTTCGAGGGTTCCTGCATGGAGCTGATGGTGCGTAAAAACTGCTCGAAGTTGGTTTCAGCCAGGGCTTTGTGGCTGTAAGACAACCCATACACCAGCTCGACCTGAATGTCGTTTTCGCTGCTGCGCTCCGATTGACGAGAGCTTTCCGCACTCCAGGATTGACACAGGTTGGTGACCAGATGGCGGGCAAAGTTGTCCACCAGGGCAGCGTCCGGGTTGTTATAGAGCTTGCCTTCCAGATAGTTGACCAGGCGCTCCAGATTGAGCGCGCGTACGCCAGACTGTTTGTCGGACTCCAGCTGTGAGCGGTAATAGGGTGGCAGGTCGGCATCGCTGTCCACCACAAACAGGCTGGTGCCGTCGTTGTCTGTCAGGCGCGCGGTATCCACCCACAAAGGTAGCCCTTTAAACAGCCGCTGCAGATCGCTGGCGGGAAATTGCGCCGGGTTGCAGCAGGCAATCAGCAGCAGGCGCACGTAGTCACAGCGAATGCTGAGGCTCTGGCCATCGCTTTGGTGGCCGTGTTTGTGACGCGGTATGCCGCAGTGCTCGGCAATGCGATACAGCAAATGTACATCCGCCCAGAAATGCCGTGGCGTGGCCAGATAGAATTGCAGGGAGCGCAGGTACATAAGGCCAGACACTTCCATGGTGTGAGCGATGGCCTGTACCAATTGTTGTTGTGGCAGGGGTGAAATTTCTTCCTGGCCGATACCGGCCACCACCGTGCGAAAGCCCGCAGCCAAGTGTTTTAGTAATGCCTGGGAGGTGGCGATGGTTTGCGCGGTTTTGGGTGTCAGGCGCACCCGGCTGAGGGCTTCAGCGCATTGCAATACCAACGGGTAAACCTGATTGAGCAGGGCCAGCTTTTGCAGCGCCGGTACATTGAGTGACGACAGTTCTTTCACCAGGCTGTAGAGCGTATTGCTGATACGCGCCGGATCGTCAGCGCCGAGGCGTTCCATAAACAACGCCATAATGTCCGGGTTGTGGTCGCACAGGGAGAGGTGATCGAGCGATTGCGACGGGCCGGACAGGCGCCGACACAAGGCGATCAGTTGTTCATCGTGTTGGGACGTATCCAAACGCGCGCTCCTTGTTGCGAGTGAAAAGTGCGATAGAGAGTGCAGACCCCAGTATAGCGGTTAGTGACTGCTATGGGCACTTACTAAAAGAAATAGTTATAACAGTGGTTGTAGTGGCGTTTTTGACAGGCAACCGGCATCTTCGCGCACCAGCTTGGGCACCAGATAGCCGGGCAGGCGAGTCAGCAATTCGGCGGCCAGTTGCCGGGCGCGTTCCTCTGAAACCGCAAAATGGGCGGCGCCTTGCACTTTATCCAGTACGTGCAAGTAGTAGGGCAGTACGCCTACCTCGAACAGGCGTTGGCTGAGGTCGGCAAGGGTGTCGCTGTTATCGTTGATGCCACCCAGCAGAACCGCTTGGTTCAGCAAGGTGACGCCTGCTTCTTTCAAACGGGCCATGGCGCTGGCTACTGCGCTGTCTATTTCGTTGCCGTGGTTGCTGTGAATCACCACCACCGGCTGCAGACGATGGTTGGTCAGCCAATCCAGGCATTCCGAGGTGACTCGCTGGGGAATCACCACTGGCAGACGGGTGTGAACTCGAAGGCGCTGGATGTGGGGGATGGCAGCAACTTGCTCCGTGAGCCAGGCCAACTGGCGATCGGACGCCGCCAACGGGTCGCCGCCGCTGTAGATGACTTCGTCTATTGTGCTATCGCCAGCGATGTAATCCAGCGCCTGCTGCCACTGCGCCCGGCTCGGCTTATTGTCTTGGTAGGGAAAGTGGCGGCGAAAGCAGTAGCGGCAGTTGATGGCACAGGCGGGGCTGACAATCAGCAAAACCCGACCCCGGTATTTGTGAATCAACCCCGGTGCTGGATTGGTTTGGCTTTCGCCCACGGGGTCAGTGTTGTAGCCGGGTGCGGCGATCAACTCATCGCCCAGGGGCAGTATTTGTTTTAACAGAGGGTCGTCCAGATCGCCTTTGGCGATGCGCTTCAGGTAGGGGTGGGGCACTCGCAGGGGAAAATCCCGGCAGGCGGCGCGGGCTGCGTCCAGTTGCTCATGAGGCAATTGCAGCAGAGCGAACAGTTGTTCCGGGTCGGCGATGCAATTGGATAGCTCCTGTTGCCAGGGAGTGGGCTCCAATACAAGCTGAGTTCGAGGTATCATAGGCGGCTTTTGAATGACCAGTACATAGAGGCAACAATGGCAAACTATTCTACCAACGAATTCCGCAGCGGTCTGAAAGTAATGTTGGACGGCGATCCCTGTTCCATCGTGGAAAACGAATTCGTCAAACCCGGCAAGGGGCAGGCATTCAACCGGGTAAAACTGCGCAACCTGAAATCTGGTCGAGTGTGGGAACGCACCTTTAAATCTGGCGAACAGCTGGAAGGCGCCGACGTGATGGATACAGACATGCAGTATCTCTATAACGACGGTGAAATGTGGCACTTTATGGAGCCCAATACCTTCGAACAGCACCAGGCGGACGAAAAAGCCGTGGGCGATGCTGCCCAGTGGTTGAAAGAGCAGGACACCTGCATTGTCACCCTGTACAACGGCGCGCCACTGTCTGTTACGCCCCCCAACCACGTCGAGCTGGAAATTGTTGAAACCGACCCCGGCCTGCGTGGTGATACCGCCCAGGGCGGCAACAAACCCGCCACCCTTAGCACCGGTGCGGTGGTAAAAGTGCCATTGTTTTTGAATATTGGTGAGGTGGTTAAAGTCGATACTCGTACCGGCGAATATCAAGGCCGCGCTAAAGCGGACTGAATAAAATCGGCTACGAGCAGCGGGTTTCGAGCTGCGAGCAGTATGGTGGTTATCTGTCATTCTGAGCGCAGCGAAGAACCTCGACGTTTGCGGCAAGGGAAAAGATCCTTCGCTGCGCTCAGGATGACGCATTTCTAATGAACTGGCAGCCTTCCGCATCCACCGAAACCCTACGCGCCCGCGCCCATCTGTTGGCGCAGATTCGCCAGTTTTTCCATCAGCGCAACGCCTTTGAAGTAGATGTGCCTGTGTTAGGTGTCACCGGGGTTACCGACCTGCATATCGATTCCATCGCTGCTCAATGCAATGGCGGCGAGTTCTTTCTGCAGTCCTCCCCCGAATATTTTATGAAGCGGCTGCTGGCGGCAGGCAGTGGCGATATTTATTGCCTTGGCAAAGCCTTTCGGGATGGTGAAGCCGGTTCGCGCCACAACCCGGAATTTACCTTGCTGGAATGGTACCGGGTGGGGTGGGATGAACATCGCTTGATGGAAGAAGTGGCGGAATTGCTACGCCATCTACTACCGGATTCTCTGCCGCTGCATAAATTCAGTTATGGGGAATTGTTTCTTCAGCACACAGGGCTTAATCCCCATACCGTTGCCTTGCAAAATCTCCAAACTCTGGCCGGAGAAGTGACAGGCAACCCAGCCTTCAATGAACCCCGCTCCACCTGCCTGGATGCCATTTTCAGTTTTGCTATCGAGCCAAAACTGCCCGATGGGTTGGTGCTGGTGTATGACTACCCGCAGTGTCAGGCGGCGCTGGCTCGTATCCAACCAGACAATAATGGCCAGCCAGTGGCGCGCCGCTTTGAAGCCTTTCTCAATGGTATGGAGTTGGCCAATGGTTACTGGGAGCTGACTTGCCCTAAAGAACAGGCGCGGCGATTTGAAGACGATCGTCAGCAGCGTCGCACTGCGGGCAAGGCAGAGATTGAGGCCGATGGGAAGTTACTGGCGGCAATGCAAAGTGGTATGCCGGAATGTGCCGGTGTCGCTCTGGGAGTGGATCGGTTATTGATGCAATTGCTCGGTGAGCAAAGTATCGAGGCTGTTATGGCTTTTCCCTTGTCCCAGGTTTAAGCCCCAGGTTTAAGTCGCGGCTTTAGCCACCGTCTTTAGGGCACTTCTAATAATTGCTTGCGGCCTCTGGCTTTCAGGCTGCTCTGCCATCAAGGCGCGGCTTCGCAGGCATGCTGACTGCCTGTCAAGAAGGCGCAACACCGAGGGCAGAGCAGCCTGAAAGCCCCGAAGGGCGCGGCCTGACAAACGTTATCGCTGTGTTGGCTCACTTGCCAAGGACAACCAGCCTTGCCCTGCGCGAGCCGCCTTGCGATAACGCTTGTCAGGTTGCGCAGAGGCCATAATCAATTTTTAGAAGTGCCCTTAAAACGCCCCAACACCATCGCGCGTATCAGGTTAACCCGTAGCCACAGCGATGTGAGCACCACCGCACTCACATGCACAATCACCAGATAGAAAAGCCATTGCACGATACGCCGATGCCAGATGTCCACGCCGTTATCAAAGCCCCAATCTGTGTCCTGTAGCCAACCGGTGAATGCGGCACTGGCCAGTCCCAGCCACATCAGGTAAATGGCAATGGCGCCAAACGGGTTGTGGCCAACGGTGTTGGGTTGCTGGCGATGTTTGATGTGTTGCAGATGCTCGCCAGCAGTGCGGCGGCGAGGTAGAAAATCTTTTAGGTGGTTGGGCCCTTTGGCGAAGGTTAAACCCCACAGCAAACGCAGGCCCACAAGACTGAGAATAATCCAACCGATATTGATATGGGCATCGTAGCCCGGCTCGGTGTAGAAATAATTGGTCAGAAACAGCGCCGCCACCGACCAGTGAATAACGCGGACAACAATGTCCCATTTAGCGGTGGCGGGCATGGCTATTTTCGCAGCGGAAATTTCTGAAAAACTATTTGCGCCACTCTACATTAAAGTGATCGTGGGCACCTTTTTTGATATCGCGGAATTTTTTCACAATGGCCGTGGCGCCGTCTTTGTCACCGGCTTCCGCCAGTGCCAGGGCTTTGTCCACTTGCGCTAAAAACTCATCCATGCCTTTTTGATACTCACCCACCTGTGGCGTACCTTCTACCATGATGGTGGGTATCAGGTCGCGATTTTTACTGCTGAATTTTTTTACTTTTTTGAGAATTTTGGCCACGTCTTCTGCGGTTTCTGCAGAGCGCATACCGCGCAATGCACGGCCAACTTGCTTAAAGTTTTTCGAAACCACGCTGTCTTCATCGGGAAAAGCCGCAAAGCTGTTGGGGGCGAAAACAGGGCTGGATAACAGCAGAACGATGGACAGAGTGTAAACAAATTTTTGCATGTCGAATTCCTTGGCGATATGGCTGGGGTGGGCAAAAGTCTACAGATACTCCGAGTGCAGGCAAGCTGTTAGGCTGTAAATGATTGTTAAAAATTATCTAATGGTGAGGGAAGCCTCAGGAGACTTTCCATTATCAGGTGTATAACGATGGTGCAACTGGATCAAAAAAATAACAATCATTAGTGTGTGGGCGAGAATTTCACTGTGGGTATCTCTACCGACACAGACCAGAAATTTGGCACTGTCGGTGGGTGCGGCGTGGGTGCGAAGGATAAAGGTGCGCATGGTGGTTACTGTGGCTCGGCTTGAGGCAACTCGATCTCGACCTCGATATCTATGGCGGGGGCGTCTAGGTACAGATGGTAATAGTTGGCCAGCTCGCGCAGTTTCTCAATGTCTTCCCGGTATTGTTGGTAGTCTTCCGGTAGCACATGGTCGGTTTTGCTAACCATACGATATTCCAGCACGTAATACTCATCCTGCCAGCTGGAGTTGGTGGTGAAGTGAAAGTGGGTTGTGTCCAGTTCTTTTTCCAGGGGCTTCATATCAAATGAACGGGGCACTTTAAAACGCAGTCGCTCCACCATGGTAAAAGGGTGGTTGAGCTGATAGGGGTAGCGGCGTTCGGCTTTGGGGGGTACCTGATATTCCTGGCGCAGTTTGCAGGGGTGGTGTTTGAAATGGTATTTGCCTTCGTCCTCGTTAAACTGCCATGCTTTCGGCAGGCGATAAGAGGATTCAATAATCACCTGATTGTCCTGGGGAGCGTCCCGGTAGCTGGCCGGCGAAGTTTGTTCCAACTTGTCGAAATGGCTTTTCAGGTGATTCCAGGTTTCCTTGTTCAATTCGTAGGTGCCGTAGTTTGCCAGTATTGAACGAGCCGCGTCTGCATTGATGCCGGTGAATACTTCTGTGTCGACGATCTGTGCTTCAGCGAGGGGTATATTACCCAGGTCGAAACTGATTTCATGGAGACGGTGAAAGCCTTTATCGCCTAGTTCCGGGCTGGGAATTTCCACCGGCTTGCGGCTTTTTTTATTCAGTACCAGCGCTTTACTGTAGTAAAACACCGGCTCCAGAGATGCTGGTCGGTTGGGCTGTGGCAGGGCGGTTGGGTCGAGCCAATACTCTTTACGGCCAGACTTGACATGCACAATGGCGTGGTCAAACGCCGATACCGAAGGCAGGCGCAAGTCCAGCAGTTTGGGGCCAGCGGAATTTACCAGTGCCGGCCAGGCGTCGATTTTTAGTTCTTTGAGCAGTGCCTGTAGCAGTACCGCCTTATCTTTGCAGTCACCATAGCCCCTTTGCAAGGTCATGGCCGGTGCAAATGGCCGGTGGCCATTGCGGCCAATGCCTGGTCCCAGGTAGCGCACATTGGCCTGCACGTAATTCAAAGCCTGGCGAATTTGCTCTTCCTGGGAGCTGGCACTGGCGGCGATTTGCTGGGCAATTTCAGCGACTTTTGGATCCGTCATTGGCACATCGAAACGACTAACTCCCCAGCGGGCAACAGCGCGCCAATTGTCCAGATTGGTGTATTCGAGCAGAGGCACTGGTGAAAACCATTGGGGGGTGCGCTGTTCAATTTCAATGCGCTCAATGTCGTCGATATCCCACACGTATTCACGGCCTTTGTCGGTTTTTGTAACCTTGGGTTCTTCATGACCGGCGTGCAGTTTGACCTGGAGCTTGTCTTTTTTCGGCACCAAGATACGGCGATAAATGTTGCTGATATCAGCACCCATCTGGTGATAGATGCCTTCGTACAAGCCGTGGTAGGTGGGGTCTTGGCCTTCAATGGTTACCGCATAATCGATAACGTCGCCCATTTTTATATTGCCCGCCAGCAGTACAACGGTGGTGGCGAGGTTATCCAGGTGAGACTGGGTAGTGGTGTCTTCACGAACAAAGCGCGTCTGGATGGAGTCACGCATATCGAGCACTTCGCCGTTGCGGTAAACGCGTACGTAGTGCACTTTGAACGTCTGGTGTTGTGGAATATAGGCAAAGCTGATGTTGGACAGCTGGTTGACTGCCACCATGGTATGGGCGGCAAACGCATTGCGTGAAAAATAAGCCATGCTATCGGCGGAATGCCGAATCTGATGCTCATTGGTGACAAACTCAAAGCCCATCTGAAGTTCGGCCGCAGGCTTTAGTGAATCCAGTTTTAATGGCCTATCAACCACCCACTCCGGCAGCGGATGGAAGTTCAGGTCTTCGGCCAGGGTTGGTGTTGCTAACAGCGCGAAGACCAACATAAACAGGGTGCGAAATGCACAGTGGGAGTGCGTACGTATGGGGGTGTGGTGCATGGTACCTCCTGGTAAATGCTGTCCTGAAAAAGCGGTTAGGCAATACTATGCACCAAAATTCTGAGCTCGGTAAAGCAGGCTAATTAATTGCCATTGCCAGGCGCTCCAAGACCGGCAGTGTCTCTGCGGGCGATAAACTGTCATCGGTGATGCTTTGGCCGTCCACCTATTTTTGATTGCCGCCAGCTCTTACACGGAGCCGGCGATCAATCCTTGAGTAGTAAATAGTTGTTAAATTTGACTATCCAGATGGTGATGAATCAACACCACACACTGGGAGGCAAATAGCATGGTATTACCTAAACTGATTTTTTCCGCCCCCAAACGTTTCAGACTGTTGAAACTTTTTTTCGGCATGGGGATATGGTCGGTCAGTAAAAAGCAGGGGTTCTCGCCAAAATCAGTGTCACCGATTGCCTGGCCTTTTTTATCCATCACGTAAAGCTGATGATTTTCCGCCAAGCTCTGCACCAGTTTTTCAAAACTGAGTGTGCGCACGGCAATCCCTGGTTCAACGATTTTTTCCTGCTCTTTGCCCATACCTCGGGATACGTCCAGCGCAGAGGCGATTTTGCTTAACCACGCTTGCTCGTGAAAGCCACCGATATTTTCCAATTGGTCAGCGACAAAGGTAATGGTGCGGGAAAAATCCCGAGTGCTTTCCAACACCAAATGCACCACCACATCGGCGCGGTGTGACTGGGCCACAAAAATGGCATTCATCAAAGTGTGGGCAAGAATTTCACTGTGGGCATCGCCGCCGACACCAGCCAGCAGTTTGGCGCTGTCGGTGGGAGCGGCGCGGGCGCGCAGAACAAAAGTGCGCACGGGGCTAATCTCCAGATACCAATTGCTGCAGTTGCGTCAGCTGATTGCTGTGAGTCTGCAATTGTTTTTGCGCCCGTTTATAGGTGCCTTTCAGGTGGCTTTTCAGGTGTTGAAAAAGGTGGCGGTTATCGATGCCTTTTACATGACAGAAAATTGCCAACCCTACCAGCGACTCCCGCTCCGACAACACCGCGCTGCGGTTGGCCGCCGGGTCGTAGCAGCTGCCACAGCCGGTGCGAAACTGGTAGGCGGAATTGGTGAGCAGCAAGCCAAAGCCCATAAAAATCGCCACCACTTCGGTAGCTTGGGCGACATAGTCACTGCCGCCGGGCGGCGTTTGCCCAGACTGATACACCAGGTGTTGCGCCACCAGGTGGCCAAAAGCGGCGGCCATGGCCTGGGGTTGTTTGGTTTGCTGGGGCTGGTAGCTGACAATCAGGCGCATGGGTGCGCTTTCTGTGCCTGTTTCACTGTTGTTTCGCTGACTGCTATCCAGTGACAATTGTGGTACTGGCGCGGCAATAAAATTCTCCGGGCTGACCAGGGTAAATGGCCAGTGGCTTAAACCGGCGTAACCGATTACCCGGCTAAAAATCGCCTGCGCCATGCCGTGCACACTGTTGACTCTGTCGGGGAAAAATTCATTGCTGGGCAGCACCAGCTTACATTGCTGCAGTGCCTTTCGGTCGAAGTGCTCAATAGCCCACTGAAAGCAATCCAACAGCCAGGCAACACTGGCGTCGTCGATAACGGGTTTGGGCTTGAGCAACGACAGCATCAGCGAACAGCGGCTGCCAGTTTTTCCAGAACTGGCAGAGTGTCGGATAACGACAGACAACCGTCGGTGATACTCTGGCCATACATCAGTGGCTGGCCATCCACCTGTTTTTGATTGCCGGCCACTAAATGGCTTTCCAGCATAACGCCGCGAATGGCGCTTTCACCATTTTGCATTTGCTCGGCAATAGCTTCCGCCACCAACGGTTGGTTTTCAGGTTTTTTGAGGCTGTTGCCATGGCTGCAATCAATAACCAGATTTGGGGTTAAGCCGCCTGCTTGCAAAGCCGACTTGGCGTCGCTCACGGCTTTTGCGTCGTAATTGGGGCCGCTGACATTGCCGCCGCGCAAAATCATGTAACAGTGCGGGTTGCCACTGGTTGCCAGAATGGCGGGGGAGCCCTCTTTGGTGAGTGATGGGAACCAGTGCGGGTGGCTGGCGGAACGAATGGCGTCCACCGCCACTTGCATATCGCCGTCGGTGCGGTTTTTAAAACCCACTGGCATCGACAGGCCGGATGCCAGCTCTCGGTGCACCTGGCTCTCCACGGTACGGGCGCCGATGGCGGCAAAGCTCACCAGGTCGGCGTAGTATTGTCCTATTGTGGTGTCGAGAAATTCCGAGGCGGCGGGCAGTCCCAACTCCGCCACATCCAGCAACAACTGACGGGCGATTTTCAGCCCTTTGTTGATCTGAAAACTGCCGTCCAGATCCGGGTCGTTGATCAGCCCTTTCCAGCCCACTACGGTGCGGGGTTTTTCAAAATACACCCGCAGCACAATAAACAGCTTGTCACTGTATTGTTCAGAGGCCGCTTTAAGCTGGCGAGCGTAATCCATAGCCGCCGCCGGGTCGTGAATTGAGCAGGGGCCAACCATCACCAGCAGGCGTTTGTCTTTGCCACTGAGAATGTTTTCGATGGTGGTGCGCGACTTGGCAATCAGTTGAGCGCTGTTGGCAGACAGAGGTAATTCATTGCTGAGAATAGCTGGTGCCAGCAGAGGCTGGCTGTGACGAATGCGCAGGTCGTCCGTACGGGTGGACATGGTTTACTTCCAATCGGTTTGCAAAGGCGGCGATTGTAGCATCGAGAAGAGAGAAAAATTGAAGAAGTTAATCTTGTGTTCTATCAGGACTCGACTTCATCACTAAAGATATCTTCGATAGCCAATTCAAATAGCCGAGCTGTCTTGAATGCCAGCGGTAAGCTAGGATCAAATTTACCTTTTTCGATGGCGTTAATTGTTTGTCGAGAAACGGATAGCTGTTCGGCCAAGTCGGCTTGAGTCCAGTCTTTTTCAGCACGAAGAACCTTTAGACGATTTTTCATCGGTATCTCCGAGAGCCTACTAATATACAAATCGAAAATGTGACTCCCATTAGACACAACAGTGGCCCTATTAGAGGCTCAAAGGAAATCAGTTGTGCGGTTTTCAACGCCTGGTAACTGGAGCTGCAGATTAACAAAACACCCAGTGTTATGGCTGAAGCATCGAGGAAAATTTTCCGCTCCATCTCGTCTGCTCCTCTCAGATATTTTACCTGCGCAAGTATCATCACTACGCCAATACCTAAATTAAGAGCTACTGCCAGGGTGGATAGCAAGGTATTGAAATTCCAAATGAGCTTGGGGCCAAAGCTCAGTAGTGCACAGGTCACAACCCAGGTTGCAGTCCAGTACATCAAGCGAGTTGCGTTCTTTTTTACTGTGCTTTCCCAAGAACTGGGAGCTTTCTTTAATGGGGTCATGGGTTAAGCCTCTTTTTGTAGTCTGTGCTTCAAAAAGTAAGACTAGATTGATATAAAGTCAAGCATATTTGACATTATGTAATGTTTTATAGTCTTTGGGTTGGCTTTAATTGAATAGGTTAATGTTGCGTCATCGCGAGCGCAGCGCGGCAATCTCCATCAGGCTGGCAGTGAGCTGGTGGAGATTGCCACGCCGCTACGCGGCTCGCAATGACGGGTTGGGGGGTTAACCTAGCTCAATCGCCGGCAAATTCAACCCATGCTCTTTGGCACACTGCTTGGCAATGTCGTAGCCAGCATCCGCGTGACGCATAACACCAGTCGCTGGGTCGTTCCACAGCACGCGCTCAATACGCGCCGCCGCTTCGTCAGTGCCGTCGCAGCAAATCACCACACCGGAGTGCTGTGAGTAACCCATGCCGACGCCGCCGCCGTGGTGCAGGGATACCCAGGTGGCGCCACCGGCGACGTTGAGCATGGCGTTGAGCAGCGGCCAGTCGGATACCGCGTCGGAGCCATCCATCATGCTTTCGGTTTCCCGGTTGGGGCTGGATACGGAGCCGGAATCCAGGTGGTCGCGGCCAATCACTACCGGTGCTTTCAGCTCGCCGTTTTTCACCATGTCGTTAAACGCCAGACCCAGCTTGTGGCGCAGGCCCAGGCCCACCCAGCAGATGCGCGCCGGCAGGCCCTGGAATTCGATGCGCTCGCGAGCCATGTCCAGCCAGTTGTGCAGATGCGGGTCGTCGGCGATGATTTCTTTCACCTTCTGGTCGGTTTTGTAGATATCTTCCGGGTCGCCGGACAGGGCCGCCCAGCGGAACGGGCCGACGCCACGGCAGAACAGCGGGCGGATGTAGGCGGGCACAAAGCCGGGGAAGTCAAAGGCGTCTTTGATGCCTTCGTTATAGGCTTCCTGGCGGATGTTGTTGCCGTAGTCCACGGTGGGGATGCCGGCGTTGCAGAAATCCAGCATGGCCTGCACTTGCACCGCCATGGATTTGCGCGCTTCCGCGGCCACCATTTCCGGGTGGCTGTGGGCGCGCTCGCGCCACTCGGCTACGGTCCAGCCGATGGGCAGGTAGCCGTTAACAGGGTCGTGGGCGGAGGTCTGGTCGGTCACCAGATCCGGCTTGATGCCGCGTTTTACCATTTCAGGAAATACTTCCGCGGCATTGCCCAGCAGGCCGATGGAGATGGCTTCGCCTTTGGCCAATGCGTCGTTAAGCATCTCCATGGCTTCGTCCAGACTGTAGGCTTTTTTGTCGATGTAGCGGGTGCGCAGGCGAAAGTCGATGCGGGTTTCGTCGCACTCAACAGCGATCATGCAGTAACCGGCCATGGCACCGGCCAGTGGTTGGGCGCCGCCCATACCGCCGAGGCCGCCGGTAAGAATCCACTTGCCTTTGGTGTTGCCATCGAAGTGCTGGCGACCGGCTTCCACGAAGGTTTCGTAGGTGCCTTGCACAATGCCCTGGGAGCCAATGTAGATCCAGGAGCCGGCGGTCATCTGGCCGTACATCATCAGGCCTTTGCGATCCAGCTCGTTAAAGTGCTCCCAGTTGGCCCACTCCGGTACCAGGTTGGAGTTGGCGATCAGCACGCGGGGGGCGTCTTTGTGAGTCTTGAAAACGCCAACCGGCTTGCCGGATTGCACCAGCAGGGATTCGTCGTCATTCAGCTCTTTCAGCGCCTCGATAATTTTGTCGTAGCACTCCCAGTTGCGCGCCGCGCGGCCAATGCCGCCGTATACCACCAGGTCTTCCGGGCGCTCTGCCACATCCGGGTGCAGGTTGTTTTGCAGCATGCGGAAGGGCGCTTCGGTGAGCCAGCTTTTGCAGGTCAGTTCAGTGCCGGTGGGGGAGGCGATGTTGCGGCTTGGGTCGTGGCGGGTGCCGATGGTGTTGGTCATGTCGGTGATCTCTCTTGGTGCTAAACGTTAAACAGTGGTGTAGTTGCTAAGCGGTCGCACGTCGCACGTCTGACGTCGCACGCTAAAGGCAGTGCAGGGCTTCGATTGATGCAAGCAAAGCCCGGGCAATTCGGAGCACAAAATAACCCGTGCCCTCAGGAGTTCAGCTAATACTCGTTGGGTTTAGCGTGCGACGTGCGACGTCAGACGTGCGACCCTGCTCCGAATCAGCAAATTCACTCCGAAAATCAATTATTCGTCGCGTACCTCGCCCCCAGGTCATACCTCGTACTCGGATAAGTAAAGTCCGCCAACGTCACCACGGCAGCGTTTTTCCAGGTGCGGCGGCTCAGGCGCAGGCAGGGTTCGCCAACCGGGATGGCGAGCATTTCCCGCAGCTCTTCGACCGGCATAACGGCGCGCACGATGTGCTCCATTTCGTCCGGGCGGTAGAGTTCCATGAGGTATTGAGTGGGCGTGATGGTTGAGAAGTCGGTGGTCAAAAATTCCGGTGCCAGTTGCGGGTTTACCCAGCGGTCTTCCAGTTGAATGGGCACGTCGTTTTGAAAGTGCAGCATCACGATATGGAACAGGGTGGTGCCCACAGTTACTTCCATGCGCTGAGCCACTTCGCCCAGCGCCTGTTCCGCCTGCAGGTGCCACAGGTCGGCGCGGTGTACTTTGCCCTGGGCGCGAATTTCGTCGGCGATGTCCTGAATTTCAATCAGGCTGGCGTGGCGCGGCGGCTCCGCCACAAAGGTGCCAACGCCGTGTACCCGCTCCAGATAGCCTTGTTGGGTCAGCTCCCGCAGCGCCCGATTGATAGTCATGCGGCTGACGCCCAGGTCTTCCACCAGGGTATTTTCCGACGGCACCTTCTCGCCTTTGGCCCATTCGCCGGAGCGGATTTTGTGAATGATGGAATCCTGAATCTGCTGGTACAGGGGCACTGCGCTGTTGCGGGGCAGAGCTTTCAGGTTGGTTGATTGCTGGCTCATTGTGCTGCCCTCGGTTGACCGGCAAACAAAACTTTCTGGCAGGGCAGATCGGCCACCAGGTAACTCAGTTGTGCCGGATTTTTTGCCCGCCACAGCACCAGGTCGGCGCGCTTGCCCACTTCCAGAGTGCCCACTTCATCAATGATGCCAAGCGCTTTTGCGGCATTGCGGGTAACGCCGGCAAGAGTTTCTTCCGGCGTCATATGGAACAGGGTGCAGCCCATGCTGAGCATTAGCAGCAGCGACACTACCGGAGACGAACCGGGGTTGCAATCGGTAGCCAGGGCGATGGGCACACCGGCGTCGCGCAATGCCTGGATGGGTGGCAGTTTGGTTTCCCGCAGGCAGTAGAAGGCACCGGGTAAAACAACCGCAACAGTACCGCTGGCTTTCATGGCGGCGATATCGTCGCTGTTCAGGTATTCCAGGTGGTCGGCGGACAGGGCGTTGTACCGGGCCGCCAGTCCGGAACCGCCCAGGTCAGAAAGTTGTTCGGCGTGCAGTTTCACTGGCAGGCTGTGTTTTTTTGCCGCTTCAAAGACCCGTTCGGTTTGCGCCACGGAAAAGCCAATGCCTTCGCAAAAGGCATCCACGCAATCCGCCAACCCCTCGGCGTGAATAACGGGCAGCATCTCGTTGCACACCATATCGATATAGTCGTCGCTACGATCCTGATACTCAGGAGGCAGGGCATGTGCGCCGAGAAAAGTGGTCTTTACGGAAACTGAAAAATCGTTGCCCAGTTTGCGAGCCACCCGCAGTTGTTTGGCTTCGTGTTCCAGCGCCAGGCCGTAGCCGGATTTGATTTCCACGGTGGTTACGCCATCGGCCATCAGGCGTTTAAGGCGGGGCAGGGCGTGCTCATAGAGCTCATCTTCGCTGGCGGCGCGGGTGGCTTTGACGGTGGAGACAATACCGCCACCGGCGCGGGCAATTTCTTCGTAGCTGGCACCGTTCAGGCGCATCTCAAATTCAGCGGAGCGATCGCCGCCGTACACCAGGTGGGTGTGGCAATCGATTAGGCCGGGTGTCACCAACTGGCCATTGCAATCGGTTACTTCCTCCGCCAGTGCTGCCGGCTCGCCGGGCAAGTCTGACATGTTGCCAGCCCATACGATGCGGTCGCCCTGAGTGGCAATGGCGCCGTGTTCGATCATGCCATAGGCACTGCCGCCTTGGCTCCCATTGAGGGACATAGTCGCGATGCGGGCGTTAATCCACAGGTGGTTCCAGCGGTTGTCAGTGGCTGAGTCAGTCATTACAAAAATCTAGTTGTATATACATGTATGGTGCATGCTATACTGCCCGCCCTTGAGATTCAATCCCGGCCGTGTAAATTTTTATGAAAGCTCTTTGTTTATGAGAACCCTGTTTGCCAAATCTGCGTTGTTGCCCAATGGCTGGGCCAGCGATGTTGAAATCGATATCGCTGAAAGCGGTGATATCGCGGCTGTGCGTACAGGTGTGACTAATTCTGCTGCACCACAACTGCAGGGTGCCGTGTTGCCGGGTATGCCCAACCTGCACTCCCACGCCCACCAACGGGCCATGGTGGGTTTGGCGGAAAAGGCAGGGCAGTCGCAAGACAGCTTCTGGACCTGGCGGGAAGCCATGTACGCCTACCTGGGCAAGATGCAGCCACAACAATTGCAAGCAGTGGCGGCGCAGCTGTATGTGGAAATGCTCAAGTTCGGTTACACCAATGTGGCGGAGTTTCAGTACCTTCACCACGACCAGAATGGCAACCCCTACGCCAATCGCGCCGAGATGACCTTGCGCTGCCTGCAGGCAGCGCGCGATGCGGGTATAGGCATCACCTTGCTGCCCGTTCTGTATCGCTATGCCGGGTTTGGTGGTCAGGCGCCGGTGCCGGGGCAAAAACGTTTTCTCAATGATGCAGATGGATTTTTGGAAATTGTCGATGAACTGCAAAAAGCAGTTGCTGAAGACAGCAATGCCGTAGTGGGTATTGCGCCGCATTCCCTGCGCGCGGTAACGCCTGAACTGTTAAATCATGTATTGGCTTCTTTTTCGACAGGGCCAGTGCATATCCATATCGCCGAGCAGATTCCGGAAGTGGAAGCCTGTCTGGAATGGAGTGGCAAGCGCCCGGTGGAGTGGTTGCTGGAGAACTTTGCTGTGGATCAGCGCTGGTGTCTTATTCACGCCACTCACCTCACTGATCAGGAAATTACCACTTTGGCCAACAGCGGCGCGGTTGCCGGTATCTGCCCCACCACAGAAGCCAATTTGGGTGATGGCATTTTCCCAACAGCAAGCTATTTGCAGCAGGCGGGCGTATTTGGCATCGGCTCCGACAGCCAGGTCAGCATCAACCCGGCAGAAGAATTACGTTGGCTGGAATACGCCCAGCGCCTTACTACCAATGGTCGCAATGTTCTGGCCGCAGAAGCGGGGGCCAGCACTGGTCGCACTCTGTTTGACGGTGCTCTTGCAGGTGGTGCACAGGCCTGCGGTCGCAATATTGGCAAACTTGAAGTGGGTTGCCGGGCCGATCTGGTGGTGCTGGATAGTGATCACCCCCGTTTGGTTGGGCGCAGCGGTGATGACCTGCTGGATAGCTGGATTTTCGGCTGCGACGACAACCCGGTGAAAGATGTTTTTGTTGGCGGCAATCAAGTGGTTGCCGATGGCGTACATATTTTTGAGCCGCGGATTGAAGAAGAATTTAAAGCTGCGGTTGTTGAACTGAACTCGTCATCCTGAGGAGCCTTTCCATAAAGAAAGGCGACGTGAGGATCTCAGATACTGAAACTTGTGAGATCCTCACGCGGCTGCGCCGCTCAGGATGACAATAATCACGTAAAAAGGTAGCAATATGTCTTTTGAACTAAACCTTAACCCCGGAGAGCTGACCCTTTCCGACCTGCGCAATATCTTTCGCCACAAAACCACTATCGTGGTGGACGACAGCCGCTGGGGTATTGTCGAAAAATCCCGCCAACGGGTCATCGATACCATCGACAGTGGTGAAACGGTGTATGGCATCAACACCGGTTTTGGCCGCCTGGCGCAGACTACCATCGACCGCGACCAGCTGGGCACGTTGCAGCGCAATCTGGTGTTGTCCCACGCTACAGGTGTTGGCGAAAATCTCTGCGAAAACACCGCGCGGCTGATGACGGTGATGAAAATTGGCTCGCTGATGCGTGGCTTTTCCGGTATTCGCCGGGAAGTGATTGAGCTGATGATCAATATGATCAACGCCGGCATGGTGCCCGCTATTCCCAGTCAAGGGTCGGTTGGTGCTTCCGGCGACCTGGCGCCGCTGGCCCATATGAGCATGCCGCTGATTGGCGAGGGCGAAGTGATTTGGGGTGGCGAAGTGATGGCCTCCCGCGATGCATTGACCAAAGCGGGTCTGGCCCCCATCGAGCTGGCGGCGAAAGAAGGGCTGGCGTTGATGAATGGTACTCAGACGTCTACGGCGCTGGCGTTAAAAGGCCTGTTCGAGGCTGAGGTGAACTTCAACGCGGCGGTTACCGCCGGTGCCATGAGTACTGAGGCCAGCCTTAGTGCTCGTTCCCCTCATGTTCACGAAATCCACATGGTGCGCGGCCAGCCGGGGCAAATTGAAGCGGCGCGCATGTATCGCGAGCTGTTGACCGATAGCGAAATCAATCAATCCCACAGCGATTGCGCCAAGGTTCAGGATCCGTACTGCCTGCGTTGCCAGCCTCAGGTGATGGGAGCGATTCTTGACCAGATGCGTTACGCCACCACCACTTTGGTGACCGAAGCCAACGGCGTTACCGATAACCCGCTGGTGTTTAACGAGGAAGTGGGGGTGATTTCTGGCGGTAACTTCCACGCCGAGCCGGTGGCCATGGCCGCCGACAATCTGGCCATTGCTATCGCCGAAATTGGTGCTTTGTCAGAGCGCCGGGTGGCTATGCTGATCGATGCCGCCATGAGTCAGTTACCGCCGTTCCTGGTAAAGGATGCCGGCTTGAACTCTGGTTTTATGATCGCCCACGTGACTGCCGCGGCGCTGGCCAGTGAGAACAAATCCCACGCCCACCCGGCGTCGGTAGACAGCCTGCCCACTTCTGCCAACCAGGAAGATCATGTGTCCATGGCCACCTACGCCGGTCGCCGTTTGGGTACCATGAACGAAAACGTGCGCAATATCGTTGCCATTGAACTGCTGTGTGCCGCCCAAGGCATCAGCCTGCGCCGCCCACTGAAATCCAATGAACAGCTGGAACACTTCCACAGCGAAATTCGCAATGTGGCCGCGGAGTGGGATCAGGATCGTTACTTCAAGCCTGACATTGATGCGGTGAGGGAGTTGATTGAAGCCGATGTGTTTGGTGACAGGATTGGGGCGTACTTAGAGGGGTGAGTCTCGAAGGCTAACGCCTTCTCGGGGAGATGTGAGACGAGAGACGGGAGACGAACCACTCCGTAGTTGGATCGGTGCTCTCCGTCTCACATCTCTCATCTCCCGTCTCCCTTTGACAATCGGAGCACCAATGACACCCATTTACGAACTCATCCGCGGCACGTCGCCGCTAATCATCTCCATGCCCCACTCCGGCCTGGAACTGCCCGCCGAACTGGCGGAGCGTATGACGCCAGTGGCCAAAAGCCTGAAAGATACCGACTGGCATATTCCCCAGCTCTACGACTTTGTTAAGGAGTTGGGTGCTACGGTTATCAAAGCCAACTACAGCCGCTACGTGGTGGATTTGAATCGCCCGGCGAGTGGCGAGAGCCTCTATCCCGGCCAAGCCACCACCGGCACGTGCCCAGTGATTACTTTTGAGGACGAGCCACTTTATTTAGCGGGCAAGGAGTTTACCGACACTGAACTGCCCCAACGAATTGCCGCTTATTGGCAGCCCTACCACTACGCTCTGGCGGCTGAGATTGAACGGGTCAAAACCGAGCACGGTTTCTGCCTGCTCTACGATGCCCATTCCATACGCTCCCATGTGCCACGGCTTTTTGAGGGAGAATTGCCGACCTTAAATTTAGGCACCGCACGGGGTGAGAGTTGTGACTCGGAACTGAGCGAAAAACTCGAGTCGGTGTTGGCAGGCCAGAGCCAGTTTCAGTGGGTGGCCAATGGCCGCTTTGTGGGGGGCTATATCACCCGCCATTACGGTCAGCCGGATAATGGTGTGCATGCTGTACAGATGGAATTGGCGCAAAGTGCCTATATGGCGGAAGATGACAGCAATGCTTATCTGCCGGAGAAAGCCGCAGTTTTGCAGGCGCTGTTGCGTCAGCTGTTGCAAACCATGTTGCAGTGGCGTTCGGGGCACTGATTCCTCATCGGGAAATCATTGCTGTGTCTTGTCCTGATATAGGTTGACACTATTTCAGGTTAAAAACGCCCGATGGACTTCATCGGGCGTTTTGTATTTTAGAGCCATATGCGGCCGCCGTTTATTGTATAACTCAACAGATTCTTCCACCATGACGGTAGCCTGCTCAATATTTTCAGG
>NZ_JATAAF010000027.1 GCF_030341905.1 Porticoccus sp. W117 | reverse complement strand
GTTGAGGCCGGGAATGAGAGTGAGGTGCCGCTTAATGTATCCATAATAGGTGTCCACTTAATAATAGGTGGACACCATCATTATGCGTTCAGAACCGGATCGGTAGATGTGTTGGCCGGACGCTTACGTGGGGGTTCACTCGGGCCTTCCTGGCCCTCGCCCTTCGGGCAGCCTGCGGCTGTGCAAAAAGGCTCCTGCCTTTTTGTCCCCATGTGATGCACTCCGAATCTAAAAAACAACTAACTGTAGATGTAGGGCGGATTAGCGCAGCGTAATCCGCCGATTGGGCACCATAACTTTGGTGGTGGATTACGCTACGCTAATCCACCCTACGAGGAACGGGCACAAAAAAGCCCAGCGTTCTTCTATATAAAGAGGGCTGGGCTCTTGGGTAAGGCAGGTGTTGCTGACTTACTTATCCAAATCCAAATGACGCTGTCTGGATTCCATAATCTCCGTGCGAGCTTCGTCGGCAGATCCCCAACCATCGACACGTACCCACTTGTCTTCTTCCAGATCTTTATAGTTCTCGAAGTAGTGCTCAGTCTGCTTCAGCAGCAGGTCGGGCAGGTCGTGGATGTCCTGTACATGGTCGTACATTGGGGTCAGTTTGCTGTGAGGCACGGCGATGAGTTTCGCATCGGGGCCAGATTCGTCGGTCATCTTCAGCATGCCAACCGGGCGGCTGCGGATTACGGAGCCAGGTACTACCGGGTGAGGTGATACCACCAAAACGTCCAGGGGGTCGCCATCTTCTGACAGGGTGTCAGGGATATAGCCGTAGTTGGCCGGGTAGAACATCGGCGTGGCTACAAAGCGATCCACAAACAGTGCGTCACTGTCTTTTTCGATCTCGTACTTGATGGGATCGTGGTTGGCCGGAATTTCGATCACCACATTGATGTCGTTGGGCAAATCATTGCCGGCGGGGATTCGATTGTAGCTCATCGCAGAGGGCTCTCACTGTGTTGTGTTTGGGCTGGTTTCCTGTGGGCGCAGTGCCGATCATTGGCGCAACCTTCAGGGCGCGCAATTATAGCGATGGCCTCCCTTGAAAGCTAGGCGACGTTAGTCGATTTGATCACGGTCAAGGCAGCGTTTAATGGGCTGCTCTAAAATCGCCGCCCGTTACCTTGAGGTGCTTCAATGTCAGATTTAACAGGGCATGTCTTTACCGCGAACGCCAACAGTGAGTTTGTCTGGGATCGTCAGCTGATTGAGCGTTACGATCTCAGCGGTCCGCGTTATACCTCCTATCCCACTGCGCCACAATTCAGCAACCAGTTTGGCTTGCTTGAGCTGCACAATGCCTTTGCCGCCAGCAACCGCGCTTGCACACCTCTGTCCCTGTACTTTCATATTCCGTTTTGCAGTCGAGTTTGTTACTTCTGTGCTTGCAACAAAATCGTTACCGCCAATCGCAAACGCTCTGGCCCGTATTTGCAGAGATTATTTCGGGAAATGGAAATGAAAGCCGAGCTGCTTGATAACTTCCGCCCGGTAAAACAGCTGCATTGGGGGGGAGGCACGCCGACATTTCTTAGCGATGATGAGATGCGCCAGTTAATGGCGAAGACCCGTGAACATTTCCACTTGCTGGACAATGATGAAGGGGAATACTCCATCGAGTTGCACCCCGGTGATATGAATGTGGAAACCATTCGCTGCCTGCGGGAGATTGGCTTTAATCGCCTCAGTATGGGTGTGCAGGATTTTGACCCAGTTGTGCAAAGTGCGGTGAACCGCTTTAACTCCCTGGAGCAGGTGACTGAGCTGATCGACGCGGCCCGCGAGCAGGGCTTTGCATCTATTAGTATGGATTTAATCTACGGACTGCCACACCAGAACTGGCAATCGTTCAGCGAAACTCTAGATCGCATTATCGAGCTGTCTCCGGATCGGTTATCGGTATTCAACTACGCTCACCTGCCACACCTGTTCAAAGTGCAGAGGCAAATAAACGAAGCTGCGCTTCCCGCTGCGGAAGAAAAACTGCGCATGATGGAACAGTCCGCCCTCAAACTGCTGGACGCAGGTTATCGATTTATTGGCATGGACCACTTTGCCAAGCCGGAAGATGAACTGTCAGTGGCTCAGCAGCAAGGGGAGTTACAGCGTAACTTCCAGGGTTATTCCACTCACAGCGGCTGCGATATGGTGGCTCTCGGCGTGTCCGCTATCAGTGAGATCGGCTCCACCCTCAGTCAGAATCATAAAAATATCGATGACTACTACGGCGCTATCGATAACGGCCTGCTGCCGTTGTCTCAGGGGACAGAGCTTAACCAAGACGACAGAATACGCGGTCGAGTTATCAGCCAGCTAATCTGTCAGTTTGAGTTGGATTTTCAGGAAGTCGAGCAGGCTTTTTCCATCGATTTCCAACGTTACTTTGCTGATGAGTTGTACCAGTTAAGGGCAATGGAAACTGACGGATTGCTGAGAATAAGTAACCACGGCATCCGAATTCACCCCGCTGGACGCCTGCTGATACGCCGTATTTGCATGGTGTTTGATGCCTACGTGGGCGGTGAGCGCCAGGTGCGCTTCTCGAAGATTATCTGACTCGCTTGCCCCTTGCCGATCATGGGCCGTGCTTGCGCCAGAAAGTGCTTGCCAATAGACTACCCCGTGTTGAACTTGTCGGAGCGCTTTAACCCAGCCGGTTAAAGCTGAGACCGCCCAGCGGGATCCGTCGAACCTGATCAGGCCAGCACCTGCGTAGGGAACAAGTGGAAAGCCAACTCCAGTTCCCCCTCCGTTTTCTCCAAAGCTGCGCCTGTCTCCACCGCCAACGTCGGGAGACATTCATATGGCCACTAAAGCAACTCGTTCCGAAGCCCAGGCGAAAGCCCGCGCCTTTATCGAAAACCTGAAAACTCAGCCATTGCCCAACTCCCGCAAGGTGTATGTGACCGGCAGCCGCGACGATTTGCGGGTTCCCATGCGCGCTATCAGCCAGGCGGACAGCTTAATCGGTGGCAGCGAAGAACAGCCGGTATACGAACCCAATCCAGATATCTATGTGTACGATACCTCTGGCCCTTACACGGACCCGGAAACGACCATTGATGTGCACGCCGGTTTGCCCAAGTTGCGCGCTCAGTGGATTGCCGAGCGCGATGATACAGAGGAACTGGCAGAGGCATCTTCGGAATTTACCCAGCAGCGCATGGCGGATCGCGGCCTAGATCACCTGCGTTTTGAACACCTGCCTAAAGCTCGCCGTGCCAAATCGGGCAAGCGCGTCACCCAATTGCACTACGCCCGCCAGGGCATTGTTACCCCGGAAATGGAATACATCGCCATCCGCGAAAACCTGAAGCTGGCAGAGCAAGTGGCAGACGCCGAGCGTATGGACTTGGGTTTTCAACACCCAGGCGACAACTTTGGGGCTAATACGCCAAAACTGATTACTCCAGAATTTGTGCGCCAGGAAGTGGCGGAAGGGCGCGCCATTATCCCCTCCAATATCAACCACCCAGAATCTGAGCCGATGATTATTGGCCGCAACTTCCTGGTAAAGATCAACGCCAATATTGGCAACTCTGCGGTAACCTCTTCCATTGAAGAAGAAGTGGAAAAGCTGGTGTGGTCTGCCCGCTGGGGTGGCGACACAGTGATGGATCTGTCCACCGGCGACAACATTCACGAAACCCGCGAATGGATTGTGCGCAACTCGCCGGTGCCTATTGGCACTGTGCCTATCTACCAGGCGCTGGAAAAAGTGAATGGGGTCGCCGAAGACCTGACTTGGGAAATGTTTCGCGACACCTTGATCGAGCAGTGTGAGCAGGGCGTCGATTACTTCACTATCCACGCCGGGGTGTTGCTGCGCTATGTGCCGCTGACCGCCAAGCGCGTTACCGGCATTGTTTCCCGTGGCGGCTCGATCATGGCCAAATGGTGTTTGGCTCATCATAAAGAGAGCTTCCTGTACGAACACTTTCGCGAGATTTGCGAAATCTGCGCCGCTTACGACGTGTCTTTATCCTTGGGCGATGGTCTGCGCCCGGGTGCCGTGGCGGACGCCAACGACGAAGCCCAGTTCGGCGAGCTGGAAACTCTGGGTGAACTCACCAAAATTGCCTGGGAATACGATGTTCAGGTAATGATCGAGGGTCCCGGCCATGTGCCCATGCAGTTGATCAAAGAGAACATGGACAAGCAGCTTAAGGAGTGTCACGAAGCGCCGTTTTACACTTTGGGGCCGCTGACCACTGATATTGCTCCCGGCTACGACCATATTACCTCCGGTATCGGTGCCGCCATGATCGGCTGGTACGGCTGTGCCATGCTCTGCTACGTCACCCCGAAAGAGCATTTGGGACTGCCCAATAAAGAAGACGTAAAAGAAGGGCTGATTACCTACAAGATTGCTGCCCACGCAGCGGATTTGGCGAAAGGCCATCCCGGTGCTCAGATTCGTGACAATGCGTTGTCCAAAGCACGTTTTGAATTCCGCTGGCACGACCAGTTCAATCTGGGCTTGGACCCGGATCGCGCTCGGGAATACCACGACGAAACCCTGCCTAAAGAGAGCGGCAAAGTGGCCCACTTCTGCTCCATGTGTGGGCCCAAATTCTGTTCCATGAAAATCACCCAGGAAGTGCGCGATTATGCCGCGAAGAACGGTACCAACATTGCCGAAGGCGAGCAGGTGGTGCGTATGTTGGACGATCCGCTGGAGGGTATGAAGCAGAAGGCGGCTGAGTTTCGCGCCACAGGGTCTGAGCTTTATCACAAAGCTGATTAATGCTCCGTTATTGCGAGGGAGCCTTTTTATAGGGAAAGGCGACCGCGGCAATCCAGCGGCTTTTAAGTCTCTGGATCGCCGCGCTTCGCTCGCGATGACGCGCATACATAGCGCTGGGAGTAATGGTTAAAAACATGAACATCGCAATCACCGGCGCCGGTATTATCGGCCGGTTGCTGGCTTGGCAATTGCTGGAGCAAGGGCACAAAGTGACGGTGTTCGACCGCCACGCCATCGACAGTACCGCGTCCTGCAGCTATACCGCCGCCGGTATGCTCACCCCATACAGTGAGGGTGAAACCGCCGAGCCGTTGGTGGTGGCCCTGGGCAAACATGCTTTACAGCGTTGGCCACAGTTGCTTGATCAGTTGGGTAGTGACGTACAGTTCCACAGCCGCGGCACATTGGTGGTGGCTCACCAGCAGGATCGCGGTGACTACCAGCGCTTCAATAATGCGGTCAGCGGGCGTATGTCCTTGGATGAAGAGCAGTACCGCTTGCTGAATGCAAACCAACTGGCGGAGCTGGAACCGGAATTGGCACAGCGCTTCCAGCACGCTGCCTATTTGCCGGATGAGAGCTGGTTGTGCAGCCACAGTGTAATGAGCGCCCTGGCGGACAAGCTGCAGCAGTTGAACGTGACTTGGTACGCCAATACAGAAGTGGTCGCCATTAACAGTGGTGAGGTTATTACCAAAGGGCGCACGGCCAATCACCACCATTTTGATCTGGTGATCGACTGTCGCGGCCTTGGCGCCAAGGGTGATCTGCCGGTGCGTGGTGTGCGCGGCGAACTGCTGTGGATTGAAGCCCCAGAGGTGAATATCACCCGCCTGGTGCGACTGATGCACCCGCGCTATCGGCTCTATGTTGTGCCCCGTAAAGGTGATCTGTACTTGATCGGCGCTACCCAGATCGAGAGCGAGGACTACAGCGAAATCTCGGTGCGCTCGGCGCTGGAGCTGCTTTCTGCCGCCTACAGCGTACACCCCGGCTTTGCCGAAGGGCGGGTGCTGAAAAGTGACGTTCACTGTCGGCCAGCGCTGCCGGACAACCAGCCGCGTATTGAGGCCAGCGATGGGCTGATTCGGGTTAATGGCCTGTTTCGCCACGGTTACCTGATCAGCCCGGCAGTGATGGATGAGGTGATGGAGGTGATTGCCGATGGCAATTATCAATCGGAATTTGATGGGCTGATTCATTAGAGATTCGGCCCTAGCAGCTCGTCATCCCCGCGTAGGCGGGGATCCATTTCTCCGAAATGGTGGATTCCCGCCTACGCGGGAATGACATGGACTATTTAAGAGGCTCCACCATGTGGAAACTTGGGAACAAACAACTTAACAGCCGCCTGCTGATTGGCAGTGCGCTGTACCCTTCACCAGCGATTATGTGCGATGCCATTCGCCAATCTGGCAGCGAAGTGGTGACGGTTTCCCTGCGTCGCCAAAACCCCGGTGAGGGTGGCGGTAACGATTTCTGGCAACAGATCAGAGAGCTTGAACTCAATGTGCTGCCTAACACCGCAGGCTGCCACAGTGTGAAAGAAGCGGTTACTACTGCCATGATGGCTCGTGAGCTGTTTGACACTCACTGGATCAAACTGGAAGTGATTGGCGACGACTACAATTTACAACCAGACCCGTTCGGGCTACTGGAGGCCACCAAAGAGCTGATCGACCAGGGCTTTGAAGTTTTCCCCTATTGCACCGACGACCTGGTGCTGTGCCAAAAACTGGTAGAGCTGGGCTGCAATATCCTGATGCCCTGGGGTTCTCCTATTGGCACCGGTCAGGGGCTGCTTAATCCCTTTGCCCTGAAAACCCTGCGGGAGCGCCTGCCGGATACCACGTTGATTGTGGATGCAGGTATTGGCCTGCCTTCTCATGCGGCTCAAGCCATGGAATTGGGGTTTGATGGTGTGCTGCTCAACAGTGCGGTGGCGCTGGCCCAAGACCCGGTGACTATGGCCAAAGCCTTTGGACAGTCGATAGAGGCTGGGCGCAGCGCCAATCTGGCCGGAGCCATGCCGGCGCGGGATATTGCTGCCCCCAGCTCGCCGGTGGTGGGCCAACCGTTTTGGCACCAGAAATAATACTGTCCTTAGCGTAAATATGAGTACACCATGAAAATCTCAATTAACGGTGAGAGTCGGCAATTTGCCGAAGATATACCCCTTGTCGAACTACTCAGTCAATATGGCGCCGTCGAGCCCTATGTGGTGGCGGTGAATACGGAGTTTGTGCCCAAGCCCAACTACGGCCAGGTTGCCCTCAAGGATGGCGATTTGATTGATGTGGTACAGCCACTACAGGGTGGTTGAAGATATGACGAAACCCATCGTTTGGACTGTTGCCGGCTCCGACTCTGGCGGTGGCGCCGGTATTCAGGCTGACCTGCACACCTTTGAATCGCTGGGAGTTCACGGCTGCTCCGTTATTACTGCAGTCACCGCGCAGAACTCCCGGCAAGTGAATGGCATCGAAGCGGTGTCCAGTTCCATGCTGGAGTCCCAGCTGCAAGCATTGACGGATGACCTGCCGCCCGCGGTTATTAAAATTGGCCTGTTGGCAAACCCACAGCAAGTGACGGTAGTGGCGAAATGGCTGCAACAGCTTCGGGGCCAAATCCCTGCACTGACGGTTATTTACGACCCGGTAGCTGCCGCCAGCACCGGGGCAGCGCTTACCAGCGAACCTATCGCCGATGCCATAAAAACCCAGCTGTTACCACAACTGGATGTCATTACCCCCAATGCCGTAGAGGCGGAACAGCTCACCAGTATTGCCATCCGCGATTACAACAGCCTGAAAAATGCTGCCCAGGTATTGCAGTCCATGGGTGTCGCTTCCGTGGTGATCAAAGGCGGCCACAGCAATCTGATACCCGGCCGATGCGTAGATTATTTGCGCAGTCATCTGTTCGAAAGCGGCGCCGGTGAAATGGTGCTGGCTCAGCCCCAGCTGGACAGCCCCCACAGCCACGGTAGCGGTTGCTGTTTTGCCAGCGCAATCGCCGCTGTCTGGGCTCAAGGCTACTCTCTGGAAGACGCGGTGTTGCTGGCTAATACCTACGTCCACAGGGGTATTCGCAACGGCGCAGCGCTGGGCAGAGGCCCGGGCCCCATGACTCATGGCCCCTGGCCAGAAGAGGCGGATGACTTTCCTCAGGTGGTGCTACAGGGAAGCTCCCAGGCCAATCAGCTGGGTTGGCACACACAGAACCAATTTCCCATAGGCTTTGCCACCTGTAACACTCAGCAGTTAGGACTCTACCCGGTGGTAGACAGCTGTGAATGGTTGGAAAGACTGTTGCAAGCTGGTGTGAACACTCTGCAGTTACGGGTTAAAAATCTGCCGGATGTGGAATTAAAACAGCAGGTACAGCAGGCTATTGAGCTGGGGCGTCAACATAATGCGCGGCTGTTTATCAACGACTACTGGCAATTGGCAATTGAGTTGGGTGCCTACGGCGTTCACCTGGGGCAGGAAGATATGGAAAGCGCCGACCTGTCGGCCATTCAGGCGGCAGGGCTAAGGCTTGGCCTCAGCACCCACGGCTACTACGAACTGTTGCGCGCATTGGCGGTAAAACCCAGCTATGTGGCCTGCGGCGCTATTTACCCAACCACCACCAAAACCATGCCATCGCGCCCTCAGGGGCTCAACAAATTACGGCGTTACCTCAAGCTCACTGGCGATGTACCGGTAGTAGCCATTGGCGGTATCAATCTGGAACGGGCGCCTGCGGTGGCCGCCACAGGCGTGGGCAGTATTGCGGTGGTAACGGCAATTACCGAAGCGGCGGACTATGCTTTGGCGGTGTCCAACCTGCAAAGTGCTTTGGAGGGGTAATGAAGCTCACCGTTGAAATCAGCATGTACCCGTTTAACGAGGATTACGTTCCTCCTATCCATGGTATTATCGAACGCTTTAATAGCTACGCTGATATCAAAGTGAAAACAGTTCCTACCAGTACCTTGCTGACCGGGGAGTATGATCGCTTGATGGCGGTGCTGACAAAAGAAATCAAACACTGCTTCGACACCTATGGCAAAGCGGTTTACGTAGCCAAATTTCTGCCGGGTATGGAAGCGCCTCTGTAATCGGCAAGCAACTGGAAACCGAACGATTATGTTGAAAGAACTCTATCTGGAGCACGTCGCCTCCAAGCTAAATACCTTCCGCACCTTTATGGCCGAACTGGGCATTGATCAGCTGCTGATCAGCTCAGGTCAGGTAAAGGTGCAATATCAGGACGACATGTTTTATCCGTTTAAAGCCAACGTCTATTTCAAAGAGTGGCTGCCCATAAACCGTCGTCAGGACTGCTTTCTGCTGATTGCACAGGAAGGTCGCCCAACCTTGTATCTCAATAATGCCGAAGATATTTGGCACACCGCTCCACAATCCCTGCCCACCGGTTGGGACGAGCCTTTTACCGTTGACTATTTCCAGAGCCACAAACAGCTCGCTGAAAAATTGCCACTGGATAACACCGCCCTGGCTTATCTGGGTGAAGACAACGAATTCGGTTTGCCTGCCGAGAGGGTAAACCCCGAGGCACTGCGCAACCATGTGGACTATCAGCGCCGTTTTAAAACCGCCTACGAGCACGCTTGCATGCGCGAGGCCAACCGCCTGGCGGTGTCGGCTCACGAAGCGGCGCGCAAAGCCTTTATGGCCGGTGAATCAGAGTTGGGCATTCAGGCCGCTTACCTGGCGGATTGCAATTGCTCGGAAAATGAAATGCCCTACCCGGTGATTGCCGGGCTCAATGAGCACGCGGCGATTTTGCACCACCATAACCTGTTTCGGGATGCCCCGGCGCAGCATCGCAGCTTTTTGATTGATGCCGGTGTGGATGTGAACGGCTACGCCTCCGACATTACCCGCACCTACGCGTTTGATCCCAACAGCGATTTTGCCGCTATGGTGGATGCTATGGATCAAAAACAACAAGAGTTGGTGGCAGCCAGTGGCCTGGGCACCAGCGGTATTGAGTTGCACAAACTGTCGCACCAGAAAATTGCCGAAGTTCTGGTGCAGTTCGATGTGGTGAATGTGTCCGCTGACGAGGCAGTGGCCAGTGGGCTAACAAATACCTTTTACCCCCACGGTATCGGCCATGGCATTGGCGTGAATGTGCACGAAAAAGGTGGTGACCTGAAAGACCCCAGCGGTGGCCGTGTGTCGCCCCCGGAAGAGTACCCAAAGCTGCGCAATACCACGGATTTTGTCGCCACTCAGGTACACACGGTAGAACCCGGTCTATACTTTATCCCGGCGCTACTGGATAAACTCAAGGGCGGCGAACAGGAAGCCAAGGTGAACTGGGCGCGGGTTGAGGAGTTTATTCCCTACGGCGGCATTCGCATTGAAGACAATATTGTGATTCACGCCGATGGCACTCTGGAAAACCTGACTCGGGATGCTCAGGCGGCGTTGGTTTAATACGCCTCCGCAATGACGTGAAGTTAAAGAAACAGTTGTAACCTGCCGATAAACGATCAGGAGTTTTGCATGATGACACTGCACGACCTGTTGAATAACAACCGCGAATGGTCGCGTTCTCTGGTGGAACAAGACGCGGAATTTTTTACCCGCCTGAGCAAACAGCAAACCCCGGAATACTTGTGGGTGGGCTGTGCCGACAGCCGTGTACCTGCCAATGAAATTGTCGGCATGCAGCCCGGTGAGTTGTTTGTGCACCGCAATGTGGCGAATCTGGTGTACGGCACTGACCCCAATGCCTTGTCGGTGATTCAGTACGCTGTGGAAGCGCTCAAAGTGAAACACATTATCGTCTGTGGCCACTACGGCTGTGGTGGCGTCAAAGCCTCTACAGAAGGGAAAGAATTGGGGCTAATCGACAGCTGGCTTTCCGGGATCAAGCAGGTGTACCAGAATCACGCTGAAGAACTGGAACAGTTGCAGGGTGATGCACGTATTGACCGCCTGTGTGAACTCAACGTTTGCCAGCAGGTGGAAAACGTCAGCCAGCTACCGGTTGTACAACGGGCTTGGCGCAACGGTCATGAGCTCACCGTTCACGGCTGGATTTACGGTTTGTCCGACGGTCTGCTGAATGATCTCGGTGTCAGCATTAACAGCGCCGAACAGGTGGAACAGGTGTATCGTTTGGTTGAGTAAGAGAAGCCTGAAAAAATAATTTTAGACCAGGAGGCAATACCATGAACAAACTGTGTTTACTCTGTGTTTGTCTGATGTTCCTGGCGGGCTGTGAAGAGCCGCCGCCGAAGCGCAGTGAATTGCCATCGGTATTCCGTGCTGAATACCTGGACAACAGCTGTGGCCCCGCTGGTGCTCATATCAAACTGATTGAGGCAACTCTGCCGGCGGCTACTGGGGAAGATATTCAATACGGGTTTGAGTTTTACACCCCTGAAGGTGTGCGTACGCCCGACGACCCGGAGTGGTCGCACGCGGTGGCCGGTAATGTTTACGAGTTGGAAGCCTATTACTACTACCGCATTGAATACGGTCGCCGCATTCTTGAGCCGCGCCTCGACCTGATTGGCTGGCGCCTGATCGCTCCCTACAAAATGGTGGACGACAGCAGTGCGGATAGCAATTTTACCGAATACTGGGATTTGCCCAAGCAGGACAATACGGTGTTCCAGCTGTCGCGCCCCTATAACACCGACTGCCCGGAAGAAAAATAAAAAATAGGTGTGTCATCCTGAGTGCAGCGAAGGATCTCGTAGTCAGTAAGGCACTGAGATCCTTCGCTGCGCTCAGGATGACAGTGATAGAGAAATGCAGGAACAATAAATGAGCCTTACCGGAAAACTGCTGGGCGACTGCGCCCCCTATATATTTAATCTGGTGTACGACATCGACGTGCGCATGGTGTTTATCGAGTGCATGGACGACCCGGATTGCGGCGAACCAGACTTGCGACTGGTATTCCCGGAAGTGCTCAGCTACCGGGAGAAAAACCTGCAAGCCAAGCCGGATGATGAAACCATGGATGATGTGGTCAGCATCGAGCAGCCACAAAAAGACACCATTGTGATCACCACCTACAAAAAAGAAATTACCCTGCAAGTGACGGGCGAACCGTTTGTTGAAGAAATTGAATGAGCAGGTAACTGTTTCTTTTTTGAGAGTAATCTCTAGTCAATATTGGAAATCGGAAAATTAATAATTGGTGTAGAAACTTCGTCAGTGCGAATGCGCGCCAGTAATTTTCCATGCTTTTTCAATGTGCCTTCTTTCAGGTCACGCACATAGTAGAGGCATTCAGATATCCCGTGATACATGTCCACGGCCAGCACATCCAGACGGGCACTCTCTGCGGCATTGCTGACGTTAATAATGGGGATCGATAGCCCGTAACTGTCTGTATCTGTGCCCAGCGAAGTAAAGAAAAAGTCCAGTTGATAATCCGCTTGTTCAGCATCGTCTGTGACCACCACCTCGAAACGACGAACCAGCTCCATGCGTAACATTTGATCGGCGTAATCCAGTAGATCGTTGCGCTGTATGAAATGGCTATTCAACAGGACAGTACGCTGACGGAAGCTGGCAAATTCACTAACAGGTAATTGCGCCATCAGTTTTTCAATGCTGTGAGTAATCAGGCGTTGTTCGGTGGAACCTCCATAGGTCGTGCCGATCTGGCGGGTAGTGCAGGCGTTGAGGGAGATACAGAAAAGAGCCAGCAAAGTGATGCGATACAGCATGAAACGTCCTTTCATATAATTGTTCGAAATACTCACTTGAAACCGTGTTCCGCCGCCGGAAAATTGCCGTTTTCTACGGCGGTTTTGTAGGCAGCAATGGCTGCTTCAATGGAATCTGTGTCTGCCAAAAAGTTGTGGGAAAACTTCGGCAGTCGGGCTGAAATGCCCAGCATATCGTGCAGTACCAAAACTTGAGCGTCTGTGTCTGGCCCGGCGCCGATACCGATGACCGGCATTTCCAGGGATTGCGACAGCTGCTTGCCCAACTCGCTGGGGATGCACTCCACCACCAGTAAATCTGCCCCCGCTTCTTGCAGGATATGGGCGTCAGCCAGCATCTGCTCTGCACCATCCTGATCGCGGCCCTGCACTTTGTAGCCGCTGAGTTTGTTTACCGATTGCGGCGTCAGTCCCAGATGTGCACACACGGGAATGCCGCGCTCGCTGAGCATCAATACGGTTTCTTCCAGCCAGGCGCCGCCTTCCAGTTTTACCATATGCGCTCCCGCCTGCATCAGCTCGGCGGCGTTTGCCAGGGCTTGTTCTTCGGTGGCGTAGCTCATAAAGGGCATGTCCACCATCAGCAACGATTTGCTGTTGCCCCGGGCGACGGCGGCGGTGTGGTAGGCCATTTCGTCCATCGTAACCGGTACGGTGCTGCCCTGGCCCTGGATTACATTACCCAGGGAGTCGCCCACCAGCATGACGTCGATCTCTACCTGTTCCATCAATCGGGCAAAGGTGGCGTCGTAGCAGGTGAGTACCGGGAATTTCTCACCGTTGGCTTTGTGTTGCTGCAGGGTTTGGATGGTGACTTTTTTCATGGGTATGTTCGGGTTTGGCAGACTGTGCAGCGAATGCTTACAGGCTGGCCTGTGGATTAAAATAGTGGCGACCGGACTTGATGCGGCTGAGGTGACTCACCAGGTTGTCGAAGTCGCCCTGGTTATCCACCGGGTTGATGTCGGCGGCATTGACGATCAGCAGCGGCGATTGGTCGTAGTAGTAGAAAAATTGAGTGTAGGCATCGTTCAGCCGGGCCAGATAGTCAGGGTCGATTTGTTGTTCTGATTCGATGCCGCGATTCTCTATGCGATCCAAGAGCACTTCGGTGGGAGCTTGCAAGTACACCACCAGATCCGGCTTGGGCGCATCGATGGTCAGCTGTTTATATACCTGCTGGTAGATGCGCAATTCGTCGTCGTCCAGAGTCACCTGGGCGAACAGCGGGTCTTTTTCAATCACAAAATCCGCTACCCACATGTGTTGGAACATGTCCCCCTGACGTAGCTCTTCCAGCTGTTTAGCGCGCTGAAACAGAAAATGCAGCTGGGTGGGCAGGGCCGCGGCCTGAGGATCTTGATAGAAGCGTTCCAGAAAGGGGTTGAGTTCCGGCTGTTCCAATAAGGTGTCGTAATCAAACTGCCCGGCAAGGCGTTTTGCCAACGAGGTTTTGCCCACGCCGATGGGGCCTTCCACGGCGATATAGGAGGGCAGAGTGACAGGCGCTTCGGTACTCTCGTTGAGCAATAACTCAGCAAAACTGCCTGGCTGCAAGGTGGCTGACTGCGGTTGGTTCATAGCCGCACGATACCTCCGCTTGGGCAGTTTGCCAACAGTTGTGTCAGTGGGCGGTTGTCCGGCATGACCAGGTCGGCGGCAATGTCTGCCAGGGGCAGCAATACGAAGTTGCGCTCAGCCATACGTGGGTGCGGCAGCTGCAGTTCCGGGGTGTTCAGTGTGAGGTCGCCGTAGAGCAAAATATCCAGGTCCAGAGTGCGCGCCCCCCAGCGTTGACTGCGTACCCGGCCCTGCTGATTTTCAATGTTTTGCAGCTGGTGCAGCAATGGCAGTGGTTGCAGCGTAGTCTCGATAGCGCACACGCCGTTGATATAGTCTGGTTGCCCGCGGGGGCCTACTGGTGCGCTGCGGTACCAGGGTGAATGATCCAACAGCTGGCACTGTGAAAGATTGGCAATGGCGTCGAGCCCTTGGCTGACTTGTTGCAGTGGCTCTGCCAGGTTGCTGCCCAGGGCAATGTAGGCGATGGTCACGGTGCAGGCTTACGCCGTGGCCCGCGTTTGCGGCGTCGTCGACCGCCGGGGCGTTTGCCGTTGTGCAGTTTGGCGCACATTTCCTGGCGCTTGTGCTCATCAGCTTCCTGATAGAGCGTCCACCATTGGCCGAGCCCTTGCAGGTCTTCCCCGGCCTGTTCCCGCAGCAGCACAAAGTCGTAACCGGCGCGAAAGCGCGGGTGTTCCACCAGGCGCTCTGCCTGTTTGCCGGCGCGCCGTGGCAGCCGTTGTTGCAGGCTCCAGATTTCCCGCATGGGGGTGGTGAAACGGCGCGGAATAGCGATGCGGGGAATTTGTTGTTCGATGGCCAGGTTGCCGCCGTGTTGCCAGGCGTAGGCGGGTGATTCGCCGTTGTCGAGGAAGCGCTGGCTGTGCTTGACCACCACTGGCCACAAGATGGCGGCATATAGGAATGCGGGTGTCACCCGCTTACCGCTGCGAATGCGCTGGTCGGTGTTAATCAGTGCCTGTTCGATGAACTCCAGTGTGTTGCCTTCGTCCAGCAGGGCGTCAGTGGCGGGGAACAGTTCGGCAAACAGTTGTTGTTCCCGCAGCAGCCGAAAGGTGGCCAGGCCGTTGCCGGACATCAACAGTTTGACAACCTCGTCAAACAGTCGGGCTGGGGCGATATCCCGCAGCAGTTTTGCCAGTTTGTTAATGGGCTGGGCGGTTTTGGGCTCGATTTCAAAACCCAGTTTGGCGGCGAAACGAGCTGCCCGCAGCATGCGTACTGGATCTTCCCGGTAGCGCTGTTCCGGGTCGCCAATCATCCGCAAGGTGCGTTTTTGCAAATCCCTGAGGCCGTTGGCGTAGTCGTAAATGGTGTTGTTGCCGGGCTGGTAGTAGAAGGCGTTAACGGTAAAGTCGCGGCGGGCGGCGTCCTGGTCAATATCGCCGAACACGTTGTCGCGCAGCAACATACCCTGCTCCGATTGTTGTGCCTGCCTGGAGTGGGGAGGCTTTTTGCCGTTGCCCTGGTGGTGGGCGCGGAAGGTGGTTACTTCGATCACTTCGCGGCCAAAGCGCACATGTACTATCTGGAAGCGGCGGCCGACAATGCGGGCGCGGCGGAACAGATTTTTGACTTCTTCCGGAGTGGCGTCAGTGGCGACGTCAAAGTCTTTTGGCTGGGTTTTCAGCAGCAGGTCGCGCACGCAGCCACCCACTACATAAGCCTGGTAACCGGCATCGCTGAGGGTGTCCACCACGTCTCGAGCAGCTTTGCTGATACCCCTCGGAGATATGGGGTGCTGTTTAGCGGATAAGGTGTGGGGGGCGTTATCCCGGGCGCTGCCCGACTTTGGAAGTTTGTTTTTGAGCCAGTTGAGCATACCGGGGTTTTTGGGATGGGGTTGCGTAAAGCGAGGCACTTTACCATAAACATCGCTTAAATACTGGTTGGTAAGCGGTATTACCTGCGTGCCGTGCTCCATTTGGCTGTGTTCTTTCCAGACACGCTGTAAACACTTCCCTGTGCGCTCCTTGGCCGCTATCCCTGCGGCCAAAGGTCTGGAAAGAACACAGCCAAATGGCGCTGAACCTGCGGTGGAGATTTCCAGGAAATGCGTCAGTAGTTAGATATGAAAACTCGGCACTGGTATGTCTTTACCAGACCGTATGCGACATGGATGTCGCATCCGAGCTTACAAGGATGTATTTACAGCGTGTCTGGAAAAGGCATACCAGTGTCGGGTTGCCACATCGGACAAAACAAAAAAACAGGCGTAAAAAAGGGAGTCCCTTTCGGAACTCCCTTCAACAAGCGTATAACCGCTTCATAGTAATTGGGGCCTACCCCACAGTTTTAGCAATCCATCCAATGCCATTATTATTATGTTTATCGTTGTTATTATGTTCGGTACTAAGTCAGTTGCGCCAAGCGCTCCATCAATACAGCAGGTTCTGTGCCAACTTTTTAAATTCTTTTAAATCAATAAGTTAGGGTTTTTGCCGTTTTTGTGGCGCTAATAATATGACGAAGTTGTTACTGTTGTGTCACAAATTGTTACCTGTTAGCGACAAAAAACCGAATCTTCTTTAGCTCCCCCTGGCAATTCCCAACTTTTGGCGCCGTTGCCACAGGCATTTGCGGCTGATCCCCAGTTTTTTCGCCAGCTCGGTTTCGCTCATGCTGTCCTGATGTTCCATTACAAAACGGGTGAAGTAATCTTCCAGGGACAGTTCTTCGTGAGGTTCTGCTGGCTTGCTATCCGTCGCTGGTGGGTTGCTGTCATTGGCCGCAGGCTTGTCGCATTTTTCGAGAATGCGCTTTACCGCCGTAATCATTTCACCGTGGTCGTAGGGTTTGGCGATGTAGTCCACCGCTCCCATACGCATGGTATCTACCGCCGAGCGCAGGCTGGCGTAGCTGGTCATGATCAATACGGGAACGTCCCCCGCTAACTGAATCAGTTCTGTGCCATTGACACCGGGCAGGCGCAGGTCGCTGATGATCATGGAAAAGTCGTTGAGGCGGTATTGCTTGAGGGCGTCGTCCACATGGCGGGCGTCGCGCACCTCATAGCCTTCGCGGCTGAGCAGCTTGCACAGGGATGTGCGGATAATCTCTTCGTCTTCGACAACCAGTATGGATGACTTGGCAGACATAGATGACATAGAGGACCTTGGCTGAGTTGCGCTATTTTTACCCGGCTGGGGGGCAAATAGCAACCGGTGCGTGTGACTGAGTGTGGGAGGGTTGTCAGAGAGTTTGTTATTGCGAAGAATTTCTCGACTCTTTGCTCAGTGGCAGTGTAACGGTAGCCCGGGTGCCGCGGCCATTGGCTACCGGGCTGTGCAGGCTGAGTTCGCCGCCGTAGCTGCGCAGCATGCTGTACACCAGCGACAATCCCAGGCCAGTACCTTCACCAACCGGTTTGGTGGTAAAAAATGGTTCCAGCACTTTGTCGATTTTGTCCTGCTCAATACCGCTGCCGCTGTCGGTAATATCTACCTGTGCCCAGGTGCCGTAACGTTTTACGGTGACTTCAATAGGAGAGCCATCGCTGTCTGCATTGGCATCCCGTGCATTGGTCAGCAGGTTGAGAAATATCTGAGTCAACTGGTGGGGATCGCCCCTGACTTGCAGGGGTTCATCAATACTCAACTCCACTGCTGACTGCGAGTGCTCTTTGTTCAATGCCAGCAGCTCAACGGCTTGCTGCAGGGGGTGTTCCAGGTCAACTTCAATTAACTCGATGTCGCTTTCGTGCCCAGAGCGGGAAAATTCCACCAGCGAGCGAACGATTTTTGAGATGCGCTCCACCTGCGTAAGTATGGTTTCCGCTGACTGTCGCTGATCGTCATGGTTGGCGTCGCTGATGATGTCTTGCGCCAGGCAGGCGATGCCAGTAACCGGGTTGCCGATTTCGTGGGCTACTCCGGCGGCCAGCCGCCCTACAGATGCTAGCCGCTCGGTGTGGGCGATTTCCTGGGTAATCTGAATAACGTCGCTGATGTCTTCCAGCAAAATTACCTGCTCAGCAAATTGGGTGTCGTGCTTGTTTTGATGGGGATTGCTTTGATGAGAAGTGCTCAGCAGGGTTTTGTGCAGATTAAAGCGTACTTTGCGGCTGCCATCTTCCACTTCAATGGCAAACTTGTGGGTGCTGTTGCTGCTGGCGGCGCGTTGCAATACTTCCTGCCAGGGTTGTGGCAGGGAGCTGAGATGGCTGCCGGTGGCGGTTGCTGAGGGAATGCCGGTGATCTTTTCCAGGGCTTTGTTCCACAGTACTACCTCGTCGTCCCGGTCCAAGGAGCAGGCGCCCAAGGGCAGTTCGTGCAGCATGTTCTGGTGGTGAATGCGCAGCTTATTGAGCTCTGCTGCCAGGCCGTATAGGGGCTGTTGTCGCTCCGCCAGCAACGATTCCAGAGTGCGCAAGTCACCCATATTGAAATCGCCGTTGTCTACTAACGGCAATACTTGGTTGATGACCTCGTCGCCGCGTATTACCCCGATCATAGGGTAGAGGTTGGCGTTCAGTTCGCTGCGCAGCTGGCGCCATTCGAAAGGTCTCAAGTTGCTGTCGTCTTCGGCGAACTGTTTGTATACCCCCAAGCGCTGCAGCTCCTGTTGCGCAGTAACTGAGCCTAGTTGTTCACTGAGTCGCTGGCGCACGGTCGGCAGGTGGCAGTGTTGCGGGGCGATACGCTGTGGCGCCGAGACCTTTTCGATCATGCTGGCGCGGGCGTAGTACGATTCGGCATCGTCTGATCGGGTGCGCCTGGTGACCAACAGGCTGACAGTAAAATTGGCCGCCAGGGAAATCAGCAACCAGCTGCCCCAGCTGGAGTAACCAAACTGCCACGGGTTACCGATACCTAGCTGCCATTGCCAGCTGCCGGTGAACAGTGGCACCAGCAACCCCAGTACCCACAAGGTCATACCCACAGCCAGGCCGGCAACGACTCCCCGACGGTTAAGGATGGGCACGTAGAGTGCGGACAGCAGCCCCGGTGCCAGCTGCACTACGCCCACCAAAGAAATAATAGTGAGTGTGCTGATGCTGTGAGTATTGGCAAATTGGCTGGTGATCAGGCCGAGACCGATCCAGCTGGCGGCCAGCTGGCGACGCCTTTGCACCAGCTTCTGGTAGAGGTTGTCGCTGCTGCCATTCACCAGCACGGGAAACAGGTAGCTGCTGGCCATAGCCACCAGCGCTTTGGCAGTGACCACGGTTACCGTGCTACAGGCAAACAGGCCGCCCACGGTTGCCAAAATCAGCAGCGGCGTTGACTGGCTGCTCTGCGCCAGCGCCGGTAAAAACAGCTGCAGGGCAACCGGCAGTTGTGCCACCACGCCGGACCACAACAGTGGCACCATGGTGAGGGTGGCGATCAGTAACAGCAGCGGGAACAGCCAGCCGGTGAGTTCCCGGCTTTTGCTGGAAGGCAGCCAGGACTGCTGGTGGTACAGGTGGGGCAGGGTAAGGCTGGCTAACAGGAACAAGCTAATCAGTGGGTAGCTGTTGCCCGAACGATGAATGCTGCGGGCCAACCCCTGGCTGTTTGCCCATTGCTGCATACCCTGCAGGCTGCCAAAGTAGTGCCAGCAGGCCCACAGGGCGACCGCCAGGGTGGCGGCCAGAGTGACCACCGAGCCCAACGCCAGGGTGGTCATCAAACGGTCGCTATGCACCCGGCGCTGACCAAAGAAAAACAGCAACAGCAATAACAACAGGGCGAAAAACAGCTTGCCGCTGGTGGCCCCCAAGTGATTGTTGGAAATCAGCTGCAGCGTGTCTCCAGCCAATTGCAATTGACCCGCCAGCAGCGGCAGGCAGCTCAGCGCCAGGGCGGAGGTAACCAGGGGGCCGATGGAAGTACTGCGATAACGGTAGCTGAACAGGTCTGCCAGTGTGGGCAGCCGTCGGGTTTGTGCGGCCCAGTGCACCGGGCGCATCACCAGTGGGCCAAGCAGGAAAACCAGAGTGAAGGCCATCAGCCCGAACAGGGCTTCCAGCCCGTAGCGGCCAGCCATTTCCGGCAGGCCAAAATAGCTCAATGCGCCAAGGCTTCCCAGGGTGACAAGTGCCTGGGTGGTGCTGCCGAACTGGCGGCGACGGCCCACCAGTGCTGCGCCAAACAGCAGGGCGGCAAATAGCAGCAAACTGAGTGCGGCGGTCAGCATTTAGTGGTTACCACTGGCTTGGCTGCCTTTATCACTTCTACACCTGCCCTCTACGACGGCGCCGTCGGTACACCAGCGCTGAAGAAACGATCAACAGCAACCAGGCCACGTAGGGGCGCAGCCAGCTACCGTCCGGGTGAGTAAACCACTGGAACGCCAGCGGCGAAATCACGCTGGTCAGCAGAATCAGCAGGGCGACAATTCGGTAGTTGAGCATAGCGAGATGGTAACAGAGGAGGTGGGAACGGGGACAGCAGATCGCCTGATTATGGTGAGGTGGCGATGCGCAGCGGGCAGGGCTTTTCCGAACACGCTGTGCATACGTCCATGTAAGCTCGGATGCGACTTCCCTGTCGCATACGGTTCGGAAAAGCCCTGCCCACTACCCATCTTAGCTCCTTGTTTACTGCCTCATATGGAAAAGGTTTCATAGGTAGAGGACGTTGCGGCATTCACTTTGATAAACTGCGCGCCTTTGACATTCGTTGTAACGAGCCTCTTTTGCACAATAACGATCAATTTTCTCCTTCGGAACGTCAGGCGGTAGCCTCCATTGCTGGCCTCTACGGGCTGCGTATGTTGGGCCTGTTTATGGTGTTGCCGGTGCTGGCCCTGTATGTGGAGGACTATCAGGCAGCGACGCCACTGTTGCTGGGGTTTGCCCTGGGGGTGTACGGACTCACCCAGGCACTACTGCAAATTCCTTTGGGATTGGCTTCCGATCGCCTGGGTCGCAAACCGATTATTGTTGGCGGCCTGTTGTTGTTTGTTGGTGGCAGCGTACTGGCGGCCGAGGCTGAAAGTATTTATGGCCTGATCGCTGGCCGTGCATTGCAGGGTGCCGGCGCCATTGCCAGTACTCTGATGGCTCTGGTGGCAGATGTGACCAGAGAACAGAACCGCACCAAGGCCATGGCGAGTATCGGTGGCAGCATCGGCTTTGCCTTCTTGCTGGCGATGATTCTGGGGCCGTGGATCAGCACCCAGTTTGGCGGTGTGGAGGCGGTATTTTGGGTAACTGCATTTTTAGGCGTGTTGGGTGTTTTATGGGCTCAGTGGCGTTTGCCAGCGCCACAAATGGGTGCCGTCAATAGAGAAACGCAAGCAGTACCGGCGATGATTTCCGGGGTGTTGAAAGACGTGAGGCTGCTGCGCCTCGACTTGGGGATTTTTACCCTGCACCTGTTGCTGATGGCGGGTTTTGTAGCGATTCCGACAGTGCTCACCGACAGCCTGCAAATACCCGTGGAGAGCCACTGGTGGGTTTACCTGCTGCTGCTGGGGGGCTCATTCTTTGCCATGATTCCCGCTATTATCGCCGCCGAGCGCGGTGGCCATATGAAACCAGTGTTTCTTGCGGCTATCGCCCTGGCGGCACTGAGTCTTGGCGGCTTTTCACTGGGCTTTGAACGTGGCGCCGCAGTGGCGCTGGGTTTGTTATTCCTGTTTTTTGTCGCCTTCAACCTGTTGGAGGCCAGTTTACCATCGCTGGTGAGCAAGACCGCCCCGGCTGGCACTCGTGGCACTGCCATGGGCGTTTACTCCACTAGCCAGTTCCTCGGTGCTTTTGTGGGGGGCGTGCTGGGAGGCTGGTTATTGCCCTTGTATGGAGTGGCAGGGTTGTTTGCGGTGTTGGCGCTAATGACGCTGTTGTGGCTTTTGGTGGTGTTCCCCATGGAGGCGCCCCGCGCCCTGTCGGGGGTGGTGCTCAAATACTGTGATCACGATGGTTATGCCCATGAGTTGGAAGCGCTGCCCGGCGTTGAGGAGGTGGTGCTGGTTGCCCACGAGAAAACCGCTTACGCCAAAGTGGATCGAAAAGAAGTAGATTGGGGGTTGTTGAGGCCTTACCTTTCGGAGTAACACTTTTCCCGGTACCATAGGCGGCTTGCACAATTGGCCGGGGGCGATGGGAATGCTCCCGTATTTTAAGAACAACAGGAGAGAAATTTATGGCTCGCGGTATCAATAAAGTGATTTTGGTCGGCAACCTCGGTCAGGATCCGGAAACCCGCTATATGCCTTCCGGTGGGGCAGTAACCAATGTCAGCGTGGCTACCTCAGAAACCTGGAAAGACAAGCAAACCGGTCAGCCCCAAGAGCGCACTGAGTGGCACCGGGTGGTATTTTTTAACCGCCTTGGCGAAATCGCCGGTGAATATTTGAAAAAAGGCAGTAAAGTCTACGTCGAGGGTTCCTTGCGCACTCGCAAGTGGCAGGGGCAGGACGGCCAGGATCGTTACACCACCGAAATTGTTGCCAGCGATATGCAAATGCTGGATAGCCGTGGCGGCCAGGGAATGGATCAGGGAGGTTATGCGCCTCAGCAGTCAGCTCCCCAGCGCCCACCCCAAAATCAGAACCAGGGCCAGCAGCAAAACCAACAACAAAATCAGCAGCCCCAGCAGCAAGGTGGCAACGATTTTGATAATTTCGATGATGACATTCCGTTTTAACGGTTAGCTTTTAAGTAAAGCGGAAAGTGATTTCCAAAGGCTCCACACGGAGCCTTTTTTGTGACTGAAAAAGAACGTTGAGGAGAGGGTGTTGCGAACCGCATTGTTACTGCTGATGTCTTTCACCATGGGCTTTGCCATTATGTCCAGCGAACTGCTGGGCGGGCGCATTCTGGCACCCAATTTTGGTTCCAGTATTTTTGTCTGGGGCAGCATTATTACCGTGTATATGCTGGCGCTGTCACTGGGTTATTTGATCGGTGGCCAATGGTCTATGCGCGCGCCAAGTTTTCGCAAGTTTGGCCTGTTGTTTCTGGTAGCGGGCTTGTCACTGCTGCACATTGTCGCGTTTGACCAGTGGGCCATGGATTGGGTGTTTGTGCGCGTCGAAGACCCCCGCGGTGGGGCGCTGTTGGCATCCATGCTGCTGTTTTTTGTGCCTTCCATCATTATGGGGGTTGCTGCTCCCTACGGTGTGCGCCTGCTGGTGGAAAGCCGTGAGAGCAGCGGCAAGGCGGCGGGTTTTTTGTACTTTGTGTCTACACTGGGCAGTGCTGCGGGCACCATTATGACCTCGTTCTATCTGGTGGTGTGGTTTGAAATCGATCAGATTATTTATTGCTGTACCGGCTTGCTACTGATGCTGGGAGTGCTGGCTTTGTTAATAAAAGGTGGCAGTGATGCCGGTGCCACCGAGGTTGCATCGTGAAAAATCATTGTTGGCTGTTGCTGGTACTTTTGTTGGCCACCAGTGCCAATGCAGAAATTATTCACCGGGAAAAATCTCTCTACCGGGATTTGTATATTGAAGAAAATGACGGCCTGCGCTGCCTGATTTTTCGCGCTCGCGGCGACCGCAAGAGCAATCAATCCTGTGTCTACCTCCAGCGCCCGGATGTTCTCGCCCTAAGCTATACCCGTATGGCCATGGCGGGGCTGTTTTTAAAACCGCAGCCCAAGCGCATACTGGTGATTGGTCTTGGCGGTGGGGTGTTGCCCAGAGCGTTGCGGGATTTGTATCCACAAGTGGATATCACTTCAGTGGAGATCGATCCGGCGGTAGTGGCAGTGGCCAAACGTTATTTTTATTTTCAGGAGGCGGACGACAACCGAGTGGTGGTTCAGGACGCCCGGGTTTTTGTAAAACGGGCCGGTCTGAAAAAAGAGCAATACGATTTCGTTGTTCTCGACGCTTTTAACGGCGACTACATTCCCGGTCATTTGATGACCCTGGAATTTTTTCAGGAAGTGAAAAAAATTATGACGCCGGATGGCGTATTGGTGGCTAACACCTTCAGCCGCAGCGAACTGGTCAATCACGAAGCGGCCACCTATCAAAAAGCCTTTGGTGAGTTTTATACGGTGTCCCAGCGGGACAGTGGCAACCGCATAATTCTGGCTTCCAACAAGCCGCTGCCCAAGCGCACCGAAATGCATCGCAATATGCTGGAATTAGCGCCACAGCTAACGCGCTTTGCCGTGGAAAGCCGCAAGCTGCTCAATGGCCTCGACCGAACTCCAAAATGGAAACGATCGGCTAAGGTGCTGACAGATCAGTATTCGCCAGTGAATGTGTTGAATGAACGATGAAAAAGAGAAATGAGAGACACAAAAAATCCGCTACTAGAGCGGATTTTTTTGTGAAGTAAAACCTGAGATTTTAGGTTCTGCTGTCTTACGCCTTATATCGTTGCATCACCAACGCCGCATTGGTGCCGCCAAAGCCAAAGCTATTGGACATTACGGTGTTGATACCCGCATTGTCGATACGCTCGCACACCACCGGCAGGTGGGCGGCTTTTTCGTCCAGGTTGTCGATATTGGCAGAGGCGCAGATAAAGTCGTTCTGCAGCATCAGCAGTGAATAGATCGCTTCGTGAACACCAGCAGCGCCCAGGGCGTGGCCGGTAAGAGATTTGGTGGAGCTGATTTTCGGCACGTTATCACCAAAGGCTTCGCTGATGGCCTGAAGCTCCTGAGTATCGCCAACCGGCGTGCTGGTGCCGTGGGTGTTGATGTAATCCACTTCGCAGTCAACGGCTTCCAGAGCCTGCTGCATGCAACGAACCGCGCCTTCACCGGAGGGAGCTACCATGTCGTAGCCGTCGGAGGTGGCGCCGTAGCCAACGATTTCGGCGATGATGTTGGCGCCCCGCGCCAGGGCGTGCTCCAGCTCTTCCACCACCACGCAGCCACCGCCGCAGGAGATGGTGAAACCGTCGCGATCCGCGTCGTAGGCGCGGGAGGCTTTTTGCGGATTGTCGTTGTATTTGGTGGTCAATGCGCCCATGGCGTCGAACATGGCGGCCATGGACCAGTGTTCTTCTTCGCCTCCGCCGGCAAAAATTACATCCTGTTTGCCCAGTTGAATCTGCTCAACCGCTGCGCCGATGCAGTGCGCGCTGGTGGCACAGGCAGAGGTGATGGAGTAATTAACCCCTTTGATTTTGAACGGTGTCGCCAGACAGGCTGACACGGTGTTGCCCATAATCTGGGTTACCCGGTACGGGCCCATGCGCTTGACGCCTTTGGTGCGCATGGTGTCCACCGCCTCAATAAACTTGTCACCGGAAAATCCACCGGACGCCATAATAATGCCGGTGCGCGGGTTGGATACCTGGTCTTCACTGAGGCCGGAGTTTTCAATGGCTTGCTGCATGGCCACATAGCCGTAACCAGCGGGCTTGCCCATAAAGCGCATGCTCTTGCGGTCGATGTGTTCATTCAGGTCGATATCGACGCGCCCGGCCACATGACTGCGCAGCCCCAGCTCTTTGTATTCTTCTTTGTAGTGAATGCCAGACGTGCCGTCTCGCAGAGAGTTGGTGACGGATTCGAGATCGTTGCCCAACGGGGAGACGATGCCCATGCCGGTAATGACAGCGCGTTTCATACGTTACCTCAATGCCCGGGAAGTAGTGGATAAGTGTTTGCGCATTGTACTTGATGCCCCTGCGCTTGTTAACCGACCAGTCGTAGCCCGTAGAGGCTATTCGGGCTGTGCACAACCCCTTGATGGCCTCATAATACGGCTTTTACACGTTGCTCTGTGGAACCAGCAAGGAAATAACCATGATAAGAAAATGCCTATTCCCGGTTGCGGGTTACGGAACCCGCTTCCTGCCCGCGACCAAGTCCATGCCCAAGGAAATGCTGCCTATCGTCAATCGCCCCCTGGTGCAGTACGGGGTTGAGGAGGCCATGGATGCGGGGCTTCACGAAATCGGTTTTGTTACCGGCCGCGGCAAGCGCGCTATTGAAGATCACTTCGATACTAACTACGAGCTGGAGCATCAGATATCCGGCACCTCCAAAGAGGAATACCTGCAAAGTATTCGCCACGTGATTGAAAACGGCAGCTTCTCGTTTACCCGCCAGCGGGAAATGAAAGGCTTGGGGCACGCCATTCTCACCGGTGAGCGTCTGATTGGCTACGAACCCTGTGGAGTGATTCTTGCGGATGACTTCTGTATTGGTGAGGGCGGCAAAGGGGTGATGGCTCAATTGGTGGAGATTTACCGCCGCACCGGCAAGAGTGTGGTGGCGATTGAAGAGGTGCCCGACGAGGATGTCTCTAAATTTGGTGTGATTGCCGGTGAAGAAATCGAGCCGGGTCTTTACCAGGTCAATGACATGGTGGAAAAACCCGCCAAAGAAGACGCGCCCAGCAATATGGCCATTATTGGCCGCTATGTGCTGACCCCGGACATATTCAATATCCTGCGTTACACCAAGCCGGGCAAAGGGGGGGAAATCCAGATTACCGACGCCCTGCTGGAACAGGCTCGCCGCGGCGATGTGCTGGCGTACAAATTTAAAGGCAAACGCTTCGATTGCGGCAGTGTGGATGGCTATGTGCAGGCCACCAATTACGTCTACGAGAATTTTTACTGCAAGGATAACGACCAGGTGACTCATGTCTGAGGTGATGGAGCAACAAGCGATCAATTGTTTTAAAGCCTATGATGTGCGCGGCCGTGTGCCCGATGAGCTGAATACCGACGTTGCTTACCGCATCGGTCGTGCCACTGCGCAATTTTTGGATGCCAAACGGATGGTGGTGGGACACGATATCCGCCTGACCAGCCCGGAATTGTGCAATGCCCTGATTCAGGGTTTGCGGGAAGGGGGCGTCAACGTCACCCATATCGGCCAGTGCGGCACGGAGGAAATCTACTTCGCTACGTCTTATGGCAACTTTGATGGCGGTATTGTGGTGACCGCCAGCCACAACCCCATGGATTACAACGGCATGAAGTTTGTGCGTGAGCAATCCAAGCCGATCTCCGGGGATAACGGCTTGCTGGATATCAAAGCCCTGGCTGAGCAAAACCAGTTTGCCGATACCGATGTTTTGGGCACCTTGGCACACGATCAGGATAAAACCGCCTATATTGAACACCTGCGAGGCTACGTGGATCACAGCCAGCTGAAGCCCCTGAAGCTGGTGGTCAATGCGGGCAATGGTGGTGCCGGTTCGGTGGTGGACTTGCTGGAACCGCATCTGCCGTTTGAATTTATCAAGGTACACCATCAGCCGGACGGCAACTTTCCCAACGGTGTGCCTAATCCATTACTGGAAGAAAACCGCGCTGCTACCGCCGACCAGGTTCGCCAGCAAGGTGCGGATTTAGGTATTGCCTGGGACGGCGATTTCGATCGTTGCTTCTTTTTTGATGAAAACGGCGATTTTGTTGAGGGTTACTACCTGGTCGGTTTGCTCGCTGAGAGCTTTCTAAATAAACACGGCAGCGGTTCTATTGTTCATGACCCTCGCCTTACCTGGAATACCATCGACGTGGCCAATCGCCTGGGTGGCACCCCGGTACTCACCAAAACCGGCCACGCCTTTATCAAACAATGCATGCGCGATCATGACGCCATTTACGGCGGCGAGATGAGCGCCCACCACTACTTCCGGGATTTTGCTTATTGCGACAGCGGTATGATCCCCTGGCTGCTGGTAGCGGAAATTGTCAGTCAAAGTGGCAAGACACTGTCGCAGCTGGTGGCCGAGTGCCAAAAAGCCTATCCGTGCAGTGGTGAAATCAACAGCCGCATCCAGAACACCGAAGCCGTATTGGCAGAACTTACTGAGCGCTATGGTTCCCAGGCAAAAGCGGAAGATCGCACCGACGGTTTGAGCCTGGATATGGGCGAATGGCGTTTCAATGTGCGTATGTCAAACACCGAGCCGGTGGTAAGGCTCAATGTTGAGAGTCGAGGGAATCCTGAATTGATGCGGGAGAAAACGGCGGAGTTGTTGGCGGTGATTCGGAAATAGTTTCGGGGTGGGGGGGGGGGGGGGGGGGGGGGGGGGGGGGGGGGGGGGGCGCCCCCCCCACACCCCCCCCCCCCACCCCGAAACTGTCAGTAAGTTCTAGCGATAGAAAAATTCACCAGCTCTTCCAGAGTCTTGAGTAAGGGTGAATCCGGCAGTTGTGACAACTGTTGCTTGGCGGTGTCCACCTGCTGCTGCGCCTTCTCCATGGTGTAGTCCAACGCACCAGTCTGTTTAACAATCTCCACAACCTGTTCCAGTTTGTCCAATTGCGCTTCTTTAATGGCTTCGCGAATGGTGGCGGCCTGTTGGTCGTTGCCCAGACGCATGGCGGCCAGCAGGGGGAGGGTGGGTTTACCTTCCGCCAGGTCGTCGCCGACGTTTTTACCCAGTTCCTCCGCGTTGCCCTGGTAGTCCAGCGCATCGTCTACTAATTGAAAGGCCAAGCCCAGGTGGCGGCCGTAGAGCTTCATGGCTTCGCGCTGTTGTGAATTTTCAGTGGCTAGCACCGCTCCGGCTTGGGCGGCGGCTTCAAACAGTTGGGCGGTTTTTTTGCGGATGACTTCAAAGTAATCTGCCTCGCTGATGTCCGGGTTGCCGGCGTTGATCAGCTGTTGCACCTCTCCCTCGGAAATCAGGTTGGTGGTATCTGCCAGGATGGACATAATCTCCATATCACCAATAGCCACCAGCATCTGAAAGGCTCGGGAGTACAAGAAATCCCCCACCAGCACGCTGGGGGCGTTGCCCCAGCGGGCGTTGGCTGTAGCGCGACCGCGGCGCATGTCGGACGTATCCACCACATCATCGTGCAGCAGAGTAGCTGTGTGGATAAATTCAATAATCGCCGCCAGTTCCACATGGCGTTTGCCCTGATAACCGCAGGCATTGGCTGCAAGCAATACAAGCAAGGGGCGCAGGCGCTTGCCGCCAGCATCCACAATGTACTGGCCGATGTTTTCCACCAGACCCACGTCTGAGTGCAGTTGATTGATGATCAGATCGTTAACCGCCAGAAAGTCGCTTTCTACGGCGCGGTGGAAGGGCAGCATGGGCCAGTGGCTTCCTTAATATATAGGAGTGAGTGGGGCTGGAATCCTAGGTGCGGTTATTTGAGGTGTCAAGGGTGTGGAAAGGGTGTAACCAGCGGGTAAAATAAGCGCAAATTTGGCCTTGCGGCCCATGGGCGATTTCCGTACAATTGCCGCCCTCGAATCTGGGGCTCGGCTTTTAAGACGACTTTCTTGCTTACCTTACACATAGGTAATAACCAAGAGCGTGCATTAAGTTGGCCCAAATGCAGCAAATTTGGAGCAGTTTATGTACGCAGTTATTGCAAGCGGTGGTAAGCAGCATCGCGTCCAGGAAGGTGAAACCCTTCGCCTGGAAAAGCTGGAAGTGGCCACTGGTGAATCCATCGATTTCGACGAAGTTCTGATGGTTGCCGACGGCGAAAACATCAACATCGGCGCCCCTGTGGTAGACGGTGCTAAAGTGAGTGCAGAGGTTCTGGCTCACGGTCGTGGCGACAAGGTGAGCATCATCAAGTTCAAGCGCCGCAAGCACCACCGCAAGCAGATGGGCCACCGTCAGTGGTTCACTGAGGTGAAAATCACTGGCATTAATGCTGGTTAATATAAGTTTTTAGGAGACTGGATCATGGCTCACAAGAAAGCTGGTGGTAGTACCCGGAACGGACGGGATTCAGAAAGTAAACGCCTCGGCGTCAAGCGCTTCGGCGGCGAAACCATTTCTGCGGGCAGCATTATCGTGCGTCAGCGCGGTACCAAGTTCCACGCTGGTGACAACGTTGGTATGGGTCGCGACCACACCCTGTTCGCCAAAGCTGAGGGCAAGGTGCAGTTCACCACTCGTGGTGACAAGAACCGCAAATACGTAGAGATTGTTACTGCCTGATTAAGGCCTGCATCTCTACTTAAAAAAGCCCCCTCGCGGGGCTTTTTTTGTGCCGTTGCATTATGCTTTCCGTATGAGCTTGATGATTGGTAGGCTGCACGTCTGATGTCGCACGCTAAAACCAAGCACCCTGTAGGTCGGCCTTCAGGCCGACACCCTCGGTGCTTCAGATGGCTGCCGTTGTCGGGTTAAAGCCCGACCTACACAGAATGGCGCTTTTAGCGTGCGTCGTGCGACGTCAGACGTGCGACCACCGAGTATTACCTCGTTTTGAGAAATAAGTTGGTTAAAGCAACATGAAATTTGTCGATGAAGCACCCATTCGGGTTCAGGCGGGTAAGGGCGGCAACGGCTGCATGAGTTTTCGCCGGGAAAAATTTATCCCCCGCGGTGGCCCGGATGGCGGCGATGGTGGCGACGGTGGCTCCATCTACCTGGAAGCCGACGAAAACCTCAATACCCTGGTGGATTACCGCTACACCCGCAGCTACAACGCCGAGAGTGGCAAGCAGGGCAGTGGTGGCAATTGCACCGGCCGCAAAGGCGATGACTTGGTATTAAAAGTACCGGTGGGTACGACGGCCATTGATGTGGATACCGAGGAAACTCTGGGTGACCTGACTGAACCCGGCCAGCGTTTGATGGTAGCTCAGGGCGGCTGGCACGGCATTGGTAATGCCCGTTTTAAATCCAGCACCAATCGCGCGCCGCGACAAACCACGCCTGGTAAAGAAGGTGAGGTGCGCAATCTCAAATTGGAGTTGAAGGTGCTGGCCGACGTAGGTTTGCTGGGCTTGCCCAACGCCGGTAAATCCAGCTTTATTCGTGCGGTGTCTGCCGCGCGGCCGAAAGTGGCCAATTACCCTTTTACCACTCTGGTGCCCAATCTGGGGGTGGTGGGTATGGATGGCCATCGTAGTTTTGTGGTGGCGGATGTGCCGGGTTTGATCGGTGGCGCCTCAGAGGGGGCGGGTTTGGGTATTCGTTTTCTGAAGCACCTTACCCGCACCCGTTTGTTGCTGCATGTGGTGGATATGATGCCTTACGACGGCACCACTCCTGAGGAAAATGTCGCCACTATTGATCAAGAGCTGGAAAATTTCAGCCCGACCCTGGCGCAACGAGATTGTTGGCTGGTGCTCAACAAGGTGGATTTGCTGCCGGAAGCTGATCGCGAGCAGCGTTGCAAAGAGTTGGTGGAGGCGTTGGATTGGCAGGGGCCGGTGTTTTCCATTGCCGCGATTTCCAAGCAGGGTACCGGCGACCTGTGCACTGAAATCATGGATTATCTGCAGGAATGCTGGCAAGCGGAGGAGGCCAACCCGGAACTGGCCCAGCAGGAATCCCAGCGTCGCGAGCAGATGCAGCAGGAAGCCCGTGAGCGTATTGAAGAATTGCGCGAGGCGCGCCGCCGTGGTTCCAGCTCGGAAGATGATGACGATGATTGGGATGATGACGACTACGACGTTGAAGTGGTCTATACCCGTGATTAACTCTGAGGTATAGAGGGCTCGGTAGTGGCCACAATATCCAGAGCCAGCTCCTTGCCGCCGCGCACGACCTCAAATTTCATTACTTCCCCAGGGGCCAGATCAAACATCAATTGGGAGATGTAGGCCTGGTCAGTGCGTCGCTGACCATTGATGCCAATGATAATATCCCCCGCTAGTAGCCCTGCACTGCTGGCGGGCCCGCCGTTGCCAATTGCGGTTACCATTAGCCCCGACTGGTATTCAAAACCCAGTAACCCCATTTGACGTTCGTTGAGCGATTCCACCGACACATCACCAATATAGCCCCGCCTAACGTAGCCGTACTCGCGAATGTCTTTAAGTACCTTAAGCGCATCATTGGCCGGGATAGCAAAGCTGATGCCGTAGCTGTCGGTGCGTTTGCCGCTGCGATCGGTGCGATTCAGGGTGGCATTGTTGATGCCCAGCAGCCGTCCGTAAGCGTCCACCAGGGCGCCGCCGGAATTGCCGGGGTGAATAGTGGCGTCAGTTTGTATGCTTTCCCGGTACTGGCGATAGCGCCCGCTGCCAAACTGTTTTTGGCCAAGAGCGCTAATTATCCCCTGGGTCACCGTCTGGCCAACACCGTGGGGATTGCCGATGGCCAGTACCACCTGGCCCACTTCTGCCTCCATGGAGTTCACAGCCTCAATGGGGGTGAGCTGGTCCAGGTCTACCTTGAGTACTGCCAGGTCGGTGGCCTTGTCGATTCCCACAACTTCTGCCACGGAGGTGCGGCCGTCCTGCAGTTGTATGTTGATTTGGTCGGCGCCGGATACTACGTGCAGGTTGGTGAGGATGTGGCCGTCCCGGCTAAAAATGACGCCCGACCCAAGGCCAATAGCCTCTCGGGTGCGTGGGGTTCTGGCGTTGATAAATTGACCCAAAACAGGGTCGTCGAGAATGGGGTTCCAGGGGCGGTTGGGCACTTGGCGGCGGCTGTATATGTTGACCACCGAGGGTGCGGCGCGACGCACTGCCTCGGCATAAGAAACCGGGCCTTGCCAGCTGTCAGATTCGTTTTTTTGCAGCCATTTATTTGAATTGGTGAACAGCAGGATGGCCGCTGCGGCGGCAATGCCGGCCAGCACTGGCCAGCCGATAAATTGGAATATGCGTGATGCCATGGAAACCAGGGTAAGTCAGGCGTTATACAGCCCGCAGTGTGGGGTCATCTTCGCTGTCGTCTTCGTCGTTGGCCACCTGATGGTCGGGGCGGGCTTCAATGCCGTAATCGTCCTTCAGGCCATATTCTTCACTCAGGATGCCGCCGGGCGCTTTGGGAGCGTAGTCTTTAGGGGGCTCAGGAGGGGTTTCTGACAGCGCTTCGTCGCGGTTATCGGTCAGTTTGCCGGTACCGGCATTGACCAGCTGGCGGCTGATGTCCGGGTTGGCCAGGTGCATGGCACTGCTGGCCATATGTTCATGCACAGCCTTGTAACTTTGAGTGAGGTTGTTGATCAGGCCTGAGGTTTGGATAAAATGCTCGGTCACTTCCTGCTGGTAGCCCTTGAGGCTGTTCTCTGCCTGCTGCAGTTTGCCTTCCAGTTCGCGCACCTTCTGCTGCTCTGGATTGGTCAGGCGTGATAGCAGCAGGCCAATAGCAGCGCCTGCGACCAGGCAAATCAGGGCGGTGATGATCAGGGTGGTGCTCAAGGGTGCTCTCCTGGGTTGATCCGGCGTCTGGATGTTCAGGCGCTTTATGTAAGGACTCCTAGAGTGTGTCGGATCGGCTTATATGAATCAATGTTTTTTACCTATTTAAAAGAGGTAGTCAATGTACCCAACCCCGATGGAGCGTTATCGGAACGATCTTGAGCGCAGCGGCTTTAGCCACGACCCGGCTCAACAGCAGGCGGTAGAGAAGCTTCAGGATCTCTATGATCGCCTGGTGAAGCAATGGCGCAAAGAACAAGGTAAGGGCAAGCTGTCACGCTGGCTGTCCGGGGTTGCCGAGCGCCGGGGTGATATCCAGGTGGAGCGCGGGCTCTACTTCTGGGGCGGTGTGGGGCGTGGCAAAACCTACCTGATGGACAATTTCTACGAGAGCCTGCCCTTTGACGCCAAAATGCGCTCTCACTTCCACCGCTTTATGCGCATGGTGCACCAGGAGCTGAAGCAGCTGGATGGGGTCAAAAACCCCCTGGAAAAAGTCGCTGACAATATTGCTGCCAAAGCCAGGGTGTTGTGTTTTGATGAGTTCTTTGTCTCCGATATCACCGATGCCATGATCCTCGGTTCATTGCTGGAACTGCTTTTTCAGCGCGGCGTGGCGCTGGTGGCCACCTCCAATATCGTTCCCGACGGCCTCTATGAGAACGGCCTGCAGCGTGCTCGCTTCCTGCCCGCCATTAAACTACTGAAGGAGCATACCGAGGTGGTCAATGTCGACGGTGGAGTGGATTACCGTTTGCGTGCCCTGACTCGCGCTGAGCTGTATCACTCGCCACTGGATGAGGGGGCAGAAACGGCCCTGCGCTCCGCATTTGACGACCTGGTGCCCGCGGTTGAAGAAGTCTGTGAAGGCCAGCTTTTAGAAGTAGAAGGCCGCAATATCTCTACCCGCTTTATCGCTGAAGATGTGGTCTGGTTTGATTTTCTGGCCATTTGCGATGGCCCCCGTAGTCAGAACGACTATATCGAGATTGCTCGCGAGTTCCACGCTGTGCTGGTGGGCAAAGTACCGCAAATGGGGCGTGCCAACGACGATCAGGCACGCCGCTTCATCAATATGGTAGACGAATTCTACGATCGCAACGTCAAGTTGGTGTTGTCGGTAGAAGTGCCACTGGAAGATATTTACGGTGGTGGCAACCTGGATTTTGTGTTCCAGCGTACCCGCTCACGGTTGCTGGAAATGCAATCCCATGAGTATTTGGCTAGGGCACATAGGCCGTAGATTCCCTGCGGGCGGTGCTTTACTGGACACGCCGTAAACACTTCCCTGTGGGCTCGTATGCGACATCCCTGTCGCATACGGTCCGGTAAAGCACCGCCCGCAGCAAATCGCCACCTCCGGCGCGTATAAAAAAGAGGGCAAAACCAGTTGAAATGCCCCTCTCTCTTCGGTAGTATTCGCGCTCTTTTTTGGGACGAGCCCCGAACTCAAACCCCAAAGGCTGAACGCCAATAGGCAGGAAACAATGAAAACTTTTAGTGCCAAACCTGAATCTGTGCAGCGCGACTGGTATTTGGTTGACGCCACAGACAAGACTCTCGGTCGCCTGGCTGCCGAGATCGCTACTCGTCTGCGTGGTAAACACAAGCCGGAGTACACTCCGCACGTGGATACCGGCGACTACATTGTTGTTACCAACGTGGAAAAAATCCGCGTTACCGGCAACAAGGCGAAAGACAAGATTTACCACAGCCACACCGGCTACCCCGGTGGCTTGAAATCCATCAGCTTTGAAAAACTGATCGACAAGGCTCCTGAGCGCACTTTGCAGAGCGCCGTTAAGGGCATGCTGCCCAAAGGGCCACTGGGTCGTGCGATGTTCAAAAAGCTGAAGATCTACGCTGGCAGTGATCACCCGCACGCCGCTCAGCAGCCACAAGAACTGAATATCTAACGGACGATTGATTATGGCAGACAACCAATTTTACGGTACCGGTCGTCGCAAAACCTCCTCTGCTCGTGTTTTCATCAGCAAAGGTAGCGGCAACATCACCATTAACAATCGCACCATCGACCAGTACTTTGGCCGTGAAGTGGCGCGTATGATCGTTCGCCAGCCTCTGGAAACAGTGGAAATGGTGGATCAATTCGACCTGAAAATTACCGTCAAAGGCGGTGGTAGCTTCGGTCAGGCTGGCGCAATTCGCCACGGCCTGTCTCGCGCTCTGCTGCAATACGACGAAAACCTGCGGGGCCCACTGCGTGCCGCTGGCTTCCTGACTCGCGACGCCCGTGAGGTTGAGCGTAAGAAAGTCGGCCTGCACAAAGCCCGTAAGCGTCCGCAGTTCTCCAAGCGTTAATTGCACGCTGCGATGCAGTATCGAAGAGCCCAGGCAAATGCCTGGGCTCAGACTGCTGACAAAGTCCTCGCCCTCGTGCGGGGACTTTTTATAATGGGGCATGTTAAAAGACCGCCCCCAAACCCAGTCCACTATGGAGTTCGTCAGCATTGACGAGCTAGTTCCTGCCGACCA
>NZ_JATAAF010000026.1 GCF_030341905.1 Porticoccus sp. W117 | reverse complement strand
GTTGAGGCCGGGAATGAGAGTGAGGTGCCGCTTAATGTATCCATAATAGGTGTCCACTTAATAATAGGTGGACACCATCATTATGCGTTCAGAACCGGATCGGTAGATGTGTTGGCCGGACGCTTACGGACTATTTGCCATTTGTGTATTTGATGAAGAAGTCGCACATCATCTTGACAGATTCGGGCGGTATACAAGAGGAGGCGCCTTCATTGGGTAAGCCTGTTCTTGTTATGAGGGAAACTACAGAACGGCCAGAGGCAGTTGCTGCCGGTACAGTAAAATTGGTTGGCACCTGTGTAGATAAAATCGTTTCTGAGGTGTCCCAGTTGATGGATTGCCAAGAAAGCTATCAAATCATGAGTTCTGCACACAACCCATATGGTGATGGGCAAGCATCCAAAAGAATCGCTGATATATTGGGAGAGTCATCAAGAAATAGTGAGTAATCTATTTCCTACAAAAATTTCAGATTTTTACCGATAGTAATTCAGGTCACATAAGCATAACGTAAGCCATATCGAATGGATTTCACCCCGCACTACAAGGAGATGTGTTATGAAAATCAAGCGCTTACTAACCTCAACCCTCGTTGCTTGCAGTCTGGCTTTGCCACTGGGGTCAGTTTCTGCCGAGTCTGCCAAAAAGCCGGCGAGAGCCGAGCAGATCCAAGGTAAAGTCAATATCAACACCGCGGATGCAGAGGCTATTGCCGGTGCTTTGAAAGGCATCGGGCTGAAAAAGGCCCAGGCTATCGTCAGCTACAGAAAGCAGTTAGGCGGCAAGTATAAGTCCCTTGACCAGCTTTTGGAGGTTAAAGGAATTGGTGAAAAGACCCTTGCCAAACTCAAGTCACAGATAACCCTTTGATTTTTCTAAAAACGGGAAGCTTTGGCTTCCCGTTTTTAGCCTTCAAATATGCTTCGCTGTAAAAATCCCCCTGAAGACTACCTGCCATCTATTGGCCACTTAATCTGGCTGTGTTGGGATAATGGTGAACCCAAGCGGCCATATTCTGGCGGCTTTAGCCCTGCTTTTGTATTGTCTGCTGAGTCCTGTGGTGCAGATGTCTTACTAACTGCCTTGCCTGTATTGGGTTTGGGGGACAAACGCGAGGGCACGATCAAGATTCCCTACGAATTGTATAGCGAAGGTTATGTGCTGATCCGTGAACCGATCACTGTGCAATGCCCAAGGCATTACGCCTCATTGATAGAGCCTATGCCGGAGTTCTTTATTGAGCATATTCACTATGCGCTGGATAAGATGCGCAACTCTTAACCCTACCTATTATCCTTAAAGCATAGCCGCGAGTGGGTCTCTCAACTGCCAATGAAGCAGATAACCTCCACTCCAAAACAGTGACTTAGATCACCAAGCCCCAGTTTTCTTTTCAAATCCATAGTCTATTGTGAGCTATCCCGGTATAATCCGGCGGTTATTTATACACCCCTCCGCGGTAGCGGATAAACGGACATCATGAGCTCTACGGACACCCGGTCTTCGACACCCAAGGCGAGATTCCTCGCTATATCAGCAGAATGGTTATCTCAGTTAAAAGCATTGCCCACAATGACTCCTGGTAGCCATTGGATGCCATATGTCTGTTTGTTTCTTTATCCGATTCTGATTTTGCAGGTGAAGTCGGGCGGCAGCGCCATGCTGGCTCTATTTCTGTTCAGCGGTGTCTATATGCTGATCAAGGAAAAAGCGAATTGGGATATTAAACCGATACTACCACTTTACTACTGCTTTGTATTTTTTTGGCTTGTTGATTTTGTGACGGCAGGGTTAGCAGAGAGGGAGCCTGTAGCGGGAATGTTGTCGTCATTTACGCAAATTCATTTTTTGGCTTTTCCTCTTTTTTTTGTAATTCTATGTCAGTTGAAATATAGGTTTCCAGTTCTTTTGTTAGGAGCCTTAGTCGCTTTATTGTTCGCTGTCGGTGTGTCGATATATCAGCTATATACTACTCGGTTTGGTCGTGCGCATGGGGGTATTAATGCAATATTGTTTGCAAATATTGTTTTGTTGCAGATGAGTTTTGTTGCTATATATGCGTTAAAAAATAGTAGGCTTTGGCTTTGGATTTTTGTAGCTTTAGGATTGGTGCCTATAGTTCTATCTTTGAGTCGGGGGACTTTATTAGCATTATTGCCGCTGTTAATAACTTTCTTAATTTACTCCAAAGGGATTAAGGGGGCTTGGTTTAAGTCGCGAGTCTTCCATTGCTCCTTAATAATCGTTATTTTTGTTTCGTTTGCCTTTTGGGATAAGTTAGAAAGTCGTATGGAGCGAACATACGATGACGTCGTCGCTTATTCTAATGGCTCCAACCAAGCATCTTCTATAGGGTATAGATTGTTGATGTATCAAGGCGGGATGGAGTTGTTTGCTAAGTACCCGTGGCTAGGTGTCGGGCGGGAGAATACCAACATTATGCTGTCTGAGACGACAGTTATAAATTCTGAAAATAGAATTGTCACTGAGTTAACACATTTGCACAATGAGTACCTCACCACGCTTGTGGGTTCGGGTCTTTTTGGTTTGCTTAGTCTGTTTTTTCTCTTGATAGCGCCATATTTTATTGTTGCGTCTAGAACTAGAGAACTTTTTCTGAGGAGGCAAGTTTTCTCGCTTTGTTTGCTCTACTCTATCTATGGACTTAGTAACTTGGCGTTTGATAATGGCACATTGAACGGCTTTTTTGTATTAATTTTAGCAATAGTTTTTTCTAGTTTAAAGAACGATAAATCTCATAGTTCGTCAATTCTATTTGGTTTTTCGAAGTGAGTTTTTATCTAATTTTTAAGGGGTTTTTATGTTTAGTAATAAAAGTATTTTAATTACTGGTGGTACTGGATCTTTTGGAAAGAAATATACCAAAACTATCCTTGAAAGATATAACCCGAAGCGATTGATTATTTACTCTCGTGATGAACTTAAGCAGTTCGAGATGCAGCAGACGTTTAATGCCCCGTGCATGCGTTACTTTATCGGTGACGTCCGAGATGCTGAAAGATTGAAGCAGGCGATGCAGGATGTTGACTTTGTTATCCATGCTGCTGCTCAAAAGCAGGTTCCAGCCGCTGAATACAATCCGATGGAGTGCATTAAAACAAATGTGCATGGTGCTGAGAATGTTATTCAGGCAGCCATTGCGAACGATGTGGAAAAGGTGATTGCCTTGTCTACAGATAAAGCTGCCAATCCCATTAATCTGTATGGTGCAACGAAGTTGGCATCAGATAAGTTGTTTGTGGCGGCAAACAATATGGTCGGCAAAGGTCGTACCCGTTTTGCAGTTGTACGTTACGGAAATGTTGTGGGCTCGCGCGGATCTGTGGTTCCTTTCTTCAAGAGGCTTCTTTCGGAAGGTGTTGAGGAGTTGCCAATTACTCATGCTGACATGACCCGCTTCTGGATTAGTCTGCAACAAGGTGTTGATTTTGTATTGACTAACTTTAAGCGCATGCATGGTGGTGAAATTTTTGTTCCGAAAATTCCTTCCGTCCGCATCATGGATCTTGCCGAAGCTTATGCGCCGGGTGTGGCTACAAAAATCATCGGTATTCGCCCTGGGGAGAAGTTGCATGAAATTATGTGCCCAGCTGATGATTCTCATTTGACACTTGAGTTTGGGGATCACTACGTATTGAGGCCAACAATTAAGTTTCATAATGGTGATAATGACTACATGCTCAATGGATTGGGCGAGAGAGGTGAAGAAGTAGGGCTTGGCTACGAATATCATTCAGGAAACAACACGCACTTCCTGACGGTTGATGAGATTCGTGAGTTTGATAAGTTGGCCGAGCTATGATTCCTTACGGGCGCCAAGATATTTCTAAAGATGACATTGATGCTGTTGTCAGTGTTTTGCAATCCGATTTCTTGACTCAGGGCCCCAAGGTTCCTGAGTTTGAGGGAGTCGTGTGCACATATACAGGCGCTAAACACGCACTGGCAACGAATAGCGCTACCTCGGCCTTGCATATAGCTTGTCTTGCTCTTGACGTTGGCCCTGGGGATGTTGTTTGGACATCCCCAGTTACATTTGTGGCATCAGCTAACTGCGCACGATACTGTGGTGCTGATGTTGATTTTGTGGATATTGATCCTAAAACATACAACTTGAGCATTTCGTCTCTCAGGGCAAAGCTGGAACAAGTAGCGATTGATGGTGGCAGGCTGCCTAAAGTCGTCATACCTGTTCATCTTTGTGGGCAGCCATGTGACATGGCTGGATTGAAGCAGCTGGCTGATCAGTATGGCTTCTTAATAATTGAAGACGCATCACATGCTATCGGAGGAAGGTATAAGGATAGCGTGGTCGGAAGTTGTGAATTTTCAGACGTCACTGTATTTAGTTTTCACCCCGTAAAAATCGTGACTACCGCTGAAGGCGGTATGGCGGTTACTAATGATGAAAACGTGGCAAAGCGGATGTCACTGTACCGAAGTCATGGGGTGACTCGGGATGCCGACCTCATGACCCATGAGCCTGATGGCGATTGGTACTATCAGCAGGTGGCCCTAGGCTTTAATTATCGAATGACAGAGTTGCAAGCTGCTCTTGGAATTAGCCAGATGGCTAGACTGGATGATTTTGTTTCTGCTCGCCACGAATTGGCTGCACGCTACGATAAGCTCCTTTCAGCATTGCCGGTAATAACTCCGCATCAAGAAAGTTTCAGTTATTCTGGATTTCATCTCTATGTTATTCAGGTGGAAACTGAAGGTAGTGGCCCTTCCCATAAAGAGATTTTTGATTCACTACGAAGTCAAGGGGTTGGCGTAAATTTGCACTACATTCCTGTGCACACACAGCCGTATTACCGTGATCTTGGTTTTGCCCGGGGGCATTACCCGGTTGCTGAAGAATACTATTCAAAGGCGATAAGCTTGCCACTTTTTCATCAGATGACTTATGACCAACAGGATGAAGTTGTGGCTGCTTTGAAAGTCGCGCTTAAAGGAGTTGGGTGAATAATGGATTCCCGGGAATTATTGGAAAGTCAACGACTAATCTTTAGAGAGCTAAATGTTGGCGATGTAACTCAAGAATATGTTGATTGGCTGAATGATCCTGAGATAAACCAGTATCTGGAAACCAGATTTATGATTCAAGATATAAAGTCTGTCAAGTGCTTTGTTGAGTCGATGCTGAAATCTTCAGAGAATATTCTATTTGGTGTTTTCGAAAAGCAGAGTGGAAAGCATATTGGGAATATAAAGCTTGGGCCAATTTCCTTGCAGCATAGTCGTGCAACCATAGGTTTAATGGTTGGTGAGAAGACGTGCTGGGGGCGTGGTTATGCTACAGAGATGATAAAAGCTGTATCTAAGTACGCATTCATAAGCTTGGGTTTGAATAAGGTTGATGCCGGCTGTTATGAAGAGAATCTAGGCTCTAAGAAGGCATTCTTGAAATCAGGTTATCAGGTGGAGGGTGTGCTTCGAGAGCACGCGCAGGTTGATGGTCGACGGCAGGACTGCTTTGTCATGGGGCTGTTGAAGTCAGAGAGTGCGGATGGATGAAACTGGGTTTAGGTACGGTTCAATTTGGCCAGGATTACGGGATCAGTAACAAGTCTGGAAAAACTGGCAAGGACGAAGTGGTAAGAATCTTGGAGGCAGCCAAGGAAAGTGGCGTCTCTGTGGTCGATACAGCTGCGTTGTATGGGGACAGTGAAGAGGTTCTTGGTGAATGTTTGGCGGCACTGTCGGATACTGCTTATAAAGTTGTAACAAAGACTCCCCATTTTTTTGGATCTAAAGTTGGTGGTGAAGACGTTTCAAAGCTGTTGGCCGTTTTTCATCGCTCTCTAACTAGATTGCGGTTGAAGGGTGTGTATGGTCTCTTGATACATAATGCGGATGATTTGTTGAAACCTGGAGGTTTTGATCTCTACGCTGAGATGCAGAACTTAAAAGCGGCTGGGCTAGTCCAAAAGATAGGAGTCTCGGTGTATTCTCCTGAACAATTGGCTGGCATCGCTGAGAAGGTGTCGCTGAACCTGGTTCAATTGCCTCTCAATATTTTCGATCAACGGTTTCTAAGGTCAGAAGTATTAGCTCAGTTGAAATCTGAAGGTGTAGAGATTCATGTAAGAAGTGCATTTCTTCAGGGGCTGTTATTGATGGATACAGAGTCCTTGAATCCTTATTTCGAATCGATTAAGCCTCTACATGCTGACTTTCATAAACTCTGCATGAAAGAAGGCGTTACTCCACTTGAAGCTTCATTGCAGTTCGTTTCTTCCCTTGATTGCGTTGATGTAGTTGTGTGCGGGGTTAATAGTCTCGATCAGTTCTCTGAGTTACTGGAATCATCTAGTGGAAGGATTGATCCGGACGTGTTTTCTTCCTGTTCTGTTTCTGATTTAAGCGTGATTGAGCCATCCAGATGGAGCTTTAAATGAAGGTTTTAGCAATCCTCCAAGCCAGGATGTCGTCCTCTAGATTGCCGGGTAAAGTACTGAAATGCATTTTAGGTAAACCAATGCTGTGGCATCAAATTGAGCGCATTAAGCGCTCTTCCCAAATTGATCGCCTGATTGTGGCTACCAGTATTGACGGCAGTGATGATGAGTTGGAGCGCTTCTGTGAAACACATAGTATAGATTGCTTTCGCGGGAGCTTGGTAGATGTCTTGGATCGTTATTATCAAGCAGCTCAGCAGTATGACCCAGAGCATGTGGTTAGGCTTACTGGTGATTGCCCATTAATCGATCCCGAATTGATTGATCTGACAATTGAGCGACATATAAAGGAAGGGGCAGACTACACTTCTAACTCCCTAACTCCCACATATCCAGATGGTCTTGACGTAGAAGTTGTGAAGTCAAGCGTTCTTTTTGAGGCGTGGGCTTCGTCAGAAAAGGTTTCGGAGCGTGAGCATGTCACGCTCTACATTCGGAATAACGCTGATCGTTATAAGATATGTGGTTTGGTGTCAGATACTGATAATTCATCAATGAGATGGACAGTTGATGAGTTTGAAGATTTCGAGTTTGTGAATCAAATATACAAAAGACTGTACGCGAGTAATCCTAATTTTTCCTCGGCTGACGTAATAAAGGCTCTTGAGTTCGAGCCTGAACTCCAGGAAATAAACTCTTCCTTTTTAAGGAATGAAGGGTTAACGACGTCTTTGGCTCGTGATGAAAAGGTTTAAGGGTTTAAAAAATGAATCGTTGCTACAAAAACTCAGAAGAATTACTTGAGCGGGCTCTGAAGACTATTCCGCTGGCATCCCAAACATTTAGTAAGAGTATTACTCAATATCCGAGAGGTGTTTCACCTCTTTTTCTTGAGAGAGGAAAAGGGAGTGTTGTTAAAGATGTTGATGGAAATGAATATATTGACTTCGTCAACGCACTGGCTTCTATCACTCTGGGTTACTGTGATTCAAGTGTTGATAACGCAGTAATAAGCCAGCTTGAAAAAGGAGTGAGCTTTTCCCTTTCAACCGTTTTGGAAGCTGAAGTGGCTGAAAAAATTGTTGATATGGTGCCTTGTGCTGAAAAGGTTAGGTTCGGCAAGAATGGGTCTGATGCAACCTCGGGGGCTATAAGAATAGCTCGAGCATTTACTGGGCGAGATGATGTCGCAGTGTGTGGGTATCACGGTTGGCAGGATTGGTATATTGGTTCCACTTCTAGAAACCTGGGTGTGCCTGAGGTTGTTCAGAAACTGACCCATAAGTTCTCATATAATGATATCGATTCCTTGATCCGTATTTTTGAAGAAAATTCGGGACAAGTGGGTGCCGTCATTATGGAGCCTATGAATGTTGAATTTCCTAAAGACGACTTCTTGGAGCGAGTGAAGAAGGTTACTCACGACAACGGGGCGTTACTGATTTTTGATGAGACCATTACTGGTTTTAGATATTCGGAAGGTGGTGCCCAACAATATTTTGGAGTCACTCCAGATCTGGCTACCTTTGGTAAAGGGTTGGCGAATGGTTATCCGTTGTCCGCCGTTACTGGTCGCTCAGATGTAATGAAGTTAATGGAGGATGTTTTCTTCAGCGGTACGTTTGGTGGCGAGGCTTTGTCGTTAGCTGCGGCAAGTGCAGTTCTTGATAAACTGAAAAGTGAAAAAGTTGTTTCTGATCTGGAGTCTAAAGGGAAATATTTGTTGGATGGGCTGGCAAGTCTTATTGAGAGTAAAGGCTTGAATGAGCACTTTTCACTGGCAGGGCATCCATCATGGAGTTTCCTGCTGATTCCTGATGGTAAAACAGCGAATTCGTTCGAGCTCAAGACACTGTTTATGCAGGAAATGTTCAAAAAGGGAATATTGACTTTAGGTAGTCATAATATGAGCTACTCTCACTCCTATGAGGAAATAGATACGCTGCTAGCTGCTTACGCAGAAGTTCTTCCCCTGATTAGGGAAGCTGATGAAGGTGGATTGGTTTTATCGAAGCTGGCATGTGATCCTCTGAAGCCCCTTTTTAAGGTTCGATAATGAAAGCCGCTTTTCGAGTTGATGCTGGGACGTTTGTTGGGGGAGGGCATTTGGCCAGATGTCTTACCCTGGCGAAGCAGTTGAGGCACGAGGGTGTTGAAGATATTTGTTTCCTGATGCGTGCTCATGAAGGTGCTCAGTTTAATGCCGTTACCGAGTCCGGGTTTGAGCTTTGTGTCCTGCCACTTCAGGTTGACTCTGATTACTCTAGTTATGATGGTTGGGTTGGGGCGAAAAAAGACCAAGATGCAAAGGATTGGGTGAATGTTCTGGAGGAAAAGGGCTTTTCCAGTAATGACTTGATTGTCGTGGATCACTATGGGCTCGATGTTGAGTTCGAGAATTATTTTAAGCGTAGTGGCTACAAGGTTTGTGTGGTCGATGATTTAGTTAATAGACAGCATAATTGTGATGTTCTGATAGACCAAACCTGTGGTCGTTCTGCAAGTGAATACTCTGATTTGGTTCCTTCGAATGCGAAACTGCTTGTCGGATCAAAGTACTGTCTGCTGAGAGAAGAGTTTTCTGAAAATAGATTGGCTTCTCTAGATCGACGAGTAAGGCTAAAAAATACAAATGTTGTTTTTCTTAACTTTGGAAGTACTGATCCAGGCAATGTAACTCAAAATATTTTGATGTCTCTGGAAGACTACCTTGCTGATAACAGGTTTCGGGTACTGGTAGTTGTTGGCGATGCCTATCCACATATCAGCGGCCTGAAGAAGTTTCTTGATGGCTCAAGAATGTCTGCTGAGCTTCACGTGAGCCCAAAATCTATCTCAGAGCTGTTGGTTGAATCTGATGTAGCGATAGGTGCAGCTGGTTCAGCGACTTGGGAGCGCTTTTGTTTGGGCATCCCGTCAGTTTTGGTGAAAACAGCCGACAATCAATCGGATGTTATCTCTAAGGTGAGGGAGCTTGGCGCAGCTGTCTGCATAGATCAGATGGGATCTTTTGATGCGGCTGATTTGAGCGAAAGTCTTGAAGAAGTTTTGGCGAACTACGAACAGATAATGGCTGCCTCTTGTGAATTGGTTGATGGCCGAGGGGCTGGGCGTTTGGTGTCAGTCTTATTGGAGGGATGAAGATGAGGGTGACGATACTCTCAGGGTACTCTCGTGGTTTGGGAGCGGCCATGCTAGAGCACTTGCTGCCGAAACTCAGCGCTACCCATAAGTTGATATGTGTAGGGAGGGCGGCTGTCAAATTTACTGATCCCAATTTGTCGCTTTTCAAATGTGACTTGTCGAGTCAGGTGGATTGGAGTGGTTTGTTGGACGCTGTGCCGACAAAGGTGGACGAGCTTCGGGTGATATTAAATGCTGGGACCATTGAACCAATTGTAAAAGTAGGAGCTATTTCTCCGGAAGCATTTACTCAATCAACAATGATTAATTATATTCAGCCAGTTTTGATGGTTAATCAGCTTGTAAGTTTGCTTGAGGAACCTGATGTATCAATGAAGGTGGTAAACATATCAACTGGTGCGGCTTCCCGTCCAATTGCAGGTTGGGGTGCCTATTGTGCAACAAAATGTGCTGTTAAAATGCATCTTGAGGTTTTAAAGCAAGAATATGATGAGCAAGTTTCGGTGGCTCATCTTGATCCTGGGGTTATGGATACAGGTATGCAGGAGACAATACGCTCTAAGAGTGTGGAGGAATTTCCTGATGCCGCATATTTTGCAGAATTGAAGGAGAGCGGAAAGCTGCGCTCCCCATCAAGTGTTGCAAGAGAGATATTTGATGAAGTGGATGAGCTATGAAGATAGCAGTGATCTCTGATATCCATGCCAATATTTTTGCTCTTCAGGCTGTTCTGCAAGATATAGACAAGAATGGATGTGAAAAGATTTACATTCTTGGTGATTTGGTGGGGTATTACTACTGGCCAAAGCAGGTCATTGATTTGATTCGTTCTGATGAGCGCATGGTGACTATACGAGGGAATCATGAAGATCTCCTTGCGAGATCTTTAAAAGATCCTGAGTTCTTGGAGCTCTGTAAAAGAAAGTATGGTAGTGGTCTTGAGTATTGCAGAGAGCAGTTATCAGGTGATGACCTGAAGTGGTTGGATGAATTGCCAGAATCAGAACAACTGAAAGTTGAAGGTGTTGAGCTCGGTTTTTTTCATGGCAGTGATTTACATGTGGATGAGTATGTTTACCCTGATGTGAGTCCTGCACGATTAGATGAAATATCTGGCTTTGATTTTGTATTCTTTGGTCACACTCATTATCCCGTTGTATTTTCACGGCCAAATTGTACTGTGGTCAATCCGGGTTCTGTGGGCCAGCCTCGAGATGTTGGTTCCTTGGCAAGTTATGTGGTTTTTGATGTGGCGAATTTGGCTTTGGCTAAGCGAAGGGTTCCCTTCGATAGCAAACCTATCAAAGAAAAAGCACAAGAAATAGATCCGGGTTGCTCTTATCTGGTCAGGATTCTTGAAAGGAATAATCCTTATGCCTGAAAGTAAGATTTCCTCAATGAGGGTATTAGTCAGTGGCGCTTCTGGTGATATTGGTCTGGGGATTGGCCGAATCTTAAAAGAAGATACGTCGGGAAAAGTTTTTGGATGCGATATAACTCCCGATGGAATTGGGAAGTGTGTTTTTGATGATATGTTCAGTGTTCCCAGGGCTGATGATGCATCCTATATTGAAAGTATTGAAGCTCTAATATCGGAAAATAATATCGAAGTATTTATCCCGACAAGTGAGGCTGAAATCTCCGTTCTATCGAATTCTGGTGTCGATTTTGGAAGGCGTGCCGGATGTCATGTTGTCATGGCTAACGCAACTGTTGTTAATGTCTCACTGGATAAATATGCGACTGCCCGGTTTGTCGAGAAAAATGGCTTGAATAGTCCGTGGACATCTTTGGTTGAAGTCTCTGCCCCGCAGGCCCTTCCTTGTATTTTCAAGCCTCGAGGCGGAAGGGGGAGTAAGGACGTTGAGGTGGTCAAGACAGAAGAAAGGGCTCGTGAGTTGTCAGGACGGCCAGATTATATCTGGCAGGAATTATTACTTCCTGATGACCAGGAGTACACCTGCGGCTTATATGTGACTGCTTCTGGAGAGGTTAGGTCAGTAATATTCAAGCGCAGTCTTTCTGGCGGTTTGACAGGAAAAGGCGAAGTCGTAGAAAACGATGAAATTAGACTTTACCTTGAAAAGCTGGCTGAACGACTCGGGCTGGTTGGTGCCATAAATGTCCAGCTTAGATTGACCAGTAGAGGGCCTGTATTGTTTGAGATAAATCCGAGATTCTCAAGCACAGTGGTTTTTCGTCATAAGCTAGGGTTTAAGGATTTGATCTGGTCTCTGGAAGAGTTGGCTGGAATGGAGCTTGATGACTATGCGCCGCCCAAAAACGGGATAAAGTTTTATCGTGGGTATGCAGAGTATATAGAGGATTAAGATTGCGCCATGTCTGATTATATTGAAATTGATGGTCGAAAAATTGGTAGGGCGTTTAGGCCTTATGTGATATCGGAGTTATCTGCAAATCACAATGGTGACATTGAGCGGGCATTTAGAATTATTGAAGAGTCTAAAAAGGCCGGAGCAGATGCAGTAAAACTGCAGAGCTATACACATGAAACAATCACAATGGACTGTGATTCAGATGAATTCCTGATTCGTGGTGGTCTCTGGGATGGTAGAACTCTTTATGATCTGTATAAAGAAGCGCACATGCCCTGGGATTGGCATAAACCGCTATTCGAAAAAGCAAGAGAGCTGGATATTACAATGTTTAGCTCGCCTTTTGATCATACAGCAGTAGATATGCTGGAAAATCTGGGGGCGCCAGCGTATAAAATTGCTTCGTTTGAAGCGATTGATATCCCGTTGATTAAGTATACGGCTGCCACGGGTAAGCCAATGATTATCTCTACCGGAATGGCGACTAAGGATGAGATATCAGAGGCCATTGCAGCAGCAAAAGACGGGGGTTGCAAGGAGCTAGTGGTACTTCATTGTGTGAGTGGTTATCCCGCCCCGGCTTCCGATTACAACTTGCTGACAATTCCAGACCTGGAGCGTGAGTTTGGTGTTATTGCCGGACTATCTGATCACACAATCGACAATACAACTGCGGTAGCTTCCGTTGCATTGGGTGCATGCGTGATTGAAAAGCATGTAACTCTAAGCCGATCTGGTGGAGGGCCTGATGATAGCTTCTCGTTGGAGCCTAGAGAATTGAAAAATCTTTGTGATGGCGCTCGAATTTCTTGGGAGTCACTGGGTCGGGTTAACTATGATCACAAGGAAAGTGAAAAGGGGAGCTTGGCATTTAGGCGCTCGTTGTATTTTGTGCAAGATGTGATGCCAGGGGAGATTATTACCAGTACGCATGTCAGGAGTATTAGGCCTGGCTATGGTTTGCCCCCCAAGTTTTACGATCAAGTTATGGGAAAAAAGGTTAAGGCTCTCTGTAAAAGAGGAAACCCTGTTAAGTGGGATTGTTTTGAGTGAGTGGAGGGGGTATGAGTAGATTGCTGAAAAGGGTGGTGCATCGATTTTATCCACTCAGTAATTTTATGTTCTATATGCAGCGTATGTTTATGGAGCCAAGGGCAAGGGAAAATATAAGGAAGGTTTTTGCCAAGAGATTGCCCAGTCCTGAGTCTCAATTAGAGGTTTGCACCAAGGATATTGAAAGGTTGAAACATGACGGATTTCTCAACCTTGGAAGGTTGTTCACGGATCAGCAAGTAAAAGAGATAACAGAGTACCTTTCTCGAGAGAAAGTTTATGACCGATGGGATGTGGAGGGCGGACTTTTTGATGCATCATCGCCGCCTGAGAAATGTCATACTGCGCTGTATCAAAGTAAGTCTGTTGTATCTTGTCCCCACATTCTTGATGCGGCGAATGATCCGAAGGTCTTGTCGCTCGTGGAGTCGTATTTGGGTGTAAAGCCAACGATTTCAAATCTAGCGGTCTGGTGGTCTTATGCAGGTCATTCAGAAGCCCAAGAGGCTGAGTTTTTTCATAGAGATGTGGATGATTTGAAGTTTATTAAATTATTCGTGTATTTGACTGATGTGGATTCTGGGTCTGGGCCACATGTCTTTGTGAAGGGAAGTCATAGTTCTAATAAGTGCAAGGTTATTAGGCGCTATACAGATGAAGAGATTGTCTCTCACTTTGGCAAGGAGAATATAGTCGAATTTTCCGGAGAGGCGGGCGATTCATTTTTGGAGGACACATTTGGTATGCACAAAGGGACCCTTTGTGAATCTAGGGATCGCTTGTTGTTTCAAGTTCAGTATTCTCTTCATCCAATTGGTATTTATGAATATTCTCCGGTAGGTTTGCCGAAAGAAGATGTGATTGGCATCGATTCATACGTGAACAGACTATACGTGATGGGAGAGTAAATTATGCCTTCTGGAGCTAAAGCGGCACTTCACTCCATTGCTGCGTCGCTTGTAATGAGGGTACTTTCTAAATGGGGGGTATTTCTTTGTTCATCCGTAGTAAGGATTCTTGGAATACTGAAGTCACGTGCCTATTTGAAGGTGGGCACGGAAAGCGTGATCCACTATACCACTGAAATCAAATATCCAGAAAATATTGAGATAAAAGGGGTGGTGACAATCGGTCCAGGATGTACGCTGGGCGCAAAAGGTGGAATTGAACTGGGCGACTTGGTTCGATTTTCTAAAGGTGTTGTAGTCGAGACTGCTTCTCTAGATCTTAATTCAGGCCTCCCATATAAGCATGTGGCCCAAAAGACCATAATTAATGATGGGGTTTGGCTTGGATCAAATGTTATCGTGCTTGGTGGTGTTACGATTGGTCGAAATGCTGTAATTGGGGCTGGTGTGGTTGTCTCGAAAGATGTGCCCGAAGGGGCAATTGTTGTGGGCGGCAAGAATCGTGAGATTGTGAGGAAAGGAAGTTATTAGTATGAGGTTTTTGTTTGTTGAAAATCGATATAAAACTTTCTTTTGGGAAGCCATTGCTGAGAGTCTGATTTCTAAAGGACATGAGATTTTCTGGTTGGTTCAGAATAAGAACTTTAGGCCTTCATCTGGAGTTGTGTATCAGCTTCCGTACCCCAGGAAAAAGGATCTGGTTGATGATGAGTTTGAGGCCGGTTCTGCTTTGAGTTTTATTAAAAGTTGCGATAGGAATATTAATTATTTTGGTGGCAGTTCAGCTCACTATCGCTTTTACTTTGAACGGATATCTGAAGCTTTGAATGAAATTTCTCCTGATGTTTCGGTAGGAGAGCCAACTCTATTTCATGAATTGATGGTTGTGGATTGGTGTAATAAAAATTGTGTTCCCTATCTTCATCCGTCGAGCCCAGGATATCCAACAGGCCGCTTGACTGTTTATTCAGGGTGGACAAAGAGCTCCTATGCAGGGAGCGGTGATGAGGTGTCTGTTGAAGATTGTATCTCATTAATCAAAGAGATATCTGAGCGGAATGTTGTTCCCGATTACATGAAAGATCTGGATGCTGAAAAGAGAGAGCTGCCGCGACCTGGTAGTGTACGGGATAAGATTCGAATTTTATCTGCCTATCTCTCGGGAGAGCGATTTAACACACCTTCTCCTATCCGGAAATTCAAACTTAACAAGTTATTGTCCGGGAAAAGAGAGTCTTGGAATTTGATTTCTGAAGCTAAGTCAACTGCTCTTGGAGGCAAGTGTGTGTTGATGTATCCGATGCATATGCAACCAGAGGCAAATATTGATGTGTGGGGTAATGCGTGGCGTGATCAGACCGATTTGATTCGCAGGCTTGCCGATATGCTTCCTGATGATTGGGTCTTGGCTGTCAAGCCGAATCCAAAAATGAAATATGAACTGACGAAAGAGCTTCTTGGTGTTGTCAGTAGTGAGGAGAGAGTTGTTCCTATTTCTCTTGATGTGAAGATGGAGGACTTTATCCAGAGGGTGGATGCAGTCGTTACTGTTACCGGAACAATTGCAATTGAGTGTTTGCTCTCAAGAATTCCAGTCGCGACTCTTGGTCCATCTGTCGTGAAAGGGTATCGAGGGGTTTTCAGCTCGGCGGATCTCCATCTTGGGGATTTGAGCTGCTTAAGGGGCTTTTTGAAAGAAGTGCAGAGTGGTAGTTGGACTTCAGCAACTACCGAGGAGATGGTTGGCTTTGTTAAGTCTGCGTATTCTGAAACATTTTCTGGGTTGGTGAGTGATCCAATGTTTATGCCTGAATGTGTTTCTAGTAAGAATGTGGGGCTAGTTGTTAATTCCTTGGTTTCGGTTATAGGTTCTCGTAAATGAAGAGAGTACTGCGCTGCCTAATTTGTCTTTTTTTTCCAGCTTCGAGTCTCAAGAACCTTTTGCTAAGAGGGCTCGGCTGGAATGTTGATAAGAATGCGAAAATTTGCAACTCGTTGATTCTGACTCGTTCGGTGAGGCTCGGTTCGGGTTCAAGGATAGGGTTCTTTAACGTTATTAAAGTTGATGCGCTGGCATTGTCTGAGAATGCTTATATACAAAATGCTAACAGGATTTCCGGGCCTATTATAGTTGTCCTAAAAAATACGGCGGCAATTGGTAATTTTAATATCATAAGGCGCGCCCCAAAGGGAGTTGTCTGGGGGCGATCAATCTTAAAATTAGGCATATTGTCAAAGATTACTTCGAGACACTATGTGGATTGTACGAGGAGTGTCATCCTCGGGGATTATACAACGGTTGCGGGGATTGGTTCCCAGCTATGGACTCATGGGTATATCCATGATGTGACAGGGACGGGGCGGTTTAGAGTTGATGGCTCAATTAGAGTAGGGAATAACGTATATATCGGATCATCGAGCATATTTAATGCTGGAGTGACGGTGGCCCATGGGGTCACGGTTGGGGCGGCTTCGGTTGTAGCCAAGTCTTTACTTGAGCCTGGGATGTATGTTGGGCAGCCATTGCGATACATTCCTTTCGAATATGAGGAGTCGCGTTCACGATATCCTAAAGTGAAGTCGAAAAAGCTCGTTGAAGAAGTTCATAACAAGAAGAATGTCTATGGTTAGCGCTGCGTCAAGGATTTTTAGCAAGCTGTTGCATCACGGGTTTGTCTTTTCTTTTGCTAAAAGCTCTGTGTTACTTGCCCCATTACTGGCCGCCTATCTTCTTGGTGAAAAATCTTACGGGGATATAGAGTGGAGTATTTCTGTCGCCTTGATTGTGGGAGCAGTTGTTTCTTTGGGAAGTGGTGGAGTGATATCTTATGATTTGCTTGGTGACAATAAGAGTGGAAGGATATCGTATGCTCTAAGGTATTCCTTACTATTAGGTGCGACTTTATCAGTTGCTTCAGTAGTGGCGCTCATATCAGGGGTGTCAAATGAAGTTGTCTCGTTGATTCTATCTTTGTGCGGACTTTATTGCTTTCAATGTGCTCTTTCATCCTATATGAAAGCATCTGGTTTTGGCGCATACGCATCTGTGGTAGAGAGTTCGATTTATATCTCTCTCCTAGTTTATCTTGGTGTTTTTTACTGCTTTAGTGCAGGGCTTGATGCTTATATCTACTCTGTTTTAGTGACGTCGTTATTAATCAGTTGTGCTGTTTTTGCGATCTCTACATCTAGAGGTGCCAGTGGCTTTTTCTTGGTGTCGGAATGGTTGCCCTTCCTGAAGAGAGGAGTTCCAATTATGGTCTCTTCTGCTTTGGCTGTTTTTTTGTCAGTTTCACCAAGATTTCTGCTTGGAATTAATGGTGATACTCAGGCTGTAGCTGAGTATTCGGTGATGTTTAGATGGGCTTCAATCGCGATAGTTGCTCATCAATTCGTTTCTACAGTTTTTTTTCGGGAGATATATTCAGCTGAGTATAAAAGCTTTGAAGCGCGCATATTGATTGTCGCATTGGCTGTGGTCATTCTTTCGGTGGTAGTGTTTTTCGGAGTTTTATTTGCTCAAGACTATTGGGATTTTGGTGGAGCCTCTCTAAAGAGCGAGTATCTTAATTTGGTTCCATTTTTTATTGTCTCTATGGGATTGTGGTCTGCCACGGCTTCCTTGGAGGGGGGGCTGCATCGCAATCGCCTGAGCTTTTGCCAATTGAAGTCGCTAGTCTTCGGTTTGATGGCAATGCTGTCTTTGTATCTTTATTTCTATTTCAATGGTGGTGTTGGATTAAAGCAAATATTGCTCTGCTGGGTTCTTGCCTATAGTGTGACCTGCTTTTGTCAAGTGTATTTTTTTAAGAAACATATGGCCGATAGTGTGGTCAGGCTGCTTTCTGCTCTAGTTTCATTGTTAATGATTCCTTTGCTTTATTTTCTTGTATTTTAAGTTGTGGGGAATTTTTTGGTGAAGAGTCAACAGGATATGTTGGTGTTTCGGTTGGCGATGCCTTCGCCGATAGTGACGTTGTTGTGTGGGATTTTAATCTTTGTACTAATCTATCTTTTTTCGCCAATAACAACAGACTACTCCTTCCGTTGGGAAGGGGTGGGCTATGTTGTTCTCTCCTGTTTGTTGCTCATTGTAGGGTTAGCTATTGGCGCTCGATTTGTATTTAAGCGAGTTCAACTTTTAGCTGTATCAAGAAGAAAGACGCTAAAAATATGGCGCTGTAGTCTTGTTGTAGCTGGAGTTGGGGCGCTCTTGCGGATATATGATAGAGCTATCGTTCGTGGAGCATCGTTAAGTGGGGACTTTTTTGCAGCGAGAGAGTCGCTGGCAGAGGCAGGGGTTGGATTGGCTTCAATAGCTTCCGCAGTGACTGTGCCATTTTGCTATGTTGTCATATTTATGTCATTTATTGTTTGGCGAACCGGCATGAGGAGCTTTTCTCGCCTTCTTTGGTTGATTCCAATTGCGTTGTTTCCTGCTCTGGATGCGGTTTGGATCGGTTCCAGATCTTCAGTCCTCGTTCTGGCCAGCTTTATCTTGGTCTGTTTGTTGGTTTTTGAAGTTTTTCGTACGCATAAGTGGGTTCTTCCTGCGTTCGTAATGTTTATGGTTGCAGCTATATGGGGGAGTGGCTTGCTGTTCATATCGCGAACTGAGCAAATGGGATTGGATCCAATAGTTAGTGCATATATGTCGGGGTACGCTGAGTTTGCGACGATAAGTGATGGTGCTGTCGCAATCTTGGAGAGAGGCGATCTCTCAGGTATGGATTCCTTGTTGTTTGGGGTTATAAACTTTTCCCAATATTACACGCATGGTTTTTTTGAATTTTTATATTTGTATGAAAATCATAAATCATGGCATTCCATGGGAGCTTATAGTTTTAATGTTTACCTCAAATTTGTTAGTTATATGATTCCACTAGGAGATTATTCCTCAGTTGTGGAAGATGCCCAGGTTCGACAAGGGGTGTTTAACACAATTCTTGGTCCAGTTTTTATTGACTTTGGTGTTTTGGGCTATTTTTTTGTTCTTTTTTTAGGGGGGCTTATTGGCCTCGTTTCGAGGAAAGCTATGAAAGGAAGTGTGTCGGTGTATCCGATGCTAATATATTTTTTAATATGCCTTTTCTTTGCCCCTGTCGTAAGCTTGTTAGTATTTGCTCAGGGGCTTTACACGATTACATCATTTATATTTTTTGCCTTCTTGTGCAAGGTATTAGGATATAGAGCAGAGGTTTTTCGATAGTTCTGAGATTTTTATGAAAATATTGCAGTTGGCTAAATTTTACCCTCCAGAGTTTGGTGGAATTGAACAGGTAACATCCGATTTGGCGGTAGGTATCACTCGATGTGGTCATTCCGGAGATGTTTTATGCTTTACTAAAAAACCAGAATCTCGCAAGGAAGAACTCCCAGAAGGTCTAGTCTTTAGGCAGTTTTCTAGGATAGTTCTATCTTCTACGCCACTTTCATTTTCTTATATAAGAAAGTGGGCCTTACTGCGAAAGAGCTATGAGCTTATTCACTTACACGCGCCTAACCCAATTGCATCTTTAGCCGTATTTCTGTTTCCTTTGGTTCGTAAACAAAAGCTCGTAGTTCATTGGCATAGCGATGTTGTTAAGCAGAGGCTTCTGCTGAATCTTTTTAAGCCTCTTCAGAATTTTATGTTGAGGCGGGCTGATGTAATCATAGTAACCTCTGAAGTTTATATGGAAGGTTCGCAAGATTTACAGCCTTTTCAAGAGAAATGCCAAGTAGTTCCCATAGGGATTGAAGACCGGATAGATGATGTAGAGTTTACGGCAGCAAGGCTACTTCCAAAGAATGCGAGAAATAAAAAGATTGTTCTTGGTGTTGGCCGATTAGTTTATTATAAAGGCTTTGAGTACTTAATACGCTCTGCCTCTGGATATCCAGAGGATACTATTGCAGTCATAGCTGGCGTAGGCGAGAAAGAGGCAGAGTTGAAAAATTTAGTGGTCGACTTGGGGCTTAGTGATAAGGTCTTTATTCTTGGCCGAGTTGAGTATTCAGATCTTTTGTCTTTGTACAGGCATTCATATATATTCTGTATGAGCTCAGTAGAACGCTCTGAGGCATTTGGAATAGTTCAACTTGAGAGTATGATGTTTGGTAAACCCGTAATATCTACTGAAATCCCTGGAAGCGGAGTACCTTGGGTTAATCAACATGGTAATTCAGGTATAGTAGTTCCACCAAAGAGTGCAGAGGCTATTTGTGCTGCTGTTATCAGGCTTCATGATAATGAAAATCTTTATTCGGCTATGTCGAATGGTGCGAGGAAAAGGTTCGAGGAATTCTTTCTTGTAGAAAAAATGGTCAAAGAAATCGTGCAAATTTACCAGGGTCTTATGATTCCTGGAAAGGCAGCTTCCAAAACTTAATAAGATAGTATCTTACGCCTTCTGGCTTTACCTATGATAAGTAATAGATACTTAACTTTTTTTGATGCTTTGTAAGCATGCCTCAGTATGTAAAGGTGTATGAAAAAGACTAAGCCGAATACTCCTGTGCTAATATACTGAGGCACGTTTGAGAGGCTGATGCCAATAATTGCGCATAAGCAACTATAAATGATTATTGTAATAAGAGACTGCCTCGAGCTAAGTCCACCTTTGATAAGAATGTGATGTAAATGTGTCTTATCTGCATTGAGTGGTGACTGTTTTTTTAGCACTCTCCGGATCATTGTGCTAACCATATCGATTAAAGGTACAGCGATTAGCCAAAGCGCAGTTATGGGTTTTATCTGAGTATTGCCTTTTTGTGTGAAATAAATCATCAAGCCTGCGATAACAAATCCTAAGAACATGCTTCCGGCATCACCCATAAAGATTTTTTTACTGGATTTTCTAGAACACTTTAGATTAAAAATTAAAAATACTGAAATGGATACAGCAAAAAAGCAAAGAAGATTAATTTCACTTTCAGAGGCGCGTGGATACACGGTAATCAGTAAGCCAAGAATTGCTATTAAGGACATTGAGCCTGCTAAACCATCAATGCCGTCAGTCATATTATAAGCATTTGTGATGCCTGCAACCGCCAGTACAGTTACTGGTATGGCGAGCAAGCCTAACTGAATTGATCCAATGCCAATAATATCACCTACAGATTGCAAGCTAAGCCCGGCACCTGTTGCCAAACCCAAGCTAGCTAGAATTTGTATCATAAGGCGAAATTTAGCTGATATATCGAATTTGTCATCAATCAGGCCAGTTACAGTTATCAAACCACCTAGCGCAAGTAAACCCATTAGCTGTCTATTCAGCTCGCAAAAAATAGTACAGCCAAGAATGACTGATATGTAGATACCTAGGCCGCCAACTAGAGGTATATTTCCTGCATGATCTTTTCGTCCATGGGGAATGTCGAGTAGCTTTACTTTATGAGCCACCGGCACCAGAAGAGCTGTTGAAATAAATGAAGTAACGCAGAGAAAAGCAATGGGTATCCAATGTGCAGACATAACTAATATTCTCAATATTCCCTATCGACTGGGCACGGGCACTAATTGTATCTAGTGAATGTTAACTTTTTATGTACTCGTAATCTAGATAGGGATATCCAATTTATTCGCCTTGAACAACGTCTCGCATCTCAATTGGGATGACATTTTATCTACAAAAAAGGCCAGCAATGTGCTGACCTTCTCGTTTTTGGTTTTATAGCCTAATTACACTATCTGTTTGGCTCCGCCTGCTGGGCTCGAACCAGCGACCCAATGATTAACAGTCATTTGCTCTACCAACTGAGCTAAGGCGGAACGGATCAGCTTGCGCTGAGGTCGCGTATATTAGGCATCTGTCTCTGGTGCGTCAAGTCCTTATGCTGAAAATTTCATTTCTTTCTAACTATCTGATTTTATTTGATAAATGGCTCGATTCTGATCTTTGGTGGGGTATTTCGGTGCCATTGCCAGTATAGTAGCGAGTTTTCATCCAGCGCTTGGTGGCTTTGTGAGCGACAAAACCTTCTCTATAGACAGCAACTACTCCCCGGCCGGGGATCAACCCACGGCTATCCAGGGCTTGGTTGCGGGTATCGAGTCTGGATTGGCTTCACAAACCTTGCTAGGGGTTACCGGTTCCGGCAAGACTTTTACAGTCGCTAATGTTATTCAGGAAATTCAGCGGCCCACCATTGTTCTTGCTCACAACAAGACGCTGGCTGCCCAGCTCTACGGGGAATTCAAAGAGTTTTTCCCCAATAATGCGGTGGAATATTTCGTTTCCTACTACGACTACTACCAGCCGGAAGCCTACGTACCGTCTTCCGATACCTTTATCGAGAAGGACGCTTCCGTAAACCAGCATATCGAGCAGATGCGTCTGTCTGCTACCAAGGCTCTGCTAGAGCGTCGCGATGTGGTGGTGGTGGCTACTGTTTCTTCTATATACGGTCTGGGAGATCCAAAGTCTTATCATCAGATGGTAATTCACCTGGTGCGTGGCGAGCGCATTGATCAGCGTACATTGCTACGCCGCCTCGCAGAGCTGCAATATAGTCGCAACGACATGGACTTTCGCCGGGCTGTCTACCGTGTGCGCGGTGATGTGATTGATGTTCATCCGGCAGATTCTGAATTTGAAGCTTTGCGGATAGAGTTGCTCGACGATGAGGTAGAGCGATTGTCAGTATTTGATCCGCTGACAGGAGAGATTCTGCGTCAGGTGCCCCGTTTCACCATCTACCCCAAAACCCACTATGTCACCCCCCGCGAAACCATTCTGGAGGCGGTGGAGCATATTAAACAAGAGTTGGTTGAGCGTCTGGAGCAGCTGCGTTCGAGTAGTAAACTGGTGGAGGCGCAACGCTTGCAGGAGCGTACCCGCTATGACCTGGAAATGATGCAGGAGCTGGGTTACTGCACAGGCATTGAGAATTACTCCCGCTACCTGTCTGGTGGGGAGCCTGGTGAACCACCTCCCTGCTTGTTCGACTACTTGCCTGAAAACGCCCTGATGGTTATTGATGAATCTCACGTCACTATTCCCCAGCTGGGCGCTATGTATAAGGGTGATCGCTCTCGCAAAGAGACCTTGGTGGAGTTCGGCTTCCGCTTGCCTTCAGCTCTGGATAACCGCCCGCTGCGATTTGATGAGTGGCAGCATTTAGCTCCACAAGCCATTTTTGTATCGGCGACCCCCGGCAAATATGAGGCAGAGCACGCTGGCCAGGTAGTGGAGCAAGTGGTGCGTCCCACCGGGTTGGTGGATCCGGAACTGGAGGTGCGTCCAGCAGGTAGTCAGGTGGACGATGTGCTGTCTGAAATTACTGCAAGGGTGGCTGCTGATGAACGGGTGCTGATTACCGTGCTCACCAAACGTATGGCAGAGGATTTGACCGAATACCTGGCAGATCACAGTGTGCGGGTACGCTATTTGCACTCGGATATCGATACCGTGGAACGGGTGGAGATTATTCGTGACTTGCGCAGCGGTGAATTTGATGTGCTGGTGGGCATTAATCTGTTGCGGGAAGGGCTGGATATGCCGGAAGTCTCCCTGGTCGCCATCTTTGATGCGGACAAGGAAGGTTTTCTGCGTTCGGAACAGTCGTTGGTGCAAACTATTGGACGGGCTGCACGTCACGTTAACGGTAAGGCCATTCTTTATGCGGATCGGGTTACCGGCTCCATGCAGCGTGCTATGGATGAAACCGAGCGCCGTCGCAGCAAGCAAATTGCCCACAACGAACAACATAGCATTACACCCAAAGGGGTGAAAAAGGCAGTTGCCGATATTCTGGAAGGGGCGGTAATGCCGGGAATGCCTGGTAGGAGCAGGCTAAGAAAAGTTGCCGAGCCCCGAGCAGAGTACGGAGCAGGGGATGCCATTGCCGATCCAAAACAGGCTGCCTCACGTATTGCCGAGCTGGAAGAACAGATGTATCAATGTGCAAAGAATCTGGAGTTTGAAGAGGCTGCGAAGATTCGTGATCGGATTGAGAGGCTTAGGCAGCTGGGCGGCTAACGGTATAGGTCTGAACTAATACCTATGGTCAGGGTGAAGTGCTATGATGCGCGCCTTGTAACAACTCACGGAGATGGACGTTGAATTCCAATCAATACCCTGCTCAGGAGCAGGCTCAATATAGTGACGAAATTGATCTGGTGGCGCTGTGCGCCAAAATTTGGGCGGGCAAGTGGAAGATTATTGCTGCCTCTATAGCTTGCTTGGCCCTCGCTATTGTTTATTTGGTTGTAACGCCAAAATCCTATTTGCTGGAAACGGTGATTGCTCCACCGATTGCATCAGACTTGGAGCCGATTCAGCCCCCCGAAGCTAATGGGCGCTATACCCTGTCAAAAATTACCGCTGGTAATGCTTTCGAACTGGTAAAGGGATATTTGCAATCCGAGAATCGCAGGCAAGCATTTTGGGTCAATTATCATAATTTGCCCTCTGAAGAAATTAGCAGTGAGAGCCTTGAGAGTTTTCTTGTATTCAATGATGGCCTAACAATCAAGCCGGGAAAAAAGGAAGATGTAACCGTTGCTGTATCGTTGATGAGTAAGGCTCCTGACGAGGAAATTCAGCTGATTTCAAGTTTTCTTAAAGCTATTAACTCACAGGTTGTTAATGAGTTACTCAGTCGTATGAACCAGGTTCTTGCAATCCAGAAAAGCAAGCTATTGGAGGATATTGAGCGGGCAAAAGAAAAATACCGGGTGCAGTTGCAAGACGATATTATCAAGCTGGAGGAAGCATTGACCATTGCCCGCCAGATGAGCATTGAGGACACACCCTACAAGCAATTGGCCAATATTGAAGTCAGTGTGGTTAATAACCGTTTTTTGCTGGGCACCAAGACCTTGTCTTCGCAATTAGAGGCATTAAAACAACGTCAGGGCAAAGATGCGTTTGTGCCTGGGCTGCGTGCTTTGCAGGATCAAATGGATCTAGTAGAAGCGGATTTGGCGCGCTTGAAGAAGCACCGCAGTGATGCCAATACCTTTCAGGTCTTAAAGCCTTTGTCACGACCTTTGAAAGAAGAAAGCCCGAAGAAAGCATTGGTGTTGGTACTGTCTTTAGTTCTTGGTGGTTTTCTTGGACTAGTGTGGATAATGATATCTGGGTTGAGTCAGGCTATTCGGGAGAGAGGGTTTGAGGCCGCTTAACTTGGTGCAGGCGGGGATCGGATTGGCTCAGGCCATCCATGGCCTTCGGGCTGCGCCCGCTTTCGGCGCCTAAATTTGCTTTCCTGCAAATTTATCGAACGGGGCCGAACCTCACACATCTACCATACAAAAACACCCCTATGCCTACGGCATAGGGGTGTTTTTGTATGGTAGACGCGATCGGATTCGAACCAACGACCCCCACCATGTCAAGGTGGTGCTCTAACCAACTGAGCTACGCGTCTAGTGCTCTTGAAGAGGGCGCGTAATGTAACAGTGGCGGTTTTCATAGGCAAGTATTTCTGTATACTTACGCCCCTCAGTGAAACCCCTAAGATTTGTCATTCTGAGCGCAGCGAAGAATCTCTTTCTGCGTTCAACGTGCGAGATCCTTCGCTGTGCTCAGGATGACGTTAAATGCAAAACCCAAGTGACCCCGCGTATGGGCCACCACTGGAAAGGACAATTCAATGCCTGTAATTACCCTTCCTGACGGCAGTCAGCGTTCCTTCGACAACCCGGTTTCCATCTACAGCGTCGCCGCCGATATCGGCCCCGGTTTGGCAAAAGCCACCCTGGGTGGTCGTGTCAACGGCGAGCGAATGGACGCCCATGATCTGATCAGTGAAAACGCCGAGCTAACCATTTTCACCAGTAAAGACGAAGACGGTCTGGAGATTATCCGCCACTCCTGTGCTCACCTGCTGGGCCATGCGGTTAAGCAGCTTTGGCCGGAGGCGAAAATGGCCATTGGCCCTACCATCGACAACGGCTTCTACTACGATATCGACTTGGATCACCGCCTTACCGACGAAGATGTGGAGAAGCTACAAGCCCGTATGCTGGAGCTGGCCAAAACCAACTACGATGTGGTTAAGAAAAAGGTCAGCTGGCAGGAGGCGAGGGATACCTTTGAGGCTCGCGGTGAGCCTTACAAAATAGAAATTCTCGACCGGGATATTGGCAAAGACGACCAGCCGGGCCTCTACCACCACGAAGAGTACGTGGATATGTGTCGCGGCCCCCACGTGCCGAATATGAAATTCTGTCACCACTTCAAACTGATGCGGGTGTCCGGGGCTTACTGGCGTGGGGATTCCAGCAACAAGCAGTTGCAGCGTATTTACGGCACCGCTTGGGCGGATAAGAAACAGCTTAAAAAGCACCTGAATTTCCTGCAAGAGGCGGAAAAACGCGACCACCGCAAAATCGCCAAAAAGCTCGATCTGTTGCACTTGCAGGAAGAGGCGCCGGGGCAGATTTTCTGGCACCCCCGCGGCTGGGCGATTTACAAAACCATCGAACAGTACATGCGCGACAAACAAAATCGTCGCGGCTATAAAGAGATTAAAACCCCGCAGCTGGTGGATTTCAGCCTGTGGGAGCGCTCTGGCCACGCCTCCAAGTTTGGCGACGATATGTTTGCCCTGCAATCCGACGACAAGCAGTTTGCCATCAAGCCCATGAACTGCCCTTGCCATGTGCAGGTGTTCAACCAGGGCTTGCGCAGTCACAAAGATTTGCCGTTAAGGTTGGCGGAGTTCGGTTCCTGCCACCGCAACGAGCCATCCGGTTCTTTGCACGGCATTATGCGGGTGCGCGGCTTTGTGCAGGACGACGGCCATATCTTCTGTACCGAAGCCCAGATTCAAAGCGAAGTGGTGGCCTTTACCGAGTTCCTTCACGAGGTATACGCAGACTTCGGCTTTAGCGACATTATCTACCGCCTCTCCACTCGTCCGGGAAAGCGGGTGGGTACTGACGAGGATTGGGATAAAGCAGAGAAGGCTTTGGGCGATGCTCTCGACAGCCAGGGCCTTGAGTGGCAGGAACTGCCGGGCGAGGGGGCTTTCTACGGCCCCAAAATCGAATTCTCCCTCAAAGATTGCCTGGGCAGGGTGTGGCAATTGGGTACCATTCAGGTGGATTTCTCCATGCCCGGTCGCCTTGACGCCCAATATGTTGCCGAAGACGACAGCCGCCAGGTGCCGGTGATGTTGCACCGCGCCATCCTCGGTTCCTTCGAGCGTTTTGTGGGTATTTTGATCGAGCATTACGAGGGCGCATTCCCTACCTGGCTGGCGCCGGAGCAGGCGGTGGTGATGAATATTACCGACAGCCAGGCCGAATACGTCGAAAAAGTGACCGATTCCCTGCAAAATCAGGGTTTTAGGGTCATTAATGACTTGAGAAACGAAAAAATCGGCTTTAAAATCCGCGAGCACACAATTCAGCGCATCCCTTATCTGCTCGTTGTGGGGGATAAGGAAGTGGAAAATCAGACCGTGGCCGTCCGTACCCGTAGCGGGGAAGACCTTGGCAGCATCAGCATCGATGACTTTGCCAAACATCTTCAAGAGGACATACAACGCCGCGGTCGCTCTCGTTCTGACAGCGCCGCTGAATGACTTAAACGCATTGGAGAAACAGCATTAAGAAAGATTACAAGAAAGGGCAGAAGCGGGCCCGTTTAAACGATGACATCACCGGCTTGAGCGAAGTGCGCCTGGTGGGTGCCGAAGGTGAGCAAGTCGGTGTGGTGTCATTTGAAGAGGCCCTTGAAACTGCCCAGGCGGCCAAGTTGGATCTGGTGGAGATTGCCCCGGATGCCAAGCCGCCGGTCTGTAAGGTGATGGACTACGGCAAGCACCTGTTTGAGCTGAAGAAGCAGCAAGCTGCCCAGCGCAAAAAGCAGAAGCAGACACAAGTGAAAGAAATGAAATTTCGCCCAGGGACGGACGAGGGTGACTACCAGATCAAACTGCGCAATCTGGTACGTTTCCTTGAGCACGGGGACAAGGCCAAGGTAACCCTGCGTTACCGTGGCCGTGAGATGGCCCACCAGGAAATCGGGATGGAGATGCTCAAGCGCATCGAAAAAGATCTCGAAGAACTGGGGCAAGTTGAGCAATTTCCAAAAATGGAAGGCCGCCAACTGACCATGGTTATCGCCCCACTCAGTAAAAAGAAGTAACTGAGCGTTCAAAAGTAGTAACACGCAGTAACGTGGAAAAGTGAACCGGAACGTACTCTTTATAAAAGACACTAATCCGGCTGTATCGCCCTCAGCCTGTTGGCTGGCTGACCGAACAGACTTTTTCTTTATCTAACCTTGGTATTCAGCGAATACCACATTGTGGAGTACAGACAATGCCAAAAGCCAAAGCACACAGCGGAGCCGCCAAGCGTTTCAAGAAAAGCGCTTCCGGCTACAAGCACAAGCACGCTAACAAAAGCCACATCCTCACCAAAATGAGCACCAAGCGTAAGCGCCAGCTGCGCGGCACCGATCAAATGAACGCTGCCGACAAGCCGCTGGTAGATCGTATGCTGCGGGTTTAACCGCGCTCATTAACGTAAGTAAGAGGATAGAAAAATGGCTCGAGTTAAGCGCGGTGTAACCGCACGCAGAAAGCACAAAAAAATTCTGAAGCAAGCCAAGGGTTACTACGGTGCTCGCAGTCGCGTATTGCGCGTTGCCAAGCAGGCCGTAACCAAAGCTGGCCAATACGCCTACCGCGACCGTCGCGTTAAAAAGCGTACCTTCCGCCAGCTGTGGATTACCCGTATCAACGCCCAGGCTCGCAACGAAGGCATCACCTACAGCCAGTTCATTTCCGGCATGAAAAAAGCCGGCATTGCCCTGGACCGTCGCGTACTGGCCGACCTGGCCGTGCACGACAAAGTGGGTTTTGCGGCAGTCGTTGAAAAAGCGAAAGCCGCCCTTGCCTGATAACTGCTGAGGCCACTTTTTAAGAGAGGCCTTATCAGTACAAGCAATATCGAATAGGGAAAGGGCTTGCGCTCTTTCCCTATTTTTATGTCTTAACGAGAGATGTGAGACGAGAGATGAGAGACGTGTTCGCCGTCTCTCATCTCTCGTCTCCCGTCTCGCGAACACAGAGATAATAAGTGGAAAATCTCGAAGTATTGGCACAACAAGCCAAAGCCGCCGTAAACGCCGCCGCTAATGCCTCTGCCCTGGATGCCATCCGGGTGGAATACCTGGGCAAAAAAGGCCAGCTGACTGGCCTGCTGAAAGGCCTCGGCAAGCTATCTCCGGAAGAGCGCCCCAAAGCCGGTGCCCAGATCAACGTGGTCAAGCAGGAAGTGCAGGAGCTGATTAACGCTCGCAAGGCCAACTTTGAAAAGGCTGCCATCGATGCCAAGCTCGCCAGTGAAACTGTGGATGTAACCCTACCAGGGCGCGCCTCGGAAGTGGGCGGCCTGCACCCGGTTACCCGCACTATGGAGCGCATTGAAGCCTTCTTTACCAAGGTGGGCTACGACATCGCCGAAGGCCCGGAAATCGAAGACGATTACCACAACTTCGAAGCGCTTAATATTCCTTCGCATCACCCAGCGCGGGCTATGCACGATACCTTTTATATCAACGAACATACGGTGTTGCGCACCCACACTTCGCCGGTGCAAGTTCGCACTATGGAGGGCAAAGAGCCACCTATTCGCGTGGTGTGCCCCGGCCGCGTGTATCGCTGCGACTCCGACCTGACCCATACCCCCATGTTCCACCAGGTGGAAGGGTTGGTGGTGGACAAAAATATCAGCATGGCGGATCTCAAAGGCACAGTGGATCAGTTCCTCAAGGCATTCTTCGAAGCCGACCTGCCAGTGCGCTTCCGCCCGTCTTACTTTCCCTTTACCGAACCTTCCGCGGAAGTGGATATCCAGTGCACTAACTGCAGTGGCAAAGGCTGTCGGGTGTGCAGCCACACCGGTTGGCTGGAGGTGATGGGTTGCGGCATGGTGCACCCCAACGTATTCAAACACTGCGACATTGATTCAGACAAATACAGTGGTTTTGCCTTTGGTATGGGGGTAGAGCGATTGGCAATGTTACGCTATGGAGTCAATGACTTACGGCTGTTTTTTGAGAATGATTTGAATTTTCTTAAACAATTTTAAGAGAGATGTGAGGCGGGAGATGAGAGACCTAAATCCTCCCGTCCCGCTTGTTCGGCATACTAAAAAGACGAATATATTGAGGCTGGATTTTGAGGGATTGGTGGCACTGGTGTGATTCTACATCTCCCGCCTCTCATCTCCCGTCTCCCAAAACCGAAGGTTTTAAGCAATGAAATTCAGCGAATCCTGGCTGCGCGAGTGGGCCAATCCGCAAATCACCACCGAAGAACTAATGGCCCAGATCACTATGGCGGGTCTGGAAGTGGATGGTGTGGAATCCGCTGCCGCTGAATTTAGCGGCGTTGTTGTGGGCGAAATTGTTGCCATTGAGCAACATCCAGATGCAGACAAGCTGCGCGTTTGTCAGGTGGCGGGCAATGGTGATGACACCGTGCAAGTTGTGTGCGGTGCTCCCAATGCCCGGAAAGGTTTGAAAACAGCCTTTGCCACTGTGGGTGCCAAACTACCCGGTGACTTCAAGATCAAGAAGGCCAAATTGCGCGGCGTCGAGTCCTTCGGCATGTTGTGCTCGGAAGATGAGCTGGGCGTCAGTGAGGTCGCGGATGGCATTTGGGAGTTGCCATCGGATGCCCCAGTGGGTACGGACGTGCGTGAATACCTCGATCTCAATGATCAGTTGATAGAAGTGGATCTGACCCCGAACCGCGGTGACTGTTTGAGCGTTCGCGGTGTGGCCCGTGAAGTGGGTGCCCTCAATCAGGTGGATGTGTCTGAGGTGACCATTGAGCCAGTTGCACCGCAAATCGACGATACCGTTTCGGTTGAATTGATCGCAGACGATGGCTGCCCCAATTACGTGGGCCGGGTTATCCGCAACGTAGACACCAGCCAGCCCACGCCCCAGTGGATGCAAGAGAAACTGCGCCGCAGTGGTCTGCGTTCCATCGACCCAGTGGTGGATATCACCAACTACGTATTGTTGGAACTGGGCCAGCCCATGCATGCTTTCGACTGCAATAAAATCAACGGTGGCATTCAGGTGCGTATGGCGGACGAGGGTGAACCTTTGAAGCTGCTGGATGGCTCAGAAGTGAAACTGCGCGCCGATACCCTGGTTATTGCGGATCACAGCAAGGCGGTCGCCATGGCCGGCATTATGGGTGGCGACGACACGGCAGTAGCGGAAGGCAGCACGGATATCTTCCTGGAATGCGCCTACTTTAATCCTCTTACCATCGCTGGCAAGGCCCGCAGCTACGGTATGCACACTGATGCTTCCCACCGCTACGAGCGTGGCGTTGACCCTCTGCTGCAGGAACTGGCCGTAGAGCGCGCCACTCAATTGCTGCTGGACATTGCCGGTGGTCAGCCAGGGCCGCTGGAGCGCACCTGCTCTGCAGAGAAAATGCCCAAGCCTGCCACCGTTACCCTGCGCAAAGCTCGTTTGCAACAACAGCTGGGGCTAACTCTGGACGATCAAGCGGTCGAAGAAATGTTGACCCGTCTGGGCCTTGTGTTGGAATCTAGCGATAACAACGGCTGGACATTTACCGCCCCCAGCTGGCGTTTCGATATTGCCATTGAAGCCGATCTGATCGAAGAAATTGCACGGCTTTACGGTTACAACCGCCTGCCTACCACCACCCTGGAAGCGCCGTTGCCGATCCTGCCCAAGCAGGAAGCTCAGGTGGGCACCGCAGCTCTGCGTCAACAGCTGATCAGCCGTGGCTATCGGGAGGCGATCACCTACAGCTTCGTGGATCCGGAACAGCAAAAACTGGTGGAGCCGGATGCCGCTACTATTGAACTGGCTAACCCCATCTCCGCCGATATGGGCGTAATGCGCACCGGGCTTTGGGTGGGATTGCTCAATACTCTCAAGCACAACCTCAACCGCCAGCAAAATCGTGTGCGCCTGTTTGAAACTGGGCTGCGCTTTGTGCCGGAAAAAGACAACGATCTGGATGGTCTGCAGCAGCAATCGGTAATTGCCGGGCTGATCTCCGGCCCTCGTCTGGAAGAGGGGTGGCTCCATGAAAAGAATTCGGTGGATTTTTACGACCTGAAAGGGGATGTGGAATCGCTGCTCAACCTTTGCGGCGAAGGCGGCCAATTCCAGTTTGCCAAGGGTGAACACAGTGCGTTGCACCCTGGTCAATGTGCCCAGATTATTCGCAATGATCGCGCTATTGGCCTGCTGGGTAAATTGCACCCCTCCGTGCAAAAGTCGTTGGGCTTAAGCCAGGATGCGTTCTTGTTCGAAATTGCCCTTGATGGTGTTCGCGATGCCCGTTTGCCGAGCTTTCAGGAGCTCAGTAAATTTCCGGAAGTTCGCCGCGACATTGCTTTGCTGGTGGATCGCGATGTGGCCGTTGGTGAATTGGCGCTCGCCGTCCGTCAGGCCGCAGGCAGCACACTCATTGACTTAAAGATATTTGACGTATATCACGGCAAAGGCATTGATAATAATAGAAAAAGTATAGCGCTAGGGTTGATCTTTCGGGATTTATCCCGCACTCTTAACGAACAAGAAGTCGCTCAATCCGTAGATAATGTAGTAGGGGCGCTGGAGCAAAAATACAGTGCAACCTTGCGTGGTTGAGGCGACCTAGAAAAACAGGGTAGAACTATGTCGGCACTGACTAAAGCTGATCTCGCGGAAATGCTGTTCGACGAACTTGGCCTCAACAAGCGTGAGGCCAAAGAGCTGGTCGAACTGTTTTTTGAAGAGATTCGCGCCTCCCTGGAAAATAACGAACAGGTGAAACTCTCCGGCTTTGGCAACTTCGACCTGCGGGACAAAAGCACCCGCCCCGGCCGCAACCCCAAAACCGGCGAAGAGATACCCATCTCGGCCCGTCGGGTAGTGACCTTCAAGCCCGGACAAAAACTAAAAACAAAAGTAGAAAGCCGAATAGACGATGCTGGAAGCGAGCAATAATAACGAACTGCCGGTTATTCCGGGCAAGCGCTACTTCACCATTGGTGAAGTCAGTGAGCTGTGCGATGTCAAACCCCATGTACTGCGCTATTGGGAGCAAGAATTTCCCAACCTCAGCCCGGTAAAGCGACGCGGCAATCGCCGCTACTACCAGCGCCAGGACGTACTGCTGATCCGCCAAATCCGCTCACTGTTGTACGAGCAGGGCTACACCATCGGTGGCGCCCGCCAGCGTTTGGGCGGCGGTGATGCAAAGGAAGAGGCCACTCAGGTAAAACAGTTGGTGAACCAGACAATTACGGAGCTGGAAGACATCCTGGGTGTGCTGAAGAGCTGATGTCGGCAAATTTCTGAATTTTATAGGCCGCCTGAGAGGCGGCCTTTTTCGTTCTTGTGGCACGGCGAGAGCAATGCTTGGTGGTGCGGCGCTTCAATAATCTCAGCTCGTTTATCAATCAGTTCGACCGCTGAAGCCATACACTAGGGCGGTTCTGTGACATCTGTCATTATTTTGATAAAACTGTTTGGCGCAAATGCAGCCAACTTGGCGTTTATTGGTGCAGAACAGGTTGGCTGAAGCAGGGAAGGTGAGCGGAGAATACCGACGCCATCGTTGAGTAAGCGCCACTACTGGCGCCCGTGTCGAGACAACTGGCAAGAATAATGAAGCAAGATTGGGTTCGTTTTTACCAGAGCGGCTTTTCAGTGTTCTATCGCTTGATCGATAGTGCGCTGATTTTTGGGCTCTGGTTGTTGTGCTGCTGGTTGTTTATGCATGAGATTAACCAGGGTTGCTTTATTGCCGGCCTGTTGGCAACTGGCTTCTTTACCTATATCGCAGAATCCATGCAGCTCTATCGCTCTTGGCGATCAGGAAGCTTTAGCCAGATGATGCTATTAACGGCTTCTACTTGGTTTCTGGTGTGCGTGTTGCTCTTGGGTATCGCCTTTGTTGTTAAGGTTACCGAAGATTTTTCACGTCTGGCGGTGGGTTATTGGTTTACTTTCACCTTATTGGTGCTTTGTGGCTGGCGTTATGTGCTACGTGTGGTTTTGCGGTACTGCCGGACGCATGATTTCAATACCCGTACAGCGGCTATTCTGGGTGTGACTGAGTCAGGACTCAGGTTGGCGGCTGATCAGGCGAAAAACCCCCACTATGGCATTCGGGTGATTGGTTTTTACGATGACCGAGTAGAGCGGCGCGAAGAATTCAGCAACGATTACCTGCTGGCAAGTGGTGAGCTTCCGCAGTTTGGCAGTTCTGCGGATTTGGTGGATCGCGCAAAGCGGGGTGAAATAGACATCGTTTATATCGCCATGCCGATGAAGGCTCAGGAGCGCATATCTTCGGTGTTGAAGGCGCTGTCTGATACTACCGCTACGGTGCACTTGGTGCCGGACTTCTTCGTCTACAACCTGTTGCACTCCCGTTGGCACCAGGTGGGCGACACCATGTTGTTGAGTGTTCACGACACACCCATCGAAGGCTTTGGTGGCTGGATGAAGCGGATGGAAGATTTGCTAATTTCCTCGTTGATATTGTTGCTGATCTCGCCCTTATTGTTGCTGATTGCGGCAGCCATCAAATTGACTTCTCGTGGACCTGTTCTGTTCAAGCAAACCCGCTATGGGCTGGCAGGAGAGGCGATTAATGTGTGGAAGTTCCGTTCGATGACGGTTCAGGAGAACGGTGGCAAAGTGACCCAGGCGACCCGTCACGACACCAGGATTACCCCCTTCGGGCGCTTTCTGCGGCGTACTTCACTGGATGAGTTGCCACAGTTTATCAATGTACTGCAGGGGCATATGTCGATAGTTGGCCCGCGCCCTCACGCGGTTGCTCACAATGAAGCCTATCGCTCGGTAATTGATGGCTATATGTTGCGCCATAAGGTGAAGCCCGGCATTACTGGTTGGGCACAAATCAATGGCTGGCGAGGGGAGACAGATACTGTCGATAAGATGGTGAAGCGAATAGAGTTTGATTTGCAATATATTCGCAACTGGAGTTTGTGGTTGGATATGAAGATCATTGCCCAAACGGTTGTGAAGGGGTTTGTAAACAAAAACGCCTACTAATTGTGTGGGTACAAAAGCCGTTAAATCGCTTTGCCTGGCAGGGGCAAATTTTTCCACATCAGCTCTTGACTGACCCAAGTCTCGCCCCTATAGTACGCGGCCTTAAACACGCACTCGTAGCTCAGCTGGATAGAGTACTCGGCTACGAACCGAGCGGTCGAAGGTTCGAATCCTTCCGAGTGCGCCATATACAAAGGGTTAGCAGGTTAACAACTGCTAACCCTTTTGCTTTTTTCCGACACTTTTCCGACACCCCCAATTTTCGTGCCATTTGCAACCAATGATAAAACTGGCATCTGAGCGATGTCTCGGCATGATATTTTCTCTACCGCGACCACCAACTCATGCAACTCGGCTGCAGAATAATGGGTCGTTATGTCGCCATTTGCATGACCTAACAGGGCCTTGCGTGTCTCTAAAGGGACTCCTGCGGCTCTCAGGCGGCGTCCAAACGTGTGCCTAAGGTTGTGTATACCCTTAAGTACGTTTTTCCCTGTAGGTAGGCCTGCCTTGACCCACCCTCGCCGCCAGGCGCTGGCTCTGAGCTTCTGAACCGGTTTTTCTCGAAAAGTAAAGACAAACTCGGGGTGGATGCCTCTACGAGAGTCTATGACACTCTGGGCAATTCGGTTCAATACAACAACTCGCTCAGTGCTGGTTTTGGTCAACGATTCAGGCAAGACAAAGACTGATCTACCCAATTCGAGCACCTTAACCTCCCACTGCCAGCGCAATTGGCAGATTTCCTGCTCACGACACCCCGTATTCACCGCATATAGAGACGCATCGGCCAAATGCCTGGGGAATAGCTTAAAGAGCCTATCTTGCTCCTCCCAAGACAAGGGGTAAGCCTTTTTCTGCTTGCCCTTGGTCGATAATCGAGAGATCAGCGGGGGTGCCTGCCGTAGCCAAGGGCTCCCATTTTCGTGCCGCCATACTCTTGCTGCACGATTGAGAACAGCTGAAACAACGCCAAGAACAAGATTTATTGATGCAGGAGCTTGTCCACGTCCTTGTTCATGGTCAACGAACGGCTTGAGCGTTCCATCGTGAATCATCTCTAACGCCAGGTGACCGATAAATGGGCTCAACTGATCAATATAGAGGGCGATGGTGCCAGCCCAAGGTTTATGGGCAACGTCCTCAAGGTAGCGAAAAGCAGCCTCCTTGAAGATATAAACCGCTTCTTCTCGTCTCATGGTTTCCTGTTGAAGGGTTGCCAGGAGTTGAATCAGGTATTCTTCCGCCTCAATTCGGCTAGTCTTTCCCGTGCATTTACGGATCCAGCCGCCTTCAGCGTATTTACATCGTTTTTCAATATGCCAGATATTGCCTTTGAGGCGTAATCCGGGCATTTGGTTGAGGTTTGACATATACCGTCCTCCACTTGTAGTGGTTTGGGACGGCGCCCGTTGCACCTCTTATATTGCTCCCACCACTGGTCAAGTTCAAGCCTGTCGTAGCCAATCCCCTGAACCCCTATTCGGGTTTCTGTCACATGTGGCCGTACTTGCTTGTTGAAAGTGTGTCGACACATGCCCAAGTAGCTTGGAGCGTCTCTCGCTCTGAGAACTCTGGGAAGAAAGGAGGGCTTTTCGATAGCTAAGGTTTTTGCTTTCACTAAAGCAGGGTATTCAGGGTGGGCAGGCAGGTCTAAATTTTGCCATCGCAATCACTAAAAAGATTGTTCACCTAAAAGTATGAATTTCCGCTTACATGTTCACTGGCATGAACTTGTGGAAGTTGCTAAAACCCTAATAAATTACGCCCCTCGTCACTCCTTTCTCATGGAGTGACGAGGGGCGCAACTTGTTGCAGCATCTAGCTCTCAGCAATATTTTTGGAGTGATGGAAGGATTATGAGGGTATTTCTTCCGATATTTTGCATAATGAAGTCTACAAAGTGGGCTACGCACTTATCAGTAGCAAATCGGCTCGAAAGGGCTTTTTTGTGGACTCTTGCAACAGCAATGACGAAGCACTCATTTCGACAAAATAAGGAGGTCTATTTGGCATAAACCCTGTCTAAAACGTGAAAACCAATCAGGACTGTAGCCTTTCAGGTGTTTAGTTCTGTGGGTACATACCTATTTCAGGTTTGTCGGGAGTGGTGTCCCGAGGCGTTCGCAATCAGCAACATCGATTGCTCTCCAATGACTGCGGTTATTGGACAGCCAGTAACACTTACCAAAATCCCTAACACCTCACCGTTATTGCTGAAAATTTGACCGTTACTAACAGACGGCCCACCGTTACTGAGAAATGAATGACCGTTAGTAACGGACGATGATCTTCAGTAACGGTCAAACAAACCTGACCGGATCGATTAGACCTAACCCCTTATAAATACTGGCCTGGCGGTGAGCCACGACCGTTAGTAACGGTCAGTTTACAAATCCCCAAACAGCGCCTAAAAAATTTTGGTCACCAGTGATTGCAATTCTGCTGTGACTGCTCATTAATTGACCAATCATTGTCTCCAACACAAAACACGTGGAGACAATAATTCGTGAAAGACCTTAACCATCAGTTAAAGGTACTGTGCGCTCGCAACAGAGACGGCAGCCATTCGACACAACACACACGGGAAAAACTCTTAACCTCTATTGCAAAAGAATTGGCCTCGTTAGGCTTTCGGAGGATGAGCGCAAAGTCATTAAAGCCTAAACATGTCGAAGCCTTGGTTGCTCGACTTCATGAACAAGGTCTGACGCCGGGTAGCCACGCAATGGCGTTGTCGAAGCCCCTCCATTCCCAAACGCCGGCTTGTGCGGATCAGATATCCTGGGAATGAATCTGGTAATAAGTCTTCATAGTCTTTGAGATCGTAAGTGAAATTGTCTTCTGACATTCTTTTCAGGGTAAGCGCCCTGGAGAAAATATCATGCTGTGCTTTCTGACCTTTCCCCAGCTTTAGTACCACAGCTTCGATGAGACTTGCCCAATCTATGCCGCCTGATTTGCAAAAGCAACGGGCGGCAGATAATTCAATGAACTATGTGGCCGAACGTGATTGTAGTGTTG
>NZ_JATAAF010000025.1 GCF_030341905.1 Porticoccus sp. W117 | reverse complement strand
AAGAGATTTACAGGCGCCGGCAGGAGACAGTTGAACGCAGCTTCGCTGATGCTAAACAACTACACGGTTATCGATATGCTCGCTACACCAGGCTTAATAGAGTGGCTGGTCAGTGTCTGATGGCTGCAACTGCCCAAAACATCAAGAAAATTGCTCAGATGGCGGCCTGAGCCTCTATTGAGCCCTCTCTACACTCCAAACCCCTTGCTTAGCCTCTGTAAATGCCCCAGTACGGTGTTTGCGAGGCTCAACCTAGATTCGAGAAACTCTCCGGCTTTTGGGTTAGCAATGCCCAGAAACAACAAACCCCAGCAAAAATGCCGGGGTTTGTCAGCGATCTGAGCCCCAGTATAACTGGGGCTTTTTCGAACTTCTAATGCCTATTAGATTAGAATTCAGCGCTGATAGAGAAGGTTACAGTACGAGGCGCACTGATAAAATATCTATCAAGAGCAGACTCAGCATCTAAACCACCTATAACACCAAATTCCGGAAGGCTGGAAGTCGCGCCAGTCACAGAAGCAATATAGTCCTCATCGAAAAGGTTATCTATATTGAGCTGAAAGCGAACATTTTTTAGCTCGCCTATGTCCTGCAACTCATAACTACCCAAGAAGTTAAACACCCAATAGGAATCCAGCTCCTGAACTCCCAGGTTTTGCAGGGCAGTCACACCGTTTCCACTTTCATCAAAACAGAAGAAAGGATTACAAAACCCTGGAACGAAGAGATTCGCTCCGACACGAGTACCGACGTATTTGCCATTAAGGGCAAATCTGACATTTTCTCGAGGCGACCAACCAATTTCAGCAAAGAAGCTGTCTTCTGGAATATCTTGAACCTGAACTCCACGGACAATGCCCTGCGTTGGATCATCTTCTGACCATTCAGCATTTTGATGAGAATAGGTAGCGTATAGGTCAACATTATCCAGAATATAGGATGCCGTTAGTTCTATACCCTTGCTATCTACTCCACCCTGGTTAACCACTTGTGTTGGTGAATTGCCATTAATCACATCATCCACATTATCTGGATCGATCATTGTCGGCACGGTCGTTAACCTGTTTTCAAAATCAATCCAATATGCTTGCAAAGATAACGCAACCGTATCGGTGACATACCGTATACCCAGATCAATATTATCTGACTGTTCAGCCTGTATAGTTTGTGGATCAATTGCACTACTAGAGCCTAAGAAAGCATCTTCAAAAATGCCGCCAAAGTTTTCTGAGTAACCGGCAAACACTTCAAGGTCATCAGTAAAGCGATATACACCGCCAAGTTTTAGGTCCACACCATCGGTTTTAGCTTCAATTGTTTCGCTAAACGGAAAGGTGCCAGCATCTTCTTCAAGCGTAGAACCGTAGTTATATTCGATATCGTGATAGGTTAAGCCAATATCAATGCCAAGAGCATCATCTAATAATGAGATGCTGTCCTGAACATAGAAAAAGGCCGTGTCCGTTTCAATATTTCTCTCGTATTCGATGTAATTGAGAGCACTCTGAGCAAATGCTATCCCTGTCCTTGCATCAGTTACCTGGAAGAAATTACGGTCTTCATTGGCTTCATCTGTTTCAAACCAAAAACCAGCACGAATGGTGTTATTTTCAATAAGGCCGTCCAGCAATAGTTCGGCAGTTACACCATAACGCTCACGATTCCGTGGTGTTATACGTAAATCCGCAACTGGATTACCATCACCATCCACCGTGATTTGGCTAACATCTCGATCTCTTGGATCACCCGATGCAGTTACATTGGCCTCATCTTGATAAGCAAATGACTCACCTTCGAGTTCATGATAGTACGGGTTTATAGATAGCTTGACACCATCTGAAAGCGCCAGATCAATATTGAAATATGTGAGAATATCTTCACGAACACCACCCAGCGCCCCACCAAACCCGGTAAAGCCACCATCTATAGAAGGGTCACCGGTAAATACATCGTTTACGGTGTCACTGTTTGGGTCATTGAGAAAATCACCAAAAGAAACAATACCAAAATCATTATCATCTAGCTTGTTGTAGCTGTAGCGATAACTTACAGATGACTCTCCGAAATCTTTCACTAGCTTTAAATCAAGGTGCTCACGATCTCGATCACGGTTATTTGGCCCTGTGTAAATGTCATTACTTTGATCAGAGAAACTGAAGTAGCCAGAAAGGCCCGGGGCTATTTCACCAGTATCGACTCGTAAAAAATTGCGTCGATACTCATCGTCACCCGTACCAAGCTCAACTTCTACACCAAATTCTTCTTTAGGGTCTTCGGTGGCAAAGTCAATAAACCCACCCAAGGCAGATCTAGAAGGTGAACCAATTTCACCTGAACTCTGTGAAACAGTGATTTGCCCCACATTCGAACTCTCGACATAACGGTTGGGGGGCGAGCCGCCATTAAACCTTGCATCACCTGCAGGAATACCATCGACCGAAAGACCAATCTGCTGGTCGTTCAGCCCACGAAGGTATAGCTCCAGTGAAAAACTACCACCGCGAGAATCCCCTGTAGATACTTGAACACCGGGTATCTTGGTCAAAGCCTGCGTGATTTCAGCACCACCTGGCCGTAGCTCAATATCTTCTGCACCCAAAACATACTCAGCCCTACCAATGCCGCTACCAAAACGCTCCTTAAGGCCTTTAACAATAATCTCTTCTTGGATTTCCCCGCCCTTTGATGACTCTTCCGCTACTGAGTGACCTACACTACAAGCAACCAGAGCACTTACTGCGGAAGCTAATAATTTTTGTCTATTTAACTGGCTCATGCTTTCTCCCAATCAACTTTATTGAAAATTCTATCGAAACGTTTCACTTTTGAGGATTAAAATATGGCATTGAAAGGTTACACCATTATTTCAAATACAACCTAACTAGCCACACTCAGTCTAAAAATTCAGAACAACCTACTAATACTTGAAACGTTTCAATATGCAAAACTACACAAACAGACTGGCAAATACAAGTTTTTATTGGCTCATTCACGGTTTTTGGCAGAAATCGATTGACCTGACTTAAATATTAAATGGCATTTGACTGAATCGTTTCACTTAATTATATTAATGGCGAATCAACGATTTAAGCCTTTAAGCAGCCTGACTTTAGACTTTCGGTAGATTCCCCCTCCCCTGGAGATATATCAGCTAGGGTGAATGTTCACCTGCGAATATCTCTAGATTCAAATTGGCACTTAACACTGAAAGAGGAAGAAATGAGCAACAAAATACAGCCAGCCTTTGTCACCTTCACTGGTGTAGACCGCTCCGACATAATTCCAAGTTTATTAGATTTATCAGAGCGTTACCCTATAGAGTGGGGAGTATTGGTAGATCCGGAGCAGGAAGACAACAACTTGTTCCCCACCCTGGAAGAACGACTAAAGGTTCAGTCATCGGGTTTGTGCTTATCCGCACACATCTGCGGCATACCAGCTGCAGAAATCGTACAAGGCAAAAACCCCAATTACCTTCAACTTTCAGGTTTTAGTCGATTGCAGATAAACCACAGTAGAGATGGAAGCACAGAGGAGCAAATCTCAAACGCACATCGTTTTGCATCAAGCATGGGTATGCGTGCAGCATTGCAGTGCCAAGGGGATTTTCCAGACGAACCCCGGGCTGACTGGCTATACGATGTTTCATTTGGGCTGGGTACAAAACCGACATCTTGGCCTCCCATGGGACCTAGATCAACATTCTGCGGCTATTCTGGCGGGCTTTCCCCAGAGACCATTGAATCAACATTTTCAGCCTTGCCATTAACCGAATCTGATAACAAGCAATTCTGGGTTGATATGGAAAGTGGCGTTAGAACCGATGGGTGGCTAGATGTCGACAAGTGTGAACAAGTGTGCAAACTCATCTTTGGGTAGCTTTACAGCTCAAATAATTATTATTAACTAATAAAGAAAATATGCACATGCCAACTTCAATTCTTGTATGCGGCTCTATCTCTTATGACACGATCATGGAGTTCCCAGATAGATTTCAAAATCACATGCTATCGGGGGACTCCAATCTTTTAAATTTGGCATTCCATGTTACATCACTACGTCGTGAGTTCGGCGGATGTGCCGCGAACATTTGCTATAACATGAAAATGCTAGGCTGCAATGCTGTACCTGTAGCCACTGTAGGATCCGATTTTTCATCATACAGTCAATGGCTTAGTAAAAATTCAATCCCTCAGAAATATATAAACATTGCAGAAGATTGTTGCACTGCACAAGATTTTATTACCAGCGATATAGACAACAATCAGATAGCTACATTCTATCCTGGAGCAATGGACTATGCGTGTAAAAATCGACTGCAAGATCTAGAAGATGTAAGCATTGGTGTCATCTCACCAGACAGCATCAAGGCAATGAGGGAGCATGCACTAGATTTTGAAAATGCAAGCATTCCATTTCTTTTTGATCCTGGACAAACCACGCCTCTGTTTAATGAAATTGAACTCACAACGTTCATAGAGAAAGCAGACTGGGCTATTTTTAATGCTTATGAGTGGCAAGTATTTCAGGAGAAAACCAATCTAAATCATGGGGATGTATGCGGAAAAGTTAAAGCTTTGATTGTGACAGCAGGAAGTGAAGGCTCCACTATCTATCACGATGACAAAGTGGTGCATGTCCCTTCTGCCAAGGTGAGCTTTGGAAAAGACCCCACGGGATGTGGTGATGCGTACAGAGCAGGTCTACTTTTTGGGGTATCAAACAATTTAGACTGGGAAACCTGTGGCCGAATTGCATCGGTAATGGGCGCATATAGCTACGAATCACAAGGCTCACAAAATCACTGCTTTACGCCCAGTGAAGCTTATGAAAGGTACAGTCACAACTATGGTGAAAACAAACCTCTACTGATCGCATTACAAAATGTTCACCAACAATCTTAGACGCCGTGTATTTGAGATATTTATGATTAGGCCAGTTTATACTTTTTTATTGTTTACACTCTTTTTCTTTCAGCAGGCTTGTTCAGCGCATCAAAGCGCCGATATGTCGAGAGATGTAGCTATTCCCTATCAAGTCACGAACAATTTTCACGATGTAGAATCGCACATATATAAATTAGCTGACAAATATGGGAAGGAGAACATTTTACTGGTTTTTGATATTGATAATACTTTGCTTGCCATGAATCAATGGTTAGGCAGCGATCAGTGGTTTGTCTGGCAATACGATTTGCTCTTACAAGACGTTAATCATCCTGAACTGTTTAAAGGGATTAACAGCTTGCCTGACCTATTAGACTCTCAACGGCTTCTCTATGATGTAAGCGGTATGTCTCCACCTGAAATAACACAACCAAACATTATCAAAGAGCTTCAAGATAGCGGCTTCCGTAAAATATTGCTCACATCTCGTGGCCCAGAGATGCGTAGCTCAACAGAGCGTGAATTAGTTCGAAATGGCTACTTGTTTGGCCCAAATAAGCAGTTCCCGAACAGCCCAGGAGCATTCTTTCCCTACAGCATAGATAGCCTTAAGGAAAATCAGTTTTCTGTCACAGAGTTATTCAAGTATCGGCTCATCAAGAAAGAAACCGAATGCCAGACCAAAGATTCTAGCCTTGAAAGGCTTCTCTCTCTCAATTGCCTAATTCCGCCAGAGCTGATCAACTATCAAAATGGCCTGTACATGACATCTGGCCAAAATAAAGGGCTAATGTTAAAAATCTTGCTAGAGACTGCAAACAAACCAGAAGAATACAAGAATAAAGCAATCGTTTTTGTTGACGACACACTAAAACATGTTTTAGACGTCTACAATACGTTTTCTATGACAGAAACGGAGTTAGCTCTCTTTCACTACACACATGAAGAGAGTGAAGTCAAAGACTTCTTGCGCAGCGATAAAGCCAATCTAAGGGAAAGATGGAAGACCCTATTAGAGTCCATCGGACCTCTTCAATAGGTAATTTGACGTTATTTCTGTACATTTCCTCTAAAGGTGGTGAATAATCGCTGAAATTTTCGACAACTACGGAATGTCATGAGCATCAAGCCCAAGAAGGCCACCCTAAAAGACGTAGCCAAAAGAGCTGGAGTCTCTATTGCTACAGCCTCATATATATTGAATAAGCAGAGGTCTTTCAATGAGAAGACCACAGAAAAGGTACTGGCCGCAGCCAAAGAACTCCAATACAGGCCCAATTTTTCAGCAAAAGTTATTCGCACCGGAAAGACCAATACACTCGGGCTGGTGCTACCAAACCAGGAAAATCCATTCTTCCCAGAATTAGCCAAAGCTATTGAAAATTCAGCACATCGACAGGGTTACTCTGTAATTCTCGTGGATACTCAGCAGAGTCAAAAGGTTGAAAAGCAAAGTACCTTACGGCTTATGGAATTGGGTGTAGACGGTATTATTTGGTGCCCGTTGGGTGAGCCAGATGCCTATATTCATCAATATAAAGGAATTCCTTTAGTCGTTATAGATCGCTCAGATGAGAAAAAAAGATACGACACCATTCAATGCGACCATTATTCTGCCGGGAAGCATATTGCCCAACACATCTCTAATCTTGGTCACAGCAAGATTGGAGTAATTGCCCCACCTAAAGCCAATACCAGTTGGCAACTGCGCCTGAAGGGCATTAAAGACTACCTACCTGATTCAACTCAAATTGTGTGGGAAAGTGAGAACCCTTTAAATACTGAAATTAACAATGAAACAAAAAGCAAGCTCTTATCCAAGTCTGCCAGTTTAGTGGTCGCAGGTAACGATTTGACAGCTATTGGAGCCATTCTGATACTACGAAAAAATGGGATAAGCACACCAGATGATATCTCTATAATAGGCTACGATGGGACGAAACTAAGTTGTATCATGACCCCTAAGCTCACTACAATCTGTCAACCCATCTCGGATATTGGGGCCACTGCAGTTGAAATGCTGATTGAACGCATCAAAAAACCAGATTTGCCGCCCCGATCAAAAACCTTAAATACGGAGCTTATTATCGGTCATTCAACTGCCAATTCCAGCAACATTTAGCCATCTGTGACAGCCCTCTAATGAGCAGAAGAAAACATAAAAAACCCACCTTGAAAGATGTCGCAAAAGAAGCTGGTGTTGCAGTATCTACCGTCTCCTACGTTATAAACGGCACCTCCTCAATCAGCGACGAAGTCAGAAAAAGAGTTTTTGACGTAATCGAAAAAATTGGGTACTTGCAAAACTCGTCAGCAAGGACTATGCGTACCGGAAGATCAATGTCGCTCGGTCTCATCCTTCCAGATCTAGGAAACCCATTCTTTCCAGAATTGGCTCAATCGGTAGAAAATACTGCACGAGAATACGGATACTCTACATTCTTAGTAGACACCGATATTTCACAAGAAATTGAGAGAGAAGCAACGCGTCGCCTTATTCGCCAAGGTGTTGATGGCATAGTGTGGTTTCCAACCACACAAGATGACACCATGTCAGAATTTTCTGGCTCAGTTCCCGTAGTTGTTATGGACCGTCAGCTGGGAAACTATGACACTGTCATACCTAACCACAGAAGAGGTGGAGAGTTACAGGCAAAATTTCTTCTTGATAACAACCACCAAACAATTGCCATGGTGACTGGCCCATTGTCCGTAGACAACATGAGGATGCGTCGCGACGGATTTATTCAACAGATTGGCGACAGAGCTACAATTGCCTGGGAGGCAGAAAACCCTTTCTCTATGCAACTCACTAGTGATGTTATTGAGCATATTACAAGAAGAGACGTAACTGCCATTGTGGCTGGTAACGATATAATCGCTATTGGAATCATCAACGAACTTACCAAGGCAGGCATTCGAGTACCTCAAGATATTGCAGTTGTTGGTTTTGATGATATTTCATGGGGCCAATGGATAACTCCGCCACTAACAACAATTAGAATGCCGATTTCAGAACTTGGGAGCGAGGCTGTTCACTTTTTAATGAGACGATTGGAGCAGCCAGAAGCGCCAAAACGCAGCCTGACCATTGATGTGGAGCTTGTTCCCAGAGAAAGTGCATAGCTTCTCAACTCAAATTATATCGTATTGGTGTCACATGAATTTCAAACTCTACGTAGAGCAATAATTTAGTTCATAACCTCTCTCACACTATGTACAGAATAGAATCTTCTCTTTCCAACTCCCACAATAGTTTATATTCACTAATATAACCACTTTGATAGTTTTTTTAAAATATTCGGTTAGCAGCTTTTCACCTCTACGTATAATCAATACCCATTCAAGCCATAAAGCCGAAGATGGAATCAATTACTCCACTCACATTGATAAATAACTATGCTTTTCTTGACAGTTGTGTCAGAATAATTATCCCTACATTATAGCCATCTTTTAACATGCCAAGCCTAATTGACTTTGTTCGAGGTTTACCTAAAGCGGAACTTCATTTGCACTTGGAGGGTAGCCTGGAACCAGAACAGATGTTCGCAATGTCCGAGAGGAATCGTATAAAGCTGCCTTACTCATCTGTTGATGAAATCCGCAACGCTTATAACTTTAACAACCTTCAAGAGTTTCTTGATATCTATTACGCGGGTATGAGCGTATTGCAACAAGAAGAAGATTTCTATGACCTGACAATGGCATATCTAAAACGTTGTAAAGCAGACAATGTTCGCCATGTAGAGGTATTTTTCGACCCCCAAGGGCATACAGAGCGTGGAATACCATTTTCTGTCGTTATCAACGGAATAAACCGCGCCCTCGAAGATGGAAAGAAACACCTGAATATAAGCTACAAGCTGATCATGTCATTTCTGAGGCACCTGTCTGAAGCAGATGCATTCGAAACCCTTAAACAGGCCACGCCATATCTTGAGCTCATTCACGGGGTAGGACTGGACTCATCTGAGCTGGGTCACCCACCATCAAAATTCGTCAATGTGTTCAAAGCTGCTGGTGACATGGGATTATTAAGAGTAGCCCACGCAGGTGAAGAAGGCCCACCCAGCTATGTGGAAGAAGCTCTTGACCTGCTTGATATAGATCGCTTGGATCACGGTAATCGCGCTCTCGAAAGTGACAGCTTAGTTACACGTCTAGCCAACAATCAAATAGCATTAACCGTTTGCCCTCTATCAAACCTAAAACTATGTGTCGTAAATGACATGTCAGACCACCCTATCCAAACTATGCTTGAAAAGGGGCTGCTAGCCACAGTTAACTCAGACGATCCATCTTATTTTGGTGGTTATATAAATGATAACTATGTGGCACTTATTGAAAGCGTCGACCTAACACGAGAACAGGCCATCCAGCTCGCCAAGAACAGTTTTTCTGGTTCGTTCTTGTCCCCCCAGGAAAAGTCAAAATACCTTGACGAAATCGACGCGTACATAACCCAAAATACACACTAATATGGATTACCAAACCTAAAATGGCCGTATCTTCGAAAAGCAAGCCTAAGGGAGGCTGGTCCACCTTTCTTGAAAGCACCTTTCAAGTTACCAAGCGTGGCAGCACTGTCTCTCGTGAAGTCATTGCCGGGCTGACAACATTTGCCGCCATGAGCTACGTAATAGTTGTTAACCCTCAGATACTGTCAGCGACAGGGATGGACCAGAGTTCTCTGATCACTGCCACCGCCATTTCAGCCATAATTGGGACATTAATTATGGCATTGTGGGCTAACTTACCCGTAGCTTTGGCTGCAGGCATGGGGAGCAACCTAATTTTTGCTTTTGTAGTCGTTGGCCAGCTCGGTGTGTCCTGGCAGACCGCACTCACAATGGTACTAATAACTGGGGTTATTTTTGTTGTTCTTTCCTTAACACGGTACCGTGAAAAGATAGTTGCAGCCTTCCCCAAGTCGATACAAATCGGCTTACAATGTTCTATCGGTGTATTTATTGCTTATCTGGGTTTGAAAAATGGTGGCATTATGGTCACCGATGAAAACACATATATTTCATTTGGCGATTTAACTCATCCATCTACTGTTATCACTTACGTAGGACTGTTACTAACTACCGTTTTAATGGTAAAGCGCGTACCAGCCGCATTTCTGATCTCTATAGCTATCTTAACAGTCGCCGGAGCTTTCATAACTACGAATGGGAAAGCATTGACACAATGGCCAAGCCAATTAGTTGATACACCACAACTAAAGTCTGAGATTCTATTCGCATTCAATTTTAAAGAGTTTTTAGATCACTTTTTTATTTTGCTACCAATAACTTTATATTTCTTTATGGCAGATTTTTTTTCCACTGCTGCCACCCTAATTGGTGTATCTAGAAGAGGTAATTTGCTAACAGATAACGGTGAGATACCAAATGCCAAGCAAGCTTTTACAGCTGATGCAATAGCCACTGTTTCAGGCTCAGCTCTGGGTACCTCTACCGTTACTTCATACATCGAATCTGTGACTGGCATTGAGTCCGGGGGGCGCACGGGCTTAACAGGTATTGTCGTCGTAATAATGTTTTTCCTGGCAATGTTTTTTTGGCCAATATTAGCTGTTATTCCTACTCAGGCAACAGCCCCTACATTGATACTTGTTGGTGTTTTAATGCTAGAGGGTGTAACAAAAATTGAAACCCAAAGCCCTGAACAGACTATCACCCCGTTAACAATGTTACTTATAACTGCTTGCACAGCAGACCTAATGGCTGGATTCAGCACTGGTTGTTTTATTTATACGTTAATCATTCTAACAACCAAGCAGTGGCACAAATTATCACCTATGCTGATTGGCCTTAATATTAGCTTGCTTTTATACCTTGGCCTTAGCACATCTATATAAAGAATAAGCTTATCTACCATTTTCCTTAGGAGGCTCGAATGAACAAACTCATCAAATCAGTTAGCGTCTTTTCACTTTCCGTTTTTATCAATGGTTGTGTAATCGCAACTGAATCGCAAGATGATATTGTAATAAGGCTAAATAGTGAAAACTGTGATACTCATGGAGAAAGAGTAAAAGAAGGCAAGATACCTACTCCAGCACAACTAGCAAAAGACGCTTACTGTGCAAAATTGCTGGTTGAGCGAGTTGCACCCAACGGCATCATCACTATTTTTGGCAGCTCACGCACTAAAGAAGATCAAACTGCGTACATCAACACGCGTACATTCGCACGTGACTGGACCAAAGCCATGGGTAAAAAATACCCTGTACTTACCGGTGGCGGCGGTGGAATTATGGAAGCAGGAAACCGTGGTGCTTATGAAGCTGGTGGCCCTAGCTTGGCGTTTTCCTCTTATTTCAAACGTGTCGATACAGAAAACCTTAACTCATATATTACAGACGGCTACATCGCTTCCAGCTTTTCTCAAAGAGAGGCTGACATGGTTGATTACGCTGCCGCAGTCATTATCGCACCCGGAGGGGTTGGTACCGAATGGGAAATTTTTGAAACCATCGCCAAAATCCAAACTCGGAAAAAAGATCCCGTTCCTGTGCTTCTACTTGGAAAGAAAGAAGTTTGGCAAACTCTGCTAGATCGCTTGAACTACCTGAACGAAATAAAAACCATATCTCCAAGAGATCTGGATATTATCGACGTTGCAGAAACACCTGAAGAAGCCATTAAAGTCCTTTTAAAAGCTCTAAAGTAGTCGGTAATAATCATGCATATTATCCGTCGTTTTTTTCAGCCTGATGCCAAGCAAGAAATCTTGCATCAGGATGAGGTTGATGAACAATATCCCTATTGGCGCAAACGGGTTCTGTATAGCATTACTATTGGCTATGCTGTTTTCTACTTTGTCAGAAAAAATATGTCTGTAGCCAACCCATTGCTGCGTGAAGAATTTGGCATTGGCAAAGAAGAAATGGGAGCTGCCCTCGGTATTGCTGCATTAATTTATGGGTTAGCCAAGTTTATCAGCGGATTGCTGGCCGATACGTTAAGCCCAAGAGCCATCATGTCATCTGGCTTGGTACTCTCAGCGCTGATCAGCTTGCTACTGAGCACAACGTCGGACAACCTCAGTCAATTTTTCGGAATGTCTGTGGCCGGTTTCTTCGGGCTACTCTGGATCGCAAATAATATTTTCCAGGGTATGGGGCAACCCCCTTGCAGCCGACTGCTAACACAATGGTTCAGCCCTTCTGAGATAGGAAAAAACTGGGGAATCTGGAATGCTTCCCACCATATTGGTGGGGCCGTCATTCTGGTTGTTGGCGGTTACCTGGTCACTTATTTCGAAAGCTGGCGTGCAGTTTTTGTAGCACCCGGCGCTTTTGCACTTATTTTCGCCATATTTCTGTTCAATCGTCTTAGAGATAGACCTGAATCCGCTGGGTTACCTTCTGTGGAAGTGTATAAGAAGGATATGTCGGAAGTGGAGGCGCAAAAACATCAAAGTAATGGTGAAACTGCTTTGGAGCTGTTTTCAAAGTACATACTCAAAAACAAACTTGTCTGGATTGTCAGCATCGTAAACCTTTTTGTTTACATCGTGCGTATCGGTGTTCTCGACTGGGCTCCTAGCTTTCTAAAAGAGAGTCGTGGCTTATCTATCGTTGCATCGGCTAATGCAACCGCTGTTTTTGAAATTGCTGGTATCGCTGGCGCCATCGCCGCTGGCTGGCTATCAGACACTGTTTTCAAAGGGCGTCGTGGTCGTGTCTCAATCTTGTTCATGGGCCTTTTGGTTCTTTCGGTTCTATTACTACTTAAGGTACCAACAAGCAACCCTATTGTGATTAGTTTAATCCTCTTCGCTATAGGCTTTTTTGTTCATGGCCCTATGTTGCTAATGGCCGTTGCTGCTGCGGACTTTGCAACCAAAAAATCTGCTGCAACAGCTGTTGGATTAACCGGCCTATTCGGCTATATCGGTGCCTTTGCTGCTAATTACGGTACAGGCTATTTTTCAGAGCACTGGGGATGGGATTCGGTACTTTACTTCTATCTAGTTTCTGCTTTTATTGGTATGGCTCTACTGGCAGTAACATGGAATAGCCGCTCTCCTGTGCTTGAAAACTACCATCGTTAGACACACCAATAGCCTCTTAAATATAAAAACGCCAACGACTTGGACCCTTAACACCATGAATAAGCTAGAACAACTGAAAACAATGACTACAGTAGTGGCCGACACAGGCAATATAGAGTCAATACGCCGCTTTCAACCTACTGATGCCACAACCAATCCCACTCTGTTGTTACAAGCTGCCCAATTGGAAAGCTACCAAGAAATATTGAAAAAATCGGTTCAGCACGCAATAAAAGAAAACCTTCCGGGTGAGAGCTTCTTACAGAGTGCTACAGATTACTTCACTGTACAGGTTGGGAAAGAAATCTCTCAAATTATTCCGGGGAGAGTTTCAACTGAAGTTGATGCAAGGCTTTCTTTTGATACTCAGGCCACTGTAGAAAAAGCAAAACGCTTTATAGAGCTTTACAACAATCACGGAGTATCTTCTGATCGAATTCTGATTAAAATTGCTTCCACGTGGGAAGGCATTCAAGCTGCAGCAGAGCTAGAACGAAATGGTATTAATTGTAATCTCACCTTGCTTTTTTCCTTTTCACAAGCAGTTGCCTGCGCCGAAGCTGGTGTTACGCTTATTTCACCTTTTGTTGGCAGAATATACGATTGGTATCAAAAAAAATCACCCAATATAAAAATACTTCCGAAAGAAGACCCTGGAGTCAAGTCTGTTCAAGAAATATACCGATACTATAAAGAGAATAGCTACCCTACCATTGTTATGGGAGCGAGTTTTAGAACAACTGGACAAATTGAAGAGCTAGCAGGCTGTGACTATTTGACAATTAGTCCAGATCTCCTCGAAGCACTAGAAAATGACAACGCCCCATTGACTCGCCAACTTTTTCCTAATATTGAATTGACCCCCGAAAATAGTACTCCCAAATTAAATGAAAACCTATTTCGTTGGCAAATGAATGAAGATGCAATGGCAACAGATAAATTAGCCGAAGGCATTCGTAATTTTGCAGTCAATCAACAACAATTAGAAAATATTATCAAACAGCTTGCTTCGCAAAAATAAAAATACAATGACTACATCCTCTAAAAACTATCAAACAACTCGAAAAGAACGTGCAAATGCAATTCGCGCCTTAGCCATGGATGCAGTCCAACTAGCGGGCAATGGCCATCCTGGAGCACCAATGGGAATGGCAGATATAGCGGAAGTATTATGGAACGACCATCTTAAACACAATCCTAATGACCCATTATGGCCCGATCGTGACAGATTTGTATTGTCCAATGGACATGGATCTATGCTTCTGTACTCTCTTCTCCATTTGAGTGGCTATGATTTATCAATTGATGACTTAAAGAATTTTCGCCAGCTACACTCTAAAACTCCTGGCCACCCAGAATTTGGTTACGCTCCTGGCATTGAAACAACAACAGGCCCTCTAGGTCAGGGCCTTGCTAATGCCGTAGGCATGGCTCTCGCTGAAAAAGTACTTTCTGATCAGTTTAATCGCCCAGGTCACGATATCGTAGATCATTTCACCTATGTATTTATGGGAGATGGCTGCCTGATGGAAGGGATTTCTCACGAAGTTTGCTCCCTCGCAGGGACTCTCCGACTGGGTAAGCTTATAGCCTTTTACGACGATAATGGCATTTCGATTGATGGAGAAGTTGAAGGTTGGTTCTCAGATGATACACCAAACCGATTCAAGGCTTACGGATGGCATGTAATCTCAGATGTCGACGGTCATGATGACAGTGAAGTCCATAAGGCAATTGAGAGTGCAAAAGCAGAGGTTTCAAAGCCGACTATTATTTGCTGTAAGACAACAATTGGTTATGGCTCTCCCAACAAGCAAGGTAAAGAAGCATGCCATGGTGCACCATTAGGTGCTGAAGAAATTGTCCTTACTCGAAAGGAGCTAGCCTGGAATCACCCTCCTTTCGAAATACCTGATCATCTATATTTGGACTGGAGCGCAAAAGAATCAGGCAAAGCCTGTCAACAGCTTTGGGAAGCTAAAATGGACTCCTATGCTCAGAATTATCCCGATTTGGCAAATGAGTTTAATCGGCGTATTTCGGGTGAACTTCCTGACAGCTTCCTCCAGACCTCCAACGATTTCATTCATTCGTGCCAATCATCAATGCAGGATATTGCCAGCAGGAAAGCCTCCCAGAACTGTCTGAATGCTTTTGGCCCTGAATTACCTGAATTACTCGGTGGATCCGCCGATTTGGCAGGCTCCAACCTGACACTATGGGCTGGTAGTAAAGGAGTAATTCCAGATGATGCTTCAGGTAATTATATTTTTTACGGCGTTCGAGAGTTTGGCATGTCTGCAATTATGAACGGTGTTGCACTACATAAAGGATTCCTACCTTATGGCGCCACATTCCTTATGTTCATGGAATATGCAAGAAATGCCGTACGTATGGCCGCACTGATGAAACAGCGCTGCATTTTTGTTTATACACACGATTCAATTGGCTTAGGTGAAGATGGACCAACCCATCAACCTGTTGAGCAACTAACAAGCTTACGTTCAACTCCTAACCTTTTTAATTGGAGACCATGTGATACTGTAGAATCCGCCGTCGCCTGGCAACAAGCCATCCTTAGGCCAGAAGGCCCTACCACCCTCATATTCAGTAGGCAATCTTTACCGCATCAGACAAGATTAGATCATCAATTAGAACAAATTCAAAAAGGTGGTTATATATTGTTAGATGGCCAAAGTCCTCTAGATGCCATCATCATTGCTACTGGCTCTGAAGTAGGAATAAGCGTTAATGCAGCAAGAAAGCTTCAAGAAATGGGTCATTCTGTTCGTGTTGTTTCAATGCCTTGTACCGAAGCATTCTTATCCCAAGATAACGACTACAAAGAATCAGTAATCCCAAGCAATATCCGAAAACGTATTGCTGTTGAGGCATTGCATAAGGACTACTGGTATAAATTTGTTGGTCTGGATGGCATTGTCATCGGTATGGAATCATTTGGCGAGTCTGCGCCTGCCAGTGAGCTAATGAACTACTTTGAAATAACTGAAGAAAAGATCATTAGCTCTACTCTTGAACTGATTAACAATCATTGAATGGCCAAAATATCATGAATAGCAAAAGCATAAGCAAGCACTATATTAGCGCCTCTAAGCTATTAAATGATTCTTACGAACTCGCTTTACAGATACTGGATAGTGATTTTCATCCGGATTTTATTGTAGGCGTATGGAGGGGCGGAACTCCAGTAGGCATAGCTGTGCAGGAGCTTCTTAGTTATTGCGGTATAGATTCAGATCATATTGCTATTCGCACATCTTTATATACCGGCATCGACCAACAGGCCTCATATGTTCGTGTTCATGGTCTAGATTACTTGGTAAATAACGTAAACGCAGAGGATGGTCTCTTGATTGTTGACGATGTATTCGACAGCGGCCGCAGCGTAAATCAAATAATTCTTGAACTTCACAAAAAGTGTAGGAAAAACACACCTAAAATTAAAGTTGCCACCCCCTATTTTAAACCGAGCAAAAATAAGACACAGCGCATACCTGATTTCTATCTACATGAAACCGAAGATTGGCTGGTATTTCCTCACGAGCTGGAAGGACTTAGCATAGATGAAATATTAGAAAACAAACCGGAAATAGAATCCATAAAAGATAGACTGATACATTCCATTAAAAACCTCTGATTACATTTCTTGTATCACCTGATACAGAAATCAACTGCTTAGCGCAAAAAATACAGCCATCAACTTCTGAACATAAAGAAGTTGATGGCTAACATATTTATTGCCCTTTGACTTTTAACCTATATGCATGCAGCAATGGTTCTGTATAACCATTAGGCTGATCAACGCCTTTCAGTGCAAGATCGCAAGCCGCTTTAAAAGCCAAACTTGATGAAAAATTCGAGCTCATTGGTTCGTAGCCAGGGTCACTAGCATTTTGACTATCTACTATCTTTGCCATACGACCGAATGATGCTATCACTTGCTCTTTAGTGCAAATACCGTGGTGCAACCAGTTAGCGATATGTTGGCTAGAAATTCGTAAAGTTGCCCTATCCTCCATCAAACCAACGCCGTGGATATCTGGCACTTTGGAGCATCCTATTCCTTGATTCACCCATCGTACTACATACCCCAAAATACCCTGGGCATTATTCTCCAATTCCTGCTTTATTTGATCGGGAGTCAGAGCCACATCACCTAATAGTGGAATGGTTAAAAGATCGTCTAAACTCGCCTCATCGCGTGCAGAAAGTTGATCTTGAACAGAAGAAACGTTTATTTGATGGTAATGTATGGCATGTAATATGGCCGCTGTAGGTGAAGGCACCCAAGCAGTATTTGCACCGGCCTTGGGATGCCCCAGTTTTTGGGCCATCATATCAGCCATATTGTCTGGAATTGGCCACATCCCCTTTCCAATTTGAGCACGGCCCTTGAATCCAGTATCAAGGCCAATATCGACATTGCGATCTTCGTAAGCTTGAATCCAGTTCCGATTTTTTAGTTCACCCTTGGGTGCAAAGGCACCAGCTTGCATGCTAGTGTGAATTTCATCACCTGTACGGTCAAGGAAGCCCGTATTGATAAAAACAACGCGATTTCGTGCTGCCAAGATACAAGCCTTTAAATTCACCGAAGTACGGCGTTCCTCATCCATAATGCCCAATTTCAGCGTATTCGCAGGTAAGTTCAACAATCGTTCAATGCGGCTGAACAGCTGGTTGCTATATGCAACCTCGTCAGGCCCATGCATTTTCGGCTTTACAATGTAAACACTGCCTGTTCGCGAATTTTGATACTGACCGTTACCTTTTAAATCATGACAGGCAATCAAGCTAGTGATCACTCCATCCATAATGCCTTCGTAAATTTCGTTACCTTGTTTGTCTAAAATGGCCGGATTGGTCATCAGATGACCAACATTACGGACTAACATTAAACTGCGGCCAGGCAGTGTAATATTGTTTCCATCAAGAGACTTGTACTCACGATCCGGATTGAGCTTACGCGTAATAGTTTTACCGTTTTTTTCAAGGCTTTCTTGTAAGTCGCCTTTTAATAACCCCAACCAATTTTTGTACACAGTGATTTTGTCTTCTGCGTCCACTGCCGCCACTGAGTCTTCACAGTCCATAATTGTGGTTAGCGCTGACTCTATCAACAAGTCTTTGACACCAGCACTATCTTCACAACCAATAGCATGAGATCGATCGATTTGAATTTCTACATGCAACAAGTTATTTCTTAACAATATCGCCGTCGGCGTCGCAGCATCGCCACAATAGCCAACAGTCTGCTCACTTTCCTTTAAACTAGTTTGCGACCCATTCTTCAACGTAACAATCAAACTGCCACTGTCTATGGCATAGCTAGTTACATCATTGTGTGAGCCGGATTCCAATGGAAAATAACTGCCTAAAAACGATTTAGCGTAATCTACAACGCGAGCACCACGAACGGGGTTGTATCCAACCGTGCGCTCAGCACCCTCTTCTTCTGCAATCACATCACTTCCATAGAGCGCATCATACAGACTGCCCCAGCGCGCATTGGCCGCATTCAAAGCAAAACGAGCATTCATTACTGGCACCACTAATTGTGGCCCAGCTTGTAGAGAAATTTCAGAATCCACATTTGTAGTGGCAATTTGAAAATGACCAGGTTGTGGATGCAAATAGCCAATATCCACAAGAAACTGCCGATAGGCATTATGATTATGGTCTTGACCCCGGTGGTCGATATGCCATTGGTCTATTTGCTCTTGCAGTGCGTCACGTTTCACCAGCAATTCGCGGTTGACCGGTGTCAAGTCTTCGACGATGGCACTAAACTCGTCCCAAAACTTTTGCGTATCAACACCAGTACCAGGCAAGACATCCTCTGTAATAAATTGAGCCAACGACTCAGAAACCTTTAACCCAGAGCAATCTTTATATTCAGACATTAAAAAACTCCATTGAGATGTTTTCTGTTTTTAAACTTGTATAATCCACGTCACACCAATTGCCACTGAGCATAGCCCCAACCCAAAACGCAACCAATTGACACCCGAAACGAGTGTGCCTTTTAGCCAGACTACAAAGGCACCTAAGACACCCCCTACAACACACATCATAAAAGCGACAGAAACTGTAAAAAGAATGATATACACCACTGCCAAGCCAAAGTTGTTCACTGCAGATAATGGCAAGACAATCAACAAAGGAGCACTACCTGCCACCCCTTGAATGAGTCCCATTACGCTGGAACGGTGCTTTTTAAGTGGCCAGCGAACCTCCTGAGTTTTGGTGTACCAAACCCAGACGATTGAAACACCTGTGATCAACAAAAAAATACCAACAAGTAACTCCGTGTAGGTTCCTAAATTTTCTGGTAACGACACGCCCAACAAAATTACTAAACCGCACACAAGAAGTAACGCGAGACCATGACCAACAGCCCATCGCAATGCGACAAGCACGCACTCTTTTTTTGCTAATTTTCCCTGAGCTGCACCGCCGGTTACAGCCACCAAGTGGTCTGCATCGAAGGCATGAATCAGACCACCCAGCATCAATAAGCCCCACAATGGCAGGCTAGCTTGTGCAAAAAAATCAACCATCACTTAACATCCCTTCACGCTTGATGAATTGAATAATGTCTTCAACACCTGCCCCATCTTTCATATTGGCAAATACAAAGGGCTTATCTCCGCGCATTTTTCTGGCATCTCGATCCATCACTTCACGAGAGGCTCCCACATGAGGGGCCAAATCAATTTTGTTGATAATAAGGAGATCAGAGCGGGTAATGCCCGGCCCACCTTTGCGTGGAATCTTGTCGCCGGCGGAGACGTCAATCACATAAATAGTAAGATCAGACAGTTCTGGGCTAAATGTTGCCGCCAAATTGTCACCACCACTTTCGACCAGAATGAAATCGAGATTCTCAAAACGTTCTTGCAATTCATCTACGGCCGCCAGATTCATTGAAGCATCTTCGCGAATTGCTGTATGAGGGCAACCGCCAGTTTCAACTCCCATAATTCGATCGTCTTCCAGTGCCTCATTGCGTTGCAAAAATTCCATATCTTCGCGAGTGTAAATGTCGTTCGTGATAACGGCGATTTGGTAAACTTCTCGCAGCTTTTCGCATAGCACTCTGACCAACGCGGTTTTACCCGAGCCAACTGGGCCACCAATGCCTATTCTTAACACGTCTTTTTTCATACCAACGTTTCTCTTATAAAAGCAGTAGCTCAGAAGAATTATTAACAGCGCTATTAAGATCTAAATAACCGGGAGTACTGTTTTTCATGTAACGCGCTTGCCATGCTTAAACCTGGCAAACCACCAAATATGTCGTCGTCTCTGCGACTTTTGCCCTTCTCTACCACCTGCATCAAAAAAGGCATAAGCCTTGCCGTAATTTTTTGCACATCGGTTTGTCCGATGGGTACTGTTTTTGCCGCTGCAGCCAATTGATTTTCTAGCCATGACCATACGTAGGCTAAGCACGCTTGTTCCTCACTCATCTCCCAGCGATAACAAGCAAAAGCAAACATGGCAAGCCACCCCGGAATCTCACCCTCCTGCTGTAAGGTTGCCGGCAGGGGTTGCTCTAACTTCAGCAACAATTGGTAAAGAGTCTTTCCAAGTTGTCGTTCTTCCTGTCGCAATTCTTCGGTTTCACGTGAAGCAATGCAGTGCTGATTCCAGTACTTAAAGTCTTCTGGCTGTCCAACACTCCGGTACAAACGCACCAGTAATGGCACATCCAAATAACTCAAGCCATGGGTTAATACACCACTGGCCCAGCTTTCCGTATCCGCTGCATTTTTGACCCACCCTGCGTCAACTGCATATTCAAAGCCTTGCGAGTAGGCGAACGCTCCCACTGGCAATGCTGGACTGGAAATCCGCAGAACGGCTAGCAGAGAAGCGGCATCAGTCATGGTGATGACCGCGCCCCCCGCTGCTGTATGCACCATTCTCTGGTGAAAATGGTTCTTGAGCGTTGCTGACGCTTAACCCCAAGCCCCGCAGCATGTCATCTAACACATAGTCTTCCTGGTACAACAATCGGTGCTTTTCAATCTGCAAGGGCATATGTCGGTTACCCAAGTGATAGGCTGCACGCATCAACAAAAGCGCATCGTCTGCGGTGGCTATGGATAAAGCCTCTGGTGCCGCCTCAACCAATACAGTTGTGCCATTTTCATCGCTGAGCAAATCACCCTGTTCCAACACCGTGCCACGGGGCATAAATATGCCCACATCACGACCACAATTTGTCTGAGCCCTTTGGCGGCTTTTTTTGCGCTTGTCAAATGGCAGTGCCAGAGTTAGTGCGCTCTCGAGCGATTTTTCATGGCGTTTTAGCTGTGTTAGCTCAATCATTATTTGGCTCTAACAAATATTCTGTCTGAACGGTTAAAACAAAAAGTACCGTTGTGCCAGAGGCAACTCAGTTGCCGGCTCACAGGTTAGTGGATTTCCATCAGCACGCACTTCGTAGGTTTGTGGGTCTACAGTGATGTCTGGCTGCAGATCGTTAAGAAGCATGTCTTTTTTACGTACGTCTCGCGTGTTCTTAACCGCCATCAATTGCTTTTGCAGACCAAGTTGCTTCCCAACATCCGCGTCTAACGCCCCTTGAGAAACAAATGTGACTGAGGTTTCAAAAATTGCCTTGCCGTAGGCACCAAACATCGGTCGATAATGCACCGGCTGGGGTGTGGGTATCGACGCGTTTGGGTCACCCATCGGTGCAGTGGCTATCATGCCACCCTTTAAGATCAGTGAAGGTTTGGTGCCAAAAAAGGCAGGCTTCCACAAAACGATATCCGCCAACTTGCCTACTTCCAAGGAGCCTACTACATGACCAATTCCGTGGGTGATTGCCGGGTTGATGGTGTATTTGGCGATGTAACGGCGCACGCGAAAGTTATCGGTTGTATGGTTGTCTTCTACCAGTGGCCCGCGCTGCACCTTCATCTTGTGGGCAGTGTGCCAAGTACGTGTCACCACCTCACCCACCCGACCCATGGCCTGGGAATCAGAAGCAATCATGCTGAATGCGCCCATATCGTGAAACAGGTCTTCTGCCGCAATGGTTTCTTTGCGAATGCGGGAATCGGCAAAAGCCACATCTTCTGGAATGTCGGGGTCTAGGTGGTGGCAAACCATCAACATATCTAAATGTTCATCGACGGTATTGATGGTGTATGGACGCGTTGGGTTCGTTGACGACGGTAATATATTTGCTTCGCCACAAGCGCGAATAATATCGGGAGCATGCCCACCACCAGCGCCTTCGGTATGGTAGGTATGAATGGCTCTACCATTGAATGCGTTGAGAGTATCTTCCAAAAAGCCCGACTCGTTGAGCGTATCGGTATGAATGGCAACTTGCACATCATATTTATCGGCAACCCGCAAGCACGCATCAATAGAAGCTGGTGTGGTGCCCCAGTCTTCGTGTAACTTCAAACCCATAGCGCCAGCAACAATTTGCTCATCTAACGCTGGGGTTAGACTGGCATTGCCTTTACCCAAAAAACCCAAATTCATGGGGAATGCTTCAGCCGCTTGTAACATGCGATGTATGTGCCAAGGCCCCGGAGTGCACGTGGTCGCATTGGTACCCGTGGCTGGCCCCGTACCACCTCCGATCATGGTAGTGACACCAGAGGTTAACGCCTCTTCAATTTGTTGTGGGCAAATATAGTGTATGTGCGCATCAATACCACCTGGCGTTGCGATCATACCTTCACCCGCTATTACTTCAGTACCGGGGCCAATGATGATATCGATACCTGGCTGAATGTCTGGGTTACCCGCTTTACCAATGTTTTGAATAAGACCATCTTTGATTGCAATGTCTGCTTTGACAATGCCCCAATAATCCACAACAAGAGCATTGGTAATCACAGTATCGGCGGTTTGGTCTGAGGTGCGCTGGCTTTGGCCCATACCATCACGAATCACTTTGCCGCCACCAAATTTAACTTCTTCGCCGTAGTGGGCTTTGTTTTTGCAATAATCTTTTTCTGGACTAATCCATAACTCAGTATCGCCAAGTCGCACACGATCGCCCACCGTCGGCCCAAACATTTCGGCATAGGCTTTACGGCTGATTTGGTTGGTTTTTTTCTCGTGGCTCATAGATCACCCATTACGTCGCCACGAAAGCCATACACTTTTCGGCCGCCTGCAAGTGCAACCAACTCCACTTCTCGGATCTGCCCTGGCTCAAAACGAATCGCCGTACCCGCTGCAATGTTTAGCCGATAGCCACGGGTAGCGTCTCGATCAAAGATCAGTGCCAAATTGGCTTCGTAGAAGTGGTAGTGTGAGCCAACTTGAATGGGGCGGTCGCCGATATTACTGACAGGTACCTTTATTGTATCTCTGCCAGCATTCAACTCTATGTTGCCTTGTGCGGCTTGAATTTCACCTGGAATCATTGGCCACTCCTATAGGATTGGGTTATGAACAGTGACGAGTTTGGTGCCGTCGGGAAAGGTGGCCTCTACCTGCACTTCTTTAAGCATTTCTGGAACACCTTCCATCACCTGTTTACGGGTTAGTAACGTGCGTCCAAAACTCATAAGTTCGGCGACGGTCTTTCCGTCTCGCGCGCCTTCAATAATCTCCATAGAAATAAACGCCAGTGCTTCGGGGTAATTTAGTAACAACCCTCGACCTTTGCGGCGCTCTGCTAATAGAGCAGCACTAAATAGAATGAGTTTGTCTTTTTCGCGAGGTGTTAATTCCATTGATTCATCCTGTAAGTATTGTGACTACTTATCATCCGACTTACGTATTCCATATACGTGGAATCTCTGCGTTCTTACCAATATGCTTGGGCCGTAACTGTGACCACAACTTCACAAACAGCTCTCGACACTGCACCGCCGATGGGCCGATGTAGCGAGCAATCAAAAGGTCGTCTACTTGCGTTACGGAAAACAAGGCATCTGAATGATCGAACTCAGCCACCCAATCGTTTTCAGTTGCATCGCTTTTTTGATTATTGACGGGTAATGTAGCGACCATTGCGCCCGTAACTGGCTGCCCATGCAGCCCCCAACAACTTTGCAACGCAGGTTCGCCAGCAACAAATCGGTTGTTTTCAAGATAGACAGGCCGATTTTTCCGATACACTGATAATCGCTGCTGAACAAATCCTTTTGTAAACCCTTCATTACAGGCTGGGCGACCAAGGCAAATAATGTCCCAAACAACCGCATTTGCGCCTTTATCCAAACTCACCCTGGTATCTAATTGCCCCCGAGCCCCATCAAAGAAAATAGTCTCTTGAGGCAACCACTCTCCTACCGCATCTTCCTTTACGTAGAAATCTACCCGTTGTACTTGGGGTAGCAGTGAATGGTCCCCTTTGTAAAATTTTCCAGCAGAGGGTGTTGTGAAAAGCCCATGACCGGATTCACCGACAGTGACATCCATAACCAGCTCATCACCGCTCACCAATCCGCCCGGAGGGTGAAGTAAATAAAGGTGGCACTCTTTTCTGTCAGAGGGATAAAAGGGCCGTTGCACACGCAAAGGCCCAAAATGAGAACATTTATTGAGTACCGTAGATTCTCCCTTAGAACTAAGCTCTAATGTCAGCCCCGCTTTCCAGCAGCGAGGGGGAACCTGCTTACATTTCTCAGCTGCACTCATTTAAACGCTCCTATTCACCACCGTTCACTCAGGTGTTCCTGCACTAATCCAGCGACCAATGAGTGTGCGTTCCTCGTCCGTCATTAACGTTTTATTCAGAAAAGGCATATCAGTTGCCGTTACTGAGCGGGCATTTATCCGCGCTGCCCACTTACGCATATCATCAACATTTTCGAGAAAAACGCCACCGGGAGCCACTGTAAATACATCATCAGTAGGTTTTCGGGAGTGGCAGCTAGCGCAACGAGCATGCAATATTTCTGTTGCTTTTACGGCTGTAATTACCGAAGGCTTCGATGACTGAACACCGTGATCATGGGTTGATATCTTTTCGACACCAAATTTGGGAGCAATCAATATTGCCAGAACAAGAGTTGCAACAGCAGAACCAACAAGGATACCGGGCTTCTTAACACCTTTGTGCTTGATCACAAAGTACTGACGAACAGCGGCAGTAATAACAATGATCGCCAACAACACCAGCCAGTTGTATTGATGGGTATAGGTAAACGGATAATGAGCACTGATCATAATAAAAATCAGTGGCAACGTTAGGTGCGTATTATGCGTAGAGTGCAGCTTTGCCTTTTTTCCCCAAGCAGGATCCGGTTGTTCACCTTTTTCAATGGCCGCCAACAATGCCCTTTGAGAAGGCATAATCACACGAAATACATTACCCGCCATAATGGTGCCTATAATTGCACCCATATGGATATACGCTCCCCGACCACTGAACAACTGGGTCAAGGTATAGGCTAATCCAACGGCAGCTAGTATTAATATAGCCCCAATAGCTATGCCATTTTTCGCGATTGGGCTACGGCAAAGCATCTCGTAACCAACCCAACTACCCAATAGGAAGCCCACACCGATCAGAATGGCTTGACTCTGTGTTAAATCTGCTACGCGCTTATCGATCAAGTACGCATCAGCCCCCAGATAGTAAATTAACGTCAGCAATACGATCCCGGTTAACCATGTGCTGTAAGCCTCCCATTTAAACCAATGCAAGGTTTTTGGCATTTGTTCCGGGGCAAGTTGGTACTTGGCCACTTCGTAAATACCACCGCCATGAATTGCCCAAAGGTCCCCTTTAATCCCTTTGTCTTTTTTCCATTGGGGTGGGTTTTCCAGGCTGTTATCCAACCAAATAAAATAGAATGAAGCGCCTATCCAGGCGACACCGGTAATTACGTGCATCCAACGAAATATCAGACTAAGCCAGTCAAGAATATAACTTTCCATTATTTTTCTACCACAATGTCTAAATTTTCAGGAATATCCACTTCATCGCAGTTGTTGCCCCCGCCTTGGCGATCAATCACTAAGAAGTCACCGTTACCTGCAAGTACCAGGTTGTAGTGGTGCCATACACCTTTGTGATAGGTAACCCCTTGACTGGGGCGTACAATAAAGGCTTCTAGTTTGGTGAAATCTAAATCGCCTTTTGGTGCAACTACCACGATATAAGCGTTGCAGCTCATAGGCATAAAGGTCTGGCTGGCCAGTGGGTGGCGCTCCATCACGTTAATTCTTATAGGTAAATCCACAGGTTTGGTACGAAAAATACTGATAATTGGCGTACCATCCTCACCAGTATCTACTCGGCTCAATGCGTTATATCGGGTGGTTTGGCCGTAGTTGATTGGAAAACTGTCCGCTTCACTTGATACTTCTATCACATCTCCGTATGGCGCAAACGCCTCTGCAGTGAGAGACTTTAATTTCAACGTTCGTTTCTCTTTAACCACAATGTATTCTCTTATTTTTGTGCAATTTTGGTGGCATTAGCTGCCACGATACGTGGAATACCCATAGGGAGATAACAGCAAAGGTATATGGTAATGACGGCCATCACCTTCCACGTGAAACACCACATCAACCCATGGGTAAAATACGGGTGAATGGATACGTTTGAAGTATTCACTTGTTGCAAATTGCATTCGATATAAGCCTTCTTCAAGAACTTCATCGCTAGAGCATAATTCTCCGTAGCGGCCATCTTCATTGGTTTTACCAGCACCCATTTCTACCCAACCAGACCCGGCTTGACGATGTAGTGAAACAACAATACCTTGGGCGGGCTCTCCGAGAGCAGTATCTAGGATATGGGTTGTTATTTGACTCATAACAGTTTCTCCAAGCGCAGCTGCAGAATTTTTCGCTGCTCTTCTGCGGCGTTTACAAGTTCGGTTGGGCGATCGTTGGATAGGCGATATTCAAGTAGACTCAGCATCTGTTGTGCACTCTTTCCAGTGGCACAGACGATAAAAATAAATCCAAATTTAGTTTCATATGCCGCATTGCCATCTATAAGTTTGTGTAGAACATCTTTGGATGCCTCTTTTACTAAAGACTGTTCGCCACTCGCCAGCTCTTTAGTGTTTCTGTACTTCTTACTTAGAGACTCCACATCACCAATCTTCGGATGCCCTTCAAAAGCTTGGAGATAGTCCTCTTCCTGCAAGCAGGACCAATGTTGATTACCAGCTACAGCCAGTGCATGCACACTGGCGTAGGGGCGGTTTTGCACCATATGATCCACCCAAGCCTCGCTGGTGCAACATTGCATAAATATATGGCGAGCTTCTGCTTCACTGGCCGTATTTAGGGTATTTAAGCTCATAGCACGTTCACCGTTTCCCAATCGGGGTAACCGAAGATGCGCAGCCGACTTACACCACCATCTGGGAAAATATTTAAACGCACATGAGTAAATTGGGCGTCTTCTGGCACGTTGATTTCTGATACAAACACGTGTTCTTGATCCGCATACAGCGGCGTTTCAGAAACTACTGTTTGCCAAGGGATATCTTGTGCGTTCAGGTCTTTTCGATCGGTATTAACAGCTTCCAGAGTGAAACGATCTGGGAAGTTTCCTTTAAAATGCGCAGTATCGATAACAACTTTTCGAATGCTGCCAACACCAGCTAATTTCACAATAGCCCAATCATTGGCTTGATCCCTACGGCGACGAGTCTCCCAACCATCACCCATGTTTTTACCGAAAGTAGGCATTAATAGATTGCTAGGTGCACTGTAGAACATGTCGCTACATAGCAATCCTCGGCCTCCAAAACGTGCGCTGGCCAAGTCCATCGGTTCACCGAGGAAGAACTGCCCTTTGTCCACCGCCGGAATGCCATAGGCACGGAAGCGAGCCATACCTCCGTCTGGATAGATGCATAAACGAAGGTGTGTCCAATTTCTTTTAGAATTCACATCAAACAGATTTTGACTGTGTGCCTCAGTTGAGCTTTTGCTTAAAATTTCAGTCCACTCAGTGTCTTCTGTTACTACACCTTGAACTGACGCCGCTTGTACAGAAATAGCTTCCGGCGCATTGCCACGAAAGTGGTTGGTATCAACATCCACACCCACCACACGACCGGGGACACCCAAACGCAATACACACCAATCGTAATCAAGGTCTCTCTTGCGGCCATAGCTACGCCGTGATTCCCAGCCGTCCATCCATTGCCCTGTGTCCACAAAGTGACCTTCTTTAAACACACCTCGGCCAGCCTTAACCAGGTTAGAGCACGGTGCAAACCACTGGTCGCTGCAGCTTAGTGCCTTGCCCCCCAGACGCTCATCCAATAAGTCGATGTACTGGCTCGATAGGCGATTGTCAGTTTCGTTATTATTCATTCTTGCTTACCGTTTTTTTAAAATCGGGCGACCGGTGGATTTTTCACAGAAGGTCACCTCTTTACCAACTGGCGAGTCCAAAATTACTTGCCCACGCAAGTAGCTACGTTTTACCCGACCACGGACTTTTCGGCCTTCGTAAGGTGTCATTTTGTGGCGAAAGAGAATGTGTTCTTTCTGGATGGTGTATTCCTCATCACCATCGAACACAATCAAGTCTGCATCGTAGCCTTTTTCAATTTTTCCCTTACAGTCACCAAGTCCTGCAAAAGCTGCAGGCTCTGTGCACATCCACTTGGCAATATGGTGTAAGCCAAAGCCGTACTTTTCGGACTCGCTCCAAATTAACGACAGGCCAAATTGCAATGAGGAAATACCCCCCCAAGCGGCGTCTAGATCGCCAGTATCTATGTGCTTCAATTGCGGAGTACAAGGCGAGTGATCAGACACGATAAAGTCGATATGCCCGTCTTTTAAGCCCTGCCAAAGTTGTTGACGGTTATGATCTTCCCGAATGGGTGGGCAGCATTTAAACAAAGTTTTACCATCGGGAATATTCTCGGAAAACAGTGTTAGGTAGTGCGGGCAGGTTTCTGTGGTTAAGCCGAGGCCTTTTTCCCGTGCGTGTGAGATAGCCTCAATCGCATCGGCAGAAGAAAGATGCACAATATGTACAAGGCCCTTTTTTCCTTCGCTCTGTAGTTCTTCCAGCAGACCAATCATTAGCTGAATAGCATCGTTTTCCCATCTTTTGGGGCGAGAATCCAAAAAAGTCTGATATTTATCAGTAATCTTCGCAGGTGGTGTATCGCCCTTATCGAGTTCTGCGTGAATCAGATAAGGTACTTGATGGTCAGCCAAAATTGACAACGCTTGGCGCAAATGCTCTTCACTTACCGGGGGGAATTCTTCTAAGCCAGAGTCGATGGTAAAGGATTTCACGCCTAACACACCCGCCCGAACAAGGTCATCCAGTTCGTCCATATTTCCTGGAATGGCGCCACCCCAGAAACCGCAGTCCACCCACAGCTGACCATCGAGGGTATCAATTTTTTCTTTTAATGCGGCAACGCTGGTGGTTACCGGATCACAATTCAACGGCATATCCACCAATGTAGTAATACCACCGGCTGCAGCGGCACGGGTGGCGGTATTGAAGCCTTCCCATTCAGTGCGTCCGGGTTCGTTGACGTGAACGTGGGTATCTACCAAGCCCGGCATTACGGCATTATTGCCAACGTCTATCAGCTCCACGTTTTCTGGCAACGTTTCGCCATAGGCCAGTACATCGATAATTTTTTCGTTTTGCCACAATACAACACCGGCAACAACACCTTGCTCCAGCACCAGTTGTCGACTGCGCAATCCGTATAGTTGCCCATCATTCATTGGTGGTTCTCCACCTGCACTTCCGCTCTTTCATGACTTTTTTGATTTTCGTTGATAGAAGCCACTTGATGTAGCTCCTGCCAGCGAATGCTTTTTGTGGTTGACTGCTTCACCGAGTTCTGCTGATTGTGATAGTCGGCAATCAACTGCGCGGCGATAGATACCGCCACTTCCATGGGCTCTTTGCCCGGAACTTGTGAGTTACCAATGGGGCAGCGAATGGTTTGATAACTATTTGGGGCGTAACCCTTGTGACTAAAGCGCGATTGAAAACGACGCCATTTAGTATCAGAGCCTATTAGCCCCACATAATCTGTATCGTTGCGTTTGAGCACCGCCTCTGCCAAATCAAAATCCAGTGAATGGCGGTGGGTCATTATTAGGTAGCGGGTTTGCGAAGGCATATCGGAGATTTCATCAACAGGATTATCAGAAATCACTTTGGTAACATTTTGGGGAATTACATCGGGAAATTCTGCATCGCGGCTGTCGACCCAGTAAATACGGTAAGGCAATTCACCCAACACTCTAATCAGAGCACGACCAACATGCCCTGCACCAAATAAAGCAACGGTGTATTGCGCACCGGGGAAACATTCAAACAATAGGGAGGCTCGACCACCACAACACTGGCCAAGCTTTGCGCCAAGAGGAAAGTGCTCAAGGCGTTGTTCGGGTTTTCCTGCCGCCAGTAGTTCGGCAGCAATAGACATTGCTTTGTACTCTAAGTGGCCGCCCCCAATGGTACCCCAAGTTCGCGGCGTTTCTGGCTCATTGCCATATGAAATCACCATCTTGGTACCATTGTCGCGAGGTGTGGAACCCTGCACAGCCAACACAGTCACCAACACATAGGCACTGTTTTCTTGTTCCAGCGTGGCAACACCATTGTGCCAGTGCTGTTTATCTGTAATTAGCCTGGACACGATGCTGACCTGCCCTTGTTTGCCAATATAATTTTTTCGCAGGCACGCAGCACGCGCTCAGGAGTTGCTGGCGCATCTAACTCGGGACAAACACGATAGTCGCTCAGACTGGATACTGCGTCTCGCAATGCACACCACACGGACGTAGCCAGCATAAACGGTGGTTCACCGACAGCCTTTGAATGAAATATCGTCGCTTCAACATTGGGACTATCCGGCAACAACTCCACATTAAATTCTGGGGGCGTATCGCCTATGGCTGGAATCTTGTAGGACGCCGGACTAATGGTTTGCAAACGGCCATCATCGCCCCACACCAGCTCCTCGGTGGTTAGCCAACCCATGCCTTGAATAAAAGCCCCTTCAATTTGGCCAATATCCACTGCGGGGTTTAAGCTGGTGCCAACATCGTGGCAGATATCCACGCGCTGCACTTTGTATTCGCCAGTCAGCGTGTCAATCAACACTTCAGAAACCGCCGCCCCATTTGCAAAATAGAAAAATGGACGGCCAGTGGATTCTTCCCGGTTGTAATAAATTTTTGGCGTAGAGTAATATCCTGCCGCCGATAGCGAAATACGGTTTAAATACGCTTGCTGCACAAACTCAGAGAAGTCGACGCGCCTATCACCAATAGCCACTTGGTTATTATCAAAAGTTACATCGCCTTGTGATACGTCATACTGCTTGGCAGCAAACGCAATTAAACGTTCTTTGATGATGACCGCAGCATTGCGAGCAGCCATGCCATTTAGGTCACTGCCAGACGATGCAGCGGTTGGCGATGTATTTGGTACTTTATCCGTACGGGTCGCGCTACACACAATACGGCTTACATCCACCTGGAATTCACTGGCAACAATTTGAGCCACTTTGGTAAATAAGCCCTGCCCCATTTCAGTACCACCGTGGTTAAGGTGAATACTGCCATCGGTGTAAATATGAATTAATGCACCGGCTTGGTTCAAGTGAGTAGCTGTAAAGGAAATACCGAATTTCACTGGCGTTAGTGCCAAACCTTTTTTCAGGTAAGGGCTGCTGGCATTGAATGCGTTAATCGCTTTACGTCTATTCCAGTAATCAGACGTTTCTTCTAAGCGCGCCACCAAACCAGGAATAATATGATTTTCGATTTTTTGCCCGTAGTGCGTTGTATCCCTGCCCTGTTCAGCAGTATAAAAATTCGCCTTGCGAATGCTCAACACATCTTTCCCTAATAACCGCGCAATACGCTCAACCACTTCCTCAATAGCCAGCACACCTTGCGGCCCACCAAAGCCACGAAACGCTACATTGGAAACCGTATTGGTTTTTACACGGTGGCCAGTGATTTTTGCCGCTGGCAAAAAGTAGGCGTTATCTGAGTGGAACATGGCACGATCGACAATGGCGTCGGACAAATCCGGCGACATACCGCAGCCACCAGACAATTCAAGATCAAGCCCTTGAATGCGACCCTGCGCATCAAAACCCACTTCGTAACGGCTTAGAAAGTGGTGGCGCTTGCCGGTTGAGTTCATGTCGTCACTGCGTGCTAAACGTAGCTTTACAGGGCGCTTGTTGCGTTGCGCGAACAGTGCCGCAATGCAAGACCAGTGATTGCCACTGGTTTCTTTGCCACCAAAGCCACCACCCATACGACGTGTGTCTACAACTACCAGGCTCATGGGAATATCCAGCACTTCGGCAACTAATTTCTGCGCCTCTGTTGGATTCTGGGTGGAAGTATTTAGAAAAATCCCACCGTCTTCCGTGGGTGTAGCCAACGAAACCTGGCCCTCAAGGTACAAATGCTCTTGGCCTCCGATGTGCAATTCACCACTAGCATAGTGTTCTGCATTTGCCACTGCCTTAGCCACATCGCCTCTGGCTTGTACGTGTTTGGGGCGTACAAAACTCTGATTTTCCAGGCCTTGTTCTATGGTGATGTCGCCTTCCAGCGGTTGGTATTTCACTGTGGCCAAACGGGCAGCTTTGCGCGCCGCTTCATAACTGGTTGCTGCAACAGCAAACAATACTTGGCCGTGAAATTGAACCTCATCGCCTTGCTGTAAAAACAACGGGTCACCAGGGAATACTGGGCCAATATCTTTGTGACCCGGCACGTCATGTAAGGTTAAAACATCAACCACGCCGGGCGCTGCAGCAACAGCGCTTAAATCCATGGATTTTACAATGCCGCGAGCAACGGTGCTAAAACCGGCATAAGCGTGTAACACACTGGCCGGTGTAGGAATATCATCAACGTATTGCGCTTCGCCACTCACATGCTTGTGGGCGCTTTCGTGTTTTAGCGACTCACCTGCGAGACCAGTGGGCTTACCCGGTTCGTTGACGCTCAATGTTGGTAGACTACGCATGTTGCGTCACCCGAACGATGTCTGCGCCCTGTTGCGATTCCAAATAAAAACGCATAAACAGATTTTGAGAAACGCGCATGCGGTACTCCGCCGACGCCCTAAAATCCGACAGTGGTGAGAAGTCATTGCTCAAGGCTTGTTGGGCTTTCTCGATGGCATCTCTGTGCCACTGACCACCGCGCAATATCTCTTCAGCATTTTTCGCAGACTTGGGAACAGCAGCCATCCCACCAAAACCAGTGCGAATATCGTCTACGGTGTTATCGTTGATAAAAACACTAAAGGCTGCGCAAGTGGCAGAGATATCATCCTCTATCCTTTTGCTGATTTTGTATACGCGGAAAATTTGATTATCTACCGGTTTGGGAACGCGAATGCGCTCAATAAACTCACATTCGCGCAAAGCGGTTTGCTTGTAATCGATAAAAAACCTTTCTAACGGCAACTCACGCTGTTGAGCTCCACGACGTAACACAACACTCGCCCCCAAGGCCAATAACACCGGCGGCATGTCCCCAATTGGAGAGGCATTACCAATATTGCCCCCAATGGTGCCTTGGTTGCGCACCTGGCGAGAGCCGAGACGATCAATGAGTTCGCCCATATCCGGGTAGTAACCAACCAAGGTATCGCGAGCTTCTGAATAGGTAACAGCCGCACCAATTTCTATGTGGTTATCGGACTCTGTTAGCCTGCACATTTCGGCTACACGCCCTAAATACACCAACACATCTACGCCTTTGAGCGCCTGCGTAAATTCGAGGCTTAAATCTGTTCCCCCAGCCACCAATCGAGCATTGGGATAAGCCGATAAAATTTCGGCCAGCTCCGCCACTGAGGTTGGCGAGAAGTAACGCTTGCGATTGCCATTGCGTGTGTATTCAAAAAAAACAGGCTGGCTGCTGATCGCATTTAACTCAGCAACAGTCTTTGCTTGCTTACGTGCAAAACAATCATTTGTTTTGGCTTTCCGAGCCTGTTTTTTAATACCTAATGCCGCATCAATGATTGGTCTATAGCCTGTACAACGACACAGATTTCCAGATAGTGCTTCAAGAACTTCTTCTCGCTGGGCGTCTTTATTTGGCAATTCATCTTGTCGTATCTCTTCAAAAAGAGCCTCTTCATCCTTACTCATTGCGAAGATCGACATCACAAAGCCCGGCGTACAAAACCCACATTGAGAGCCATGATTATCCACCAGGGCCTGTTGTACTGGATGTAAATCTCCATCCTGCCGAAGATGCTCCACCGTAATTAACTGCTTACCGTGCAGTGTTACCACTTGGGTAATACAAGAGTTAATCGCCTTGTATTGCATCGACTGATTGGTACCTACAGTACCCACCACCACAGTACATGCGCCACAATCACCAGAAGCACAGCCTTCTTTGGTACCCACGAGATTCAAATTTTCGCGCAAATAATCCAGTACGGATTTTTTGGGATCAATAGACGTTATTTCTTGCCATTGATCATTGAGAAGAAAGCGTACGGCCCCCATAAGACACTCTTAATTTGACATATATGTCAACTTTAGTGTGTCCAGCAGGGAGCAGTCAAGAGTTTATTGACACTTATGTCAGGTTTTATTATCTTGCCGCATCGAAAGTGAGACACAGGCTTGTCAGACAGTCTGAACGGTAAATTTAAAATGAGCACCCATGATCGTCTGCGGCCCACTAATCGGTCGCGACCCCTACTGCATCAGCATCCTCTATCTTGGGTATTGCCTACTTTCAATTACAACACCTCATTCCGCATTTAACACACTGATGGTTTATACCGATGGATACAGATATCACCACAAATAGCTTTAATCCTTCATGTACCCCCCATTGGGAAAAGTTGCACCAGTACTCCATCAATAGTGGTCATCTCAATATCGCCCGCATGCTGAAACAAAACCCCGGCCGTGCAGAGCAATTGCGTGTGCAGTGGCAGGGTTTTTACTTTGATTACGCCAAAAGCCTGATCGACGATGCCAGCCTGGCGGAACTGTTCAGTCTGGCAGAAGCATCGCCTCTAAAGCAGTGCATGGCCGCCATGACCAGCGGCGCAACGATCAATCGATCTGAAGGCCGCCCGGTGCTGCACTGCGCCCTGCGCGACCCGGATAACTTTGATATTGATGTGGATGGCGGCAATGTAGGCCAGTCGGTAAAAGACAGCCTGCAAAAAATTGCCGACTTCAGCGCCCGCATTCGCAGCGGCCAGTGGCTGGGCAGCACCGGCAAAGCCATTACTGACGTCATTAATATTGGCATTGGCGGCTCTGACCTCGGCCCCAAAATGGTCTGCCAGGCTTTGCAGCAGTACGCCCAACAGGGCATTAACTGCCACTTTATTTCCAATGTGGACGGCGCAGAAATTTTAAGTCTGACACAGCGCCTCAACGCCGAAACCACACTGGTCATCATCACCAGCAAAACCTTTACCACCCAGGAAACCCTGCTCAATGCCAAGACCGCTCTGGCCTGGTTGCAGGAAAAACTGGGGCTGGCGCAGCCGCAAAACTCCCCCCATGTGATTGGCATTACCGCCAACACCGGCAATGCCCAGGAATACGGCATTCCCGCCGAACAAATTGTTGAATTTGGTACCTGGGTAGGTGGCCGCTACTCCCTGTGGAGCGGCGTTGGCCTGGCGATAGCTATCAGTATCGGTTACGAGGCGTTTGAAGAATTACTCGCCGGTGCCAAGGCCATGGACGAGCACTTTTTTAACGCCGAATACGCGCAAAATATTCCGGTGATACTGGCGCTGTTAAGTATTTGGTACAACAACTTCCTGGGGGCGCAATCCTGCGCGGTTATCCCCTACTGCGAACGCCTCACCCACCTGCCCACCTACCTGCAACAGTTAGAAATGGAGAGCAACGGCAAATCCGTCAATCAGAATGGCGAAGCGCTGGGCTACAACAGCGGCGGCGTTATCTGGGGCCAACCCGGCACCAACGGCCAGCACGCCTTTTTCCAGTTACTGCACCAAGGCACCCACCTGATTCCGGTGCAATTTATCGGCGCTGTAAACGACGATTTAAGTAACGACGAACACCATCAGGTACTGCTGCAAAATATGCTCGCCCAGGGTGCAGCGCTAATGCTCGGCAGCGAGCAAGCAGATGCCCCCGGCTACGCCCACTACCCCGGCAACCGTCCCTCCACCACCCTGCTGATGGACAAACTCACCCCCTTTAACTGCGGCGCATTGATCGCCCTGTACGAACACAAGGTATTTGCCGAAGGCGTACTTTGGGGGATTAATTCCTTTGACCAATGGGGCGTGGAGCTGGGCAAGAAAATTGCCAAGCAGCTCGCAAAAGATAGTGACAATGGCAACTGGGACGCTTCCACCAAGCAACTACTGAAGTTGCTCAGCAAAGGCTCTAAATAACCATGCACAAGCGCACCAAAATTATAGCCACCCTCGGCCCTGCCAGCTCCGATGCAGATACCATTGCAAAACTGATTGAAGCCGGTGCCAACGTGTTTCGCATCAATTTCTCTCACGGCAATGCCGAAGAGCATATTCAGCGCGCCAAAGTCGTGCGGCAAGAGGCGGAACGACTCAACGCCCATGTCGGCCTGCTGGGTGATTTACAGGGGCCAAAAATTCGCATCGCCAGCTTTCGCGACGGCCAGGCAGAGCTGGTAGAAGGAGCCAGCTTTGCCCTGGATACACAATATCCAGCAGAGGACGGCAACCAGGATATCGTCGGTTGCAGCTACCAGTCTCTGCCTCAGGACTGTAAAGCGGGCCAGACGCTGCTGTTGGACGATGGCCGCCTGCAACTGGAAATCGAGCGCATTGAAGGCACCCGCATCCATACCAAGGTGATTGTCGGCGGCACCCTGTACCCGAAAAAAGGCATCAATTTGCTGGGCGGCGGACTGTCTGCTCCAGCCCTGACCGAAAAAGATCTCAACGACCTGAAAATAGCCGCCACCATGGGGCTGGACTATCTGGCCATCTCCTTCCCACGCACTGCCGAAGATATGCACTACGCCCGGGACTGCGCGGCAAAAGCCGGTTGCAAGGCTCGCCTGGTGGCTAAAATCGAGCGCGCCGAAACCGTGGCCGACGACCAAACCCTGGACGATATGATCGTCGCGTCCGACGCCGTTATGGTGGCCCGCGGTGACCTGGGTGTGGAGATTGGCGATGCCGGGCTGATTGGCGTGCAGAAGAAAATCATTCTTCGCGCCCGCCAATTAAACCGCGCAGTGATCACCGCCACCCAGATGATGGAAACCATGATCGACAACGCCATCCCCACCCGGGCGGAAGTATTCGACGTGGCCAACGCCGTACTGGACGGCACCGACGCGGTGATGCTGTCGGCAGAAACCGCCACCGGCAAACACCCGGTTACTGTCGTGGAAGCCATGAGTCGTATCGCCTTGGGGGCAGAAAAACAGCGCAGCACTCAAGTATCCGGCCACCGTATGGACAGGGAATTTCGCGAAACGGAAGATGCCATTGCCATGGCTTCCATGTACGCCGCCAATCACATGCCTAACCTCAAAGCCATCATCTGCTTTACCGAATCCGGCAATACACCGTTGCTAATGTCGCGCATCCGCTCCGGCATCACTATTTTTGCACTGTCTAACAGACAGACCACCCTTAACCGCATGGCCCTATTCCGCGGCGTCATACCTCGCTACTTTGATTTTGATACTGGCAATCGCAATACACTGCTCACCAACGCTGTGGAAGAACTTAAAGCCAAGGGCTATCTGAATAGTGGCGATTCAGTTATAGGTACTCGCGGAAATCAGGTCGGGAAAGGTGGAATGACAAATACATTGAAAATCTTTGAAGTCTAAGTAGATTCTCGAGTCAGGGATGGATTAACTAGATACTTATCACCAGTGCTGTCAGCCACGCTCAGGAGGTCGCGGATTATGTGCTGGATGCTACGGCTAATTTCAATCGACCGAGTGAGAATTCTTCCCTCACCGGCCAACCATAAGAATTGAATCAATCCATTTGTAATCCAATTTTCGGGCGGCTTCGCCGCCCACCTCTCTTTTTAAATGCCTGGTCCCAATCCTTGATGGGCCATCTTTAATTAGCAAATTCAAGAAGGAAGCTACGCCTGTCCCGGCGAGCTGCTTTCTATTATCTCCTTTCCCTCTAGGCGTTGCCGCAGCCTAGCGTATTTCCAATCATCGTCAAGGCATCCCCCATATTTCGCTCACGAAATACTGCGCCAGCCCTTAACTGATTGGTCTGCCTTGCCCTGTGGGTGGCCTGCTCTTCGAGGGGAACCCTGCCTTGACGATGGCTGGAAATACGCTCTCGCTTCCGTTGGTCGCTGCTTGGGGTTTTCAACCCCAGAGGGATGTGGGGTTTTCAAAACCCTTAACAGAGCGAGGAATTACCATGACACATACTTATTACCATGCCCGATCATCTGCCAAAACATTTGGTGGAATACCCGAAGACTACTTGCCTATCCATAACTGGTTTGATGCGACCAAATACAGCTTTTGTGATTTCAGGCACCGGGCACTACGACATCATGCAGAAGGCATTTTTGAGTGTGAAAAGACTTTTGGAACAACCATTACGAACAGTGATGGTAAAGAGGTTCCGGTTAGATATATCGGAGAACAGCATGTAATGGAAGATTGCGGCGGACGAGTCCCCTCCATTAGCGATTGGCTCTAAGCGATTACGCCTTCCCCATGGATGGCCAGAGCGGCCACCGTTGGCCACGGAACTAGGAGGGTAGACAATGAATAATATCGATAATATTTATAGCAAGCTGGCCGAATTTCCGCCAAAAACCGGCAGACCCTTAATGTATTTACTGCAAAAAGGGCTGATTTCTAATAAAGCGATTCAGGACATCATCGACGCAGGCGAACTGAGCGGTAATCTCTCAATGCTGCTGGCGTTTGGCATTGGCTATCAATATCTATTGGCCAGTAGAGTACCCGTTTCAGACACCATAAAAATGGCGAAGGAATTGGGCCATCCTGTCAATCTTGGGTGGAGTGGCAAACGCTGGAAATGACCTTTCCCCCGCAATTAGCACCATGACCCCGGTGAGATTTCCAGTTAACCTACCGGGATGGAGAACTCACAATGAAGAAACGTTTTACCGAAGAACAAATCATCCGCGCCATCAAAGAGCATGA
>NZ_JATAAF010000024.1 GCF_030341905.1 Porticoccus sp. W117 | reverse complement strand
AAGAGATTTACAGGCGCCGGCAGGAGACAGTTGAACGCAGCTTCGCTGATGCTAAACAACTACACGGTTATCGATATGCTCGCTACACCAGGCTTAATAGAGTGGCTGGTCAGTGTCTGATGGCTGCAACTGCCCAAAACATCAAGAAAATTGCTCAGATGGCGGCCTGAGCCTCTATTGAGCCCTCTCTACACTCCAAACCCCTTGCTTAGCCTCTGTAAATACCTCAGTGCGGTGTTTGCGAGGCTCAACCTAGATTCGAGAGACTCTCCGGCTTTTGGGTTAGCAATGCCCAGAAACAACAAACCCCAGCAAAAATGCCGGGGTTTGTCAGCGATCTGAAAGCCGCCCGAGGGCGGCTTTGTCGTTTTGGTTGTACGCTTTGCTACAAATTGGCTTCCGCGTACTCCGCCAACAGCGAGCGGGGTACCCCTTGCAGCTGGATGTTGCCGCCGTACTCAAAGCCTTTAAAACGCTCGGTGAGGTAGGTAAGTCCCGAGCTGGTGGCGCTCAGGTAAGGGGTATCGATTTGCGCCAGGTTGCCCAGGCACACCACCTTGGAGCCCTTACCTGCACGGGTGACGATGGTTTTGATTTGGTGGGGCGTGAGGTTTTGCGATTCGTCGATCAATATCAGGCTGTGCTGGAAGCTGCGGCCGCGAATGTAGTTCAGGGATTTGAACATCAACGGCACTTTGTTGAGCACGTAGTCGACACTGCCGGAACAGTCTTCGTCGTCGTAGTGCAGGGCTTCCAGGTTATCGGTAATGGCCCCCAGCCAGGGTTCCATTTTCTCCTCCTCGGTACCCGGCAAAAAACCGATGTCCTCATCCAACCCCTGGGTGCTGCGAGTAGCGATAATGCGGCGGTAGGTTTTGGTGGTAACGGTTTGTTCGATGGCTGCGGCCAGGGCGAGAATGGTTTTGCCGGAACCCGCCGAACCCACCAGATTCACCAGGTGGATGTCTGGGTCCATCAGCAAGTGCAGGGCCATGGCCTGGTAGATGTCCCGAGGTTTCAGCCCCCAGGCTTCTTGCTCCAGCAGGGATTGTTGATCCAGTTGTTTGAGGGTGATGCTGTCATTAGTGATTTCCACCACCTGACCCACAAAGCCCTGCTCGTCGAGCACAAACTGGTTGGGGTACACCTCTTGCAAGCGATCACAACGAGGCACTCGGTGGTAGGCGTAACCGGCGTCTGCTTCGGTTTCCACCGACTCGATGGAATCCCAGAAGCTGCCAGTAAATTCCACAAAACCTTTGTTGATCAGCTCGATGTCACTGACCAGTTGGTCGTTGTGGTAATCCTCGGAGTCGATGCCGCAGCCGCGCGCTTTCAGGCGCATATTGATGTCTTTGGTAACCAGCACCACGCGCTTGTCCGGATACTGTTTTTTCAGCAGGCAGATGTCGTTGATGATTTTGTTGTCGTTGAGATGAGTGGGCAGCACGGCGACATTATCCGGTGCCTGGCTCATCAAAATGGAGAGGGTGCCGAGGGGCTCGCTTTTTTCTCCACGGCGGATGGCGACGCCACTTTCCACTTCTTCCGAAGTGGCTCCCCCCAGTATCTGGTCAATGCCGCGAATCGCCTGGCGACAGTCCGCTGCCAGGGTATTGCGGCCGCTTTTTAGTTTGTCGAGTTCTTCCAATACGGTCATTGGAATGGCGACGTGGTGTTCTTCAAAGTTGAGCAGGGCGGTGGGGTCGTGAATCAGGACGTTGGTGTCCAGAATGTAGATGGTGGGTTGTTCGCTGGAAGGTTGAGCAGTCTTGTCGACAGTAGAGTCTTGAACGCTGTGTTCAGCCACTGGCATGGCGTCTCCCATAAGCACTTCTCCAGGTCGTGTCGTGGAAAACGGCAGGCTTATGGATGCTCTGTGAGCAATGGCAGAAACCCAAACAGCCTGCCAATAAACTTGCTGGTGTTGCGTTTTATAAACGCAAGGCAACTATGCCTATATCGGCAGCTGTCTGTAAATCTTTTTTTATTTTTTTAGAGAATTTTTTTGAATTTTAAGAGGCCAGAAGCAAATGCGTGGTCACAACTATTGTTGTCGTTGAAAGCGTGGTATCGGTTTGCCGTCCACTGTCACGGTCTCTGTAAACATCGCCAGAGGCCGCACCCACAGGTCGCGGTTGCCGTAACAGGGCCGATACACCACCAGCGGCTCCTCGGTTTCCGAGTGACGGGCCACACCAATCACCTCGTAGTCATTGCCTTTGTAGTGGCGGTAGCGGCCGGGTTGCACGGAGTCATTCCCCATTGACAATCTCCTGGGCAAAGATGGCTTTCAGGTAACGGGTTTCCGGGATGGCCGGATGAACCGGGTGATCCAAACCGGCGCCGCCGCTGGCGATCACCTGTAGCTGGCGGCCGCTGCGTGAGCCTGCCTGACGCACCACATCCATCAGCATTGCTTCTGACAAATGCATGGAGCAGGAGGCAGACACCAGCAAACCGCCGGGGGCCAGCACTTTCATAGCCAGTTGGTTGATCTGGTGGTAGGCCTTCTCGCCCTGGCGAATATCTTTGCGGCGTTTGATAAAGGCCGGCGGGTCTAACACCACGATATCAAATCGTTGTTTCTCTGCGGCCAGTGCCTTGAGTATTTCCGCCGCCTTGCCTTGGCGGCAGCTGAAACGGTCGCTCACACCATTCAATTCGGCACTGGCGGCAGCGGCGTTAAGTGCTTCTGCGGAGGCATCTACACAGCAAGCCGATTTGGCTCCGGCCATCAGCGCTTCCACAGCCCAGCCGCCGGCGTAGCTGAAAACATCCAGCACACTTTTGCCGGGGCACAATCGTTGCAGTAGGGCACGATTTTCCCGGTGGTCGTAAAACCAGCCGGTCTTTTGCCCGGCCAGCAGTGGCACGGTAAAGCGGGTGTTGTTCTCGACGATTTCTACAAATTCCGGTACCTCGCCAAAGGCAACGTCGATGGATTCCGGCAGCCCTTCCTGTTGTCGGAATGGCCCCATATTGCGTAGCAGAATGCCTTTGGGTCGGGTGAGTTCCACCAGTACCTCAATCACCTGACGTTGCATCTGATCCATAGTGGCTGTGGCTAATCGCACGGCCAGGTAATCGCCAAAGCGGTCAACCACCACACCGGGCAGGCTGTCCGCATCGCCATAGCAAAGTCGGTAACAGCCGCCGGGGTAGACTTGCTCTCTTTGTGTCATCGCGGTTTGCAGGCGCTGGCGTAAAAAATCCCCGTCGAGCTTCTGACTGGGGTTGCGACTGTACAGGCGCGCACAGATCAAACTGTTGGGGCTGACAGTGGCAACTCCCAGGCTGTTGCCGCGACTGTCTTCAACAACCGCTATTCCGCCAGCAGCCATACCCTTCAGTGGTGTTGCCGCCACATCCACTTCGTTGCTGTACACCCAGGGGTGGCCACCGCGAATGCGGCGCTCTTTGCCGGGTTTGAGTTTGAGGCGCAAAGTCATGGAGGGTATCCCACAAAATAAATAAAGCCGCCATCAAGGGCGGCTTTGGAATGGCTTAAAGTGCAATATTTTGATGCAGTGCAAGGCGAATGTTGCGCGAGCAGCGGAGTGAACATAAGTTCATGAGCAGCGCAGCAAAGCATTCAACGCCGCAAGGCGCAAAATAGTGCTCTTTTTATTCGCTATCGCACACTTCCTGGTACGCATCCGCATCCAGCAGCGCTTCCAACTCAGATGCATCGCTCAACTTGATTTGGAAAAACCAGCCGTCGCCGTAGGGTGAGCTGTTGGCGGTTTCCGGGGCGTCTTCCAGGTCATCGTTGATAGCTACCACTTCGCCGGATACTGGGCTGTAGATGTCAGAGGCCGCTTTCACAGATTCCACCACACCGGCGTCGTCGCCAGCAGACAGCTCGGCACCCACTTCGGGCAGTTCCACAAACACAATATCGCCCAAGGCTTCCTGGGCATGGTCGGTAATGCCCACGGTTACGGTGCCGTCGCCTTCATCGCGAATCCACTCGTGGGAGGCTATGTACTTCAGGCCGCTGATTACTTCGCTCATGTGTTCTTCCTCTAGTTCTCTTTCAATTTGATTGTGCTGTGTAGGTCGGGCTTTAGCCCGTCATGTTATCAGGCTAATTTGCTTTACTCGTCGGGCTAAAGCCCGACCTACAAGGTAATGACATTAAAACGCCTTGGCGCCATTGCGCACAAAGCAGGGTTTTATTACTCGGGCGGGGGCCAGTTTGCCCCGCAATTCCACCTGAACTTCGTCACCAACGGTTCTCGGTACCCTGGCAAAGGCGATGGCGGTACCCAAGGTGGGTGAAAAAGCACCGCTGGTAATAATACCGTCGCTGTCGCTGCCTTCAACCTCTACGCGCATTCCGGCGCGCAATACTCCGCGGCCTTCAAACACCAGCCCCACCAGCTTGTTTTTAACGCCATCGGCTTTTTGCCGGGTTAATGCGGCGCGGCCGATAAAGTCACGGTCTTCTGGCTCCCAGGTGACGGTCCAGGCCATATTGGCTTCCAGCGGCGATACGTCGTCGGTCATGTCGTTGCCGTAAAGGTTCATACCCGCTTCCAGGCGCAAGGTATCGCGGGCAGCGAGGCCGCAGGGCTCAACCCCGGCGTTGTGCAGTCGTTGCCAAAAATCGGCGGCCTGGTCGCCGGGTAGCATAATTTCCAAACCATCTTCCCCGGAGTAGCCGGTGCGGGCGATGTACCAGCTGCCCACTTCACTGGCCACAAAGGGCTTGAGTTCATTGATGGCAGCAACCGCATCGTCGCAAACAACGGATTTGGTGAGTTCAATGGCCTGCGGCCCCTGAATGGCGATCATGGCAAATTCCGGGCGCTCGGTCAGGGTGACGTCAAAGCCATTTGCCTGTTCGTTCATCCACGCCAGGTCTTTTTCACGGGTGGCGCAGTTCACTACCACACGGTAATCCGTGGCGCTGTTGTGGTAGATGATCAGGTCGTCGATCACCCCACCCTGTTCGTTGAGCATGCCGCTGTACAGGGCCTTACCGGGCTGGCCATCCAGCTTGGCTACATCGTGCGTAACCAGCTTGCGCAGATAGGCGCGGGCGTCTGCGCCGGTGACATCAATAACTGTCATATGGCTGACGTCGAACATACCCGCCTTTTGGCGCACGGCGTTGTGTTCTTCAATTTGCGAGCCGTAATTAAGTGGCATATCCCAGCCGCCAAAGTCGACAATTTTGCCCCCCAGGTCGCTGTGAACCTGAAACAAAGCGGTGCGGTTACCCATAACAAATATCCGTTGATGTTGTTCCCGTTAAAGGCGGCATTCTATAGGCAAACTGATACCAGACCCAATAACAATTCAACACTCATGTATCATGCCGCCATGACAGATCGCGATCGAAACAACAATGCCCACCCGTACGACGCCCTGACACCGGATCGAGTGATCGATGCGGTGGAGCAGCAGGGCTACTTCAGCGACGCCCGCATACTGCCGCTGAACAGTTATGAAAACCGGGTTTACCAAGTGGGTATCGAAGACGCTGAGCCGCTGATTGCCAAGTTTTATCGGCCACAACGCTGGTCACGAGATCAGATTCTTGAGGAACACCAATTCACTCAGGAGTTGGCGCAACTGGAAATTCCAGTGGTACCACCGCTGGCGGATAGCGATGGCAAAACCCTGCACAGCGACGGTGATTTTGACTTTGCCTTGTTCCAGCGGCGCGGTGGCCGCGCGCCGGAATTGGATAACCTCGACAATCTGGAAATCCTGGGTCGTTACCTGGGGCGTATTCACGCGGCGGGTAAGGCCGGGTCATTCCAGTCTCGCCCTGCTGTTGATGTACAGAGTTATGCCATCGACAGTTATCTGTTTTTAAAAAATCATCAATGCCTGCCCATGGCATTGGAAACTGCCTATTGCACACTGGTGGAAGATTTACTGCCGCAATTGGAAGATTTGTTTGGCCGCTGTCAGTACCAGAGCATTCGCCTGCACGGTGACTGCCACCCCGGCAATATTCTGTGGCGCGACGACCTGCCTCATTTTGTAGATTTTGACGATTGTCGCAGCGGCCCGGCCATTCAGGATTTATGGATGTTGTTGTCTGGCGACCGCCGTCAGCAAACCGAACAACTGGACACAATCCTGGAAGGCTATGAGCAGTTTTGCGATTTTGACCCAGCGGAATTGGCGTTGATCGAAGGGCTGCGTACCCTGCGAATTATGCACTACGCCGCCTGGTTGGCGCGTCGTTGGGACGATCCGGCATTTCCTCGCGCATTCCCCTGGTTCAACAGCGAGCGTTACTGGGGTGAACACATTCTGGAATTGCGTGAGCAGTTGGCAGCTTTGCAGGAACCGCCGTTGAGTTTGCAACCTTGACGGCATCCACAGAGGCGGGAATACTCTGCCCGTTATAACAATAAAGACCATCACCGGATAGCGGATGGATATTCTCTTTTTTGCCATTGTTGCCATGATTGTGGCTGCTGCCATCTACCTGTGCATTCGCCGGGTGATTCCCTGGCATTTGACCCTGCTGAGCCTGACAATCATTTTCCTGATGGAGTTTGGTAGCGAGTACGTTGCGCGCCAGCAGCATACCCGCGACCTGAGGGATGAAACCGCCCGCCAGGTCAACACCATATCCACCCGGCTCAATGGCGAAATCAATAGCGTTATATCCCTTATGCTGGGTTTGGCGGCACATATTGCTATGGACCCGGATCTCGGCCAGGAAGATTTCGCTGAGTTTGCCCACGAGCTGCTGCAGGATAATCCGCTACTGATCAACCTGGCGGCAGCGCCGGATCTGACGGTTACCATGGTGTATCCCATGGAGGGTAACGAGGCGGTATTGGGGCTTAATTACCTGGAAAACCCGCAGCAGCGCGCCGATGTTCTGTTGAGCCGCGATACCAAGGCGTTGATCCTTGCCGGGCCGGTTGACCTGGTGCAGGGGGGCAGCGCCTTTATTGTGCGCGCCCCGGTGTTTATTCGTCGCGGCCCAGACAGCGGAAAGTTTTGGGGGATTGTTTCCGCGCCCCTGGATGCCCAAGGACTCTATCGACGAATCGGCCTGCAGGGGGATTCCCTGACCACCAATATGGCGATTCGCAATCGGCCCACCCTTAGCGCCACCAATTCTGCGTTTTTTGGCAACGACAGCCTGTTCACCAATCCGAATAATATTCAGGCCACCATCCCGGTGTGCTCCGGCTTTTGGCAGGTGAGTGCGCAACCCAACGGCGGCTGGTATTCCACCCCGCTGAACGCCTGGGTGGTGCGTCTGGCGGCCATTGTGATCTCCATTTTGGCACTGCTGATACTGCGCAATCGCCACCGCGAGGTAATCAGCCACCGCCGCTTTGAGTCAAAATTGCGGGAGAACGAACAGTTGCTGCAGGACGCGGGCAAACTGGCGTTGATTGGAGGCTGGAAGGTGCACGCCGATGGCGAACTTTCCCACCTCAGTGAGCAGTCGGCACAAATTTTTGGCTTTCCGGAAGACACCGAGCACGACATCGACGCCATCCTTGAACTGTTCCCGGAATCCCAGAGCAAGCAGCTCAAATACCTGTTTCAAGAGGCTATTACCAGCGGCCGCAAATTCGATGTTGAACTGAGCATCGACCACGCTGGTGACACCCGTTGGGTGCGTATGATCGGCAACCCGGTACACCGTCGCGGCCATATTGCCGAAGTGGTGGGCGCGGTGCAGGACATCACCGAAAAGAAAAAATTTGTCGAGATGATCCAGCGGCAGGCCACCTACGATACGGTTACCGGCCTGGCAAACCGCTTTTTGTTCGAGAACCGTTTGGCGAAACTGCTGCCCCAGGCGGAGCGTGAACAGAAGAACATCGCCATCCTGTTTATCGACCTGGACAACTTCAAGGCGGTCAACGATAACCTGGGTCACAAGGCCGGTGACTTGTTGCTCACTGAAGTGGCCCACCGCATTAAAAACTGCACCCGGCGCTCCGACACTGTGGCGCGCTACAGCGGTGACGAGTTCACGGTGATACTCAATAACATCAACAACAGTGGCGATGCTTACGCCATTGCCGCCAATATACTCAAGCGCATCAATGAGCCGTTTGAAATCCTCGAACATCAATTGTTTTGCAGCGCCAGCGTTGGTATATCCAGCTTCCCGGAGCACGGCCAAAGTGCGGAAGAACTGGTTACCAATGCAGACCAGGCCATGTACGAGGTGAAAAAATCCGGTCGCAATGGTTGCCTCTACTTTACCGAGGAAATGCAGCGCATCTCAGAGAGCCGCCACATTCTGCACAACAAATTGCAGGCGGCCATTGCCAATGAGGAGCTGCGAGCTCACTTCCAGCCCATCGTGCCCCTGCAAGAGGATTTACCGCTGAAGTGCGAGGCGCTGGTGCGGTGGATCGATAACGGCAGGTTTGTGCCCCCCAACGAGTTTATTCCCCTGGCGGAAGAAACCGGCATGATTAACGCCATCGACCGCCTAGTACTCAAAAAAGCCAGCGACTATGTTCGCCAGCTGGACAGAGAACACGGCCAGCACCCCTGTTTGTCGGTCAATATTTCTCCGCGGGTATTCTCGTCTCGGGACAACTCATTGGAAATGTGGCTTGATTTGATCACCGAGCAAGCCGCAGATATCAGCATCACCGTGGAGATCACCGAACGCCTGCTGGCGCAAAATGTAGAGCGTGCCCTGAAGGTGCTCAACCGGCTGAAAAGTGCGGGCATTTCCATCGCCATTGACGACTTTGGCACCGGCTATTCGTCCTTGAGCTATCTCACCACCTTCCCCATCGATATCATCAAAATCGACCGCGCTTTTGTCAGCCGCATCGAAGAAGATTCATCTGCCGCCACACTCACCGACACCATTATCAGCCTGGCGCAAAAGCTATCTCTGCAGGTGGTGGGAGAGGGTGTGGAAACAGAAGAGCAGCTCAACTTCCTGAGGAAGCAGGGTTGCCAGTATGCACAGGGCTATCACCTGGGGCGGCCAATGAACGGGGAAGCCTTTGAAAGCTGGATTGCCGATTACCACAACTCAGCTGTCGCAAACACATGAGTGCCTACTGTTACGTCAATGGTGAAATTCTGCCAAAGGATAAAGGCACAGTTGGTATCACCGATTTGGCATTGCAGCGTGGTTACGGTGTATTTGACTTTGGCCGCAGCTATAACGGCATGCTGTTTCATTTTGCCGACAATATTGCCCGGCTGCGGCAATCCGCTGCGGAACTGCATTTAGACGTTCCGTTAGGTGACCAGGAAATCACCGCTATCGCCCAACAGTTGATCGACTTGAGTGATCTCACCACACCGGCGATACGCCTGTTGCTTACCGGGGGTTGCAGTAGTCTTGATACCAGGCAGCCCAATCTGATTATGATCGCTGAGGAACTGCCCACGTATCCTGAGGTTTATTTTTCCCAGGGCGCGGCGCTGATGTCCATCGAGTATCAGCGGGAGCTGCCTCAGGTAAAATCCATCAATTATCTGAACTCCATTCGTCTGGAGCAGAAAAAACGTCAACACAACGCTCTCGATTTGCTCTATTACAACCGGCAAAGCATCACCGAAAGCCCGCGCAGTAACTTCTTTGCTTTTTGCGGTGATACATTGATTACACCCGCCGAAGACATCCTCTATGGAATTACGCGAAAAATCGTTCTGCAATTAGCGACGGCGGAATTTCATATTGAAGAACGGGATATGCCGCTAGAGGAGCTGGCAAGCATTGATGAAGCCTTTTTAACTTCTACCAGCAAAAACGTTCTTCCGGTATCAACCATCGACAACAAACCGATCGGCACTGGAAGCGTTGGCAAAAATACCCAAAAGTTGATGGCAGTGTTTCAAGAGTATTTGGAAAATTATTCTTAGGATTTGTTGACGCTACTCCCGCTCGACTTTGATTTTTTTGGCCACCAGCCAGTAGGAAATACCCAGCGCCAGAGTCACCAGGGCAATACCGACAATTTGTTCGGAGCTGACTTCATTGAGATCCAGCACAATCACTTTACGGGCAATGGCCATCAGCGCTGTCGCCAATACCAGTTGTACCGGGATTACTTCCGTACCGAGGTAGAGGCGGATATTGATAAATATTTCGATGGCGATCAGCACCACCATAAAGGCACCGAATACTTGCAGGATATCGCCAATATCCAGCAAGAACATGGGCGGGGATGTCAGCCGTTGGTAGAGCACATACACCACGTCCAGAATGCTCCAGAAAATCACCAACACCATCAGTACCGCGAGAATTTTTACCGCCACCCGAATGGCGCGGTGGAGCTTTTGGATAAACGGATCGGAATGTTCTTTGGGGATTTCTTCGTGGATCATGGTTAACCGCTTCCATTTCGCCGACTGAGATTGTCAGCCTAGCAAATCTATTTCACGGCTTAGAAGCGGATTTACAAAAACACACTTTTATAAATCCACTTTTATAAACCCATTGCCTGTCGTACCAGCTGCTTTTTTACCAAGCCCATACGGTTGACCAGCGACATGCCTTCATTGCGCAACAGGCGCACTTCCAGATTGTCGCTGGCAAACAGTTCTTTAAAGCCCTTCATGGCGAGCATGGTGGCCAGATTGTCCGGCTTGCGCTGGCGCTGGTAGCGACCCAGCACGGACATGTCCCCCAAAGGTAAACCGCGCTGGCTGGCGCGCTGCAATTCATCCACCAGGGCAATAACATCCTTAAAGCCCAGGTTGACGCCTTGCCCGGCGAGGGGGTGAATGGTGTGGGCGGCATCCCCCAGCAAGGCGATACCCGGCTGCACATAGTCGCTGGTGTGGCGCTGGTGAAGGGGGAAACAGAAACGTTTTGACACCGATTCCACTGTGCCCAGGCAAGCGCTGCTGGCGCGGGTCAGCTGGGTGCAAAATTCCTCGTCCGAAAGCGCCATTAGCTCATCGGCCTTTTGCTCTCGCTGCGACCAGACAAAGGAAATACTGTGCTTTTCCGGCAGCGGCAAAAATGCCAGTGGCCCATCGCTGGCAAACCATTGGCGAGCGGTATTGCTGTGGGGGTGTTGGCAGCGAACGGTGGCAACAATGGCACTGTGACCGTAAGGAGTATCGTCCAGCTGGAAACCACACAGATCACGGACGCTGGACAATGCGCCGTCTGCGGCCACCAATAATGTCGAGCTGAGCTGTTCACTGTTATCCAGCTCTATGCTGATTTGGTTGTTTTGTTGCTCCACCTGAGCCACTTTGGCGGGGCAAATCCAATCAATATTGGCCAGCTGCTGCAGGCGTTGTTGCAGTGCGCCGACAATATTGGAATTCTCGACAATATGGCCCAGGCAAAGTGCGCCTACATCGCTGCTGTCGAACTCAATAAAACCGGTACCGTCTGCATCCCATACGGACATATGGGTGTACGGAGCAACCCGCCGTTCGGCAATAGCGGGCCAGACGCCAATTTGCACCAACAACTGGCGCGATGTTTCGGTAAGAGCCACTACTCGCGGGTCAAATTCGCTGTCTTGGTAGTGGCCGGAAAAAGGGCGAGATTCCACCACAGCAATGGATAAATCCGGGCAACGATCGGCCAGCAAGGCAGCAAACGCCGAGCCCACCAGGCCGCCACCAGCCACCACCAAATCGTATTGACCAGTCATCACTCCACCCCCATGCCGTAGCGGGCAAACTGCCCCCGCAGTGACGGCACCATATCCATGGCAAACAGTCCGGCACCGCGAGCCAATGCTGCCGTTGGGTTATCCACCGCAAAAAATTTCGGCAGCCAATGGCTGGCGGCAACGGTACGCTGTTGGTCCGACTCGCGGCTATTTTGATACTTTTGTAACAGCGCCAAATCGCCCAAATCACAGCCATTGTTGGTGCCTTCTGCCAACACTTCTACCAGCGCGGCAATATCCCTGATCGCCAGGTTAAATCCCTGGCCCGCTACTGGATGCAGGCTATGGGCTGCGTTGCCCACCACCACCAGATGGCGACGAACTTGTTCGCAGGTTTCCATTAATTTCAGCGGGTAGAGGTGGCGTTCGCCAACGCCGAGCAAGTTTCCTTGGCGGTAGCCAAACACTTGTTGCAGCTGCGCCAAAAACTCCGCTTCGTCGCAGTCAGATAGGTGTTTCGCCTGATCTGGTGGCAGTGTCCACACCAATGCACTGCGGTGTTGGCCTTCGCTGCTGTCCGGTAATGGTAAAAGCGCCATTGGCCCATTGGCAGTAAAACGTTCGTAAGCAACGCCGTTGTGAGGCTGCGCCAGGGCGATATTGGCAATTAGCCCCATCTGGCCGTAGTCCTGCACATCTACGCCAATGCCCAGCAAATCTCGGGTAGTGGAGCGGGCGCCGTCGGCAACAATCAGTAATTCGCAAGTGATGGGGGTGTTGCTGTTGCTAATGGATAGCTCGGCGCCATTGGCCGTCATGGTCACCTGCTCAATAGTGGCTGGCGCCGCCAAGGTGATATCGCTGTTGGCCAGTTGTTGTTGCAATATCTGACCCAGCCATCGGTTTTCCACCACATAGCCGTAAGCGGTCATCCCCTGCTCACAGGCACTAAGTTGGGTGGAAGCGATATGCCCCCGATCACTGACCTGAATCTGCTCTATAGCAGCGGCGCGTTGCTCCAATTGTTGCCACAGACCCAACCCTTCAAATACTTCTCGCGTGCGCCAGGAAAGTGCTGTCGAACGGTCATCAAAACTGGGGTTGTAGTCGTCACTGGTTTGTTGCGGGTGCGGCTCCACAACCAAAATACGCCAGTTGGGGTTTGCCTGACGCAGCAGTAACGCCAATGTGGCGCCCACCATACCGGCGCCAGCGATGGCGATATCGACCTGTTGGGTTGGCTGGTTCAAAGGGAATTACGCCGAGTTGAATAGTGGACTTAAGCTAACTCTAAACGAACTTATAAACAAGATGGCCTTGCAGGCTTGGGTGGCGATTTGCCATGGGGTGCGCTTTCCCTGACACGCTGTACTCTTTTGGATAAGAAAGCCGTCCCTGCACGCTCGGATGCGGCATCCTTGCCGCATACGGTCAGGGAAAGCGCACCCCATACCAAATCTTCTCATCAGAGATAGATGCACACGGGCAAAAGGGAGGAGTTGTGTATTTGCATTCAGGGCCGCCGTCAGCGTGGATGCTGACGACGAGCATACAGGGATGTACTTGCTGCGAGCCCTGAAAGTAAATACACAGCTCCGGGGCTAAGCAAGATTAGCAGCAACTGCCACCAGCAGAACTTTCAGACACTTTGCTATCGTAAGGCAGCGACGACCCACAGCCCTCAAAAATCCCGTAGTGGGTATCGAAGTTGCCGACAAACTCAAAGTGTTCCGCGAAGCGGGTTTGCGTCAGCATATTCCAGGTGTTACCACACACTGGGAATACTTTGCCTGCGGTGATCACGTGGCCTTTATCCAGAGTGAATTCACGTTCGCAGTTGGGGATGCTGCCTTTGTAAATGACCGCTTGGCCGTAGTCTTCGCAGGCAGGCTCCAGAGAGTCCAGTTTCCACAAACGGTAGGTGGCGGAGTAGAAGCCGATATGGCCGATTTTGGCTTTTACGCTGTCGTTGTCGATGCCCAAGGGGCGGTCTTCCACCAGGCGGGGGTCGGCAAATCCGGCGCGTTTGGCCAGGTTGATAAAGTCGTTCCAGTACAGGGCGCCGCTCAGGCACTCCCCGTAAAGTACCGGGTCGTCCACCAGTTCGGCGGGTACACGGCGGTCGGCGTATACGTCGGAGAAGTACAGCTCGCCGCCGGGCTTGAGCAGGCGGTGTGCCTGTTCCAGTACAGCTTGCTTGTCCGGCGACAGGTTGATCACGCAGTTGGACACAATAATATCGAAGCTCTCGTCTTCCAGGCCCAGCTCATCCAGCTTTTCGATATAACCTTTTTTAAATTCGACGTTGGCCTGGCAGTATCCGAATTCCTTGCGGTGGTAGTCGATATGAGCATTGGCCACCGCCAACTGTTCGTCGGTCATGTCCACACCCACCACGGAACCGCTGCTGCCCACCATGGCGGAGAGTACGTACACGTCCTGGCCGGAGCCGCTGCCTAAATCGAGAATGCGCATGCCGTTGAGCAAATCCGGGGCTACCAGGCCGCAACCGTAGTATCGGCTGCTCACTTCCGGATGAATGCGGGACATGATGTCTTTCAGGTGCTGCGGCAGGCTGCCAATAGTACAGCAGGCGTCGGTTTTCAGATCGGCGGAGCCTTGCAGTTCTTTGCCGTAATAGTCTTTGACAGAGTCTTTAACGTTGTCTTGAAAAGAGTCTTGGGCGCTCATGTTGTTTCCATTTGCGAGTGGGCGTTAGACGAAAGAAGGGCGCCTACTTTACTGGGTAGAACGCCCTTCGTCGATTGGCTTAACTTACTTTAATGTTGGGCCTTTACTCTTTTGCCGTGGCTGCTACCGGAGGGGCTTCGCTGCCTGATGCGCCGCGGCGCCAGTTGTGGAATTTGAACAGCCATTGCAGAGCCTTCTCCGGGGCGTTGGCGCGCTTCCATTCACCGGCGGCGTACTTATTGGCCTCGCTTACGGTGGGGTAAATATGAATGGTGCCGAGTATCTTGTTCAGGCCGATATTGCGCTTCATACCCGTCACAAATTCGGTAATCAAGTCACTGGCGTGGTAGCCCACAATGGTGGCGCCCAGTATTTTGTCTTTGCCCGGAGGGGTAAGCACTTTGACAAAGCCCTGTGCCTCGCCGTCGGCGATAGCTCGATCCAGATCATCGATACCGTATTTGGTGACTTCGTATTCGATGCCTTTCTCCTGAGCTTCTGCTTCGCTCAAGCCCACCCGCGCCACTTCCGGGTCTACAAATGTGGCCCAGGGAATCACCGAATAATCCACTTTGTAGCTCTTGAGGCCGGAGAACAGCGCATTCACCGCCGCATACCAGGCCTGGTGCGCGGCAGTGTGGGTGAACTGGTAGGGGCCAGCCACATCGCCACAGGCGTAGATGTTGGGGTAGCGGGTGCGCAGGTAGTCGTCCACCGCCACAGTGCCTTGGGGCAGGGTGTCGATGTTCAGTTCTTCAAGGCCCATGCCGGTGACATTGGCTTTGCGGCCTACGGCGATCAGTACCTTGTCGAACGCCACTTCGACTTTGTCGTCGCCGGATTCCAGCAGGGCGATGTTTTCACCATCGCGCACCTCGAAGCCGACGGTTTTGTGGTTCACTTTGACGTCGATGCCCTCAGCGGCAAACTTCTCCATCACAAAGGCGGACACGTCGGCGTCTTCGCGAGGCATCAGGCGATCCATCATATCCACCTGGGTCACCTGAGAGCCCAGGCGCTGGAAGGATTGCGCAAGCTCACTACCGATGGGGCCGCCGCCCAGCACCAGCAGGCGCTCGGGCAGGTCACGCAGCTCCCACAGGTTGTCCGAGGTTAAATAGTCCACTTGATCCAGGCCGGGAATCGGTGGCACAAAGGGGCGCGCGCCACTGGCAATGACAATATTCTTGGTCGTAATTGTGTCGTCGCCCACTTGCACTTCCCAAGGGGAAACAATCTTCGCTTCACCGGTAACGCAATCCACACCCAGGTCGGTGTAGCGCTCAATGGAGTCGTGGGGCTCAATGTCTTTTACCACCTGCTGTACGCGATCCATGACCTTGGCGAAATCCACTTTGGGTTCGCCAGCAGAGACGCCGTAGTGCTCGGCGTTGCGTACCTCCTTGACGATTTTGGCGGAACGGATCAGCGCTTTGCTGGGTACGCAGCCGGTATTCAGGCAGTCGCCACCCATCTTGTGGCGTTCCACCAGAGTGACCTTGGCTTTTACCGCCGCAGCAATATAAGAGCTCACCAAGCCGGCGCTGCCACCGCCAATCACCACCATATTAGTGTCGAAGGCCTTGGGTTTTTTGAAGCCTTTATAGACTTTGGCTTTTTGCACCGAGCCGACAATGGCGCGGGCGATAAACGGCAGAATGGCCAACAGAATAAAGGAGGCAATCAGGCCTGGGGTCAGTACACCAGCGACAGAGAATTCATCCACTGCGCCCAATTGTGCGCCGGCATTCACATACACAAACGTGCCCGGCAGCATGCCCAGCTGGCTTACCCAGTAAAAGGTAAACGGCTTCATTTTGGTTAAACCCATCACCGGGTTGATTACCGAGAATGGCACCGCTGGGATCAGGCGCAGGCTGAACAGGTAGAAGGCGCCGTCTTTTTCCACACCGCGGTTAACGGTTTCCAGGTAGCTGCCAAAGCGGCTTTGCACCCAGTCGCCCAGCAGGCCGCGAGCTACCAAAAACGCCAAGGTAGCGCCCAGGGTACTGGCAAAGGAAACCACCAGGGTGCCCGTAGTTGCGCCAAATACCATGCCGCCCATCACCGTCAGTAACGCAGCCACCGGCAAAGAGCAAAGCAGTATGTAGGCTGCAAAGAAAATCGCCACGGTCAACATTGGCTGCTCGGCGTAGAGCTGCTGGAAATAACTTGGCGTAATGTAATCACCCAAACCGGTGAAAAAATAGAGGTAGAGCACGGCGGCCACTACCAGCAAGATCAGAATTTTTTTAACAGACATCGTGTGTTCCCGGTTAAAACGTGGCCCTTAGAGCAAAAAACGCCCATCGGGTTCAATAGCTGGTTGTAAAGTGCCTCTGTTGACACAAAAATGTCTAAAATCTGTCATACAAATAGCTGAAGATGATTTCTCCCTGAGCCCGCCATGAAAAAAGCCATGTCCGAACAGCTGCCCGATAGCGTTGTCCCTCTGCACCCTGAGGACAATGGTGAGATCAACCTGTCCAACCCGGACTACTACATCAACCGCCACCTGAGCCTGATGCAGTTCAATTTGCGGGTGCTGGAGCAGGCGCTCAATGAAGAATACCCGCTATTGGAGCGGCTGATGTTCCTGCTGATTTTCAGCAGCAATATGGACGAGTTTTTTGAAATTCGCCTGGCGGGGCTGCAGCGGCAGATTAACTACTCCCGAGAAAGCGTCGCACTGGATGGCATCCACCCACAGGAAGTGCTCAAACAGCTGAGTCAGCAATGCCACGAGGGATTCGACAAGCAGTACCGCATACTCAATGAAGTACTGATGCCTGCGCTGGAAGAGGAAAATATTCGCTTCCTGAAGCGCTGCGAGTGGAACGAAGGGGTGGCTGCCTGGGTAAAAGACTACTTCCACACCCAGATACAACCGGTGGTCAGCCCCCTGGGTCTGGATCCGGTGCACCCGTTCCCGCGTTTGGCCAACAAAAGCCTCAACTTTATTGTTTCACTGCAGGGCACTGACGCCTTTGGCCGGGAAATGAACCGCGCCATTGTGCCGGCGCCCCGTTCCCTGCCGCGGTTGATCAAAGTGCCCAGTGAATTGTGCGATGGCGGCGACAATTTCGTTTATCTGTCTTCCATGATGCATGCCCATATCGGCGAGCTGTTCCCCGGTATGAGCCCCACCGGCTGTTACCAATTCCGCCTGACCCGCGACGCCGATCTGGATCTGAACACCACCGAAGTAGAAGACATCGCCCGTGCCCTGCGCGGTGAGTTGCACTCCCGTCGCTTTGGCAGTGCGGTGCGCCTGGAAGTAACCGACGATTGCCCTCAGGAACTGGTGGATTTCCTGCTGGATCAGGTGAACCTCACCGAACATCAGCTCTATCGAGTCCATGGGCCGGTTAACCTGGGCCGTATGATGCAGTTGATTAAAGAAGTGGATCGCCCGGACCTCAAACATCCGCCACTGTCCGCGGCATTGCCGAAAGCACTGCTCAATGAGGAAACGCCGATTTTTGATGCGGTGCGCAAGGATGATGTGTTGTTGTTACACCCTTTCCAGTCGTTCAGCCCGATTATCGATCTGCTGCGTGAGTCCGCCCGCGACCCGGATGTATTGGCGATCAAACAGACTCTTTACCGCACTGGTGCTACCTCGGAAATTGTCGACGCGCTGGTGGAAGCGGCTCGTAATGGCAAGGAAGTGACAGTAGTAATCGAACTGCGTGCCCGTTTCGATGAAGCGGAAAACCTGCAGTTGGCCAGCCGCCTGCAAGACGCTGGCGCGGTAATCACCTACGGGGTGGTGAACTACAAAACCCACGCCAAGACTCTGCTGATTGTGCGTCGCGAAGGCAACAAACTGCGCCGCTATGTGCACTTAGGTACCGGCAATTACCACGCCGGCAATGCCCGTTTGTACACCGACTACAGCCTGCTCAGCTGCGACGAGGAACTGGGTAGCGATGTGCACAAAATCTTTCAGCAACTCACTGGAATGGGTAAAGCGGAGGGCTTGAAGCGGTTGCTCAGTGCGCCTTTCAGTCTGCACAAAAAAATTACCCGCATGATTCGCGCCGAGGCCAGCGCCGCCCAGGAAGGCAAACCCGCGCGCATTATTATGAAGGTGAACAGCCTGACGGAAGGCAACATCATCCAGGAACTCTACAAAGCCAGTCAGGCAGGAGTAACCATTGACCTGGTTGTGCGCGGTATGTGCTGTCTGCGCCCCGGCGTTCCAGGGTTGTCAGAGAATATCCGCGTAGTGTCCATTATTGGTCGTTTCCTGGAACATACTCGCACCTATTACTTCGAGAACGCCGCCCCACAACTGTTTTGCGGCAGTGCCGATATGATGGAGCGCAACCTCAAACACCGGGTGGAAATCGCCTTTCCGGTGGAAAACAAAAAGCTGCGCAAGCGCATTGTCGAGGAGCTCAACTGCTACTTGAACGACAACACCCACAGCTGGGAGCTGCAAGCCAATGGCGAATATCGCCAGCTGCAACCGGCGGAAGGGGAAGACGCTCGCAGCGCACAGCTGGAGTTGTTGGAGAAGTTTTCCGGATAACTCAATATTTTTGTCATTGCCAGGGAGCGAAGCGATGACGGGCGAGTAGTGCCATTCCAAAGCATCCACGTTAGAATCCCCTCGCTGTCCAACGGTCAACGAGAACCCCCTGCCAATGACTTACCCCAATATCGACCCCGTCGCCCTTGACCTGGGATTTGTCAAAATTCACTGGTACGGCGTGATGTATCTGCTGGCGTTTGCCAGCGCCTGGTTGCTGGCGCGTTACCGTAGCCGCCAGTCCTGGTCGGTGGTGAAAACCAAAGACGTGGAAGACCTGATTGTCTACATCGCCTTTGGTGTGATTATTGGTGGCCGTTTGGGGTCAGCAATCTTTTATAACTTCAGTCATTGGATCACTGACCCCTTGTGGATATTCCGCATCTGGGAAGGCGGTATGGCCTTCCACGGTGGTTTGATTGGTGTGCTGGTGGCCCTGTGGCGCTTTAGCCGCCGTATCAAAAAGCCGTTTGTGGCCACAGCTGAATTTATTGTGCCTATGGTGCCGCTGGGGTTGGCCTTTGGTCGCCTGGGCAATTTTATTGGCGGCGAGCTGTGGGGCAGGCCTACCGATGGCTGGTGGGGCATGGTGTTTCCCGGTGCTGGCGACCAGCCGCGCCATCCATCGCAACTCTACGAAATGTTCCTGGAAGGCATTTTGCTGTTCGCCATTCTCTTTTGGGTCAGCCGCAAACCCCGTCCGGCCGGTTTAGTTGGCGGCCTGTTTCTATTTCTTTATGGCCTGTTCCGTTATCTGGTGGAGTTTGTGCGCGAACCGGATGAGGGCATACCGCTGCTGTTTGACTGGATGACGCGCGGCCAGCAGTTGTGTGTGCCGATGATGGTGGCGGGCATTGTGCTGATTGCCTGGGCCTGGCGCAAAAAGAAAATAGATTAATCGTCATTGCGAGGAGCGAAGCGACGCGGCAATCTCCATCCTGCCACTTCGCATTCAAAAGATTGCCACGTCGCCTGCGGCTCCTCGCAATGACGTGCATTTACAAAAAGGGGTAATTTAATGAAAGCCTATCTCGACCTGCTGCGTGATGTGCTGGAAAATGGCACTGATAAAGGTGACCGCACCGGCACAGGCACCCGTTCCGTATTTGGCCGAATGGTGCGCTACGATCTCGCCGAAGGCTTTCCTCTACTCACCACCAAGAAGCTCCATATCCGTTCTATCCTTCACGAACTGCTGTGGTTTTTGAATGGCGAAACCAATATTCAATACCTGAAAGACAATGGCGTGACCATCTGGGATGAGTGGGCTACTCCTGATGGTGAACTGGGGCCGGTGTACGGTTATCAATGGCGCTTCTGGCCCGATGGCGATGGTGGTCATATCGACCAGATTGCCCAGTTGGTGGACGGCCTGAAAAACAACCCGAACAGCCGCCGCCATATCTTCCACGCCTGGAACGTTGCCCAGTTGCCAGACGAGAGCAAAAAGCCTTGGCAAAACGCCGCTGAGGGGCGCATGGCGCTGCCGCCCTGCCACCTGCTGTATCAGTTTTATGTGGTGAACAACAAACTGTCGGCGATGCTCTACATCCGTTCCAATGACCTGTTCCTGGGCAACCCCTACAACACCGCCAGCTTGGCGTTCCTCACCCATATGCTGGCTCAGCAGTGTGGCTACGAGCCCGGCGAAATTGTGATCTCCATGGCGGATTTGCACCTTTACCAGAACCATCTGGAACAGGCGCGTATTCAGCTTGAGCGCGAGCCCCGCCCGTTGCCCAAGCTGCTGATACACCGCAAACCGGACTCGATTTTCGACTACAAGTTTGAGGATTTCGAGATCGTTGACTACGATCCCCACCCCCATATTCCCGCACCCATTGCCGTTTAAAAAGGAAAGTCCATGGATATTGCTCTGATCGTCGCTATGGCTCGCAATGGCACCATTGGCCGCAACAATGAGTTGCCCTGGCATCTGTCTGGCGACCTGCGTTATTTCAAGGCGGTGACCATGGGCAAGCCGGTGGTGATGGGGCGCAAAACCTGGGAATCCATTGGCAGGCCGCTGCCGGGGCGCACCAATATTGTCATTACCCGACAAGCTGGCTGGCTCCCCGAGTGCGATAACCCCGATACGGTAAAAGTTGCCCATTCTCTGGAGCAGGCTTTGCAGTTGGCAGAACAGGTGGCCACAGCGGATGGCGTGTCCGAACTGATGGTAATGGGCGGAGCGGAGATTTACCGCCAGGCATTGCCCCTTGCCAAACGACTCTACATCACCGAAGTGAACGCCGATGTTGAAGGCGATGCGTTTTTCCCCGAAATGGACGACAGCCAGTGGCGCGAATTACAACGCACCGCAGGTGACCCCGGTGGTGATTACAGCTACGACTTTGTGGTGCTGGATCGTAATTCCTGACACTTGGTGCGGTAATAGCAACCTCATGTAGGGTGGGTTAGCGCAGCGTAACCCACCGAGTATTCTTTAAATGGTGGATTACGCCGCTTCGCGTCTAATCCACCCTACGCCTACTTTTTGAATTCTACATATTTATCATTTGTTACCTAAGGTAACAGCCTCCAGAAAAACGCCTCTTTTCCCGCCCCATTCTTTGCCAAACAAATCGGCGCCTGTTAATAATTGCTGCCCCGTTGCCATAAAACGGTGACCCATGCCTAACCCGAAATGGTAGGGCAGCTCGTTATAACTGTTTGATACCCATATCGAGGGACGTATGAAACACTCTTTGAAACTGATGATTGCCGCCGCCGCACTCAGTGTTGGCGCTGCCGGTGCACAGGCCGCTGATGTCGACGACATTCTCAAGGCTGGTAAAAAGAAATTGGCTAACGCCCAGGCGTCGCAGAAACGTGTAGACAAAATTTCTGCTGCGACTGACGACTTGGTGCTGGATTTCCAGACTGCCAGCGATGAGCTGGAAGACACCAAAGTGTACAACCGCCAGAAAGAGCTGGTGATTGCCCACCAGCAGCTGCAAATGGACCGCCTCAGAGCGTCTATTGCCGGTGTTCAGGATACTGAGCGCAGCATCCCACCGCTGATTGAGCGCATGATTGAAGGGCTTGAGCAGCACATTGCCCTCGACCTGCCGTTCGATATGGAAGAGCGCGAAGGGCGCGTGAAACGCTTCCGCGAAGGCCTGGGTGATTCCGGCAAAAGTGTTGCCGAGAAATTCCGCCAGGTGCTGGAGGCTTACCGTATCGAGCTGGAATACGGCAACAAGATCGACACCTACGTCACCGAAATTGAAGTGGATGGCGCACCCCAGGAAGTAAACATCTTCCGTATGGGCCGCACCGCGCTGGTGTATCAGACCAAAGACAAGAGCAAAGCCGGTGTTTGGGATCAGGACAGCCGTGCTTGGGTTGCCTTGGACCCCAGTGAGTACCGCAACGCCATTTCTACTGCGATTCGTATCGCCAAGAAAACAGCGACTCTGGATATTATGACCATGCCTATCAAAGCGCCGGAGGCACAATAATGAACAAGCGAATTCTTAAAAAAGGCCTGATGGCTGTCGCTGCGGCTACTCTGGCGTTCTCTGTTAACGCTGCCGAAGAGGAAAAAGCCAAGTCTCTTGAAGAGCTGCTGCAGATGATTGACCAGGGCACTCTCAGTGAGTCCAAAGAGCATCGCGAGCGCGAGCAGCGCTTTTTGCGCGAGCAACAAAATCGCCAGAGACTGCTGAATGACGTCAAGGCGCAGCTCAATGCCGCAAAGAGAAAATCCGAGGCTCTGGAAAAAACCGAAGCCGATAACGAAAGGGCGATTGGTGAACTTCAGGAGCAGTACAACAAGCGTCTGGGTTCATTGAAAGAATTGTTTGGCCACCTGTCCGGTACTTCCGGTGACGTGATCAGCTACTTGGGCGACTCCATTGTCAGCGCTCAATACCCTGGTCGTACTGAGGCAATCGACAGCCTGCGTTCAAAAATTTCAGGTGCTACTCCAACGCTGCCGGAAATCAGTGAAATTGAAGGCATGTGGAAGGCGATTCTGTTTGAAATCAACCAGAGCACCAAGATCGTCAAGTACAACACTGCCATTTTCCGCGGTGGTGAGAAGGTGGACGCCGAAGTGATGCGAGTGGGTAACTACGCGCTGGTATCCGGTGATGAGTACCTTAACTATGACAAGGTGACTGGCAACATCTCTTCATTGCCCCGTCAGCCGCAGGGTTCTTACACCTCATCTGTTGCCGCACTCGGTAATGCGACTTCCGGGTTTACTGCAGCCGCACTGGATCCGCAAGGTGCTCAGGGGCCAACCCTTATGACCAAATTGGTCGACTTGCCGACCCTTACTGAAAAATGGCATGAAGGCCGACTTGTTGGTTATGTCATCAGTGGCGTGGGTGTATTCGCCGTATTGTTGGCACTGTTGCGCTTCGTTGTTCTCTCTGGCATTGGCGCCAAAGTGAATGCGCAGCTGCGTGACACTTCCACAGCCAATACCAACAACCCGCTGGGTCGCGTATTGAAAGTGGCGGAAGAGAACCCCAACGCCGATGCCGAATCTCTGGAGCTGAAGCTGCACGAAGCGGTGCTGAAAGAGCGCCCGGCCATCGAATCTGGTCTCAACCTGTTGAAGATTATTGCCATGGTGGCACCGCTGCTGGGTCTGTTGGGTACCGTAACCGGTATGATCCTGACCTTCCAGGCGATCACCATCTTCGGCGCCGGCGACCCGAAAAACATGGCAGGCGGTATTTCCTCCGCGTTGGTTACCACCGTATTGGGTCTGGTAGTTGCCATTCCAACCATTCTGCTGCATACCCTGGTAAATGGCCGCGCACAGCGTGTCCTCCATATACTGGAAGAGCAAAGCGCGGGTATTGTTGCTGAGAACGCCGAGGGCCATTAATCATGGATGCACTGAACGACGCACTCACTGGAATTCAGGATTTCCTCAACATGGGGGGAGAAGTACTCAAGTATTTCATCGTTCCCCTGCTGTTCCTGTTGTGGACGCTGATATTCGAGCGCGTATGGTATTTCAAGACCTCCCTGAAAGGGGACGTTCAGGCTGCTATTGACACCTGGGAGGAGCGCGCCGAGCGTCGCTCCAAACGGGCTCACCAAGTACGCGATGCGTTGATCTCCCGCGTTGAAATGAAAATCGACGAAAATATGGACATGGTGAAAACCATGATTGCCCTGGCGCCGCTGTTTGGCCTGATGGGCACTGTATGGGGAATGATTCACGTCTTCGACATTATGGGTATTACCGGAGGCGGTGACGCCAAATCCATGGCCAGTGGTGTTTTTAAAGCCACTATTCCCACCATGGCTGGCATGGTTACCGCCATCTCCGGTGTATTCGGTAATACGTACCTGGATCGGGTTTCAACCCGTGAGAAAGGCCTGCTTGAAGACCATATGACCATGGATCACTGAGTTCGGCCCAGCCGGGCTCAGTGGTTTTAATTTGAATGGTTTACATTCAAGTCACATAGCAAACGAGAACTGTTATGCGGGAAAGAACACGCAAAGCGGATGCACAGGGTCAGTCCATTGACCTGACGCCCATGCTCGACGTGGTTTTTATTATGTTGATTTTCTTTATTGTTACCGCGTCCTTTATCAAGACGCCGGGACAGGAAATCGACAAAGTAGAAACCGTTACAGCGCGGCTGAAGCCAACTTCGGTGTTGGTTTCCGTTAACGCCAACAACCAAGTTCACATCGACAAAAAGCCAGTTGAAGACAACGACTTGAAACCCACAATCAAGCGACTTTTCCTGGAAAACCCCAAGGGTAATGTGGTCATTCAGGTGGATGCGAAATCCACCCTGGAAGCGGTCGGCAAAGTATACGACGCTGCCAAAGATGCCGGCGTTGCTGGTGTGATCATTGCCACGAGCAAAGGGGAGTAAAACATGAAGGTAGTAAGATTAGGCCTCTCTGGTCTCTTGGGTTTTACCATTACCTTTGGTCTGCTGGTACTGATGTATACCCTGGTTTCTTCAGATGTTGAAGCTCCCGACGAAGGTGAAGGTGAAGTGCTGGCCAACATCTTCCAGGCTGAAGAAGAAATTGAGGACAACTTTAAAAAGTTTGACCCTCAAAAACCGGAGCCCAAAGAACCACCACCGCCCCGTGTGCAACAACAAGCCGCTAAAGCGGAAGATGTGCAACTGGCGGTGAATATTGACGCCCCTCGAGTTGATTCTGGCCTTAATATTGGCTCTGGTGGTTTTGGTGGCAACAGTGAAGCCCGCCCCATCAAGCGGGTGGCACCCCGTTACCCACAACGTGCTTTGGAACGTGGGCTGGAAGGTTTTGTGGTGGTGGAATTCACCGTATCCGTTAATGGTGTTGTGTTAGACCCCAGAGTAGTTGACGGCCAGGTGAAAAATAAAGATGGCAGCTTTAAGCCCAGCACGGTGTTTAATAGCGAATCCATACGAGCGGCCAAAAAGCTGAAGTTCAAACCGAAAATGGAAGATAACCAGCCGGTTGAATTTATTACCACTTACCAGTTTACCTTTGAGCTGGAGAAAGACAGCTGATTGGTTGTCCCAAGTTAAGTAATTTGGTTTCAGACAGGTATTAAGTCGGAGCGAGATGATGTTTAGTTTTCACAAAATGGCGATAAAAGCCACTACGGGTGGCGCGTTGGCTCTGGCCATAATGGCGGCGCCTCCGGTGCTGACAACCTATGTGGATGTCGGCGCCTCTGCTGAGGCGGCTACCTGGCCCGAGAAAAAATCCAAATACAAAAAAGAAAAGGAAAAAAAGCGTTTTACGCCGCCGAGCCAGTCCTTTGGCCGAAAAATTGATCAGCTGATAAAGGCTGAGGAGGCAAAGGACTGGAAAAAATACGGTGAAGTGCTTGCGGGTATGCGCTCGCGATACGACAAATACGCGCCGGGGGAAAAGGTCAGTTTCCTGTGGCGTGAGATTGCCTATGAGTTTGCCCAGGAAAGTATCAAGAGTGAGCAAGATCCCAATTACGAAAGTGACTACAGTAAAATCGTAGGGTTTTACGAGAAATTGCTGACCTTCCATACGGAAATGCGTGAGTCGGCGATTCGCCAGATACTCAGTGCCCTGGCGCAAATGCATATGGCATCCAGCGATTTTCGCACCGCACTCAAGTACTACCATGAATGGCTGGGTATGGGGCAGGAAATCAGGCCTGCGGAAAAATTTCAGATTGGTCAGGCTCATTTCTTTCTGAAAGAGTACGATCTGTCCCTTGAGTGGGTTGAAGAAGCCATCGCTGATGTTAAGGCCAAGGGTGAACTTCCCAAAGAGAGTTGGTACCGCACCCAGAAAGGGATTTACTACGAAAAGAAAAATCCCAAAAAAGTGGCGGAAATTCTCGAGATTCTGGTGACTCACTTCCCCAAGAAACGTTATTGGCAGGAGTTGGCGGTTATTTTCCAACAGGATCTTGAGAAACCGGTGGATTCTATGGTTTTGCTGGACACCCTGTTTATGCAGGATCAGTTAACCAAAGCTCAGTTCCTCAAGGCATTGGCCTATGGCTACAACAGCAACAGTGCTCCTTATCAGATGGCCAAGGTTTACCAATACGGTCTGCAAAAGGGCTACTTGGAAGAAAATCCAAAGCACCTGAAAGATTTGTTTTTCACTCTGAGTCAGGCGGGTGAGCGCAAAGAAGGCATCAAGGTTCTGGAGCGCTATATCAAACTCGACCCCAATGATGTCGATATGATGAACGCACTTTCAGGCGAATACACCAGTGTTGGCTCTTACCAGAAAGCTGTGGATACGGCCCGCAAAGCCCAGAAGTTGAAAGATCAGGGCAGGCAACCGGGGCTTAGCCACATGCGCGAAGGCGAGGCACTGTTCTATTTGAAGTCCTATGCCAAAGCCGCCAAAGCCTTTGAAAGAGCGTCCAAGCACGACAAAATGAAGAAAAATGCCCAATCCTGGGCGGCCTACGTAAAAAGCCGTATTAGAGAGCTTGAGGCCACCCGTAAAATGGAGAAGGACTTGAAAGAGGAATTGGCCAAAGGCGTCGGTTAATCTCTCTTTTCACAGCTTTTGTTATCAAAGCCGATCACTGCAAAGTGGTCGGCTTTTTTCTTGGCTGAAACTCATCACTATAGTCGCTACAATTCCTGATAAATGTGTGATTTTGCGGGAAGAAATGCATGGTTGAAGTAACCGTACAAGACCGTCGTTTGGAACTGCGTCCCCTGTTGGCAGAGCTGCAAGGGCAGGGTTTGTTGTCCCAGGAGTGTGTAAACCTGGTCTCGGGTAGCACCCGCAGCCGTGAGGAGGCTCTGCAACACCCACTGATCTATATTGCCAAACAGCAGTTGGAAGGCTGTGGCGATATGTCAGGGCGGGTGCTGGATCTGGACCGCCTGACGCATTGGCTCGCCGAGCAGACCGGCATGCCGGTGGTGCATATCGACCCACTGAAAATACAAGTATCGGCGGTAACCGAGGTGATGTCATTCGCCTTTGCCAAGCGCCACGGCATTCTCTGTGTGGATGTGCTGGGTGATGAGCTGGTGATTGCCACCGAAGAACCCTACGCCAGCAGTTGGGTAGAGGGGTTGGAGCAGGTCACCCGCAAAACCGTGCGCAGGGTGCTGGCCAATCCAGCGGATATTCACAAGTACCGCATGGAATTCTATACGCTGGCGCGTTCTATTTCCGGTGCAGACAAGCAGCCCGGTGCCAGTTCGGTGGTCACCAACGTAGAACAGTTGATGGAGCTGGGCAAAGCGGCCAGCCCGGATGCTCAGGACCAGCACATTGTCGCTATTGTCGACTGGCTGCTGCAGTACGCTTTTGAACAGCGGGCCAGTGATATTCATATCGAGCCGCGACGGGAAAAGGGCAAAATCCGCTTTCGCATCGACGGCGTTTTGCATCTCGTGTACGAGATGCCACTGCAAATCATGATTGCCATGACCAGCCGCCTGAAAGTGCTGGGACGCATGAATGTGGCGGAAAAGCGCAAACCACAGGATGGACGCATCAAAACCATGTCTCCGGACAATGGCGAAGTGGAATTGCGGCTTTCCACCTTGCCCACCGCCTTTGGTGAAAAGCTGGTGATGCGCATCTTCGACCCGGATGTCTTACTGCGTAACTTCGCCGAGCTGGGACTGGTGGGGGAAGACAGCAAGCGCTGGCAGCAAATGGTGGAACGCCCCCATGGCATCGTACTGGTCACCGGCCCCACCGGTTCCGGTAAAACCACTACCCTTTACTCCAGCCTCAAGCAGCTGGCCACCGAGAGCGTTAACGTCAGCACCGTGGAAGACCCCATCGAAATGGTGGTGGATAACTTCAACCAGACTCAGGTGCATCACAAAATCGACCTGGATTTTGCCGCCGGTATCCGCACTCTGATGCGTCAGGACCCGGATATCATTATGGTGGGTGAGATCCGTGATCGGGAAACCGCTGATATGGCCACCCAGGCGGCGCTGACCGGCCACCTGGTGATCTCCACTTTGCACACCAACGACGCCCCCACCGCCATTACCCGGCTGCTGGATATCGGCGTGCCCGCCCACTTGATTCGCGCTACCCTCAACGGTGTGATGGCCCAGCGCCTGGTGCGCACATTGTGCCCGCACTGCAAGGAAACCACGGAGCTGGAGCAAGATGCCTGGCAACAACTGGTGCGCCCCTGGAAAGTGGCGCCACCAAAAGCGGTTTACCGCCCGGTGGGTTGTCTGGAGTGTCGCGGCACTGGTTACTTGGGCCGCCAGGGCATCTACGAAATTCTTCCCCTCAGCGATAGCTTGCGGCCTCTGGTAAAAGACGATGGCGATATTGAGCACCTGCGGGTTCAGGCCATGAAGGAAGGCATGCGTACTCTGCGCTTGTCCGGCGCTCAGAAAGTGGCCGCCGGGCTGACTTCCATCACCGAAGTGATGCGGGTGGCTCCGGACTCTGGGAAGTAAATTGTTGGTGAAATCGTTTAGTTCTCCCGTCATTGCGAGGAGCCTTTGTTATAAAGAAAGGCGACGCGGCAATCTCCCGAATTACGCTGCTAAACTGGCTGAGATTGCCGCGGCCTGCGGCCTCGCAATGACGGTGAGTATTTAAGGTGTTTGAGTCCAGCCCCCCACTGCAAAACCAGTGGCAACAAACCCTGTCCCGTTTTCAAAATGTCTCTCCTGAGTGTGCCGAGCAACTGCAACAACTCTGTCAGCAGCAGCCCGAATTTGCCGCCCAACTGCAACTGCTGTGGAGCTGCAGCGACTTTGTCGCTGACTATGCCTGTCAGCGCCCCGACGCATTTATGGAGCTGGTGAGTAGCGGTGATCTACAGCGCGCGTTTAATTATCAACAGTGGCAGCAACGCTATCGGCAAGCACTCGCAGGAATCGACAGCGAGCAACAGTTAGCCACCATTCTGCGACAACTGCGCAACCGGGATATGGTGCGCATTGTCTGGCGGGATTTCAGCGACTTGGCAGATTTGGCGGAAACCACCGCAGATATGACGGCAATGGCACGTTGTTGTCTCGATTCCGCCATCGACTTTCTCTACCCCAGCCTGTGCAACCGCTACGGTGTGCCCATAGGCGCAGCCAGTGGTCAGCCGCAGCGACTGGTGGTGTTTGGCATGGGCAAACTGGGAGCTGGGGAGCTGAATGTTTCTTCTGATATCGATTTGATATTTGCTTATCCGGAGAGCGGAGAAACCGATACCAGCGAAGCCTCATCAAAACGCAGCCGCAGCAACCAGGAGTTTTTTGAGCGCCTGGGGCGGCAACTGATTCAATTGCTCGATAGCCGTACTGCCGAGGGATTTGTGTTTCGTGTCGATATGCGCTTGCGGCCCTATGGCAGCAGTGGCCCACTGGTGGGCAGTTTTGCCGCCATGGAGCAGTACTACCAAAGCCAGGGACGTGACTGGGAGCGCTTTGCCATGATCAAGGGCCGCCCGGTAGCCGGTGATATTGCCGCTGGTGAACAGCTGCAAACAGCGCTCAAGCCGTTTGTGTATCGCAAGTACATTGACTACAGCGCCATTGAGGCGCTGCGCGACATCAAGGCATTGATCGAGCAGGAAGTGCATCGCAGCGGCGCTCAAAATGACGTCAAACGAGGCCGTGGCGGCATCCGGGAAGTGGAGTTTATCGCCCAGGCTTTTCAAATTATTCGCGGCGGTCGCGATACCCGGTTGCAGCAACCGCCGTTATTGCGGGTACTGCCAATTCTGGAAGAAGAAAAACTGCTGCCTGCAGGTAAGGCTGGTCAACTGGCAGACAGCTATCAATTACTGCGAAAGGTGGAACACTGCCTGCAAGGCATCGCCGATCAACAAACTCAACGCCTGCCGGATGATCATTTGGGCAGGGAGCGCTTGGTTGCGGTTGTCGGTTGCCACAGCTGGGAAGAGTTTTGTGAGCGCCTTGTACAGGCGCGGGAAACGGTAGCCACAGAGTTCGCCGCCGTGGTTGCCGAGCCGGTGCCAGGGGCGGATAATGGTCAGCAAACACCGAAGTGGGCCACCCTGACCTGGCAGCTGTTGCGCCGTGACCAGCCGGTGAGCGAAATTCTGCAGAATGCCGGTTATGACCAGCCAGACGATACAGAGCGCACTCTGCAGGCTTTGTTGAATAGCCGTGCGGTACAGCAGATGCAAAGCAGCGCCCGCGACCGCCTCAAGCGTTTTATGCCCATGCTGCTGGAAGGTTGTAGCCGGGGGCAATATCCATCGCAATTGTTGCAGCGAACCCTCGCCCTGGTGGAGGCGGTTACCCGCCGCAGCGCCTACCTGTTGTTGTTGACGGAAAATCCCCAGGCTCTTCAACAGCTGCTATTGCTGTGTGCTGCCAGCCCCTGGATTGCCAGTCAGCTGGCGGCACACCCGTCTCTGCTGGATGAGCTGCTGGATGCGCGCACCCTCTACAGCGCCCGTGATCGCGCCATGCTGGCGGATGAACTGCGCCAGCAAGTGTTGCGGGTTCCGGAAGATGATCTGGAAGCCCAACTGGAAGTGTTGCGTTATTTCAAACGCTCCAACCGCTTGCGGGTGGCCGCCTGTGAAGTCACCGATGCACTGCCGCTGATGCAAGTGAGTGACAACCTTACCTGGATCGCCGAAGTGCTTCTGGAACAGGTGCTCGATATGGCCTGGATACAGATGACCCAGCGCTACGGCTATCCGCAGGGGGTTCTCCGCAGTGGCGGGGCAGATTTTCTGATTGTTGGTTATGGCAAGTTAGGTGGCATTGAAATGGGCCACAGTTCTGACCTGGATCTTGTGTTCCTCTACGACGCTGATCCCCAGGGCAGCACCGACGGCGACCGCAGTATCGACAATGCCACCTTCTATCTGCGCCTTGGGCAGCGCATTATCCATTTGCTCACCACCCAGACCAGCTCTGGCCAGCTGTACGAGGTGGATATGCGCCTGCGACCATCCGGGAATTCCGGCATGTTGGTAACTTCGCTCAACGCCTTTCAGCGCTATCAGGAAAGCGACGCCTGGACCTGGGAGCACCAGGCGTTGGTGCGGGCGCGGCCGGTCGCGGGCAGCGAGCCATTGGCAGAGGCTTTCCAGAAGGTGCGTCGAGACGTATTGGCCAGAGTGCGGGACGTACAGCAGCTGTCAGCGGATGTGGTGGAAATGCGCGACAAAATGCGCGCCCACTTAAGCAAGGAAACAGACAACACCAGCTTTGACCTCAAACAGGGTAGCGGCGGTATCGTGGATATTGAATTTATGGTTCAATTTGCCGTCTTGGCTTGGGGCAGCCAGCACCCGCAATTGCTGCGCTGGAGCGATAACATTCGCATACTGGAAACCCTGGCAGCGATCGGTACAGAAAGCGGGGCGCTCGCCGATGGCCCCTCCCCGCAACAAGCTCACTGGTTGATCGATGCCTACCGGGAGTATCGCGCCGCTGGCCACCGTGCCCAGTTGCAGCAGCAACCGACGGTGGTAGCCAGCCAGCCGTTTCACCAATATCGCCAGCAAGTGAGCCACCTTTGGCAGCGTTTGTTACCCAATTAACCATTCAAAGAACGACAGAGAGAATGCCATGGCCAACGAGCAGCAGCCGGTCAATATTATCTGTATGAAATGGGGTCAGAAATACGGCGCCGAATACGCCAATCGCCTCTACCGCATGGTGGATCGCAACATCACCCGGCCATTCCGGTTTATCTGCTTTACCGATGATGACAATGGCCTGCTGGATGGCATTGAGGCGCAGCCGCTGCCATCCCTGGAGCTGCCCCCCGGCACCCCGGAGCGGGGTTGGAACAAACTCTCCACACTGGCAGAAGGGTTTGGTGGGCTGGAAGGGGAGGCTCTGTTTCTCGATCTGGATGTAGTGATTGTAGGCAATATCGACGAGCTGTTTGATCACCCTGGTGAATTCCTGATTATCCGCGACAAGAAATTCAAAAAGCGCCTGATCGGTAACTCGTCTGTATACCGCTTTAAAATTGGTCGCTACGACCAATCATTGCGCAAATTCCAGCAAAATTTTGACCAGGTAAAAAACAGCTTCCGCAATGAGCAGGCTTATCTGAGCGACGAGGTGCATCAGCGCGGCGAGCTGAGGTTTTGGCCAACCCAGTGGTGTGTCAGCTTCAAATACGACTGTGCTTCCCCATGGCCGTTGGGGTTGTTCAAAACGCCCAAAGCCCCTGAAGGCAGCAAGATTCTGATTTTCCATGGCCACCCGTTGCCGGATGAAGCCATCGAAGGGGTGACCCACAAATGGTATCGCCCGATTCGTCCATGTCCGTGGTTGAAAAATTACTGGAAATAAAAAAGTCCGTCATTGCGAGGAGCCTTGCTTTCCAAAGAAAGGCGACGCGGCAATCTCCTGATACGGAGTAAACTTCACGAGATTGCCGCGCCGCTTCGCGGCTCGCAATGACGAGGCTGAAGACTATGATAAGAGCCCTCTACACCATCGCTTTCTACCTCGCTGTACCTCTGGTGCTGTTGAGGCTGCTGCTGCGCGGCCGCAAAGCGCCGGCGTATCGCAAACGCTGGGGTGAGCGTTTTGGTTTTGTGCCGCGCCTGAAAGCGGACAAGGTTATCTGGGTGCACTCGGTTTCCGTGGGCGAAACCCTGGCAGCAGTGCCGCTGATCAAACAACTGCAACAGCGTTATCCCAATGCGCAGCTGGTGGTGACCACCATGACCCCCACGGGCTCAGAGCGGGTTGTGGCCAGCTTTGGTGATTCGGTGTATCACGTTTACGCGCCTTACGACCTGCCGGATGTGGTAGCGCGTTTTCTCAAACGGGTACAGCCGGATGTACTGGTGATTATGGAAACAGAGTTGTGGCCCAACCTGGTTCTCGGCTGCGCAAAACGGGATATTCCGGTGGTGGTGGCCAATGCCCGGTTGTCGCAAAAGTCCGCAGACGGCTACGCAAAAATGCCGGCGCTTATGCAATCGTTGTTGGCAAATATCAGTGCTGTGGCGGCTCAGCACAGCGATGACGGCCAGCGTTTTCTCGACTTAGGTTTACCGGAAAAAAGCCTGTCTATTACGGGCAATATCAAGTTTGATTTACTGCTTACCGATGATGTTCGTCAAAAAGCCAATGACCTGAAACAACAGTGGCGCGGTGACAATCAGCGCCCTGTCTGGCTGGTGGCCAGTACCCACCGGGGCGAAGATGAAGTTATTCTCGACAGTTTTCAGGAGCTTCTAAAGTACCACGACGACTTGTTGCTGGTATTGGTCCCCCGTCATCCAGAGCGCTTTGACGAAGTGGCACAGCTGTGTGAAAGTCGCAAACTGACCGTAACCCGACGCAGTGAAGCAGTGGCGCCAGCGGATAGTCAGGTGCTGCTGGGCGACACCATGGGCGAGTTATTGGCGTTTTGCGGCGCCAGTGATGTGGTGTTTATGGGCGGCTCGCTGGTGCCCGTCGGGGGTCACAATTTGATTGAGCCGGCGGCCTGGGGGGTGCCGGTGTTGTCTGGCTCTCACCTGTTTAACTTTGCTGAAGCGTCCCGCTTGCTATTGTCGGCGGAAGGCATGGTGGTGTGCGATAACAGCGAGCAGATTGCCGCTGAAATGGAATCGTTGCTCAATGATCCGCAGCGTCGTGTTGCCATGGGCGAAGCCGCACAAGCGGTGGCGGAACAAAATCGTGGTGCGTTACAGCGGTTAATGACAGTTATTGAAGACACCAGCCCTTCACCCTGAGGCTGCGTCTTTTCTTTGTCATCCTGAGGGAGCGAAGCGACCGCGAGGATCCCACAACTTTCAACTTGTGAGATTCTCACGTCGGCTCCGCCTCCTCAGAATGACGGTAAGTGGTCAGCCTTTCTCTTTTATAACCTTGGCGCTGTCTTCCAGCCAACCATTCAAGGTAAACACATCCTCAGGGCTCAGTTGTCCCGACTGCAGTTTCAACTCCATAAAACTCAGAATGTAGTCGTAGCGAGCGTTGGCGTAATTTTGCTGCGCCTGGAACAGACGCGACTGCTCGCTGAGTACATCGAGAATATTCTGTGTGCCGACTTCATAGCCAGAGAGAGTCGCCTTGTAAGCACTCTCTGCAGAGGTCACCGCTGAGTCCAGTGCTCGCACCCGGGCGGCGTTGGTCTTGGCGGTGAGGAACGAGGTGCGGGCACTTTGGATCACCTGGCGGCGGGCGCCTACGTAGTTGTGATGAGCCTGCACTTTTTGTTGAGCGGCTACTTTGCGTTGAGATTGATTGAGCCCCCAGGTAAAGATAGGCACTGACACACGCACGTTGGTATCCCGGTAGGAAGAACTTTCCCTGGCATTGGTGAGAAACGGGCCATTACCGAAGTCGATCACCGAGCCCGGCGTGTCGGTGTATCTGAACCCCCCGACGGTGACGGAAACGGTTGGTGTGTAGTTGTACTGACTGCCTTTGGCGCGATCTACCGTGCTTTCCTGAGTGGACTTAGCGATCTTCAGGCTATTGTTGTTTTGCAGGGAGAAGTCCACCCATTGCTCCCTGTCCAGGGGTTCCGGGTCGTCGATAGGAAAGTCGTTTTTCAGTCCGGATAACTCGAAGTGGCGTTTGCCAGTAAGCACTTCCAGAGCTTCAAAGCGAATCGCGAAATCGCCTTCCGCCTGCAACACCGCCACTACGGCGTTGTCGAAGGTGGATTGGGCCTGGTGAACATCGGTAATGGCTACCAGCCCTACGGAAAATCGTTCCTTGGCATTTTGCAGTCGCTGGCTGGATTCGGTTTCGTTGCTGCGGGCAATGCGCAGGGCTTCGCTGGCGCGCAGCACGTCAAGGTAAGCACCGACAACCCGCACAATCAGGTTTTGTTGATCCAGGGCAAACTGCGCCTCGGCCCGTTCCAGATCGTGCCCGGCGGCTTTAAAGTCAAACCAGTTGCGCACATTAAAGCTGTAGTTAAGGCCATCTACGGAGAAGGTTTTAATGCCATCGGATGTGCGGGTCTGGCTCAGTGGCGTGTTGTCCTGGCGGGAACGGCTTTTCCCCGCCCCAAGGCCGTACCCAATCGACGCGTTCTCCGCAAACGACGGCAACAGGTTTTTACGCGGTGCCACAATCGCCTCTTGATCGATCAAAAAGCGCGCTTCCGAGGCTTTAAACGTGGCGTCGTTTTCCAGCGCCAATTGGTAAATCTCTGCCAGGGTTTCGCCCTGAGCGGTTGTGCTTGAAGCCAACAGGGTAGCGAGAGCCAGCTTGGTGAAATTCTTCATCGGGGGATGCCTTGCGTCCATTTGCGTTGCCGCGAGTCTATCAGAACGGCCATTCCGGATACACTTGTGAGGCTGTTCACAGAGTAAGGTTTTGTTAACCGTTGCTACAGGCTCGCTAGACAGCTGCCGATACCATGGGTAGAGTGGTTTGGCGACACCGTAAAAAATCCACTAAGTAGAGGTTTTTTGGAAGCATTTCACAACTCCATTTTGCGAATGGCAACTGGTTAACATTCTGGGTAGGTGACAGTGGCTGTTATTGATAAATTTCGATACAAGGTAGACCTGAGGCGGTACATGGCGGATTGCGATGCCAACTATCTCCGGTTTATCAAGCTGTTTCCGGAGTACCAGTCAGCATCCTCGCGCACTTTTGTCCTCAATGGACAGAATCGTGTGGTCACCATCACAGTACTTGAGCGCACCCCCTACACCACCTTGCTGACGTTGAAACAAACGGAGCTGGAACAGAAACAGGGCAGTGATATCGGCTGGTTACAAATACCGGCGTTAAAGGTTCGCCTTTATCACGATGCCAAGGTTGCCGAAGTGCTGGATTGCGAAGGCCACAGAAGCCCGAGCCCACGCTTTGAATACCCCAACCCGAAAATGTACCAGCAGGATGAAAAGGCTCAGTGGAACAAGTTCCTGGCCGATTTGCTGGCGCACTGCCTGCAACACGGCTATGAAACGGGGAACTGTTTTGATCGCGTATCCAGCTGAGCTTATGGATAAGCCCTCACTTGTTAAAGAACAGGGCGATCGGCAGAGATTAACAGGGCATGACAGCAACGGTGAAAACCATTAACAAACAAGCCTGCCAACCAACTTGCCAACAGCGGGTACGAGTGGTTCAACTCACCGACCCCCACCTGGGGCCGTCGGCGGACTACCAGTTGGCGGGTATCAATACCTGCGACAGCCTCAATGCGGTCTTGGAGCGTTGTCGGGAGATGGCAGATGCCTTTGTTGTGACCGGTGATATTGCCGGTGATGGTGCGCTGCCTGCCTACGAACTGTTTGATAAAAAACTGTCAGCAGAAGCTGTTCCCTACTATTGGCTGCCCGGCAATCACGACGACCTGGAAACCATGGCCGCTACCCTCAACACCCCGTTTCGCTTCGAAGTGACAGTGGGCAACTGGTTGTTATTGATGCTCGACAGTCGCCAACCCGGAAAAGTGGGTGGCCATATTGGTGAGCGGCAATTGCAGTCCGCACTGGCTGCTGCCGAAAAACACAACGGCCCGGTGGCAGTATTTATGCACCACCCGCTGGTGGATGTGAACTGTGCCTGGCTGGACAAGCAAAAAGTTTCCGATGGCGATGCCATCCTTGAGCAGTTGGCGGAGTGCTCCAACATCAAAGCCGTGTTTGGCGGCCATGTTCACCAGCCAACTGCGGTCAAGCGCTATCGCATCACGGTGTACACCACACCGTCTACCTGCTTCCAGTTTGCCGCTAACAGCGACGAGTTTGCCTTTGGTGATCAAGGGCCGGGCTTTCGCTGGATCGACTTCAATGACGACGGTACCATCGATACCGGTGTGGTTGAATTGCCCGCCATGGACAGCCTTGACCGGCGTTGTGTTGGCTACTGATCACTCCTTGTTAGCCAGCAGCACATCGTTATAATCGGTATCTTTCAGGTACCGATTTTTCATGCTCCTACTTTATCTGCACGGTTTTAACAGCTCACCGTTATCTTTTAAATCTGAAGCTACCCGTCTCTGGCTGAAAGAGCACCACCCCGAAGTAGAGTTCCACTGCCCACAGCTTCATAACTACCCAGAGCGGGCCATTGCTCAGCTGGAAGATATTATTGTCCAGTGCGATGTACCTCCGGCACTGGCAGGCAGCTCCATGGGCGGCTTCTTTGCCACTTACCTTGCTGAAAAATACGCTTTGCGTGCGACTATTATTAACCCCGCTGTGCGCCCCTGGCGGGGTATGCACGAATACGTTGGCGAAAACGCCAACTACCACACCGGCGAAACCTGGGTGATGGAGCATCACCATGTAGAGCAGTACCGCCAGTTTGACGTGGAAACTCTGCAGCGCCCAGAAAATTTGTGGGCGCTCTTGCAGACCGAGGACGAAGTGTTGGATTATCGCGATGCGGAAGAAAAGTACGCTGCCTGTAAACTCACCATAGAGCAAGGTGGCGATCACGGCTTTCAAGGCTATGAGCGGTTTCTGCCGGAAATTTACCAATTTTTGTTTGATGTTCGACGTTAGACGTTGGACGAGTTACGCTCGATCCAGATACGACTTTTCGTCAAACGTCGAACATCCAACGTCAAACCATAAGAACACAGCGAATGACCAACTACACCGCCGAAGATATTGAAGTCCTTACCGGCCTCGACCCGGTAAAGAAACGCCCGGGCATGTACACCGATACCGCTCGCCCCAACCACTTGGCCCAGGAAGTCATTGACAACTCTGTGGATGAAGCCTTGGCCGGGCACGCCCGCAAGCTGGATGTGGTGTTGCACAAAGATGGCTCCCTGTCAGTGACTGACGATGGCCGTGGTATGCCAGTGGATATTCACCCGGAGCAGGGTAAGCCCGGTGTGGAAGTGATCCTCTCCACCCTCCACGCTGGCGGCAAGTTTTCCAACAAAAACTACCAGTTTTCCGGCGGTCTTCACGGGGTTGGGGTGTCGGTAGTTAACGCCCTGTCCCTGAAATTGGAAGTGACCATTCGCCGGGACGGTAAGGTGCACCAGATTGCCTTTGCCAACGGCGACAAATACAACGACCTGGAAGTGATCGACAGCTGCGGCAAGCGCAATACCGGCACCACGGTACGGTTTTTGGCCGACCCGCAATACTTCGACTCCACCAAATACTCCGTGCGCCGCCTCAAGCACGTATTGCGCGCCAAGGCAGTGCTGTGTGCCGGGCTCACGGTTACCTTTAAAGAAGAGGCCAGTGGTGACACCGAAGAATGGTGTTATGAAGATGGCCTCAGCGATTATCTGATCAGTGCCACTCATGGTTGGGACGTACTGCCCACGGAACCGTTTTTGGGCACCTTTAGTGCGGAAACAGAAGCAGTGGACTGGGCAGTGCAGTGGTTGCCGGAAGGTGGCGAACTCACCCAGGAAAGCTACGTTAACCTGATTCCCACCGCTCAGGGTGGCACTCATGTTAACGGCTTACGCAGCGGCTTATTGGAAGCCATGCGCGAGTTCTGTGAATTCCGAAATTTGCTGCCGAGGGGTGTGAAACTGACCCCGGATGATATCTGGGATCGCTGCTGTTACGTGCTGTCCTCCAAGCTGGCAGACCCGCAGTTCTCCGGTCAGACCAAAGAGCGCTTGTCGTCACGGGAGGCGGCAGCATTTGTTTCCGGCGTGGTCAAAGACGCTTTTAGCCTGTGGCTAAATCAGCACACGGAAGAGGCGGAAAAACTTGCTGACCTGTGTATCAGCAATGCCCAAAAGCGTATGCGTGCCAGCAAAAAAGTGGCGCGCAAGAAAGTTACCCAAGGGCCAGCGTTGCCGGGTAAGTTGGCAGATTGTTCCGGGGACGATCCCAGTTTTGGTGAGCTGTTTCTGGTGGAGGGGGATTCTGCCGGTGGCTCCGCCAAGCAGGCTCGCAACCGCGAAACCCAGGCGATCCTGCCTTTGCGGGGCAAGATTCTCAACACTTGGGAAGTGGACTCTCAGGAAATTTTGGCCAGCCAGGAAGTACACGATATTGCCGTGGCTCTGGGCATCGACCCGGCCAGTGATGACCTCTCCGGCCTGCGCTACCACAAAATTTGTATTCTGGCGGATGCCGACTCCGACGGCCTGCATATTGCCACTCTGATTTGTGCCTTATTTGTGCGCCACTTCCGTCATATGGTGCAGGCTGGGCACGTGTACGTGGCCATGCCACCTTTGTATCGCATCGATATCGGCAAAGAGGTGTACTACGCCCTGGATGAGTACGAAAAACAGGGTGTGCTCGACCGTATCGCTGCGGAGGGTAAGCGCGGCAAAGTGAACGTACAGCGTTTTAAAGGCCTGGGCGAAATGAACCCGCTGCAATTGCGTGAAACCACCATGGATCCGGATACCCGCCGCCTGGTGCAGCTCACCATCGAACCCGGCGATGACACCAATTCCATCATGGATATGCTGCTGGCGAAAAAGCGCGCTGCTGACCGTAAGACGTGGTTGGAGAGCAAGGGCGATCTGGCGGAAGTGTAAAGGCTTAGTGCCGTCATCCCCGCGAAGGCGGGGATCCATGTCGGCTATGGCACTACAGAATTGAAAAAAGGTGGTATCTGGATTCCCGCCTGCGCGGGAATGACGGTAGTGTATTTGTAGGCACTACTTTTATTTCGCTCAGAATGACAGCGAAGCGACAAAAAATTATGACTGACTACGTAAAAATCGACGACGACGGCATCGAAAAAGCCTCCCTCAGCACCTACGCGGAGAAGGCGTACCTGGACTATTCCATGTACGTGATTCTCGACCGGGCGTTGCCTCATATTGGCGACGGTCTCAAGCCGGTGCAGCGGCGCATCGTTTACGCCATGAGTGAGCTGGGCTTAAAGGCCAGCGCCAAATACAAGAAGTCCGCGCGCACCGTGGGGGATGTGATCGGCAAATTCCACCCACATGGAGACAGCGCCGCCTACGAGGCTATGGTGCTGATGGCGCAACCGTTCAGCTATCGCTATCCGCTGGTGGATGGCCAGGGTAACTGGGGTTCGCCGGACGATCCCAAGTCGTTCGCCGCTATGCGTTATACGGAATCCAAGCTCACTAAATATTCCGAGGCGCTGCTGTCGGAGCTGGGCCAGGGCACAGTGAATTGGCAGCCGAATTTCGACGGCACATTGGACGAGCCGGAAGTATTGCCCGCGCGAGTTCCTAATGTGTTGCTCAATGGCACCACCGGTATTGCGGTGGGTATGGCCACGGATATTCCGCCGCACAATTTGAATGAAGTGGTCAAAGCCACGGTACATTTGCTGGAAAACCCCAAGGCCACCGTGGAAGACCTGTGTCAGTTTGTGCCGGCGCCGGACTTCCCCACTCACGCGGAAATCATTACCCCGCAGGTCGAAATTCAAAAGGTCTACGAAACCGGTCGCGGCTCGCTAAAAATGCGCGCGGTATGGCACAAGGAAGACGGTGATGTGGTGGTGACTGCACTGCCGCATCAGGCGTCTGGTTCCAAAGTGCTGGAGCAAATTGCCAGCCAGATGCAAGCCAAAAAGCTGCCCATGGTGGCGGATTTGCGGGACGAGTCCGACCATGAAAATCCCACTCGACTGGTGATTGTGCCCCGTTCCAACCGCGTGGATCTGGAACAGATGATGAGCCACCTGTTTGCCTCCACGGACCTGGAGCGCAACTACCGCATCAACCTGAATATGATCGGTATCGATGGCAAACCGGGGGTCAAACCGCTCAATCGTATTCTCGCGGAGTGGCTGAAATTCCGTACCGACACCACCCGCCGCCGTCTCGAATATCGGCTGGAAAAGGTCAACAAGCGCCTGCACCTGTTGGATGGTTTGCTGGTCGCCTTCCTCAATATCGACGAAGTGATTCATATTATTCGCACCGAGGATGAGCCGAAACAAGTGCTGATGAAGCGCTTTAACCTAACCGAGGTGCAAGCGGACTACATTCTCGATACCAAGCTGCGTCAGCTGGCGCGCCTGGAAGAAATGAAAATCCGCGCCGAGCAGGAAGAGCTGCAAAAAGAAAAAGAGCAGCTGGAATTGATCCTCGGTTCTGCAGCGCGCCTGAAAACCCTGGTCAAAAAAGAACTGCTGGCGGCCATGGAGGAATTTGGCGACGAGCGTAAATCGCCATTAATGCAACGGGATGAAGCCAAAGCCTTCTCGGAAACTGACCTGCTCAGTTCCGACCCGGTGACGGTGGTGATTTCAAAAATGGGCTGGATTCGCGCTGCCAAGGGCCACGAGATTGACCCGGCGGCGCTTAACTACAAATCTGGCGACGATTACGCTCTTTCCGCGAAAGGGCGCAGCAACCAGAATGTGATTCTGCTGGATTCCACCGGTCGCAGTTACGCCTTGGCCGCCCACACTCTGCCGTCGGCGCGAGGGCAGGGGGAGCCTGTCACTGGCCGCCTCAACGCGCCGTCTGGTGCGACGTTTGAGGGCGCGATGATGGGTGACGATAAGCAGGCTATCCTGATGTGTACCGATGCCGGTTACGGTTTTATTGGCCGCCTCGGTGAGCTGTACACCAAAAATAAAGCAGGAAAAGTATCCCTGTCAGTGCCCAAAGGCGGGCGGGTGATGGCGCCCAAATTGGTGGACGACCCGGAAAATGATCTGCTTGTGGCCATCAGTAACGAAGGCCGTATGCTGGCTTTCCCAGTCAAAGAGCTGCCGGAACTGGCGCGAGGCAAGGGTAACAAAATTCTCAGCATCCCCACTGCAAGGGTGCAGAATCGGGAAGAGTTTATGGTGGCGTTGGTTACTTTAAACGATTCGCAAACCCTGAAAGTTTATTCCGGCAAACGCCATATTGGCCTCAAGCGCAGCGATCTGGAACACTATGTGGGCGAGCGCGGTCGCCGTGGGCATAAATTGCCAAGGGGCTTTCAAAAAGTGGACTCAGTTGAGGTGGTGGATTGACAAAGAGTGATTGAATGTCAAAACCCTGTTACAGGGTTTGGTACTTTTCACTGATCTTAAAGGCGTAGTGTTCTTATTTAGACTGTCATTTTGTGCCTGACCATTAAAAACAGCCTATATTTTCAGGCAAGCTATCAACAATAAAAGGGGAATATCGTGGAAGAACTGATCGAAACTGCAACCAATATGTCCATCGAGTGGGCACCCAAGCTGGTGGCTGCACTGGTCATTTTGTTTATTGGTATGTGGGTGGCGAAGAAAATTCGCGGCGGCATACGCAATGTAATGGGCAAGAAAAACGTAGACCCAGCGGTTGCCGGGTTTGTTTCCAGCCTTTGCTACTACGGCATTGTTGCCTTTGTGGTGATCGCTGCACTGTCGAAAGTGGGCGTTGCTGCTACCTCCTTTGTGGCCATTCTCGGTGCCGCCGGTTTGGCGGTTGGTTTGGCGCTACAGGGCTCCCTGTCGAACTTCGCGTCCGGTGTGCTGATTCTGATTTTCAAGCCATTCCGAATTGGCGATTTTGTGGAACTGGCCGGTACCTCTGGCTCAGTAAAAGAAATCACGATTTTCACCACTGAACTGGCTACTCCCGACAATAAAAAAGTGATCGTGCCTAACTCTGCGGCCATGGGCGGCAATATCGTCAATTATTCCGCCCACGATACCCGCCGTGTAGACATGGTATTTGGCATTGGCTACGGCGACGACATCGACAAGGCGCGCAATATCATCAAAGCCATTCTTGAGGCAGATGATCGCGTACTGGCCGATCCGGCCCCAGCGGTTGCGGTAGCCGAACTGGCTGACAGCAGCGTCAACTTCAACGTGCGCCCCTGGGTGGGTACTGCGGATTACTGGGGTGTGTACAACGACGTTCACGAGCAGGTTAAGAAACGCTTCGACGCCGAAGGCATCTCTATCCCGTTCCCACAACAGGATGTGCATATGCACACTGTGGCAGCTAACGGCGCTGACTAAAGATCAGTTTTCAACCATCAATCAGGAGATTTCAAATGGGAATTCTTTCGTGGATTGTACTGGGACTTTTGGCGGGCATACTGGCCAAATGGATCATGCCTGGCAAGGACGGTGGCGGTTTTATTATGACCACCTTACTCGGCATTGCTGGCGCCTTTGTCGGCGGCTGGGTGGGTTCATTGTTCGGCATGGGCGCCGTAGGTGAGTTCAGTTTTGGCGGTTTGATTACCGCTGTGATTGGCGCACTGTTGTTGCTGTTTATTTACAATAAAGTGATTAAGAAGTAGCCGTTTATTCAGAAAGCAAAAAGGGCAGCAAAAGCTGCCCTCAGACTGCTGACAAAGTCCTCGCCCTCGTGCGGGGACTTTTTATAATGGGGCATGTTAAAAGACCGCCCCCAAACCCAGTCCACTATGGAGTTCGTCAGCATTGACGAGCTAGTTCCTGCCGACCA
>NZ_JATAAF010000023.1 GCF_030341905.1 Porticoccus sp. W117 | reverse complement strand
TGGTTTGCCGTTGCAGTTGGTAGCTGGTGGCACCGGTGGTGCTGTTCCAGCTGACGCTGTAGGCGCCATCCGGATCACCGGAAGGCGCATTGGGGGTTCCCGGTGTCGCCGGGGTGGTGACGGTGAAGGTATTGCTAAAGCGATTGCCCGAACAACTGGTGTAACTGCCGGTGGTACGGCAGGCACGCACCGCGTAACGATAAGTACCCACCACCAATCCGGTATCGGTGCGACTGGTTGCCCCATTGCTTTGAATCGTGGCCCAGCTGCCACTGTTAAATTGACGCTGCAGTTGGTAGTAACTCACCGAGCCACTGGCCGCCCCCCAGCTGAGGGAGACGGTACCACTGTAGTTGGTACCAGGGGTGGTGATGGAACTCGGGACGCCAGGAGTGATCGCCACCTGGGTGGTATCCACAGAGCTGTAGGCGGAACAACCCACGGAACTGCAGGCGCGCACCCGATAGCCATAGACCGCATTGCCCAAACCCGACTCGGAGCGGCTGGTAGCGCTGGTGTTTTGGATGGTGCTCCAGCTGCCGCCGTTGGTTTGCCGTTGCAACTGGTAACTGGTGGCACCGGTGGAGTTGTTCCAGCTTACTGAGTAGGTGCCGTCGTTGTCGTTGGTCGGCGCATTGGGTTGGCTGACCGCCGCCGGGGCGGTGACGGTGGCGTTGGACGAGTAACGCCAGCCGGAACAGTTGGTGTAGCTGCCGGTGGTGCGGCAGGCTCGGATCGCATACTGATGAGTGCCGGTGGCCAGGCCGCTGAAGGCTCGGCTGGTGGCAGTACCATCATAGGCATTACTCCAGCTGCCGCCGTTAAAGCGTTTGTCCACGTCATATTTGGTGACCGAGCCGGAGGACGCGCCCCAAGTCAGAGTGTGGCTGCCGTTGTAGCTGGTGCCGGGGCTGATGCTGGCGGTGCCGGGTACACCGGGGGCGATGGCCACCTGGGTGCTGTCGGTACCGCTGTAACCGGAACAGCTGCCGGCACTGTTGCAGGCACGCACGCGGTATTCCCACACGCCGTTACCCAGGCCCGACTCGGAACGACTGGTGGAACTGCTGTTGTGTACTGTGCTCCAGCTGCCACCGGCGGGGCGGCGTTGCAGTTGGTAGCTGGTGGCGTGGGTCATGGAGGACCAGGTAACGGTGTAAGCGCCGTTGCCGTCGTTAGTGGGAGCACTTAGGCTAGAGGGTGTAGAGGGGACAGGGTTATGAACGGTAACAGTGACGGTGCCTAAGTTTTCTTCCCACTCCTCCCAAGACTCATCATCATCAAAAGTTTCTTCAAAGTATCCAATAACCGTGTATGTGTAGGTGCCTGGGGCTTTGTTTGAGAAACTCCTTGAACCAGACACAAAACTCCCACAGCAATCGCCGATTGCTACGCCATTTTCACGTAACTCAAAATTGTTGAGTGAATCATCTGAGCCCGAGTAGCTCCAATTAACGGTGTATGAGCCCGTACTGGGGTTGGGTGTAGCACTGATGGCAGCCAGCGCCTGAGAACCAAATACCGACAAACTCAACAGCAAAAGCGCGTTTACTGCGAAGCGATTAAAACGGCAAAACCCCTTCAACGTGTTCATAACAACCTTCCCCGTGGTCATTAGCAAACCGCCCGCACAGAAGTAACTGAGCGGGCGGTCATCAAATTGGAATTAATCGGTGTGGTGCGAGAAACAGAAATCAAAAAGTCAGCCCGCGCCCACTGAGGGTACGGTGCGAAACACACAACAACGCGGCCACCATCCATGATGTACTGGCGGCTTAGCGCGCGGTGGTGTCGGTGTTGGTTAAGTGGCTAGTACCTTTAAACAAGGCACAAAAGACAAATTCAGTGTGACCTGACATCCCTACTACCCCCAATTCTTTTTGATCTTTGGTGGGTTAAACCTCAGTAACTGGTCGAACCCCGCATCCATACGCCTCGGTATCCGTTTGATCCGTGAGACGATATTTAAAAATGTAGGAGACGGAGAACCACTTTGCCAAATGTAAAAGTGGAGAAAAAATGAAGGTATGACTTTGACTCACACTAGCTGCTGGCTAATCAAAGCTGAACATAGTTACTCAACCGATTGTATGAATACTTATAAAAAGAAAATATATCGCTAACACAAGATTTTATTCTTCATTAGCCACCCCATGCGGCACATGCCCCGTAGCCACATACTCACTGGCAGAGTCGCAATGCTTCTGCTGATCATCAAAAAACACGTCGGCGCCGTAGGCCTTCAGAAAAGCACCTTTGTCCATACCACCGAGAAACAGGGATTCGTCCAGGCGGATGTTCCAGTGGCGCAAGGTGCGCACTACTCTTTCGTGGGCCGGAGCGGAGCGGGCTGTTACAAGTGCGGTGCGAATGGGGCTGTCGTCGCCGCTGAATTCGCTTTGCAGTTTTTGTAACGCTTGCAGAAAGTTCTTGAAGGGGCCGCCAGTCAGTGGGGTTTTTGCCAGCGCTCGCTCGCTGTCTGTAAATGCCGGCAGTCCTTGCTGTTTGTAAATTTTTTCCGCTTCGTCGGAGAAAATTACCGCATCACCATCAAAGGCAAAACGCAGTTCGTCATCGTTGTCATTGGCGCTGTTGGCAGACAGCAAGGTAGCTGCCGCTACACCATTTTTTAAGGCGTTGCGAACATCGTCGCCGTGTGTGGAGAGAAACAGGTGGCAACCGAATGCCGAGACGTAACGGTAAGGGCTTTCGCCTCCGCAGAAAGCGGCGCGGCTGATGTTAAGCCCATGGTGTTCTATAGAGTTAAAAATACGCAGTCCGGTGTCTGCAGAGTTGCGTGACAACAGGATAATTTCTACCCGTGGCTCACCACCGAGTTTTTCATTGATGCGCAGTAATTTTTTAACCAGGGGAAATGCCTCCCCCGGTTGCAGGATGTCGTCTTCGTGATCGATTTGGTAGCTAGAATAGGCTTTCAGCCCTTCGGCTTCATACACATGATGGCTGTCGGACAGGTCGAAAAGTACCCGCGTTGACAGGGCTATAACCAGCTTGTCGTCATTTTTATCTGCCATATCAATTACTCAAAAATCGCAAATACTGTATATAAATACAGATTAAATTTCAACCTCGCGTCTCACGATACCAACAAGCAATGACTACCAGCCCAAGCAGGGATACCAGCGCGGCCAGATTAAAAGTAAATTCTGCCCCCAGGTGCCACACCTGCCCCGCCACAATGGAACCCACCGCACCTCCCATTCCAAAACTGACGGCGGTGTACAACGCTTGCGCTTTACTTTGGTGTTCACTGCCAAACAGGCGGCGAACGCCCTCTACGGCGGCGGCATGAAAGACACCAAAGGTAAAGGCATGAAGTACCTGAGACAGTAACAACCAGGCCATTTGATCCGCCAGATGGCCGATCAACAGCCAGCGGATGGCAGCCAGTAACAGGCTGACCAACAACAACCCCTTGACGCCAAAGCGGGGTAACAGCCTGTGCATCAACAAAAACAGCAAAACCTCGGCAATAACCCCCAATGCCCACAGCCAACCAATGGTAAATTCGCTGTAGTTAAGCCCCTGTAGGTGAATACTGAAAAACCCATAGTAAGCACCGTGTCCCAGCTGCATCAGCAAACCACCCAGCAGAAACGCCACCGGGGATTTCTTAAGCACCAGCGGCCAAAACCCTTTGCTGACTGTTTTTGTTCGGGGTTTTTCGCTTGACGGAATGACCAGGCTGCTCGCCATTGTCAGTAGCAGTAACGCCATGGTGATGGCAGGCAGGTAAACAATATTTTCGTCGCCCAGCAACGCTCCGGCAAGCAACACCAGAACGATAAAGCCCACAGAACCCCACAATCTAATCAGGCTGTAGCGCTCCGGCTGACCACCGAGAAAACTCAGGGTGATCGCTTCCTGTTGCGGCAAAATGGCGTTCCAGAAAAAGCTGTAGGCAAACAGGATGGCCATTAATGGGAAAAAGCCCAGCTCCAGAAAATGGCCGGCAAAAAACAACGAGGCCAGCAGGCACCCCAGGCGCATCACCAACAAGCGTTTGCCGGAACGATCCGCCAACCAGGCCCACAGATTAGGCGCCACCACTTTGCAGGCGGTTACCGTGCCCAGCAACCAGCCGATTTGTTCAGGGCCAAAGCCCAACCACTGGAAATAGAGCGGCCAGTACGGTGCCAATACGCCCAGAATGGCGAAATAGAAAAAGTAAAACGAAGAAAGCCGCCAGTAAGGAACCGGCGGCTTTCGCAGTTGAGCATCCTGCATGTATGAGCCTACGGCTTGGCTGGAATCGGTGCTGTATTGACGTTAACACCTGTGTTCTGAGCACGATGGCGCAGCAGTTGATCCATCAATACCAGCGCCAACATGGCCTCACAAATGGGGGCTGCGCGAATACCCACGCAAGGGTCGTGGCGGCCAGTGGTCACCACTTCAATGGGGTTGCCATTGACGTCCACACTGCGGCCAGGAATACGCAAACTGGAAGTGGGCTTAAAGGCCACCTGCACGTTTATATCCTGACCAGAGGAGATACCGCCGAGAATGCCGCCAGCGTGGTTGGACAGAAATCCCTCTGGGGTTATTTCATCCCGATGCTCGGTGCCCTTTTGCGCCACCGACGCAAACCCGGCGCCAATCTCCACGCCTTTGGCAGCGTTAATGCTCATCATGGCGTGGGCGATATCTGCATCCAGACGATCGAACACAGGCTCCCCTAACCCCACGGGCACGTTGGTCGCTACCACGCCAATACGAGCACCCACAGAATTACCCTCTTTGATCAGCTGTTGCATGTAGTCTTCCAGCTCCGAGACCTTATTGGCGTCGGCACAGAAGAACGGGTTGTTATCCACTTCTGCCAAATCGACCGTATCAATCTCAATGGGGCCCAGCTGCGACAGGTAACCGCGAATGTTAATGCCACACTCTTGTTGCAAATATTTGCGAGCAATGGCGCCGGCAGCCACGCGCATGGCAGTTTCCCGTGCGGAAGATCGGCCACCGCCGCGATAGTCACGATGACCGTATTTGTGGTGGTACGTGTAATCCGCGTGGGCCGGGCGAAACTGGTCTTTGATTTTGCTGTAGTCCTTGGAACGCTGGTCCATATTCTCAATCAGCAAACCGATTGGCGTTCCCGTGGTTACCCCTTCAAATACGCCGGAAAGTATTTTTACCTGGTCGGTTTCCCGACGCTGGGTGGTATAACGAGACTGCCCCGGTTTGCGGCGCTCCAATTCCCCTTGAATATCCGCTTCGCTGAGTTCAAGCCCCGGAGGGCAACCATCTACAATACAGCCCAGTGCCGGGCCGTGGCTTTCGCCAAAGGTGGTGACGGTAAATAATTTGCCGTAGGTATTTCCGGACATTAGTTATTCCCAATAATTGTTAGTTGCTCTCGGTTGAGTACACAAACCCCATGGCCACCGCGCTCGAACTCGACCCATTCAAAACCCAGCTGCGGATAGGCGGCCTCCAACGCTGGCCAGGAGTTACCCACTTCCAACACCAGGTGACCACCATCGTTTAAATGATCAGCGGCCTGCGCTAACAGGCGGCGAGTAAAATCCAGGCCATCTTCACCAGAGGCCAGCGCCAGCGAGGGCTCGTGGTGAAACTCGCTGGGCATACTGCCAAAATCCACTTCATCCACATAGGGCGGATTACAAACGATCAGGTCGTAGCGCTCATCCGCCAAGCCCTGAAACAAATCCGACTGCAGCGCCCTTACCTGCCCGTCCATATGATGCAGGTGGATATTCTGCTGGGCCACATCCAGAGCATCGGCGGAAATATCACTGACATCCACCTGCGCATATTCAAAAGCATAAGCGCAGGCGATACCGATACAGCCGCTACCACAACACAAATCCAGAATTCGCTCTGGCGACTTTTGCAGCCAGGGGACGAACTGCGCTTCGATCAATTCAGCAATCGGAGAGCGCGGTATCAGCACCCGCTCATCCACCATAAACTCCAGGCCGCAAAACCAGGCCGAGCCGGTAATGTAAGGCGCCGGAATACGCTTGCTAATACGGCGCTCCAACAGCGCCAATACTCGCTGCTTTTCAGCACTTGTCAGGCGCGCATCCAATACCTGAGGACCACTATCGTTGGGCAGATACAGTCCGTGGAGCACCAGCGCAACGGATTCGTCCCAGGCATTGTCTGTGCCGTGCCCAAAAAACAGCGCCTCTTCGCCAAAGCGGCTCGCTCCCCAGCGGATAAAATCCCGCACGGTGTGCAGTTGCTCAGCGATGTGTGAGTGATCGTCCAACGGTGGTTCCAGGGGCTTTTTGCAAAGGCGCCATTCTACCTATATGACAGTAAAAATGCTTTAGGGACAATCCTAAAAATGCGCTATTTCCGCGATAGCAGCGTTGGCAGCGTACTCGAGTCCTCATGTATGTCTTATACACTCCGGGTCTGCGTGCGCTGCCGCCTTGCTCTCACGAAACTATCACTATTTTTAGAAGTGCCCCTTTACCTCAATTGCGCTTTCACGTACCTTAGCCGCCCCGTTTAACCATCTCGACATTGCCATGAAAGACGCATTTGCCAAGATTATCGAAAGCATTGGTGAAGACCTGAGCCGCCCCGGCTTGCAGGATACTCCCAAGCGGGCCGCCAAGGCGTTTGAATTCCTCACCCACGGTTACGAGCAAAGCCTGGAGGAAGTGGTCAACGACGCGCTTTTCCCCTGTGAAAGCCGTGAGATGGTGATCGTTAAGGATATCGAGCTGTACTCCTTATGCGAGCACCACCTGCTGCCCTTTATCGGCAAGTGCCACGTGGCTTACATTCCCGACGGCAAAGTGCTGGGCCTGTCCAAAGTAGCCCGCATTGTGGACATGTTTTCTCGTCGTCTGCAGATTCAGGAGAACCTCGCCACCCAGATTGCCAAGACCATCGAAGAAGTCACTGGCGCCCTGGGCGTGGGGGTTATTATCGAAGCACAACACATGTGCATGATGATGCGCGGCGTAGAGAAGCAGAACTCCCTGATGAAAACCTCGACAATGCTGGGAATTTTCCGGGACAATCAGATGACCCGCTCCGAATTCCTGTCGTTGCTGCGGTAGGCTCAGAACTGCAATTCCAGACCAACCCGCCAAAAGCGCTGCTGCGCAAGGGTTTGCAAACCTGTGCTACTGACGGCGGAAACCACTTCGCGGTCAAACAGGTTTTCCACCGCCAACGACAGAGTTAGCTTGTCGGCTAGCTCATATCCCGCCGCCACATTGGTGGTGAACACACCCGACAGTTTGCGCTGGTTCAGGTCGTCATCAAACTGACTGCCGCTGTAGCGCCCCTGTAAGGCCAGCCAACCCCAGGGGAAACTGTGCCGAACGGAACCAAAAGCAGAGTGCTGCGGTGTTTGCACTGGACGGAGACCAATCAATAAGGGGTTGGCGGCAAAACGACTAATACGACTGTCGGTATACAAGTACCTCACCACCACTTCACTGCTATCGCTCAGTTGGAATTCACCTTCCAGCTCGACGCCATCAATATCTATTCGATCAATATTGGCCCGCTGCCGCAGTACGCCACCAGTGGGCACAAATCCCCCCAGTGGAAAAAAGCCGGGGCCAAATCCGATGGTGATATTGCCAACACCATCGTCAAAGCGATTGCGGTAGTAAGTAGCCTTGCCGCGTACCCCATTGCCAAAGCTGGCAGAAACACCAAGTTCGGCGCCGTAAAGAGCCTCTGGCCGTAAATTGGGGTTGGCTTCGGTAATGTCGTTGACCACCCGAAACGGGCGATAGAACTCGTTAATGGTGGGCAAACGCCAGCTGCGATAAGCAGCGGCATTCAACGTCACCGCAGCCGTTAACGGGTATTGCAGACCTGCCCGGCCAGAAAACTCGCTGCCACTGCGGTTGGCAATACCGTCTTGCCGCAACACAGCGCCATCAGCCAAATCCAATTCCCTGCGCTGACCATTAAACGTGCGGTAACGATCCAGCCGGGTAGAGATACTAAAGGCGCCCCACTCCCCTTCGCTGTGAAAATCCGCAAATACACCGACGATGCGCTGTTCGCCACCGGCGATTCGCTGGCGGGTAAAGCCTTGCCCCAGGTTGCGAAAGCGCTCATTGGTTTCCCCTTGGCCGTAGCGCCCCTCAATGCCCACTTCAAAACCATCGAGCTGAACCCTGGCCAACAGACCACCGCCGGTACCCGGCACATCAAATTGATCGAGAACTGGGCGCTCAGTGGTTCTGCCATCCCGTGCACTGGCAAACACATTGGCGAAATCTGTGCTGCGGTAGTAACCCAGCAGCTCCCAATTGAGCTTATCTGGCGTTTGATGCAATACACGAAAAGAGCCTTCCAGGCTTTCCGTGGAGTTATTGGCGGTACTCAAACCATTCACACGCTGTTCATCGAAATAACGCACAGACCCAGCAACTCGGGTGGCATCGGATAACTGCAACCCTCCTCGCGCAGTGGCGCTTTGCACGTCACTGGCGGCGCGAATATCAATGGGCCCCCGTTGCTCCGGGGACAACAAGAAGGGCCCATCACTGTCAAAATGTCTGCCAGACAAGCTCAGGTAACCGTTTTGCCCAACTCGATCAATACCCGCAGACAATGAATAGCTGTCGAACGCCCCGTATTCAGTCGCCAGATGACCGCCGTTTTCCACCGGAACCGTTGAACTCAGGGCGACGGTACCGGCAAGCCCTTGAGGGCCAAAGGCACTGGCACTTCCACCCTTGAAAATATCTACCTGGGCGATGTTCCGCTGATTGAGGGACGACCAATAGACCCAACCGCCAAAAGGATTGTTAAGAGGCACACCGTCCAGAGTGACCAGCACCCTGCCCGCACCGTTTGCGCCCACGCCTCTGGCAGAAAGCCCTTGCGTAGTAGGATGTGCCGTCAGGCTGTTGGCGCGGCGAAACAACCCTATGCCAGGAACTTGCTTTAGCTGTTCATCCAACCGCAGAGAGGCGTTATGAGTGACATCGAGCGTCGTTTTCGCCTGCCCCACTGCACTGACAGGCAGGCGGTTGCCAGAAACCCTGATTTCTTCGATAACATCGCTTTTGCTTACTGCATCAGCAGCAGTTAACGCGGGGCAGCCGCTGACAAGCAGTGCCCCCAGACATAAACGGAAAAGGCTGGCCATTATTTTTTCGGTTTGACCCTCAACACTTTGCCGGACGAGCTGTCTGTTAGCAGATAGAGGTAGCCATCCGGGCCGGTGCGTACATCGCGAATGCGAGCGCCTAACTCCTTAAACAGTATTTCCTGATCAACCACCTTACCCTTATCCAGGGTCAAGCGGCGCACAGATTGTTCTTTCAGCGCTGCCACAAACAGATTGTTTTGCCACTGGGGAAACGCCGAACCTTTATATTGCGTCATGCCCGCTGGCGCAATGGAGGGCACCCAGTAAACCAGCGGCTGTTCCATATTGGGCAGTTCCGTGTGGGGAGAAATGATTGAGCCGTTGTAATCAATACCGTAGGTAATCGCCGGCCAACCGTAATTTTTGCCAGGCTTAACCAGGTTGAGTTCATCCCCACCTTTGGGGCCATGTTCGTGCATGTACACGGAATCCGAATCCGCGTCGTAGACAATGGCCTGGGGGTTGCGATGACCGTAGCTCCATATCTCCGGGCGCACGTCGGGCTTGCCAACATACGGATTGTCTTTGGGCACAGAGCCGTCGGGATTCAGGCGAATTGATTTGCCGTAGTGGTTATCCAGCTTTTGCGCCTGCTCGCGGTGATTACCGCCGTCGCCATTAGCTGCCAGCAAGGTGCCATCGGGCAGCCAGACCATACGGCCACCGTAGTGAATGGCCCTGTCGCGCCAGGGTTCAGCGCTAAAAATCACTTCCACATCCGTGAGCTTCATGCCAACCAGTTTGCCTTTGGCAATGCGCAAGGTTTTGCGTTTCCTGTCGCCGTGAGCATAGGAGAGATATACAACCCCGCTTTGCTCAAAATCCTCCGCAAGCAGTACATCCAGCATGCCACCCTGCCCCTGCACATGGGCTTTGGGTACACCGCTGATTGACTGGGACAGCAGCCTGCCATCGCGAATCATGCGCAACTGACCACCCCGCTCCGTGACCAACATATCGCCACCGGGCAAGAAGGCGATGGACCAGGGGTAGTTCAATTCTTCAGCGACCGTTTCCACCTGATACTGTGCCCAGGCAGCACTGGAAAAAAGCAGACAAAGTACAAACCTCACCAACAAAGTCATCTGTTTACCCTCTTTTTTAACTGGGGCCTGCTCACACTAATTGAATCATCACTGCTGGGAGCCATTTTTTTGCCCAGCAAGGCAGAAGGAGTGCCGTGTAGTCATTCTACATAAGCGACTGATAACGCAGCTGGGCGGAAAAATGGCCCCAGCCCTTCGGGTTGCGGCTAAAAAAGCGCCACTCGGTGTTGCTCGTCGATCATTTGGAATGACCAAACCACACTCCTCGCGCCTTGATTGGCGCTTTTTTAGTCACAACAGTGGCGATTCAATTAGTGTGAGCAGGCCCTAATAACCGATAGCACCAGCCACCGAAAGTTCCCGCAACAATCAAACCCAGTACACCCCAACCCCGAAAACCGGCAATCAGGGAAACCCCAAGCAGGTTGTTAAGCAAAGTATTTACTAGCCACAGCAGAATGCCACAACAAAGGGCAAACAACAGTGTACAAATACTATCGTTAAAGTGCTTTTTAATACTGCGAAAGACCAGCATGGACAGTAACAACGAAGGAACAATCAAAAGCCAATAAAGTGGCGCACTGCGCCAGATATCCGTAGCCGTTACTTGCAACCGTGTCGCCAATGGCACTGGCACGCCCATATCAACCAACCCGGCCAGTATAAATTGCGATGCAATAATACTGGCAACTATCTGTGTAACTGCCACAGCAGCCAAAAATGCCAGAAATGCCTTTACCCGGAAGGTCATCAGCAGAAATCCTTAGGTAGCATACAAACTCAACCTTTAGCGTGATTTGCCGGCAACGGCACTATTTAGTGTCTATGCTTGCTGGTGTTTCAACTAGAGGATTAAAACATGAAAATCTTTATAAAAAGAAAATATCTGTTCTGGCCATTAGTTGCTTTATTTCTGACGCCACTGGCTTTGCAAGCAGAAGATAAAAAACCGCCATCACTGGCAGAAAGCTGGGTAGTTACCGTTAAAGACGGTATGCAGGACGAATTTGAAAAAGCCTTTACTGACCATATGAAGGCACGCAAAAAAGCCGGCGACCCACGGGCCTGGCAAATATACGTGCCACACACTGGGGAATCATTGAACCACTATATAATTCGCTACTGCTGTTTTAACTGGGCAGATCGTGACGCCTACAGTGCCTGGGGTGAGAAAAGCAAAATTTCCGAGCACTGGAACAAAAATGTCGACCCTTACGTGGCTAACTATCAACACCAATACAGCCGCATCGACCACGAAAATGGCAACTGGAAAAACAGCGAAACAGGCTACAAGTTTGTCGGGGTGCAGAAGTTCAAACTGAAAGCCGACTCCAGAGCCAGCAAATCCGTAGCGGCCATCAGCAAAATGGCAAAAGACATGAAATGGGACAGAAGCTGGGGTTGGTCTTACTCAGTAACCGGGCCAGAAGTGTTGATGCTGGTATTCCCCTACGAAAACTTTGCCGCCATGGAACCGCCCAAAGTCAGCTTCCGCGAGGCAGCCATCAAGCACATGAAGTCGGAAGAAAAAGTCGACAAAATGTTTGATGATTTCGACAGTAACTTCAAGAGCAGCAGCTACACCATCTACATGCATCTGCCAGAGCTATCCATGGAACAGGAGAAAAAATAACTGGCTTCTTCATGATCACGGGGTGGATTACGTTGCTTTGCAACTAATCCACCCTACTCTCTGGCCAGCAACTTTATATCCAAAACTCCCACCAGCGTCTGTTCGCCTTTCTTATGCGTTGCTGTTCTTTATAGCGACGAATATTTTCGCTGATTTTTAATTCCTCTTCTGTCAGGCTTACTTGCTGTTTAATAATCTGGACTCGGCCAACCTCACTGGGTGGAGTTGAGGTTTCAATAATTATCTTATGTTTGTGAAAACCGAGCCCCCAATACAGCAAAACCCATACGCCCGCGCTTCTAACACCCTCAATAAAGCCATTCTTATATCCCTGAGGCTGAATTTTTTCACACAGGTATTCGAATAGAAAAATAAGAGCTACCGCAAAAACAAGTGATAACGGAAACCGCACCCAAAAAGTTAAACCATTGTTTTCCTGTATTGCTTTCTTGCTCATTTTTATTTCCTCCCTGAAAAGGTCTAATTCTTACTTCACCCCAATTGCCGCACCGCCGGGCCAGCGAGGATCGCAGTAGCCGTACCAACGGCCATTTTCAAACACGATAGTACTGGTACGCCCCGGCATCCAGCGGCCGGAGTTAAGGTGGTGGCCCTGACGCACCAACAGAAGCTGGGTATCGGGGCTGATGCCCTTTTCCAGGCGCAGACGATCCGGCAACCACTGATGGTGAATACGCGGTGCAATTGCCGCTTCCGCCACGCTCATATCAAAATCCACCGTATTGAGAATGGTCTGCAACACCACATTGATAATAGCGCTACCTCCGGGGCTGCCGGTAGCCATCCAGGGTTTGCCATCCTTGAACACCATGGTGGGTGTCATGGATGACAGCGGGCGCTTGCGCGGCTCGATGGCATTGGCCTCTCCACCCACCAAGCCATAGGCATTGGGTTGCCCCGGCTTGGCAGAGAAATCATCCATCTCGTTGTTGAGCAAAAAGCCTGTTCCCGGCACGGCGATGCCGCTGCCGTAGGAAAAGTTCAGGGTGTAGGTATTGCTCACCACATTGCCCTGCTTGTCCCACACGGTGTAATGGGTGGTTTGCGGGCTTTCCTCCACCTGCGGCAGGGACGGCGATACTTCCAGCGAAGGAGTCGCCCGTACCGGGTCGATGGTTTTGCGCAATTGCTCCGCGTAGTTTTTGTCGATCAGCTGATCCACCGGCACCTGGAAAAAATCCGGGTCGCCCAGGTATTTGCTGCGATCCGCATAAGCCCGACGCATGACTTCCGTCAGGGTGTGGATGTAATAGGCGCTGTTGTGGCCCATCTGCTGTACATCAAAGCCTTCCAGCATATTGAGCATCTGGATAAGGTGTACGCCGCCGGATGATGGCGGTGGCATGGATACCACCTGGTAGCCTCGATAGGTGCCGGTGACTGGCTGGCGTTCTACCACCTGGTACTGGGCCAGATCGTCCAAGGTAATCAGGCCATTTCCCCGCTCCATTTCCGCCACAATACGCTTGGCTACTTCGCCTTTGTAGAAGCCGTCAGCGCCTTTCTCAGCGATTTGCGTCAACGTCCAGGCAAGGTCTTTCTGCACTAACTTGTCGCCAGGCTGATAACCGCTGCCATCGGGTTTGAAGTAATAACTCGCCGCTGCCGGGTTTTCTTTCAGGCGCGCACCCCGGCGCTGCAGGGAAAACGCCAATGGGTAGCCGACGGTAAAACCTTTGTCAGCCAATTCAATGGCTGGCGCCAGCACCTTCTTCAGTGGCAGCGAACCGTATTTTTGCTGGGCATGAACCAGCCCTGCAACGGTGCCAGGCACTCCGGCGGACTGATGGCTGCCGCGAGCCCGCTCACCGTCTACACCACCCTCCTGATTCCAGAACATCTCCCGATGGGCCGCTGCCGGAGACAACTCCCGGTAATCCAGAGCAATGGTGCGGTTTTCTTCTGCCAAATGCAGCAACATAAAACCGCCGCCACCGATATTACCCGCCTGAGGAAAAGTAACCGCAAGCGCAAAGCCAGTGGCCACTGCCGCATCCACCGCGTTACCACCCTGGGCGAGGATGTCCGCTCCCACCTGGCTGGCGACCGCATCCCGCGCGATGACCATGCCCGCCTCACCAATTTCCGGATGCACTCTGGCACCGAGATCAAGAATTGGGGCTTCAGGTTCCGTTTCTGCCGCTTGCAAATGACAGCTGGCGATCAGTACGGCAAAAACACGAGCCAAATAGCGGCGCAACATGGGCGTAATCTCCTCTGATTGCGGGCATCATAGCAATAGTGAGCTGTACTGGGGAGTGCATTAGGGCCTGTTCACACTAATTGAATCGCCACTGTTGTGACTAAAAAAGCGCCAATCTAGGCGCGAGGAGAGTGGTTTGGTCATTCCCCTCTCCATAATGGGGAGTAGCGACGAGCAACACCGAGTGGCGCTTTTTTAGCGCAACCCAAAGGGCTGGGGCCATTTTCCCGCCCAGCTGCGTTATCAGTCGCTTATGTGGAATAACCACACGGCACTCCTTCTGCCTTGCTGGGCAAAAAAATGGCTCCCAGCAGTGATGTTTCAATCAGTGTGAACAGGCCCTAGCAACAACCGTTCAGCGGAAACTCGGCAGCTCATGGAAAAAGGCGCTAGCCTTTATAGTGCTCCTTTAAATGACATGCCTACCCCAGGCCACCGCCCTGGTGGCCGTAAATGCCCCATTCGACAGAGTGCGAGTGGGGCTTTTTTCAACCACTGGGCCGAAAGCCTACTCGCCAACTACTATGAACCAATCAGCATTTTCATAAGCTCCTCCGCGCCCACCGTCGCCTGGGCGCGAATAAGCTGTCGACTGGTATTGTCACCAAATTCATAGGTAACTGCCGGTGCACCATGGTGTTTGTAGATGTAGTTTTTGGAAACGTAGGTTTTGGGGTTGTATCCTGGCCTGCGGCGCAGCTTGTAATCGGGCATGCGGCCCTGAATATTGTCGAGCCATGTATTAATAAACTCGGCAGGGTTGCCCGGCAGATCGTCTGGCAACGTGTAAAAGATATCCCTTGTTGTGGAGTGAAAGTCCACAAAAAAACGGATGCGCTCTTTGTCAGTATTCTTGAAACGGGCAAGTTGTTTACCAATAGCGCTGGTTTCTGCCTGTTTAAACGGCCCCCAGTCACGATTAAGGTCTATGCCGTTGGTGTTTTTTCGCCAGTGACCCAAGGCAACCCCGTCTGGATTGAGATTAAACACAATCAGCAGGTTTATCTTTTCCCTGAACTGCTTCGCCACAGGAGTATCTGCCAGCAGTGTATTGACAAAGAACATCATGCCCAGTGCACCTGTTACCTCAGCTGGGTGCTGACGACCGACGATGACCAGATAATCACTGCTCTTTGATGTGTTACTTTCCAGCTTGTAAATGGGCCTGCCCTGCTCAGATTTACCTATCTCAGTTTTTGTAAGATAAGGTTTTTTCGCCAATACATTTTCCACGTGGGTATGGAAGTTGTTATCTAAAATTTCCTGACCAGCGACGTAGGTGGGCTCAGGGCCAACAGCCAGCCTCATACGAATCTGTTTGCCATCCTTCAATTCTTTGACAGACTTTTTAGGCAAGGGAGTCCACTGCCTTTTATCCGTACTGGTTTTTGGGTGATAGCGATGTGATTTTTCCGTGTAGGTGAGGCGCACGGTTATTCTTTGTTTTGTTTCAGAAACAACCCGAAACGCATACCACGGGCTGTTGTGGGCAGGCAGGGATTCTGGCTTGATAATGAGCTCGTAGTTTTTTTTGCCCAGTTTGCGGCAGCCATTCAGGCGCCCTGTTTCGAAGTTAGCGTCGAAGCTGACGCCATCAAACTCGCATGCCACATTAACTGATGTTGCCCGCTCATTGTTACTTTGCGCAAAACCAGCTATAGGTAATAGAAAAATAACAAATACAAGAAACCTGCCTGGATGCAGCATATAACCCTCCATCAAAGACAATAAAACTCGGGATAAAAACAGGGGGAGCAAAGCTCCCCCTACTTAAGTACAAGGCGAATTAGTTGAAACGCTTGCTAAGATCGAGATACAGGTAACGACCGCGGTTTGAATGCAGCGAGCTAAAATAACCAAACGCGTTATCCGCCAGAGGCGGCTCACGATCAGCGATATTACGCACGCCCAGCCTGACGCGAGTGCCATCCAAAGCGCCATCCTGGAAGCGGTAATCCAGGTTAACGTTGGTTCGCAGGAAGCTACCCACAGGGAACAGAGTGCCGTCGCTAAGGGTTGCAGAGGTATCTACAACATCATCGACATAACTTGTGAATATGCCGGCACCCCACTCATCTTTACGCCATCTCAAAGACACACTGCCACGCCAATCCGGGCGGCCATTTTCGCGACGCAAATCTCCCGCATTACCAACATTCAGCGTTACTGGCACGGCGGCCTCACCGGTAACAGGGCTGATAAGGCCAGACTCTTGAGCGGCAAGCAGTTGTGCAGAAATAGCATCGGGTTCTTGGGTGAACTCAATCAATCGTGCAGCGTTCAGCTTGAACGTAAAGTCACCCAGGTCTGTATCCAAAGAGTACTCCAGAGATACATCCGCACCTTCGATGCTTCTTGGTGAAAGGTTGGAGTACGAATCCAGAACTCGAATCACTTCACCGGGAGTACCGTCGGCTTCATCAGGCTGTCGAATCACATTGGGGTTAAAAGACCCCTGTGCGCGCAGAAGTGAGTCAAACAACAACTGATTTTGCCCGCCAAGGATACCGACGACACCTTCCTGTTCAATTTTCCACCAGTCCAAGGTAAATGTCAGATCATTGAGCGGGGTAAAAACGAAACCAACAGCGATGTTTTCATCATCTTCTGGTTGCAAGCTGGTACTGCCTGAACGAACCTCTTCTGTGCCTTGTCGTTCATCACGTACAACATCGGTACGAGTATTCACCCGAGAAACCCCCTGCTCTACAATCTGAGGAATGTTGGGGGCACGGAATCCTTCCGAATACGCAGTGCGAATTTTGAACCAATCAACCAGCTGCCAAGAAAGGGCAAATTTTGGCTTGGTTGTAGAGCCCACGTCGTCAAAGTCCTCGTAGCGAACCGCAATCTGTGCATCCAGACGCTGAATCAGCGGCAGGTCTGCCAGAATAGGCACCAGAAATTCTGCATAGGCAGAAATGACCCGGCGATCACCGCTGCTGTCAGGAGTACCACTGGAACCCACCACATCAGTGCCGATTTCAGTGCTGGCATCACCTTCTGTACGCTCAAAGGTAATGGTTCCATCGAGGCGATCATCACGATCATCGCGGTACGTCTCACGACGTACTTCCACACCTGTCGCCAGGCCTACATCGCCGGCAGGCAACGAAAACAAACTGGCGTTAGACAGTTTATAGTCCCACAAAGCCAGTGTTGTTCTGCTTTTACGCGTTACATCAATACGTATTGCATCAAGGGCTGCCTGCGAATTGACGTTTGAACCGGGGTTAATGGGGTTGGAGGGATCGGATAAGTCCCCGCCCAGGAAAGGGTTGTAGGCATCAGGGGTTGTTAAATTAATTTGATCGCGAAGCAGTGTCAGGCTGATGCGGTTTTTAGCCACATCTTCCACTTCAAACTCTGAGTAAACAATCGCAGATTCCCAGTCCCAATCGCCTCGCGAACCACGTATACCACCCAGCAGTCGATAACTGTCATTTTCCACTTCGATATTGCGCAAGCCTGTATCGATTGCCCGGAAGTCCCGAACCCGCAAACCAAGGCCTTCAGCAGGCGCATCGATACCTGCCAATCGATTTGGATTAGGGGTTACACCGTCGGCCAACGTTGTCGGCCCCAGCGGATTCCAGTATGCATTGGCATTAATATCAAATTCCTGGCTGCCCAATACCCCGGCCTGCTCACGAATACGCAACGTCTCGGCCTGGTAGTAAGAGGCTTCACCAAAAAATTCGTGGCCGCTTTCAAATTCATGATTCACAAAAGCGAAGATGTTGAGGCGTTCGACATCAGAGGTTAATGAACGAACTCTGTTGCGATCTGAGCGCAAATTCTCATCGCTACTGGTAGTAGACAGAATACCATTGTCAAGACACACGCCAGGGTTTTCGGGATTAAAGCCTTCCGTACCGGCGATACAACCGGAATTACCAAGAGGCTGCGTGTGGAAGCGACGAGATGATGTCGTCAAACTGCGGTTTACACCGTCTGGGCCAACAATATCTACATCAATTGGCGCCTGAAACTCACCAAACGGGGAATCTGTACTGGTCCCCCTGAAGTCTGTATCACCCTCAAATGGACTGCCCGTGCCTTCTAGCAGTGGCCGCAAGTCGCTGGAAGCAGAATACGGTCTTTCACTGGCTTGCAAGCCCTTACGGTCAAAGTAGCTGCCAGACAGAGTGACTTTTGTTCTGCCGTCGTTAAACTCAAGGCCCGTAATGCCGTTTAGAGATACCTCGTTAAGACCCGTCCCCTGGGAAGTGCCATAACGTACACTCAGTTGAGAACCATCGTAATCATCATCAAGCAAGTAGTTAATCACACCGGCTACGGCATCTGTACCGTAAATAGCCGCAGCACCATCACGCAACACTTCAACTCGCTGCAAACCACGAACCGGCAGTGTATTTGAGTTCACAGTGGTAACCGGCACAAAGTTTTCTGTTTGTGTACCTGGGTGCAATACCAAGCGACGACCATTGAGCAGTGTCAACGTATTACCTGTGCCCAAACCACGAAGGTTAATGGAGCCCACATCGCCACGAGCATCGTTTACACCACCCACTGAACGCTCGCTACTGAAGGCCACTTCACCTATCTGAGGAATGGAGCGCAGTAGTTCATCACCAGTGGATGCACCTGTCAGGGTTATATCTTCCTGACCGAGAACGGTAACCGGCAGTGCGCCTTCAATGTTGGCGCCCTTAATCTGGGAACCAACTGCCACAATTTCTTCATCAATGCCTGAGTCTTCAGACTTATCTTCTTCAGCATTCGCTGAAACAGCAAACAGTGAGCTGATTGCTGCGAGAACACCTAAACTCAACTTTTTCTTTTTAGGCATTTCTTTTCTCCCCTCTACGGTTTGATTCTGAGTAGCCAGTGAAATAGTCACTGTACCGTTTTCAGAGAGATTGCCCTTCAGCCCGGAGCCTTTGAGCAATACATCGAGCCCTTGCCCCAAGGTAAATCGACCCCTGACCTTGTTCGCTTGACACTGCTTGGCTTTTTCATAGGGAAAAAGTAATACAATGTCCGTTTGCTCGGCAAAAATATTCAGCGCTTCTGCCGCATTAAGTTCAGGAATATCGATCTCATAAAGTTTTTGGCCATCTGAATGACTGGCTGCATGGGCACAGGCACTCAACAGCAGGCACACCGCGCTTAAATATCTGACGCAGTGGTGCCAACGATTGCGTAAGGTTAGAAACCCGCAACCATTGCACAAAAACGTTAGCCAAAACTGCATGGCAACCCCTCGGGGATATAACAAATCAAGTTCAAAAAGCCGTAAAAATTCTTTTCAAATATTTCAATTACTCCTTGATGGAAGAGAGTTGAACCTTGTTCTCGCTAACTCGATGGACATTAACGCCAAAGCCTTGCTCCAGAATGTCGAACATTTTTTCCATCTCGTTAAACTTGAAGCGCCCACCGATGGGAATGCTGGCCACTTCCGGTTCACTGATTTCGATCGACATGGTGGTATAGCGGCTTACCTCCTGCATGGCTTCTTCCAAACTCTCCCCTGAGAATGTCAAGTAACCATTGCGCCAGGAATGCTTGCGAAACAGTTCGCTTGAAGGGATAGTCTTTTTGGTCACTTTAGCTTCACTATTGGGCTGCTGTGACGGCAACGCTATTGTTCCAGACTCCCCAGCACTGAGAACATTACCGCTGCCCACAACAGTCGGTTCGCGATCACCCGTCTTTCTTTTGGCGTCGCCTTTAACATCATCAGCGTCAGCCAGAGCCTGTTGCAATGGTGCAAATGCCACACTGCCTTCAGAAACCATCACACTCACATCGCTTTTCTGAACGTGAACCGAAAAAGCCGTGCCAATCGCTTGGATACGTCCGCCCCCTGCGTAGACACGAAACGGTCTGGCAGGATTCTTGGCTACGTCAAAGTAGGCTTCGCCTGTCAGCAAGTAGATATTGCGGTGACTTTCTGCATAGCTAACCTCAAGCTTGCTGTTGGTATTCAGCAGTATCGTTGAGCCATCTGGCAATGAGAGTGTTTTTTGCTCACCAATGCTTGTGCTGTAGATGCCATTGCCATCACCTAATTCCTTGTTGGGTAAAAAGTTCAGAAATAGCAATGCACAAATGCACAAAGCACAGGCTGCCATCGCCCCCCAGCGCACAGAGGGCCGCTTAAAAAAACCTTTTTCCTCGGCAGCAGGCTCTTCAGCAGAGGCATCGTATTGGCTAAGGGGCAACATCAGCTCGGTTAGTACATTGTCACTCCACAGTGCACACAAGCTTTCCAGCTCACTGCGATGTATCGGGCTGCGATGTAACCATTCCCCAAGCTCCTTCATCTCCTTTTTACTTAAAGGCTTGTCACCATCCATTTTTATCAACCACGCCGCCGCTTGCTCAGAAACGGCAGAATGGGCTTTTAAAGGCGATTTACTCATTTGCCCACCTCCTTGGTTGCAGCCAGGTGATGGCCGGAAGAATCTGTTTTCGTGTCAATCTGCATCTGTCTTGAATCTATGTGGTCTCTGCAACTTAGTACGCCTGATCTAAGGTGTTTTTCTACCGAGCTCAATGATATCGCCAGCCGCCGGGCAATCTCCTTATGGGGCAAGCCATGAACCTTTCTCATCAAATACACACGGCGGGTCTTTTCAGGAAGGTTTGCAATCGCCTCGCAATAAATGCCAAGGGTCTCTGCAGCTTCAACTTGGTCATCAGGTGTTTGGTTCTTGTCCAACTCCACCAATTGCTCGCAATCTTCCAGATATTTAGTCATCTGGCGGCTTTTCTTGTTGAGCTCATTCAGGGCCAGGTTTTTGGCGATGGTAAATAAAAAGGCCTTTGGATGTTCAATTGCACCACGGTCTTTTTCTGCGCAATAAGCCTTCAAATAGGCTTCTTGGGCAACGTCTTCAATATCGTGTTCAGACGTCAAGAATTTGGCCAGGAATTTCTTCAAGAACGGACTGTGTTCTATAAAAAAACTCGACATGGTAGAAAGACTTTTTCTGCTCAAGGTACCAGACCCTCTTTTTCTGGCATTCACCAATACGGTGACTCAATAGTCATTTGGGAGGTAAAACCACTTCCCCAAAATATAAAACAACTCAACCCGCAAAAACCGTAAATATCCACCCAAAAAACTTCCAGCCATTCAATCAATCAGCTCCTCTCCAGCCATTTCAAAAAAAACAGCAATAGAATCAACAAGGTAGATAACCTGCCTGTTTCTGCAACATCAGAAACAACAAACCCCGGCAAAAATGCCAGGGTTTGTCAGTACTTTAAACTGCCCAGAGGCAGTTTTTAGCCGGCTCTGGGAGTTACGGCAGCAGGTGGGCAACGGCGTCGCGCTCTTCCTTCAGCTCCTGCTCGGTGGCTTCCATACGGCCTCTGGAGAAGTCATTCACCTCCAGGCCCTGAACAATTTGCCAATCACCGTCTTTGCAGACGCAGGGGTAAGAGTAAATCAAGCCGGCGTCGATGCCGTAGGAACCGTCGCTGTAGATGCCCATGCTCACCCAGTCGCCATCAGCGGTGCCCAGTGCCCAGCTGCGAATATGGTCGATGGCTGCATTGGCCGCAGAGGCAGCAGAGGATGCACCACGGGCGTTGATAATGGCGGCGCCGCGCTGTTGTACGGTGGGAATAAAGTCGTTTTCGTACCAGTCCTGCTCAACCTGTTCCACAGCTACCTTGTCATTGACGATGGCAGTGTGCAGATCCGGGTATTGAGTGGCGGAGTGGTTGCCCCACACGGTCATCTTGGTGATGTCGCTGCTGTGTACACCCAGCTTATTGGCCAGTTGAGACATAGCGCGGTTGTGGTCCAGGCGCATCATGGCGGTAAAGTTGCGCGGGTCCAGATCCGGGGCGTTGCGCTGAGCAATCAGTGCGTTGGTGTTGGCGGGGTTGCCCACTACCAGCACTTTCACATCGCGAGACGCGTGGTCGTTCAGCGCCTTGCCCTGCACGGAGAAAATCGCCGCATTGGCTTCCAGCAAATCTTTGCGCTCCATACCGGGACCACGGGGGCGAGCGCCTACCAGCAGTGCGTAGTCAGCATCTTTGAAAGCCACGTTGGGATCATCGGTTTGCACCATGCCCTGCAACAGCGGGAAGGCACAATCTTCCAGCTCCATGGCAACACCCTTGAGGGCGTCCAGGGCCGGGGTAATTTCCAGCATTTGCAGAATAACGGGTTGGTCCTTGCCCAACATATCGCCAGCGGCGATACGAAACAGCAGGGAGTAACTGATTTGACCGGCTGCGCCAGTCACGGCAACGCGTACAGGTGCTTTCACGTGGACTCTCCGAATGTAGATAGATTGAGTATGTGTTATGTAATGGAAAAAACCGCCGGATTATACGGGATCGGCGGGTATATCTGAATGCCCATTAAGGGTTTGTATTGTCATCCTGAGCCGCGTCTAACTTTATTCTTGTCATCCTGAGGCCACGGAGTGGCCGTGAGGATCTCGCAGCTTTCAAATTTTGAGATCCTCACGTCGCTACGCTCCTCAGGATGACGAAATGGGGATAGCTCCTCAGGATGATGGAATGCCTGGATAACGAGATTCCAGAGCAGCGTACAGCTGATCTTTAAAGTCTGCGCTGCCGGTATCCAGCTCAGCCACCGCTTCTACCAGATGCTCATTGTCTTCACGGCCGTTCCAGACCTTGATATAACTGCCGTCCTTGTAGCCGTGATCCTGGCGGAAAAAGTTGAGCACGTTCTTGCCCACGTAGCGCACATAAAGTTCATCGAAGTTCATACCAACGCCAGCCATCAGGCAGGCAAAACCGGGTATATCAAAGCCCTTGGTTTCCAGGGTTGTTTGGGTAAAGGCTTCCAGATCAACGCGGAAATCACCGCCCTGCCCGCTTAATTCAGTCTCCACCTTGGCGGCAATTTGCTCGCTAGAATGGCCTTCCAGCAGCAGAATACTCAGGCCAAAATGCCAGATATCCACCAGTTCCAGCTTCACTTGGTCCACATCCGGCTGCTGGTGCTTCCACCACTTCCAGCCGTAGTGGTCCATCAGCTCACCGCACTCGATCCAGATGGCTCGGTACCATTCAAAGCCGCGCTCGCGCCAGTCGCTGTGAACCTTGCTGTTCATGCCGTCTTGCAGTTCCAGCATGGTGAGAATTTGTTGTTGCATAGATGCCTCTTGGTATTTATTTATGGAACTGTCATCCTGAGCCGCGCAGCGGCGTGAGGATCTCAGAGTTTGAAAGCTGTGAGATCCTCACGGCCACTGCGTGGCCTCAGGATGACGAGGTGCAAAATAACTTCTGGAAATTTTCACCAGTTTGACGAATCACCGCTTCTTCACTAACACCCTTAATCTCAGCAACACAGCGAGCTACCTCCACCACATAGCGCGGCTCGTTTTGCTTGCCCCGATACGGCACCGGCGCCAGCCAGGGGGAGTCGGTTTCCACCAGCATTCTTTCCAGTGGCAACGCCTTGACCACATCCCTCAGCTCTGTGGCATTGCGAAAGGTGATAATGCCGGAAAAAGAGATGTAATAGCCCATATCGATCGCGCTGCGGGCCATATCTTCTGTTTCTGTAAAGCAGTGCAATACACCGCCAGCCTTGCCACCGTATTGCTCAATGCATTGCAGGGTTTGCTGGCGCGCCTCGCGAGTGTGAACAATCACCGGCTTGCCAACATCACTGGCCGCTTGCAGATGGCGTTTAAAGCTCTCCAGCTGCCAGTCGGCGGTTTCGCTGCTGTAGTGGTTATCTAAACCAGTTTCACCAATGGCCACCACCTTGGGGTGCCGGGCAAGTTCAGTGAGTTCGCTCACCTGCGGCAATGGCGGCAAATCCTGCTGCAGTGGATGCACACCCACTGAAGTCACAATATCGTCGTGTTGTTCCGCCAGCTTCTGGATGGTTTGGGCTGAATCCAGATTCACCGCCACACTGAGAAACTGCTGTACACCGCAATTTCGAGCACTGGCCAATAGCTCATCCAGCCCACCGGCGTAGTGATCGCATTTGAGGTGATCGAGATGGCAGTGAGAATCGACAAGCATGGCGCCCAAGGAGAAACCGAAGTAAAGGGAAGAGTGTTACCAAGCAACTACATGGTGTGGGTGTGTTCAGCGCTCTGCAGAAGCCCCGCCAGATAGGCCTCGATTTTGCCCAGCAGCTCAATATTGGCTTCGTCTAATTGAATGCCAATGCCCTGCTTGCGCTGGCCACCCAGGCCTTTGGGAGATAGCCACACCACCTTGCCGGTGATGGGGATTTTTTCCGGCTCGTCCATCAATTGCAGTAACACGAACACCTCATCACCCAGCAAATACTCCTGCTTGCTGGGCACAAACAGGCCGCCGTTGGAGATAAAAGGCATATAGGAAGCGTACAGCTCTTCCTGGCTGGAAAGTTTGAGATTGAGAATGCCGTTGCGTACACCGCCGCCTAACGCGTCCATAGATGATACTTTCTTCTTACTATCTGCTTGTTATCATTGAAATTGGCCGTTTGCAGGGATAGTACGCCATGGGCCGATCAGTGGCAATGCGAATACCGATTTGCCAACCCCTTGTGAAGCGCTTAACGGGCTGTCATGACCTGCCAATCCATCAGTAACGACTCCCACAACAGCTGCAGGTTGGGATTACTGGCACTCTCTAATTCCCGCCGCGCCGCCGAAACACGATCCAGCAGTTGGAACCAGGTGCGGGTACTGGCTGCGCCGGGCTGACTGCGGATTGCATCTTGCACACGCAGCATTAACCAATCGAGGCGTTCCTGAGCGGGCTGACGGTAGCACTTTTCTGCTGCCACCACCGCCGACAGGCTGTGCTCTGTTAGTTGTTCCAACAGCTGGTAAAAATTCTCTCTCTGCTCCAGCAGGTCGCTTTCCACCAGCTTAAGTGCCTGCAAGGGGCGGCCACCGGCTTGCTGCAGCAGCCATTCCGGATTTTTGTCACCGCTGCTGACCCGCGCCAGCCAGTCGCGACTGGCGCCCTGATCCGGCACTGGGTAACTGAGCATCTGACAACGGCTGCGGATGGTTGCTGGCACCCGCGAAAGCTGGTGGCAAACCAGAATCAGCAAGGTATTATCTGTTGGCTCTTCAAGGGTTTTCAGCAGCGCATTGGCAGCATTGACGTTCATCGCCTCGGCGGGCTCGATCAGCGCCACCTTCCAGCCCCCCTGCTGGGCGGTTTTCGCCATAAAGTCGCAGAGCTTACGAATCTGATCGATTTTGATAGCCTTGCCTTCTTCTTCAGGGGTCACCCGCTTTAAATCCGGAAAGCTCTCGGCGGCAATCAGCTTGCAGCTTTTACAGGTTCCGCAGGCGTAGCCACCCACTGGCTCTCGGCAGATTATCCGCTGTGCCAAGGCACGAGCGAACTGGGATTTGCCCACCTCGGCGGGGCCAGTGAGCAACAAGGCATGGGGCAAGCGCAGCTGTTTATGCTGCTGGACAATGTCGTCCCACAACTCCCCTTGCCAGGGGTAAGGCATGGCGAGTGTTTGTGGGGTAGCATCAGTCATGGTTTGCCTCGGCGATAAACTGCTGTAGAGCCGTGTCGATCTGACCTTGAACCTGCTCCAGTGGCAATGAGGCATCCACCACCTGGCAGCGCTTGGGCTGCTGGCGGGCACGCTCCAGATAAGCATCGCGAACCCGTGTAAAGAACTGCTGGCGCTCCGCCTCAAAGCGATCCGGATCACTGCGTTTGCGAGCCCGCTGCAAACCCACATCAACCGGCAAGTCCAACAGCAAGGTCAAATCCGGGCGCAAATCCCCCTGAACCAACTGCTCCAACTGGGCGATGTGTTCAGTGCTCTGGCCACGACCACCGCCCTGGTAGGCATAAGTGGCGTCGGTAAAGCGGTCACACAGCACCCACTTGCCCGCCGCCAAGGCTGGCTCAATCACTTGGGCAATATGCTGGGAACGGGCGGCAAACATCAGTAACAATTCTGCGGTTTCATCCACCGCCTCATCTCTGTGGGTCAGCAGCAAATGGCGGATATCTTCCGCTAACGGCGTACCACCGGGCTCGCGGGTTGTGACAAAATCAATGCATTGGTCTGTCAGCCACTGCTGGATAAAGGCCATGTTGGTGGTTTTACCCACCCCTTCGGTACCTTCAAGGGTTATAAATTTGCCTCGCATTTGGCCCTCAAGCGATGATTGGAATATCAGGATGCAGGCAATGTGCCCGTCAGAAGGCGCGATTATAGGTTATCTGCTGATAGTCTGTCAGGAAGACCTGGATTAGTACTGATCTGCACTAGCCAGTTAGCCGTTGCCACTCTTTAGTGTGTTAGGCCACGCTCTTCGAACTTGCCCCACATTCATAACAGACACCCAATCTGATCAAGTAACTGAGTGCTAACTTTATAGTTCAAATAATTTTGCCACCCTCATCAGGTAGGGGCGTGGATGCAAAGTCAAAAAAAGGGCGTGACAGGTTGAAAAAACCTTGATAATTTCGGGGTCTTTTTTGCTCTTAGTGTCGCCACTCGGCTTTGAACAAACCGCAGCCAACTGTCTTTGGCTTAGAATAATTTCTATTGGCATTTCAGTCGCCTACCTTAAAAAACCATCTATTTCAAAGCCTGTCTGCGCCTCCACAAAACCTCCATTTTTCACCTGAAACTTTTTCAGTTGTTACCAAAAGTATCAAAAACCCCATTACGAAACGCTCGTTCTAATGCCTCCTTTCATCCCACGATTTTGATTGTCAGGTTTCGCTTTACCAACTACGTTGCAAGTGTAGCTTCGGCTACTTCATTTAAATTAACAGGAGAAATCCAACCATGAAAACTCAAGAAAATCCCATTTACTTGTGCACGGTGAATCACCGGCAAAGCCTATGTAGACGAACAAGCCCTAACGGATTCCGGCTGCCTCGAACTATTCCAGACTCAAGTTCAGTGAATATGGAGATTACATCTCTCGAAGACATTTACCCATTTAGCCCACCTACCCCAAGCTGGAGGACGCGATGTCGACAAAAACTAAAAGCTCTCGATCAAACCCTAAAAAGAAGTCACCTTTCGCCGTCTGCAATTATCGCTTAAAGGATGGAACCAAATGCGGAGAAGTCAATTGCAGTAAACACGGAAAAAGTGATCAACCTGAGGACAAGTGCGCTAAATGCGGAAATATTACTTGCCTACAGAGTTGCTCTGTAAATCCCTTTTCCCGGATTCACAGGTACGTAAAAGGACTTGGCGTTTGTAACGTACTCTACTCTACGGGAAGAATAATCAGGGATTGGTTTTAAGGTGAAAAAAATGATCAACAACATACAATACAACTTTTGGTACATGGCCCTCTATGGATAAACCTCTGAGTGAGCTCTACTTTGGGGTTTATCCATGCTTATTTTCTTCAGCGACTTCCCATTAACCAAGACTCATATCTGCTCTCTGGTTATACATAGCCCTCAGCACGGTATTTACTGCTATTGGCTATCACCTATCCCATAATTTTCTGTTGCCATCTTTCACTTGTCGAATTTCGCTCACCAAACACAGGTCAAGATGGTAAGAAACTGCTATAAGCTCAATTCTTCACCGGAAAATACTGGCAGAAGTTACCCTAACTAAAGGGTCCTTAAATCACAAATTGAAAAGCCTCTAAGACAATACTCACCCAAAAGCGTAAATCAGCTAGAATCGCACAAAGCCAACCATGCCGTATTATTATCATTGCGTTTGGCAGCAACGACTCCATATCCATTCATAAAGAGCCATTGAGCAGTAACCTGCAATGCCCTGGATAAATCCACGGGGACATTCACAGGTCGATTAATGGTAGATGAATCCGGAAAGATAAGTACTTTTTGGCTGTCTGATTCAGACTCTTCAAAATCACCCCAAACTTCGATATCTACTTCCTCTATCATGCTGCCTCCTAAATATCCTTAATCACATAAAGGGCAGCTCTGTCTATTACAGCACTGCTTCCTATGATTTTTTCGAATTCATCAATTTCTCCTTGGATTCGCTTTTTGTCATCGAGAATCCCTTTCAAAGTTGCCACATTGATTTCATTCCCATTGAAGGTAAATTTTCGGTTATCTTCCATTTTCTTGATATCAGCTATACGCCCTTGCAAAAAAGAAAGGTGATTTATTACACCTTGAAAGTCATTGGTGAACGTCGGAACAGTCACTGAATCTGACAGATTATCTGCTGGTGACTCTTGATAGTATTTATTGCCTGATATGTCCGGCAGCAGTTTGGAAAGGCTATCCAGCCTTTTAAGGTGCTCAGTAGCAACTTTGTCTTTTTGAGCATCCAAGGTTTGCAAATGGATATAAATCTCACCCAATATCAACTTTCTAGTCGTCGATTCGTCACTGCCCACTTTAGCAGTAGCCCAACCACCAAGCGCTGCAGCAGAGGCAGGAGGAGCAATTGTGGCTGCATCACCGGTAATGAAGGCACTCTGGATTATAGTTTTGCCGAATTTCAGAAAACCACCAGGCTCTCTTTCCAGGGAAAAATCATGAATAACACTTGCAGACTCTCCAGGATTAACATCAGCATTGCTATTGGAATTATCTTTGTCAGCTTCCCCTAATGCCGGAGTAACCACCACAGTTCGAGTTTTCACACCAATCACACCCTGGATAGGCTGCTGAGGATCTGTCTGTTTCGACTCTAACGCAATACTATTGCGCTCAGAATGATGGTAGGTTATGGCATTTGTGCAACCTGCGAGTGACAACGCTGCTGCGATAGAAGTGGCAATATAAGTAATTTTCTTCATCGTACTTCTCCTTTATTTCCCGTACACCTTCGTCCTCAGTGCGTTTACCGCATCCGGGTCTTCCGCCAATGTCTTGGCTGGATCCCCTCCTGCGACAAACTCCGTTATTTTCATATCATCCAAACCATCAATTTCGACGCTATTTATTGAAAAAAGCGACATAGCTTCCTCGCCTTTCCCCTTTTTAGGCACTACAGAATACACATCCCTGTCATAACCCAGAGAAAATTTTTGTGTACCTTCAGGGCCTATTCCGAATGTAAAACCTAAAGAAGCGTCCTGAACATAAATAAGATTCTTACTCGCACAACCAGCTATAGAACCAACTGCTGCAACCGTGCATAATATTTTAATCACTTTCATTGTTTACTCCTTTTTACGTCAGACCATATTATTGAACAGGCAGGATGCCTGAAAACCCCGCCTGTATTGTCGTAAAACATCGAGAAGTCACTTTCCATGGGGACGACAACCACACGTCTATGAGATATACCGATCGCCCCTGTCACTTCATACTTGGAAAAACTCAAGCCAGCCCCATAGGCTTTTGTGAATATTTGTACAGGATCATCGTGGTAGACCGTAGTCGCATTCGATTTTGGAGAGCTATCAACAGGTAATAAAGCAGCAGAAACACAGCTTTCGCCGTTCTGTTTAATAGCAGGGTAAATGAGCTCGCGATCATACACGCCAAAATAAATACCCAGCGACTCACGAGTTTCTATGTGAATTCCTTTCGAATGTGTGCGCACGACTTTCGCAAACGCAGTTTCGTTGGACTCTTCAAAACATAACTGGCGAACCGGAAGTCCTACACCATTTACAGAGCATCCAGCCAGGGGAATAAGCAGCAGACAGCAGCAGACAAAAGAAATTGCCTTTGAGAAAAACAAAGGAAAAGAAAGGATATCCCAGTACTGCCAGTTTAGGTTCAAATTAACATCCCTGTAATAGAAAGAGAAAAGTTTCAGGATTAACTGATAAAAGCGTAGTCCAATATATACCATCTTTCTACTTTGTAGAGGAATCCACTTAATTTAAGAAAAAATAGTTAGTTTCATATTCAATACATCACTATTTTTCCTTACGCGGCCGCCCTCTACCTCGCTGCTCTAAACGCAGTCCCAAACGCCTTTCAATTTCATCAACGAAGCGCTCGTTACCAGTGAGCTGATTACGCTGCACTCCCGAACGGATCAATTTCAACTCCTCTGGCGAGACATGATTTAACAAGTACGATCGATAGCGCCTTAATCGCTCGCTGGGTGAATCAGCCAATCCCAGATAACACACATCATAATCCAGCAAGCCCAGTGGTTTATTGCCGGATCGCTCACCATAACTACTCCAGCGGTAATCCTCTGGTAAGGACACCATACTGGCCACCACAGGATTTAATTCAATGTAGCGAATGCAAGACAACAGATAGTTGTCTCTCTGCACCGGGCTTGCTTTGAAGCGACCTTCCCATAAAGAACCGCTGCGTCTTTCCTGTTTGTTCGTATACGCCGCCTGGCGGCCCGCCAGGCGTTTCATCAATTCAGATAAAGTTTCTGTTTTTCCGGTCGGCTCAACAAGCAAATGAATGTGGTTTGTCATCAGGCACCAAGCGTAAACTCGTACGCCCAACTTGACCTTCCACTCTTTCAAATTTTCCAGATAAAACTGATAGTCTTCATCTGACAAAAAAACAGCCTGACGATTATGACCACGTTGAACAATATGATGGGGGCAATTCGGAACCAATATTCGCGCCTTCCGTGGCATTTTTACATTCTCCTACAAAAACTAGCGACAGGTTAGCAAGATTTGCTCAAAAAATAAATCCGTCCCCTTTTCGCTATTATTTAAGTCCCTTTTTCCTATTCTTCCTCAGGCTCCCTGCAAATATGCCAGCCTTCTTTTTCATACTTTTTACACTGCCAAGCTTCTGGAGTAGTTAAAATCGTGGATTTCTTGGGATTCTTACTATACACGAGAGAAAGGTAGGCATCCCCATAAACTCCTGCATCCATATAGTTCAACTCAATAGTTCCACTGCTTCTTTCAATTTTTAAAAATTTAATTCCACTGTCATGAATAGCTTTTTGTAATACATTGTGCCTATATTGAGAATATCCTAAAAGGCCATGATCTTTTCTGTCAGAAGAGATTACATCTACATCTCCATTCAAAGCATATTCTGAAATCAACTCTAGCTTATAAAAATTTTCTTCTATTAAAGATAACTTATGACTTTCACTTCCGGCAATAAAATCACACCCAGATAAAGTTGTACTAATTGCAATCAAGACTAACTGCACAGTAACCCTGTATGATTGGCAAAATATCATCTCTATTATCCCCCCATGTAAACCCATTTCTTGCAGCAGAAATGGTTTGCTTCGCAGTAGCCGTATATCCGACCCATGCACTCAAAGCGCCGCTCAATGTGCTCCCTACAGCACCACCTGAAAAATTTCCATTCCTTCGATTTTGAACGGCCGACTGATAACCTCCACCAAAGGTTAATGCAACATCAAGCCTTACGCCGTTTGCTGCATATGTAATTCCAGCATGAAGATTTCCAAATTCTGCCAATAAATTGGCATCATAGGTGCCCGCAGCTTTCAAATTAGCAATCAAGGAAGAGTTTCTTTTGTAATTCCATACACTCGCATCAGTTAATGCACTCTTAAGCTGATCTAAAGTCATTGAAGCTGCCAGTCTTATATTTGCGTCGATATTAATATTGCCTGCCTTCAGAATATCTCCATATAGCTGCTCGATGGCCTTTTTATTCCTAGCTCGGATAGCTCTCTTCTCAGATTCGCTCAACTCCGCGTTAAATAAATGTGCAATCGCAGCAGTCGTTGCCCCATTGGCAAACTTGCCTCCAGTCAGCTCAGAAATCGTTCCACCAACCATAGCAGCTACAGCTGTACGCCCTATAACAGCCTTGGCACTACCATCACTGTAATCAAAATTTGCATAAGTCGTAAACGCTTTAGTTAACCCAGCACTCACAAAACCATGGCCAAACTTACCTCCTTGTAATTCTGAGAACACCCCACCAGCGACTGCATGAGCAAATATTCGCTCTGTTGTTTCTAATCCCGAGGCCCCTATCTGCGCAAATACAAAAGATTGCGCATAACTTATTGCACCGGCTTTCACTCCATCAAGCAAACTACCTCCGTTCGCATAGGTAACTGCCTCACTGTATGCAGCCACTGCACTTGGCCCTCCGTAATACGCAATAACAACTGTCACAATTGCATTCAGGAGTGGCTTTCTGGAAACATATTGCAGCGCCGGCTGAATCACATTTTTTCCGATCCAGCTGCTCTGTATAAACCTTCTTGTTAGCTCAGACCCAATGAGGTGGCCAATGACTGCACCAACAAAATAACCGCTGGGGTCGGTGGCATTTAGGGGGTTATTCCAAACGTAAGCGTATCTATTGAGACTCTGGCTCATGAGTGGATCTTGTATAAACGGATCAGCCTGCAAGAACCGCGCAATCTTCGCATCGTAAATCCGCCCATTTAATGACCCCGACGCACTTGTCGTAGGCGAAGGCAGTTTTCCCCAGAGGCATCAAGGTGTTAAAGAGCAATTGCGCTAAGGCAATACGACCATACCCCAAAAAATCCCCAGACGCACTTTTTTCCTTAGCCGCTGTTTTTATAGGGGCGCGGCAGCGCCCCGTTAGCAGCTAAAAAGGACGGGGTTTTAGCGAAGGCGGCGAGGATGGGGCAGCGGCTTTTTGCTGCCACACCGCAGGTGCCCACGCGCGGCACTGGGTGGTGGATAGTGTGATTAGCTATTTCCGCGCGTCACGCAGAGGACGGGAAACGGAGCTTATAGAGAGTGCCTTTGCGGCTTGCCGCCCCCTTAAAGCCACAGCGGCATTTACACATAATGCAAATTATGCGGCGCAGCGGACAGTGACACGCAGTGCCTTGCCTGGTTTGCTGCCAGCTATTTGTGATGACCTGGAGGCAAGGCTCTGTGGGGCACTGCGCATAATTTCAGCATTATGTTAAGTGCCGCTGAGGCGGTGAAGCCCCACGCCTGGGGCGCGCCCTGCAAGGCGCTGGCGCCTGGAAGTGCGGGGGTTGGTAAATGGATAAATGCCGCTGGACGCATGTAGCCCTGGCAACCGCTTTGCCGTTTTTGCACAGCGGATGACAGGGCTTGATGTGGCCAGCAGCGGCCTTATCGTCTCTGCCATCCTTCCACTCGCTACTCACTCTCCCATCCCTCCACCTTCGCCGGATGGGTCGCTCGATGGATTTCCTTTAATTTCAGGATCGAGACCTGGGTATATATCTGCGTTGTCTCCAGTTTGCTGTGTCCCAGTATCTCCTGGATATATCTAATGTCAGCACCATTCTCCAACATATGCGTCGCCATCGCATGACGGAACAGATGACAGCTGCCGGTTTTATTGAGGTTGGCCCGGTCGATATAACTCTTTACCCGCCTCGATAAGCCCTCCATCGAGAACCGTTCACCGTACTGAGTCAGGAACAATGTCCAATCATCTTCTCCAGCCACCAGCTCCGGTCTGACGCCAACCATATACCGCTTCACCCAATCCAAGGCTCTATCACCAATCGGCACCACACGGTCTTTCTGGCCCTTGCCCTGCTCCACAAACACAATGCCTCGTGCCTGGTCGATACTTTGCACCATCAGATTCACTAACTCCATTCGGCGTATCCCAGTGGAGTACAACACCTCCAGGATCGCCCGGTCTCTCAAGCCATAGGGATCGTTAACGTCCGGTAGATCGAGGATGGTGTTTATTTCTTCCTCGGTCAGTATCGCTTTCGGCAGCCGCCGCTGTTTCTTGGGTAGCTGTAATTCACTGGCCGGGTTGTACAGGATATAACGCTCCCGCGTCAGCCATTTAAAAAAGCCTTTAACGGCACTGAGTCTCACACCCTGGGTATGGGTCGATATCGGATCGCCATTGCTGCGCCGGTAATACACCAGGTAGCGTTGATAACGACTCAGGATGGGATAAGTGATTTGCTTGGGCTGAGTCAGCCCTCGATCCGAACACCACTCGGTAAACAACCTCAAATTCGCCGTCCAAGTCTTGATCGTGGTTTCCGTATAACCCTGTGCCTGGCAACTGGCAAAGTAGCGTTTCAGGTGGCTGGTAAAGCTCTCCGGGTCGGTAGGCTCGTCAGCCATTAGTGGCCTGCCTGGGCAATTAATGGAGTGGCATTGTCAGTACGGTACGACCGGCTGTTATTTTTCTGGCTAGAAGTGCTTTTCCGGCTTTTCTGGCCACTTTCTGGCAAAGCCTCGCCAATACTGGGCTGTAGCAATTTATCGACACCTGACAACCCCCTGACCAGGGGCTGACCAGACCCTGACCGGATTACGTTTTGCCCTGACCGCTGATTGTCGTACTGGAGTTTTTTAACATCAATCAGGCCCATCATGTGTTGTTGGTTGTCTCCTTCCGAGTTGTCATACAGCAGTTCATAGTCATAACTCTGGCCTCGGCTACTCCGGTGAACCAACAGATATTCCAGCTCCACCAATCGAGCCATATGGATTTTTAACGCGGTGTCACTCCACTGCACCGACTCTCTCACATCCCGGCGACTAAAACGGTAATCACGCTGCTCGATACTGCCTGCCTGGGAAGCCTCTTTCACCATTCCCTGGATTAGCCGCAACAGCTTTCGGGTCTGTGCCGGCAGTTCATCCAAGGTGCGCCCCAGTACCTCATGAGCCAACCGATTCGCTGTTTCAATATCGCTTAATTGGACTTCCACATACTCCAGATCTTTGCCAGCGTGGTTAATGGTTTTCACCTCCCGCTGGTACTGGTGCAACAGCGCAATACTGTCGATCAGGGTCAGATACTTTTCGTGATCCCGGCGGGTACGGGTTTTATCGTCCAGGAAGGTGAGTTGATCGGCGTAAGGGTTAATCACTGCAAGTGGCCGCAACAACCGCTGTGCATTGCGGTGAAGGGTGACAAGCCGATCCTTCTCTAGCTTAGCCTGCAAACCTTCCAGCGTTCGCCGCCTGCGTTGCGCCTCATGGATAGCGCGGGTCTGCTCTCTCGATTCGTTGACCGTCAACACCAAACAACGATTTAACAACTCCTCGTCGATATCAATGGCGGTGGTGGTCAGGAACAACATCACTGGCCCTTCCACTCTGTACTCACGAGTTACCAGCTCCCCGGTGTCATCGTCCTTGCCGGTACTGGCAATGGTGATCTCCCCTTCCGATTGAAGGAGTTTGAGCGCATAGCTGGCATTACTCGCCCCTTCTTCCTCCGCAATCGCCAGTATCTTGTGTTTGAGATTGGTCTCGCCCATATAGAACAAGGATTGCCCCGTCATGGCCGAGTATTGCACCCGTTCGTCTTCCGGCATCAGATTCAACACCGCATCCATCAACGAGCTTTTACCGGCGGCACTGGTACTCTGGATTATCACCGCCAGCGGTTTATCCAGTTTCCGGCTGCCAGCAGCCAAGTAACCCACCAGCTTGTTTACTTCCTCGCCCACCACACCACAGCGGCTAAAGTCCGTGAGGATACGTTCCAGCAATTCAGGATCACGCAACAGCTCCAGGGCTTCGGCTTTCTCATCATCACTCAGCGAGCTAGACGATTGCTCCTCAACCGCACCGCCACCAATCAACTGTTCCTGCAATTCCTCCAGCTTTAATAACACCTTGCCCAGGTCGGATTTCAAAGTGCTTTCCTCAACACTTAACTCCAACGCCGCCACCTTGATAAATCCCTGCCGATGCCGCGCCGAGTACAGATCAAAGCTGTCCACATGAAGTCCCGACTCATTACTGGCCAGCACATTCACTTTCAGCACTTCGTAGTTTTTATTTTTCTCAAGGCCACGAACCCGATACTTGCGATCACCAAACACCAGGTTTATCTCTCTGTTCGATACGTCGGCATCAACAGACACTCCAGGAGCATCGGGAACAGCCGCCGCCGGTGGCAAGGGCTCGGATTCATCAACCGTTGATTCAGCGGCTAAAACAGGTTCCTCACCCTCCCCAAGCCATTCTGCTGACCGGATCACCACACCCAGGCTTTTGCTGGCGGGGGTCACTTCCAGCGCATAACTGTTGGCATCGGTGCCTTTGGGGAAGTTGAGCCGGTAACAGCCAAACCCTTCTTTTTGCAGTCGTTTGGCCAATTTCTCAGCCGCAGCATTGCCCGCCTCATCCCGGTCATAAGCAATCAATACACGCTCAATACCGCACTGTTTAAATAGCATCAGATGATCGTCAGTAAAACCTTGCGTCCCATAGCTGGCGGTCACATTCCGATACCCTGCACACCAGAACGTCATGGCATCAATCAGGGCTTCACACAAGATCACTTCTTTCTGATCGGCTAATCCATCAGCATTCCAAACACCCGCATGAGGGCCAGTCAAGTAAAGGTGTTTCGGTGTCCCCTTGCGCAGATCATCCCGGATTTTCCGGCCATACAGTTCCACCACATCGCCGCCAGGATTAAAGATGGGAACCGTAAAAGAGCCGTTAAAATGCTCGTGGCCAGATTCCCGATAAATACCCACCTCCTGCAAAGTACCCCGCAACGCATCCCCCGCCTTAGTGCGTTTGGGTGGCAACCGATATCCCAATGTCCGATTGGCATAACCCAGCTTAAAACGCTCAATCAACTCCGGATTATTCAGCCCACGGCTTTCCAGATACGCCAGCGCCTCCGGGCTTTCCTTCAATGCTTGGTGGTAATAATCCACCACCTGGTGCAACAGCTGTTGCGCCTCGGCATTTTCCGGCAACAATGGATCCAGCTTTTTAGTCACGGAGCGTTTTACCGGCTGAGTTGGAGCAGCTAAGACAGAAGCATCGGATTGCAAAATCTCCACCGCATGGCGGAAGCTCACGCCCTGGGTCTTTATCACCCAGTCAATCACCGAGCCAGCCGCACCACAGCCAAAGCAGTTAAACAAGTTGGTGGCTGGGCTGATTATCAGGCTCGCCGTCTTCTCCTCATGGAACGGGCAGCAGATCGCGTAATCCTTACCCTGCTTGACCGGCTCATAGCCCTGGCTTTCGATCAGGTTCAGTAATGACACCTCGTTTTTTAGCTTCTCGATCTGCTCTGCGGGGATTCGTGCCATAACGGGATTTCTCCAAAAACCTGTCAATACTCTAAGAGTAAAAATTAACTCTGTTGCATGGTACTACCATATAGAGTATTGTCAACGCTCACAAACCAATCAAACCAAACAGCGGGGATATAGTGATGGCGTTATTAACTCAGTGGACTGACGCCATGATGTCGCAGGAAAACACCTTTTACATCGCTATGGGCAAGCGGATTGCACAATTTCGTAAAGCCCAGAACATGACGCAAACCCAGTTAGCCGATGCCCTAGGCATTGCACAGCAAACAATGGCCCACTATGAAGGCGGCAAACTGCGTATCCCAGTAGGCCTGCTCTCTATGCTGGCAACGTTACTGGCCGTTTCGGTTGAGGAGATTATTGGTGAACCTACTACCGCTAAAGGGAAACGTGGGCCAACACCGCGCCTACAGCGGCAGATGGAGCTAATCGGCCAATTACCCCGCGCTAAACAGAAGTTTGTCATGGAGATGCTGGATACCGTCATACAACAGCAAGCATCTTGAGAGAAGCGCTGACCTGAAGGGCGGCAACCCAACAGGCCAGCTCACCACCACCGACTAGTAAGGAGTCAACAATGGCTGGAAGCAATAGTAATTCCACTACGGATAAAATTCATCTATCGCGAGCGCAGCTGGTTCAGCTCAATGATGAGTTTTACCAGGTCTTTGCCCTCAACGGATTTTTGTACGATGCCATCGAGGGCATCATGGCGGAGATGGTCAGCCGGTTTGAGTTGCCGCCGCACAGCCTGGTTGGGCTGGGGCAGGTGCTCTCCATTCTCAAACAGCGGCAGCAACGGCTAAGGGAGCGGCTGATACAGATGGGCGGCTAATCCCCTGCCAGCAACCGATCAAAAATAACGCCCCGGCAGATCAATGGCGGGGCTCTGGGTGGTGTTTTCTCAGTTATAAATCAGGGCGACTTTTCAAAAAATAAATCTGTCCCCTTTTCACGAGCTGGTGGGATTTTTCGGCTACAAATAAATTTAATTGAGACCCGTCCCCGATTGTTGCCGATTGTTGTCGTTATAAACCAGGGCAACTTTTCAAAAATAAATCTGCCCTTTCGCTCATATTTTTAGTGCTTTTAGAACAATATAAACACCCCATACTAGAATCATTCCTCCCCATACATAATGGTATTCACCAAAATCAAAAGCGGCTCGGAATTTTTCACTTATATAACCCCTATAAAAAATAACTCTGAGTCCATAAAATGAGACTGCTATACCCAAAACGATATAAAAAAATTTACTTATCTTATCGTCACTCAAGGCCAAGCTCCTTTCGATTATCCTCATTAAGAATAAACCCTAGTAGTTCACCAGGTTTAGCAGGCGGTGTTGGGAAAAGGTATCCATTTAGAACATCGATGCCAAACTGCTGAGCAACTGGACTTGATGCTACAGGCGCTACTGTTGAAAAAGTGACATAGGCTGCATTCGTCCCATAGACCTTCACAGCATTAGCCGCTTGAATTGCTTTTAACCTGCCTGCAATTGCAGCAGCCTCTACAGCATTCTTAGCTTTAACAGAATAGTGAATCACACGACCACTTGTCAGTAAGACTCCAGCCCCACCACTAATCGGAATCGTCGCCACTGATATAACGAATGTTGTGAGAAGAGCTTCTTCTTTTGGAGTTGCTGGGCGCCTATTTGGATTAAGAGTAACACCGTGACAACTGGCGACACACTCTCTTCCTCGCTCAAGCCTAAAACGATCTATTCCACCAAATTGAGCGATCTTCACCTCTCTTTCAGTAGCCAACCTTGCACCAATAGCTGCCAAAAATGCATCCTGTGATGCTCCATTAGCAAAGTTGCCCGATGTCCAAGGATTTACAGTTCCGTGATTGACTTTAATAACGCTATTTTTAACTCCTTCTGAACTTTTAGTACGGTTCAAAAATCCATCAAGAACAGATGCTACTTGCCTCAATAGTGGGTTCGGTCCACCCTTATCATTCGCGCTCTCATCCCCTTCTGACCCAAAATTTAAAATAATATTTGGATTCGATCCAGAGTTCGCATTAGAGCCCTTACTGTTGTTTCCAGTAAACACGAAAGCACTATATATCTCGAATGCCGCAGTAAATAGATTCCCTCCTGCATATGCATTGTAAGCAGCTTCCGCAGCTTGAACATATGGTCTAGCTGCCGAGAAGTACCAATTAGCAAACTGAACCCCCGCACCACATCCATAGCAAACAACTTCAATCACTACAGCGACTACCACAACGATAATATCTATTATCCGTGTAAGTGACTTATAGCCGCTAGGATCAATTGCATTAAGCGGGTTATTCCATGTGTACGAATAGCGGTTGAGGCTTTGGCTGTACTCAGGGTCTTGTATAAACGGATCCGCCTGCAAGAACCTGGCAATCTTCGCATCGTAAATCCGCCCATTTAATGACCCCGACGCACTTGTCGTAGGCGAAGGCAGTTTTCCCCAGAGGCATCAAGGTGTTAAAGAGCAATTGCGCTAAGGCAATACGACCATACCCCAAAAAATCCCCAGACGCACTTTTTTCCTTAGCCGCTGTTTTTATAGGGGCGCGGCAGCGCCCCGTTAGCAGCTAAAAAGGACGGGGTTTTAGCGAAGGCGGCGAGGATGGGGCAGCGGCTTTTTGCTGCCACACCGCAGGTGCCCACGCGCGGCACTGGGTGGTGGATAGTGTGATTAGCTATTTCCGCGCGTCACGCAGAGGACGGGAAACGGAGCTTATAGAGAGTGCCTTTGCGGCTTGCCGCCCCCTTAAAGCCACAGCGGCATTTACACATAATGCAAATTATGCGGCGCAGCGGACAGTGACACGCAGTGCCTTGCCTGGTTTGCTGCCAGCTATTTGTGATGACCTGGAGGCAAGGCTCTGTGGGGCACTGCGCATAATTTCAGCATTATGTTAAGTGCCGCTGAGGCGGTGAAGCCCCACGCCTGGGGCGCGCCCTGCAAGGCGCTGGCGCCTGGAAGTGCGGGGGTTGGTAAATGGATAAATGCCGCTGGACGCATGTAGCCCTGGCAACCGCTTTGCCGTTTTTGCACAGCGGATGACAGGGCTTGATGTGGCCAGCAGCGGCCTTATCGTCTCTGCCATCCTTCCACTCGCTACTCACTCTCCCATCCCTCCACCTTCGCCGGATGGGTCGCTCGATGGATTTCCTTTAATTTCAGGATCGAGACCTGGGTATATATCTGCGTTGTCTCCAGTTTGCTGTGTCCCAGTATCTCCTGGATATATCTAATGTCAGCACCATTCTCCAACATATGCGTCGCCATCGCATGACGGAACAGATGACAGCTGCCGGTTTTATTGAGGTTGGCCCGGTCGATATAACTCTTTACCCGCCTCGATAAGCCCTCCATCGAGAACCGTTCACCGTACTGAGTCAGGAACAATGTCCAATCATCTTCTCCAGCCACCAGCTCCGGTCTGACGCCAACCATATACCGCTTCACCCAATCCAAGGCTCTATCACCAATCGGCACCACACGGTCTTTCTGGCCCTTGCCCTGCTCCACAAACACAATGCCTCGTGCCTGGTCGATACTTTGCACCATCAGATTCACTAACTCCATTCGGCGTATCCCAGTGGAGTACAACACCTCCAGGATCGCCCGGTCTCTCAAGCCATAGGGATCGTTAACGTCCGGTAGATCGAGGATGGTGTTTATTTCTTCCTCGGTCAGTATCGCTTTCGGCAGCCGCCGCTGTTTCTTGGGTAGCTGTAATTCACTGGCCGGGTTGTACAGGATATAACGCTCCCGCGTCAGCCATTTAAAAAAGCCTTTAACGGCACTGAGTCTCACACCCTGGGTATGGGTCGATATCGGATCGCCATTGCTGCGCCGGTAATACACCAGGTAGCGTTGATAACGACTCAGGATGGGATAAGTGATTTGCTTGGGCTGAGTCAGCCCTCGATCCGAACACCACTCGGTAAACAACCTCAAATTCGCCGTCCAAGTCTTGATCGTGGTTTCCGTATAACCCTGTGCCTGGCAACTGGCAAAGTAGCGTTTCAGGTGGCTGGTAAAGCTCTCCGGGTCGGTAGGCTCGTCAGCCATTAGTGGCCTGCCTGGGCAATTAATGGAGTGGCATTGTCAGTACGGTACGACCGGCTGTTATTTTTCTGGCTAGAAGTGCTTTTCCGGCTTTTCTGGCCACTTTCTGGCAAAGCCTCGCCAATACTGGGCTGTAGCAATTTATCGACACCTGACAACCCCCTGACCAGGGGCTGACCAGACCCTGACCGGATTACGTTTTGCCCTGACCGCTGATTGTCGTACTGGAGTTTTTTAACATCAATCAGGCCCATCATGTGTTGTTGGTTGTCTCCTTCCGAGTTGTCATACAGCAGTTCATAGTCATAACTCTGGCCTCGGCTACTCCGGTGAACCAACAGATATTCCAGCTCCACCAATCGAGCCATATGGATTTTTAACGCGGTGTCACTCCACTGCACCGACTCTCTCACATCCCGGCGACTAAAACGGTAATCACGCTGCTCGATACTGCCTGCCTGGGAAGCCTCTTTCACCATTCCCTGGATTAGCCGCAACAGCTTTCGGGTCTGTGCCGGCAGTTCATCCAAGGTGCGCCCCAGTACCTCATGAGCCAACCGATTCGCTGTTTCAATATCGCTTAATTGGACTTCCACATACTCCAGATCTTTGCCAGCGTGGTTAATGGTTTTCACCTCCCGCTGGTACTGGTGCAACAGCGCAATACTGTCGATCAGGGTCAGATACTTTTCGTGATCCCGGCGGGTACGGGTTTTATCGTCCAGGAAGGTGAGTTGATCGGCGTAAGGGTTAATCACTGCAAGTGGCCGCAACAACCGCTGTGCATTGCGGTGAAGGGTGACAAGCCGATCCTTCTCTAGCTTAGCCTGCAAACCTTCCAGCGTTCGCCGCCTGCGTTGCGCCTCATGGATAGCGCGGGTCTGCTCTCTCGATTCGTTGACCGTCAACACCAAACAACGATTTAACAACTCCTCGTCGATATCAATGGCGGTGGTGGTCAGGAACAACATCACTGGCCCTTCCACTCTGTACTCACGAGTTACCAGCTCCCCGGTGTCATCGTCCTTGCCGGTACTGGCAATGGTGATCTCCCCTTCCGATTGAAGGAGTTTGAGCGCATAGCTGGCATTACTCGCCCCTTCTTCCTCCGCAATCGCCAGTATCTTGTGTTTGAGATTGGTCTCGCCCATATAGAACAAGGATTGCCCCGTCATGGCCGAGTATTGCACCCGTTCGTCTTCCGGCATCAGATTCAACACCGCATCCATCAACGAGCTTTTACCGGCGGCACTGGTACTCTGGATTATCACCGCCAGCGGTTTATCCAGTTTCCGGCTGCCAGCAGCCAAGTAACCCACCAGCTTGTTTACTTCCTCGCCCACCACACCACAGCGGCTAAAGTCCGTGAGGATACGTTCCAGCAATTCAGGATCACGCAACAGCTCCAGGGCTTCGGCTTTCTCATCATCACTCAGCGAGCTAGACGATTGCTCCTCAACCGCACCGCCACCAATCAACTGTTCCTGCAATTCCTCCAGCTTTAATAACACCTTGCCCAGGTCGGATTTCAAAGTGCTTTCCTCAACACTTAACTCCAACGCCGCCACCTTGATAAATCCCTGCCGATGCCGCGCCGAGTACAGATCAAAGCTGTCCACATGAAGTCCCGACTCATTACTGGCCAGCACATTCACTTTCAGCACTTCGTAGTTTTTATTTTTCTCAAGGCCACGAACCCGATACTTGCGATCACCAAACACCAGGTTTATCTCTCTGTTCGATACGTCGGCATCAACAGACACTCCAGGAGCATCGGGAACAGCCGCCGCCGGTGGCAAGGGCTCGGATTCATCAACCGTTGATTCAGCGGCTAAAACAGGTTCCTCACCCTCCCCAAGCCATTCTGCTGACCGGATCACCACACCCAGGCTTTTGCTGGCGGGGGTCACTTCCAGCGCATAACTGTTGGCATCGGTGCCTTTGGGGAAGTTGAGCCGGTAACAGCCAAACCCTTCTTTTTGCAGTCGTTTGGCCAATTTCTCAGCCGCAGCATTGCCCGCCTCATCCCGGTCATAAGCAATCAATACACGCTCAATACCGCACTGTTTAAATAGCATCAGATGATCGTCAGTAAAACCTTGCGTCCCATAGCTGGCGGTCACATTCCGATACCCTGCACACCAGAACGTCATGGCATCAATCAGGGCTTCACACAAGATCACTTCTTTCTGATCGGCTAATCCATCAGCATTCCAAACACCCGCATGAGGGCCAGTCAAGTAAAGGTGTTTCGGTGTCCCCTTGCGCAGATCATCCCGGATTTTCCGGCCATACAGTTCCACCACATCGCCGCCAGGATTAAAGATGGGAACCGTAAAAGAGCCGTTAAAATGCTCGTGGCCAGATTCCCGATAAATACCCACCTCCTGCAAAGTACCCCGCAACGCATCCCCCGCCTTAGTGCGTTTGGGTGGCAACCGATATCCCAATGTCCGATTGGCATAACCCAGCTTAAAACGCTCAATCAACTCCGGATTATTCAGCCCACGGCTTTCCAGATACGCCAGCGCCTCCGGGCTTTCCTTCAATGCTTGGTGGTAATAATCCACCACCTGGTGCAACAGCTGTTGCGCCTCGGCATTTTCCGGCAACAATGGATCCAGCTTTTTAGTCACGGAGCGTTTTACCGGCTGAGTTGGAGCAGCTAAGACAGAAGCATCGGATTGCAAAATCTCCACCGCATGGCGGAAGCTCACGCCCTGGGTCTTTATCACCCAGTCAATCACCGAGCCAGCCGCACCACAGCCAAAGCAGTTAAACAAGTTGGTGGCTGGGCTGATTATCAGGCTCGCCGTCTTCTCCTCATGGAACGGGCAGCAGATCGCGTAATCCTTACCCTGCTTGACCGGCTCATAGCCCTGGCTTTCGATCAGGTTCAGTAATGACACCTCGTTTTTTAGCTTCTCGATCTGCTCTGCGGGGATTCGTGCCATAACGGGATTTCTCCAAAAACCTGTCAATACTCTAAGAGTAAAAATTAACTCTGTTGCATGGTACTACCATATAGAGTATTGTCAACGCTCACAAACCAATCAAACCAAACAGCGGGGATATAGTGATGGCGTTATTAACTCAGTGGACTGACGCCATGATGTCGCAGGAAAACACCTTTTACATCGCTATGGGCAAGCGGATTGCACAATTTCGTAAAGCCCAGAACATGACGCAAACCCAGTTAGCCGATGCCCTAGGCATTGCACAGCAAACAATGGCCCACTATGAAGGCGGCAAACTGCGTATCCCAGTAGGCCTGCTCTCTATGCTGGCAACGTTACTGGCCGTTTCGGTTGAGGAGATTATTGGTGAACCTACTACCGCTAAAGGGAAACGTGGGCCAACACCGCGCCTACAGCGGCAGATGGAGCTAATCGGCCAATTACCCCGCGCTAAACAGAAGTTTGTCATGGAGATGCTGGATACCGTCATACAACAGCAAGCATCTTGAGAGAAGCGCTGACCTGAAGGGCGGCAACCCAACAGGCCAGCTCACCACCACCGACTAGTAAGGAGTCAACAATGGCTGGAAGCAATAGTAATTCCACTACGGATAAAATTCATCTATCGCGAGCGCAGCTGGTTCAGCTCAATGATGAGTTTTACCAGGTCTTTGCCCTCAACGGATTTTTGTACGATGCCATCGAGGGCATCATGGCGGAGATGGTCAGCCGGTTTGAGTTGCCGCCGCACAGCCTGGTTGGGCTGGGGCAGGTGCTCTCCATTCTCAAACAGCGGCAGCAACGGCTAAGGGAGCGGCTGATACAGATGGGCGGCTAATCCCCTGCCAGCAACCGATCAAAAATAACGCCCCGGCAGATCAATGGCGGGGCTCTGGGTGGTGTTTTCTCAGTTATAAATCAGGGCGACTTTTCAAAAAATAAATCTGTCCCCTTTTCA
>NZ_JATAAF010000022.1 GCF_030341905.1 Porticoccus sp. W117 | reverse complement strand
GAGCCCCCCTCAGCAAGGCAAAAAGTGCGTAAATATCGAGTTATTTACGCAAAATTTGGAGAAAACGAGCACCTGAATTTTTGAATTGCAGAAACTGGCACTGCATTATCAATTAATCAGATGTTCCTTAAACACAAAGTACATCTGATAGCTCTTGATGCCAGAGATGTAAATTCATTTATATTCTTATTTTCTACAGCCTGGAGTAATCTCTGCCACGCGCTAGCAATTTCGTATTTAGAGTCTGAAAATACATTAGCACTAAAGGTGCATAGAATAAGTATCAACAAGTAAATTCTCATTTTCTTGAAAGTTCCATCAGTGACCATTAACGAATGCACAGGGCAGGCGCAGCTTGCTGACCTTATAGTAACTATCGGGGGAGCGTTTCAAACAATCCCAATATCTCTTTTGCATAGAAAAATATCCCTTCCGTTCCTACAGACGCACCTTATGTAGTGCTCTTTAAACCAGCTTCCATAGCCTGAATCACATCAACACCCTTGTCGAGCCAGAGGAGAGGCTAATACAATAAATTACCAATATGGCAAAAAATGTCATTCACATTGGATAAAAATGCTAATATTATGTACGCCAAGTTAAGAACAGCCGGGCCATATTAAGCCCCCAGCAGCGACACAAAACAGAATATGAACCAAAACGCTGTACACAACATCATTATCGCCGCTGAGATCGTTATCGGATCTCGGCGGGATGGTTTACGGTTCGGATAAGGCGCACCAGCCGACGAACAGTAAAACCCCGCTATGATCTAGCGGGGTTTTTTTTGGCTTTAAAAAAGGTAAAGCAATGACCGGCTCAGAACTGATATTAAAGGTGCTGGAAAAGCACGAAGTGAAAAGGGTATTTGGTTACCCCGGTGGTGCCATTATGCCGTTGTACGATGCGCTCTACGACAGTCCGGTGGAACACCATTTGTTCCGCCACGAGCAGGGGGCCGGGTTTGCCGCCGTTGGCTATGCCCGCGCTACTGGCAAGGTGGGCGTGTGCTTTGCCACTTCTGGCCCCGGCGCCACTAACCTGATTACTTCCCTGGCGGATGCCATGCTGGATTCTGTGCCCATTGTCGCCATTACCGGCCAGGTGGCCACCAATGTGCAGGGCACCGACGCCTTTCAGGAGGCGGATGTATTGGGCTTGTCCTTGGCAGTCACCAAGCACAGTTATCTGGTCAAAGACGCCAGTGAATTGGAGTCAGCACTGCAAGACGCCTTTGCGGTTGCCCAGGATGGTCGCCCTGGGCCTGTGGTGGTGGATATTTCCAAAGACGTTCAGCTGGCAGAAATCGATATGGCTGCGCTTGTGCAGCCTGTTGAGAAGCCAGTTGAGAAAGAACGGCCAACAGCGGTTGATAGCGAAGCGGTTGTTGCCGCTCGCCATTTGCTGGCTGAGGCAAAACAGCCGATTCTGTACGTAGGCGGCGGTGCCGGCATGGCGGATGCGGTTGCCGAGCTGCGGGCCTTCCAGAACGCTACTGATATTCCCGCCGTTTCCACGCTGAAAGGTCTGGGCACACTCGACCCGGAGAATAAGAACAGCCTTCATCTGTTGGGTATGCACGGCAATCGCGCGGCCAACCTTGCGGTACATGAATGCGATTTGCTTATCGCTGTGGGTGCCCGTTTTGATGATCGGGTAACCGGTAAACTGGATACCTTTGCCCCGGATGCGAAGGTGATTCACCTGGATGTAGACCGCGCCGAAACCAATAAGCTGCGTCGGGCCAATGTGGCTATTCACGATGATCTAAAAGCGGTGTTGCCACAACTGCATCTGGCGTTGGATATCGAACCCTGGCGCGAGCATTGCCAACGTTTGAAAACCGCTTACGCCTGGCGTTACGACTTCGACAAGGAAGGTATTTATGCCCCGGCAGTGCTGAAAAAACTCAGCGACCGCATGCCGAAAAATTCAGTGGTTTGTTGCGATGTGGGCCAGCACCAAATGTGGGTTGCCCAGCACATGATGTTTGACGACCCCAAAAACCACCTCACCAGCGGTGGCCTGGGCACCATGGGTTTTGGTTTGCCGGTGGCGATTGGGGCAAAGTTCTCTCGCCCTGAAGACTTTGTGGTGGCGGTGTCCGGCGATGGCTCATTTATGATGAATGTGCAGGAGCTGCAAACCATCAAGCGCTACCAGGTGCCGGTGAAAATTTTGCTGATCGACAATCAGCGCCTTGGCATGGTGCGCCAGTGGCAGCAGTTGTTTTTTGAATCCCGTTACAGTGAAACCAATCTTTCCGATAATCCGGATTTTGTCGCGTTGGCGGCGGTGTTTGGCATCCCTGGACGCACTATTACACTGGGTTCGGAAGTGGACGCTGCTCTCGAAGAATTTATTCAAACGGATGGGCCTTATATGCTGCACGTGTGCATCAATGCCGACGACAATGTCTGGCCGCTGGTTCCTCCCGGTAAATCCAATAAAGACATGTTGGAGGAGGTGTAATGGACTTTTCAGATTGCTCAGAGCACAAGCTGCAAATAACTTGCAACAACGAATTCGCCGCTTTGGAACGCCTGTTGCGGATCGTGCGTTTCCGCGGTTTTTCCGTAACCGACCTGCACGCGCAATTAAACAACAGTGGCCAATTTGATATTTTGCTTACTGTCGAAAGCGAGCGGCCAGTGTCCCTGTTGGAAAACCAGTTGCGCAAAAACTACGACGTCACCCGTGTGCAGGTACTGCCGCAAGCGGTATCTCAAAGCCAAGGAATCAGCGCATGAGCAATCACAACCCCGAGAGCTGCAAACCCCTGGGTAACACCGATGGGCAATTGAGCGCTGCTGAATACCTGCGCCAGATTCTGCTGGCCCCGGTGGGTGAGGTGGCGGTGGTCACGCCGCTGTCGGATATGCCGCGCCTGTCGACGCGCCTGCAAAACACCGTGTCCATAAAGCGCGAAGACCGCCAACCGGTGCACTCCTACAAGTTGCGCGGTGCTTACAACAAACTGGTGAATCTGTCTGCAGAACAAAAAGCCGCTGGTGTGGTAGCGGCTTCCGCAGGCAACCACGCTCAGGGGGTGGTGTATTCCGCTCGCCGCCTGGGTATCGATGCCACCATTGTGATGCCGGAAACCACCCCGGAAATTAAAGTGGAAGCAGTGCGCGCCCTGGGTGGCAACGTGGTGCTGCACGGCGCCGCATTTGACGACGCCGGTGCCGAAGCCCGCCGGCTGTCGGAAGAAAAAGGCTGGACCATGATTCCACCCTTTGACGATCCGGACGTTATCGCCGGGCAGGGCACCTTGGCAAAAGAGCTGCTACAACAAAACCCTGAGCTGGATACTGTATTTGTGCCCGTGGGTGGCGGTGGCCTGTTGGCTGGTGTGGCGGTGTACCTGAAGCAAATGCGCCCGGATATCAAAATCGTTGGCGTGGAATCCGATGGCTCCGCCTGTTTTGCTGCAGCGCTGGAAGCGGGCAAGCTGGTGGATCTGGAACACGTGGGTGTGTTTGCCGACGGCGTTGCGGTTAAGCGTATGGGGGAAGAAACTTATCGGCTGGCCAAAGAGTACACGGACGAAGTGGTTCAGGTGGATGTGGACCAACTGTGTGCGGCGATCAAGGATATTTTTGAAGACACCCGCGCCATTGCCGAACCGGCGGGTGCTGTGGCTTTGGCCGGGCTGAAAAAACACCAGCAGATGCACGGCTACAGCGGCCGCAACTTGGCGGCCATTCTGAGTGGTTCCAATCTCAACTTTCACACCCTGCGCTATATTTCCGAACGCTGCGAATTGGGTGAGCGTCGTGAGGCTTTGTTGGCGGTAAAAATCCCCGAACGCAAAGGTAGCTTCCGCCAGTTTTGCGGTGCCATGGGTGGCCGTGCCATCACCGAATTCAACTATCGCTATGTGCCCGATGCGGAAGCCCACATTTTTGTTGGCGTACAACTGCAAGACGCCGACCGGGAACTGCCCGCTCTCAAGCAGGAGTTGGAATCCCAGGATTATTGGGTAGACGATTACTCCGACAACGAATTGGCCAAATTGCATGTGCGCTACATGATGGGCGGTTCGCCCAAAGGCCTGCAAAACGAGCGCTTATACAACTTTGAAGTGCCGGAGAGCCCTGGCTCCCTGATGCGCTTTTTGGAAGTACTGGGGGACAAATGGAATATATCCCTGTTCCATTTCCGCAACCATGGTGCTTCAGTGGGGCAGGCACTGGCGGGCATTGAAGTGCCCGATGAGGAAATGGGCGAATTTATCGAGCACCTGGAACGCCTGGGCTATATCTACACCGATGAAAGCAATAACCCGGCTTATGGCATGTTTTTGGCGAGCCGGCAGTAAATGCCTTCAATGAGATTGGTTAAAGCGGAAGGAGAGGCCAGCTGGCAGCAAGCCTCGACAATACTGTTTGAGGTGGTCAAACGCATGGATGCAAAAAACCGCAGCTTTTGGACGGCTGAGCAGGTTTCAGTGTCGTCTCTTCGTGAGGCTTACGAATTGTCGCAACTGTACTGGTTGCAGTTGGATGATGAGCTTGCGGGGCTGGTGTTTCTGATGGACATGGATACCTACTATTGGCCAGAAAAGACGGATCGAACCAGCCTGTTTTTTCACAAACTGGCCATCCGCCCCGCTTATACCGGGCTGGGTTTAGGGGCAGCTGCTCTGGCTGAAATCCGCCAATTTGCCCGCCGCAATGGCTATGCCCATGTGCGCCTGGACTGCCGGGATAGAGAACCCCTGCATCAATTTTATGCCGGCAATGGGTTCTCGCTGGTGGATGTTAAGCCATTGGGTGGGCGCAAGGTCGCCCGCTATGAACTGCCGGTAAATCATCCGCAGGTAGTGAAGAACCCATAACTGACCATCACTCTGATTCCTTCAATAACTACACTGCTGCTTGGGATAACCCCCCAAACTGTCATTGCGAGCGCAGCGACGCAATCTAGAGTCTTGCAAGATGTTGATTGTCTAACAAAAGCCACTGGATCGCCACGCTGCGCTCGCGATGACGATTTTCCAAGTTTCGTTGCCACCCATTTTGCTGTAAACCTTGTTTGGAAGTAGTGTTCGGCGACTCAGAACCGAACCAGTACACAAGAGTCTATCGGTACTTCATAATGCGTTAGCAATTCATAGGAGAGGGGTAAATATGAAACGTTTTACGACCGTTGTAACAGGGCTGCTGGTATTGGGTGTGGTCAGTACCGGGGCTGCCTCAAAATCAAACAAGGCAGTGACTGAAGAGGTTATTGCCAAACAACGAGAGGCGCTGGCCAGCAATACCGCCGGTGCGGGTTTTGGCCCCCAGTCACCACGTGACATAGAGTCCGTTGCCGGCGTTAATAAGCGCCTGTTCAGCCCGGCCCCTGCTTATACGGAAATGAACCTCTGCAATATTCATTTCCACAAAGGTGCAGAGCATAAGGGCGGCGAATTTACCCGTTACGCAGGTAATGGCGATGGCAAAGGATATGGCAGTGGCTACGAATACACCGGGCAACTGAGTGCTGCTGAGCGCAAACCTTTAAAAGACGCCGTGTGCAAAGGGGTTCACAGCAGTTTGCAGTCTGGGGATACCATTGAGGTTCACTACGTTCACTCTACTGCCCAAGTAAAACCGGGCCCAACCCTGGGTGCTTGTTTGAGCGAGTCTATTGGCAATCCCCAGTTACGGGTTGAAGCTCAGGTGTTTGTTCTGGTGAACGACAAAAGTGCCCTGGATTTTGGCCAGCTTACCCAACACGGCGAACGTGATGGTTATCAGCAAGCCCTGAATATTCCCGCCAATACCGGCGAGCCCGTTCAGTACGAGGGTTCCACCACCGGGCCAGGCTACAATGAAAAAGGTTCTCCCTTCCAGGTTTCCTGGAGTGTGCGCCCCAAGGTGGCCAAGCTATCTATTCAGTCGGTAGGGGAGTGGTGCAAAAGCAATATATATAACGAAGACCATGCTCACGGCGTGCGAAATCTGGTGATTAACCCGGATTTGCTGTCTGAAATTGCCCCCTGAACACTCATTCAGCTGCCGTTGGTAACCGCAACGGCAGCTCTTCCCCAACTTGTGCGTCACAGCACAAAGTTTCCCCAATATCCCCGCTAGACTCGCCCTATAGGTTGGAAAACCGCCCTGTGACGGAGTTTTGAGACACAGTTCTCGTTGCCGCTGCTTGTTACAAGAGCCTGTTGCACCCTGGCCTCGGTTTTCCGGCGAATAATAACTAATTTGAAAAATCTGGGGCCGTCGAGCGTTAGCTATGAACAAACTACACAGATTACTGACAGCCACGCTGGCGGGATTGTGCCTGTCTGCCGTTGCCGAAGAAGCACCTACTGAAGCCAGCGCAGAGCCTTTGGTCGAAGAACAGGCTGCTGTTGAAACATCCGTATCCGAACCCCAAAGCGTCGCCGACCTCACCCAAAGCGTTCAGGAACTGAACCGGGACTTGCTGATTCTCGAAGAGGAATTATTGTTCCCCACTCACACTCAATTGGCGGTGTTTGTGTCCATGGACGTGGGCCATTACTTTCGCCTGGACTCCGTAAAACTGAAGATCGACGACGACATGGTGGCCAGCTATCTGTATACGGATCAGCAAGCCGAGGCGCTTTATCAGGGGGGCGTGCAGCGCCTTTATCTGGGCAATATCAAATCCGGCGACCACGAAGTCAGTGCTTTCTTTACCGGTGAGGGGCCCAATGGCCGCGCTTACAAACGCGGCGCGACCCTGACCCTCAACAAGGGCACCGACGCCAAACAACTGGAGCTGAAAATCACCGATTCCAGCGCCAAACAGCAACCGGAATTTGAAATTCGCGAGTGGTAATCCGGTTATGGCCCACCGTGACTGCACATTGCTGACTTTACGCACCATCGCCAAACGGGCTATCCCCTGGTTGGCGTTTTTGGTTTTTCCAGCAATGGCAGCAAAAACTGAAAAACCTTCCACCGTACAACCTTCTACCGTACAAGATCTGCGCTACGGCACCGCCCTCTACCACTACTTCCAACAGGACTACCAAGCCGCATTAACCGAGTTGCTGATCGCCGAGGAGCGTGGTGGTATCCAGAACCACGGCGATGCTGGTGAGTTGATGCGCGGCGGCCTCAATCTGGCACTGGATATGGAACCTCAGGCCAGCGCCGTGTTTGAGCGCCTGATTGGCAGCGATACTCCGGAGCCGGTGCGTAACGCTGCCTGGTTCTACCTGGGCAAACTGCGTTATCAGCAGGGTGACTGGCAAGGCGCCAGCCAAAGCCTGCAGCGCGTTAACGGCGATCTGCCCAAAGCCATGGCGGATGAGCTGCAATCCCTCACTATCAACCTGGCCATCAAGCAGCAGGACTACATCAACGCCGAGCAGTTGTTTGGCCAGCAGACCGAGCTGACGCCCTGGCTGCCTTACATCTACTACAACCTGGGCACTGCTCATGTGCGCGAGGGCAATCGCGAGCTCGGTGTTGGCTATCTGGATGCTCTGGCGGATCTTGAGCTGGACAGCGAAGAACACCGTTCCCTGCGGGATAAAGCCCTGGCCGCTTCCGGTTACAGCATGATGCTGGCGGAGAATTACCAGGGCGCCATGGATCGCTTTATTCAGGTGCGCCTGCACAGCCCATTGATTCAGCGAGCGCTGCTGGGCTACGGCTGGGCGGCTATGGAGCTGGAACAGTACCCTATGGCTTTGTCTGCCTGGCAAAAGCTGGGTGAGCACTCCGACTTTGACGCCAGCGTTCAAGAAGCATTGCTGGCCATCCCCCACGTTTACGAAAAACTGGAAGCCCCAGGGCAGGCGCTGGAAGCCTATCTGGACGCGGAAAACAGCTACACCGACCAGCTGGTGGAGGTGGAGCAGATCGCCGATGACCTCACCAGCGAACAGTTGTTGGCGGCACTTGAACTGGTGGACAGTGAAGATCACAGTTCCCTGGATCTTCAACGTTTGGCGGATTTCCTCAGCCTGCAGCCCCTGCAAAATCGCGCTGTGGATGTGCACCGGCTGCTGGATATGCAAGACCGGCTTGAGCAGTGGCAGAGCAAACTGGATATCTTTCAGCACCTGCTGGATCAGCGCCGCCAGGCCCGCGGTGACAAGCTGCAAACCATCGAACAGCGCCAGTTCCCGGTGCAGTTGCAACAGATGATGGCCCACGGGGATCAGCGCGCCGCTGAGCTGCAGCGCATTATCGACAACAACGATGCCATGGCATTGGTGGATGATGACACCAAGGACTTGTGGCAGCGAGTGGAACGTTCACAGCAACATTTGCAGGTTCTGACAGCTGCAGGTGAACTGTCTGCTCAGGAACAGGACGAATACCGGGAAATATTGCGCCGCAGCCGTGGCCTGCTGAAATGGCGCGCCATGGAGCAGTACCCCGACAATCTGTGGCAGCGCAAAAAAGCCCTGCGACAATTTGAAAACCAGCTGCTGACGGCGGTGGAAAATTTCCGTCATTTGCAGGATGTGATTGAACAGGCGCCGGATATTGCCCCTTACCAGGCGCGTCTCGACGCCTTGCAACAGCGTTTGCAGGGTCGGCAGACAGCGGTTGCTGCTGCTCTCAATCAGGCGGAGGGTGAATTCCGTGTGGCGGTGCTGGACGAACTGCAGCGCCAGCGTCAGCGCCTTCGCTACTACCAGTCCCAGGCGCGTCTGGCGCTGGCGCGGCTCTATGACAGTGGTAGTCAAACAGCTGAGGTGGCGCCATGAAGCACTTGCTGCCTCTATGCTCGCTGTTGCTTCTGCTCAGTGGTTGCAGCTGGATGGGCTTTGGCGATAAAAAAGCGCCGCCACCTCCGACACTGGCAGAGCTGAAACCGGCGGAGCTGCCTGCAGTGGATCGTGAATTGCCCAAGCCCACCCTTGGGGACATTGTCGGCCATTACAAATCCGCCCTGGAAATTGCCGAAGAGCCAGAAACCCGCCGCAAGATCGAACGCCGTTTGGCGGGTCTGGAAATGCTGCAGAGTGAGCAGCGTCAGGTAGATGGTGCGGATGTCGGCCCCTACTATCAGGGTGCTGTGGATCTGTACCAGGGGCTGTTGGAAAACCACCCGGATCACGAAGGCAACGACCGGCTGCTCTACCAGTTGGCGAAAGCCTACGAGTTAGACGGCAAGGTCGATCAAGCCATGACCGAGCTAAATCGCCTGGTTAACGATTACCCGCAGTCAGCATTCTACGGCGAAGCGCAATTTCGCCGCGCAGAATTGTTGTTTAGCAAGGGTAATTATCGGGGCGCCGCACAGGCTTACCAGGCAGTGATCGATCATCAGCAGGGTAGCGACAGCGCCTTCTACCGCAACGCTCTGTACATGCACGGTTGGTCGCAATTCAAACGCAACCGCTATCGCGATTCGCTGGATTCCTTTGCCAAAGTGTTGGACGGCCTGATTCCCAATGCTGGCGATCTGGAAAACTTGCCCCGCTCAAAACGGGATATTGCCGACGACAGCCTGCGGGTGATGAGCCTGGTGTTCTCCTATCTGGATGGTGCCAAAACCATTGCGGAAGTCGCTGCCGAGCAGGGCGAGCGTCACTACCAGCACCTTCTTTATCAACAGTTGGGTGACCTTTATCTGGATAAGGAACGCTATCAGGACAGTGCCGATACGTTTTTGGCGTTTGTTAAAACCTACCCCGGCCACGATCGGGCGCCGTTGTTTAATGTGAAAACCATCGACGTGTACGGCAAGGGCAACTTTCCCTTGTTGGTGCTGGATGCCAAGCGCAACTTTGTCAGTAACTACGGTATTAACAGCGATTTCTGGCAGCGCAAGAGTGAACCTGTGCGCGATACCTTGCGGCCTCACTTGCACAGTTACCTCACCGAGCTGGCCAAGTATCAGCACGCCGAAGCCCAGGCGCAACAAAAACAGCTGAACGACACTTCCCTTGAAAGTAAGAAAGCCAAGAAAAAGCCCAGCCAGGATCAAGTACAAATAGCATTTTTGGCGGCAGCGGATTACTACAGCCAATTTATTGCCACCTTCCCGGATGATAAAGCCACGCCGGGCATGGTATTTCTGATGGCGGAAAGCCTGTACGAAGGCAACGACTTACCTGCCGCCATCCATGCCTACGAGCAGGTGGCTTATGACTACCTCAGCAAAGACAAAGGCGCCGAGGCAGGATATTCCGCCATTCTCGCCTACGACCAATACCTGACGGCGGCCGCTCTTGATGCAGAGCAGGGCCAGGAGTGGCAGTACCGTAAAATCGACAGTGCCCAGCGTTTTGCCAACCATTACGCCAATGACAAGCGGGCGGTGCCGGTGCTCACCAAATCCGCCGAACAGTTGCTGGCATTAAAAGATTATCCCCGCGCTATTGAAACTGCTCGTCAGGTCACCGATTGGCAGCCAGCGCCCCAGGCCGATTTAATGCGCACTGGCTGGTTGGTACAGGGCCACAGTCAGTTTGAACTGCAACAGTTTGAACAGGCGGAGCTGGCTTATCGCGGCGCATTGACGTTAATGGCAGGCAAGCAGCACAAGCAGGCGCGTCAACAAACCACCGAGCGTTTGGCGGCCACTGTATTTAAACGTGGCGAACAGTTGCTGGCGGCACAAGATAAAGCCGGTGCCGTGGAACAGCTGCTGCGTATTCAGGCCATTTCTCCCGGTTCGGAAATTGCCATTAAAGGTCAGTACGATGCCGCGGCCTACCTGATGGATCTGGCGCAGTGGCAGCAGGCGGAAAACGTATTGGTGGCATTTCGCCGTAATCACAGCAAGCACAAACTGGCGGCCACTATTCCCGCCAAGCTGACGGTGGTTTATCAGGAACAGGAAAAATGGCAACCGGCAGCGGAATCACTGTTGGCTATGGCTGCAGGCAGCGACGACCCGGAAGTGAAAAGGGAGTCCCAATACCTGGCCGCAGAAATGTACGAAAAAGCCAAAAACTGGCAAAAAGCCATCGAGCATTTTCGCGATTACGCTCACAGCTATCCAGAGCCCTTTGCCGTGGTTACCGAAGCCCGCTACAAAATGAGCGAACTGTACGTAACAACCAAAGAGCCACAAAAACGCCGTTTCTGGCTGCGCAAGTTAATCGATGGTCATAAGCAGGTAGGCCACAAGGCGAAAGAGGGCGCTGAGCGCTCCAAATACCTGGCGGCATTTTCTGCCAACGTATTGGCAGACGACCAGTATCAAGTGTTTGAAACCATCGCTTTGAAATTGCCCCTGAAAAAAAGTCTGAAGAAAAAACGCGCTGCCATGGAGAAAACCATTGCCGCCTATCAGGAGGTGCTGGATTACAGCGTGCAGGAGTTTGCCACTCAGGCCAGCTTCCGACTGGGTTCGGTTTATGCGCGCCTGAGCAGCGACCTCATGAATTCCCAGCGCCCCAAAAAGCTCAGCGAACTTGAGTTGGAACAGTACGAATTACTGCTGGAAGAACAGGCTTATCCCTTTGAAGAAACCGCCATTGATATTCACCAGCGCAACGCCCAACGCAGTTGGCAGGGCATTTACGATCAATGGGTAAAACAGAGTTTTAACGCACTCGCAGAGCTGATGCCGGGTCGTTACCAAAAACCGGAAAAGACGGTGGAGGTGAGTCGTGATATTTATTAAACAAACCCTCCAGAAGCTCGCCATTACTCCGTTGTTTGGGATGCTTTTTATGAGCGGCTGTGGGTCGTTGCCATTAATTGGCGAAAAAACGCCGTCAGAAGAACCGGAACAGGCTGTGGCAAGTAGTGAACAGGTGGTTGAGCAACCTGCAGAAGTGCTGCCGCCAAACCCCTATTTGCAGAGCCGAAAATCAGTTCCCACTGCGGCCCAAAAACGCTTTGCCACGGCGTTGGAATTTATGGATTCAGGTGAATGGCAGAAGGCGGAACAACCGCTGTTGCAAATCACCATTGATTATCCGCAGCTTTCCGGTGCTCACTTGAATTTGGGGATTTGCTACCGCCAGTTGGGCAAGGAGCAACTGGCACAGGATTACTTTACCGAGAGCATTCGCGTAAACCCCAGTAACCTCAGCGCCTATAACTTGCTGGCACTGGTAAAACGGGAGCAGGGCGCATTTGCCGAGGCCAAAGCGCTCTATGAAAAAGCCCTGGCGGTGTGGCCCTACCACCCTGAGAGCCACTACAACCTGGGGGTGCTCAACGAACTTTATCTGGGGGATTTGCAAAGCGCCAGCCATCACTTTGGCCAATATCAGAAATTGCTTCCAGAGCCGGATAAACGCGTGGCCGGTTGGATAAAAGATTTGCAGCGGCGCATTAATGCGTTGGCGGAAAACAAGGTGGCACCATGAGTATGTTCTCGATTTTGTCATTGCGAGGAGCGCAGCGACGCGGCAATCCAGCGACTTTAAATGCAAAGACACTGGATCGCCGCGCTGCGCTCGCGATGACATTTTCCAAAATAAAGTCGGTGGTAATTTTGTTGATTTTCTGTAGCTCAGCAATCGCTGCTGAACAGGAGGAAAAGCAAAAACCGCAAAAGAAAACAGCAAAAGCTGACTCCGCCATCGTCACCCTGCAATCCACCATTACCGGTAACCGGGAACAGCCCAAGGTGCTTTATATCGTGCCATGGCAGGCCCCTGACGGCCCGGAATCCTTGCGCCAGGGTTTTCAGAGTGACCTGGATGAATTATTCCAGCCGGTAGAACGCAATGAATTTTTGCGCCAGCTAAAGAACCGCGGCGTGCCGTTGACGACTGCGCCACAAAAAGACAAATAGCCGCTGCCAGCACCTTGAAAACTGTTAGGCAGTTCACGGTTATTTGCCCGTCAAATGGGCATTGTTAGCTCTGAATGAACCGGTAAAACCGATAATAAATACCGGTGAACAACGAATTAGAAATCTATTTACACAGCCTACGGTCAAACTCAAAGGGTGAACCTATGGAATTCCTCAATACGATGCTGCGCTTCTTTCAGCAGGGCGGCCACTTTATGTACCCCATCGCCATTGCTCTGGTGTTTGGCCTGGCCATTGTTTTGGAACGCTGGTTGTTCCTGACTCGCACCACGTCAGCCAACCGCCGCGCTTTTGAGCGCATGCTGCCGATGCTGCGCAAAAAAGATTTTCTTGGCGCCCAACAGCTGGTGGCCAACAACAAGGTGCCCATCTGCCGCATTGTGGCTTCTGGCATTTCCCGCATGTCACAAACTCCCCGTCGCAATGAAATTGAAGCGGCTATGGAAGAGGGCATGATGGAAACCCTGCCACGCCTGGAAAAGCGCACTCAGTACCTGGCGACCCTGGCCAATATCGCCACCTTGCTTGGCCTGTTGGGTACCATTATTGGCTTGATCGCTGCCTTTACCGCAGTGGCTAATGCCGACCCCACTGAGAAAGCCACATTGCTGTCCCAAAGTATTTCTGTGGCCATGAACACCACCGCCTTTGGTTTGATGGCGGCTATTCCTCTGCTGCTGGCGCACTCCATGCTGCAAACCAAAACCACCGAAATTATCGACAGCCTGGATATGGCTACGGTGAAGTGTCTGAATTTGCTGTCTGGCGAAAGCAAGGCACAAGCGCGCACTCGCAGCAACGACCCGGCAACCAGCTCCAACAAGTCAAATAATGGTGGCAACGCGGCTCCGGCCCCTGCCTGATCACTGTCAACAGCCACGACTTTCCACTAAGGGGATTTGACTGATGCAGCGAGGCCGACGCCACAGCCGCCGGGGTTTTCAGGAAGCAGAACTGGATATTACGTCCTTTATGAACCTGATGATTATTCTGGTTCCGGTTCTGCTGATGAGCATGGTGTTTTCTCATATCACGGTGCTGGATTTGAAGCTGCCGGATATGGCCCAACCCGGTTCCAACAGCGATGAAAAGAAGCAGTTGGAACTGGTAATTCGCGATACCCATATCGACGTTAATTACCCGCAGGGAATTACCCTCAAACGCATCGAAAATACCGAAGAAGGCCACGACTTCAAGCTGCTCTCCAGTGTGCTTCAGGAGGTCAAACGCCAGCTGCGTGACAAAGAAATCGAAAAACGCGACATTCTGATTCTTTCCGAGCCTGACACCAGCTATCAGGCCATTGTCAGTGCCATGGATACTTCCCGTTCCTTTACCACGGTGGTAGCCGCTTCTGCTGTACAGGCAGAACTGTTCCCGGAAATTTCGCTCGGTGATGCACCAGCGTTACCTACTAATAAAAATACGGTAGCAGCCGCTGGGGGTGTTCAATGAAACAGTCCATGCGCGCCAAACGCTTATCCCGACACCACAAGCGGATGAATAAAACTTCCAAACTGAACCTGGTGTCGTTGATGGATATTTTTACCATTCTGGTGTTTTTCCTGTTGGTGAACTCTTCCGATGTGGAAGTGTTACAAAACAACAAGGAAATCAAATTGCCGGAATCCATCGCCGAACAGAAGCCGGAACTGAACCTGGTGGTGATGGTAAACAACAGCGACCTGATGGTGTCCGGTCGGCCATTGGCGAAGGTAGAAGACATTCTCAGTGCCACCGCCACGGAAGATGATCAAATCGCTGTGTTGCGGGATGAGTTGAAGTACCAGATTGAACGTCGACCACAATTGACCGAGCTGGAGAAAAAACGCGGTCGCGCTGTGACCATTATGGGGGATCAGTCGGTGCCCTATAAATTACTCAAGCGAGTGATGGTGACTTGCGCCGCCAACGAATACCGTCATATTTCTCTGGCGGTAAGCCAGGTGCCTGTTGATTCTTCTGCCGAGCCCTCTGTTGAGCCGGGCGCAGAAGTCAAAGACTCAGTGGCAGGGCGCTAATTATGACGGCGGCCATGAGCGTTCACTCCCATTCCCCTAACCTGCAACTGGCCTGGTCTGGCTGTTTTGATATCGACTACGATTTCAAACGCATCCTGCGAGTTTTTCTGATCGCTTTTGCGGTTATTGCCATTGCCGTGCCTTTTATTCCAGTACCGGAAATTCCCCGTGCGGAGCAGGAAATTTTGCCGCCACAATTGGCGCAAGTGGTGTTGGAAGAACAGAAACTGCCGGAACCGAAAAAAGAGCCGCCCAAGCCGAAGCCAAAACCCAAACCGAAAAAGCCGGAAGTTCAGAAAAAGCCTGAGCCCAAACCAGAGCCTAAACAAAAGCCAAAACCCGAGCCGGTTAACCGCCTGGAAGATGCCCGCAAAGTGGCGTCGCAAAGTGGCTTGCTGCAATTTCAAGACGACCTGGCAGCGCTGCGAGACAATCTGGATATGGCGCAGCTGAACCAGAACAATCTTAGCCGTGGTGTGTCTGCTGCTACGGAAGTGAAGCGTTCGGTGATCAACTCTGGCGCTGCTGGCACCAGCGGCGGCATCAATACCGCCAACCTGAGCACCGATGTGGGTGGCGCTGCGCTGTCTGGCCGTGAAACCACCAAAGTACAGAGTACCGCCCAGCAGGGGGTTGCCAACGGCAAACGCGCTGCCCGCAACAGCCGTGGTGTGGCCGGGCGCAGCGATCAGGAAATCCGCCGGGTGATGGATCAGAACAAAGGCGCTATCTTTGCCATTTACAACCGTGCTTTGCGCAAGGCGCCGGAGCTGGAAGGCAAGGTTACCGTCAAACTGGTGATTGAGCCCAGTGGCAAGATTTCCAGCGCGACCTTGGTCAGCAGCGAGCTCAATGACAAGAGCCTGGAGCGCAAACTGCTGGCGCGCATTCGGCTGATTGCCTTTAAAGCCGCATCCGTAGCTCGCACCACCTTGAACTACTCGTTCGACTTCTTGCCGCAGTAGTACTTCTCTCGATGCAGTGAATTTGTAGGGTGGATTAGCCGTAGGCGTAATCCACCATATGTCGCATTTATCGGTGGATTACACTTCGTTAATCCACCCTACGGTGACATCCCGCTATACTTATCTATACCCACCTATCGGAACCCGCCGTTATATGGATGTTTCCACCTCCAAGAAAAAAGACGATAAGTCAGTGCGTAAAAAGCGCTGGCGGTTACCTATCGCCTTCAAATTGGGTGTCAGTATCAGTCTGTTATTGGTGTTGGGTATGGCTGCCTTGGCCTGGGGGATGCTCGCTTACCAACAGCGCGCCAATTACCAGCAAGCGGAGGAATTTGGCGATGTTATTGCCGGGCAGCTGGCGGCGAGTGTCACAGAACCCTTGTTCGCCGGCGGGCAGTTGGAACTGGATGTGCTGCTTAATAATGTCACCCTCAACAAGCGCATTATGGGGGCGGCTATTTTTGATCATGAATACCAATTATTGGCCAGTTCCGGTGTTTTACCGCGCCCCAGTCTGATTGATTTTGACAGCCCCGGTCAGCGTTTGGAGTTGGCGGATTTTGATGACGATGCCGCGTTCCCCACCATGATTTTCAAACGCGCTCTGCTTCGCATAAGCCCGGTGGTGTATCGGGAAGCTACCGGTGGCTATGTGGTGGTGGCATTGCCGGAGGCTTCCACTGAAGCGGCTTATAAACAGGCGGTGCAGGCAGTTGTCGTGATTGCGGTGTTGCTGTGTTGCACCATTATTCCCCTCGCATTGGTGATGGGTAAGCGTATGTCGCGGCCCATTCAGCGCCTGGTAGAGGCCACCGAGGCCATTGGCAGTGGTGGCGTTTACAGTATTGCCGACCGCCGCAGTGACGAAATTGGCGAACTCATTGAAGCTATCAACAATATGGGCAGCCACCTGCTGCACAAATCCGAGGTGGAAAACCGCCTGGAAATGTTGCTGTCGAAAGGCGTGGCCCGCAAGGTCATCAAGAATCTGGATACCGTCAGCATCGGCGGTGAGCACGTCAATGCCACTGTGCTGTTTGCCGATATTGTGGGCTTTACCAGTATCTCTGAAAAACTGACCCCGCAGCAGGTGAGCGAGTTTCTCAACGAATTCTTCAGTTACCTCAACCGCTGCTGCCGCTTCTTTTTTGGCTCTATCGACAAATACATTGGCGACTGCATTATGGTGCTTTTTGGCGCACACGAGCCCGATGAAAACCAGCAATACAACGCCATTGCCTGTGCGGTGGTGATGCAGCGGTTTCTCGCCGGGCTCAACAAGCAGCGCCAGCGTCAGGGCAAATTTCCGGTGAATCTGCGTATTGGTATTAATAGTGGCGATATGGTGGCCGGAATGATCGGTTCACCGGAGCGCATGGAATATACAGTGGTGGGGGATGCCGTGAATCTGGCGTCACGGCTTTGTGCCGAGGCAGACGGTGGCCAGATTATTCTTGAAGAGTCTCTATACCAGTCAATCAGCGAAAAACATCGCCTGGATGTTGAAGAGAAAAAAATAATCAACGTGCGGGGCAAAAGCGAGCCGGTTCACATCTATAATGTCCGGGGTGTTAATTTCAAACGACGGCAATTGGTGGAAGATCTGTTGGACGATATGGTAAATCACGGAGCCAAACTGTGATTCGCGTGCTTGCTGGCCTGTTGGCCAGTTTGTTGCTGTGTTCCTGTAGCAGCACATTGCTGCTTAATGAAGCGGATGTGCCCGCACGCCTGGAACAACTGATCGCCGATCAACAATATCGTCGAACCCTCACGGTTATCGACAGTATCAAACCCCAGTCCGCACTGTATGAACAGTTGCAACAGTTACGCCAGGATGTGGTGGTGGATATGGAGAGTTACGACAGCGACGTCGTCACCCAATCAGCGGCCATGCAAAAAAACAATCAATGGCAGCAGGCCAAAGAACTTCTGGAGGATGCGCTGCCGCGGTTGCCCAAAGACAGCCGCAGCCAGGCGGCCTACCAGGCGTTTTTGCAAGAGCGCAGTGCATATATCAGCGATCAGGAACTAAAGCTGAACCTGTTGCTGGGTGAGCGCATGGTGGAGGAGGGCGAGTATCGCCAAAATATCCAGCAGGCGGATCCCACATCCTGGTCTGCCAACTGGGCCTGGAAGCGCTATCAGGGGCGCCGCGACGATGTGGCGGAATACCTGGCTAGTCAAGGGCTGGCTGCACTGGATGACAACGATTACGGCAATGCCAAAAAATACCTCAAACTTGCCCAACAACTGAAACCCGATAACAACGTTAAATCGGCGTTGAATAAAATCAACGAAGAGCTGGATCAGCGTTGGAGCAAATACCTGCACAAACGCGAGCAGGAATACAATGGCGTGGTGGCCCAATACCGCAAAGCCATCAACAGTAAGGCATTCCCGCTCGCACAACAGTTGTTGGCGAAACTGCAGGAACTCAACCCCAAAGACAACGCCAACAAAGAACGGCAGCAAAAGCTGGATAGCGCTATCGACGCGGAAATTGCCAGCGCCATTGCCCGCGGTGAAGCCGCTTATTCCGACGGCGACGTCAAGCTGGCACTGCGTATCTGGCGCACGGCCAGCGACCTGTCGCCGCAACACCCGGACTTGTTGCAACACATCAGCCGGGCGGAGAAGTTTCTGGAGAACTACGAGTCGTTGAAGTGAGCGTGCTTTGGGTCGCACGTCTGACGTCGCACGCTAAAACCAAGCACTTCGTCATCCCCGCGTAGGCGGGGATCCATGTATCTGACGAAGTAGCCAGATGGATTCCCGCCTTCGCGGGAATGACAAAACCTCCTAGTCTTTAGCGTACGACGTCAGGCGTGCGACCACTAAAAATTACGCTACAATACCCGCTTTTTGCGACCCTCTGCATTTATGGAAGCTCGCCCACATTTTACCTTCGCCTTGCTTCATCCCCGCTATTGGCTCACCTGGTTGTGGCTGACACTGTGGCGCCTGCTGGTTGTGTTGTTGCCATTCCGGGTTCAGCTTTTTCTGGGGCGGAGTTTGGGCTGGTTGTTGGCGAGGGCGGTGCCCCGGCGGCGCAATATCGCTGCCCGCAATCTGGAAATCTGCTTTCCCGAATTGGATGAGGCGCAAAGAGCCGAGTTGCTGCGCAAGCACTTTCACAGTGTTGGCATCGCCACTTTTGAAACTGGCATTGCCTGGTGGTGGCCCAACTGGCGTTTTCAGCGCTTGTTGCACTTCACTGGCCTGGAGCATTTTGATCAGTTGGATGGCCGCGGTGTTTTGTTGATGGCACTGCACTTTACCAACCTGGAAATCGGCGCCTCCGCCATGTCTACCCAGGTGTGTATGGACGGTATGTACCGCCCCAATAACAACCCTGTATTTGATTATGTACAGCGCCGTGGCCGCGAGCGCCGGGTTGCCGGTGGTCGTGTTTACCCGCGACGGGATGTGCGCGGTGTTCTGAGGGCATTAAAAGAGGGGCGTATTCTGTGGTATGCGCCGGATCAGGATTACGGCCCCCAGCAAAGTATTTTTGCGCCTTTATTTGGCCAGCAGGCGGCCACAGTGGTGGCCACTGGTCGGCTGGCTGGCAAAAGCGGCGCTGCGGTAATGCCTTTTACCCACTATCGCCGCGCCGACGGCAAGGGCTACGATATTCATATTTATCCGCCCCTGGAAAATTTCCCCACAGGTGATGATCTGGCGGACACCAGCCACATAAATAGCCTGGTGGAGGACTATATTCGCCAGTGTCCGGATCAGTATCTGTGGGTTCATCGGCGCTTTAAAACTCGCCCGGAAGGCGAATCTCCATTGTATTTCTAGTGGGCGGCTCTTGAGCCCCCGCGCGGCGACCAGTACCATAGCCCTCTTTTTTGCTCTCCCTAGGATATCTAGGGTCTGTTGACGTTTCGTATCCGCCACTGTTGGCGGTTGAAAAGGCGCCCATCTAGGCGCGAGGAGAGTGGTTTGGTCATTCCAAATGAGCGACGAGCAACAACGAGGGGCGCCTTTTCAGCCCCAACCCCTTTTATTAAAACGTATGGGGCTGAGGCTATTTTTGCGCTCCACTGCGTTGGAAAAAGTTGGTGTAGAGTAACTACACGTCACTTTTTCCGTCTTGTTGAGCGCAAAAATCGCTCTCAGCAGAGGTGGATATGAAACGTCAACAGACCCTTATCACCGGTAGTATTGTCGCTTTGGTTACCCCCTTGTTGCCCACCTCAAACGACGTGGACTGGGACGGACTGAAACGGCTGGTGGACTGGCATATCGAAGCCGGCACCGATGCCATTGTGGCCGTGGGTACCAGCGGTGAATCATCGACCCTGAGCATGGACGAGCACAAGCAGGTGATCAAAGCGGTGGTAGATCACTCTGCTGGCCGTATTCCAATCATTGCCGGCACTGGCGCCAATTCCACTCACGAGGCGCTGGAGTTGACCTCCCAAGCCAAAGAGGCCGGTGCTGATGCCTGCCTGCTGGTAACTCCCTACTACAACAAGCCCACTCAGGAAGGCCTGTTCCAGCATTTCAAAACAATTGCCGACAGTGTGGACATCCCCCAGATTCTCTACAACGTGCCGGGCCGCACCGCCTGCGACCTGCTGCCGGAAACCGTGCTGCGTCTCGCCGAAGTGGAAAACATTGTCGGTATCAAGGAGGCCACCGGTGATTTGGATCGGGCGCGCCAACTGATCGATAGCTGCCCGCAGGGTTTTGCCATTTACTCCGGCGATGACATGACCGCCGCTGAATTGATTTTAATGGGTGGCCACGGTGACATTTCTGTAACAGCCAATGTGGCTCCGGAATTGATGGCGCAACTGTGTCGGGTTGCCCTGGAAGGGGATGCTGAACAGGCTCGTACCCTCAACGCCAGGTTGGATGCCTTGCACAATGCCATGTTTGTGGAGTCCAACCCGATTCCGGTGAAGTGGGCACTGTTGGAAATGGGGCGCATCCCCGCAGGCATTCGCCTGCCCTTGACGGTGCTGTCCGCAGAGCAGCAGCCGGTGGTTCGGGCCGAATTACAAAAACTGGGGCTGGTATAGCCGCAGCGTCGCTTTGGAGAATAATAACTTGTTACACAGAAACTCCCTGTTAAGCAGGACTCTTATCGCTTTCGGCTTGCTTGGCCTTTCTGGTTGCAGCCTGTTTGGCGACACTTTTCGCGACCGCAGCAATGACTACCAATTGGCAGAAGAAGTGGCGGATATCAATGTGCCCGCCAGCAGCGTAGATGGCGCTATCGCCGAGCTGTACCCCATTCCTGCTATCCCCGACGATTCCATCATTCCTGGAGAATTTCGGGTGCCCAGGCCTCAGCGGGCTTCTCTTGCCGCCTTTGAAAAGCAAGTGAAGATTCAGTCCCTGTCCGGCAAAAGTTGGGTATTGGTGCAGGCCAGCCCGGATCGGGTATGGCCGGAAATTCGCAATGTATTGACCCGCAACGGCATTCTGGTGGAGTCCCTGAACGCCAAAGAGGGGCAAATCGATACCGTGTGGGTTAACTACAAGGAAGATGAAGACTACTCTCACCGCTATCGTCTGAAAGTAGAGCCCGGCGTGCAGTTCAATACTACCGAAGTCAGCGTGCTGCACAACAGTGCCCCCAAAGGTGATGAGCGGGTTACCGATTGGCAGCCACAATCCAGCGACACGGCCAAGGAAAAGGAATTGCAGAAACTGGTGGCCGAGGCCCTTGCCGGAGACATTGGCAACAGCTCTGTGTCGTTGTTGGCACAGACCATTGGTGGCGAAGCCAAGGTGGAAGTGCACAGCGCCAGCGGCGAGCAGCCCTATGTGCTGATCAAACTGGATTTCCCACGCTCCTGGGGGTCAGTGGCTTACTCGCTGGAAGATCGCGATGGCAGTGGTGCTTTTGCCATCATCGACCAGGATCGCAGCGCGGGCATTTTTTACGTGCGTCACAAAGAACTGGACGAAAAAGGTGGCTGGTTCAGCGGCTGGTTCAGCTCTGGTGATGACAAGGAAATTCGCCGAGTGGACTACCACGTAACCACCACCCAGGTTGAGCGGGGTGTGGAAGTGCGAATTGCCAATCCCGATGGCACGCTTCTCGAACCCAATGAGGCGCTGCGGTTGCTCAAAGAGATTCGCGGTAACCTTTCTTAAACTTTGGCTTTGAAATTTGCTTCTCTGGGCAGCGGTAGCCAGGGCAATGCCACTCTGGTGGAAGCCGCTGATACCTGCCTGCTGGTGGATTGCGGTTTCTCCATGCGGGAAACTGTGCGACGTCTCGATCAGCTACAGCGCAGCCCCGATCAACTGAGCGCCATTGTGGTGACCCACGAGCATGGTGACCATATCAAAGGGGTCATGCCCCTGGCGCGCAAATACCAATTGCCTGTATACCTGACTGCTGGCACCGCCAAAGCGGTTGTCGAGCGCAGCCAGCAGGTGGACATTCGCATTGTGCGTGACGCCGAACCCTTCACTATCGGTGCCCTGCGAGTACAGCCAGTGGCGGTGCCCCACGATGCCAGGGAACCGGTGCAGTACCTGTTCTACCACGGCAACCTGTGCCTGGGGGTGCTTACCGACCTGGGCTCCGTTACTCCCTATGTGACTCAATGCTACCAGCACTGCGATGGTTTGTTGTTGGAGTGCAATCACGACCTGCAAATGCTGGCCAGCGGGCCCTATCCGGCATCGCTCAAACAGCGTGTCAGTGGTCCCTGGGGTCATCTCAACAATCACCAGAGTGCCGACTTGCTGAGCCAGCTTGAATGCAGTCGTTTACAGCATCTGGTGCTGGGGCATATCAGCCTGCAGAATAACTGCCTGGAACGGGTGCGCGAGGCGGTTACACCGCAGCTGAGTGGCGTTGGCCAGGTTCATTACGCCTGTCAGGACGAAGGCTTTGGCTGGCTGCAATTGTAGCTTGCGTTTCAGGGTTGAATCAGGCTGTTAAGAGGGGGTTGTAAGTTATTGATTTTTCGTTATTGTCCACAAGTCAATATTGGTCGGTTAATTTTTTGTAAAAAACCTTGTCAAGTTTACTTTGGAGCTATAAAAACTCGATAAGCATTTGAAAATAAAAGGATTAAAGGGCTGTTTAAAAAGTGGCCAATTTGTTGACGCCCACCGAAATACGGGCTTTTGCGGCACTTACAAAAAAGTTGCTAACAGACTTATCCACAGGATGTGTGAGTAACTGAAAATGACCCGCGAAAATATTGTCAACAGATAGGCTTTGACGACGTTGTCGCAAAATATCAAATGCACCCTTGTGGCTGCTTTATTGATCCCTGAAAATACCCGGCGTTTTACGTATCAGAACATGGAGCTTTATATGAAAACCCTGAACAAGAAATCCTTGGTTTCAGCCTTTGCTGTAGTCGGCCTTACCACCACTATCGTGGCCTGCACCACCGTTAACCCCTACACCGGTGAACAGCAAACCAGCAAGGCGGCCAGCGGTGCTGGTATTGGCGCCATTGCCGGCGCTGTTGTGGGTGCCATCGCTGACGATGGTGATCGCAAAAAGGGCGCACTGCGCGGTGCTGCTGCAGGCGCTTTGCTGGGAGGCGGTATTGGCTACTACATGGATGTGCAGGAAAAGCACTTGCGTGACCGTCTGGCGGGCACTGGTGTACAGGTACAACGTGAAGGCGACAATATCCGCCTGGTGATGCCCAGCAACATCACCTTTGGTGTCGATCGCCACGATGTGCGCTCCGAATTCTACCCGACTCTGGAGTCTGTCTCTCTGGTGATCGATGAGTTCGATCAAACCAATGTGCGTGTTTACGGCCACACAGACTCCACAGGTTCCGATGCTCACAACCAGACTTTGAGCGAGCAGCGTGCGTCCAGTGTTGGCCAGTTCCTGCAGGCACAGGGTGTTACCGGTAGCCGCATCTCTACCTTTGGCTACGGCGAAAAATACCCGGTAGCCAGCAACAGCAGTGCCGAGGGCCGTCAGCTAAACCGTCGTGTGGAGCTGGAGCTGCAACCACTGGATCAGCAGTAGTTGAAAATCCCCTGTGCGCTCAGCGCCGCCCCCGGTTTTGAAGTCAGGGGTCAGGCGCTGGCAGCAGAACTGGGGCTGGAGCTGGTACGCTGGCCCGTCCACAAGCCGCCACAGAACTCGCCTGTCGAGTCAACGGCGGCTTTTTTGTGCCTGTTGATAGTGGATGAGCACGGTTTGGGTTTGCAATTAACCGGGCCCGACGCCCCTGGTACAGTGCGTTGTGACTTTGTGTCTGGTGCCGCTGCCCACCGACGCCAGTATGGCGGCGGCCGCAAGCAGGATATCTCCCGCGCCATAGGGTTGGACAAACGCCGCGATTTGCAGGTTTTGGATATGACCGCTGGCCTGGGTCGCGATGCCTTTGTACTCGCCACCCTGGGGGCTCAGATGACGTTGTTGGAACGCAACCCGATCGTGCATGCCTTGTTGGCGGATGGCTTGCAACGGGCCTCTGAGGCCGCTGATTCAGAGGTGCGTGATATTGCGGCTCGCATGGAATTATTACAGCAGGATGCATTGGTAACGGACATGTCCACACTGGCTGCACAGGCAGATGTGGTTTACCTGGATCCTATGTTCCCCGGTCGACAAAAATCCGCCAAGGTAAAAAAAGAGATGCAGGCTTTCCATGTGCTGGTGGGTGACGATCCGGATGCCGACCAACTGCTGCCCATGGCCATGGAGGTAGCGCGCTACCGGGTGGTGGTAAAACGCCCGGCCAAGGCTCCGTATTTAAACGATTGCCAGCCAAGCGTCAGCTTGACGGGCAAATCCACCCGCTACGATATTTACAGCAAGCAGAAGCTGGGTTAGGTCATTTGCCCCTGCCGGGGCTTTGTACGTGCAATATATAAGCGCTGTGTGGCTATGTTTTTTTCAACGCAAAATAATTGCCGCCCAAAATCATTACCACACCCAGGAATGCCGTTGCTGTCCATTGATAACCTTCAAACAGGGTGGATAAGCCAAGTGCTACCAGCGGAATTAACAAGGCGCTGTAGGCGGCTCGTTCCGGGCCGATGCGTTGGATAAGCAGCAGGTAGCAACAGAAGGCGATAACGGTACCAAACACCACCAGGAAACCCATGGATGCCAGGTAAGGGAATGTCCATTCCATGGTAAATGGCTTGCCCATTACCAAGGCTGCCAGCAGCATCAGTACTGTGCCGTAAGCCATGCTCCAGGTATTGGTTTGCACCACCGGCAAACCCTGTTGGCCATTGCGGGCGGCGGCGATGTTACCCAGTGAGGCAACCACGGGCGCGCCGATACCAAACAGCAAACCGATAATGGCAGAACGGCTCCATTGGGACTGTTCTATCTCCGGGTAATAAATCAGCGCAACCCCCAGAAAGCCGACTATCGCACCAATCAGTACGCGCAACTCAAATGGACGCTTTAACAGCAGTCGCCCGTTGATAATGTTCAAAAAGATAATGGTGGTGAACATCACTGCCACAATGCCGCTGGTGATGTGTTCTTCCGCCAGGTAGACAAACCAGTAGTTAATAGCGAACAGGCAGGAGCCCTGGTAGAACAGGTAGGGGTGGTGGTGGCGCTCGATGCGCAGGCTCAAATTCTTGTAACGACACCAGGCCAACAACAGCAGTACCGCCAGGGCAAAACGGTATACCAGGGAAATCAATGGGTCTACCACACCAAGCTGGAAGGTGATGCCAAAAAAGGTAGAACCCCAGATCAGCACTACGGCTATGTATAGAAACAGGTTGTTCAATGTGACACCGGGTTTTTATTGTCATCGCGAGCGCAGCGCGGCGATCTCGTGATTTTGACACGTTGTAGATGGAGATCGCCGCGCTACGCTCGCGATGACGGTGGATATAAAACTACAAAAACAGCTTGCCCAAGATCCGTTCATAGATGGCACTGAGTGTATCCAGGTCATCAGCGTTAACCTGTTCATCCACTTGGTGAATGGTGGCATTCACCGGGCCCAGCTCCACCACCTGAGTGCCCAATGGCGCGATAAAGCGGCCGTCGGAGGTGCCACCAGCGGTAGACAGCTCTGTGCTGATACCAGTCACTTCTTTAATACCTGCAACCGCCGCCTCAACCAGTTCACCCGTGGCGGTAAGGAATGGCTGGCCACTGAGGTTCCAGTCCAGTTCGTAACTGAAGTCGTGCCTGTTGAGGATAGCCTCAGTGCGCTGTTGCAATTGTTGCGCGGTTACCTCGGTGGAAAAACGGAAATTGAATACCACTTCAAGTTCGCCGGGAATCACATTGGTGGCACCGGTGCCGCCATTAATGTTGCTGATTTGAAAACTGGTAGCGGGGAAAAAATCGTTGCCATTGTCCCACTGCTCCACAGTCAGTTCTGCCAGCGCCGGTGCTGCTCTATGAATGGGGTTGTCCGCCAGGTGAGGGTAGGCCACATGGCCCTGAACACCTTTGACGGTCAATACAGCGCCTAGTGAACCGCGGCGACCGTTCTTGATCACGTCGCCCACCTGTTGAGTGCTGGACGGTTCACCCACCAGACACATGTCCGGAGTAATACCCTGCTGCTGAAGCCACTCCACTACCTTGACGGTACCATTCACCGCCGGACCTTCTTCGTCACTGGTAATCAGAAAAGCAATGCGGCCATTGTGCTCAGGGTGAACAGCGATAAAGCGTTCCACCGCCGTCACCATGGCTGCCAGGGAGCCTTTCATATCCGCTGCACCGCGCCCGTGTAGCACGCCGTCTTTCACCGCAGGCTCGAACGGCGGGTTTTGCCACTGTTCTTCTGGCCCACTGGGCACCACATCTGTATGACCGGCAAAACAGAGAATGGGGGCATTGGGGTTATCACAGCCATTGCGCTCCGCCCAGAAGTTTTCCACATCGCCGAAAGGTAAAGAGGTAACCGAAAAACCAAGTGCTTCCAGGCGCTCGATCATTAAGTCCTGGCAGCCGACATCTTCGGGAGTGACAGAACGACGGGCAATCAGCTCGCAGGCCAGTTGCAGGGTGGGGGATAAGTTGGTATCGAGCATGGTGTCTATGAAGTTGATGAGCAAAGGCGGGAGTGTAACAGTTCAAAGCGCAGTCGCGGAGCTAGACTTTTGATTGGATATGCGACAGTGTTTATGCACATATCTCTCTGTGGGCCTCGTAATCAAAGGGAGTTTACAAATGAATAGGTCTATTCAAACATTGTGTTATTTTCTGGCTGGCCTTTCTTTTTTAGGCGGGCTTTTAGATATATTTATCCAGCTCTTGGGTGATCAAGAAATACTGTGGCGAATTCCTCTGATTCTTATTGGCATTGGTGTTGGCATACCAATAATAATATTTCCGTTTTATGCTCCTGCTGATTCTAAAGAAGATTACGATGATAACGATTTATCTACCGTAGACTTGGATGGCCCAAGATTTATGGGGAGCTCAAGTGAAGGCGGGCATGTTTCAGGTGGTGGTGATTATGGTGATATGGATGGGTCGGATTAGTAAAGCAATATGTTAATTTCAAACACCCCTCAAACCTTGAGGGGTGCTTTGTTTACCAGAAGCGCTTTTACAAAAGGCTGCGCAATAACCACGCATTCTTCTCATGCAAACGCATTCTGTCCGATAAAAGCGCAGCACTGGATTCGTCGTCAGCGTCCTGGGCGATAGGCAGTCCCTGACGGCAGCTGCGCACTACCGCTTCGTTGGCTTCGGCCAGGATGCGCACCATTTCAAATGCCTCTGGAATCGTTTCCACTTCGTCGATAGTGCTCAACTGGGCAAATTGTTTGTAGGTGCCGGGGGCGGGGTAGCCCAGGGTGCGGATGCGTTCGGCGATTTCATCAACGGCGGCAGCTAATTCGGTGTACTGCTCTTCAAATTGCAGGTGCAACTCACGGAAGTGAGGCCCGGTGACGTTCCAGTGAAAGTTGTGGGTCATCAGGTAGAGGGTGTAACTGTCTGCTAATACCTGGCTGATGCTCTGGGCGATTTTCTGGCGGGCGCTGTCGTCAATACCGATATTGACTTGCTGCGGGTTGCTGGTGCTCATGGTGTTCCCCTAAGTGGTGTAATTGCTTGAGGGGAATTATGGGTGTGATGGAAGTTGGTGTGAAATTTATTGTTTGGATTGTATTGATAGTCAACTGCTATTTTTGGGCAGGTGTCATCCTGAGGAGCCCGGAGGGCGACGTGAGGATCTCAGAGCTTGCAAGTTGTGAGATCCTCACGTCGGCTAAGGCCTCCTCAGGATGACAGCGTAAACGCTGTCAATTATGCGCGTGCAGCGCCTCATTCAGCTCAATGGCTGATTGATTGGTCAGGCATTCGATGGCGCCGCTGATGGAGTTGCGGCGGAACAGCAAGTCGGTTTTGCCGGCCAGGTCACGGGCTTTGGTTTCTGCAACAGGCTGGCGGTTGTCGTCCAGCATCACCACTTTGGTGCCAGCCGTAATGTAAAGCCCCGCTTCTACGGTACAACGATCACCCAAGGGGATACCGATACCGGCATTGGCACCGACCAGACATTCTTTGCCCACTGAAATAACAATATTGCCGCCGCCGGACAGGGTACCCATAGTGGAACAGCCGCCGCCCAGGTCGGAGCCCGCGCCGATAAACACACCGGCGGAAACCCGGCCTTCGATCATGTTGGGGCCTTCGGTGCCAGCGTTAAAGTTGACGAAACCTTCGTGCATCACCGTGGTGCCTTCGCCGATATAGGCGCCCAGGCGTACCCGCGATGTGTCGGCAATACGCACACCTGCGGGTACTACGTAGTCGGTCATTTTCGGGAATTTGTCGATGCAGTTAACGCTGATGGGGTTGCCAGCCAGCCGCGCCTGCAGTTGTCGGGCAGGCAGCTCATCGATATCGATGGCGCCCTGGTCGGTCCAGGCGACATTGGCCAGCAGGCCAAAAATGCCACTGAGGTCTGTGCCGTGGGGTTTTACCAGGCGGTGCGACAGCAGGTGCAGTTTCAGGTAGCCCTCTGCAGCGCTTTGTGGGGCCGCGTCGGTTTCCAGTGCCACCACAACCGCAGGGCGACCACTTTGTTGGATGGCGTCGGCGATGTCGGCCTGGGCGGTTTCGCCGCTGGCGCGCAATTCGGCAGCCAGAGATGACAGCTGTGCGCTGCTGGCTTCAATGGTCTGGTTGCCACCATCGTAGCCCAGGGTTTTGTTGGCGGCTGCCGCCAAAGACTCATTGGCATTGAGCAGCGGTTGCTGAAAGTAAACTTCCAACCAGTCGCCTTTGCTGTTTTTAGTGCCTGCGCCCAGGCCAAAGCTATAGAGTGTGGTCACGAAGGTACCTCTTGAGAAATGAAATGGTTAAGAACTGAAATGGTCTTGGTAGGTTTCAGGCTTAAAGCCCACCAGTAGCTCGCCGTTGTTGTCTAACACCGGTCGTTTGATCAGGGTAGGGTGTTCAACCATGGCGTTGATGGAGGAGTTGGCGTCCATGGTGGCGCGCTCTGTTTCGTCCAGTTGTTTCCAGGTGGTACTGCGCTTGTTCACCAAAGTTTCCCAGCCCAGTTGTTGTGACCAGTCAGTAACCTGATTTGCGGTCAGGCCATCGACGCGAAAATCGTGAAAGCGATAATCTATGCCGTTTTCTTCCAGCCAGCGGCGGGCCTTTTTGACGGTATCGCAGTTGTTGATGCCATAGAGTGTGATCACGGAGTTTCCCGGCTGGGTTGTAGGTGTTAGTTGAGGGGGCGAAGCATAGCAAAACTGGGAAATCTGGCAATTGCTGAGCGCGTTTTTACCGGCCTGGTTATCTGTGCAACGGAATGAGACGATCGTCTTGTCCACAATTGCCCTTGTCATTTAAAGCCATTTATATGAAGTTGCCGTAAGTCATTGATTGTTGTCATCTATGCAGTTAAGTGACTGATTTTAAAAGATAAACGTTTTGTCTAAAAAATGACCATTCTGTGACAAAGCCAATCATTGTGTGGGGTCGATGAAATTTTAAAAGCGGAATCCACAGAGTTATCCACAGATATCGTGGATAACTTTGCCCTCTTTTGGGGTAGTTATCTGTGCTGGCCCATAAGCGTCATCCATATGTCACAGAGTTGTGCTCACAATAACCCGGAAACGATTGACAGAAATTCGGTGAATAAATGAAACAGTTGATTCTGGTACGCCACGCAAAGTCCAGTTGGGCGGATGAAAGTTTGCGCGATATTGAGCGCCCATTAAATAAGAGAGGCTTGCGCAATGCTCCGGAAATGGGGCATCGCCTGGCCGCTGCAAATGTTGCCGTAGAGCGCCTTTACAGCAGCCCTGCGGTTCGCGCCCAGCACACCGCTGAATTGATCGCCGGTGAATTGGGTTTTGCCGCTGAGCAGATTGAAACCCTGTCGTCGCTGTACACGTTTAATTATGAAGAACTGCTCAGCCTGGTACGCAGCCTGGATGATGATTGCGACCGGGTAATGCTGGTGTGCCACAACCCGGCCATTACCGATCTGGTAAATTTTCTGGCGTTGAGCCACCTGGGCAATATCCCCACCGCCGGTGTGGCGACTTTGCATATTCAGCATAACAACTGGGCGGAAACCAGTGCTGGCAGTGCTGAGTTGGTGGAGTTTGACTATCCTAAAAAAGAATCCTAAGAACGAGAGCCCTAAAAAAGACAGCTGACAGGGTGCAGATTACGCCCTACGCTTCCGTCACCCTGAGGAGCGCAGCGACGTGAGGGTCTCACAGGTTGATAGTTATGAGATCCTCACGTCGCTGCGCTCCTCAGGATGACATTTTCTAGGCTTTTCTGGTTTTCTTCGGACTCTTACGGTTAGGGTAGCAGGTTGTGCAAATGGGGCAGACCGTGCCGTCGCAGCCTCGGGCGGTGCAGTATTCGCGGCCGTAGAAAATAATCTGTAGGTGCAGGGCATTCCAGTGGTCACGGGGGAATAGCCGCTTTAAGTCCTTTTCCGTCTGCGCGACACTCTTACCGTTAGTCAATCCCCAGCGCTGTGCGAGCCGGTGGATATGGGTATCCACTGGAAACGCCGGCACCCCAAAGGCCTGCGACATCACCACACTGGCGGTTTTATGACCGACGCCGGGCAGTTTTTCCAGTTCGTCCATATCCGCCGGTACGTCACCATCGTGCTCGTCTAACAGTATTTGCGACAGCTTGGAGATTGCTTTTGACTTCTGCGGCGCCAGCCCACAGGGACGGATAATCTGGTAGATATCATCCACCGGCACCTGTGCCATATCCTGAGGGTTGTCGGCTCTGGCGAACAGAGTTGGGGTGACCTGATTAACTCGCTCGTCAGTGCACTGGGCGGATAACAGCACAGCCACCAGCAAGGTGTACGGGTCTGTGTGGTCCAGAGGAACTGGCTGCTCAGGGTAGAGCCGATTCAGCTCATCGAGAATATAGTCAACCCGTTCTTTTTTTAACACAGCGATACCTGCATGCGGTCGACAAAGTCGGCGATGTCCTGGGCTGCCTGGCGACACTCCTCAAGAGGTGCGACCAGGGCGATGCGCAGGTAGCGCTCACCGGGATTACCCCCAGCGCTATTGCGAGCCAGAAAAGAGCCGGGCAGTACGGTAATACCGGTGTTGGCAAATAGCTGGCGAGTGAACTGCTGATCATTCAGGGGTGTGCAGTCAGGTACTTTGGCCCACAGGAAAAAGCCAGCTTCCGGTTTTTGAACGCCGAGTTTGCCCGCCAGTATGGGCAGCACCGCATCAAACTTTTCCCGGTACAGGCGGCGGTTTTCTACCACATGCTGCTCGTCATTCCAGGCGGCAATGCTTGCTTGCTGCACCGGCAGCGACATGGCACAGCCGTGGTAGGTGCGGTAGAGCAGGAATTTCTCAATCAGAGTTTGGTCGCCGGCCACAAAACCGGAGCGCAACCCCGGCAGGTTAGAACGCTTTGACAGGCTTTGGAAAATCACGCAGCGGCGGTAGTCGTGGCGCCCCAGTGCGGCGCAGGCTTGCAGCAGGCCAACCGGCGGCTGGTTTTCGTCCAGGTAGATTTCCGAATAGCACTCGTCGCTGGCGATCACAAAGTCGTAGGTATCTGCCAGCTCGATCAGTTTTTGCAGTTGCTGCAGCGACAGCACTGCGCCGGTGGGATTGCCGGGAGTGCAGATATAGAGCAGCTGGCAGCGCTGCCAGACGGATTCTTCTACTTGATCAAAGTCGGGGATAAAACGGTTTTCTGGATCGCAATTCAGAAAGTAGGGTTCCGCCCCTGCCAACAGTGCCGCGCCTTCGTAGATTTGGTAGAACGGGTTGGGCATTACCACCAGCGGTGCTGCTTGCTGGCGATCAACTATTGCTTGGGCAAAGGCGAACAACGCTTCACGAGTACCGTTTACCGGCAAAATCTGTTGCGGGTCGATGGCCTGCAACTGAAAGCGTTGGCACAGCCACTGGCTGATGGTGTTGCGCAGTTCATCGCTACCCTTGGTAGCCGGGTAGTTGCCCAGGCCAGCCAGGGAATTGGTAAGTGCCTGCAACACAAATTCCGGCGCAGCATGTTTGGGTTCGCCGATGGAGAGCGTCACTGGATTGCAGTCAGTGGGAGGTTGTACCCCTTGCTTCAATGCTGCCAGGCGTTCAAAGGGGTAGGGCTGTAGTTTGTCCAGGTCGGGATTCATAAACAGATTTTTTGTGCGACAAAGAGCGCAGAATTATACCGAAGAAGGGTACAGGTTACAGGACGCGCTGCGCGCTACAGGGGGACTCTGTAGGCTGTAGGGCGAAGCCCGTCCTGTAAGCAGGCACAGCCTGCGTGCTGTCACCTTTTTCATATCTGAGAGTCGATTCGCTGGCGAATATTCTGTTGTAGTAACTCACCCAGCTCCGGATCGGTAATGGGTTGGTTATTCAGGTCGCTGATGTAAAAGACATCCTCCACTCTTTCTCCCAAGGTACTGATCTTGGCGTTTTGCACACGAATACCCAGCTCCACAAAAATACGTCCGATCAGTGCCAGCAGCCCGGAGCGGTCGGCAGTGGTGACTTCCAGAATGCTGTAATCGCCGCTGGGTGGCTGGCTTAATTTAGTGGTGGTGGCGACCGGGAACTGTTTGAGACGGCGGGAGGTGCGGCGGCTGACTACCTCGGAATAGCTGTCCAGCAGTTGCAGTTCGGTGAGTATGGTTTCGCGAATTCTGCGGTAATGTTCCGGGTCACTGGTAATGGGCTGGTGGTTGTGGTCCAGTACGTAAAAAGTATCCAGAGTGTAATTGTCGCTGGAGTTGTACAGCCGTGCCCCCTGAATATTGAGCCCAAGTTGATCCAGTGCCGCGGCCATGGCAGCAAACGAGTTGTCCCGATCGCGGATGCGGATAAATATTTGCGTGGCGCCCTCGGTGGCACTGCTGTCCACGGATTTGATCAGCACCATAGGCTGGTCGTTGTCGTACTGCTGAATGGCCTCGGTGTGCCAGGCAATGTCGGTGGCAGTTTCCCGCAGGAAGTAGTCGTCCCCCAAGGTGTTCCAGAGGATAGATACCTGTTCTTCGCTCAGTTTGCCGTGCAGTTTTTGCAGCGCCTGGGCGCGGTTGTCGGCAATGCGTTGTTGCTGATCCAGGGTATCGTCCTTACCCCGTGCCAGGGCGCGGCTGGTTTCGTGGTACAGCTGGTTCATCAGGCTCGCCTTCCAGCTGTTCCACAGTTCCGGATTGGTAGCGTTAACGTCTGCCACAGTCAGTACGTAGAGCATATCCAGGTAGCGCTGGCTACCAACTTTGCTGGCGAATTTGTTGATCACCTCCGGGTCGGAGATGTCTTCTTTTTGCGAGGTACGTGACATCAGCAGGTGACTTTCCACCAGCCATACCATCATGTCGCCGTCACTTTCTGCCAACGAGTGGCGGTTGGCAAATTCGCGCATATCCACCGCACCCAGCAGGGAATGATTACCGCCGCGACCCTTGCCGATATCGTGGTACAGGGCGGTGATCAGCAATAGTTCTTTGTCATCCATGGCCCTGTAAAGCTCGGCCGCCAGTGGGAATTGCTCTGCCGCTTTGTCGCGACTGAGGCGGCGGATGTTTTTCACCACTTGCAGTGTGTGTACGTCAACCGGATAGATATGGAACAGGTCGTGCTGCATCTGGCCGATGATTTGGCCGAACTCCGGCAGGTAAGTGCCAAGGATGCCGTAGCGGGTCATGCGCTGCAGGGTAGTGGACAGGCCGTAGGGTTGCCGAAACAACTCCATAAACAGTTGCTGGTTGCGGGGCTGGCTGCGGAATTTGTCGTCGATCAAGTGGCTGTGGGCCTGAATCTGGCGCACGGTGGTAGGGCGTATGCCGTCCACATCCAGCTTGGACAGGTGGATAAAAACTTCCAGCAGGGCGGAGGGGTGTTCGGAAAACACTTTTTTGTGAGTGGTTTCCAGCAGCTTGCCGCGTACCTGAAAACAGTCGTCAATGGAGGTAATGGCTTTTTGCTTGTTGCCGTCGACGATGGTTTCCTGCAGGTGACGCATCACCACTTCATTAATCAGACGCAGTTGCATCACGGTGCGGTAGTAGTCTTGCATAAACTGCTCCACCGCCAGGCGCTCGTTGTCCTGATAGCCGAACAGTTCTGCCAGTTGCCGCTGCCGATCGAAGTGCAGCACTTCTTGAGGGCGACCGGTAAGGTTATGCAGGGCAAAGCGCACACGCCACAGGAGTTCTTCCCCTTCCTGCAGGGCGCGGTATTCGCTGTCGCTAAACAGGGCTTTGCTGCGCAATTGTTCTCGGGATTCCACCTTGTAGTAGCGCTTCGCCACCCACATGATGGTCTGAATATCCCGCAGCCCGCCAGGGGATTTTTTGACGTTGGGTTCCAGGTCGTACTCGTTGATGCCGTGGCGCTGGTGGCGGGCGATCTGTTCGTCTCTTTTGGCCATAAAGAAATCTGCCGCTGGCCACAGCTTGCCGGGAGCCATCTGCTCTTGAAGCTGCTGGCGCCAACTCTCATCGCCGGCAATGGTGCGGGTTTCCATCAGGCTGGTGGCTACGGTGATGTCTTGTTTGGCGTGCTGTATACACTCTTTCAGGGTGCGCACACTGTGGCCGACATTGAGTTTCAAATCCCACAGCAGTTGCAGAAATTGCTCAATCAATTCTCGGTGGCGATTGCCTTTTTTGTCGCCGTGGAGCAATAGCAGATCAATGTCTGACTGCGGGTGCAGTTCACCGCGGCCGTAGCCACCAACGGCAATCAGGCTGATGTCATCGGGGAAGCCCAGTTGTTGCCAGGCCAGTGCTAGCAACTGATCGAAGAAGTGGGCGCGTTCGCTGATCAGGGTGCGGATATCCACACCGTCGCGGAATTGTTGTTCTTGCTGTTGCTGGTGGTGTTGTAACTCGGTGTTCAATGCTGCCAGCAGGTTGCCGTCGGCGAGATTCTGTTGGATGCGTTGCGTTTGCAGCACGGGTTAGAAGTTTTCTTCCGAGCGGGCGGTAAGCACCTCCACACCGTTGGCGGTCACCACCATGGTATGTTCCCACTGGGCCGACAGGCGGCCGTCGCGGGTAACCGCAGTCCAGCCGTCCGGTTTGATTTTGGTGTGGTAGCTGCCGGCATTGATCATGGGCTCAATGGTGAAGGTCATGCCCTCTGCCAGTGCCATGCCGGTACCGGGCTTGCCATAGTGTACGACTTGGGGGTCTTCGTGGAATTGGTCGCCAATGCCGTGGCCGCAAAAATCCCGCACTACAGAATAATAATTTTTTTCCGCGTGCTGCTGAATGATGTGGCCGATATCACCCAGCGTGGTGCCGGGCTTAACGATATCGATAGCTTTGTAAAGGCATTCCTGAGTTACTTGAACCAGCCGCTGGGCGTGTTCCGGTACCTTGCCCACCAGGAACATTTTGCTGGTATCGCCGTACCAGCCATCTTTGATCACGGTGATATCGATATTGATGATGTCGCCGTTCTTGAGCTTTTTACCGGGGCTGGGAATGCCGTGGCATACCACCTGATTGATGGAGGTGCAGATGGATTTCGGGAAGCCCTTGTAATTGAGGGGCGCGGGAATAGCCCCCTGCTCATTGACAATATAGTCGTGGCAAATGCGATCCAGTTCTTCGGTGCTGACGCCTGCCACCACATGGGGCTCAATCATCTCCAGCACTTCCGCCGCCAAGCGGCCGGCAACGCGCATTTTCTCAATTTGTTCAGGGGTTTTCAGAGTGACGGTCATGAGTGTTTAACGCAGTTTGGCAAAGCGGGGTAGTGTAGCGGAATTTGCGCTTGAAAGGGGGTGGAAATTTTGAGCGTCACCCCGATACCTCATGGTGCAGAAAGTTGGGGGTGTTCCCGTATATAGTAGGGGGAAACTAGATGTGAGGTCGGTTAGGCGAATTTCCGCATTAATATCTGTCAATGAAGCCACCAAGAGAATAAATCAATTATTTGTTAAAATTGATCTTAGCGAATCTGATTAAGAATGATGACTTAAGTGCTTTTCAGTAAGAAAAATAAGAAAAGATTGCTTTTCAGAATTACCGTTAAAAGAGGAAAGGGTGTTGAGTTTAAATAGATGAAAACTATTTATATCTTTAAATCAATAGCATAAGCATGACCTAAGAATCGAAAACGTAGCTTTTTCTCTTTAAATATAGTCTCTTTCTTAACATAAGCAGACCATCCCTGGCCCAGCGTTCACGGGTCTGTAGTGCGTTATTTAAAGCTCGGGAATGCAAATTGTGCCCCCTCGCGGATACCACCGGAAGGCCAACGCTGGGTGATCATCTTGCTACGAGTGTAAAAACGCACGGAATCCGGGCCATAAGCGTGTAGGTCACCAAATAGTGAGGCTCTAATAACCGGTAACCTAATTGGTCAGAAGCTGATTTTAAATGAATTTGTGGCATTTGTTGGTATGGTTGATGTACAGGAACAATTGTCTGAAAGAACATTGGCTACAGTGACTTTTGCCCTTTGTGGCTTTGCCAATATTGCTTCTGTTGCCATTCTCATGGGGGGCTTGGGTAGCTTAGTGCCAAATCGAAAGAAAGAAATTTCCAGTCAAGCAGTAAAAGTGATAGCTGCAGGGACACTTTCAAATATGATGAGTGCTTCAATAATAAGTTTGGTCTTTACCTTAAAGGGCTTGTAACGTATTTCAATGCTTAAAATCAGGTCAGGGATAAGTTTGTAGTTGATATGAAAATCAAAGAAAAGCTGGGTTATGCCAACGGCAATTTTGGGAAACAACTGCTGTTCGGTACCTTGGAATTTACCCTCTTATTCTATCTGACGGACATTTTGGGTGTTAATCCACTGCTGAGTGGGATCATTATCTTTCTGTCATTGGTGCTGGATGCGCTGCTTGACCCTGTTATTGGCGCGTGGATCGAGCGCCATAAGGTGCGTTATGGTACCTACATCTTTATTGGTTCAATTGCTTATTCTCTATCATTCATAGCTTTGTTTTCGCTGGCAATTTTGGGGTGGAATTGGGTGCCAGTGCTGTGTCTGGTTTTAGCAGTTATTCGCGCTTCTTACACCTTGATAGATGTGCCGCACAATGCGTTTATTTCCAAGCTGTTTGCTGATGGTGACGAACGCACCCAGGTTTCCGCATACCGATTTTTCTTTAGCTGTATTGCTTCTATGACAGTTGCTCTTGCTGTTACGCCCATATTAAGCGGAGACACAACTCAAGATGAGGCACGAAATTTCTTCCACTTTGCCTTAATTGCTGGATTTTTATCATTTTTGTCATTGTCATTGGTGTCAAAAGTCGCAATTAATCATGAGGTGATCCCATCAAGGGAAAGAAACAGTCAAGGTTTCAAAGAATATTTTTCAAATTTACTAATATTGTTGCGGGAGAATAAGCCTTTTCAGTTACTTCTTGGAGTGTTTTTTCTTACTGGTGCCTGCAGTCCTGCCTTAGCTAAAGGGATGACATATTTTGCCAAGTATTATTTGTCTGAGGAATCATTATCTGGCTTGTTTCTTGCTTCCATTATCGCTGGACAGATGTTGTCATTACCATTATGGGTAAAGATGTCAGCAAGATTCGAAAAGAAAGTCGCCCTTAAATCTGGACATGCACTACTGTTTCTTTCATCAGGGCTCTTTTTTATACTTGCTGAAAATTCCACAATATTATTGATCCTTGCATTTTTGGCTGGGGTCGCAAACGGCGCTATATATATGCTTATATGGTCATTGCTTGCGGATGTAGTAGATTTTCAGCACTACCATTCCAAAATTAGAAATGAAGCCATCGTGTTTGCATTCTCAATAATGATAATGAAGGTAGGTCTAGGGGTTGGAAGTGTCATTCTAGGATGGATACTTGACGTCATTGGGTATAACCCTGGCGAAAAAATATCTGAACAAGTAACCAGTAACATGGCTTTATTTATTTGCTTGATTACAGCTGTAGGATCGTTACTTTGTTATATGATTCTTTCGAAATATCGAATAGACAGAAAAATGCAGAAAAAAATGGCTCGAGCTATAAAGACATATCGATGAGATTAATCGGTATGCAAAAAGCACTCTCGATAGATTGGTATTAATGCAGCGCCATAAACACCTGCGCGCGCCCCCATTTCTGTGCATACAATCTCGGAGTAAGGTAATAAGTCTTCAACTGGAGCGAATGTTTTTGCATTAACGGACTTGGCCAAGTGTTGAAGTATATTCAAAGGTAGCCTTCCACCAACAATAATTGCTTGCAAATCCAATAGTCGGGCAATTTGATATAATTTCTCTTGTAGTTGAGCGGCCGCTCGATCAAGCCACATATTGATATCTTCGCAGTTTTCTTCGTATAACTTGCCAAGTTCGGAGAATCCTTTTGCGTGAATATCTTGTCGATTAAGGAATTCAAGTAAATTTTGACCTGAGGGCCGGATGTTAACAAATGAAGGAAACTGAACACCAATAAGCCCGGCGTTACCGTGCTGACCTCTATAGAGCTTATGATTTATCGCCAATCCACTGCTGACACCGTATCCGATGTATAAACTTAAGAACTCTCTTTTGTCTCTTCCTACACCTGCAAGTAGTTCACAGAGCGCTGAGCAGTTGGCGTCATTTTCAATATAAATGGGTAATTTAAAGAACTGTTTGAAATGCTTTTCTATATCTAAATTTTTAAGGGCAGGAAAATAAGAGTGAGCGGTAATGGTATGGCCGTCAGCCATAAAATCCCCCGGAACGGACACTCCAATTCCAATTAGGCTTTTCTTTGAAATGTTGTGTTTTGATAAAAGATCATTGAGGGCATGGAGGGCATGATCTTCGATTTGCTCAGCAGTGGGTTTTTTGATTTTTTCTGAGTGGCTATCCAGCCAACTGCCGTCAAAATTTACTAATGCAACTTCAAGGCGATTATGGGTGAAATTAATCCCAGCAGAATAAAGTGCACCCTTGCGAATAAATAATTGCTTTATAGGGGGGCCGCGACGTCCTGACTTGTCAGCTTGTTCATCAATAAGCTGCTGGCTTTCCATGGAGGCTAGCAGGCGAGTCACTGTGGTCGGTGTAGAGCTTAATAGGGTTACAAGGTCACTTCTAGAGGTGCCAGGCTGCTTGAAAATCAGTTCAAACGCCATCTTTGCACTATGTGACAAGTTTAAAGTAACCATTTTATTTTTTTAAAGCCTTTTATGTTTCATTTGAGTCGGTAAGCCATTGTATGCCAAAGAGTTTTAATTGGCAGTATGTGCAGTAACTCGAACCAAGTATATATCCTAAATGAAATTATATTGCCATATATGTGTAATATATTTGACTTTTTAGGCTGTTTCATGAGAAATAATCAATTTATATTTGCAAATAGAAAATAAAGTACGATAATGAATGATCTCTCAAGGGGGTTGAGAGTCATTTTTATGAGTAAAGGCAGTTAGTTCGGTTCAACATGAATAGGGTGAAAGTAATGTATACAAAGAACAAACTTGTTGTTGGTGTGTTACTGGGGATGGTATCGATTTCAGGTGCTGGCAGCCTGTATGCCGCGGAAGGCCAGCCCAAGGTAGAAGAAGATGCGGTATCTGAAGAGATTGTTGTTACGGCCAGGCCAGGTAGTACTGAAAGTTTGGCTAATATCAAGCTGGAATCAGAAGGAATTGTAGATTCGTTGACCTTTGAGCAAATTGCTCGCCTACCAGATACATCGTTGGCCGAAGTCCTAGACCGAATTGTTGGTTTGAGTTCAGATGTGGGGTTTAACAGCTCTCAAGCGCGTACTGTGTCAACTCGTGGATGGGACTCCCGATACAACAGTGTGAGTATTGATGGCAACCCAGTTTGGAACTCAAGCCGAAACAATCGTGGTACGCAGCTGGATGTATTTCCATCCTCTGTAATTGACCAGGTCGATGTGAGTAAGTCTATCTTGCCAGAGCACGACGCAAACTCCGTTGGTGGACATCTGGAAATGAGGACATTGCGCGCGTTCGATGGTGGCACAGATACTGTTTTTAAGGTTAACGGTGCATTTGGCTCATTTGACCAGTCTGGCATTCCGGAGGGCGATAAAACTCCTTACAAAGTTGATGCAGCCGGTTCCTTTACCTTTGGATCTGACAATCAGTATGGGGTTGTGTTGGGTGTGGACCTTCAGCAACAAGAATTGTTTGACATACACAATGAAGTGTCTGGGTATTCTGAGGTGGGTGACCTCAGTATTCCCAATGGTTTGCTAAATCAGGGTGCTTACCAGTCTACTTTCGATCGCCAGAGCTTTTATGCAAAACTGGAAGCGCGTGAAACAGATTCCCTGTATGCATTCGCCGCTGTAAACCTCTTTAAAGAAGATCGTTTTGACACATTTAATGATACGGGAATATTTGTCTCAGCAGGCAATGTTACTAACGCAACCAGTAATACTGGCGATTTTACTGGTGGTGCAGCAGTTATTCAGTTTGAAGAATTTAACCTGGATCGAGACACATTCCAGCTTTCGACTGGCGTAGATTACCGTATTGGTGATGTATCTTCTGTTGAATTTAGGGCGGGGTACACAAACTATGACCACAATGAGTTTTTTAACCGCTCCACGCAATGGCGGACATTCAATCTAAGTGGTAGTTATAACATCAGTGATGATACCCCTCAGGTGCTTCTGGATCAGGCATCACTGGCATCCCTGACGCCTGATAATCTTCAAGCCAGAACCAATCGCGGCTTTGATTTCCTGATTCCACATGAGGACGATGTTTATAGCATCAGTGGTATCTATCGATACAATTCGCACAGTAGTTCAGAAGGGTTCGGTGCTACGGCTGGATTCCTGTGGCGGAGAATGGAAAGGAACTTTGATCAGACTTTCATTTCAATTGGCTTACCCAGCGATACCGCTGCTACAACATTGGGTGATGTATTTAATACAAGTACCCAAGGCGCCGGAATTCCCCTGTTCTTTGCCGACAGGCAAGCCTATCGATCTGCAATTACCGAAACATCTCGTGATGAAGCCCTGACGTCTGATTACGACCTCCAAGAAGATGTAACCGCGATTCATGGCGCATTACTATACGATTTCGGTCAACTGAGGTTGCAAGCTGGTGTTCGTGTAGAGCGTACCGATTATGAAAATCAGACTGCCAACACGGTTAATGGGGTCGTAACACCAGTATCTCCTTCTCTACAGTACACTGATGTATTGCCAAATTTTCATGCATTGTATGAGCTTAGCGATAATATCAGGCTGAAGTTCTCGTACTCGGAAGCAATTGCTAGACCGGACTTTAGTGACTTTGCATTCGGTCAAAACCTAAGTTTTGATGGGTTAGGCAACCCTGTCATTCAAGGTACTAACCCTAATCTGGAAGCGCGGGAAGCGCAAAAACTGGACGCTGCAGTAGAATACTATCTCGAAGATGGCTTTGTCTCTCTGTCTCTGTTTAGTACAGATTTGGATGATGAAATATTCAATCAAAGAGTAGAAACAAGAGACGAGAACGACATCGTAATTCTCACTGAAATATTCCCGCTGAACAATAGCTCTGGTACTTCTAAAGGAGCTGAAGTCAATTTTGTTAAAAACAGCTTTGAGGCCTTAGAGGGTACTGCTCTGGCTGGATTGGGCGTGAACTTCAATTACACCTATATAGACGGTGAATGGAATGTGACCTTTACAGATGGCACAACTCGCACTGTTGATGGGCTACGTAATCAGCCTCGTTGGCTGGGTAGTTATCAAGTGAACTACGAGCTGGATAAATTTTACGCTAGTCTCACTTGGAGACCTCGAGGTCGTACATTTACAGGCAGCTTTGGTGCAACGCCAGAGACTGACCGGTTTATCGATGACTTTGATCGGCTGGATTTAACATTATCTTATGATGTATCTGAAAACTTACAGGTGTATGTACAGGGTAAAAACCTCACTGATAGCTTTTATATCGAGCAGAACAGGTTGAATGATACTTTACGAGCGGCATCAAATGCTGGCCAACAATTCTGGTTTGGAGTCAAATACAACCTGTAAATGATTGCTAACTAGTAGCATCCTAAAGGAATTGCAAGAGCAAGGACGCTCACTTTTCTTAAGTGAAATAATCCTTCAATTGGAAGATAGATGATTTTCTCTCGATTTATACCAACATTAGCCTTATTGGTAGGAGGTTCACTTGTACAAGCTGGTGAATTCCCCGAGCTATCTAATCTACGTTTAAATCAACTTCAATATATATCCACACACAACTCATATCATATCGAGCCTGAACAAACAGTAGATCTGATTCTGTTAGCAGAAAAGTACGGAGATGGAACAGAGTGGCATTCAAAGCGCCTAGTGCGTTCCTTGACATATACGCATTTTCCTCTGGAGGCTCAATTAGATCTTGGTATACGTTCTTTTGAGATTGATTTGTATGCGGATCCTGAAGGAGGCCGGTACTCAGATCCAGGCATATTGAACAGTATTCGAAAAAAAGGCCTGATACCGAAAACAGCTTATGATCCTGATGACCAAATGGTTGAACCAGGATTTAAAGTTTTACATATGCAGGATATAGACGTTCGTAGTCACTGCATGACTTTCTTGAATTGTCTTTCGATCATCTCTGACTGGTCGATAAATAACCCTGAACACCTTCCTATCATTATTCAGCTTGAGGCAAAAGAAGGTGCTCGCAAACCAGTTGATAAACATTACACGCCGGTTGAAGCATTAGAGTTTAGCCCAGATCTTTGGAAAGATGTGGAAAAAGAAGTACTAACGGTATTTCCGAGAAAAAAACTACTTACCCCAGGAGATTTGATTGGGCAATTTTCGGGTCTAAAGGAAGCTGTCGTGGAAAACGGATGGCCCAAAGTCAAAGATCTAAGAGGCAAGGTTTTGTTTCTATTGATACATCCTGGGAAGGAGACAAATAGATATCTGGGTGATGATAGGTCACTCAAGACTAAATTATTTTTCGCCAATCACGGAAACGATAGCAGTAAATATTCCACATTTATGATGTTTACAAAGCCGCAAAAACCTAAACACAGAAATCAGATTAATCGTTATGTAAAAAAAGGATTTTTGGCTTATACCCGCGCTGATGCAAACACTGAAGAATCGAGGCGGAATGACACGCGGCGTAAAGAAAAGGCATTTGCTAGTGGTGCTCAAATAGTCAGTACTGACTACCCATACCCGGATTATCGCTTTTCCAACTATAAGGTTCAGTTTCCAGGAGGAGTGTTTGTCCGTTGTAATCCCGTTACTGCGAAAGATGAGTGTAAGAGTTCTAATTATTAAACAGATTCTTTGATTTAAACATGTAAAAAATTAAAACCGGGTTAATGAATATGAATAAGATATTGGCAATTTTTATTGTGTGTTTGTTGCCAGCATGTACATCTCAGTACAAATCACAGCTGGTGCCCACCAGCACAAATCTTACTAAAAAAGAAAAAATAGGTGTTGTCGCTCATCGTGGATGCTGGACTCATGCACCGGAAAATAGCGTGAAATCTATCGAAAATTGCTCCCGTTTGGGAGTGGAAATGGTAGAGATTGATGTGCAGCTGACTAAAGATGGTGAACTAGTTGTATTCCATGATAAGACGCTTGATCGTATGACAGGAGTTTCTGGAACGATTTATGAAAAAACATTGGGTGAGTTAAGGCAGCTCTATTTATACGAAAGAGATGGTTGGCCTAATCACTTGATCAGACAGCCAGTCAAAACCATGCACAGAATTGCAACTTTAGAGGAAATATTCACTGCCACAAAAGGGAAGATGAAAATTAATCTGGAGATTAAATCTTATAAATACAGCGTTGAAGAAACATTTAATGCAGCTGTGGACATGGCAAAAAGGATGGGGGTAGAAAATGATGTTTGGTGGAAAGTAAAAGATGGAAAAAATCATTCAGCAGACTTATTAAAGACTTTAGATTTTCAGAACCTGACAGATGTGACGCCTATTTTAAGGCCCAAAAAATACACATTCCAAGAGCAAATCAGAGAATTCTCTCGTCTTGATATTGGTAGTTTGGAACTGGTAACCAGTGATTTAAGTTACTGGCCTTTGGATGACAAAGGAAAAATTCTCAATAGCGATCAATTTATTTATATGGGTATTGCTGTATTGCCTAGGTGGTGTGGTGGTCTAGCTGATGAGGTGGCTCTATCCGACCCTGATGCCTCATGGGGTAAATTGGCAGAGATGGGTTTTGATTTAATTATGACGGATCGTCCGGAGCAGTTGATTGACTACTTGGAAGTGTCTGGTTACAGGTAAGGACGGAGAAATGAAAAAAGAAGCTATCTCAAACACATTCAACGAAGTATTAGAACGACGCCTGTCACGCCGTACAGCCTTGAAGGGCATGCTAGGTACAACTTCCTTAGTTGCTGGTGCTACAGGGATTGGAGTCTTGGCAGCCTGCAAACCCAATAAAGAAAATATTGTATCGCCACCACTGGAATTTCAAGAGCTACCTCACGGATATGACACAACACACCATGTTGCACCTGGATATAGTGCAGATGTATTGATTCGATGGGGTGATCCCTTGTTGGCTGAAGCGCCAGATAACTTCAGCGGTGGCGCTATAGATGCCGAGAGTCAAAAGAAACAGTTTGGCTACAATAATGATTTTATTGGATTTCAGCCGTTACCAATTGGATCGAATAATTCGGATCACGGCCTTCTTTGTGTTAATCATGAATATACGACTTCTCATCTTATGTTTCCCAATGTCAAGGCACTCGATACTCAGCGTGAATCTACTATTGAAGAAGTTGATATTGAAATGGCAGCTCATGGACATTCTGTTATTGAAATTAAAAAACAAAATGGCCGATGGTATTTAGTTGATGGAAGTAAATATAACCGACGTTTAACTGCAAACACAGAGATGGAAATAACAGGTCCTGCAGCTGGTCACCATAGACTGAAAACAAGTGAAGATCCAACTGGTCGAAAAGTATTAGGCACACTTGCAAATTGTGCCGGTGGAGTAACCCCGTGGGGAACGATTTTGATCGCAGAAGAGAATTTCCAGCTCTACTTTGATGGCGATCAGGTGAAAGCAGATGAGAAAGCACCGGGTGAACGCAGAGGATACGGCTTATTTAACGCTGGTTACTATCAGTACAGGAATCATGACCCAGATCTTACTGAGGAAGAGTTAGCGAACCAACAACCTGAGCTTAAAGGCAAAAGGGCCTTTTATCGTTGGGCTGATCATTACGATCGGTTCAATATTGAGAAAGAGCCGAGGGAGATCAATCGCTTTGGGTGGATGGTGGAATACGATCCTTATAACCCTGAATCTATTCCAAAAAAGCGTACTGCACTTGGGCGATTTGCCCATGAAGGAGCCACTATTGTTGCTGAGCATGGCAAGCAAGTGGTTGCGTATTCTGGTGATGACGGCAAGAACCAATTTATTTATAAGTTTGTATCTAAAAGTAAGTACGACAAGCACAACCGCTCGGCTAACATGGAATTATTAGCTGAAGGTGACCTATTTGCTGCTAAGTTCCACCCTACAGGGGTTGGCGAATGGTTAAAGGTCGAGCTTCAAGAAAGCGGGTGGGCAAGCCCTGCATTTACCAAATTGAAAGATCAAGCAGAAGCCTTGATCGAAGCGCGGTTGATCGCCCGACTTTTAGGGGCTACAGCAATGGATCGACCAGAAGATATCGAGACAAATCCGCTTACCGGGCGTACTTACGTGATGTTAACTAACAATAGTGCACGTTCTCCAGAAACTACAGACCCGGCAAATCCCAGAGCAGATAACCGCTGGGGGCAAATTGTAGAGATACTGCCACCAGGAGTGGATGGTGATCGTGATCACCTGGCACCCCATTTCCAATGGGAAATGTTTCTGCTCGCTGGCGACCCCAATCACCCAAATGGCGGCAAACGGGGCCGTTACCACAAAGATGTGAGCAAAGATGGTTGGTTTTCAAACCCCGACAATGTGGCTTTTGACCCTGATGGCCGTATGTGGATAAGTACAGATGGCTTCCCCAAAAATCTTACTCCTGAAGGATTAGATGCACCGGTCCACGATGGTATTTGGGCATGTGAAACGACGGGCGAAAACAGAGCATTGACCCGTCATTTTTTTGGGTGTCCTGTAGGCGCAGAAATGTGCGGCCCTTGTTTTACTCCTGATGGTGAATCGTTTTTTGTTTCAGTTCAACACCCTGGGGACACTCCTGGGAGCGATTACAGCAATCCCTCAACCCGGTGGCCTGATTTTGAACCAAATAATCCACCACGCCCATCAGTTGTCGCAATAACTAAAAAGGGAGGGGGTAAGATTGGCTAAAAGTAACTTGACAAAATGAGCTAGTAACTGATGACAGGTTGAAGTCTCAATTGCTATAGCTATACCGCAATAGAAGGATAAATGCTGTGATTAGTTCAATTAGTAACTATAGATATAGATACACTGCAATTTTAATATTGTGTCTTCTAGCCGTTAAGGCTCAACCCATTGTTGCTGATAGTCATCCTTCAATTGAAGATTATGGGATGCTTCCGTCATTCCGCTCTTTAACTCTTTCTCCTGATGGAGAGCATCTAGCTTATATTCGTCGACAAGGAAAGCAAGAATTTCTGGTGGTGTTTGATAGAAAAGCGAAGAAAATGGTGGCAGGTATTAATGTTACTGCCAACAAAGCAAGATCTGCAGAGTTTATTTCTAAGGAACATCTGATTAATTGATAATGCAGTGCCAGTTTCTGCAATTCAAAAATTCAGGTGCTCGTTTTCTCCAAATTTTGCGTAAATAACTCGATATTTACGCACTTTTTGCCTTGCTGAGGGGGGCTC
>NZ_JATAAF010000021.1 GCF_030341905.1 Porticoccus sp. W117 | reverse complement strand
CCTGCATGCGAAAAATGATGACAATCTTGAATGCGATGGTGCGTGACAATCAGGTGTGGAAATACAGCTAACTGATTAACAAATTAAGTGTGTGCAGGGGTTGATTTTTAATCACAGTCGCTTGTTATACACACAATTCTTGTATTTTTGCTTCTCGCCATTCAAGTTGGCCTATAGTATGAAATCTTCCCGACAAATTTTTTACATGAGATAAATCAACCGGGACGATTACTTGGAATTGATCAAACTTTGAAGACAGACTTCGAATGTTTTCAAGGTTTATTGTTATATTTCTTGAGAAGGCTTCAATACTATGGCCATGCATTCCTCCGATTATAACCTTCGTGCTATTAAGTTCATTTAATTTAACAATTGTCATCCACTCTCGCTCTAAAAAACCTTCATAGCTTAATAAAGGCCTAAATGTAAATTTTTCGTTTTTATCGTAAAGTTTGTAAATGGCTCTCTCAACTAATTTTCCATTGTCATATCTTTTGGCCAACTCTTTCTTCCCATTATAAATTCCATAATCTGTTTCACCATGTAATTGTACCCACCTCACTCTTTTATTCGACTCATCTGGAATTGGCAAATTTACTACATCTTTATCTCTTATTACGCGCTTATCTGTATAGCCTAATATTTTTTTGACATAATCATTTGCCACTGGTCCTCCTAGGAAAAGAGCACTTTTATGTGGATTGTAATTGAAGTCATGATGTAAGTTGTTTTCTACTATTTCTAACTCCAGGTTATGAGCTTTTTGTATGTAACTAGAAAAACTTGAGCTAGAAAACTCAAGAAATGTAGATAATTTTTTAAATCCATTGTCAATTAGGCCTAAGGGATTCCCGCTGCCGGGGTAAATTCCCGGTAAATTATTCGATTCAAATAAAACCTCTAATGCTTCTTTCTCAACTTCCCCAACCTCATTTGAGTTTGATATAGCTTTCCAAATATCACCACCTACACTGCTACCAATTCCGCCAGCAATGCTTCCTGCTACAAATGTAGCTACTCCTTTTAAAAATTCTCTTTTTTTTTCATCAATCATATATCATATTCCTTGGATCTACTTTGCATAACATTTGTATATCGCGCATGCGCGCTTTGCTTAATAAGATTGTCTCTTATCTGCTGGTAACCGACTCAACCAAAAGGTTTTTTTCAGGACACCAAATTCCCTTTGGGTGTATATGAGGGATCTCGATAACAATCATAGCGAGGGTCTCGATATTTTCCAATATCAAGCTCTAACCATTTGTTACTTATTGCATTTTTTAGGACCGAATCGTACATATGAGAATTTTATAGTGTGCATGTAAGCAAAGAGCCGAATTGCTTACTAATTTTGCGCTTGACCGTACAGTCATATTGGTTTCCTTCCTGATCTATACAAAGTGTTTGTGGCGGTTAATACTCAGAACAAATTCTTAACCTGTTTAGCGGAGAAGTCATGTCTACTACCTTTAACTACCAAGGCAAAACCGTGTTCGTCGTCGGCGGCACCAGCGGCATTAACCTAGGCATCGCTAAAGGCTTTGCCGAAGCGGGGGCGCGATTGGCGGTGTTTAGCCGTGATCAGGAAAAGGTAGACGGGGCGGTTGCCAAGCTGCAGGAGCTGGGCGCTGAGGCAGTGGGGTTTAGTGCCGATGTGCGCGACTACAAGCAAATAAAGCAGGCACTGCAACAGGCTCACGAGCAGTTGGGAGATATCGATGTGTTGCTGTCTGGCGCCGCTGGTAATTTCCCTGCTGCCGGTAAAGAGATGTCGTCCGCTGCTTTTAAGGTGGTGGTAGATATCGACTTGAACGGCACCTTTCATGTTCTGCGCGCGGCTTATGAACTACTGCGCAAACCCGGTGCCGCGGTGATTAATATTTCTGCGCCTCAGGCGTTTTTGCCTATGCAGATGCAGGCCCATGTGTGCGCTGCCAAGGCGGGGGTGGATATGGTCACCCGTACTTTGGCGATGGAGTGGGGGCTGGATGGGGTGCGGATTAATTCACTGGTGCCGGGCCCCATTGCTGGCACCGAGGGGATGAAACGGCTGGCGCCCACGCCGGAAATTCGCGAGGCGGTCACCCAGTCTGTACCTCTCAAACGTCAAGGCAGCTGTGAGGATATGGCCAATGCCGCGCTCTTTGTGGCCTCGGAGCAGGCCAGTTATATCAACGGCGTGGTGTTGCCGGTGGATGGCGGTTGGTCGTTGGGCGGTGCTTCGGTGATGGGGGAAGGGTTGGCGCAGTTGATGAAAACCCAATAAGATCAGTGCAATTCTAAATTCTGGAGATAAGTATGTACCGAGAAAATACGTCACCGGCCTGGGTTGCTGCCAGTGCCGCTGTAATGCTGGCATTAACCGCTTGCGGCCAAAGTGAAGCACCAGGCAAAGATAAAGCCACTGATGCAACCCCCGTAGAGGCTTCGGCCAATGCCTCAGAGCCTGCGACTGAGAATTCATTGGGCGCAATCATTGCTGCCCAGCCCGAAGAGGCCAAAGCCCGTTACGTTTATCGCAACCCCAAAGAGACCCTTGAATTTTTTGGTATTGAGCCCGGCATGACCGTTGTCGAGGCACTGCCTGGCGGTGGTTGGTACACCAAAATCCTCGCACCATACCTCGGCGTAGAGGGCGCAGTTATTGGTGCAGATTACGACCAGGCGCTGTTTCCGCTGTTTGGCTTTTTCAGCGAAGAAGCTCTGGAAGCGAAGAAAACCTGGACGACGGATTGGCCTGAGAGAGCGGCCGGTTGGTTCGATACGCCGGTTGCCAAGATCGATGCGTTTCAGTTTGGCAGCATGCCATCGCAGTTGGAGGGCAGTGTCGATGCGGTGTTGTTTATTCGCGCACTGCATAACCTGGCGCGCTTTGAAGGCCAAGGCGGGTTTGAGACAACAGCGCTGGAAGAAACCTTAAAAGCGTTGAAGCCTGGTGGCATTGTTGGTGTTGTACAACATATGGCCCCTGAAGATGCAGCGGACGATTGGGCTGACGGAGCGGCTGGTTACCTCAAGAAAAGCTATGTGATTGCCACTCTGGAAGGGGCCGGACTGGAACTGGTGGCTGAGTCGGATATCAATCGCAATCCAAAGGATCAGCCCACCAGCGATGACATTGTCTGGCGCCTGCCGCCAACCTTGCACGGCACCAAAGACAACCCGGAGCAGGCGGCAATCAACACAGCAATTGGCGAATCCAATCGCATGACGCTGTTGTTCAGAAAACCCGCGGATAGCGCGCCTTAATTATTCGTTGTGGCGAGGAGTCTTTTTTATAAGAAAAGGCTCCTTGCTAATGAGATGATAGGAAGGTGAAGACCAAATCTACATTGGTACTGGTAAGTGGTAAATCACTTATTTTTGAGGGTAAGTTTTTGGATTGCGAGTTGTTTGAGTAACAGGCCAACCATCACGGAGAAAGGAATATATGATGAATAAATTAACGGTCTTTGTTTTGTGTCTGTTTTTATCCGGGCAAGCCTTTTCACTCCCTAGCAAAGAAATGCTTGATAAAGCCAAATTGGCAACGACTTCCCCCAGTGAAGTGGCCTTTGATGACAAGGAAAACGGTTTTAAATTTACTAGAGCATTGACTGGTTATTACTTTTTTAATGACAAGCATGTTTTTGAACAGGAAGGGCTGGGGTACACCGTTAGCTATTTTGATCTGACAGGAACCTCTATCACTGTTTATGTCTACGATAAAAAACGGAGCGATATCCAGAACGGGCACAGTAAGCCTGTTAGTGACGAGCTAAAGAGCGTTATTTCAGGTATCAGGGGGGCGGGGAAATATTCAGAGATATCTAATAATATTTTGGCGCCTATATTGTCGCCGGATTATTCTCAAATATCCATTATTGGGAAGTCTGATGATGGTGCTCGAATTAAAGATTACACCCTGATGCGGGGCCAGAATGGCAAGTTCATAAAGGTGCGAATTACTGGTAAATCGCCAAGAATGGAGGAGCGGGTTTCAGGTTTTATGATTGTACTCTCAGAGGCTTTGGGGGTTGAAGAAGCAGCAAAGAGTTGGTCAAAAGTAGTACATAGTGATGATAAGTCGGGCTTTCAGTTTCCCCGAATGCTATCTCAGCATTTTCGCTTTGCAGGTAAAGCCAAATCGGATGATCTCCGTAGGGGTTACCAGCTATCTTATATCGGAATTCATGGTACATCGATCAAGTTATGGATTTATGATGCCGGGCTAACAGAAATTCCAGGCGGTGCTGATAGTGCCGAGATAAATCAACAGTTTCGCCTCAATGAAAACGAGATGTCCGCTTGGGCGGCACATGGCGAGGTTCAAACAGTAGGTGATCAAACTCTTTTTTCAAACAACTATTTGCAGCGCTCATACAAGGTTGCTATGAAGGATGGTCGTCAAATAAAGAGCTACTCATTAATGCGTGGCCAAAAGGGGCAGTTCATAAAAGTGACGGTTGTTGGTACTGCCGCACAGATGGAGGAGAGGGTGGGCATGTTTTTGCAAAGCCTCGCTCAAGTCATTGGCCTCGAAAACTTGCCAAACACCTAAGGTAAGTTAGCCCAACATCCCCGCCAAAAACCGCCCGGTGTGTGAGCCGGGCACATCGGTAACTTGCTCCGGTGTGCCCATAGCGATAATTTCGCCACCGCCGCTTCCCCCTTCCGGGCCCAGGTCGATCACCCAGTCGGCGGTTTTAATCACGTCCAGATTGTGTTCAATCACCACCACACTGTTGCCGTGGTCGCGCAGGCGATGCAGCACATCCAGCAGTTGCTGAATATCGTGAAAGTGCAGGCCGGTGGTGGGCTCGTCCAGTATGTACAGGGTTTTGCCGGTGTCTCGCTTGGAGAGTTCCTTGGCCAGTTTGACTCGCTGGGCCTCACCGCCGGACAGGGTGGTGGCGGATTGCCCCAGGCGGATATAGGTCAGCCCCACGTCCACCAGGGTTTTCAGTTTGCGGGCAATAACTGGCACCGCTTCAAAAAATTCCAGGGCGTCTTCCACGGTCATTTCCAGCACCTGATGGATGTTCTTGCCCTTGTATACAACCTCCAGGGTTTCCCGGTTGTAGCGTTTGCCTTTGCACACGTCGCAGGGCACGTAGATGTCCGGCAGAAAGTGCATTTCAACTTTGGTGACGCCATCCCCCTGACAGGCTTCACAGCGGCCACCTTTCACATTAAAACTGAAGCGCCCCGGTTTGTAGCCTCGCGAGCGGGCTTCCTGAGTGCCAGCAAACAGTTCGCGAATGGGGGTGAAAATGCCGGTGTAGGTGGCCGGGTTGGAGCGCGGTGTGCGGCCAATAGGGCTTTGGTCGATGTCGATGCATTTGTCGAAATGGTCCAGCCCTTTGACGGATTTGTGCGGCGCGGCTTTGAGAGTGGTGGCTTTGTTGAGCGCGGTGGCCGCCAAGGGGTAAAGGGTTTCGTTAATCAGAGTGGATTTGCCGGAGCCGGATACGCCGGTGACACAGGTAAACAGCCCTACAGGTATTTCCAGATTTACCTTTTGCAGGTTGTTGCCGCTGGCGCCGTTGAGCTTCAGCACTTTCTTTTTGTCGAAAGGGGTACGTTCGGCAGGTACTTCGATTTTGCGTTCGCCAGACATAAATTTGCCGGTTTCCGAACGCGGTGCTTTAGCGATATCTGTCATTGTCCCTTCGGCCACAACTTCGCCGCCGTGCACACCGGCGCCGGGGCCGATGTCGATCACATGGTCGGCCTGGCGGATGGCGTCTTCATCGTGTTCCACCACAATTACGGTGTTGCCCAGATCGCGCAGACGGGTAAGTGTATTGAGCAGGCGCTCGTTATCCCGCTGGTGCAAGCCAATGGAAGGTTCGTCCAGCACGTACATGACGCCAACAAGGCCAGCCCCGATCTGGCTGGCCAGGCGAATGCGCTGTGCCTCGCCGCCGGACAATGTGTCGGCACTGCGATCAAGAGTCAGATAGTTGAGGCCCACATCCACCAGAAAGCGAAAGCGCTCGCGAATTTCCTTGATAATTTTCTCGGCAATTTCCCCCTGCCGGCCGGGCAGGTCGAGGTGTTCAAAATAGTCGTAGGATTCGCCCACCGGCACGGCAGTCAGGTCGGACAGGGTTTTGCCGTCCACAAACACATTGCGCGCTTCCCGGCGCAGGCGGGTGCCATCGCACTCCGGGCAATGTTGGGTGTTGAGGTATTTGGTCAGTTCCTCGCGCACCATATTGGATTCCGTGTCTCTGTAGCGGCGCTCCATGTTGGGGATCACCCCTTCAAAAACATGAGTGCGCTTGTACACGGTGCCGCGATCGTTCACGTAGCTGAAGTCGATCTCATCATCGCCGCTGCCGTAAAGAATGGCATTCTGGTGAATGGGTTTGAGGCTATTGAAAGGCGTGTCGATATCAAAGCCGTAGTGCTGCCCCAAGGATTCCAGCATGGTGTAGTAAAACAGGTTGCGGCGATCCCAACCGCGAATGGCGCCTTCGGAAATACTGGCTTCCGGGTGTTGCACCACCCTGTCTATATCAAAAAACTGGCGCACCCCCAGACCGTCGCAACTGGGGCAGGCACCCACAGGATTGTTGAAGGAGAACAGCCGGGGTTCCAATTCGGTGAGGCTGTAGTCGCACACCGGGCAGGCGAATTTGGCCGAGAACAGTTGGTCGTCTGCTTCGCCATCCATGTAGCTAATGGCAGCCAGGCCTTCCGCCAGATTCAGGGCGGTTTCAAAAGACTCGGCAATACGCAGTTGCAAATCGTCCCGTACTTTAAGGCGGTCAACCACCACTTCGATATTGTGCTTTTTGTTTTTTTCCAGCTTGGGCGCATCGTCCAGATCCACCACCACGCCATCGATACGGGCACGAATAAAACCCTGCTGACGCAGCTGCTCAAACAGGTGTACGTGTTCGCCTTTACGGGCCCGTACCACCGGTGCCAGCAACATCAACTTGGTGCCTTCTGGCAGGGCCAGTACCTGATCCACCATCTGGCTAACGGTTTGAGCCTTCAGCTCCAGATCGTGATCCGGGCAGCGGGGCTCACCGGCACGGGCAAACAGCAAGCGCAAGTAGTCGTAAATTTCGGTGATGGTGCCCACGGTGGAGCGGGGGTTGTGGGAGGTGGATTTTTGCTCGATTGAAATGGCGGGGGAGAGCCCCTCCACATGATCCACATCGGGCTTTTCCATCATCGACAGGAATTGCCGGGCGTAGGTGGACAGGGATTCCACATAGCGTCTCTGACCCTCGGCATACAAGGTATCAAACGCCAGCGACGACTTGCCGGAGCCGGAGAGGCCGGTTATAACAATTAGCTTGTCCCGGGGGATGTCGAGGTCGATGTTCTTGAGGTTATGGGTGCGTGCGCCCCGTACCTGAATGGTTTCCATTGGCTTGCGGTCTCTGCAGGCAAAACCGCCATTATAGAATTTTTGCGCAGTCTGTGTGAGGTTGTATTCACAGGGGTGTCATCCTGAGGCCACGCAGTGGCCGTGAGGATCTCAGAGTTTGCAACTTGTGAGATCCTCACGTCGGCTGCGCCTCCTCAGGATGACAGCGACGTGTGATTTGTTTGAGAGTAGTTTGGCGATTGAATTTGCATATGGCGACTATAGGGTTTTCAGTAACACTCCTTGCGGTATAGTGGCCACTCAAATTTGCCACCTTTAATGGAGTTACCCATGTCTGTCATCAAGCAAGTGCCCAACGTCACTTTTAAAACCCGCGTTCGCGACGAGTCTGTGGAAGGGCCAAACCCATTCCGTTGGCAGGACAAAACCACCCAGGATATTTTCGGCGGCAAGAAAGTGGTGGTGTTTTCCCTGCCTGGCGCATTTACGCCCACTTGCTCCTCCAATCACCTGCCTCGCTACGAGGAATTGTACGAGGAGTTTCAGGCTCAAGGAGTTGATGAGATTATCTGTGTGTCGGTAAACGACGCCTTTGTGATGTTCAAATGGGGCCGCGAGCAGGGCAACGAAAAAATCTTCCTGCTGCCAGACGGCAACGGCGAGTTCACCCGCAAAATGGGTATGTTGGTAGACAAGTCCAACATCGGCTTTGGCATGCGCTCCTGGCGCTATTCCATGCTGGTCAATGACGGCAATATCGAGAAGATGTTCCTGGAGGCGGGTTTTGAGGACAATTGCGAATCCGATCCCTTCGAAGTGTCCGATGCGGATACCATGCTGGCTTACCTCAAGGGCGAAGACGCCGGTTCAGTTTCTGCGCCTCGCAAAGCGTTTGAAGGCTAAGACCAGTTAGCTACTCCCCATTGGATAAGCGCCTCAACAGGGGCTGATTGATATTCCTCCGGGGGTTGCAACCCCAGGTGGCAGAGGGCTCGATACAAGTTCTCTGCCGCTTCGTCTTTTTCTATAGCCGGCGACAGGTTTTGTTTGCTGAGCTTTTGCCCATCCTCCCCCATGACTAATTTTATATGCGCATAGTTGGGCATGGCTTTGCCGGTTGCCAGTTGCTGCATCAGGTAGAGCTGCTTGGGGGTGGAGTCCAGCAAATCCTGGCCGCGTACAACATGGGTAATACCTTGGTACAAGTCGTCTACGGCGCAGGCCAATTGATAACTCACCAGGCCATCCCGGCGCCAGACAATAAAGTCGTCGTTGCCATTGGTTTTTACGGGCCAGCGTTGCGGGCCTTGAATACGGTCGTCGAAAACGATTTCTGTGGGTTGTGCGACTTTTACGCGCAGGGCGTAATCAGCGGGCGGTGGTAATTGGCGCTGGCGACAGTGGCCGTTGTAGCGGCCGCCCATCACTTTGATGGCTTGCCGGCTGCAATCACAGGAGTAAGTGTCCATTTTGTCTAAAGCAGCCCGGTAGGCGTCGTTACGGGCGCTTTGGTAGAGCACTTCGCCGTCCCAGGTCAGGCCGTGGGCTTCCAATTGCCTGAGAATGGTGTCGGCGGCGCCAGGTACTTCACGGGGCGGGTCAATATCGTCGATGCGAACCAGCCATCTGCCGTTGTGGTGTTTGGCGTCAAGATAACTGGCTAGAGCGGCCACCAGAGAGCCGAAATGCAGCGGCCCGGAAGGGGTGGGGGCAAAGCGGCCTATATAGGCAGGCATGGGAATAGAAACACGGGGTGAGGGTTCACCCCGTGTATCAAGTGGCAATCAACCACCGGTGATTTGACGCTCTTTGATCTCATCAAGCGTCTTGCAATCAACACAGAGGTTGGCGGTGGGGCGGGCTTCCAAACGGCGGATGCCGATTTCAATGCCGCACTGGTCGCAGAAACCGTAGTCGTCCTGGTCGATGCGCTCAATGGTGCTGTCGATTTTCTTGATCAGTTTGCGCTCGCGGTCGCGGGTGCGCAGTTCCAGGCTGAACTCTTCTTCCTGGGTGGCGCGGTCTGCCGGGTCGGGGAAGTTGGAGGCCTCGTCCTTCATATGGGATACGGTGCGATCCACCTCTTCCATCAACTCGCGCTTCCAGGCCAGCAGCAGACCTTTAAAGTGGTCGCGCTGCTTCTCGTTCATGTATTCCTCGCCCTTCTTCTCTTTGTAGGGCTCAAAGCCGTGCAGTGAAATCGCCGTGGCGACTGGTGCGGCCTTCTTCTTGGCCGGTGCGGCTTTCTTGGCTGTGGTGGGCATTACCTCTCCCCGATGGTTGAAAAACAGCCGTTTATAGATTGATGGGCGCAAATTTTCAAGTGTTATTTCCTCTGTGGCCGCTAAACTACTGCCTTTGACTGAGAGAATACCCTGTGAAGTTCAAACCACCCTTGGAACAAGGCACTCTGATCAAGCGCTACAAGCGTTTTCTGGCGGATGTGCGACTGCATTCTCGTGATGGAGAGTGTGATGGAAAGGGCGACGGAAACGGTGACCAGATCACTATACATTGTCCCAATACCGGCTCCATGAAGAACTGCCTGTCGGAGGGCAGCCCCTGTTGGTTCTCCCGCTCCGACAACCCCAAGCGCAAATACCCCTGTACCTGGGAGATCGCCACCACCCCCTGTGGCCACAAAGCCGGGGTGAATACCGGGCGTCCCAACCACCTGGTGCGCGAAGCCATTGAGCAGGGTGTTGTGGCTGAGTTACAGGGCTATGGCCAGCTGCGCAGCGAAGTGAAATACGGTGCAGAAAACAGCCGTATAGATCTGCTGCTTAGTGATCATCCAGAGTACCCCGGTCAAGTCTGCTATGTGGAGGTGAAGAACGTCACTCTGCATATGGGCGAGGGCCTGGGTTTGTTTCCGGATTCCGTCAGCACCCGTGGCAGCAAGCACCTGCGCGAACTGGCCGCCATGGCTCAACAGGGGCAACGGGCGGTGCTGTTCTATTGTGTGCAGCACACCGGTATTGAACGGGTGATGCCCGCTGATGACATTGACCCGGAGTACGGTGCTACCTTGCGCAACGCCATTGCTGCCGGGGTGGAAGTGTTGGCCTATCGGGCTACTCTGAGTGCGGAAGAAATTCGCCTGAGCGAACCAATTCCATTCAGCTGTTGATCTTGTATTGTTCAGTTTACGCCCACGATTGACGTTTATCGGTGATATGACGTCGCCAGCTTGTGGCGATCACCAGTAAAATAGCCGCCTTTAAATTTTCCCTTACTTTGTCAGGAGCCAACCCTTGAACCAGCCCGTCGCCCAACTACAGCCCACCGAACTCTGGAACCACTTTCAGGAATTGTGCAATCGCCCACGCCCTTCCAAGGAAGAGCAGGCAGTGGTGGACTATGTGCTGGAATTTGCCGCCCGCAATAACCTTGAAAACCAGGTGGATGGAGTAGGCAATGTCATTGTCCGCAAACCGGCCACAGCGGGTATGGAAGATCGTCGCGGGGTCATTCTGCAGAGCCACCTGGATATGGTGCCGCAAAAGAATGCCGCATCCAGCCATAATTTTTCTACGGATCCTATCAGCGCCTACATTGAAGGCGACTGGGTAACCGCTGACGGTACCACTCTGGGCGCGGACAATGGTATCGGCTGCGCCGCTATGCTGGCGGTGCTGGAATCCACTGACATTGCCCATGGCCCTATTGAGGCCTTGTTTACCATCGACGAAGAAGCGGGCATGACCGGTGCCCAGGGGTTGCAGCCGGGCATTTTGCAAGGGGATATTCTCCTCAACCTGGACTCTGAAGATGAAGGTGAGCTGTTTGTGGGCTGTGCCGGTGGTGTGGATGTCAATATCAAGCTGCCCTACGTCAGCGAGCCAGTGCCAGCCGAGAGCGTGGCTTTCGAACTCAATGTGGGCGGTCTGGTGGGTGGCCACTCCGGCCTGAATATCAACGATGGCCGCGGCAATGCTAATAAAATCACCAACCGCCTGCTGAGCACTGCGGTGGAACGCTTTGGTGTCGGCGTTTATCAGTTTAATGGCGGCACTTTGCGCAACGCCATCCCCCGCGAGGCATTTACCGGCATTACAGTTGCTGCTGATCAGGCGGATGCGTTTACCGCCTGGGTTGAAGAATTTGCGGCTGTAGTAGCTACTGAATTGGCTGGGGTTGAAGACAGTTTTGCCATCACACTGACGCCAGCAGAGTTACCAGAAAAACAGATTAGTAAAGACCACCTGGTGGGTTTTATTCAGGCGGTTTACGCCTGTCCCAATGGTGCCACCCGTATGATCAGCTCTCTGCCAGGTGTGGTGGAAACTTCCAACAATCTGGCGGTGGTATTCAACGACGACAACAATATTTATGTGCAATGCCTGACCCGCAGCGCCAGCGACACGGCTCGTGACGATTTGGCCGAATCCGTCGCCAGCGGTTTTCGCCTGGCGGGTGCCGACGTGCACACCGCTGGCGCTTATCCTGGCTGGACACCAAAAATGGATACCGAGCTCCTCACCATGATGGTGGCAAGGCACAAGGCACTGTTCGACTACGAACCCAAAGTCAGTGTGATTCACGCCGGTTTGGAGTGCGGGATATTGGGAGCTATTTACCCCAACTGGGACATGATTTCATTTGGCCCCACCATTCGCGGTGCCCACTCGCCGGATGAAAAAGTATCGATTCCGGCGGTGGCCAGTTTCTGGCAATACCTGAAGGGCGCGCTGGCGGAAATTCCAAAGGTTTGATGAATAATTTGAACTGCATCACAAATCGAAAATAAGCGGTAAAAAAGCACCGCCAAACGGCAAAAACCTGACATTTTTTTACCCAACTTAACAGGCTGATAAACCAAGTTTACATTGACATCAGTAACAATGCGCACCACTTAAATTGACTTACTTGGAGTGCACCTAATGAAAAATTTACTGATCGCTGTTGTTGCTTTGTTCGCCCTGAATGGCGCTGCTTTTGCCGACACCATTTTGGCAAATGGCAAGGCAGATTTTGAAACCACCACCATTGGTTTTGTACTGACTCAGGATGACCTGAAGTCTGAATTGAAAACTGAGCTGCTGGAAAACACCAATGCCAGTATTCAAGAAAGCATTGACTGGAACAACAGCGTTGCTCTGGAGCTTGATACTCTGGAAGCTGAATTCGCAGTCGCTTTGCAGGAGCAACTGAAAGCGTCTATTCGCACCAGCCTGGAAAGCTGCTGCGTCTAACTGCTGAACACATCCTGCACTCAAAACCCCGCTGAGATCAGCGGGGTTTTTTTATGCATTTCATCTGCCCCTGAGAGCGGTTATGCTTGTTCTAAAAGACGCGGTTGGGAATGGCTTCATTGGTTCGTATTGGCACTTTTTTGCTTGGCCTGTTGAGTTCGGTCAGTTGTTTTTCTCAGGCAATTGACGTCGCCGTAGCCAGCAACTTTATGGCGGCGGCGAAAGCGTTGCAGGCGGATTTTGAACAGCGCGGTGTGCACCGTATAAATTTGGTGGCTGGCTCTACCGGTAAACACTACGCCCAGATTATAAACGGCGCACCTTTCGATATTTTTCTGGCGGCAGACCGTCGTCGGCCACAGCTGTTGGAACAGCAGGGCAGGGCGGTGCAAGGCAGCCGTTTCAGTTATGCCATCGGTCAATTGGTATTGTGGAGCGCCGCTGAAAATTCAGTGGATGACAAAGGCCGCGTGCTGGATGTTGGCGAGTTCAAGCGCCTCGCCATTGCCAACCCCAAATTGGCGCCCTATGGTCGTGCCGCGCAACAGGTGTTGGAGAATAAAGCGGCTCTGCAAGGTGAATACAGCAGCCGGTTACTGAGGGGCGAAAATATCAACCAGGCCTTTCAATTTGTGCACAGTGGCAATGCGGAGTTGGGTTTTGTGGCCTTATCTCAGCTGAAAACTCTGGCGAAAAATGCCAACGGCGAAATACCCGGCTCCCACTGGGTAGTGCCCAATGATCTTTACGACCCTATTGAACAGCAGGCGGTGCAGTTATCCGATGATCCCGCTGCCAGTGCTTTTCTTCGTTATCTGAAAAGCCCTGCCGGGCAGAGTGTTATTGCCAAGTTTGGTTATCTCCTGCCAGTTGCCGGAGATACATGATGGATTGGCTCACGCCTGCTGACCTGGCGGCTATTTGGCTAACCTTGAAACTGGCCGCGGTGACCACGGTTTTGTTGCTGGTGGTGGGAACGCCATTGGCCTGGTGGCTGGCTCGCAGCCGCTTGCGTTGTAAACCTCTGATAGAAGCGTTGCTGGCGCTGCCGTTGGTATTACCTCCCACGGTATTGGGTTTTTATCTGTTGCTGCTTTTGGGCGCCAATGGCCCATTGGTTTCTTTGTTTGGTGAGGGAGCGCAATTGGCGTTCAGTTTTCCTGGCCTGGTGATTGGTTCGGCCATTTACTCCCTGCCGTTTGTGGTGCAACCCTTGCAAAACGCCTTTACTGCTATTGGTCAGCGCCCATTGGAAGTGGCGGCTACTTTGCGTGCTTCTCCCTGGGACAGTTTCTGGTCTGTGGTCATGCCCATGGCGCGGCCTGGGGTGATTGCTGCCGCTGTGCTGGGCTTTGCCCACACTCTGGGGGAGTTCGGCGTGGTGCTGATGATTGGTGGCAATATCCCCGGCAAAACCCAGGTACTTTCCATTGCCATTTACGATCGGGTGGAGGCACTTGAATACGCCCAAGCTCACTGGTTGGCGGCAGGTTTGTTGCTGTTTTCCCTGTTGGTGCTGACACTGGTGTACGCAGTGAACCGCCGTTCACCGCTCTCTGTGGGAGTGGTGAAATGACGCTGGATATCAAATTGGCTGTGCGTAAAGGCCAGTTTGCGCTGGATGCGGAGTTTGTTGCTCCGAGCCACGGAGTCAGCGCACTATTCGGCCCTTCCGGTTGCGGCAAAACCACCTTGTTACGTGCTGTTGCCGGGCTGGAACCACAGGCCGAAGGCCATTGCCAGATAGCGGGTAGCCACTGGCAAAAGCCGGGTTTTTGCCTGCACACCCACAAGCGCCTGCTGGGTTATGTGTTTCAAGAACCGAGTTTGTTACCGCACCTGACTGTGCAGGGTAATCTGGAATTTGGTTTGCGCCGTACTTCTGTGGATAAACAGCGCGTCCGGTTTGATGAGTCCGTTGAGCTGTTAGGGGTAGAGCCGCTATTGACTCGCAGTGTGGCAGATTTGTCTGGCGGTGAACGCCAACGAGTTGCCATTGCCCGCGCTCTGCTTACCAGCCCGCAACTACTGCTGATGGACGAGCCCCTGACGGCACTGGATGGTGCCAGCAAGCGAGAGATTTTGCCCTACCTTGAGCGTTTGCCTGGGGAGCTGAATATTCCCATTCTCTACGTCAGTCACTCCACCGACGAAGTGGCTCGGCTGGCGGATCATCTTTTGCTCATGGATAGCGGCCGTATAATTGCCAGCGGAGCCACCAGCGAATTGCTGGCACGGATCGATCTGCCGTTAGCGCGAAGTGCGGATGCGGAAGTGGTGATTGATGCCCACGTTGAGTCCCAGGATATAGAATATCAATTGTCCCAACTGGCTTTTGCCGGTGGCCAGCTGAACGTCGCCGGGCTACTGGGTGGCCGCCAACGTGTACGCCTGCGTATTCAGGCCCGGGATGTAAGTATTGCCCTGCAAACACCACAACGCACCAGTGTGTTGAACTGCCTGCGAGCACAGGTGCTGGCGTTGCAACCACTGGGCGAATCCCAAGTTGTGGTAAAACTGGCTGTTGGCGACACGCCGTTGCTTTCTCATATCACCCGGAAGTCTGCCGACGACCTTGAGCTTAAAATTGGCATGGAGGTGTACGCGCAGGTTAAAAGCGTGGCAGTGTTAAATCCGATTTGTCATCCTGAGGCCACGCAGTGGCCGTGAGGATCTCACAACTTTCAAACTCTGAGATCCTCACGCCGCTTCGCGGCTCAGGATGACAGTATTAATTTTTAAATAACTTACCCTCTCATGCCGATAAATAAAGATAACGAAAACTAAGGCCGACCCATGATCGACCCCATTATTATTATCCTGGCGCTGGCCGCCGGTTTGCTGATTCGCCAACTGGGTTACCCGCCAATGCTCGGCTACCTGGTGGCGGGTTTTGCCATCAGTCAGATGCCCATTGAACCAGGCCCGCTGATTGAGCAGATTGCCAATGCCGGAGTGACATTGTTGCTGTTCACCATTGGCTTGAAGCTGAACCTGAGGGACTTGGCGGCGGTGCAGGTGTGGGGTGTGGCTGCCGGGGTGATGGTGGTGGTGATTCCGCTGTTTGCACTGGCGCTGATGTTGTTGTTGGCGCTGGTGCCGGCACTGTCGGCCCTGGAGGGTGGCGCCCTGTGGACAGTGGCGTTTGCGTTGTCGTTTTCCAGCACGGTGTTCGCGGTCAAGGTATTTGATGAACGCGGTGAAGGGGCATCCCTGCATGCCAAAATCGCCATTGGCATTCTGATTGTTCAGGATTTGGTGGCGGTGGTATTCCTCGCCCTGAGCACCGGCAAATTGCCCGAATGGCCGGCGTTACTGTTGCTGTTACTGATTCCCCTACGGCCCGTACTGCATCGCCTGTTCGCTCTTTGCGGACATGGGGAGTTGCTTACCCTGTTCGGTATCGGCCTGGCCTTTGGCGGCTACGGTTTATTTGAGTACTTCAATATCAAAGGCGATCTGGGCGCGTTGATTTTTGGTGTGCTGCTGGGTGGTTGCAGCAAAACCAGCGAATTGCGCAAAATTCTGCTGAACCTCAAAGAGCTGTTTCTGGTGGGCTTCTTTGTCAGTATTGGCCTTAATGGTCTGCCCTCTATGGAGATGTGCTTGCTGGCCGTAGCACTTGCCTTATTGGCGGCGGCCAAGCCGGTGCTTTATTACTTGAGCTTTGTAGCCACCCGGCTGCGCGCGCGAACATCGTTTTTTGCGTCTCTGTCTCTTCACAATCACAGCGAATTTGGCCTTTTTGTGGCTTTCCTGGCGGCAGATAATGGGGTAATCAGTAGCGACTGGGTGATAATTATTGCCCTCGCCATGGCGCTGTCATTTTTTGTCGCGGTGCCCTTTAACGCTCGTTCTCACAAACTCTATAGACGGTATCGCGAACACCTGTTTGAACGAGAAAAACGCCTTCCGTTCGAGCAACCAGTGGAGCTGGGTAATGCCACCATGCTGGTGATGGGTATGGGCCGGGTAGGGCGCGGTGCCTATGATCACCTGAAAGAAATTTATGGTGACCAGATACTGGGTGTGGATTCTGCCCAGGAACGCCTGCCAGTGCTCAAAGAACTTGGTTATCGAGCTGCCTGCGGCGACGCCACCGACCGAGCTTTTTGGGAATGTATCGACCTGGGGAATTTGAAAATAATCATGCTCTGCCTGCCAGACCACCCGGAAAATTACGATGCCAGCCAATTGCTGAAATCCATGGGCTACGGCGGTCAACTGGCTGCCATTGCTCGCTTCCCGGACGATATGGAAGAACTCACCAAGCTGGGTTGTATTTCGTTTAACCTGTATGCGGAAGGTGGCTACGGCTTTGCCGAGCATGTGGTGGAGCGGATTGGCTAGTTTTGGCTACTTTATAAAATAGCCAACTACGCGCCAGTCGCCACTTTGGGTTTTGGTGACGGTAATTGTTTCTGTGGCGGTTTCTTTGTTCTCAAACCGTGCAGCAATTTTTACTACGACATATTCGCCTTTGGGTGCATTGGGTAGAGAGGTGTGAGCAGTTGCGCTGATAATTTCTCGTGAAACACTTTTGCCGAGAGGTGTGCGAACGTTATCTACCGCTTTCTTCCATTGCTCGGATGATACTTTTGATTGAAAAAACGGTGCGGTCTGATGCCAACTTTCCTCGTACTTCCCCGAATCTACAACCGCTAGCCAGGCAAGCGCTGCCTCTGTCTGCGCTTGGTTGCTATCCGCAAGACTGAACGCTGAAAATACCCAGGCAATAGGCAATAAATACAGCTTTTTCATAATAAATCCCTTATTCAATTCAGTAACACAAGATAGAGACAGCCTGCCAACTTTACACAGCTTTTCAATTGCACCACCCAACTTTACGTTGACCTTCTCCATAATGGCAACCATCAAACAGCAACACCCCCCTCGTTACTGTTTTGACTACCCCCTTGATAGCTTACTTGTTAAAGACAAGCATTCGCCCCGCTCCCCCAGTGGGGCTTTTTTTTGGCTGTTACTTTTGTCGATTAAAGTGATGGGCAGTAATAGCAACGGCGACGTTGAGGGTAGCGGTTCCCAGAAAGGTAATGATTGCGGCCAGCTCGGTAAATTTACCGGTGTAGAGGTACAGGCAGATATTAGCCAGGGCAAACAGCCACCAGGTGGTGGTGCTAACCCCCGAGGCGCTGCGCTGTTTGATGAGTGCCAGCAGCTGTATAAGCGCGGCGCCGGGGAACACGATGGCGGGGACAATTTTTACCAGGTCTATCCACTCGTTCATAAGTGCTTCCTACTTGGGGCGTGGCACATCGATAACCTTACCCAGTGTGCCGTATTCGGAACTGCCCAGGCGGGCAAGCGGGTCGATGGCGTTGGCGTCCAGCGTCAGTCGGCCACTGTCGTTGACTGTAGCCACGTCGTCGCTGGCGTAAAGCTGTTTGATTTCTCCCAGCACCAAAAATTGTGGGCCGTTTCCCAATTCCTGAATCTGGTAGCGCTGGCAGGCAAAGGCCAGACGGCATTCCGCCAGGCGTGGCAGGTTAAAGCCCTCAAACTCAGTGAGGGCCATATCCAGGCTATCCAACTCGGAAACACCGTGTTCCAAGGTGCGTGAACTTTCGGTCACCTGCGCAGCTTGCTTGCTGTGAGGGATATGCACCACAAAGTGCTCCCGCTCGCGAATATTCACCAACGTGTCTTTACGGCTGCCGTCGGGCTTGTGGCCAATGGAAAGCATGATCAGCGGCGGGTCGGAACACACGGCATTAAAGTAGGAGAAGGGCGCTAGGTTGTGGCTGCCATCGCCATTGTCAGAAAGCACCCAGGCAATTGGGCGGGGCAGGATGCTCTGGGTCATGGTGAAGTAACGCTGGCTGGGGGAAAGCTGGTCAAAATGCAGGTACATAATGGTGTCCGGTGGCTTTTTCGCCAGTGTATCCTGTGTGGCAGATTCTGAATAGAAAGGATGTTTTGCTATCAATTGCGGCCGCTACCCTGTATCGTGCGCGGCCTTCAGGGCGCCTCCGGTCGGCGCTTGCTTGTTACGTTGTATCAGACTATCTCGGCCGGCTGTTAGTGAGCTGGTACCTGTTCCCCAGGAATTCTTATGACCTTCGACCAACTGGGCCTGCGGGCCGAGCTGCTGAAAGCGATTTCTGCCCAAGGTTACACCACACCCACCGCCATTCAGGCCCAGGCCATTCCGGTGATATTGCAAGGCAGGGATGTGCTTGCCGGCGCTCAAACCGGCACCGGTAAAACCGCCGGCTTTACCTTGCCACTGCTGCAGCGCCTAAGTACCACTGGCCAGCCGGTAAAGGGGGCGAAGCCCCGTGCGTTGGTATTGACCCCCACCAGAGAGCTGGCCGCCCAAGTGGGCGAGAGTGTGGAAAATTACGGTGCCGAGTTGCCGTTGCGCAGCCAGGTGATTTTTGGCGGTGTAAACATCAATCCGCAGATTCAACGCCTGCGCCGGGGTGTGGATATTCTGGTGGCCACACCGGGGCGCTTGCTGGATCACGCTGGACAGAAGACGCTGGATTTATCCGGGGTAGAGATACTGGTGCTGGACGAAGCGGATCGCATGCTGGACATGGGTTTTATCCACGATATTCGCCGGGTGCTGAAATTGCTGCCGGGCAAACGCCAGAACCTGCTGTTTTCCGCCACCTACTCCCGGGAAATCAAACAGCTGGCAGACGGCATTTTAAACAACCCCGCCGAAGTGGAAGTGGCGCGGCGCAATACCGCCGCGGAAACTGTAAGTCAGCTGGTTTACCCGGTGGCGCAAAAGCAAAAGCGGGCGCTGTTGTCGCAGCTGATTGGCGAGGGCAACTGGTCACAGGTATTGGTGTTTACCCGCACCAAACACGGCGCCAACCGTCTGGCCAAGCAACTGGAAAGCGATGGTATTACGGCAGCGGCCATCCACGGTAACAAAAGCCAGAACGCCCGCACGGCGGCATTGGCGGGTTTTAAGGAAAGCAAGGTGCGTACACTGGTGGCCACGGATATCGCTGCCCGTGGTATCGATATCGACAAACTGCCCCACGTGGTCAATTTTGAACTGCCCAATGTGGCGGAGGACTACGTTCACCGCATTGGTCGCACTGGCCGTGCCGGTGCCGAAGGCCAGGCGATCTCTCTGGTGTCTGCGGAAGAAAACAAATTGCTGAAAGGGATTGAGCGCCTGCTGAAGCGCAAGATTCCCAGCGAAGCATTGCCCGGTTACCGTCAGGAAACTCCAGAGGAGCTGGCCGCCAAACCGGCGCCACAGCCCCGTGGCCAGCGCCGCAGCCAAGGTGGCGGTAATAACCGCAAGGGCGACGGCCAGAATAAAAATCGGCAGAGTCGCAATAGATCCCGGCGCGGTTCAGGGAATGTCTGACACTGTCGAGTAACTGATACTGCCGGGTAAATAGAACAGCCAAAAAAAAGCCCCGCTGGGGGAGCGGGGCTAAAAAATACACTAAAAAGTGTTCTATCAAGGGGGTAGTCAAAACAGTAACGAGGGGGGTGTTGCTGTTTGATGGTTGCCATTATGGAGAAGGTCAACGTAAAGTTGGGTGGTGCTACTGTAAAGATGGGTAAAACCTGAATCCGTGACTCCAGAGCAGCGCATAGCGCAAACTCTTGATTCCACAGCGGTTTGAAAAATACCCACTTAACCGACGGGTGAAGCTAAGATTTTTCAATTCCACTGTGAAACCAATATTTTACGCTCTGCATCCACTCTGAAATCACGGATTCAGGTAAAAGCCATCAAAAATGCGGTAGAAACTCTTTTGGTAGCTGATAGTGGCGCGGCTCGCCGCTCAGTGGGCAGGTAAAGGCCAGCTGCGCAGCGGTCAGCTGCAAATCCTGTTCTGGCTCTCCCTCGCCATATAATCGATCTCCCACCACCGGAAAGCCGATGCCTGCCAGATGGCGGCGAATCTGGTGCTTGCGGCCGGTTTCTATTTTCACTTCCAGCAGAGAACGATCATTGCTTGGGTTATACGCCAGGTGGTGTACATGGCTGGTGGCGTGGCGGCCATCGATGGGATCTGAGATAGTTTGTTCATTCGCGGCAAACTGGCCGCTGACAACCACCCGGTAGCGCTTGTTCAGCTGGCGCTGTTCAAACAGTTTTGCCAGTGCGGCGGTTGCGGTGCGGCTGTGGCCAATCAGTATCAGGCCGCTGGCAGCACGATCCAGGCGGTGAATAATCTGCGCCGGACGTTGGTGTTGCAGTTGCTGCTCCACCAGGCGGTTGATGGTGCAATGGTCACTCCATTTTGAACCCTGAGACAGTACCCCGCGAGGCTTGTGCCATAAGCTGTAGTCACCTTCATCTACAATCAGCAGGGGCTGTGGAGGCTGCTGTTCCAGCACCTTGGCATCGTAGTACATATGCAACTGCTGCCCCGGCTGCAACGGTTTGCTGTGCCGCCGCAGGCGCTTGGTCTGCTTGCCGCGAGTCAACCATACGGCGCCTTTCTGCATCACCTGTTTGATACGCTGTTTGGAGAGGTCGCAGGCACCGGCCAGCAGCGATACCGGGTCGCTGGTGTCGGTAATATCCAGGTGCAGTTCAAAGCGGTCACTCATAAGCGGGATTATATCTTGCGCCTTATGTAGAATGCCCCCTGCTTTTTCGCTGAGAACGCCCCCTGGTGAATCAACTTAACCCCCAACAACACAAAGCCGTGCACTACATCGACGGCCCGCTGCTGGTGCTGGCGGGGGCAGGTTCCGGCAAAACCAGTGTGATTACCCGCAAGATCGCCTACCTGATTGAGCAGTGTAACTACAGCGCCCGCCATATCGCTGCAGTGACCTTTACCAATAAAGCGGCGCGGGAGATGAAAGAGCGGGTGGGCAAGCTGGTACAGGGCAAGGCCAGTCACGGCCTGACTGTGTCTACTTTCCACAATCTGGGGCTGAATATTATCCGCCGGGAAATCCGCACTCTCGGCTTTAAAAATGGCTTTTCCATTCTCGATCAGGAAGACACCAAAGCACTTCTCAAAGATTTGATGCTGCGTGAATCGCAACTGGATGGTGATCATGTGGATTTGGTTCAGCACCAGATTTCCGATTGGAAGAACAATCTGCTGTGCCCACAAATGGCCATGTCAAAAGCCCAGAGCTCCGGTGAGCAAACCCTGGCCATGCTTTACCAGCGTTACACTCAGGCGTTGCGGGCTTACAACTCGGTGGATTTTGACGATCTGATTCTGATTCCCGCACAGCTGTTTCGCGACCATCCGGACATCCTGCAAAAGTGGCAGCGGCAAATTCGCTATTTACTGGTGGACGAATACCAGGACACCAATATGGCTCAGTACGAGCTGGTGCAACAGCTGGTGGGGGATCGCGGTGGCCTTACCGTGGTGGGGGACGACGATCAGTCCATCTATGCTTGGCGCGGTGCTCGCCCGGAAAACCTGGTAAAACTGGGGGAGGATTACCCCACGCTGAAGTTGATCAAACTGGAACAGAATTACCGCTCCACCGCACGCATACTCAAAGCCGCCAACTGCCTGATAGCCAACAACCCCCACGTGTACGAAAAAACCCTGTGGAGTGAGCTGGGCTTTGGCGAACCCATGCGCCTGATTCGCTGTGGCAATGAGGAAACAGAATGCGAGCGGGTGGCCAACGAAATTCTTTCCCAGCGCATTCATCGCAAATGCCATTTCAAGGACTTTGCCGTGCTTTACCGGGGCAATTTCCAGTCGCGTATTCTGGAATTAAAGCTGCAGGCGGCCGGCATTCCCTATCACCTAAGTGGCGGTACCTCGTTTTTTGCCCGCACCGAAATCAAAGACATCATGGCCTACCTGCGGCTGCTGGTGAACCCGGACGACGACAATGCTTTTCTACGCATTATCAACACGCCGCGTCGCCAGATTGGCGCCTCTACCCTGGAAAAACTGGGGGAGTATGCCAATGAACGTCATATCTCCATGCACGATGCCATCGACGAGTTGGGTCTGAAAGAGCGCCTGCCCGCTCAGAGCCTGGAGCGGTTGCAGCGCTTTAAACACTGGTTGGATAGCGTACAGCGCAACGCCGAGAGCAACGACCCGGTGGCGGCCGTGAAGGAGATGATCGACGATATCGATTACGAAGGCTGGCTGCACCACAACACCAGCAACGCCAAGGTGGCGGAAAACCGCTACAAGAATGTGCTGTTTCTGGTAGAGCAACTGGCCAATGCGGTGGAGCGTGAAGAAGAATCCGCCAACCCCCTGGAAAGTGCCATCAGCAAACTGATTCTGCGAGATATGCTCGATCGTCAGGAAGAGGAGGACGCTGACGACAAAGTGCAACTGATGACCATGCATGCCTCCAAGGGGCTGGAATTTCCCCACGTGTTTGTCATCGGTATGGAAGAAGATTTACTGCCCCACCGCACCAGCATCGACGAAGACAACATCGAAGAAGAACGCCGCCTGGCCTACGTAGCCATCACCCGCGCCCGGCAAACCCTGACCATGACTCTGGCGGGTAAGCGTAAGCAGTACGGTGAAATTATCGAGACCACTCCTAGCCGCTTCCTCGACGAATTACCCCAGGCGGATATCGAGCGGGAGGGCTTTGGGGATAACGACCCGGATAGAAATCGTGAGAAGGGTAAGAAATCTCTGGATGATTTGAAGGCGTTGTTTGGGTGAATTACAAACTAAGCTGCAATTTCTTCCAAAGCTCCGACTAGCATTTTTTCAGTGACTTTCGAACTCTGATAACCAAAATCTGCTCTGGTGCCCATTTCCTGGCAGGGGCTAACTTTCCAGATTTGATTGTGTTGACCTCGTCCAGAATGGCTTGTCCTTCTATGCTCATTTTCTTAGCCATTGATTGATCCAGCTTTTGTTTTGAAATTTTGATTTAGGCTACTCGATTAAAATCGATAGCAGTTAACTTATCGGTATCAACTGTTTGTCTGGCTTTCCACAAATCATAGCTTTCCTGCAACGTCAGCCAACTTTCTGCGGAGCCGCCTAGCACCACAGAAAGGCGAACCGCCATTTCAGGGGAAATGCCCGCTTTGCCATTTAACAGACGGCTAAAGGTGCTGCGGGCAACCCCGAGCTGATCGGCTATTTTGTTGGCAGTGATATCGGTAAACGGTTCGATATAAGTGCGGTAAATCAATGCGCCAGGGTGCGGTGGTTTATGTTGTTGGAAGGCCATCAGTGATAATCCTCGTAGTTGACTACGTAAGCATCTCCGTTTTCAAACCGAAAGGTAATACGCCAGTTACCCGATACGGTGATTGCCCAGTGTTGTTTCAAGTTGCCCTTGAGTGGGTGCAGGCGATAACCGGGTTTATTCATATCTTCGATGCAAGTGGCAGCATTCAGGAAAGCCAAACGGTCGCTGATTTTGGTGGCGTGGGCTGGCTGAATGCCTGCGGTGCTGCCAGTGGTAAAAAATTTTTCCAATCCTTTGTGTTTGAAGCTCTTAATCATATACATCGTCCAGTTTATGTATTTGTTGCGTAGTGCGCAACAAGGAATATTTGGTTTTATTAAGAGAGTCTTGAATCTGTATTGAGGCGATAGCCCACTGCCTCAGCCAAATGAGCGTCACTAAGTTCTTTTGACTCCTCCAAATCCGCAATGGTGCGCGCCACTTTTAAAATGCGGTGATAGGCGCGGGCAGAGAGGTTCAGGCGCTCGATAGCACTATCCAGCCAATCCCTTTGCCGCTGATTCAGTTGGCAGCAGTTGTTTAGCTCTTTATTGCTGAGTTGAGCGTTGGCCTTGCCGTTGCGCTGTAGCTGCAGGCTTCTGGCGGCAATTACTCGCTGTCGAATGGTGGCGCTACTTTCACCGCTGGGTTTGGCTTGGGTCAGTTGCCCCTGAGGCAGTGCATTGACTTGCACTTGTAAGTCGATGCGATCCAGCAATGGCCCGGATATCTTGCCTTTGTAGCGGCGGATTTGATCTGGGGTGCACTGGCAGCGGTCGTCTCCCAAATGGCCGCAAGGACATAAATTCATAGCCGCTACAAGCTGGAACAGGCTCGGGTAGGCCACCTGGCGGTTAGCGCGGGCAATCATAATTTCACCTCGTTCCAAGGGTTCGCGCATGACTTCCAGTGCCTTGCGCGGGAACTCGGGGAGTTCATCCAGAAACAGCACGCCGTGATGGGCTAGGGATATTTCCCCCGGACGTGGCTGGCTGCCCCCGCCCACTAGCGCTACTGCCGAGGCGGTGTGGTGAGGAGAGCGAAACGGGCGCCGGAAGAAGTTGTCGGGAATGCCTTGGCCGGCCACAGAATAGATCGCAGCGGTTTGCAGGGCTTCCTGTTCGCTCAGAGGCGGCAGAATGCCGGGAAGGCGGCTGGCCAGCATGGTTTTGCCGGTGCCTGGTGGCCCGGCAAAAAGCAGGTTGTGTGCTCCTGCGGCAGCAATTTCCAGCGCCCGTTTGGCTTGTTGCTGGCCGATAACTTCGTTGAGATCGAGTCCAGCTTCTGTGTGATTGCTAGCAGTGGTGGCAGGGGCTTGGGTTAACCGTTGGTTGCCGTGTAGGTGTGCACAGACTGCCAGCAGGTGATTGGCAGGCAGTACATCTGTGGAGGAGCTGAGTGCTGCTTCAGCGGCATTTTCTGCTGGTAGAATCAGCGGGCGTCCGGCGCTGCCACAGGCCAGGCTGGCGGGCAGTACGCCGGTGACGGGGCGCAAGTCTCCGGATAGCGACAATTCCCCTAAGAATTCACAGTCTTTCAACGCATCCGCGGGCACTTGGCCAGAGGCTGCGAGTATGCCCAAGGCGATGGCCAGGTCGAAGCGGCCGCCTTCTTTGGGCAAGTCAGCAGGCGCCAGGTTGATGGTGATGCGTCGGGCGGGGAATTCAAAATGGGCGTTGAGGATGGCACTGCGCACCCGGTCTTTGCTCTCTCGCACGGCGGTTTCCGGCAGGCCAACGATGTTGAGGCTGGGCAGGCCGTTGGAAAGGTGAACTTCTACGCTGACGGATGGTGCCTGAATACCGGTTCGGGCGCGGGTGTGGACGATGGCCAGTGACATGCTTCCTCCTTGAAGTGGTTGTTTTCCTTTATATCGTTACCCTATTTAAGCTGTGACTCCAGTTCCGCCACCTGTTTTTCCAGTTCTTCCAGGCGCTGACGGGTACGCTGCAATACCGCCTGCTGGGCGTCGAATTCTTCCCGGCTGACCAGGTCGAGCTTGCCGATGGCGGTATTCATGGCGGTGCGTATATGCTGTTGCAGTTCGTCGCCAATGGCGCGGGCACCGGGGCCGAGGTTGTTGTTCAGCTGACGGCTAAACTGCTCAAAAAGCTCGTTGGGTTGCATATGGCTTATCCAAACACTGTCAGTATTCAAAAAAGTCTGGGAGTGCCATTGTAACACCGCTTGGCCGGAGGTATTGTTTACGCCTCCATCATACGCCTTACCAACAAGGGACAGAGCCGTGAAACTGATTACCGCGATTATCAAGCCGTTTAAACTGGACGATGTGCGCGAGTCTTTGGGAGACATCGGAATACAGGGCATCACGGTCACCGAGGTGAAGGGCTTTGGTCGCCAAAAGGGGCATACCGAACTGTATCGTGGTGCCGAGTATGTGGTGGACTTTCTGCCCAAGGTGAAGCTGGAAATCGCAGTGGATGTGGATCTGGTGGATCAAGTGGTGGAAGCCATCACCAAAGCCGCCGCTACCGGCAAAATTGGCGACGGCAAAATCTTTATTTCCTCACTGGATGAAGTGATTCGTATCCGTACCGGCGAAACCGGTAAAGACGCGATTTAATACAGCTTCGAGCTTCTGGCTGCGGGCAGCTCGAGCATCAGACTGCCCGTAGCCAGTAGCGTGCAGCCCGTAGCCTTTATTTACCCCTTCTGCTCCGCCACCCACTCATTAACTTGCTGTTCCAACACGGTCAGCGGCAGCGGGCCGTTGCCCAGTATCAGATCGTGGAAGCTGCGGATATCAAATTTGTCTCCCAGCTCAGCCTTGGCGTTTTCCCGCAGTTCGAGAATTTTCAGCATGCCGATTTTGTAGGAAGTGGCCTGGCCGGGGATCACCATATAGCGCTCGATCTCCTTGACCACTTCTTCCTTCGGGTTGGGGCCATTGTCCAGAAACCACTGAATGGCTTGCTCGCGGGTCCATTGCTTGCTGTGCATGCCGGTATCTACCACTAGGCGGATGGCGCGCATCAGTTCCAGGGTGAGGCGGCCAAAATCTGAATACGGATCCTGATAAAAACCCATCTCTTTGGCCAGCAACTCGGTGTACAGAGCCCAACCCTCGACATAAGCGGTATTGCCGCCAAATTTGCGGAATTCGGGGAGGTCGGTCAGTTCTTGGGCGATAGCGATCTGCATATGATGGCCTGGCACGGCTTCGTGAAAGGCAGTGGCATCAATCTGGTAGTTGGGCATGGCGTTCATGTCGTACAGATTGGTGTAGTAGATGCCGGGGCGCGAGCCATCCAGCGCTGGGCGTTCATAGAAGGCGATACCGGCACTGGCTTCACGATAGGGCTCTACGGCTTTTACCACCAGATCGGCTTTGGGCAGAATACCGAACTGTTCCGGCAGGCGCTCCTTCATGGCCGCAATGGCGTCTTCGCTGCGCTTGAGAAATCCCGCACGGCCCACATCTGTGTTGGGGTAGAAGAACTGCGGGTCGGTGCGGAAGAATTCGAAAAAGGCTTGTAGATCCCCTTCAAAGCCCACTTGCTGGCGGATTTTATCCATTTCACTGTGGATGCGTTTTACTTCCGCGAGCCCCAATTCATGAATTTCGTCGGCACTCATATCTGTGGTGGTGTACAGCTTCAGCAGGTGGGCGTAATAGGCATCCCCCTCTGGCAGCTTCCAGATACCGGCGCGTTCGTCAGCACTGCGTTGCATGGCACTGACAAAAGCGATCAGTTTGGAGTAGGCCCGGAAAGTGACGTTTTTCAGGGTATTGCTGGCACGTTCAATCAGGTCTTCCTTGCTGGCGGTATCGATATCCAGGGCGTTTACCTTGTTGCGAAAATCGGCCAATAGCGGGCTGTCGGGGCCATCGTCAAAGGGCGCGCCGGTAATCACATTCAGGCTGGCATCCACTACCTGTTGCAACACAAAAGCCGGTGGCATCACCCCTTTTGCCTGGCGGGTACGCAACTGCTGAACCATCTGGTCGAACAGAGTTTGCGTGCGTCCCAGGCGGGAGATGTAGGCTTCAGCGTCTGCTGCGTTGGCAATCTTATGCTGGTTGATCAGTACATCGGCTACAGTAGTGTGAATACCACCCATTTGTGACAGCGGGTAGTCGTGATGGCGCCAGCGATAGCTGTCGATTTCCTGTTGCAAACCGTCTTTTGCCAGCTGCAGGCTGAGGCGAGTCTGCTTGTTGAGGTTGCCAGTTTCGACGGCGTTAAGCTCGTTGAGGTGCTGCAAACGCAAAGCCTGTTGGCGCTCCTCCCCTTTGCCGGAGATATCGTCCCATTCGTGATAGCGCTCGGTTTTACCCTGAGCGGTGAGGCCGATAGGGCTCATTTGCAGGCGAATGTCGTACTGCTTGTCCAGTAGCTGGTTGACGTTTTTCGACGCCAGTTCCGGATTGTTGGCAGCGGGGTCGCTACAGGCAGTGATCAGCAGGGCAGAAAAGGAGAGTAGGGCAGCGGGCAGCAGTTTCATGGAGATTCCTTGGTACGTTCCGTGCTTAAAAACAAGGCGCCAAGAATAACAGAATTTGCCGCTTGGTTGGCCCTGCCGTTAGAGTAGCTTTTCTTTTATTGATGAGACGCAATTGGCCATGACCCAATTTGAAACTCTCTACTGTGCCGCGGTAAAAAAGCTCGGGGGCGAACAGCAGCTGCTGGATCAAATGCCCCAGGTACTGGCCGATACAGAACTCCGTGAGATAGCCGATGATCGCTATCTGTCGATGATGACCCGCTGCGTGTTTCGCGCCGGTTTTGTGTGGCGGGTGATCAACAACAAATGGCCGGGCTTTGAGGCGGCTTTCGATGGCTTTAACCCGCTGGTGATTGCCCACTATGCCGACGAAAAACTGGAACAACTGGCCAAAGACGAGCGCATTGTGCGCAACTTCCAGAAGATAAAAACTGTACGAGACAATGCCACTTTTGTTCTGGAACTGCAGCGTCAGCACGGCGGCGTTGGCAATTGGTTGGCGGACTGGCCTGGTAATGATGTGGTTGGCCTTTGGTTGGAATTGAAAAAACGCGGTTCACGGCTTGGTGGCAACAGTGGCCCCGGCTTTTTGCGCAATATGGGCAAAGACACCTTTATGCTCACCGGTGATGTGTCGGCAGCGTTGGTCAACCACGGTTTGATCGATCGCTTTAGTGCCACCTCGAAACGAGATCTGAATCGGGTTCAAGAGGTGTTCAACGACTTGCAGCAGCAGTCTGGGCTGCCGTTGGCGCATATCAGCAAGGTGCTGGCTTTTACGGTTTAAAAGAGTGTGTGAGTCAAAAAACAATAATTGCTGTCATAAAGCCAGATAACAATCTGGATAGCAAAAAGGAGCACACCATGAATAATCGATTATGGGCTTGGCTGGCGTTGATATTGGCAACTGGGTTTGCATACGCTGCGGAAGAAAGTACTCCGCAAAGCATGAGCCAGCAGCAGCTCAATGGTCTGATTGAACACTACGGTGAAAATGTAAAAAGCAGCGGCAACGCCGCCGAGTTTGTGTTTGATGAGGTGGATATGCTGGTGGTTAGTGACGCCAATGCGGATCGTATGCGCATTGTCAGCCCCATTGCCCATATCTCTAACGTAGAACCGCAAATGGTGGTGCAGGCCATGGCGGCCAACTTCCACTCCGTATTGGATGCCCGCTATGCGCTGGGTGAAGATGGCACTATCTATGCGGCCTTTATCCACCCGCTGTCGCCACTGACTGAACAACAGCTGTTGTCTGCCCTGCGTCAGGTGGCTTCCGCCAGCGAGACTTTTGGCAGTACTTTTACCAGTGGGGAATTGGTGTTTCCGGGGAGCCAGCCGCGGCAGGCTCCGCCTGCGGATTCGATTTGATCAGCTTCGGGCTGCGAGCTGCTGGCTACGGGCAGGCCCAGCGTAATTGTCATCCTGAGCGCAGCGAAGGATCTTTTTGCGAATTTAACCGATGAGATCCTTCGCTGCGCTCAGGATGACAATAACCTCGATCTGCTCGTAGCCCGCAGCGCGATGCTCGTAGCCAGGTTTTTAATACCAAACCGACAAAAACAACCGAATCACATCCGCATCAAAGCTGTACAGAGGTTCTTCGCCGGGGTTGAATCCGGTAGCGGTGACGTCACGGAAGTTGTCGTAGTCGAAAGCGATGCGATCCCAGAACAGGTTAACGGTACTCTTTTCTGCCAACCCCCAGAGTTTGTTGGGCAGTTCGTAGCTGACGCCAATGCCAATGGTATTGGACGTAAAGGTGCTCAGTTCCTTGTCGCGTGCCAAAAAGTTTTGTGAGCCCTGGAAGGCAAAAAGATCGCTGTAAAAATCCGCCTGATCCTGTTTGTAGTGACGCAGTTTGGCTTCAAAAGTCAGGCCGTGTTTCCAGGGGTGGGTGTAGCCAAATTCTACGGAGTCCGCTTCAATGCCCCAGCTGTCGGCAAAGCGACGATACTCGCCTTTTACCGAAGCGTGCCAAGGCAAGTAATAAAGGCCGCGCAGTGCCACTGCGTCGCTGTTGCGGGTGCCGGGATATTGTTCCAGTGCGTAGGAAAAACCGCGTGTTTCCGTGGCGTCCAAAAAACGGTACTGGCGATAGGGGTTATTTAAAAAACCTTCATCGACAATACTTTCCACACCTAAGCTGGCCACCAGTTTGGGGGTAATAATTTGTGTCAACGTGATGCTGAATTGTTGCCGATCCACTTCTTCTTCAAAAACATCATCATCCCGTCGACGCACCGTATCGCTACCCACGGAATAGCCCAGTGCCAGGGTTGTGAGGTCACCAAAGAAATCCTGGCTGATGGAAAAGCCCACGGTTTGTGCGTCGTAGTCATTTTCGCTACTGGACGTCACGTTCAGGCTCATGGTGGTTTTATTGTGCAGGTAGTCAATGCCGCCACTGAATTCTGTGCGTTCTTCTTCGTAGGCGCTGGCGGTGGCGATCACATCAATGGAGGCACTGCTGACAAAGTCGGTGTAGTAATTGCCGCGCACGGAAATTTTGTCGGCAAACTTTTTGCGCACCAGTACCGACGGCCCATCAATGGTGGCACCACCACCTTTGTAGGCGTGGTACATAATATCGAGGCGGTCTTCGGGTAGCGTAGCGGCGGTGGCACTGAACGAGAGCAGAGCGAGTAGCAAACTGCACAGCACTGTTTGGATGGTCGCACGTCGTACGTCGCACGTCGCACGCTTTTGTTCGGTGCGTTGTAGGTCGGCCTTTAGGCCGTCAAATAATTTGCCATGCATTAACAGTCTTGACGGGCTAAAGCCCGACCTACAAAGAATGGTGGTTTTAGCGTGCGACGTGCGACGTGCGACGTGCGACGTCCAATCAATTACACCCACAACCACCTCCCGAACCGCCTTCCGCACCGCGCGCGCCTTCGCGGGACTGGAACACGTGGTGCAGGTAGCCGGACGCTACCGGATCGCGGTCAAATTGCATGATGTCTGAGGCCAGGTATTGGCGCTCATAGGGTTTTACCCAGGGTTCGATGCTGCTGCAGCCACCCAATGTGAGGAGAGTGGCCAGGGCAATTGCGGTGCGTTTCAGGTTTGTCATAACCGCCTCCGTTATTCGCGAATTAACTGTTTGATCTGTTTGCGGTATTCGTTTTCGTAACCGGGTTTAAAGCCTTTGTGCAGATGGCGAATTTTGCCGTCCCGGTCGATCATCACGGTAGTGGGCATGGCGCTGACGTCGTAGGCTTTGCTGACGCTACTTTCGGTGTCGAACAGCACCGGGAAGCTCACCGGGATATCACGCAAAACTCGCTTGGCGTCTTCCGGGTCGCGCTCCACATTGACGCCGATAATGGTAAAGCCGGCGCGAGAGTAGCGTTTGTGCAGCTCATCCAGCAGCGGCATTTCCTGTTTGCAGGGGCCACACCAGGACGCCCAGAAGTTCAGCATTACCACGTTGCCACGCTGTTCTGCCAGACGCATGTTATCGCCGCTGTTGCTTTTTAGGGTGAAGTCCGGTGCCTTGTCTGTAGATTGGTCGGCGGCATTTACCGTGGTAGCAATAACACCCAGGCCGATAATGGCGCTGATAAAAATTTTGGCTAACTTATCCATTATTTTTCTCCTTTCTTTTGTCATGCTCGCTGTTGCGGAGATGACATTTATTAGAAAAATGCTGTCAATCCCAAAGTGAATTCCAGATTGTTTAGGGTTTTGTCTTCCCCCAACAGATCGCTGTTAAACACGTGGTCACGCATATCCAGATGCACGCTCAGCCAGTCGGTGGCGTAGAAACGGTAGCCCACGCCCAGGCTGTAGGTGAAATGGCTGCTGTCGGCAAAGTCGGTGTTGCCTGCGCCCGCGATCAAATACAGATTGGTGTTAAAAGCGTGGCCTTTGCCCAGGAAAACTTCACCGGGGAACAGGTTGTAGCCCACCGACAGGTTGTAATAGGTGAGGTCGCGCTGACCATCTGGCAGGATCTGCACATTGCCGCTCAGGTCTTCAAAGCTGGTGGTGCCCAGTTCGGTGGTGCCTAAGGTGGCTTCCAGGAAAAAGTCCTCGGTCGCGTGGTAGGCGGCGCGAATGCCGTACACCGGGTTGGTGCCAAAATCTTCCACATTCATAAAGCCGGCAAAGCCACCGATTTCGAAGTTTTCGCTGTCGATGTCGGATTCTTTAATGGTGCGCCGCTCCAGGTCTGGCAGCACAATCTGGTCGAGACCACGGTCATCGTTTTGCTCTTGGGCGTCTGCCGCCATAGGCAACATGGCCAGGCAGAAAAACGCTGCGGCTGTTTTTAATAAAAGATACTGATTCCGAGTGTCCATTCTTTTACCTCCTCGTTTTGGTCGCGGCTGGTAAGGATGACGTGGCTGCGATATTCCGCTCGCAATACCATGTTCCGGGTGATGTAGGCGCGGGCGCCAATGCCCACGTTAAGAGCGCTGTCGGTGCGGTCTTCCACCTGCACCAAGGTGGCGTTGGGTTGGGTGCGAATCACACCGGCGCCCAAGCTGAAATAGGGGGATACCCGCCATTGTGGGAATGGCTGGTTCTGGATATTGATACTGGCCAGAGTGTTGTCGGAAAAACTGCCGATGGCGTGGGTCAAACGCAATTCGGTGGTGAGGTTTTCCGTGAGGCGGTAGCCCAGGTGGCCGTTTAATGATGACGCTCCTTCAAAGTCGCCAGCGGCAATGCCCATTTCCCAGCGGCTGTTTTTAAAGTCCTCAAAATCCGCGTATTGCAGCCCCAGAAGCTCTCCATTGGGCGACAGGGTGCGTCCCATCTGGCTGCGGTGCACCCAACCGATGCGCTCGCGGCCTTCAATGTCCTGATGAACCCGCACTTTGAACCAGTCGGTGCGGCTTTTCAGAATTTCCACCGTTTCGCCTTTTTCCACCACATGGAAGATCGGGTAGCCGCGGCCGGGGCCGGAGTGCATTTCCAGGTAAGGGTCGGCGACGGTGGCTATAAGTGGTTCGTCGGCGGTTGCGGTGCCTGGCAGAATAGTCAGTAAGCTGATGGTTAGCAGTACTTGGCAGAAGGTCGCACGTCGCACGTCTGACGTCGCACGCTTTGGTTCGGAGCGTTGTAGGTCGGGCTTTAGCACGACAAGAGTGTTTACTACGTAGCACCGTTCTTGTCGGCCTGAAGGCCGACCTACAGGGTGCTTGGTTTTAGCGTGCGACGTGCGACGTGCGACGTGCGACGTAATAAGTTGCAGCCGGAAAGGTGCCCAACGCAAACGCGAGGAGGAGGGGGACTCTGCGTTTGCCATTGCGGGCACCCAACCAGCTGCGGGGGAGACTGGTTTTGCAAAAAAGCCTTGTACTGCGTGCCAAATGGTATTGGCCATTTTTATTATCATTATTTTTTTCTAGTTCTGCGGTACATCAAACGGGTTGTTGTAATACTGTCCACCAATATCGATCCATTCCGACAGTAACTTGAGTTCTGCGTCGTCCAGGTAGCCTTCGTGGCTGCCACCAGTGGCGAAGCGGGAGAAGAATCGTGGGCTCGCCAAGGCGCCATTTACCGACATGCTGGCGGGTACGGTTACCGGGTCGAGAATGGGAATTGGGTCGCCATTGGCATCGAGAACTTGATTGCCGTCAGCATCCAGCAAAAACAGCAGGTTGCCGTTGGCGTCGGTTCGCTGAACCATCACGTCTTGCAGGGTGTTGGTATCCGGGTCAAGAAACTGTTCGTTATCCGGGAACAGTAATTCGCGGTAGGACGTCAGGTGATCCGGCTCATCAGTGGATGGTGTGCCTGCCAAATTAAGCTGCCCCAGAGGCTCCATGGGCATATTGTTGTCGTCAACAATGTTGTGGCAGCTGGTGCAGGTATTGTCTTGCAGCAGGGTAATGCCGTCGGTATCAAAAACCTGGCGGTCGCGATCCCACAAGGGTTGCAGGTGTATCGGGTAGTTCACCACGATGCGACAATTGCTGGTCCAGTTGGTCTGGCAGGCCAGTGAGGTGGGATGGGGCGTGGCCAAATCCGCATACTCGTACTGAATGTCTGGATCGGGAGTGCTGATGGTGGGGTCACTCCACACATCGCTGAAAATCAAATCCACGGTCAGTTCACTGACACCGTTGATGCGGCTCAGGGTTTCCGCCATGGTTTCACCGGCGTCGGGAAACAGGGTGGAGGTGGTGTTGGGGAAGGCGACACCGGTGACCATAGCGCCGTCGTTAATGCTTGGCGCCTCACCGTTGGGGCGGCCGTGGGGCAGCTCGCTGGTGGCGCTGTGGCAGCCGCTGCATTCCCGTTCTTCACCGGGGCGCAGTTGCAACCAGTTGTTGTGGCGGCCACCAATGGGTTGGTTGCTGATGCGGCGACCATCGGCGTCCAGTACGGAAATCATAAAAGGCACGTTGGCGGGAATTTTTACTTTGACGGAGCCGTCCGGTTGGATGGGTGTGTAACCCAATACTTCCCTCATCAGTTGGTTTTGGCTGCGGCCAAAGGCGGTGTTGTCAAAATCCAGCACGTCTTCGTCCGGCATGGGCACCGCTTTTACCACCCGCAAAAAACGCGCGTCGCGAGCGGCAAAGTCCGCCTGCAATGGGTCTGAGGTAGCGGCGATGCCATTAGCAGTAGTGTCGGTGCCATCCAGGTCGTAGACGCTGCGAATATGCAGCACGCCGACGTTTTCACTGAGCAGGTCGTTATCCAGGGTCACACCGGGCACACCGTCTTCGATATTGGCGGGCAGGGTGCGCGGCTGCATGGCCACAACTTCGGTGAACATAGTGTCCTCAACCCCATTGATGATGGGCTGCTGGGATTGGTCGGTCAGGTTGTAGCTCCAGATTCCGTACAGGGGCGGCGCCTCTTGCACATTGGCCAGCGCCAGGTTGGCGGCGGTGCAGGGAATGATGGTGGTGCCGTCCGCAGGGTCAATCAGGCGGCACTGAGCCCAACTCACCAGCAGGCGGTTGCTGCCATCGTGCAGTGGAAACACGGAACTGAAGTGGCCGTGAGGGGAGGGCGTGCCGTCGGTATTGACTGTGGCAAAGGCCAGTGATTGTTGGCCATCACCGCTGTTGGGCGCGCTGGGGTTGGACATTTCCGACTGGTCAATTTCGGTAAAATCGGCGATGTTTACCGCCACCATATCGCCGCCCAGGCGATCGCTTTGCGTGGGGCGCAGGGATACCAGAACCCGGTTGTCCGGCAGTTCACGGGGGTGCAGAAAGCGGCCTTCGCTGTTGTTGGTGCCGGTGTCCTGGCTGTGATAACCGTACATAAAATCCAGCTGGCGACCATCCGGATTGATCTGGTACAGGCTGATGCTGTTATTGCCAGCGCTGTTGTCCCAGCGGCTGAACATCACTTCACCGGTGCTCAGTACGGTGGGATCCAGGTCGTGGCTCTGGTTGTAGGTAATCTGGCGAATATTGCTGCCGTCGTCTTCCATCACATGGAGTACAAAGGCTTCGGTATCGCGATCTTCCGTGAGGCCAGAGTACTGGGGTTTGCCCTCGTCCAGCAAAATAGAGCGGGCCTGGCGCTGGCGAGTGGAGGAAAACACAATGCGGCCGTCCGCCAGATAGTGGGGCGCTACATCCTGGCCAGCGCGAGCGTTGGTGTCGGAAGTGATAATGCGCCGCAGAACATCGTTAACACGGTCGTATTCCCAGATATTCCAGGTGGGTTGCTCGTCGTCATCGGCGTTGGGGATTTCCGGCGCGCGCATGGAAAATAGTAATTTTTCTCCGTCGAAGGAAGGTTCCAAATCCTTGACGTCATAGAGTTCGTCTTCGGCAAACACGCTTGCCGTGATAATTGTATCCGCGGCACTGGGAGAAGCACGGTCGCGCATTACCAGCTCGGCTCCAGGGCGAAATGCCGCCGGGTCGAGTACATCATCAGCTTCTCTGTTGCCGTTATCGTCTACCGGCAAGGGACGCTGCACGAAAAAAATAGGGATATCCACTACCACCGGGTCGGGGCTTTGACCGCTGCCAATGCCGCCGCCAGAGCCGCCTTCACCACCGCCACCACAGGCCGCCAATAATAGAATGCTGGCTGCTGCGAACCCTTTTTTACCTTTTATGAAAAAAGGGCAAGTGTTGAGCAGGGAGTGGCTTGTCACGTCGATTGGCTCCTCGATGGGGTACAACAGTTTTATGTTTCTGGTTTTATTTTTATGTGCGGCTATTTTTCGTCGCCACTGGCATTAATGCCGTGCGCTCTGTCACGGTTTAATGGTTGCTGATGGGGATGAATGGCCGACGATCCGGCTTTTATGCAGAACTGAGAAGGGTGTCTCAAGTTGGGGGGTAATCCTGCGCTGTTCGCAACAGTGGGCAGACATAGTATGCCAATCAACAACAACGAATAATCCGAATTAACCCAGCCGACGATATAACCATAAGGCGAGGCACATGAATAAAAAGCCACTCCTCACAGTCAGCCTGCTCAGTTTTTCTCTGAGTATGGCCCTTGCGGCTACCACAGCTTTTGCAGGGCCGCGGGAACAAGCCAAGCGCATTCACGACCGTATTGCCGGTGTGCCACCATCTGAACTGGTGCTCGGTAATATGGAGGCATTACTGGCGGATGCCAACCCCGCCAACGATATCGACGCGGCTCTGATGGCGACGAATAACCCGGAATTTTACCGGGTTACTCTGAAAAATTTTGCCGCCAGTTGGACCAATCGGGATCAAAGCCAGTTTGTCGCCCTCAACGACTACACCGCTACCGTCATTGGTCTGGTGCGGGACGAACTGGATTTCCGTCAGGTGCTCTACGGTGACATCATTTACATCGGTGACCCGGCGCTGGGCTTACCCGCCTACGCCAACGGCAATAACAACCACTATGAAGCTCTGGAAAACCAGGGTGTGGATTTGCAGGCAGAACTGGTGCAACGCACCCAGTCGTCGGTAAACGGTTTGCCCAGCGATGCTACCGCCGGGGTAATGACCACCCGCGCCGGTGCTCAGGCGTTCTTTATTGCCGGCACCAACCGGGCGATGTTGCGTTTTACTCTGCTCAACCATCTGGGTCGAGACCTCGAACAACTGCAGGACACCAGCCGTTCGCCAGACCGTATTCGTCAGGATGTGTCTCGCAGCCCCGGTGGCGACAGCCGCCTGTTTCTTAACAACTGCGTCGGTTGCCACAGTGGAATGGATCCGCTGGCTCAGGCGTTTGCCTATTACAACTTTAACTATGACGCGGACAACGACCCGACGGGCATTAACGGCCAAATGGTGTACAACGATGTGGGTCAGACCGACCCAACAACCGGCACCCGCGTGACTGCCAAGCACCACATCAACAGCACCAACTTTCCCTTTGGTTATGTAACCCCTGACGACGGCTGGGACAACTACTGGCGCGCCGGCGTTAACAGCCTGTTGGGTTGGGACAGCACCTTGACTGGCAGTGGTAACGGCGCCAAGTCTCTGGGTATGGAACTGGCCCACAGCCGCGCCTTTGCGGAATATCAGGTGACCAAAGTGTTCCGCGCGGTGTGCCTGCGCGAACCTGGCGACAGCAACGACCGCGGCCAGGTGACCACCATAACCAACTCATTTATTGCCAACGGTCACAACCTCAAACGGGTGTGGGCGGAAGTGGCGTTGTACTGTAAGGGGGAGTAAGACGTGATTATTAAAAAACTTGGTCGCACGTCTGACGTCGCACGTCGCACGCTAAAAGCAGTACGTGCCACAAAGATCTTTTTCAGTACCTTGGAAATGCGTGACTCTGTACTTACAGGTTATTCAAAAACTCAAAACGGGCAGCTTGGTTTTAGCGTGCGACGTCAGACGTGCGACGTGCGACCTGTATTCAAAGCGCTGAAGCTAATCGCACTGCCCAGCTTGCTACTGGCTCTCACTGCCTGTAGCGGCGGCAGTGGTTCCCCCACAACAGCCTTACCCAACCCCAATCCCGGTGGTGGCGGCAATACCGGCAATGTTGTGTACAACGGCCCGGCACCGCAAACCGCAGACGTGCAGAGTTTTCGAATTCATGTGTGGGATAACCTGGTGGCAGACAACCGTTGCGGCCAGTGCCACGGTGACGATTTGCAATCTCCCGCATTTGTCCGTACTGACGACATCAACACCGCCTATAACGCCGTCAATGCTGTGGTGGATTTGAATAATCCGGGTAACTCCATGTTGGTGACCCAGGTGGCCGGTGGCCACAATTGCTGGTTGGCCAGTGATCAGGCCTGTGCGGATATTATTCAGGGCTACATCACCGACTGGGCCAACGACAGTATTGGTGGCAGTGGCACGGTGGTTTCTCTGACCGCGCCAACCATTAAAGATGTAGGCGACAGCAAAACCTTCCCGGCCGACAGCAGCGGCTTCTCTGGGGTTCACAGCGTACTCACTCAGTATTGCGCCAACTGTCACAGCGACGATGCCGGCACACCTCAGCAGCCGTATTTTGCCGCTGCCGACATTGATGTGGCCTATGCGGCGGCACAGAGCAAAATTGACCTGGACGACCCGGCCCGCTCGCGTTTGGTAGTTCGACTGCGTGACGAATTCCACAACTGCTGGGACGACTGCTCCAACAACGCCACCACCATGGAAAATGCCATCCAGGCGTTTGCTGATGGTATCCCCCTTACCACCGTGGATTCCGACCTGGTGATCAGTAAAGCACTGACTCTGTTTGATGGTGTTCTGGCCAACACTGGCGGCCGCCACGAGAGCAATGCCATCGCCAAGTACGAATTCAAAACCGGCAACGGCTTTACCGCCTTTGATACCAGCGGTGTCGACCCGGCCATGGATTTAACCATCAGTGGCAACGTGGAATGGGTCGGCGGTTTTGGTATTCGCATTAACGACGGCAAGGCTCAGGCTACGACGGCAGCGAGTGCCAAGTTGCACAACCTGATTGCGGGCGCTTCCGGTACCGGTGAATACAGTATTGAAGCCTGGGTAGCGCCGGGTAATGTCACCCAAGATGGCCCGGCGGGCATTGTCAGCTACTCCGGTGGCAACAATATTCGCAACTTCACCTTGGGGCAGACCCTCTACAATTACAACTTCCTTAACCGCAGCAGCACGACTGACGGCAACGGCGAACCCGCTTTGTCTACCGCCGATGCGGACGAGCGCCTGCAGGCTACCTTGCAACACGTGGTGGTAAATTACGATCCGGTCAATGGCCGTCGCATTTATGTGAATGGACAGTACACCGGCGATGCCGATGGTGCCGGCGGCGGTAACCTCAGTGACTGGGACGATACTTTTGCCTTTGTGCTGGGCAACGAAACCTCCAACCAGCGCTTGTGGCAAGGGGTATTCCGCCTGGTGGCTGTCCACAACCGTGTACTTACCGACGAACAGATTCAGGACAACTTTGATGCCGGTGTCGGTGCCAAATACCTGCTGCTGTTCAGTGTCAGTGATTTGGTGTCAGTGCCTGATGCCTACATTGTGGTGGAGGTAAGCCAGTTCGACAGCTACAGCTACCTGTTTAATGCGCCGTACTTTATCAGCCTGGATGGCAGTGCTACGCCGGATAATATTCCGGTGCAGGGCATGCGCATCGGCATCAATGGTCGCGAGGCACCGGTAGGGCAGGCGTACCAGAATATGGACATTACCCTCAATAGCACCGATTACACGGCCAGCGGCCAGGTGATGTCCGATCGCGGCACCATTATCGCCTTGGAAAAAGGTCCGGAAGCCGATGAGTTCTTCCTCAGTTTTGAGCGTTTGGGCAGCAACACCAATGTGTTTACCGAAGCAGCCGTACCTACCCCGGCGAACCCGGCAGACCTGGATGCACAATCGGATATTGGCCTGCGTACCTTCGATGAGATCAACGCCACCATGGCAGCGGCCACTGGTGTCAGTGCCACTCAGACGGATGTACAAAACACCTTTAATACCGTGCGCCAGCAGTTGCCTACGGTGGAGAGCATCAATGGCTTCCTGTCCGCTCACCAGATGGGTGTTACGCAATTGGCTATTGAGTACTGCAACGCACTGGTAGAAGACACGACTCTGCGCGGTACCTATTTCAATGGCTTTAACTTCGGTGAAGCGGCGGCGACAGCCCTGGATACTCAAGGCGAGCGTGACCTGATTATCACCCCATTGTTAAACAATATTGTTGGCACTAATTTGGCCAGCCAGCCTGCGGATGGTGCCATGCGCACAGAACTCAACAGTCTGATTGCTACCATGACTGCCAACCCGGCTACTGGTACTGACACTGTGGTAAAAGCCACCTGTGCGGCGGTACTGGCCAGCGCCACCATGTTGATTCAATAAAGAGAGTGGAACGGAAACATGATTATTAAAAAACAAGCCCCCCGCGCCCTCGGCCTTGACGAGCCCCTGTACCACGCCGACCACTCGCGGCCGGTAACCCGCCGTGACTTTCTTGCCCAGGGCTTTTGCGCCGGTGCCGGCACAGTGCTGGGCGGCTCGGTATTGAGTATGTTTGCCAGTCCCCGCAAGGCTCATGCCTTGTCCCAGGATTTGATCGATGCCATGTCCGCTGCCGGATGTTCATCCGGTTTGGGTGCGGGCAAAATTCCTTTTATCTGTTTTGATTTGGCGGGCGGTGTGAATATTGCCGGTTCCAACGTATTGATCGGTGGCCAGGGCGGCCAGATGGATTTTCTCAGCACCGCCGGCTACGACAAACTGGGCCTGCCCGGCGATATGATTCCCGGCGTCGCGGAAGTGAATGGCGCCGGTTCTTCGGAATCCGGCACCAGTAATGGCGACCACACTGACACCACTCTCGGTTTGGCGTTTCACAGTGACAGTGCTTTCTTGCGCGGTATTTTGGAAAAGCTGTCGCCGGGGACGGCGGCCAATATCAATGGCGCCATTATTCCCGCTCGCTCGGAAAACGACACTGGCAATAACCCCCACAACCCCATGTACGGCATCGCTCGGGCTGGTGCTGAGGGTTCCATCCTCAGTTTGATTGGCTCTCGCAGCAGCGATTCCGGCGGTAATTCCATGGCGCCCATGGCCATGATTGACCCCACCATTCGCCCCACCAAAGTAGATCGCCCCACGGATGTGACCGGTATGGTAGATATTGGCGATCTGGTTGGCTTGCTCAATCAGTCTGATGCGGTGGCAGTAATGGAATCTGTGTATCGCCTCAGTAACGCCAAGCTGGGTACCGTGGATACCCGCCTGACCAACGATGCGGTTATTAAAGACCTGATCGAATGCGGCTACCTGAGCAGTGCCGACCTGGCGGAGCGCTTTGGTGACCCGAACACATTGAACCCCGACGACCGCAACGCCCCCAGCCCGATAATTGTCAGTGACAATGGCGGTATTTTCTCTACCGCTGAATTTGACGGCTCAAGCGAATTCCGCAAAACCGCCTCGGTGATGAAAATGGTTATCGACGGTTTTTCTGGCGCCGGTACCATTACCATGGGTGGTTACGATTACCACACCGGCGAACGCGCCACGGGTGAAATTCGCGATTTGCGCGCTGGCCGCTGTATGGGTGCCTGCCTGGAATACGCTGCGCGCACTAATACGCCGCTAATGATGTACGTAATGAGCGACGGTTCAGTGGCCAGTAATGGCCGTATCGATAATTCTGTGGATGGTCGTGGTAAAGGGGAGTGGACCGGCGATAACCAGTCTACCGCGTCTTCGTTCTTTATGGTGTACAACCCCAATGGCCGCCCGCAGTTACTAGGTGCCACTCCAGAAGAGCAAGCCCGTCATCAGCAAATTGGTTTTATGCGCAATGACGCCTCAGTAGAAACCGCTGCCACACCAGCTGCCAACAACGTCAACCTGTTGGTGGAAACAGTAATTCTGAATTACATGGCGTTGCACGGCGAGCAGGGCAACTTTGCCAACCTGTTCCCTACTAATGGTTTGGGTAATGCCGCGTTGATGGATTCGCTAACGGCGTTCCAGCCGATTGTGAATGGGACGATTTGATTCATTAGTCCGTCATTGAGAGGAGCGTAGCGACGCGGCAACCTCCTGAATTTTGCAGCTTACCTCCTATGCAACAAGGATGTTGCGCTTTCTTCCTTGAATATCTGCTTCCTCTGCAATAGTGTTCTATTCCAGTATTCGTGACCTTGGTATGGCTTGTTGTGACACGCCGTGTATACATCCATGTAGGCTCGTTGCCAGCTTCCTTGCTGGCAGCGGTCACATCAAGCCATACCAAGGTCACTACACAGAGTGTCCGGGTAGTAGCTTAAGAAATTAAAACAAAAATGATGTTGAATCTCTTTAAATCAAAACCTTTGCTTTCAACTGATGATACCGAGTTCCAAGTTGCCACTTATAATTGGCTTCTGAAAAATTTTGGTGGGCAGGCTTTTTTTGAGGGTACAAAGCTCGTATTGCCCACTAAAGAGTATTTTCCATCTAAAGTGGATAGTGAAGAAGGTGCTGCGAGAGAAACGTTTAAAGTAGTTAAGCACTATGCAGGCATGGACGAATGGCCGTGTAAGCTACAAGCTCAAGAAGAAGATGTGGATCCAAAAGTTGCTCCAACTCTTGTTATCCAGGACGTTGATTCGGGTCCACTTGGTACATTTCAAGCTGATGAAAGTGAAGAGGTAGTCATTACCTATAACCCTGCAATTGTCAGCAACCCTACGCAGCTAGTTGCTACTTACGCCCATGAGCTGGCGCATTATCTAACAGCAACTGCACAAGAGCCGCCACCTGGGGGTTGGGAGAATTGGGAATTCGCTACTGATATGGCGGCAACATTTCTGGGGTTTGGTATTTTTATGGCAAATTCGGCGTTTAATTTTCAGCAGTATACGGATGTTGATTCGCAAGGATGGCAATATAATCGCAGTGGTTATCTATCTGAAGCTGAAAATATTTTCGCGTTGGCTATTTTTCTAGAACTTAAAAGTTTGCCTATAGAAAAAGTTATCCCTTATCTGAAGCCAAATCTCAAGAAGCTACTAAAAAAAGCTATACGTGAAGTATCAGATGCCGGGATCATAAGCGAGTTGAGTGCCGTAGAGTTTTCACCTGTCTCTAACTGAGCTTTTACTTACTATTTTTCTCTAAAATCACGGCCCCATTCCCCTCATTTCCTAACCTATCCCCTTCGTTATAAATCGGGCAGTTCTTCATCGACAAGCAACCGCAGCCGATACAGCCGGTAATTAAATCCCTCAGTCGTTCCAGGTAGGCAATGCGGTTGTTCAGGTCTTCTCGCCAGGCGGTAGACAGTTTTTTCCAATCGCTGGCGGTGGGGGTGCGGTTGTCGGGCAGTTTGGCGAAGGTTTGTTTGACTTCTTCCAGAGTAAAACCTACTTTCTGGGCCGCTTTGATCAATGACACCCGGCGTATGACGTCGGCTTTGTAACGGCGTTGGTTACCGCTGTTGCGGTAGCTGTGTATCAGCCCTTTGGATTCGTAAAAGTGCAGGGCGCTGACTTTTACGCCGCAGCGCCTGGCCACCTTGCCCACTGTCCAGTTGCTATCGCTCATTGGTGTTGTCTCGTTATAAAAATTCTTAATCAAAACAATAGTCAAAAAAGCTCTTTACCTCAAGTTAAGTTTAGGTTTTATAGTGGCCGCACTTTACCGATGATCACAGAGGGCATAGCAATGATTCGTATTGAGCACATCAATTTAGTGATTAAAAACCTGGAAAAATCCATGGCGTTTTACAAGGCGGCGTTTCCTCACTGGCAGGTACGCACTCAGGGCGGTGGTGAGTGGTACGGCAAGCCGCGCAAGTGGGTGCATTTTGGCGATGATTATCAGTATTTGGCGCTGAATGAGTTTGGTGAAGGGGAAAACCGCAATCTGCAGGGGCATCAAGTAGGGCTGGCGCACTTTGCTTTTGAAACCAATGATCTGGATGCGTTGATTGAACGTATGAGAAATGCGGGCTTCGATGTGGATAAAGATGGTGCCGATGAGCCATTTCGCAAGAATATATACTATGTTGATCCTGACGGTTTTGAAGTAGAGTTTGTGGAGTATTTGAGTGACTTGCCCGCCGAACGTAATTTAAGTGCAGAAGAAGGATAGTGTAATGAAGGTCTTAGCGTTTTCATCCAGCAACAGCAAACACTCTATTAACAGGGTGCTGGCGACTTATGCGGCCAATCTTATAGAGGGCGCTACCGTAGAAGTATTGGATATCCACGACTACGAGCTGCCACTGTTTAGCCCGGAACGGGAGGCCGAATTGGGGCACCCACAGCTGGCGCGGGATTTTCTCGACAAAATTGCAGAGGCGGATGCGCTGGTGATTTCTCATGCAGAACACAACGGCTCATACACGGCGGCTTTCAAGAACCTGTTTGACTGGGCGTCGCGGGGAGATCGCAAAGTGTTTCAGGATAAGCCCACCCTGTTGTTAGCCACGTCTCCGGGGCCCGGTGGGGCGAAAAATGTGCTGGCCCATGCGGAAACGTCGGCACCGCACTTTCGCGCGGAAGTGGTGGCGGCGATTTCAGTGCCGAAGTTTCAGGATAATTTTGACGTTGCTAACAATACGCTCACTAATTCGGACATTCATGCCCAGCTGTTGGCGGCTATAGAGATGTTGCGCAAAGCCAGCAAAAGAAGCGTTAGCTAACGATTCCAGGGCATCTTGGTCAGCAGCAACCCCATACCACAGGTATCGGTAATTCCCGCAAACACCAAACCGGCGCCCACAAAGGCGGACAGGGCGATAAAGCCACTGTGCACTGTCAGGCTGAGTACAACGCCAAGTAACACCAGCGCCCCCGCTGCAATGCGTACTTGTCGTTCAAGGGACATAACCCCTTTGTCCCTCTGGCAATCCATGCCCAGCTCAACGCAGGCGTCTGTGCCACCCTCTACCACAATCAGTTCCCCGGGGTAGCTGGCGGCAATTTTCTCTGCCGCCATGGCGGCTCGTTTACCAGCCTTGCAGATCAGGTAGCAGCGTTCGCTGTTGTGCGTAGCGGCTTGTTCGCCGGTAATCTGATCCAGCGGCAGATTGGTGGCGTCCACCAGGTGTATTTCTCGATATTCCGCCGCGGCGCGTACGTCGATCAGGGTGTCGTTTGCTGAATTAAACTGTTGCTGGAATTGTTGGGCACTAATGGTTTGCTGGGTCATGGTTTGCTGGGTCATGGTTTGTTGGTGCATGGGGTGTTTCGTCAGTGTTTGTTCCAATGCCACTCGCCCCATTCGTTGGGGCCGGCCCAGCCGGAGCGCAGTGGGAACTGGCCGTTGGCTCGATCGCGAAAATAATTCTGCAAGGTGACTTTTACTGCAGTAAAAGAAATTTCGTCCCAGGGAATGTCGGCCTCTTTAAGTAATTCCACTTCCAGGCTTTCCGGGCCGCTGGCGAACTCCGGCTTATCCAGCGTTGCCATAAAGAACAGGTGCACCTGGTTAACGTTGGGAATGCTGGTCATGTTGTACAGATCACCAATAGATACTTTGGCGCGGGCTTCTTCCCAGCACTCCCGGGCGGCGCCCTGTTCGGCGGTTTCGCCGTTCTCCATAAAGCCGGCGGGCAGGGTCCACTTACCGTAGCGGGGCTCGATGGCTCGTTTGCACAGCAATACTCGTGGCTCGTGTCCGTCGTCATAAATCGGCAGGCAGCCGGTAATAATGCGCGGGTTCTGGTAGTGAATGGTGTCGCAGTGCCTGCAAATATGGCGCTCGCGGTCGTCGTCTTCGGGAATTGCCAGGCTGACCGGTTGTCCACAATTACTGCAGTAGTTCATAGTTGTGCTGCCGTCATAAAGATACGATGAGTTGTGCCGAAGTATATCAAAGCACGTTGCGCGGAATTGGATTCGATGCTGACAACCATTGCCGATAATCTCAAACCCCTGCCTCTGCAGGAGCCTCTACCCGTACAGCGCGGTGAACGCGAGGCGGCTGTTTTGCTGGCATTGACGATGGAGCCCCGGCCCCATCTGGTGCTCACCCGCCGGGCGGGGCACCTGAATGATCATGCCGGTGAGGTGGCCTTGCCCGGTGGTATGTGGGAGCCGCAAGACAGCAGTTTGCTGCACACCGCCCTGCGAGAGAGTCACGAAGAGATTGGCTTGCCGCCGGGAGAGGTGGAGCTGTTTGCTACTCTGCCGCCGCGAGATACCCGTCTGGGTGTAAGGGTGACGCCCTTTGTGGGGCGTATTGCTGCAGACGCTGAGCTAACTCCTGAGCTGGCAGAGCTGGATGCGATCTTTCGAGTGCCTCTGGAATACCTGCTGGATACCAACAACCTGACCCGCGCCAACTTTGATATCAACGGGAAAGACTATTCATTACCGTGCTATCAGTATCAGGAGTACACCATTTGGGGTTTTACCCTGGCGTTGCTGGTGGAATTTCTCAACTGTTCCCTTCGCGCGGACATACAGTTAAAGTACCCGGCCATTAAAAACTTCCCCCAGTCCCGGCCAGAACACACATCATGAGTAACGACGAAAAACCCATCAATTCGCCCTGTATTTCCATCTGCGCGCTGGACGATGACGATGTCTGTGTGGGCTGCTTTCGCACTGCCGATGAGATTCGTGGCTGGATGGCTATGGACAACACCGAGCGCAAAGAAGTGCTGAAAAACAGCATGTTGCGGTCACGCCAGGCGAATCCGTTTGCCTGAATGTGAGATGAAAGATGTGAGACGGGAGACGTAAAGAAACCCCGGTGTCTTGTCCTGATATAGGTTGACACTATTTCAGGTTAAAAACGCCCGATGGACTTCATCGGGCGTTTTGTATTTTAGAGCCATATGCGGCCGCCGTTTATTGTATAACTCAACAGATTCTTCCACCATGACGGTAGCCTGCTCAATATTTTCAGG
>NZ_JATAAF010000020.1 GCF_030341905.1 Porticoccus sp. W117 | reverse complement strand
TCATGCTCTTTGATGGCGCGGATGATTTGTTCTTCGGTAAAACGTTTCTTCATTGTGAGTTCTCCATCCCGGTAGGTTAACTGGAAATCTCACCGGGGTCATGGTGCTAATTGCGGGGGAAAGGTCAGAGCCATCCATGGCCCTCGGCCCTGCGGGCCGTCTTCGCTACGCTGCGACGCCCAAAATGGCTGTCCTGCCATTTTGTGAACCGGAGGGCTCGAATCACAACCATCCCTCCGCCAGACTAAAAAGGCCACCCGTTTGGGGGGGGCTTTTACGTGTGGCGGTGCTGGCAGTCAGCAGCTAGCTAGTCTCCAGGCCATATCAGGGTATTTTTCCCTGTAAATTATCGATTTACAGGGAAATAATTGGATTTTGATAATTATTAGAGCGCTTAACCCCCTGAATGCCACTGATAGTGCGGCTTTTCCTAAAATTTATCTGTTTTATAACAGGGAATTTTCCTTCCCTGTTATTGGTTGTTAAAGACCAGTTTCAGGGATATTGAAAATCTATATAAACTGATTTCGCAGGTATCTACTGCTATTTACTTATATTGCCGTTGTTAATACTTTGGCATATAGTCTTTCCCCCTTCATGAGCAGTAACCCCGCAGTTAGTACAGAATGTATGCAGGACAAGCGCAGATTAATAGACGGTCAAACCGATATGTCTAAGGCTGTAGAACCTTTGGAGCAGTATGCCCGTGATTATGGTAACGCTCTGAAGCGGTACTTCCAGCGGCGTGGTGCGTCTCCGGAACAGGCAGAGGATCTGGCCCAAGACGTGTTCACAAGGCTTGCTGCCAGTTCGAGGAAGGGCGAAATTGACAATCCAGAAGCCTATCTGATGCGAACTGCATCTAATGTCTGGGTTGATGTGTTGCGCAAAAAAGAGTCCCGCGGCGACAAATTTCATGTGGAATACGAAGATTCTGTTCATTCCCCCGAAGTTTTCTCGCCGGAGAACGTCTTAGGAAGTAGGGATGAACTTAATTGCCTGCTTCGTGCTTTGGATGAGTTAGCTGTAGAGACTCGCCAAATCTATTTGCTGTGCCGAGTAGATGGCATGAAAAGGAAGGACGTCGGGAAACGAATGGGTATCTCAGAGAGTGCAGTTGACAGGCATTTGATGAAGGCGGCTAAAAAGATCAGTCAGGTATTCGGTGAGCGAAATGAGTGACGGGTATCGAAAAGAGCTCGAAGATAGCGTCAACGATATAGCTGCATATTGGCTAGTGCGCTTGTCGTCTGATGATTGCACGCCTACAGACCGTCTTGAGTTTGAAGCCTGGAAAGCGAAGAGCCCAGCCAATGAGCGGGCTTTCAATCTCATGCAACTGCATAACAGTATGGCGGATCGCCTGTCTGGCGATGCAGCAATACAAGATATGCTTAAACAGGCTCGCACGGATACGCAGCTCAGCTGGTGGCGTAGAAAAAACGTTCGAATAGCTGCAGTAGCAGCCTCGCTGGTTGCGGCAGTAAGTGTTTGGAATGCATCAACATTTATTGGAGGTGAGCTGCCAGGTGAGCCTGTGGTCGCTTCTATTGAGGCTTACGAAACAGTAGTGGGCGAGCGTTCTGCCGTGACCCTTTCTGATGGCTCGGTAGTCACTTTGAACACCGACTCTCGTATAGAAATCGACTATTCCGAGCAGAAGCGCAGGATAAACCTTATCCGTGGGCAGGGATACTTCGATGTGGCTAAGGATTTCAGCCGTCCATTTTCCGTGATCGCCAGTGGCAAAGAAGTGTTGGCGCTGGGAACTGTTTTTGATGTACGAATTCGTGATGAAAACCTGGTTCAGGTTACTCTGGTAGAAGGCAGTGTAGAAGTTGGTGATATACCTCCAGTGTCTCTGCAGCCCGAAATCCCTGCGGCAAGAAAGGTTCGTTTAAAGGCTGGCGAACGCTTGGTTGCTGAATTAGGCAAAATTCCTGAAGTTGAAACCACCGATACTGATGTAGAAACCAGCTGGCGCACCGGAAGGTTGGTTTTTAATGAAAAAGGGCTTGTTGAAGCCATTGAAGAGATAAACCGCTACAGCACGCAGAAGCTGGTACTCGGTGATGATCAGCGCCTTAGAGCAATCAAGGTTAGTGGCGTGTTCAGTGCGGGCAGAACGTCAACCTTTGTCAATGCGCTAGAGGTTCTGCATCCAGTCACAATCAGTCGATCTGGCTCTAATGAATCCACTCTTGTTTGGCGTGAGTAAATCAAATTCCCTGTCACGCCTACTTTCGCATTAATTTGTCTATTCAATAGCTGAGACTATCTGCCTCTAGCTGCAATTCTCGATTGTAAGTCTGCCTGTCACTCAGGCGGTTCTTGTCCTGTATTCTCACAGTTTTTCTGCGTTTGCCGTCCCTGGTGATTCATTCTCACCTATGCTTTTAAAAAAAGTTTTACATTTATGCGAAGGATTTTCTTCAGCTTACGTCTTAGTAACTGTGACGAATCTCTTTGAGACCAGTCGAGTGCTTTTTACAGCACATGTAAACTAAAAAACTAGATGGGGTGGGAAAAGATGAAGAAAACCAAACTAGCCAAAGCAGTGATTGCTGCCAGTTGTGCAGCGGCTACTTTGTACCACGGGTCGGTATTTGCTCAAGATTCAAAAAAAATTGAATTTGATATTGAAGCGCAAAACCTGGCTACAGCACTGAACGATTATGGGCTGCAGAGCGGTGCAGAGGTTTTGTTTGCAAGCTCAGAGCTTAAAGGTAAATCCACAAAGGGCTTTGAGGGGGTTTACACAAAAGAACAAGCGATTGAACTATTGCTCAGTGAGGCTGGTATCGAGTATCGCTTTATTAAGGATGGAACCCTCGTAGTTGGCAAATCCTATGCCGCGACTCTTGAAGAAGAGTCAAAATCAACTTCTGGCGCCGAAAGTAACGAATCATCAAAGGGCGACGATAAAAACATCAATAATATAAATGCCTTGCGCGATAAAGAGGTTTACAAAAAAGAAGAAGAAAGCGCCAAAGAAAGGCGTGGTCTAACCGAAATTGTAGTGACGGGTACCCGTAATGTGGGCGTGCGCCGCTTTGACGATGATGCCCAGCCATACACCATTTTTACAGCTGAAGATATCCAGTCTTCGATGGCCTCAAATCTGGAAGATTTTTTCCGTACTCGCCTGACGCAAAACACATCTCAGGGCTCGCGCCAGCAGTTTACCTCATTCGGTGACCTGGGTACTCCAATTGGTAACGCCAGTGAAATTAATCTTCGAGGCCTTGGTGCTGATCAGACTTTGATACTTGTCAATGGTCGTCGAGCTCCTCGTATCAACTTTGGCTCAGAGTTTCAGCAAGCAGATGTCAACGGGATTCCACTGAGTTCAATCGAGCGCATTGAGATATTGCCTTCAACAGCTTCCGGTATCTATGGAGGTGGAGCTACAGGCGGTGTAATCAACATCATTACTCGCAGAGACTATGTGGGTGGCGAAATCCAGGTCGAATACAACGACACCTTTCAAGGCAACTTGGGTGATCAGAGAATTGGTGGAAGTTACGGTTTTTCCTTGGAAGATGGAAAAACCAACGTATTGATATCTGCCAGTATGTCTGAATCTAATGAACTTCTTAGAGGGGACCGCCCATTTGCGGAACAAAGCTTTGCATTGGCACTGGAAAATGACCCTGACGCAGTATTTGGTAGCTTTTTTCCCTTTCAAGGCGCAACAACGAATATTCGCTCCTTGGCAGGGGATTTAACTCTACTTGATGGAACTCCATTAGGTAGCACTATGACATTTGTGCCCTTTGGCTACGAAGGGGTAGGGTCTGATGGTGGGCAGGGTCTGATAGATAATGCTGGCCAATTTAATACACAACCTTCTCAGGATTTTGAAGGGTTGGGCAGACCTTTAGTTCAGTCCCCAAAAACCGAGAGTATTTCATTGTCGGTGCGTCGTGAGTTTACGCCTGACATTGAGGTGTTTTTAGATGCTACTTTTAATAGCAATGAAGGACAGGATCGAAACTTTGCTGTACCGACTACTCAGCTAATTTTCGCTGGTAGTCCGGGTAATCCATTTCAACAAACTGTAGCCGTCAGCTACCCAGCAATTGGGCCGGTATTTGATAGTGAAGCGACTAACGATAGCTTACAACTTGTCGGTGGAACGACAATCAATCTACCAAATGATTGGCATCTGACGGCTGATTACAATTGGAGCCGTGCATCTACTGAATCTATCGGAACCTTTGTCGGTTTCAACCTGGGCCAGGTCACAGCTGCTGTTAGAGATGGTTCCTTGGATGTGTTCAGAGATACCACCGCTTTTCCTCTGGATCTTTCGCAGTTTGCGTATTTGTCTCCAAACTCGTTCATTGGGCCTAGAGATACCACATTAAAGAATGCGGCTGTGAGGGTATCTGGCCCAGCGTGGGATCTGCCCGCTGGTGCTATCAATGTTTCAGCGTTGATTGAAACTCGGGATGAAACAATGGAGGGGTCATTTACTGATTCCATTAATTTTACCTCACTTCCTCCTGGAGAGCTTTCCACAAGATTTACCCCAGAGCGTGGCCAATCGACAGACAGTGTCTACTTGGAAGCACTGTTTCCGTTGATTTCCAGTAAGAACAGCATTCCAGGTGTTCAAGAGCTGGACTTTCAACTCTCGGCTCGCTATGACTCCTATGAAACTGAATCGCCTTCCGCATTTGACTCCATACAGGTTGATTCTCGAAATGATGTCGTTGATCCGGTAGATACAGTAACAAATGAATTTTCATCAACGGACTTTACGGCAGGTATTCGATACGTAATCAATAATAATATTCTCCTGCGCGCAAGCTACGGAACTGGTTTTCTGCCCCCCTCGGTTAGCCAAATATTTCCTATAGAAACCCCCAGTGGTTTCTTTGGTGGATTTGATCCCAAAAGGGGAGGTCAGTTTTCCAGTGCTTTCATTCCAGTACGTTCAGCGGGGAACCCCGATCTTGTTGCTGAAGAATCGGATAGCTGGTCTGCGGGGATTATTCTTACACCTGAGTTCTTGCCTAACTTCAGGCTGTCAGTGGATTACACACTGATTGATAAAACCAATGAAGTTCGTGGAATCACCGGTGCTCAGCTTCTGGAGCTGGAAGACAGCTTCCCGGGACGAGTAGTGCGCGCGGAGTTAACACCTGAAGATATAGCCGCTGGATTTACGGGAGGGCAGATTCTTTCTGTGGATCGCTCAGCTATTAACCTTGCTGAATCTTCATCTGAGTCGGTAGATATTCGCCTGGATCAAGATATTAATACTGAAAACTTTGGTGATTTTCGAGTCTATCTCGCAGCCACCTATGTTGCCCATCTTGAATCACAAATTGCACCAGAAGATGAAACGCTGGATTCCGTTGGTTTTGATCGCGGAGCTTTGGAGTGGAGAGGTAACGGTGGCGTAACCTGGGACAGCCCCCTCAGAGATTGGTCATTAGGTTGGAATTTCCAGTATTACGATGATTACTTTGTGTATAGCAGCGGAACTTCTGATTTTGGAATTGATACTCAGGTGCGCTTGCATGGCACAGACACCATAAATTCGGAGGTATACCACGACCTGAATGCGGTATACCGGTTCGTAGGATTGGAAGACGTTGCGGGCGGCCTGTTTGATGGTATGGAGGTTCGCTTTGGTATTCAAAATGTTTTTGACAAGGTGCCGGCTATTCGGCCATCAACCTCGCCAAGTGCTGGTGATTTTAGTGCTTTTGGTGATGTTCGTTTGCGTCGCTATACCCTGACTTTTAGAAAAAGTTTTTAAAAGCCGTCTTGTTAATAGCTGATCAGCTATCCGAATAGAGGCTAATAGTTGACTAAATTCGATAGTTGATTGGCTACTAACTCATTCAAATAACAGATAAATAGCTGGGCATTCCTGAACACCATTCAGGGTGCCCACATTTTTTCATGAAAGAAGAATATGTTTGATTTTATGGCCAGGAGCGATAGTAACTCTAAACCTATGTGCTTAGGTGGGATGTTTTTATTCCTGGTGTTTGTGCTGTCTTTGATGCCGATAACTCTATCAGCAGAGACCAATGTTCAGAAATCTAAAACAGCCATTATTGATGCAGAGCTTAAAATCATTGACGGAAAGATGGTTGTGGCTCTTGAACTGGTCAGTCGATCTCACTCACAGTTCTTAAGTTTCTTTATTGAGCCAGATAAAGACCATGCTCTCTCTGTTCACCCTCAAGTTATCCAATTTATGGGTCTTCAGAGAGGTGAAAGCGAAGTCAATTTGGTTGCCGTCAACGGAGGTCGTGCACCGATAAGTGTTAATGATGTTGGCGTATTTCCAGATGATGATGCCTTGCGTCGAGCCTCGGAGCTGTTCAGTGCTGAATTGGCTGATGTTATTTTGGCCGGCTCGCTGGGCAGAAAGTTTCTGGACAATTATTTGCTGGAAATAAACATCAATGAAGGGAGTATAAAGCTCTATTCTCCGGAATCTATTGGTAAAGATACTGAATTTTTAGGGGATACTATATTCGTAGGAAACAAAGACAAGAATGGAGTCTTATCTTTTCCGTATAAAAACAACAATCAAACGGGAATGTTTAAGTTGGCTGGAGATTACAGTACGACCATTGCAGTCAATGGCAGCGTTAATGTCCCTGAATCAGTCTATCTTGAAGAAGCAAAAAAGTATGGAGAAAAGATAGTTAATGTTGTTGATTATGCGGCAATACGTAAGGCGCATATCTCTATAGACAACTTCGAAAGCGAAAAAAGTGGTTTCGCTGATGAGGTGAAGGCGGAGAGAAGTTTACAAATGTTGAAGCTGGGAGTCAGCTTTATAAAAAACTTCCGTGTCGTTATTGATTATAAAAACTATCGTTTAGGCCTTACTAAGGTCATTTCCCCAGAATCATCAAAAATACTGGAAGATCAAAAGTTCTACCGGGCAGAAGCTGCCAAGTCTCCAGGTCAAATTGTCGAATTTCTAGAAAAGCATTCTGATAACCAGCACGCTGAAGAAGCCTCACAGATGTTGTTGGAATGGCGCATATCTAACCAGGCTGGTGAGGCTGAAATGGTTGAAGCGGCCAAATGGGTTCGCGATACCGCTCCGGAAAAAGGCCGTGGCAAGTACATGATGGATCTGGTCGAACGTATGAGAAATGAGCGGGCAGACGATTACCGACTCGCTCTCGCTATCGGTGAAATGGGTCTTTCTGTAGTCAGGCAAGATGGTGATCCCGGTAACCTGTACCGCCTTCACAATTTGTTAGGCGAAACCCGATTGCAGAATGACGATGTTCAAGGGGCCTGGCGTCACTTTTTGTCGGCAGCATTCGGCATGAGCCGCAATCCTGAAATTAATCTTAATCTAGGCCTGGTTTACGAGAAGAAGGGTCGCATAAGGCGTGCCTACTCACGTTATCGCCGTGCTTTGGATCTTCACACCTATAACCTTGAAAACAGGATTGTCGATTCGGTCATGAATGAGAAAGATGTTGCTGCTGCCTATTTTGGGTTAATTCGGCTTGAGACTGAGCTGGGTGAAGATGATCCGCTGCTCAACGACTTATGAGGGTGCTGAAAATGGTTGAAAAGAGTGAGACTGACTCAGCGCGTGCGCGGACAAAATCCTATCTTGATGATGTAGTAGAGCAGGCTGGGAAAGCCCTTAGAGGCTGGATGTTGTATCAATCAGCTAACAGGGCTGTTGAGCGTGCGTTGCCGCTGCTTATGATTGCTCCTGCAATGATATTAATTGGCCAGCTACTTTTTCTTGATTCTAAAAGTTGGTCCCTGAATATTGGCTGGGTGATTGCTCTTTCGGTAGGTGCTGCACTGACCTATTTCATTGCGTATCTTCTTTTGGTGGCAGTGAAAATGAAAACTCCACGCCAGATAGCCCTGTCTCTTTATGATCAACAATTGAGCTTGAAAGACCGGCTGACAACTGCTGATCAGTTTTTGGCTGACAACAATAGAGGATACTTTTACTCGGCAGCCATTGAAGATGCCACAGAATTCGCCAAGTTAGCTGTTAGCTCCGAAATTCGAAAAATCAAAAGTAGTATCAACCCTGTCAGGCCAAAAGCCTTTCTGTATATACCGGCCAGCCTGTTATTGATCCTGGTTTCTGCGTCTATAGACCACTTGGGTGATTTGTCGTGGAAATCAGACGCTATTGACCCAACTGATATTTCTTTGTCCTCGTCAACTCTGAGTAACCCTGACTCGGAGCATCATCAGAGCGACAATGCTGACCCAGGCTCTGAGAATTTAAATTCGGAAGCAGGCATTACGCAGGCATCTGATTCTGAATTGCCTATTGCTCAGATTCCTCAAGAGCAATTTGAGAGTACCAACTCATCGGGAACAATGAAAAGTGCCCTGCCTAATAACAGTAGTGCAGGAGCAGGGGGAAGTTCTGAAGGATCTCCTGTTGCATCAGGGGAGCCAAAAAGCTCGCCTGATTCACCTGGCAAACAATTAGCCAGTGCCGCGAAGTCAAACCCAAGCAACTCAAGTATGAAGAGCGCAGAGAAGGGCGCTTCCCTGGGAGGTGCCATGTCGTCATCTGCGGGAAGAAATATGGATATGCCTGGCGTTGATGAACAAACAAGTCAATCTGATTCCCCGGAGAGCCAACAGAACAGTCAACAAGAAAACGAAGAGGAAAATGAACTGCAGGAAGCATTTGCATCGGCCAAACCGAACCGGCACCTGCGAAAGCCGCCTACCAGTAGAAGCCTGGGGTTTAGCGCACCTTCTGGAAAGACAGATGAGGGCAGTAATGGCCGGGGAGGAAAGAGCGGACTTAAAAAAACTCGTGGTGTGCCCTCGATGATCCTGGGAGTGCCTTTGCCAGATCGTGTTAACGGCGTGCGAAGTCCAGGGTTTTCCAAGACCATGCAGGAAAAAGTTTCTCCGAAGACTAAATCGATGCCTGAGGTTGTCTCTCAAGCTCGGCAGTCAAGAAGTAGCTCTGTGGGCGATATGTTGCAGCACCAACCAACGGCAGAGATCAAGAATTTGCTGAAAGCCTATTTTATGTCCCTCAGAGAGCAAGATAACGCTGAACAAAACGATTGATGCCTGGCGCTTTGTTTGAATGAATTTGTATAGATTTTAATGAAATGAATGTGACTTTTCTGTATCCAGTTTTTCTGGCTTTGTTGCTGCTAGCTCCTGTTGTATGGGTGTACCCCAAGCGGGCTGATAATGTTGTGCACGCGGTATTTCGTACCTGCTTTATGGCTTTTCTCATCGTGGCTCTGGCAAGGCCAGTGATGTTGTCCTCTGACACGGACACCTACCGTGTGTTTGTTGTGGATCAAAGCGAAAGCCTGTCGCCTGATCAGAAAAAACTGGCGATTGAAGCGTTTAAAGAATTGCGATCACAGGTTTCTCATCAGTTTGCGCAACAGGAAAACGTCTCTTTTATACAGTTAGGTGGTGCTGTTTCGGAAGATGAAGCCCTGTCGGCTGATATCCAGATTGTAGAAGAGCGTGCGTCTTCACTTGGGGCAGTGCTGGAAATAGCTGCTCAGCAGGTGCCAACAGGTATGCCTGGTCTTATTACTTTGATTACCGATGGCCTGTCTACGGAGCACGATTGGGGGCCTGCAGTGCAATCCCTGACCAGTCGCAACGTTCATGTGAATACCTTTGATCTTGGGCTTCCCGGCGATGACTTTTACATCAGTGGTTTTAATTTGGATAAGCCGATATTAAAGGCGGGACAAACGGCACTTGGGATAATTAATGTTGTTGGAACAGGCGAAGGATTCCGGGTTCGTCTGGACGGCCCTGATGGGCAGTTGGCAATTTCTGAGCAGTTCAGCAGCGATGGACAAGCACAGGTCGTAGTGCCATTTGATGTTCCTGAAACGGAATTTTTTAAGGTAACTGCGACACTTGTCAGCAGCGAAAACTCGGCTAAAGACCGAGTCGATTCCAATAATTCCATGACTCGACTCTTTGCTATTCAGCCGCCTTTGCGAGTGCTCTACCTCGGCGATCGACAGATAAATGCGGCGAGTCGCCTCAACGATATGATCGGCGCGGGCTTCGATGTTATCGATGGTAGTGGCATGCCAATCGATGGTGAAACGGATCTTGAATCCTATGATCTGGTTTTTCTCGATGACCGGCCGGCAAGCAAGATGCCTGCTTCTATCCAGGACAAGTTAGTTAACGCAGTACATGAACGAGGACTGGGGCTTCTTTATTCGGGAGGTCGAGCAGCTTATGGAGAAGGGGGTTACGAGCAATCACCAGTCAGTACTACGCTGCCGGTTAGCTTCTCTGCTGGCAATGAAAAGAAAGATCCGAGTGTGGCAATAGCTGTCGTTATTGATACCTCTGGTTCCATGGCTGGTTTTCGAATGGATCTGGCCAAACAGATTGCCCGCTTGGCCATACGCCGTTTGCAATCTCATGACCGGGTTGGTGTGGTGGAGTTCTATGGCGCCAAACAGTGGGCACTGCCGATGCAGCCCGCTACCAATAAGATTGAGATAGAACGCACCATCGGGCGCATGCAGGCAATTGGCGGCACCATACTGTATCCGGCGATCGAAGAAGCCTATTACGGCGTCAAAAATGCGAATACCCAGTACAAGCATATTCTGGTTATTACCGATGCCGGTGTTGAAGATGCTGACTATGAATCGTTACTGCGCGAGGTCGCGTCCGAGAGAGTCAGTGTATCTACCGTGCTGGTGGGGGACAGTACTCACAACGACATCATGTTTAACCTGGCCAGTTGGGGCAATGGGCGTTTTTACCCTGTGGGGGATCGCTTCAGCCTTGTAGAAATGGTGTTAAAGCAGACGTCAGAGACAGAGCTGCCCATGTACCGTTCCGGTACTTTTCCAGTTGAAGGATTGGGAGGCTCTGGCTGGTGGGGCGATCTGGAAGATGCTGACCTGCCAGATCTGTCTGGTTATGTGGAAACCAGCATTCGTTCCGGATCAGAAGTACTGCTTGCCCTGAAAGGTCAATCTAAACCCATTCTATCTACCTGGCGTTACGGGCTTGGTCGAGTCACAGCCATGAGTACCGAGCCGTTCGGTAGTGGAACCAGTGCCTGGCGTGAATGGAGTGGGTACGGAGTGCTAATGGCACGCCTGATCAATCGTACTGCGTCTGATTACATACCTTTCACATACAGCGTTGAACGCAAATCTCAGGGCTTTTATGTCGTCGCCAGGCGTATGGGCAGTAATGAAAACCTTCGACCCACTGCCACGCGATTAGATAGCGACCTGGAGCTTGAGTTTAAAGAGCGGGCACCAGGGCATTTTGAAGCGCTGTTGGCCCCTGCATTGGCTGAAGATATACCCATTCGGGCCGGAGTGGCTGGAAAGGCGGGCAGGCAGACTCACCTGGTTGCTTCTTTGTCAGCTTGGCGAGCACCCGAAACGCAATTGAGCCCTGCAGACAAACTCGATCTAGAAGCTCTGGCCGCGAAAACCGGTGGCAGTGTACTGACTGATGATACCTCTGCAGCTGTCGAGTTTTCGGTAGAGGGCGACAACTCGTCCGTGTCTATTGTTGGCTTATGGCCCTATATTTTGTCCTTGGCACTACTTTTTTACTTTGGCGACATTTTGTATCGCCGGGGAATTTCTGAAGTTTTTAAACGAGCGAAAAATACCTGATGCGAATAGTCAGATTATCACTTTTTTGTTGTGTCGCCATACTGCCTGTTTCCAGCAGCGGCGATGTTGTTAGCACTGCTGTTGTTAGCGCTGAAGTCTCAGATACTGCACAACAAATAATTGTAAGCAACGAAGCTGAACTGCAGAGTGTTGTGGATGAGCTCTATGCGAAAGCGATGCTTTCTGATGGCCATTTGAAATCAGTTCGAGCTGAACTTGCGGCCGTGGCAAGTAATACACGGCTTCCTGGTCAGCAGCGGGTACAGGCGCGTTTAATTGAAAGTCAGCTGCTGTGGCGCCACGGCGATCTTGAAGCTGCAACTGTCTCTGTTGACAGTGCGTTGGTTATTACCCCCGGGAGCGTTGAGGCGTTGTTGTTGCAGGCCAGATTACTGGAGGCAGGCAGCCAGTTTGAAAAAGCCTTTTCCATTTATGAGCGCGCTATCGTTCTTACAAAAGACATTGAGGCCAAAGAAAAGCTGCGCCTGCGCATGGCGATGCTGCAAACAGACAATGAAAACGCCAGCGCCTTGATTGATCTTGCCTTGCAGAGGGGCCAGGAGTTTCGCAACCGTACTGCAGTGGCTTTGGCGGTACTTGGTCAGCCCGAAAAGGCCATTGAACTTTATAAGGTGTCTGCTGAAAAACCTCGTGAGCTGTTTCAACAACGCACCCGTCTGGCGGGATGGGCTATGCAAGCAGGAAATAATGAACTTGCAAAGAACATGGCGCTGGAAGCCGCTTTAGCGGCGCCTTTATCCCGCGATCGGTTGTACGCCTTCAGTATGCTGGCTGAAGTACATCGCACCGAAGGCACTCTCGACAAGCTGATTGAGCGCCTGGTGGCGATACCTTCGCTGGGTTCAGAAGGGCACCAGGTATTGGTCGATTTGCTAACCGAAAGTGAGCGAATCGATGACGCTATTGCCTTGCTGCAGCGGCAAGAAGACCGTTCTGAGTTGTCCCCTGCACAGCAATCGCAGCTTATTCGGATGTATCAATATACCGGTAATAACCAGGCGCTGGTTTCAGAGTACAGCCGTCTTATCACTGAACAGCCGGATTCCAGTTACTGGCCAAAGGGGCTGGCCGAATATTACGTGACACTTGGTGATCGGAAAGCCGCAACCGGTATCTGGAACGAATTTATTACTCGCAACCAAAGCGACATGGCTGCGTTGCTTGCTGGCGCCGAGCAGATGACAGCCATGGGATTTGAAAACCTCGCCATTGAAGCGCTTGATAAGCATATGGCCCGTAATGGAGATTCTGTAGCTGCGCTGCTCTTTATGTTTGATCGTTTTCAAAAAACAGGCGACACAGAAAAGTTGAAAAAGACGTTGGGGCGTCTTGATGGGGCGCTGTCTCCTGCAGATCCAGGTCGGGCTGACTTGGCCAATGCCTATGAAAGGGTATCCATGTTGGATGAGGCAATCGCTGTTTGGAATGCTCTGGATAAAGCCGCTGGCGGGCTCAGTTACGATCAGAATGTCAGGCGCGCCTGGTTGAGTGATAAGACTGGAAATGCTGAGGCTGCATTGGATATCTGGTGGTCCATGTGGCATGAGACAAAATCAACATCGCGCCGAGTACTGATTGAAGACAAAATTATCACCCTCGCTGCACAGATGGGTGTGTTGGCAGACATTGTGGTTGATCTGGAAGAGAAACTTGCTGATGGCCAGGCATCTGGGCCTGAAAGTGCTTTTCTGGTGCGCATTTATACCAAGGTATCCGATGCCATTTCGGCCGTTGAAATTATTGGCGAATATTTCGATCAGAGCGGTGGTAATGAAGTAGAGCGCCTGCGCCAGCAAGCCAAGGTCTTTCAGCAGTTGGAAGATACAGCGGGATACGAACATACCGCTATGCAATTGATAGAGATTGACCCAGACAACAAAGCGGATTATCTGAGCGGATTGCTTTTTAACCGAATTGAAGAAAATGAAGTAGAAGAACTCAGCGATCTCTTGCCGTTATTGGACGAGCTGAGAGAAGCAAACAAAGAAGCGATTGGTGGTGAGTTCGAAGCCGGAATACTCATCATGACCGGGTTTATCGAAGAAGCCATTACTGCTTATCGGCGCGCTATCGCCGAGTCACCTCAACGGGGTGATAACTACCTGTTACTGGCAGATATATTAAAAAAGGAAGGGCGTGCACCGGAAGCGGTTGCCATGTTTCAGTACCTGGCTGAAACAGCGGATAATGACGATACTTTCCTGGTGGCGATTGACGGAATTGTCAATATGGTAGGTGCGCAACGCATCGGCCAGTCTCCTGATCAGCGATCTCTTGATCGTTTGATGTGGGCTCAACGAGCCATCTTGGCCAGGCTGGCCGAGCAAGGTGACAAGTACTACCTCTACCAGATTTTGAGCGATCTGACAGAAGAGCGTGGTGACAGCCTTGGGCAGATCGTGGCAATTGAGAATTCGCTGCCCCAATCCGGTGACCGCCTGAGCGCCATACTACGCCAACTTATCAATCTGACATCAGAAAACCAGAGCTTTTTTGGCAGTGCGGGATACCGGGATCCCATCCGCAATTTGGCCTACAGCCGCCGTTTGATTGCACTGAATGAAGAGCTACCACCGGATGTATATATCAATCTTGCCGAAGAGTTGCTGTCGAAAGGCGACCCAACCAGCGCAGCCAAAGCGTTTGATATGGCACTGGATATCACTGGCCGTGCGAGCATTCAACAGCAGGCGGCTGAAAAATTTGACGAAGCCGGATATACCCTGCTTGCCATTGAACGTTTCGAAAAGGCCCTGCTGAGCGATGGGGATAACCTGTCGATTATCTTGAAACTGGCCAACCTGCGGGAGCGAAAAGGGCAGACAAGAGATGCTCACAACCTATATGCGAATGGGCTTGAAAAGCTTCTGCGCCGTCAAGATGTCAAAGCCGAAACAGCTAGTGGTAATCGAAGTGCTAGTGGACAGCAAATAAATGGAACGGTAGCGGCTGAATTTCAAAAGAATAAGGCGGAGTTGCTGTTTGGTCTTGTGGCTACATTTTTGCTGGAAGGTGTTGAATACCAACAGCACACTGTCGAAAGGTTTTCCGTACTGGCTGAGGAAGAGTTGAACCGAGTCATACATGAAGGCCTGTCACCAGAGCCTTCATTGAGAACTTTCCCTCGCTTATATCACTTGGCCGGTGCTGCTCGCTATATGGCAGTAGCAACTGGCATGACAGAAAGCACAGATAAGCTGGATGCGAAGCTGTTGGAGGTGTTCAGCTCCGATCGTGAGATGGCAGTTGAAATCATTGATCAACGAATGGCTGCGGGGCTAAAAGAATCCGCAGCATCTCTTGTAGCCATAGCAAATCTTCTTCCAGAAGCTGATCAGCAGCTGTTGTTGTCGAAAACGTCTACCAAAAACATTGACGACGTCATGCAGACGAATTCTGCGATCAACGCGGCACTGTATGACAAAGATTTTCGTAGAGCTGCTCAGCTTGCACTCATGGCAGGCAACCAGAATCAGGCTTTTGATGTTGCTTCCCAGTGGTTGAATATGACAGGGCAGCTACAAACAGCCATGCAGTGGGTTTTGAACCAGAAAGACCTTTCCGAAGAGCGGAAACGAAACTTTATCAGAGAAGCATTCCGTCACATTCGTGCCCAAAAGAAGTTTGACTATATCCTTGCAGACGCGGGTCTCGTTTTTATCAAAGCGGAGGAAATGATTGGCCAGCGCCTGTTTAGCGATAAAGAAATATTTGACAGTATTGGCTCTCAACAACAGCAGTTCTGGCTGATTTCTCTGCTCTACTCAGATTATGTCAAGAAGCAGCTGTCCGACGAGTACATGGTCAAATTATTACGTTATGGGCTCGATTCTAAAGATGACCGTTTGGATGGGTTGTTCTTCTCAAATGCTGGGTTCGGGATTCTTGGTAGAGACTTTGACTCAGGCTATATGCAAGATATCAGCGATATTGTTACTGAATTTATCCAGCGACAAGATATTCAGGGTATCGCTCAGTACCGTAGTCCAGTCATGGTTATGTTGAGATTTCTTGACGGTGTAAAGAGTAGAGCCGTTATGGAAGTGGCAATAAGCGCCTGGCAAGCAAAGTATAAAGATGGTGTTGATTACTATTCTCCGTTGCTCGATCTAAAAAGTAATGATGCGAAGAGTGCCGTATCAGGATTTTCTGACTTGATCGCTAGTATCTCAAACAATAGAAGCTCAATTAATGATGGTGTGGTCAAAGAAATATTGAGCTTTTATGGAGATAAGCTTCTTCCCACATATGAAGATGTTTTGAGGGACAAATTTTTAGAGGTAAACGCCAGAGTTGATGGTGAGTCTTTATCTTCAAACATGCGTAATGCGTTCCTGAATGAAAAAGCAGAAATTAGAAGCGAAAAAGAACAAATAGCCTACCTGGAAGAGCTTCTGGACTCAGAAAATATAAGTGAGGCTCAGTTGCTAGAGCTTCACGGTCTTTATGCAGGCGCTCATCTTCTGCAAGATGCTCTGCGTATTTCCCAAAAATTGTATGAGATCAACCCAGAAAACAGCCTCTATCAAGCTATGGTCTTTAAGGGACTGGCCAAGCTGGAAAATTATGCTAGCGCCATGGCGTTTAACCGTAGCGTATCAAACGATATGCGAATGTCAGATTTTTATGAAAATCTTGCAAGTCAATCCCACAAGTTGGGCATAAAGGATTCTAGCGGCTTGTCGCCTTTTCTTCCGGTGGATTCTGATTTCAGAAACAGTATAAGAGCCATCGCTGAGAAAACAGAGAACGCATCTGCTGATCTGGCTGAGTTGTTCAGTATGGCCCGACAGAAAATGAGAGGATCTACAACAGCCTTCAATCATCCTGCCACAAAGCTATTCCAGAACTGGAGTGAATTTGTTGGTCAGCGATGGGATGGGGTGACTTTACGGTTTACCACGAAGCCACGAAAAATTGATCTGCTGAAATACAAACAGGGAGAGGGTATGAGAGTGGCTAATGCCATTCTTTCGATACCTTCTGCTGAACAGCAACTGGAAGATTTTGCACGTACTTTTCCTGTTAAAGAAACAGATAATTTGCGGCCGCTCTTTGCATATCTATTGCAGTCTTATGAACTGAGCGATCAGCTTGACGCCAAGCTTGAGTTTTTCAGTGAAAAACTGATGAATGGAGAGGCAAGTCATCAAGATTTTTCTATCTGGCTGGCTTTGGCTGGGGCAAGAAGTACAGGCTCAGTATCACTAGAGCTTCTTCAGAAAATGGAGGAGCAAATCACTCGCTACAGTCGACCCTATCAGTTGCACTTGCTACAGATTGCGCGCATCTATGCCAAATCTGGAAAACTGGATCGATCCAGAGAGGCTTATCGGCTATTGATTTCCGGTATCAAGGAAGTCAGGGCCTCAACAGAAACTATTTTTATCGCCAAGTTGGAACTGGTTGATGAGATTTCGTTGATTTCCGATGCAGAAACAAAGCAAGCGTTAATGAAAAACCTGCTTGACTCTATAAGTCCATCAGACAGCCAGGAATATTTGCAGTCATCGTATCGTCAATTTCACCAATACGCGCTTTTTCGCTTGAAGACTCCGAATGCTGCATTCAAAAGCATTCTGGACAACTATGGAGAACCTGATGCGTATTGGTCAGCAGAGTCGCTGTTGCAAATGGCAGGTCTCAGTGCGCAGCTTGGAGAGCATGAGAGAGGGCTGGGGTATCTCCGTATTCTTGCGCAGAAAAATAATGCGTCCAGACCAGAAATTTCAGGTCTGTCTGCCAATGATCAACGAGCCGCTAATCGTTACCGGTTAAATGTATTTGGCCTGGCTTACTCCCAGCTCTCTTCAGCCAGGAGTGCGGTGTCAGACAATATTCTGCTCAACGGGCGCTTTGCCTTTGCGGTGAAAACCCAGAGTGAGAAAAGTGACATCGAGTGGCTGAAAAAATCCGCCGAATACCTTTATTCACTCCGCGATGACGGCTCTGTCAATCAGGATAACCTGATTGCTTTGCAGGCTGCTATTGCATACCAACTCCGTGCTGCGGGTGATATGAACAGCGCCCGACAGGCAATGAATAACCTGTCCAGTTCTTTGGCCGGTTTTAAGACGGTTTCTGGCAGAAGCCTTTCTGTTGCCTTTGAACTATCTGCTCACACAGGCATCCCGCTTTTACTGAATCTTCAAGAGTCACTGTTCTCACAGAATCGGCTCCCCCCTGGCTTAATGGCTGGTTTTATCGATCAAGTTGCCAATCAAAAAGGGGATGCCAAGGCGCTGGAGCTTGGCAAAGAGGCAGTGACCAGAACACAAAGTGACGCTTTGTTGGCAACACTGGCAGAAATTGCTGGCAGGGAAGGGGACGCAGAATTATCAGAGCAGTTTGCGACTGCCAGGCGGGTATCAATTGCGGCAGAGGAATACTTGAGAACGAGCGATATTTAATGCCCTGGTAAAGGCAATAGTAAGGGCAATTCAAACAACAGATGATCTATTTTGAAAAGGTGACTGATATGAGTGTGGATACAGCGTGCGGAGATGCACAAAAAGCCCGTGATGACGCGGCGCGCTTTCAAGAGGCTTACGGCAAAATCAAGGCGGAAGTGTCCCGAATGATGGTAGGGCAAGACGAGGTGATAGATGGCGTTCTGACAGCGCTGTTGGCCGGTGGGCACGTACTTCTTGAGGGGGTTCCCGGGCTTGGCAAAACCATGTTGGTGCGATCACTGGGTGAAGCAATGGATGTCAACTTCTCCCGTATTCAGTTTACCCCCGACCTGATGCCAGCGGATATTCAGGGAACAACCGTATTGATGGAAACAGAAGGTGGTGGCCATGAGCTGAAATTTCAGGAGGGGCCACTGATTGCGAATATTGTGTTGGCAGATGAAATCAACCGTGCAACGCCGAAAACCCAGTCTGCTTTGCTCGAAGCAATGCAGGAAAAACAGCTCACTGTCGGCAGGCGCGTCATCAAAATGGACGAGCCCTATTGTGTGATGGCCACCCAGAACCCGGTAGAGCAGGAGGGTACTTATCCACTGCCAGAAGCCCAGCTGGATCGCTTTCTGTTCAAACTGATTGTCGGCTATCCATCCGAGCAGGACTATCACGACATTATTGATCGCACTACTGGTGATCAGGGCGTTGATATCTCGCCTGTGTCCAACGCTGAAGAGATCAACGATCTGCGATCGATCGTTCGCGCAGTGCCAGTGCCGAATAAAGCCAAGAGCTACGCTATTCGCCTGGTTATCGCGACTCAGCCGGATGGAGATTATGCACCAGAAAAAGTTCGTGAATTTGTTTCTCTCGGCTCCAGTCCCCGCGGCGTTCAGGGACTTATGCTAGCGGCGAAGGTAAAGGCGCTTTTGGGAGGCCGCTTTGCAGTCAGTGTCGATGACGTAAAAGCCGTGGCACTGCCTGTATTGCGCCATCGCATTGCGTTGAACTTCCATGCCCAATCAGAAGGTGTGGATTCAGATGCCGTGATCGCAGAAATTCTGGATTCTGTCAGAGCGCCAGATGATATTGAGTGATGGTATCGCGCATGTTGACATTAAATGAGCTATTCAATGCCGATTTTCTGAATGCCCTTAAGCAGTTTCGGTTGTTTGCCAGGCAAGTGGAGCGGGACGGGCGGCCCGCCGAACACAAGTCAAAAGCCTTGGGGCATGGCCTGGAATTCAAGGATTTCCGGCCCTACGCCCCTGGTGATGACTTGCGCTCAGTGGATTGGAATATCTATCGAAGACTTGGCAAGTTATTTGTCCGGGTGTCTGAAGAGCAGCAGGATTTGCCTGTTTATCTGATGCCGGACGTCTCGAAGAGCATGTACCTGGGAGAAAATCCGCGTATCAATGCAGCGATGCGTGTGTCGCTGGCTCTCTCCTACACCAGCCTCAATCAGCATGACAGCGTCGGTTTATTCCCATTTGCAGAAGACATGCAGATAAAGCTCAGATCCAAGTCAGGGAAATCAAACCTGATGAGCCTGGCCCGTCATTTGTCAGAGCTCAGGGAGCGCCACACGACCGATTTGGCAGCGTCGTTGAATCACCTTTCAAGCATCAAGGTGCGTCGGGGGCTGCTGATCATTATTAGTGACTTCTTTGATCCTGGCGGTGTACAGGCTATTGAGGCAGCACTGCGTTCGGTAAGACATCGATTGTTGTTTGTACAACTGGTGCGCAAAGACGATGCAGAACCTGATTTGGAAGGCAATATGCGACTGCGAGACTGTGAAACCAGCGGCTTTGCCGACATCTCGGTCACCCCGGATTTGCTTAAGCGTTATCAAACCGCTTATCAGGCATTTAATACAGAGCTCGCCCAGCTGGCCAAGAAGAAACAGGCGACGCTGGTTCAGATAGATGTTGAGGAAGATATTGTGCAGCAGTTATCGAGCCTCTTTCGTCAGGGAGGTGTCCAGGTTTGACTTTTCTCAATATCTCTCCACTACTCACAGCGCTCGGTCTACTGGGGCTGGCGGGATTGTTGTATTTATTACAGCAGTTGCGGGTTAAACATCAGGAAGTGCAGGTGCCAACCCTGCTGTTTTGGCAAGCAGCGGTTCAGGATTCACCAGCCCGTGTATTTCGCGAAAAATTTCATCAGCTGTGGGCTTATCTACTCATCCTCGCCATCTGCTCACTGATTTGGATTGCCATTGCCAAACCAGAATTGACGGATGATGCAAGTGGTGACAGCCACTATGTATTAGTACTTGATGGCTCAGCAGTGGCATTGCGGGATGATTTTCAGCGGGTGAAAGAAACTCTTGTCGATGATGTGGCGAAGCTGCCAGTGGATCAACGTACTGTCCTCTGGGTTGGCGGCGAAACACATACGCTGTTAGCGCCGGGGGAACAGTCGATTCTATTGCAAAGACGGCTTGAAGGGCGTGTGCCTGAAGCTGCACCTTCCAAAATCAATCATCAGCTTGAGCTGATGGCAATGGCTAACCGAAAAGATCAGTCAACAGTCGCCATTATTTATGGCAATGTGGCGGTCGACGAGTCTGTTCTGGATCGTGTGTCACCCAAGGTCGCTGTTTTTCGTGCGGGCTCTGGAAAAATAGTATCTGGTAATGCGGGAATTGTGTCATTCGGTGTGGGTGAGCCGGTGTCCGGGTCTTGGGATAGTGTCGATGCCCTGGTTCAGGTTGGTAGTGATCATAACCTGAATATTGCGGTAGAAGGATTGCGCTTTGCTCTGGATGGTTCCCCGCTTGCAGATATCGCCATTTCAGACGCTGGCAACGGTGTGTTCATGTTGCGCGACCTGCCCGCCGCCGGAGGTCTTTTGGAAGTAACTCTGGCCGATGATGACGCTCTGGCTATTGATAACGTGGCGAAACTTCGCCTCCCTGACAGACCATTTATACGTATAGCCTTATCTCCCTCTTTGGATGGTGTGCTGAAAACAGCATTACAGGCTGACCGTGCTGTGGTTTTGAATACAGAGACACCGGACATAGTGATCCGTAAGGCAGGGGAAGTGTTCTCTGAACAGGCATTGGCTACGGGAGCCACTTTGTTTGAGTTCACTCCCATGGCCCAGCAAGCGCCAGCCTTTCTGTTCACCTACCCCGAAAAAGAAGTAACCGACTTTACTCTATTGGCAGCGGTAAACGATTTGGGGTTGCAATACATAGATGCCGCAGGCTTGGCAACGGTCGCGCAACAGCCTATTGAAGTAACGGCGCGCGCCGGCCAGCAGTGGTCGCTCTCCATTTGGGATGAATTGTTGAGCGAAAATTTCAATTTTGTTCAGTCTCGAAGCTTTCCCATTTTTATGGCCGCCGCTGTTCGATGGTTTTCCGGGGCGGAAATGTTACGTCCTTATATCGCGGCAGGGGAGTCACTACCTGCCGATTCAATACAGAGTTCGGCCAGTTTTGTGGATGAAGGTGGCAGGGAGATAACCACACTCTCGGCATCATTCACTCCAGCTGTTGCTGGTTCATTGCAAAGGAATGAAGCAGATCCCCTATGGGCTTCTTTACTCAATGAACAAGTAACCATGCAGGCTGATCAGAAGTTTCAGGGAGCTTCTTTGGGCTCTCCCACAATCACGATTATGAGTCTCTTTTCCAGTAACAATTTGGTTACCTGGATTATTCTGCTTGTAATAGCGTTGGCTTTTCTGGAGTGGATTCTTTTCCGGCGCGGACGCATACCCTAAAGCAGTAACCAGGTGCCAGGTAATATCCTTTTGAGGAATCGTTGTGTTATGAAATATTTAGTTAGCTTAATTGCAATCATATTGATGTGGGCCCCACTTGCGGTGGGTAAGCCATCTGACACACCTGAAGGAATTTCACTTGTCGAGAAAGTGAAGCCGAAGGCAGGTGAAATTGTTATCCCATACGAAAAATACGTAATGGATAACGGCCTTACAGTAATCCTGCATGAAGATAAATCTGATCCCATTGTTCATGTTGATATAACCTATAAAGTAGGTTCCGCCAACGAAGATATAGGTAAGTCTGGATTTGCTCACTTTTTTGAACACATGATGTTTCAGGGCTCTCAGCATGTGGCTGATGAGCAGCATTTCAAAATTATTACTGAGGCAGGTGGTACGTTGAATGGTACCACCAGCCGAGATCGCACTAACTATTTTCAGACAATTCCCAGTAACCAGCTTGAAAAAATTTTGTGGCTGGAATCCGATCGTATGGGTTTCTTATTGCCAGCTGTCAGCCAAAAGAAATTTGAGATACAGAGAGCAGCGATCAAAAATGAGCGTCTGGAAACCTTCGAAAACAGACCCTATGGCGTTGTTGAGGAACGCATTGGTGAAGCCATGTTTCCAGAAGGTCACCCTTATTCCTGGGTGCCAATTGGCTATGTGGAAGACCTGGATCGAGTCAATGTAAGTGACTTAAAAGAATTTTTCTTGAAATGGTATGGGCCTAATAATGCCACCCTGACTATTGGTGGCGATTTCGATACAGAGCAGACATTGGAGTGGGTGAAGAAGTATTTTGGATCGATACCCAGTGGGCCGGAGGTTAAGCCAGTTGAGAAAGCATTGGTCAAACTTGAAAAAGACAGATACATATCAATGGAAGACAATGTTCAGCTGCCCTTGCTGGTCAAATCGACTCCTACAGTATACGCCCGACACCCGGATGAGGCTGCTCTTAATATTCTAGCCAGTGTTCTTGGAAGAGGCCGGACGTCACTGCTTTATAAGAACCTTATTGAAACACGCTTGGCTATTCAGGCTGACGCATCACACCGGTGTGGGGAAATTGCTTGTACCTTTGAATTCAGTATGATGCCCAATTCTGGTGCAACCACACTGGATATGCAGCGAGGCATTCGCAAAAGTTTAAAGAAGCTGGAAAAGAGAGGAATAACAGAGCAAGACCTGACCAGATTTAAAAAATCACTGGTGTCGGAAATTATATTTTCTTTTCAAAGCGTCAGCAGCAAGGTAGCGACACTTGCCTATCTTGAGACGTTCGCCGGGGATCCAAAATATATCACCAAAGCACTGCAGGATTTTGAAGATGTGACCGCAGATGACGTAATGCGCGTCTACAAAAAATACATCAAAAACAAGCCATCGGTGATTATGCGTGTTATGCCAGAAGGCAAGGGAGACTCTCTGGGTATTCCTGATACCTGGAAATTTTCTGGAAGAACGCTTCCCGAATACACCACTATGAGCGATGCCGACCTTTCTTTTCGGGTAGCTAAAGACGACTTTGACCGTAGCATAATGCCCAAGGCTGGCCCTGCACCTCAGGTTACTCTCCCCAATATATGGCAGCAGAAGCTGAAAAATGGTATTGAAGTTTTGGGTGCTTTGAATGCCGAGACTCCAACTACAAATGTCGTCATCCAGATAAAAACCGGGCAACAGCATGACCCATACGAAAAATTAGGTCTTGCCAGCCTCACAGCAAGCCTTATGAATGAGGCGACAGTAAATAGTTCTGCTGAACAGCTGAGTACGCAGCTGGAAAGTATTGGCGCTTCTGTGTCTGTAAGTAGTGGCACCGAGTATACCTTGCTGAGCATCTCTGCGCTGACAAAGCACTTTGATGAGGCAGTGGCAATAGCCGTAGAAAAGCTTTTTGAACCAAAGTTTTCTCAAGTGGATTTTGACCGAACACTGGGCCAGATTACTGAATCCCTTAAGCAAGCTGGAAGAGACCCTGAATTTGTCGCCGGAACAGTCTTGTCTCTACTGCTATATGGCGAAGAGAATAACTTTGCTCATCCCAATGTTGGTAGCGAGCAGACACTAAACACGATTGTTTTGGATGATGTGAGAGAGTTTTATGAAAAACATTACTCTCCTCAGATCGCAGACATAATCGTTATATCGAACCTGCAGCAACAAGAAGTCATGAAAAGCCTGGAACCATTCTCTAGCTGGAAAGGTGGTTCGGTAGCTCAAGGAGAGATAAAGCCTTATCCAGAGCTCCAGGAGGGAACCATTTATTTTGTGGATCAGCCTGGTGCAGAGCAATCAGAAGTTCGTGTGGCAAAACGCAGCGTTACTTATGATGTGGCAGGTGAGCACTACAAACTGAAGTTATTGAGCTTTCCTTTTGGTGGTGCCTTTAACAGCCGGCTGAACCTGAATATTCGCGAAGATAAGGGCTATACCTATGGTATTACTTCAGTGTTCTCAGCCAATGAGTACAAGGGTGAGTTCATCATCAGTAGTGCTGTAAGGGCGGACGCGACGGCCGCTTCAATTGCTGAGATATTTTCAGAGCTAAAAGGCTACTACAAAGAAGGTATGACGAAGGATGAATTCGACTTTATGCAGTCAGCTGTTACCCAAGACGATGTTCTGGGTTTGGAAACGCCCAGCCAAAAGATCAACTTTCTCGCCCGAATCTTCCGATACGATCTTGATCCGAGCTTTCCGGAGCAGCAGACCCAACTCGTGAAAAGTGTAAAACGTAAAGAGCTCAATAGCCTGATCAAAAAACACCTGGATCCCGAGAGCATGATTACTCTGGTGGTGGGTGATAAAAGTAAAGTGCTAAAAGGGCTTCAGAAGTTGGGAATGCCTGTGGTGGAGTTGGATCAAAGTGGACGCACAGTGTCTCGATGACTAGCAATTTGTTTTAAGGTGGAATTCTAGCCAGCTGTACAGGGATTTGACTCGGGCCATCCATGGCCCTCGGCCCTGCGGGCCGTCTTCGCTTCGCTGCGACGCCCAAAATGGCTGTCCTGCCATTTTGTGAACCGGAGGGCTCGAATCACAACTATCCCTCCGCCATACGTAAAAGGGCCACCCGATTGGGTGGCCCTTTTGCGTGTGGCGGAGGGATAGGGATTTGAACCCTAGATAGGCTATTAACCTATGCCGGTTTTCAAGACCGGTGCTTTCAACCACTCAGCCATCCCTCCGTAAGGTGCGCAATTATAGCGGGTAAAACGAAAGGCACAAGCGTCAATTACGCATACGCTTGTGCCTTTTGGTGTGCCTCTTTTTAGTTCGCCGCGCTGTTTTGACTTTTGGCGCGTGGGTCGTTGGCCGGGCGGCTGTATTCGCTGGCTTCTACCTGAACAGGCGCTGGCTTGGTGGTGTCCAGAGCTTGCGTCTGAGTTTGCTCGACGTTGACTGTGGTCACTTCCACTTTGGCAATTTTGCGCGGGTTTTTGCGCGGGTCATTGCTGGGGCGAGTTGCGGTTTCTGCTTCAGCTTCTGCCTCGGCGGGGGTTTCTTCAGCGGCAGCTACAGCGGGCTCATCCTGGGTAGTTGTTTCCACCGTCGCCTCTGTCGCTGCTTCCGGTGCAGCGGCAACTTCTGGTTCCGCCGAAGCCTCGACCTCTGCTGGTTGCTCGCTCTGAGAGCCTTCAGCGGATGGAGAGCCCTCGGCAGATGCTTCCGGAGCCGGGCTGGCTTCAGCTTCTACGGCGTCTGCCTGAGGCACTTCCGGTGTTGCTTCCGCCTCTGCAGCATTTTCCTGCTCAGTGGTTTCTGCAGCTTCAGCAACCACTTCAGTGGCGGGCTGTACAACCTCATCAGAGGCTTTTTCAATAGCAGGTGCTTCAGACGCTTGCTCACTGTCAGCAGTTTGTTCTACGGGGGTCGGCTCAACGGCTTCTGGGGCAGCAGGCTGTTCAGCAACTGGAGTTTCTACCACTTGTTGCTCTACAACAGCTGTTGTGTTCTCAGTCACTTGCTCAGGCACCGCTTGCGGGGCAGTTGCCTTGGCTTCTGTTTCTGCAACCGTTTCTGTTGCGGTCATGGCCAGCAGTTCTGCCGGTACTTCGCGGCGCTCGCGTTTGCGGCGCGGCTGGCGGCGTTCGCCACTGGGGCGACGCTTTGGCCCTTTATTTTGCGCTGCTTGCTGCTGGTTGTTGTCTCCGCGGTTGTTGCTTTGCTTTTGCGGTTCGCTGGCTTGTTGTGCCGGCTTATTGGCCTGTTGTTTTTGGTTGCGATTGCCCTGGCCCTGGGACTGACTACGTTGGTCATTCTGGCGGCGACTGTCGCGATTTTGATTGCGGTTTTGATCGCGACCTTGCTGGTTGCCGCGATTATCCCGGCCCTGGGCTTGCTGGCGGTTGCGGTTCTGGCCACCACGGCGATTGCGGCCGTCGTTGCGACGGTTTTGCGAGTGGCGATTGCGAGCTTGTTGGTTGCGGCCCTTGCCACGGTTGTTGCGCGCTTTTTTCGGCTCTTCCTCTTTGCCGAATAGGGCATTGAGAATGCGCTTCAGCAGGCCGGGCTTTTTCTTGGCTGCGGCCTTGGCTTTGGCGGGCTGTTTTTCCGGGGTGGGGGCCGGCGCGGTACGCACCATGCCCTGCACGGCAGGCTTTGGCAGCTCTGTCGGGGTAACGGGTGCGGCCAGGGTGTCGTTGGTCACGGTTTCCGGGGTAATGCTGTCCGCCAGCACGTAGCTGTATTCTTTGCTGACGCCATCCTGTTCGCGCAGGCGCTGCACTTCAAAGTGCGGGGTGTCCATGTGGTTGTTGGGGATGACCACCACGCGGATGTTGTTGCGCTTTTCGATGTCGCTGATTTCGCCGCGCTTTTCGTTGAGCAGGAAGGTGGCGATTTCTACCGGGGTAATGGCGCGAATTTCAACGCTGAATTCCTTCTGCGCTTCTTCTTCCACCAGACGCAGGATGGACAGGGCCAGAGAGCGTGTGCCACGAATGGTGCCCTGGCCAGTACAGCGGGGGCACACTTTGGAGGTGGTTTCCTCCAGGGATGGACGCAGCCGTTGGCGAGACATTTCCAGCAGGCCAAAGCGGGAGATTTTGCCCACTTGAACGCGTGCGCGGTCCAGATCCAGGGCACGACGCATGCGGTTTTCCACTTCCCGCTGGTGCTTGCTGGCGTTCATGTCGATAAAGTCGATCACGATCAGACCGCCCACGTCGCGCAGACGCAGTTGGCGGGCGATTTCATCGGCGGCTTCCAGGTTGGTCTGGAAAGCGGTTTCCTCAATATCACTGCCTTTGGTGGCGCGAGCGGAGTTGATGTCGATGGAGATCATCGCCTCGGTGGGATCGATCACGATGGAGCCGCCAGAAGGCAGTTTCACTTCCCGCTGGAAGGCGGTTTCGATCTGGTTTTCCACCTGATAGCGGGTAAACAGCGGAATGCTGTCTTCGTAGTCGCGAATCTTGCTGTGGAAGTTGGGCATCACCTGTTGGATAAAGGCTCGTGCCAGGTTGCAAGCGTCCTGGTTGTCGATAATCACTTCGCCGATATCCGGGCGCAGGTAGTCGCGGATAGCGCGAATAATGATGTTGCTTTCCTGGAACAGGAAGTGCGGTGCGGAGGAGTTGTCCGCTTCCTGCTTGATGGTGCTCCACAGTTGCGCCAGGTAATCCAGGTCCCATTGCAGCTCTTCGGCGGAGCGGCCAATGCCAGCGGTGCGCACAATAGCGCCCATGCCTTTGGGGATATTGAGGTCGCGCATGGCTTCGCGCAGTTCCGAGCGCTCTTCGCCCTCAATGCGGCGGGAGATGCCACCGGCGCGGGGGTTGTTGGGCATCAGAACCAGATAGCGGCCCGCCAGGCTGATAAAGGTGGTCAGCGCTGCGCCTTTGTTGCCGCGCTCTTCTTTTTCCACCTGAACGATAACTTCAATGCCTTCCTTGACCACGTCCTGAATGCGGATGCGGCCCTGGATTTCGTTGGGCTTTTTGCTGAAGTATTCCTTGGCGATTTCTTTCAGGGGTAGAAAGCCGTGGCGCTCGGCGCCGTAGTCAACGAAGGCAGCTTCCAGGCTGGGCTCTACGCGGGTGATTTTGCCTTTGTAGATGTTGGCTTTTTTCTGTTCGCGGGTGCGGTTTTCAATATCCAAGTCATACAGTTTTTGGCCGTCGACCATGGCCACGCGCAACTCCTCCGGGTGAGTTGCATTGATTAACATACGTTTCATGTTGTGTCCTGTGTGCTTTGTTGGGGCACAGCAGGCGGGGCTTTACAGTCAGGAAAGAGGGTAGGGCAGTGGGGCAGGTCAGAGGGAAATTACAGGGCGCTCCGTCGGGCAAGGCCGACCGAGGTTCGCGTGCATTAATGATGCAGTTTGTCTGTATTTCTTAACGTTGTTGTCATCTGGGTATTCAGTCGACTTTCGCTTCTGTTCTCTGTTGCTGTCCGATGTCTTTTTGCAGGTCGCGCGCATTGGGCTTCTGGAGCCATCTTTTCTGTCGCCGCAGTGGTCATTCAGGGCCGGTTTTGCAGGCTGGTTGGCGCACTCGCCATCGGTTATGCCAGGGCTTTTGGCCAGTGGCAAAGTAATCTGCTTGTTTTGCTCTCTACGTTTCTTTCTGCTTTCTATAAAGCGCCGCACCTGTTGTGCGGTTTGTTTTTGCGCCTGCCGATCGGTTGTGATGGGGGCAGGGGCGTAAAAATTCGTTTATAAGGCTTTACCGTTTGTAACGGGCCTTATCTCTTGTGTTTACACTGCACGCATGGTTTTGGTGCGCTATTGGCAACCGGTGATCCATGCGGCACGGGACTATAACAGCAATTGCTAACCCCTTCAATATAAAGAAGAAAGAACCCTGTAAGTCGGGCTTTAGCCCGTCAAGTAAAGCGTATTAGCCTGGTATGTTGTCGGCCTGAAGGCCGACCTACAGGTGCTTCGTTAAAGATGCGGCCTGTCGCGCATACCTGCTAGAATGCGCGCCTTTTGCGAAGCCCTCTACGCTAGTGACTGATAACGATCCCCCGAAAAAAGCGAATAGCAGCGTACGCCTGGTTGAAGTAACGGAAGACCAGGACGGCCAGCGCGTGGACAACTTTTTATTGTCCCGTCTCAAGGGGGTGCCGAAATCCCGCATCTATCGCCTGTTGCGCAAGGGAGAGGTGCGAGTCAACAAGGGCCGGGTGAAGCCGGAAACCCGCCTCAGCTGTGGCGACGTGGTGCGCATTCCCCCGGTTCGGGTTTCCGAGAGACCTGCCATCGCCGGCCCAGGGGTGGGTTTGCAAAAACTGCTGCAGCAGTCCGTGGTGTATGAAGACGACCGGGTGCTGGTGATCAACAAACCCGCCGGGCTGGCGGTTCACGGTGGCAGTGGTATTAATCTGGGGCTGATTGAGTCACTGCGGGCCATGCACCCGCAGCAACATTTTCTGGAGCTGGTGCATCGCCTGGATCGGGATACTTCCGGCTGCATTATGCTGGCCAAGAAACGCAGCGCGCTGCGCTGGTTACAAGATGAGATGCGCAACCATCGAGTGACCAAGGAATACACGGCTCTGGTAAAAGGCCGTTGGCCCGCAGATCGCCGCCGTATCGATGTGCCGCTGCGCAAGAACGAACTCAAATCCGGCGAGCGCATTGTCAAAGTCTCGGCGGACGGCAAGGCTTCCGCCACTCAGTTTTCGGTGTTGCAGCGCTTTCAACGGGCCACTCTGGTAAAGGCCAGGTTGGAAACCGGGCGCACTCACCAGATTCGTGTTCACAGCCAGTTTGCTGGCCACCCGTTGGCCGGGGACAGCAAGTATGGCGATGAAGAATTTAACTTATATATGAAGCAAGCGGGGCTGGAGCGTATGTTCCTGCACGCCAGCTCATTGAAATTTCGCCTGCCGGACAGCGAACAGGTTTGTGCTGTGGAGGCCGAGCTGCCCCCGGAGCTGGCGACACCATTAGAGCAATTGAAATAATGACCAAACTTTTGATCTTTGATTGGGATGGCACCCTGAGTGATTCCTTGTCGCGTATCGCCTTTTGTATGCAGCGGGCCGCCGAGGACTGCCAGCTGCAACCGCCCACGGTCGAGGAAGTGCGTAACATTGTTGGCCTGGGCTTGCGCGAAGCCATTGCCATTCTCTACCCGCATATAGAAGATGATGGTTTGATCGAGCGCATCAAGGAAGACTATTCCCGACATTTTCTCAGCAATGACAAGGTGCCATCGCCGTTTTACCCCCATGTGATGGAGTCTCTGGAGCGGTTGCGCGAGCAGGGGCACATTCTCACTGTGGCTACCGGCAAAAGTCGTCGCGGTTTAAACCGTGTGTTGGCGGAAAAGGGCCTGGATAGTTTCTTCCACGGCAGCCGTTGCGCCGATGAAACCCGCTCCAAACCTCACCCGCAGATGATCAATGAATTGCTGCAGGAATTTGATGTGCAGCCCTCACAGGCAATTATGGTGGGGGATACGGAATACGACCTGGAAATGGCGGTAAACGCCCAAGTGCCGGGGCTGGGTGTTAGCTATGGGGCGCACAGTGTTGAGCGTTTGCAGAAGCATAAGCCTTTTGCGGTGGTGGATTGTTTCTCGCAGGTTGAGGAGGCGATCAGGGGGCACGAATCCTGTTCGTCATTGCGAGGAGCCGCAGGCGACGCGGCAATCTCCTGATTTCGGAGTGCCTGGCTGGAGATCGCCGCAGTCGCTTCGCTCCTTCGCGATGACGATACCCCTATAAAACTCGCACCCCACTTTGCCGCAACATCTCACACAACCGAATCAGCGGTAAACCCACCAGCGCTGTGGGATCGGAACTCTCCACCTTCTCAAATAGCGACACACCCAGCTGCTCTACCTTAAAACTGCCGGCGCAGTCGTAGGGTTGTTCACGGTGCAGATAGCGCTCGATCTCCTCGTTACTCAGCACCCGAAAATGCACCGTGGTGGTCACTACATCCGTTTGTGATTCTCCGCTGGCGCTGTTGTACAGGCACAGGCCGGTGTGAAAGCTCACGGTATTTCCAGATTGTTGCTGTAGTTGCTGGCGGGCAGCATCAAAATCGCCGGGTTTGTGCAGAATCGTGCCATTGCATTCTGCCACCTGATCGGAGCCAATAATGTGGTGATCGGGAAAGGGTTCTGCCAATGCGCGGGCCTTGCTTTGGGAGAGCCGCACCGCCAGAGCGGTGGGGGATTCCCCGGCCAGAGGTGTTTCATCCACCTGCGGAGATTGGCATTGAAATGGCAGGCCAAGGCGTTCAAGCAATTGGCGGCGATAGGGGGATGATGAGGCGAGTGCGATTTCGGTCATTTTGGGCTCATTTTTCGGATCATTTTAACCGCCAAAACGGTCAAGATAGGCTTTGACTTATGGTAGGCAGATCACTATTATTGCGCGCCTATGTCAACTACCCCCCCGAACAGAGCTCTCCCGGCCACAGTTGATGCACGAAAATTGACTGGCCAGGGTGTGCGTCTGACGGGGTGTTTTTGCGCCTCGCAACTGCCCAGGTTAGCCAATGCAGTTGCGGCTCTGCCAGAGCCCGTGGAGGTTACGCTGGATTTTGCCACTGACGAGCAGAATCAGCGGGTTGTCAGCGGGCAGGTAAGCGCTAATGTTACCGTGAATTGCCAGCGCTGCATGCAACCCATGGAACAGCACTTGCAGGCAGAGGTTGCCCTTGGCCTGGTATGGAGCGAGGAGGATGCGCCGCATCTGAACAGGGATTTGGAGCCCTGGGTGGTGGCGGACGAAAGCGCCTCCCTCAGCGACATGGTGGAAGACGAATTATTGCTGGCATTGCCCTACGTGAATTATCACCCGGTGGGCGAGTGTTCAGGGGCCAGCCACTTTTCTACCGGAGAAGTGGAAGCCGAAGAAAAGCCCAACCCGTTCCAGGTATTGGAGCAGTTGAAAAAGAAATCCTGAGTCCAGGGCAGCGATACTGCCGCCCTTGATTCACTTTACAGATATAGATAGTCATCAGGAGAACATCATGGCTGTACAACAAAACCGTAAAACCCGCTCTCGCCGCGGTATGCGTCGCTCTCACGACGCGCTGGGCGAATCTACTCTGTCCACTGACGCGGTAAGCGGCGAGAAGCACCGTCGCCACCACGTGACTGCTGACGGTTTCTACCGCGGTCAGAAAGTGGTTGAAACCGGTCGCGACGACTAATTGAGCCACCTTGGACTCCTGGTCATCCTCTGACCAAGAGTATTTTTCTTGACGAGCTCTGTCCGTCTTGCGATTGACGCCATGGGCGGGGACTACGGTCCCCGCGTCACGGTTCCTGCCGCTGCTGATTTTCTCAGCCGCAACCCCAGTGTTCGAATCAGTCTCTTTGGCGATGAGGCGCAGATTCATGCCTGCCTGAAAAAACTTTCCTCGCCTTGCGAGCGCCTCTCTGTAGTGCACTGCGAACAACAAGTAGACAACGACGAAAAGCCTTCCCAGGCACTGCGCCAGAAGCGCGACTCCTCCATGTGGCGGGCAATCAGCGCGGTGGAGCAGGGCGACGCCGATGCCTGCATCAGCGCGGGCAATACCGGCGCTTTGATGGCCATGGGGCTGATACAACTGCGCCTTTACCCCGGCATTGAACGGCCGGCCATTTGCGCCGCGTTGCCCGCTCTCAAACGCCGTACCTATCTGCTGGATGCCGGTGCCAATCTGGATTGTACTCCCCAGCAATTGCATCAGTTCGCCGCCATGGCCAGTTGCCTGGTGCGCACTCTGGATAGTATCGATAGCCCTCAGGTGGGCTTGCTCAACGTGGGCTCTGAAGATCAAAAGGGCGCCCAGTGTGTGCGCGATGCTGCGGAGCTGCTGGCAGAAGATGGCGCCATCAATTACCAGGGGTTTGTGGAAGGGGATGACGTTTACAAAGGCACCACAGATATTGTGGTGTGCGATGGCTTTAACGGCAATGTGGCCCTGAAGGCCGGTGAGGGTGTGGCGCGTATGATTGCTGAACGCCTGCGGGCCGCTTTCAAGCGCACCTGGTATACCCGTTTGGTGGGTGCCTTAGCGAAGCCGGTATTGCTACACTTCCGTAACTCCATTGATCCGGCACAATACAACGGCGCCAGCTTTCTCGGTTTGCGCGGCATTGTGGTGAAAAGCCATGGCTCCGCCTGCCAGCTGGCTTTTGCCCAAGCGCTGCAGGTAGCGTTTGAAGAGGCCCAGGCTGGGTTATCCCGGCAGATCGAACAGGCGTTTGCCAGTGCCAGTGAAGATGATGGCAATCCGGCAACAGACTAACGACGAAGCAACAACGGCAACACCGAACCACCTATAAAGAGAACCATCCATAAAGAGAACAAGTTATGAATAACCAGCTCGCGTTTGTTTTTCCTGGGCAGGGTTCCCAGAAAATTGGCATGTTGGCGGATATCGCCGAGCAATTCCCGGTGGTGCAAGCCACCTTTGAGGAAGCCTCCCAGGTGCTGGGTTACGACCTGTGGGATCGTGTCCAGAATGGTGAGCAGGAGCAAATCAACCTTACCGAATGCACCCAGCCACTGCTGCTCACTGCCAGTGTCGCCATGTGGCGTGTATGGCAAGAGAGGGGCGGCGCGCAACCATCTCTGATGGCGGGCCACAGCCTGGGTGAGTGGTCTGCTCTGGTGTGCTCCGGGGTAGTGGCTTTTGCTGATGCGGTTGACCTGGTTCGCCGTCGCGGTGCTTATATGCAAGAGGCGGTGCCGCAGGGTGTGGGTGCCATGGCGGCCATTATTGGCCTCGATGATGAAGTGATTGTGTCTGCCTGCAGACTGGTCAGTAATGGCGAGGTGGCTGTGCCGGTGAACTTCAATTCTCCCGGCCAGGTGGTGATTGCCGGTCACGCTGGCGCTGTAGAGCGGGCCATGGAAGCCTGTAAAGAGGCTGGTGCCAAGCGCGCATTGCCGTTACCGGTGAGCGCCCCTTTCCATACGCCACTGATGCGCCCGGCCGCTGACAAGCTGGCGGCCCAGATTGAGGCTACCCGCTTTGAAGCGCCTGCTGTGCCTGTGGTTCACAATGTGAACGCCCAGACCGAATCTGACCCCGCCGCCATCAAGGCACTGATGATTGAGCAAATCTACAAGCCGGTTTTGTGGGTGGATTGCACCAAGGCACTGAAAGACGCCGGTATTGAAACCGTTGTAGAGTGCGGCCCCGGCAAAGTACTCAGTGGGCTGTGTAAGCGCATCGATCGCACCATCAAGGCGCTGGCTACAGAAGATGTGGCCAGCCTGGAAAACGCACTGGCGGAAGCCTGAGAGAGACGATTATGAGTGAGCAAATTTTGCAAGGTAAGGTAGCTCTGGTAACTGGCGCCAGCCGTGGCATTGGCGCTGCCATCGCCGATGAACTGGCCAGCAAAGGCGCTACGGTTATTGGCACCGCCACCAGCGAAGGCGGTGCCCAGCGCATTGGCGAACGCCTGGCGGACAAAGGCGGGCAGGGGATGGTGCTCAATGTCACCGATCAGGAATCCGTTGATGGTCTGCTGAAAGCCATCAACGAGCAGCACGGCGCGCCCACCATTCTGGTGAACAACGCCGGTATCACCAAAGACAACATTCTGATGCGTATGAAGGATGACGAGTGGTTCGATGTGATCGACACCAATCTCAGCTCCATCTATCGCCTCAGTAAAGCCAGCGTGCGCGGTATGACCAAGGCCCGCTGGGGGCGTATTATCAACATCACCTCGGTGATTGGCTCTATGGGCAATGTGGGCCAGAGCAACTACGCCGCCACCAAAGCCGGTGCAGCCGGTATGGCGCGGGCGCTGGCTAAAGAGCTGGGTTCTCGCAATATCACCGTGAACTCGGTGGCGCCGGGCTTTATCCAGACGGACATGACCGACGAACTGGGCGACGACGCCAAGTCCTCGCTGCTGTCCATGGTGCCCCTGGCGCGCCTGGGGCAGCCCCAGGAAATCGCTCAGGTGGTGTCCTTCCTGGCCAGCGATGCCGCCGCCTACATCACCGGCGAGACCATCCACGTCAATGGTGGTATGTACATGGGCTAATGGGGCGTCAAAATAGCTCCATTATGGCTCCATTAAAAATGGGTTACGCATTGGCAATTTTGAGGTACAATGCGCAGCCATTGTCGCCAGACAACAGTTTTCCAAATACCAAGGCCATGGAAAATGGCCAGGTTAAATTAGTTTAAATGCTTACCAATTAGGGGTGATATTACTCATGAGCAGCATTGAAGAACGCGTAATCAAAATGGTTGCCGAGCAACTGGGTGTTAAAGAAGAAGAAGTGAAGCCTGAGTCTTCCTTTGTGGAAGATCTGGGTGCTGACTCTCTGGACACCGTAGAGCTGATTATGGCTCTGGAAGAAGAGTTCGACACCGAAATCCCCGATGAGGAAGCGGAAAAGATCACCACTGTACAACAGGCCATCAGCTACATCAGCGAGAACCTGGACTGATACAGACCGGAACTGATCAAACGAAAGCCGCCTTTGCTCGCAAAGGCGGCTTTTTTGTTTCTGCGTCCCGTCATTGCGAGGAGCGTAGCGACGCGGCAATCTCATCCCGCTTGGCAGCAGCCTGATGGAGATCGCCACAGTCGCTATGCTCCTCCGCGATGACGGATGAAGCTAAATATGACCAACTGGCACCTATACCTAATCCGCACCGCCAACGGCGCCCTGTACACCGGCATCAGTACCGACGTGGCGCGTCGCTTTCAGGAGCACAGCAGCGGTAAAGGCGCCAGGGCGCTGCGGGGCAAAGGGCCGCTGCAATTGGTGTATCAGCAGCTTGTGGGCAGTCACTCGCAGGCCTTGAAGCTGGAAGCGGCGGTTAAACGCCTGAAAAAAATACAAAAAGAACAATTGGTAGCGGGGGCATTTCCCTGCACCGACCTTCTGCAAGAGGTATGTGATGAAGGATGATATTGAGGCGCAACTGCGGGCAGAGCGCGACCCGGAAGTGCTCAAAGCCAAACTCAACCTGGAAACCGCCCGCGTCCACTGGCACGACCTGCAGCGCTTTTTTGCCTCTGGCTCAGTAGTTGCAGTGGCGGCGGAGCTGGATATGACCGAAGTGGCCCTGCAGATATCTCTCGACAACAGTGCTCAGGTAAAACAGTGGATGGCAGCAGGGCAAGTGGCTGAGGTAAGTGATAAACAGGCGCAGGATTGGTACGCGGGTAACACAGCCCTGTGGACCTGTGTTGTCAAACCCTGGGTGTTGGTTCAGGAAACGGATTCAGGAGAGCAATTTCAGGAGAGCAATGATGGATTTGAATAACCCGGTACTGGAAACCGAAAGACTCTATGTGTGTCGTATGGATGAAGCGGATCAAGAATGGTTTTACCGCTTGAACAGCGATCCGGAAGTCATGCGCTATACCGGTGAAGATTGCATGACCAGCCTGGAGCAATCCCTGCAGGTGCTGCGCGAACGCCCCATGCGGGATTACCAGAAATACGGATATGGTCGCTGGGCTTGTGTGATGAAAGGCTCCAACGATGTGATTGGCTGGTGTGGCCTGAAATACCTGGATGACCTGGAAGAGGTTGATGTGGGTTATCGCTTTTTCAAGGAATTCTGGGGGCAGGGTTTGGGCACCGAAGCCTCCCGCGCCTGTGTGCAATACGGTCTGAATGAACTGGGCCTGGAGAAAATTATCGGCCTGGCGTTGGAAGAAAATATTGCCTCAACCCGCGTGTTGGAAAAAAGCGGTTTGAGCTATGACGGGCGTATGGATTATGAGGGGTTTGATGTGGTCAGGTATGTGATTCAAAGCCAATAAGTAATTATGCTATTGGTACTGGCCCAAGAGAAAAGCAAAGAGTTTGAAAAGTAGTTTGAGGTCAGCCTTGTTAAAGGATTGGGGGCAATATGACAGTATTTTGGGTGGTGGGAGTTTTTTTAGGCGTTACAGTTTTTGTTGAAACAATTTATCTATGGGAATGTAAAGATTACTGGAAATTTAGAGATTTACTTGAAAAATTGCCAGTTGGTTTTATAGCTACACTTGCAGCAATTTATGCGTTTATATTGATTGTTCCCGATGCCAAACTAGAAAACATCGAGCCTTATCCACACTTAAAGTTATTCGGATATGCCGCAATGATGAGCTTAGTCAGATCCTTAGATAGTGTAAGAAGACAGGCTCAAAAAGGTTTGGGTTATCCTGAAGATCAATAGTAAAAGGAGATGAATTTATTTTCTCCTAGCACTCAAAAAACTCCCGAATTTCCTTCTCCTGTTCCATCGCATCTCGATAACCCATATTCAGCAGTCGGGTACAAAATTCTTTTTCAAACAATAAAAAACTCGCAGTACTGGCACCGCCGCCCTGGGCGGTGGCGCCGATGGCGCGCATAAATAGTTTCAGACTGGTGGGCAGGTTGTCGAGGTATTCGGTGGCCATCACGTCAATGGGCTGTGATGGGCTCACGGACAGCGCTTCAATGGGTTGCATATCGCTGATGCCCAGCTCCCGGCGTTCCTCAATATCGAATTCCTTAACCAGCCGGTTAATGCTGTGCAGGGTTTCCAGATCCGCTTCCATGGCGTCGATAAAGGCGCTGTTAAACATATGACTGACTATCTGAGCGATAGAGGGTGGATGATCCGGCTTGGTCATATCCGGTTTGTGGCGGGGATTATCACTGACACCTACCACAAATAGTTTGCGTGCCCCCAGCTGTAGCGCAGAGCTGAGGGGTTTTAGTTGGCGGATGGCGCCGTCGCCGTAGTAGTGATCGCCAATCTGTTTGGCCGGAAATAAAGCGGGGATGGCGGATGAGGCCATTAGGTGTTCTACCGTCAGACCGGTACGCACGCCTATTCGCCGCGAACGTTCCCAGGGCTTGTGGCGATCGGAACCCTGGAAAAAAGCCACCGACTGGCCGGTGGTGTAGCTCATGCAGGTAATACAAAGGGCGTGCAATTCGCCGCTGGCAATGGCTTCGTCGATATGGCGAAAGCGCACGGTTTTTTCCAGCAGCTCTTTCAGCGGTGAGTTGTCAAACAGCGCCACCGGGCACCCGAACGGGTAGCCGCTGTGGAAAAACGACACCATCACCTTAATGGTGTTTTTCAGTACACCCAGGGCGTCGGCGCGGTAGACCTTGTCCGGGGATATGCTGCGCCAGATGTATTCCAGCTTGCGCATACGCAGGCGAAAGTGACCGGGGCGGCCAGCCAGAGCGAGCGCATTAATGCCGCCGGTGGAGGTGCCGCAAATAACGGGGAAGGGGTTGTAGGTGTCGCGGGGCAATAATTCCGCCAGCGCCTTCAGCACGCCAACCTGGTAAGCGCCGCGGGCACCGCCGCCGGAAAGAATCAGGGCTGTAGGCATATTGGCACTCCTTATAAAGTAATTATGCCGGTTGTTTTTATGGCCCTCGGCTTCTATTGTGATCTACAAAGGGGGTGAGGTAAAACCCCAATAGCAATATAGGAATTCGACTTTGCCGCGACTGTTAAGTGCCCCGCATTTAACGACGGCAAGTGAAAAAGAAACAAGGATGTTCCATGAGCCACCCGGTAACCCACTGCTTGCTGCTGTTTTCCATCGGTGTTTTTGGTGTCAGTTTTTTACCGCAACTGCCACCGCTTTGGATCGCTATCCCTGCTGCGATTATTTCCATTTCAGCAATTACCCGTTACCGCGATTATCGCTTTCTTGGCCTTTTTCTAGGAGTTGTCTGGGGAGTCTACAGCGGCCACCAGTTGCTCCATCAACAACTGCCTGAAGAGTTTGAATTACAGGAGTTTCAGGTGCGAGGTGTGGTGCTGGGTTTGCCCCAAAGCGATCATCGGCGCACCCGTTTTCGCTTGCAGGTGGATAGCTGCATTGCGGTAGTGGATGGCAGGCAGTTACCCCTGAATAAACTGCAACTGAGCTGGTACGGCGAACGCCCGACCATACAAACCGGGCAGTATTGGCAGCTGCGGGTAAAACTGCGCCGCCCCCGCGGTTTTTCCAATCCCGGTGGTTTTGATTATCGCCACTGGTTGTTGCAACAGGGTATTTCTGCCACTGGTTATGTGCGCCAGACATCTGCTGAAAGTACAGGTGCCAATAAACTGCTGGGATATCGGCATCTCTGGCTGCATGAGTTGCGTGAAAACCTCCATCGCCTGATTGGCGATATGCAGTTACCCGAATTGCAGCGGGGGCTGTTGCAGGCTTTGGCCGTGGGGGATGGTTCAGCGCTGGGCAGCGATCAATGGGCGTTGTTCAATCGTACCGGCACGACTCACCTGATGGTCATTTCCGGCCTGCATATCGGTCTGTTCAGTTTTCTTTGCTACGGCCTGGGTAACTTGCTGGCACGTCCGTTTAACCTGCTTTTTCCAGTTGTTCCAGCGCAGCTGTGGGCATCGGTTTGCGCACTGTTAGGGGCGGGGTTTTATGCGGCATTATCCGGCTTTGGTCTACCTGCCACTCGTGCCTTTGCCATGGTAGTGGCGGTGCTGTTGGTGCGCTGGTTGCGCAATAACGCTTCCCCATTCAGCCATTTACAGTCGGCCCTCGCGGCGGTAGCACTGGTAGACCCATTGGCGGCACACAGCACCGGTTTCTGGTTGTCATTTGTCGCGGTGTTTGGCTTGCTCTGGGTTTTTGCCCCATTGGTGGGGCGGCCCGCAGGGCTTCAGGGTTGGTTGCACCGCTGGTGGCGCCCTCAATGGACGGTGTTTGTGGCGCTGGCTGCCTTGTTGCTGGCCGCCTATGGCCAACTACCACTGTTGTCGGTGTTGATTAACGGAGTCGCCATTCCCTGGCTAAATATTGCTGTGGTGCCCATTTGCCTGCTGGGTGTGGTTGCCTCCTTTGTGTCTGTAGATTTGGCTCACTGGTGCTGGCAGTTGGCGGGCTGGCAACTGCAATGGTTCTACCAGGGATTGCAGTGGCTTGATGGCTCTGCCGAACTGATGCTGACGCTACCAATAGGGATATCTATTTGGCTGATATTGCCGCTAATGGTGGCGGCACTGCTGTTGTTATTGCCCCGCGGGGTGCCAGCACGATGGCTGGGGTTAGTGCCCTTTATATTGGTGTTTTTTGCCGCACCAACGCGGCCACCACTGAGTGTTACTGTGTTGGACGTGGGGCAGGGCTTGTCGGTGGTGGTGACCACGCAAAGGCACACCCTGGTTTACGACACCGGTGCAGCGTTTAGTGAGCGTTTTAATGTTGGTAGTGCTGTGGTGGCGCCTTTTCTGCGTGCCAAAGGCATCCATCGTGTTGATCGTTTAGTGGTGAGCCACGGGGATAACGATCACGCTGGTGGTGTTAACGGGCTGAAAGAGTCGCTGGACGTTGGTGATATTTGGCTTGGTGAATCGCTGCCCGATGAAACTGGCAACAAGCTATGTCAGGCCGGAGACCAGTGGCATTGGGAGGGTGTGGAGTTCCAGATTTTAAGCCCGAAACGGCAGCCAGAAGTAAAACTTTCCAGTAACAACAGTTCCTGTGTATTACTGATAACCCTGGGTGACCGCCGTGTATTGCTGCCCGGTGATATCGAGGCAAGTCAGGAGCGCAGTCTGCTGGCACAGTTGCCACCAGTGGATATTGTGGTGGCCCCTCATCATGGCAGCCGCACATCGTCCAGCTCTGCTTTTGTAGAACAACTACAACCCCGGCATGTGATTTACTCTGCCGGCTATAAACACCACTTTGGCCACCCGCATCCCAAGGTGGTGGAGCGTTACGGCGCGGTGGGTGCCAGACAGTGGTATACCGCTACGGATGGAGCGGTAACTTTGACCCTTGAAAATGGGAGTTGGCAGGTGTCTACAGAACGCACCGGTAGCGGCTTTTTCTGGCAGTGATGTGGTTGCCAAAAATGCAGGGCGATTATGGTAAAGTGTCGCCTTTCGTAAAAGGACGCACTGGGGGAAATTCGTGTACGAACTGATCGTTGCTGGCGGCTGGTTGATGGCGCCGATACTGCTGTGTTCGGTGGCGGTGGTCACCATTGCGGTGGAGCGCTACTGGAACTTGCGTAGGGAGCGGGTGGTACCCAGTAATTTGCTGGCGGAAGTGTGGCACTGGTTGCGTCACCATGAGATTACCCGCCAGAAGTTGCAGGAGCTGCGGGACTCATCGCCGCTGGGGAAAATTCTTGCCGCCGGCCTGAGCAATTCCGAGCACGGCCGCGATGTGATGAAAGATTGCATTGAGGAGGCGGCCAACCAGGTGGTACACGACCTGGAACGCTTTCTGGCCCCTCTGGGCACCATTGCCGCAGTGGCGCCACTGCTGGGGTTGTTGGGTACGGTGATCGGCATGATCAAGGTGTTTACCGCCATTATGCTGGAAGGCACTGGCAATGCCGCGGTACTGGCAGGTGGCATTTCCGAAGCCCTGATTACCACCGCAGCCGGCTTGGCGGTGGCGATTCCAGCGCTGATGTTGCACCGTTATTTTGAACGTCAGCTGGATGGCCTGGTAGTGGATATGGAAGACCAGGCAATCAAGCTGGTGGGGGCACTGCACGGCGACCGCCTGTTTACCCCGGATCAATCCTCCGCTGATCAATCCCAGACTCAGAAGGTAAACCCGACGCCACAAAAATCGCCACAACAAACATCACAACAACAGCGCCCGCGCCGCAATAATAGCAATGGCGGTTCTCGCTCTGAGAATCGCTCCAGCACACGCAGTGCGGCGAAAAAATCGTGAAATTCAAGCGTCAACGCAGCCGCGAACAGGGCGTTAATTTAACGCCGCTGATCGACGTGGTATTTTTGCTGCTGATCTTTTTTATGGTCTCCACCACTTTTACCAAGGAGACCAGATTAAAGGTAGACTTGCCGGAAGCAGAAGGGGTGGCCAGTTCTGAGCCCCCGCGCCTGATAGAGATTCTGGTGGATGGGGAAGGCAACTACAGCGTCAATGGCAAGAGTTTGGTGAACCGCCAGCCGGATACCATTATTGCCGCCCTGCAAGAGGCCTCCGGTGGCGACAATACCATTCCCCTGGTGGTGACCTGTGATGCCAACGCCAGCTTTCAGGCTGGTGTCACTGCCATGGATGCCGCCGGCCGTGCCGGTTTTGCCAATTTGAGCATCACAACACGCCGCCCGGACAGCGCGGCTGTGGAATAAAAAAGACGGATTATTGATGGCCGATACCGATATCGACAACACAACCACCAGCGCTTCCGATCGCCAGCTTTACGCTCGCCTGTTGGGCTATGTAAAACCTTACTGGCCGATCTTTGTGCTCAGCAGCCTGGCGTTGATGCTGTTCTCGGCCATGAATGCGGCCTTTCTGGATTTGCTCAAAATTCTGCTGGATTACCTCTCCCAGTTGGGGGGTGAGGTGGAGCTCACTGGCGAAGCGGCCATGCTGGCCACCGACAAGCCCGGTGTGATCGAACAGGCTATTGTCCGCTTCTGGGGGGAAGACAGCTACGCCAGCCTGATGGCCAACGCCCAGTTCACCATTCCCGCCATGTTTGTGGTGGCGGCGTTGATTCGCGGTCTGGGTTTTTTGGCGGGCACCTATGGCATGGCTTATGTGGCGTCCATGCTGGTGCACAATTTGCGCACCGAGTTGTTCAACAAAATGACTCGCCTGCCAGCGTCCTATTTTGACACCCAGATGTCTGGCCACATGATCACCAAGCTCACCTACCAGGTCACCCAGGTGAGCGACTCGCTGACAAACGCCATAAAAACCATTGTGACCGAAAGCTCCCTGGTGCTTTTCTATCTGGTGCTGATGATCACCTACAGCTGGCAACTGACGCTATTGTTCCTTGCGGTGGTGCCGGTGATTGCGCTGGTGGTGTCGGTGGTGAGCAAGAGCTTCCGCCTGATCAGCCATCGCATACAGGGTGCCATGGGGGATGTGACCCAGGTATCTCAGGAATTGGTAAACAGCTACCGGGTAATGCGCCTGTTCGGCGGCGAGCGCTACGAGCGTGGCCGGATGTTTGAAGCCAGCCAGATGAACCGCCGTCAGGTGGTGAAAATGGGCTTGGTGCAGGGTCTTAGCTCCCCGGTTATTCAGCTGTTGATTAGCATCGCTTTGGGCGCGTTGATTTACTGGGCGCTGGAGCCCGGTTTTATCGCCGACCTGAATGTAAAAGTGCTGGTGGTGTTCCTGTTTGCCGCTGGCTCCATTACTCGCCCGGTGCGCAAACTCACCGGTGTGATGGAGCCGGTACAGCGCGGTCTGGCGGCTGGGCAGTCGATTTTTGAAACCATTGATGCTGAAGAAGAACGAGATACCGGCAGTCGCCAGCTGGACAACATTTCCGGCCAGTTCAGTTTTGATGGCGTCAGCTTCGCCTATAACGAGCGGGATGGGCGGGTACTCAGCGACATCAGCTTTGATGTGGCCGCTGGTGAAACCATCGCTCTGGTGGGCAGCTCCGGCAGTGGTAAGAGCACCCTGGTCAACCTGATTCCGCGTTTTTACAACTACACTGGTGGCTGCCTGAAACTGGATGGCATCGACATCAACGACATTTGCCTCACTAACCTGCGCAGCCATATCTCCTTCGTCAATCAGCAGGTCACGTTGTTTAACGACACGGTGTACAACAATATCGCTTACGGTCAGCTGGCGGAGATGCCTCGTGAGAAAGTCATCGCTGCTGCCGAGGCCGCCAACGCTCTGGAATTTATTGAAAGGCTCCCCGATGGTTGGGATACCGTGGTCGGTGATGGCGGTGGCTTGCTGTCTGGTGGTCAACGCCAGCGCCTGGTAATTGCCAGGGCGCTGCTGAAAGACTCGCCTATCCTTATCCTGGACGAGGCCACCTCCGCTCTGGATACTCAATCGGAACGCCGTATCCAACAGGCTCTTGAAGAGCTGATGAAAAACCGCACCACCTTTGTGATTGCTCATCGCCTGACTACCATCGAAAGTGCTGACCGTATTCTGGTGATGGAGGTGGGCCGTATTGTGGAGCAGGGCACCCACGAGCAACTGTTGGCCGCCAAGGGGCGCTACGCCCAGCTCCACCAGAGCGGTTTTGACGAGCCTAATGGCGACTAAGCTAGAACAGAGTTGGTATAAGGATGACTGGCTCAGCAAGCTGCTGACACCACTGGCGGCATTGTTTGGCGCAGTTGCCCGTCAGCGTCGCCGCTCACATCAACACCAGGCCAGGCAACGGCCATTGCCAGTTCCTGTCATTGTGGTGGGCAATATCAGCGTTGGTGGTACCGGCAAAACCCCCCTGTTAATTTCCCTGGTGACTGCCTTGCGAGAGGCGGGTTATCGGCCCGGCGTAATCAGCCGTGGCTACGGTGGCCGTGCACCGAGCTACCCTTACCTGGTATCTGAGCAAACCGATCCAGCCCAAGGTGGTGATGAACCGGTACTGATTGCCAGCCAATGCCAGTGCCAGGTAGTGGTGGACCCGGATCGCCACCGTGCCGCGGAATACCTGCTCACCCACAGCGATTGCAACCTGATTGTCAGCGACGACGGCCTGCAGCACTACCACCTGCCCAGAGATATAGAAATCGCGGTAATAGACGGCGCCCGGGGTTTTGGCAATGGACGCCTGCTGCCCGCCGGGCCTCTGCGTGAACCGGCTGAACGGCTGGCAGAGGTGGACTTTGTGGTATCCAATGGCGAATTGCAGCCAGCGGTTGCCCGGCAATTGGGCGTTGTTGATGCCGTTACCATGAAAGTGGCGCCGGTGGGGCAATTGCGTCACCTGGGCGACAAGCCGCCAATCGCGGCAAGGGATTGGCCCTTTACCCGTCGCGAAGTGAATGCGGTGGCCGGTATTGGAAACCCCCAGCGGTTTGTGAATACCTTGAAAGGCCTAGGCTTTGTGCCCCACCTGCACGCCTTTGCGGATCACCACAAATACCGGGCGGAAGATTTGCAGTTATCCCCGCAAAGGCCGATTATCATGACAGCCAAGGACGCGGTGAAGTGCCGCTCACTGGTTTCCGGCGATGCCGATGTATGGGTGCTGGATGTGACTGCTGAAATGCCAGGCCTGTGGCTGGAACAAGTCGTAGCCCGGGTGAAGCAAAGCGAAACCCGGGATCAAACTGTTCACAAATAGGCAGTTCTCGGGTTCCGCTTCACTCTACCCGGGCTACATTAACTGTTATTATTTACTTTAAAAATACTTTATAAGTGTCTGATAAATGAGTTTTTTAGTTGTAATTCCAGCCCGCTATTCTTCCACACGCTTGCCGGGCAAGCCGCTGCGCGATATTGCTGGCCACACCATGATCGAGCGTGTTTACCGCCAGGCCCAGGCCAGTGATGCCGAGCGCGTGATCGTAGCCACAGACGACCAGCGCATTGCCGATGTGGTCACCGGGTTTGGCGGTGAAGTGTGCATGACTTCAGCGGATCATCCCTCCGGCACCGATCGCCTACAGGAAGTGGCGGGCAAATTGCAGTTGGCGCCAGAGCAGATCGTGGTGAATGTGCAGGGGGATGAGCCCCTGATCCCGCCGTCGGTGATCAACCAAGTGGCGGCTAATCTGGCAGGTAATAGCGAGGCGGGGGTATCCACCCTGTGTGAACCCATCGAAACTACGGCGGATTTTGCCAACCCTAACATCGTCAAAGTGGTTGGCAATCATACGGGCATGGCGCTCTACTTCAGCCGCGCCCCCATTCCCTGGCCCCGCGACCACGCTATAGAGCAGGGCGGCCTGAGGGATGCGTTGCCAGAGCAACTCAAGCCAATGCGCCATATCGGCATTTACGGTTATCGGGTAGAACAGCTCAACCGCTTTGTTACCTGGCCTGCGGCGCCTTTAGAAACTATCGAATGCCTGGAGCAGCTGCGTTTTATGTGGCAGGGCGTCGGTATTCATGTAGCGGAGGCCTGTGCTGCCGTGCCCGGTGGGGTAGATACCCCTGAAGACCTGCAACGGGTGATTGATGAGTTGGAGCGTCAGCAATGAGCGCCCCAAAAGTGAAGGTTCTCTTTGTCTGCCTTGGCAATATCTGCCGTTCACCAACTGCTCACGCGGTGTTCCAGAAAATGGTTGATGACGCGGACCTCAGTGATCAGATTCTGGTGGATTCTGCCGGCACGGGCGATTGGCATATTGGCCACCCGCCTGATGCCCGCGCCCAACGCAAAGCGCTGACCAGAGGCTACGACCTCAGCCCATTGCGCGCGCGCCTGGTCACCGGCGAGGATTTTGCCGAATTCCATTACATCATCGGCATGGACGACAGCAATATGACCAACATGCTGCCCTTTAAGCCGGCCAATTACGATGGTGAATTCAAGTTGTTCCTCAGCTATGGGGAAAGCAGCGACTACCGTGAAGTGCCCGACCCTTACTACAGTGGCGACGACGGTTTTGAGTTGGTGCTTGATTTGGTAGAGCAAGCCGCGGCGGGCTTGTTGGCAGATATTTGCAAACGCTATTCGCTGCCCGATTCTTCAGTGTCATCCTGAGCCACACTGAACTTAAATACTGTCATCCTGAGCGGCGCAGCCACGTGAGGATCTCACAATTATCAATATGCACATTCAATCCAATATAAACCTGAAGCCATACAACACCCTGGCGCTGCCAGCGTTGGCAGAGCAATTTGTGTCTGTGCATTCCACCGAGCAACTCTGTCAGGCCTTGGTCGTTGCAAAACAACAGGGTTGGCTGGTCACCATTCTGGGGGGCGGCAGCAACCTGGTGTTGGCGGCGGATATTTCCGGCCTGGTTATTCAGATAGCCATCCCCGGAGTGGAAACCGTTGGGGAAACAGAGAGCAGCGTACAGGTAAAAGTCGGGGCAGGAGAAGACTGGCACCAATTTGTGCAGCTCAGCCTGCAAAATGGCTGGTATGGGCTGGAAAACCTCTCCCTGATTCCCGGCATGGTGGGCGCAGCGCCGGTGCAAAATATCGGCGCCTACGGGGTGGAGTTGGCAGAGCACCTAGTGTCGGTAGACATTGTCGATTTGCAAAGCGGCGAACAGAAAAGCCTGAACCGTCAACAATGTCAGTTTGGTTACCGCGACAGCATCTTTAAAAACGCCCTTAAAAACCGTGCCGCCATTGTGTCTGTCACACTGGAACTGCTGAAAACCTCCAACCTGAAACTGAGCTACCCGGCTCTGCAGCAAGCCGTTGAAGACATTCCAGAAGATCAATTAACACCACAAAAAGTCAGCGAACTGGTGTGTCAGATTCGCCGCAGCAAACTGCCCGACCCAGCCAGCGAACCCAATGCCGGCAGCTTTTTTAAAAACCCAGTCGTAAGCACAGAAAAAGCCCAACAACTGCAACAGCAATATCCCGAACTGGTGGCTTACCCGTTGCCTGATGGCAACAGCAAACTGGCCGCCGGCTGGCTGATTGAAAAAGCCGGTTGGAAAGGGCGCCGCATTGGCGATATTGCCATCCACCACCGCCAGGCGCTGGTGATGGTGAACTGCGGAACGGCAACCGGCGAAGAACTGTTGGCCGTAGCAGGGCAGGTAGTAGAGTCCGTAAAGGAAACCTTTGGTGTTGAACTGGAAATGGAGCCGCGGGTTTTACCTGAAGCCCTCCGTCATCGCGAGTATCTGTAGGGTGGATTAGCGAAACGTAATCCACCAAAACCAATAGTGCAGTAGCTTTCCATATGACCAGTGACCTCTTTTCTTCCTCGGCGCAAACCATTGCACTGCCCGGCACCAACGAACAATGCACACTACACTACTTTCCCTACTTCCTGACTGCCACTGAATCCGACCAACTATTCGCACAACTGCTGGAAAACACTCCTTGGCAGCAAAGCCGTATCCGCATTGCCGGCCGCACGCTGCCCATCCCCCGACTCAACGCCTGGTACGGCGACTCCGGTGCCAATTACGGTTACTCCGGTACTCGTTTACCTCTAAATAACTGGACTCCGGAACTGATGCAGTTACGCCAGCGTGTAGAGGCGGCTGCCAATCACCACTTCAATAGCGCCTTGCTTAACCTGTATCGCGACGGCAACGACAGCGTTGCCTGGCACAGTGATGATGAACCTGAACTGGGTTTAGAGCCGGTAATTGCCTCGGTAAGTCTGGGGGCCGAAAGGCGCTTTCAGTTAAAACAAAAGCAGGGCAAAGAACGCTTTGAACTGCAACTATCGTCGGGAGCGTTGCTGGTAATGGCGGGCGCTACCCAGATACTGTGGCAGCACCAGGTGCCCAAAGAAAGAGGTGCAGTGAGGCAGAGAGTGAATATTACCTTTCGAGAGGTTTTGCAGGGCTAGCGGGGTTATTGCCAGTTTTGGGGAGGGTTGGCAGTATTTTGAGGTATATTTTTCGGGAAATTTTCAAGCGTATAAGCGACTAAATTATGGCCCGATAATAAATGCTCGAAATTCTGGATTGGATATTTTAAATTGAAAATCAACGGGTTATGTTTTTACCAGATGGCCCGATAATATATTAAGCTGGAATCCCGATAATAATTGTTATCGGGCCGAAGGCCCGTTAAACGAGCTGTTAGGCATGGAAAACGAAGTCGGTTCAATACATTATAAAATTAGTGAAGTAATTGATGGCGATTTTTGGGGGAGCATTAAAGTAGAAATTGAAGGCAAACTTTTATTGAAATTGCGCAATTACCCA
>NZ_JATAAF010000002.1 GCF_030341905.1 Porticoccus sp. W117 | reverse complement strand
AACTTCTCGGATCAACTGACGCTCACTGCGTACACCAAACACATACCCAATGAATAGCAATTTAAACAGCAACGTAGGATCCAAGGCCGGACGACCATTGTCGGCGCAGTACAGGTCTTTAACCAGAGCGTGAATAAAGCTGAAGTCGATGACCTTATCGATCTTACGCAGCAGGTGGTCGGCGGGAACTAGCTCGTCAATGCTGACGAACTCCATAGTGGACTGGGTTTGGGGGCGGTCTTTTAACATGCCCCATTATAAAAAGTCCCCGCACGAGGGCGAGGACTTTGTCAGCAGTCTGACCGGCTCGTTCAGAGCCGGTGTTTTTTATGTGGCATTTCTTTATATGAGATTGTTTTGTGTGATGAAGCTAACGACCGGAAATCATTTGCTTAATTAATTGAACGCCAGAAATACGCTGCATCACCAGCACAGCCAGAACATGAACCCCTGCTGCCGCCATGGCAATGTCTGCGGAAATGCTGTGGGTTAATTGCACCCAGTCTTCCCCCCAGAACATATCCCATTCCTGCATCCAACCGCTGATACCACACACCAGGATTGAACTCAGCAAAAGCAATACCATCAATGAACCCAACGGGTTATGGCCATGGTGTGGTTTCTTGAACGAGAGTGGGGCTTCGCGAAGGTGCGCCTTGAGCTTTGCCCAAGTTGGCCAGAATTGGCGAAAGCGCGCAGTCTCCGTACCAATAAAGCCCCAGATCAGCCGCAAACAAATCAACACAAGAATTGCATAACCAACCCACTCGTGAGGCGGATCACCCTCTTCCAAAAACCAGTAGTTGCTGACAAAGGCAACCGCCAAACACCAGTGAAAAATCCGAACAAAAATGTCCCAGATCACTTACTCAATACCCATGTATCCGTTGCGGCTGTGCCGTTAGTCCACTTCTTTTTTGACGATTTCACCGGTTTTCGGGTTGAAGTACACTTCGACTTTAGTGCGCTTGCCATCAATCATTTCCCAACCGTAAATCTCGTAGCAATTGCCATCAACTTTGAACTTTTTGATTTCAAACCCGTATTCATTGACGATTTTTTTCTGCATTTCCAGTGGGGTCATCCACTGCTCTTTGGGGAGTTCCGGGCAATCTGCGCCAGCAAAAGCGTGGCCTGTAAAAGTAGCTGCCATTAACAGTGGAAGTGCTTTAAGAGTATTTTTCACGGTTTATTCCTTAGCCTTATTGCGAACGAAGTGAAAGTCAGTTTTCCTGCCAGAGCGGCAAATGCAAATGATAGCCAATATCAAGCAGGCCAGCAATGATAAGCCGCTCATATGATGACGACAAAGGTCGCTTTTCCTCACCGTTAAAAAACGGCATGCAAATTATTTGAATTACAGCAACTTAGAATGACAGTTGCTTTACAGCCTCCTTTCATTTTCAAGGCCGGCAGGTATAATGCGAATAAATCTTATTTGACTATAACTTTCAATGTGAGCCCTGCAGCTCATCGCTTCCGGTAACGTTATGACAGATACCTCTCTGCTGCTGGCAGACCTGACCATTGGCGACCACGCCATCATCCGCCATTACAACGGCATTGATGCCGATTACCGCAATCGCTTGATGAGCCTGGGGCTGACGCCAGGCACGCCCTTCTCCATAGAACAGGTAGCCCCACTGGGCGACCCCATGGATATTCAAGTAAGAGGCTTTCGCCTGAGTTTGCGCCGCGCTGAAGCGGGCAATATCAAAGTAGAAAAAATCTAACCGCCACCTGACCGCAGTATCTAAACCTCATGAAACGCGCCTTTACCCTGGCCCTGGTTGGCAACCCCAACTGCGGCAAAACCACTCTTTTCAACGCACTGACCGGCACTCACCAGAAGGTGGGCAACTGGCCCGGGGTAACGGTTGAACAGAAGTCCGGCAGCTTTGACCACGGCGACACCAGTTTCGATGTGGTGGACCTGCCCGGCACCTACTCCCTGCACGTCACTCACGACAGCGACTCCATCGATCAGCAAATTGCCCAGCAATATGTGCTCGATGGCAGCGCCGACCTGCTGGTGAATATCATTGATGCCTCCAGCCTGGAGCGCGGCCTTTACCTGCATACCCAGCTGCGCGACGCCAACGTGCCCTGTGTTATTGCACTCAACATGATCGATGTGGCCGATCAGCAAGGCGTCCATATTGACCCCTACGCGCTGGCGGAAAAGCTCGGCGTTCCGGTAGTGCCCATTATCGCCAGCAAGCAAGAAGGCATTGGCACCCTGGTGGATGTCATCATCAACAAGCTGCGGCCTGCGGAACAGGAAGCAACGGCAGATGCCAATAATGACCACATCGCACTGGAAACCAGCCTGGAAGTGGCCATTGCCTCCATCGGTCGGTTACTTGAACAGCGTCAGCAGAGCAGCAATCGTCTGCGCATTACCGCACTTCTGGAGCGAGATGCCCATGCCACTGCGGAACTGCCTGAAGATCTGTCCAGTGCGGTGGAAACAGAAATCAACAGCCTGGAGCAAAAGCACGGCACCAGTGCCTCCGACCTGTTGATTCAGGCTCGTTACCAGTGGATTGGCGAGCAAGTGGAAGGCGCCCAGCACAGGGACGGTGGCAACAAACTCACGTTCAGCGACCGCCTGGATAAAATCCTGCTCAACCGGGTATTGGCCTTCCCCATCTTTCTCGGCGTGATGTACCTGATGTTTTTGTTCACCATCCACCTGGGCAGTGCCTTTATCGACTTCTTTGACATTGCCGCCGGCGCTATCTTTGTGGATTTGCCACGGCAACTGCTCACCTTCCTGCACCTGCCAGAATTTTTAGTGACACTGGTGGCCGACGGTGCCGGTGGCGGCGTTCAGCTGGTGATGAGCTTTGTGCCGGTGATCGGCACCCTGTTTCTGTTCCAGTCATTTCTGGAGAGCAGCGGCTACATGGCCAGAGCCGCTTTTATTCTCGACCGCATGATGCGCGCCATAGGATTGCCGGGTAAATCCTTTGTGCCTCTGGTGGTGGGTTTTGGTTGTAACGTGCCTTCGGTCATGTCCGCCCGCACTCTGGATTCCCAGCAGGACCGCTTGCTCACAGCACTGATGGCACCCTTTATGTCCTGCGGGGCGCGGCTTACTGTTTATGTGCTTTTCGCGGCGGCGTTCTTTCCGGTTCAGGGTCAGAACATTGTGTTCGCCCTGTATCTGATTGGTTTGGCACTGGCCGTGCTCACCGGCTTTCTGGTTCGCAAACGTTTGATGAGCCGGGATATGACGCCGTTTATTATGGAACTGCCCAACTATCATATCCCCACCCTGCGCGGCCTGTTGACCAGCACCTGGCACCGCCTGAAAGGGTTTGTACTGCGGGCGGGTAAAGCCATTGTCGCGGTGGTGATTGTGCTTAACTTTCTCAATTCCATCGGCACCGACGGCAGCTTTGGCAATCAGGATTCGGAAAAATCCGTACTCTCGGTCATCGGCATGAAAATCACCCCGGCGTTTGCCCCCATGGGAGTGAAAGAAGAAAACTGGCCCGCCACCGTGGGTATTTTCAGCGGCATCTTCGCCAAGGAAGTGGTGGTTGGCACCCTGGATTCCCTGTACACCAGCATGGCTGGCGTAGACGGCGATGAAGATGAAAACAGCAGCTTTGGCGAAAAACTGGGCGAGGCAGTGGCAACCATTCCCGCCAACCTGTCAGAGCTGGGCGGCGCCTTTGGCGACCCACTGGGCATTCAGGTAGATGAAATGAGCGACCAGGCTGCCGCAGCCGCTGAGCAAGAAGTGGAACTGGGCACCCTGGCGCTGATGAACCAGCTGTTCGATGGCCGCATCGGAGCGTTCGCCTACATTCTGTTTGTACTGTTGTATATGCCCTGCGTGGCTACTCTGGGGGCCATTTACAAAGAAGCCGGCGGTTTCTGGGCCGGATTCTCCGCCATCTGGAACACCGCCATCGCCTATACCGCAGCGGTACTGTGTTACCAGTTAGGCACATTCAGCGCCCACCCCACCAGCTCACTGATATGGAGCGGCGGCGCGGCCCTGTTTATGGTGGCCAGCTATCTGGTGCTGATGCACTACGCCCAAAAACAAACCCAGAGCAGCAATTTGATTCCGGTGGTCAATGTGCGCTAGCGGCGTAAGCCATCCACAGTAAACACCGCCAGCGCCAACCAGATAAAGGCAAAGGTAATCAAGCTGTTGCTATCGAACGCTTCTTTGTAAAAGAACACGGCCAGAAAAAAGGTAATACTCGGGGTCAGGTACTGCACCACCCCGACTACCGACAAATTCAGGCGATTGGCCGCTGCGGCGTAACACAACAGTGGCAGGCTGGTGATTAAACCGGCAGCCAGTAACAACCCCGTTATAGTGCTGCCTTGAGCCACAAAAGCCATCTCACCACTGGCCGCCAACCCCAGCAGGTAGCCTGCGGCCAGAGGCAGCAACACCAAAACTTCCACCCCTAAGCCCAGAGTGGCATCCACCGATACTTTTTTACGAAGCAAACCGTAAAGCCCAAAGCTCACCGATAGCACTAACGCCACCCATGGCAGGTAACCCACCTGCCCTATCTGCCAGGCCACTCCTATCGCTGCCAAAGCCACTGCCGCCCATTGGGCCGGACGCAATCTTTCGCCCAGGAACAGCACCCCTAAGAACACGTTCATCAGAGGCGTAATAAAATACCCCAGGCTGGTTTCCAGAATCCGCCCCTCCGCCACCGCCCAGATAAATACCAGCCAGTTAATGGCAATGGTCAGCGATGAGCACAACAACCAGCCCATCAAACGGCGGTTGCGCAGTATCGCCAGAAAGCTCTGCCAACGGGCGGTCAACCACATCACCACCAGCAAAAACAGCAACGACCACAGCACCCGGTGTGCCAATATTTCCAGAGCGCCCACTTGAGCCAGTGACTTAAAATAAATCGGCACCAGGCCCCACATGGCAAAGGCGCCAAGGGCGTTGTACAAACCGATTCTGGTGCGGCTATTTTTTTGAGTATTCACTGGCAGGCTGAGCGGGTTGCGAAAAGCGCCTATACTGGCAGCACAACAACGGTCTCACAAGCAGGAGCAGAAAAATGGCAAAGGCTCTCGGTATTGGCGGTGTTTTCTTTAAAAGCAACAACCCGGAAAAACTGGCCCAGTGGTACAAACGCTGGCTGGATATTCCGTTGATGGAAGGCATGCCCTTCGCCCCCTTCACACCGGATACCATGCCCGCCAACAGTTGCAGCGTGTGGTCGCCCTTTAAAGCCGATACCGACTACTTTGCGCCATCGGATCAGGCGTTCATGTTTAATCTGGTTGTAGACGACCTGGATGGCGCCCTGGCCCAAGTAGCGGAAGGCGGCGCGCAATTGGTCGGCGATATCGACGAACAGGACTACGGCCGTTTCGGCTGGTTTATGGACCCGGATGGCAATAAAGTAGAACTTTGGCAGCCGTCCGAAACCACCTCCCCCAATTAAGGAATAAATATGAACGCAAAAGCCATTGGCAGCTCACTGCTGCTTATCCCAATCATCATCCTTGTCATCAGTAGCTGGTATGTGGTCGACACCGGCAATGTAGCGGTGGAGAAAACTATGGGGTCGGTGGATATGGAAGAAATTCCCGCCGGCCTGAACTGGAAGCTGCCGCTGATTACAAAGGCCTACGAATTTTCCGCCAAGGAAATTGTTATCGACTTCAACAACCTGACACCAAAAGCACGGGACAACCTGCGCTTGAAAGACCTGGATATCAGTGTTTACTACAAAGTCAGCCCAACCAACGTTGCTGAATTGATGGTGAAATACGCCTCCTCTTACGAACGTGGTGAAGAAGGCCTGCTGCCTGCCTATGGCGTGGTTTATCGGGAAGGCCGGGATGTTATCTATCAGGAAGTCACCAAAATTGATTCTCTGGAATTGCACCGCAATCGCGACGAACTGCGCGATGGTATTTCCAGCAACCTGCAGAAGAAGCTCGATTCCAAAGACCCCGGCGTATTTACCATTACCAGAGTGGCGGTGCGCGCGCTGAACACAGACCCAACCATTGAAGCGGCCATTCAGAAAGCCGTGCAGGCTCAGAAGCAATTGGAAGCCAAAAAAGTGGAAGTGGAAATTGCCAGTAAAGACGCGGAAATCGAAATCGCCCGCGCCAAAGGTATCGCCGAGGCCAACGCCATTATCAATAAATCCCTGACCCCGGAATACTTACAGCACGAACTCAATGAAGCGCTGAAAAAGTTTGCTGAAAACGAAGGCGGCGTAGTGGTGATTCCAGCCAATATGCAGAACATGAGTTTGATGCTGGATACCAAGAATATTCGGAAGTAAGCGGTGATCTCCCGCCCTATTATCGCTTTCCTCTTCACCTGTTTTAATGCCCAGGCGGACAACCACTGCGCACCCTTCCAGTGGGTCACAGATACGGACGGCAGCGAAAAATCCGCCATGGTGGTACGCACCACCATTAATGGCAAAACCGCGGACATGCAGTTTGATACCGGCTCCGATGTGAGTGTATTTTACGGCAGCGAGCCAGCAACCGCATTGGGGATAGCTCTTGCTAAACAGCCCAGTGGCAGCATCACCGGCATGGCGCCGTTGGCTATTGGCGATATGGATTTTGCCAGCCAAACCTTTCATGTAATGCCCTACCCGCCCGCCAGTGTGGCCGGCCGTATTGGCCTGCGATCACTGTTGGGCCATATTGTGCAGATCGATTACCCCGGCCAGCAAATTTGCCTGTTGAGCAAGGCCCAGTACCATCTTTCACGAAATCAGATTCGCCAAGTGCCTGCTCAGATTCGCAGCAGCAAATTATTTTTGACCACCGAGCTGGACGGGCACAAAGCACAACGCTTTTTTTTCGATACCGGTGCCAGCTTGTTTGACTTGTTGCTGGATAAAGCTCAGTGGCAAAAACTCACCGATCGCCATGGCGATGAAGAAAGCAACTCCCGAATAGAAGGCTGGGCCAATGACCAGCTGGTAACCACTATTGGTGCGCCGTTAAATGTAACCCTGAAAATTGGCGATATTGACATACACAACGCACAGGCCCACTACACTCGCGAGCGCCCCAACTACTTTGCCAACCTGCCGCTGGAAGCGGATGGGCTGTTGGGAAATTCGTTGTTTTTTGATAAGAAAGTGATTCTGGATTTGCGTCAGAAGCGCACATGGTTTGGGGTTTTTAAAGACTGAGGCAACTCTAATCCATGGGCCAATACCCCCTGACCACTTCGCTGGTGCAGGTTGACCAAAAACAAATAGATTCATCCTCAGCGCTCATAATCTATGAGCGCAACGCTGCATTGCAGGCAAGGAAGTTTTATACCTATTAAGTAATAACCAATAAAACCATCAATTACCTCTTAAGTGGGCCTTGCCCTCCTTTATTTCCGGCACCTGATCCGGATCAATTGCCGCCCCCCTCCAGCCCCACAAAATCGCCACCAGACAGGCATTCACATTCTGGAGAACCACCATGAAAAGTACCGCAAAAACCCTGCTCTCCGTCGCTATTGCTGCCGCTGTTGGCACCCTGGCCAACCCGGCAGCCGCAGAGGAATCCGCCACTTTTTCCGATGCCCTTAAAAACGGCACCGTAAAAGGCAATTTCCGCCTACGCTACGAAGACGTAGGCAACACTGCCAGCAACGACGCCCTCACCCTGCGCAGCCGCCTCACCTTCCAAAGTGCGGAATACAACGGCTTTAGCGGCCTGCTGGAAATGGATGATGTATCCATTATCGGCAGCGAAAATTTTACCGGCATCGCCGATCCGGAAGGCACCGAGATCAACCAGTCATGGATCAAATACGACTTCGGCAAAAGCGACCTGAAGTTTGGTCGTCAGCGCATCAACCTGGACAACCAGCGTTTTGTCGGCGGTGTTGGCTTCCGCCAGAACGAGCAGACTTACGACGCCATCAGCTACACCGACAAACACTTGAAAGACACCACGGTGTTTGTAGTCAACATCAACAACGTCAACCGCATTTTTGGTGAAAGCTCCCCCATTGGCGACCATGACAACGACACCGTGCTGTTCAATGCCAATTACACCGGTTTTGAAGGCGGAAAGCTGTCTGTGTACGCCTACCTGCTGGAAAACAACAATGTGGCGTTGTATTCCACCGATACCTGGGGCATTCGCTACAGTGGCAAGGCCAGCGACGCCTTCAGCTACAGCCTGGAATACGCCCGCCAGACCGATGCCGCCAACAACCCCCTGGACTACAGCGCTGGGTACCTGCTATTGGAAGGCTCCCTGCAAACCAAGCCGGTAAAACTCACACTGGGTTATGAAGTGCTCGGCTCCGACAACGGCGACACCGGCGGCTCGCTGTTAAACGATGGCCGTTTTATTACCCCATTGGCCACTCTGCATAAATTCCAGGGTTGGACCGATATGTTTATCGCCGGTGGCACCGGCAACATCGACACTGGTGTGGAAGACCTGTACTTCTCGGTCAGCGGCAAAGCTGGCGGTTTTAAACTGGCGTTTGTGTACCACGACTTCAGCGCCGACAAGGCATCTGCCAGTGTCGATAGCCTGGGTTCTGAATGGGGCTTCCTGGTGGCACGTAAAATCAACGACAACCTCAATCTGTCATTGAAATACGCGGATTACAGCGCCGATGATTTTGGTACCGATACTGAGAAACTGTGGTTGACTGCGCAGTTTAATTTTTAGAAACCCCGTCATTGCGAGGAGCCTTTCGTTTTAAAGAAAGGCGACGCGGCAATCTCTTTCAGCCCGCTGCCAAACTGGTTGAGATTGCCGCGGCCTTCGGCCTCGCAATGACCAGTATTTAGTGACAAGTATATTTTTCATACGGGCTACTCAATAACAAGCTCCGTCAATCTTCCTTCAGAAAATTATGGCTTAGCGCCTCCTCCACCCTGCCCTGAAAACGATCCGCCTTATTGGCAAAAAACATCACTGTCATACAAAACGCCAACACCCCGTACAGCAGCATAAAGCTGGCACTGTGTATGCCGACCAAATCCACCCCCAAACCAAATAAAACCGGCAGCGTGCAACCGCCCAGTGCGCCGATAGCAGACACTATCCCTCCCACAACACCCATCTGTTGTGGGTAGTAATCGTGAATGGTTTTATACACACTGGCGCGACCAAACCCCTGCGCGATACCAATCACAAACATCAAACCGGTGAACGTCCACAGCCCCACTTCAATGCTCAGATTAACATCCCCCTTTACCCCGTGAATGGTCATGGTAGTGGGCGGATAGCTAAGGAAAAACAGGCACACCAGACAAACCCAAAAGACGCTCCAGTTAACCGCGCGGCCACCGTAGCGATCCGCAAACCAACCGCCCAGTGCACGCACCAAACTGGAAGTGGCGACAAAAAACAGGGTAAACGCCATCGCCTGGGAAAAACTCAGTTGATACACCTGGCGATAATATCCAGGCAACCACAAAATCAACGCCAGAAAACTGCCAAACACAAAATAGTAATACAGACTAAAACGCCAAACCCGCAGCTGTTTTAACGGCGCCAGAGACACCGCTTGTTCACTGGAAGCCGCTCGTAAATGAGCCGGCAGCGCGGGAGCCAGCCATACAAAAAGCAGCGCCATAACCAGCAAACCAATACCGTATGCAGGTCCAAGGCTCTGCCACCCCCATTGACTTACAAATAACGGCGCCAACGCCAGGGTAATAGCCGCACCGGCATTGCCCGCACCAAAAATCCCCAAAGCGGTACCCTGCCGGGTTCGATCAAACCAGCCAGTGACATAACGCACTCCCAGAGTGAACGAAACACCGCTGACCCCCAACCACAGGCCGAGCCAGATGTAGCCACGGTAGGACTCCACCAGCGGCAACAGAAACAGCGCCGGTGCCACCAACAACATTTGCCAGAACAACAAACTTTTGGGGTTGTGCCGTTCAGACAAAAAACCGGCAGGGATGCGCATTAACGCGCCGGTCAGGATCGGGGCCGACAGTAATAATCCCAATTTTGTGGAACTCAATTGCAGGCGCTCTGCCACGTCCAACCCCAACACCGCGTACAACACCCACACAGAAAAATTAGCGGCAAAGGCAATGGTTGCCATGGTCAGTGCCCGATAGGAACCTGGAATGTTTTTTTGCACAGATTATTCCTTTTGGTGGGTGCTTGTTTTCGGTAATTAAACGACAGGGTAATTCACCAGAAGTCCGCAAAAAAATACCACAGGGTATGTACCCAGGCATCTCTCTAAAGAGGTACTGCACCCCTGTTCCGAGGCCTTAATTGACGCATATCAAGCCTGCCATTACAGGCATCAACCACACTCCGGGCCAGCACAATTACCGCTGATTTATTCAGCATTTTTCCAACACAACTTCTCAGTAAATCTCCATAAGGAGAGCATCATGTCAGACCATAAAATCAACCTGGTAAATTTTGGCGACCCCAAAATCAAAACGCTCCATATCACCTGGTTTGCGTTCTTTCTGACCTTTGTGGTGTGGTTTAACCATGCACCTCTGCTGGCTTTTATGAAAGAAGCGTTTGACCTGACCGGGCAACAGGTGAAAGCGTTGATGATTCTCAACGTTGCACTGACCATTCCCGCGCGCATCGTCATTGGCATTTTGGTGGACAAGTTTGGCCCCCGCCACGTATACAGCGGCTTGCTGTTAATTTCGTCTGTTCTGTGTCTGGTGTTTGCGTTTTCAAACAGCTATGAACAGCTGGCCATGATGCGCTTTTTAATGGGCTTTGTGGGTGCCGGGTTTGTAATCGGCATCCGCATGGTGGGCGAATGGTTCCCTCACAAAACCGTGGGTATTGCCGAAGGCATCTACGGTGGCTGGGGCAATTTTGGTTCCGCCGCAGCAGCCATGAGCTTACCCACCCTGGCATTGGTGTACGGCGGTGATGACGGCTGGCGTTACGCCCTGGCAACCACCGGCGTCATTATCGGCCTGTACTCCTTTGTGTACTACCGGCTGGCGCGCAATACCCCCAAAGGTTCCACCTACTTCAAACCGAAAAAATCCGGCGGCCTGGAAGTCACCTCAAAAGGCGACTTCATTATGTACCTGCTGATGAATATCCCCATGTATCTGGCACTGGGCGTATTAAGCTGGAAGCTGTCTCCCTCCGGCGTTGGCCTGCTCAGTGAAACCGCTATGTATATTATCTGGGGGGTACTGGTGGCACTGTTTTTCTTCCAGGTGTACTCCATCTGGCAAGTGAACAAAGACCACCTGAAAAATGGCGTACCGGAACTGGATAAATACCACTTTAAAAACGTTGCCATTCTCGACTGGTCCTACTTCGTCACCTTCGGCTCTGAGCTGGCGGTAGTCTCCATGTTGCCACTGTTCTTCCTGGAAACCTTTGAAGGGCTGGATCCGGTGAAAGCGGGCTTGCTGGCTTCCGGCTTTGCCTTTATGAATCTGGTGGCGCGCCCCACTGGCGGCTGGTTCTCTGACCGTTTTGGCCGCCGCAAAGCACTGATGATTTTGATCGGCGGCCTGTCCATCGGCTACTTTGTACTCAGCCAGGTAACCGGTGGCTGGTGGATTTGGCTGGCGGTAATGGCCACCATGTGCTGCTCTTTCTTCGTGCAAGCTGGCGAAGGTGCCGTGTTCGCCGTGGTGCCACTGATCAAACGCCGTATGACGGGCCAGATCGCAGGCATGGCGGGCGCCTACGGCAACGTCGGCGCAGTGACCTACCTCACCGTACTGAGCTTTGTGGATTACAGCACCTTCTTTATGGTGATCGGCGCCTCTGCCGTGGTGGTGTTCTTTATCGCCATGCGCATGGATGAACCCAAAGGGCAGATTTCCGAAGTGCTGCCGGATGGTACAGTGCAGATGATTGATGTGGGTTGACGGCATAGCCGTCAACCCATCCTGAGTGAGCGTAGCGACCGCGAGGATCTCACAAGCTATTTACACCGAGATCCTTCGCTATGCTCAGGATGACAGCATCAAGACCACCCGGTTAGGATTAGCCGGGTGGTTTTTTGCCTTTGTCATCGCGAGCGAAGCGCGGCGATCCAGCGTCTTGGCATTAAAGCCACTGGATTGCTTCGCTGCGCTCGCAATGACGGGAAATTAAAAAGCTAAAGACTATGCCCAACCAACTAAAACTCAACGCCGCCTACGCCACGGAACAGGGTCGCAAGGCAATCAATGAAGATTGCGCCGGGTTGCATATTCCCGACGACCCCTACCTGCTGGGCAGTAAGGGTGCCGCTCTGGTGGTTGCCGATGGCGTGTCGTCTGCCGAAGCGGGCAAAGAGGCCAGCGACACCGCGGTGCAGCGCTTTCTCGACGAGTATTTTCAAACCCCGGACACCTGGTCTGTCAGCCATTGCGGCGAAAAGGTGCTCTCCACCCTCAACCTGCGGCTGTATCGCAAGAGCCACGGATTCGCCACCGACAGCAAAGGCTACCTGTGCACCTTTAGCGCGGTAGTTATCAAGGGCCGTACCGCCCACTGTTTTCATGTTGGCGATTCGCGCATTTACCTGTATCGCAACAGCGAACTCAAACAGCTCACACACGACCACACCGCCGCCATTGCCGATGGCAAATACTTTCTGGCCCGTGCGCTGGGAATGGATAACCGACTGGCACTGGACTACAGCAAAGTACCACTGGAAGAAGGCGACACTCTGTTAATCACCAGTGATGGCGTGCACGACTTTGTCGATGCCACAACCATCAGCCAGCACCTTGGCAGTGAAAAAAACAGCCAACAACTGGCAGAGCAATTGATTGCAAAATCCCTGGCTGCGGACAGCGACGACAATATCAGCTGCGTGATAGCCAAAGTAGAAGAGCTGCCATCGGAAAATATCGACGACTACAACGCCCGTCTTACCCGCCTGCCCTTCCCTCCGGAATTAGCACCCGGTATGAAGCTGGATGGCTATCAGGTGGAAAAAGAATTGTTTGCCTCCAGCCGCAGCCAGCTCTATCTGGTGCGCGACAGCGAAACCGGCGAACAACTGGCCATGAAAACCCCGTCGCGCAATTTTGAGGATGACACCAGCTACATCGACCGCTTTATTCAGGAAGAATGGATCGGCAAGCGCATCAGCAGCCCTCAGGTGGTAAAAATAATCCGCCAGAACCGCCCCCGCACCGCGCTCTACTATTTAATGGAGTACGTCCAGGGCATCGGCCTGGACGACTGGATGGTGCACAACCGCCCTCCAAAACCCAAGCGCGCCATCGGCTTGATCAAACAAGTAGCAGAAGGATTAAAAGCATTCCACAACAACGAGGCCATTCATCAGGACTTAAAACCCGGCAATATTTTGGTAGACGCCAACGACCAGGTAAAAATTGTCGATTTTGGCGCTGTCTATGTGGCCGGCATTGCCGAAATGGCCCGCCCGCTGGTGCACGAAGGCGCCCTGGGCACCGCCTACTACGCCGATCCGCAATACCTGATGGGCAACAACTCCGGCATTCAAGGCGACGTGTACGCCCTGGCCACCATCACCTACGAATTGTTTACTGGCGAATTGCCCTACGGGGAAAAGATCGAAAACTGCCGCAGCGCCTTCGACTACGACCACCTGCGTTACCGCAACGCCAGCGAATTTAACCCGGTAATTCCCGTCTGGTTCGACGGTGCCCTGAAAAAAGGTGTCAACTTCGATCTGGAACAGCGCTACGGAAATGTGGAACAACTGATGCTGGATCTGACCCAGCCCAACGTGGAATTTTTAAAAGACGACCCCGTGGAAAAACAAAACGCCAGCTCGTTGATGCTGTGGAAATTGTTGTCTGGGTTTTGGTTTTTGTTGTTGCTGTTAGTAGTTTATTTGTTTAGTCAGTCCAATTAACCACTATTCAGTAAGTAGGGCGGATTAGCCGCACAGCGGCGTAATCCGCCATTTCGGAAGGTATCGCAACTGTTTGGTGGATTACGCCTCTGGCTAATCCACACTACACCCCTGTTCAGCTTTGACCAGAGACTCTACTATCCTGCCTATGAGCAATACTGCCAACAAACCCCTGCACTACCCCAAAGCCACCGAACTGTTTCACCAGGGGCAACAACACCCCTGGGTGTACCGCATCCAGAGCGGCTTTGTGATTACCTATGCCATCGACGTTAACGGCAAACAGGGGCTAACCGACCTGTACGGCCCCGGCAGTTGGTTTGGCCCTGGCCTCAGCACCAACCTGGCGGTGCAAAACGCCAAAACCAAACCGGATTGCACGTTGCAGCGCTTCAGCAGCGAGCACCTGTGGCAGCAACTGGCCAACAACAGCGACCTGTCAAAACAGCTGGTGCAACAACTGGGCAGCCGGGATCAACAACTGCGCCAACGCCTGTTTCTGCAACAGACTGCCAACCTGCCTGCACGTTTGGCGCAACTGCTGCTGTATTTACTGAACTTTCAGAGCCAGCCATGCAGCCACGGCCACGATCGAGACGTCAACCTGTCACAACAGGAAATCGCAGAAATGATCGGCAGCACCCGGCAAAGTGTCAGCCAACTGCTGGCGGACTGGCGTCAGGAAGGCATTATCGACTACAGCCGCGACTACCTGTGCCTGGAAAATGCCGATCTGCTTCGGCAACTCTGCGACTGAAGTTAGAACTCACCTCCACCAACTGTCAGCCAGCCGACAGTTATTGTCCACGTGCTTCACTAAGATGGTTGCCGGAAATCATCAAACAGGAGCACACCGATGAAACAGCTAGCTATAGCCGCCAGCTTGTTGCTGGGCAGCATTACCGCCTTTGCCGATATCACCATTAAAGATACCTACAAAAGCCTTGTAGATAAAAAAGGCAATATCACCCTGCCAGAAAACTACCGCCAGAACTGGACATTTCTGGGCACTTACTTTGTAAAAGGCGCCGGTGACAGCATGGCAGAAGGCGCTCCGAGCCACGATGTACACACCGTATACACCCAACCAGACGCCGCTGCCTACTACCGAAAACACGGCAAATTCCCGGATGGCGCAGTGCTTTTGAAAGACGTTAACGGCACCAAGTCAGAACCGCTAACCACCGGCCTGGCCAGCTACGAAGACGCCCCCAAGGTAACTTTTATGATGGTCAAAAACAGCAAAAACCGCTTCCCGAACAACAAGGCATGGGGCGAAGGTTGGGGCTGGGCGCTGTTTAACCCCGGCGAAAACAAAAGTCAGACTACTAACTGGCAAGGCGAAGGATTTAACAACTGCTTTGGCTGCCACGTACCGGTGAAAAACCAGGATTGGGTTTATACACAGGGGTATAAAACGGTTTTAGGTAAGTAATTTAGAATAGATTGCTAGCCGTTATACCGGCTAAGGTAGCTGATTGTTTAGGGGCGCTTTAGTCGGTAGTTTTTGACGTTTGGCGATAGATGATGGTTTGGCAGAATTCAAGGTTTCTCGTCATTCCCGCGAAGGCGGGAATCCATGTATTTTCGTGATTTGACCTCTATGGATCCCCGCCTTCGCGGGGATGACAAGCTCAAGAGAACAGTAAAAAGAGGCCGTTCCCTTTCGTGATACCACAACTCTTAAAGCCGAGCCGAATAGTTTGTAATTCACTACCGAATTTACTTATTAGCTTTATCTCTTGCATCGATGCCGTCCAATTTGTTTTTAGGCAACCCTGCATAAAGCTCTTTAACCTTATTTGGATGGCTTATCATTTGTTCACAGATAAGATTTACAAGATTAAATAATTGAATAGCAATATCTTTATTGTCATTGAGGTCAATCTCTCCAGGATGTACTGATTCATTCCCTACTACTCTAACTATATCTAAGGCTTGCTGGACGGTTGGGTTTAACCCCTTTGAAACTAAACTGGCAATGTCTTTATCAATATTTTTCCCACTCTCGCCCAGCTCTTTACATACATGTTGTATAGACAGTCTAAGTAATGCAGCAGCTCCTTTTGGAGATTTTTCTACAATTTCACGAGCTTCTTCAAAAAGCTCGCGTACTACAGGTGGCATATCATCATTGGGTAAGATCATCAACTTTGAATTCGGATATACAATCTTGTCATGTATCCAAATCGTCAGCTCTTTGCAGTTGTAGCAAGACGTTATAAAACAATTGCTAACTTTCGGTGGATTATAGGGGCTTTCTTCTGATTTCTTCAGGAAAGGATAACCAGACATCAACTTTCGATAATTGTTTAAGAGTTCAGTTTTTACGTCCTCAGGTATTTCGTGCGTTGCTGACACCTTCCTTAAGGTCTCTTCCGTAGGAAAAGTTGGAGTTCTCTGTTTTTCGTCAAATCTTCCAGCAAATACTTTAAACCAATTTTGAGTGGTCAATGCTGAACAATGAGGGCAATTAAAAGCAGTTTTTGAAGTTGTTGGAGTTTCAATTTTCATCTAAATTCTCAATAAAACTTACAGCGCAGCAATGTAACACATTGAGTTTTAAAGAAAAGCATCTTAATCAGATGCCATAATCGTATCAATAATCCCTACCACATTATTCAAATCCAGCGCTATCTGCTCCTTCGCGACGACCGCACGTAGCTCATTATCCGTCGCCACCGCTACCACATTTACCGCATCAGGCATTGGCTCAAGATTATGGCTGGGGCGCACCACCTGTAGCTTGGGATGGGGATCGTATTTGTAGCCTTCCACCAATACGATATCTACCGGGTCCAGTTTGGCGAGCAAGTCGTTCAAATTCGGTTCTGGTTGTCCGCGCAGTTCTTTTATCACCGCCCAGCGGTCGGGGGAGGCAATCACTACCTGGCGGGCACCCGCCATTCGGTGGCGATGGCTGTCGGTGCCGGGGTCGTCCACTTCAATATCGCAGTGGGCGTGTTTGACTGTGACCACGGTCAGGCCGCGGCGTTCGAGTTCCGGAATCAGTCTTGTAATCAACGTAGTTTTGCCGGAGTTTTTCCAGCCGACGATGCCGAATACTTGCACTATTTGGTTCCTGTGGCTTCTGGAAGATCGAGCTTTGTAGGTAATGGCTGGAAGTCTGAGGTCGGACGTCTGATGCTGTCGGCCTGAAGGCCGATCTACAGAGTGATTGGGTTTAGCGTCCGACATCAGACTTCCGACATCAAGCCGCCGCAGTGCGCAGCACGCGGCTACATCAGATTTTCGTCTACATCGCCAAGTTCAATCCCTTGAATATCCGCCTCGCGAACCAGGCGCTGCAAAAAATTACTCAGGGCTCGGCGATGGTTACGCTCGCCCAGGTAGTTGGCAATTTTCTGGCGGGCGGCTTCGTAGGGGACGGTTTCGCCCTCTACTTTGTGATCCACATAAACCACATGGTAGCCATAGCGTGTAGCGATGGGCAGTTGTGCCAAACCTTCGGGAAGGTTGAACAGTTGCCGTTCAAATTCTTCCACGGTTTGCCCTTTGCTTACCTGCCCCAGTGAACCGCCCTGCTCTCTGGACGGACAAGCGGAGAACTGTTCTGCCAATGGCCCGAAATCTTCGGGATTGAATGTCAGTTTTTCCAGCACGCTCTCGGCATTGGCCTTGGCAATTTCACGATCTTCCAGGGCATCCGGTGCGGCGGGCAGCAGTATATGGCGCACTTCCATCAACGGCGGCGAGCAAAACTTTTCGCCGTTGGCATCGTAGTAACGGCGGCATTCTTCTTCGCTGGCATTCTGGGCAGGAATTTCCTTGTTCAGCAATTCGCTGATCAAATCTTCCCTGTCGTTGGCGGCCACTTCCGCATCCGCCTGAATCAAACCTGCTTTTTGTGCTTGCTGGATCAGCAGCTCCTGCAACACCAAACCACGGGCAGCGCTAAAGGCAGCATCTTCGATGGATTCCGCCGGGTGGTTTTGCAGTTCCAGTCGCAGGGCATTTTTGTCGATGGTTTTGCCGTTGACGGTAATTTTCGGGGCCAGCAGTTTGTCCAGACGGTCGTCGTGGTCGCTGGCGATTAAGGTTGGAGTGTCGTTCATGGCGTCTATATCTCTCGCTGTCATCCTGAGGGAGCGGAGCGACCGTGAGGATTTCGTATTAATTACCTTGTGAGATCCTCACGTCGGCTGCGCCTCCTCAGGATGACATTATTAAAGGGCGCAGTCTCAGGATGACAGTTGGCGGGTTAAACCTTCTGCCTTACCAACTGGTATTTACGCCCGAAGTACCACACTGGCGCGCTGACAATATGCACCAGGCGAGTAAACGGAAACACGATAAACAGGGTCACTCCGAGGAATACGTGAGCCTTGTAAATCCAGTGTACCGGGGCAATATTGGCGACCGCTTCGGTCATATTGAAGGTAACGATGTTCTGCGCCCAGTTGGCCAGCATCACCATAACGGAGCCGTCCAGGTGGCCGGTGGATACCACGATGGTGCTCAAGCCGAGAATCAGTTGGACGTAAAGCAGAATCAGCACCAGAAAGTCGGAAAAGCGCGAATTGGCTTTTATCCGTTCGTCGGTAAAGCGGCGCACGATCAAGCCGGTAAGCCCTACAAAACACAGCAGGCCGAAGGCACCACCGGTGACCATGGCCACCATTTGTTTGGCCTCGGTACTGATTACGTAGTGGTAAACGGATTCCGGCGTCAGCAATCCGGCGATATGGCCACAAAGCACAAAGATAATGCCAATGTGGAACCAGTTACTAGCCCAGCGCATGTTCTTTTTGCGCAGCATTTGGCTGGAGTCTGCGCGCCAGCTGTATGGCTCTTTTTCAAAGCGAATACAGCAGGCAATTACGCAGATAAAAAAGGCGATGTAGGGATATATCCCGAATAAAAATGTGTTGGAGAATGACATGTTGTTACTCCTACCTTTTCAAGGCTTTTGAATTAGGTCTTGTCATTGCGAGCGCAGCGCGGCAATCCAGAGTCTTTAAAAGTCACTGGATTGCCGCGTCGCTGCACTCCTCGCAATGACGGCTGGCATCAAGCCACTGCACTGGCACTTCCACGTCCTTGGGAATATCTACCGGTTTGTTCAAACCACAACTGGCGCCACCATCTGCCGGATTGGAAAAGGTAACCGCTTCTTCCTCCCACAGTTTGTCGATGGCTTCCGGGGTGTCGTCGCGGTCTTCGCTTTTGGCGGTTTCCAGCAGCTCGCTCATCTCCGCTTTCGTTACCGGCACACCACTAATCGTTAGCAGCGCATCGAACAGGCAGTGATAGTCGCTATCCCGTTCCTGCAAGCGGGCGCTGACTATGGCCAGAATTTCGCTGACATCTGCCAGGCCCACGCGGGCATCCAGGTCGTCGCGGGTGGACAGGTACTCCAGGTACATGGGGATATAGTCCGGCAGTTCTTGAACGTCGATTTCAAAACCGGCTTGCTGGTACTGAGCCATTAAATCCACCATGGCCTGACCGCGATCTCGCGACTCGCCGTGTACGTGTTCAAACAGCAACAGCGATAAGGAGCGGCCCCGGTCAAACAGGCTGGTGTAGATTTCCTGGGCGTCCATCAGATCGCTGTCGCAGAGGCGGTTTACCAGCGCTGCAAGTTGCTGGCGGGACGAAGGGGGAATTTCTTTTGCCGCTGCAATAGCAGCGTTTAATTCATCCCGACCAGCTTGCAGTTCGGCGCTGGGGTAGTTCATTAGCAGGGAGATAATTTTGAGTATTTGCATTACACACCCTCCTCGCTTGGGCAGACCGTAGGGTGGATTAGCCGTAGGCGTAATCCACCAGTTTCTGTGTGGCGGCGGATTACGCTGGCGCTAATCCGCCCTACGGGTTGAGAGATTATTGACATCATCATTCCTCCCAAACCTGAACCGTCTTCAACACATCGCGACGGTTGGTTTTTTTGGTACCGAACATGTTGTGGTCGTTGGCACCAGAGCAGCCGTTGCCAAAGCTGAAGCCGCAACCGCCCCGCTCTGCGTAGGCGTCTACCAATGCATCCTCACGGTGCGCGGTGGGAATCACAAAGCGGTCTTCGTAGTTGGCAATGGCCAGGTAGCGATACATTTCCTCCGCCTGTTTTTTAGTCAAACCTGCCTGTTCCAGCACCTGCAAATCTTCTGTTCCATCCACATGCTCTGCACGCTTATAGGCGCGCATGGCCAGCAGTTTTTCCAGCGCTTCCACCACCGGTTTTTCATCACCGGCGGTGAGCATATTGGCCAAGTATTTCACTGGGATGCGCAGGGATTTCACATCGGGAATAACTCCGTCCATGCCGATGCTGCCCTTTTCAGCGGCGGATTGAATCGGCGACAGCGGCGGTACATACCAAACCATTGGCAAAGTGCGGTATTCCGGGTGCAATGGCAGCGCCAACTTCCAATCCATGGCCAGCTTGTACACTGGCGACATTTGCGCAGCATCCAGTACAGAATCCGGAATGCCATCTTTGCGCGCCTGTTCGATCACTTCCGGGTCGAACGGATCGAGGAACACATCCAGTTGCTGGTTGTACAGGTCTTCATCGTGAGCAGTGCTGGCGGCTTCGCCAATTTTGTCGGCGTCGTACAGCATCACACCCAGGTAGCGAATGCGGCCTACACAAGTTTCTGAGCACACTGTCGGCTGGCCAGATTCAATACGCGGGTAACAGAAAATACACTTTTCAGACTTGCCGGATTTCCAGTTGAAGTAAATTTTCTTGTAGGGGCAACCACTGATGCACATGCGCCAGCCCCGACACTTGTCCTGGTCGATCAGAACAATGCCATCTTCCTCACGCTTGTAGATTGCACCGGACGGGCAGGAAGCAACACAAGCCGGGTTCAGACAGTGTTCACACAGCCGTGGCATGTACATCATGAAGGTGTTTTCGAACTCGCCATAAATTTCTTTTTGCACGTTGTCGAAGTTTTTATCCTTCGAGCGTTTGGCGAATTCGGTGCCGAGAATTTCTTCCCAGTTAGGGCCCCATTCAATTTTTTCCATGCGTTTACCAGACACAACAGAGCGCGGTCTGGCAATGGGCTGGTGCTTGGAGGTAGGTGCACTGTGCAGGTGCTGGTAATCGAAATCGAACGGTTCGTAGTAATCGTCGATTTCCGGCAAATCCGGATTACTGAAAATATTACCCAGCACTTTCAGCTTACTGCCAATGCGTGGATTAATGGAACCGTCTTTATTGCGTACCCAACCGCCTTTCCATTTCTCCTGGTTTTCCCACTCTTTCGGGTAACCAATACCGGGCTTGGTTTCCACGTTGTTAAACCAAGCGTATTCCATGCCTTCGCGAGAGGTCCATACATTTTTACAAGTGATGGAACAGGTGTGACAACCGATGCATTTATCGAGGTTGAGCACCATTCCTATTTGAGATCTGATTTTCATGGTTACGCCTCCTCAATGCTGTTGGGCACCCGGCGAGGTAAATCACCGCCGCTCGGATACTGGTCGTCGTCTAGCCAGTCCACTTTGTCCATCTTGCGGACTACCACCATTTCATCGCGGTTACAGCCCACTGTGCCGTAGTAGTTAAAACCGTAGGACTGTTGCGCGTAACCGCCGATCATGTGGGTGGGTTTCATTACCACACGAGTCACCGAGTTGTGGTGGCCGCCGCGTGTACCGGTCATTTCCGAACCGGGAATATTCACGATGCGCTCCTGGGCGTGGTACATCATCACCATGCCTTCATTGACCCGCTGGCTTACAACTGCGCGACAAGCGATGGCGCCGTTGGCGTTAAAAACTTCCACCCAGTCGTTATCTTCGATATCCGCTTTTTGCGCGTCCACTTCCGACATCCAGATAATCGGGCCACCGCGAGACAGTGTGAGCATCAGCAGATTGTCGGAGTACGTTGAGTGAATACCCCACTTCTGGTGCGGGGTAATCCAGTTCAGCTCGATTTCCTTATTGCCGTTGGGCTTAGTGCCCTTCACCAGTTTGGTGGTTTTGGTTTTGATGGGCGGCCGGTAGCTAATCATCTGCTCGCCAAACGCCTGCATCCATTTGTGATCCTGGTAGAACTGCTGGCGGCCAGTGATGGTGCGCCAGGGAATCAGTTCGTGGACGTTGGTATAGCCGGCGTTGTAGCTGACGTGTTCGTCTTCCAAGCCGGACCAGGTGGGCGATGAAATAATCTTGCGCGGCTGGGCCTGAATATCCCGGAAGCGAATTTTCTCTTCGTGCTTGGGTTCCGCCAGGTGCTTGTGGTCGCGGCCGGTGACTTTGCCCAGAGCGTCCCAGGCTTTTACCGATACGTTGCCGTTGGTTTCCGGCGCCAGTGACAGCACCACTTCGGCGGCGTCGATGGCGGTTTCAATTTTTGGCTGCCCCTGGGAAACACCTTCTTCGTGATCCACGTAATTCAGTTCACGTAGCAGGTCTACTTCTTCGTCGGTGTTCCAGCTGATGCCCTTGCCGCCGTTGCCGAGTTTTTCCAGCAGCGGGCCAACGGAGGTGAACTTCTTGTAGGTGTTGGGGTAATCCCGCTCCACCACCACCATGTTGGGGGCGGTTTTGCCGGGCACCAGGTCGCACTCGCCGTGTTTCCAATCCTTCACATCGAAGGGTTGCGCCAGCTCCCCCGGGGTGTCGTGGAGCATCGGCACGGTGACGATGTCTTTCTCTACCCCCAGGTTGTTGTTGGCGGCGGCCACTTCCGAGAACGCCTTGGCGATACCTTTGTAAATCTGCCAGTCGGAGCGCGCTTCCCATGCCGGGTCGGCGGCTTTCGACAGCGGGTGAATAAAGGGGTGCATGTCCGACGTATTCAGGTCGTCCTTTTCGTACCAGGTAGCGGTGGGCAACACGATGTCGGAATACATGCAGGTGGAGGACATGCGGAAGTCCAGGGTAGTCACCAGATCCAGCTTGCCCTGCGCGCCTTCGTCCACCCACTCCGCTTCTTCGGGAATCACGCCGTTGCCGCGCTTTTTGTTGTCTTCGTTCATGACGCCGTTTTTGGTGCCCAGCAGGTACTTGAGCATGTACTCGTGGCCCTTGCCGGAAGAACCGAGCAGGTTGGAACGCCAGATAAACAGGTTGCGCGGGAAGTTGTCCGGGTTGTCCGGCTGTTCGGCGGCGAACTGAATATCGCCACTTTTCAGCTGCTGCACCAGGTAGTCTTTCGGGTCCATGCCCGCCTCTGCCGCAGCCCGTGTTACATCCAGTGGGTTGCGGTTGATCTGCGGGGCACTGGGCAGCCAGCCCATACGTTCGGCTTTGATGTTGTAGTCCAGCATCGCTTCCGGGTAGTCGGATTTGTCCGCCTGAGGCGACAGCACTTCGTGGATGCTGACTTTTTCGTGACGCCACTGGGAGCTGTGGTTGTAGAAGAACGAAGTGGAGTTCATATGGCGCGGTGGGCGGTGCCAATCCAGACCAAACGCCAGCGGCAACCAGCCGGTTTGCGGGCGCAGCTTTTCCTGGCCCACATAGTGCGCCCAGCCACCGCCGGACTGGCCCACACAGCCGCACATAATCAACATATTGATCAGGCCGCGATAGTTCATGTCCATGTGGTACCAGTGATTCATGGCGGCACCGACAATCACCATGGCCTTGCCTTTGGTTTTGTCGGCGGTGGTGGCAAATTCACGGGCCACCTGAATCACTTTGTCGCGGCTGACGCCGGTGATTTTTTCCTGCCAGGCGGGGGTGTAGGGGATGTTTTCGTCGTCGTAGCTGCTGGCCACGTTACCGCCACCCAAGCCACGGTCAATGGCGTAGTTGGCCATCATCAGGTCGTACACGGTGGCGACTTTGGCCTCAGAACCATCCGCCAGTTTCAAAGTGCGACAGGGAACGTTGCGTACCTGAATGTCGTCACCCTCTTTGTGCTGCCAGAATTCGTGCTCTTCACCGGCAAAGTACGGGAAGCCAACTTCGGCCACTTCGTCACCAATGAGAGAGAGCTGCAGCTTGGTGTCTTTGCCCTCGCCACCTTCGCGGGCTTCGATATTCCACTTGCCCTGCCCTTCTTCGCCCCAACGGTAGCCAATGGCGCCTTGTGGTGAAACCAACTGGCCGTCGTTTTCATCGATAGCAATGGTTTTCCAATCCGGGTTGTTGTCTTGCCCCAGGTTGTCCGCCAGATCAGAAGCACGCAGGAAGCGAGTGCTTTTCAGGTGGTTGTTTTCGCCGTCTTTTTCCAGCAGCACCAGCATGGGCATATCGGAGTAGCGGCGCACGTAATCGGTAAAGTATTCGCTGGGGTTTTCCAGGTGAAATTCTTTCAAAATCACATGGCCAAACGCCATACCGATGGCGGCATCGGTGCCCTGCTTGGGGTTGAGCCACTGGTCGGTGAGCTTGGCCACTTCGGAAAAGTCCGGGGTAATGGCCACGGTTTTGGCGCCCTTGTAGCGCACTTCGGTAAAGAAGTGGGCGTCCGGGGTGCGGGTCTGGGGCACGTTGGAGCCCCAGGCAATAATGTAGTTGGAGTTGTACCAATCGGCGGATTCCGGCACGTCGGTCTGTTCGCCCCATACCATGGGTGAGGACGGCGGCAGGTCGCAATACCAGTCGTAAAAACTCATGCACACGCCGCCAATCAGCGACATATAACGGGAACCGGCGGCGTAGGACACCATGGACATGGCGGGAATGGGTGAGAAGCCGATAATGCGGTCAGGGCCAAATTTCTTGGCGGTGTATACATTGGCGGAGGCGATAATTTCGTTCACTTCGTTCCAGGAGGAACGCACCATGCCGCCCATGCCGCGCTTGGATTTGTAGCTCTCAGCTTTTTCCTTGTCTTCAACAATAGAGGCCCAGGCTTCCATGGGATTGTCGTAGTGCTTGCGTGCTTCGCGCCACAATTTCAGCAGCGGTTTGCGCACCATCGGGTATTTCAAACGGTTGGCGCTGTAGATGTACCAGGAGTAACTGGCGCCACGGGGGCAACCACGGGGCTCGTGGTTGGGCAATTCCGGGCGAGTGCGAGGGTAATCGGTCTGCTGGGTTTCCCAGGTAATCAGGCCGTTTTTGACATAAATTTTCCAGCTACAGGAGCCAGTGCAGTTAACGCCATGAGTGGAGCGCACGACCTTGTCGTGCTGCCAGCGCTGGCGGTAGCTGTTTTCCCACTCCCGGCTTTCGCGAGTCACCTCGCCGTGGCCGTTGGAAAATTCGCTTTGCTTGCGTTTGAAGAACTGTAATCTGTCTAGTAAATGACTCATGGTTTTGCACCGTGTCGTTTTCTGTTTTGTTGGTCGCACGTCTGACGTCGCACGCTAAAACCGGAGCTCCTGTAGGTCGGGCTTTAGCCCGACAACGAATCAGCGTTGAACCTCTTTTCTTGTCGGCCTAAAGGCCGACCTACAGGGTTATTCCCTATCCCGTTTTACGGGTTATAAAACTCCCCGTTTTTCCGCAGGTAGAACCACCAGTTAATCAAGATGCACACCCCGTAGAAGATGGCGAAGCCGATCAATGCCGCTTCCGGAGTGGTGGCTTTAATCTGCTCACCGAACACTTTGGGGATGTAGAAGGCACCGTAGGCGGCTACTGCAGAAGTCCAACCCAGTACCGGGCCTGCCTGCTCTTTGGGGAATACCATGGCGATGGTGCGGAAGGTGGAACCGTTGCCAATACCGGTGGCAGCGAACAGCACCAGGAACAGCACAAAGAACGGCACGAAATAATCTTCCGGCGTGGCAGAGGCGTAGGCCTGCTTCAGGTAATAAGCCACACCCAGTGCACAGCCAACCATCACAAAGGAAATGATCTGGGTAACTTTGGCACCGCCAATTTTGTCCGACACCCAACCACCCAGAGGGCGAATCAGCGCGCCGATAAAGGGGCCCATCCAGGCGTACATCAGGGCGCTGGGGCCATTGGCGTTGATGGTGTCGTGAGTCATCACACCGTCGGCGCCCACCACATGGCTAAAGCCAAACACCACTTTGATGCACAGGGCGAAGGCGGCGGAGTAACCGATAAAGGAGCCGAAAGTCATGGTGTAAATAACGCTCATGGCCCAGGTGTGTTTGTTGCCGAAAATTTTGTACTGGCGCTTGAGGTTGCTGCCCACCTGCCCTGGCAACATTTTCAGCAGCAGCACAGTGGCGGTAATCACAAACAACAATACGATTTCTTTGGGCACACCCCAGCCGGAGCCGTTGGCGCTTTCCGGCAACATCATCCACAGGCCAGAAGCCGCAGTTAAGAAACCAATCAACAACATGCCGGTAATAATGGAAAAGGAATTTACCGGGTTGCCAATATCCGGTGACACTTCCTGAGTGCGGATATTGTTCATGCCGAACCAGCCGAAGAACGCCAGCGGCACCAGGAACAACAACCACACCAAACCGGCGTTTTGAATCCAGGTTTCTGAACCGGCGGGAATTTTGCCGATCAGAGTGCCGGAGGTATTCACCAATTCACGGGATTCACCACCCATTGCACCGAACAGGCCAAAGGTCATCACCAGTGGTACCAGAATCTGCATGGTGGTGACACCAAAATTCCCCAGGCCGGCATTCAAACCAAGCGCCAACCCTTGCATTTTTTTCGGGTAAAAAAAGCTGATATTGGACATGGAGCTGGCGAAGTTACCGCCACCAAAACCGGACAACAGCGCCAGCAACTGGAATTGCCACAGTGGCGTGTCGGGGTTGCTCAGCGCCATACCGGCACCCAGCGCCGGAATAATCAGCAGCGCCGTGGTAAAGAAGATGGTATTGCGCCCGCCACAAAGGCGAACAAAAAAGCTGCTGGGAATACGCAAGGTGGCACCGGTTAAACCGGCAATGGCCATCAGCGTAAACAGCTCCGACTTGGCAAACGGGAAGCCCAGGTTCAACATCTGAACCGTGATAATTCCCCAGTACAGCCACACCGCAAAACCACACAGCAAACTGGGAATGGAAATCCACAGGTTGCGGGTGGCGACTTTTTTGCCTTCTTTTTCCCAAAAGGCCGGATCTTCTACGTTCCAGTTTTTAATATCGGACATGTTGTCCTCCGGTACATAATTTCACAGTCAGAAAAATTGCTGACGGCATTAAAGAAAATGACCACCGCGGCAAACATGACCTGAATCAACTGGCTACTGGCAGTAGCTTTGCTATAAAACCACTGCGTACCACTTAAGTGGTAGCTGATAACGCAAGATAACTATTTGATTTCATTCGATTTAGCTATTCAAAAGAGAGAACCGCCGAAACGATAACAGCGAGTGGGTTCTTTGGGGGTACGAGTGAACGGATCGGGTTTTCAGCCCCCAGAATATCCACAAAGAAATTTTTCACCGAGGCCACCATGAAAACCGGCTACCCCATTCACCGGCCACTGACCCGACGCATTGCCCTGGCCGTCGCCGGCATTGCCTTGATGGTGTTGATCAATATTGTCAGTTCCACCCTGATTGCCGACGCCACCAGTGGCGACGCCGCTGCCATTAACGATGCCGGTTCCCTGCGCATGCACAGCTGGCGCATTGCCTCACAATTGCAATCCTCCACCCTGCGGCAACCGCAGCGAATCGCGCTGGCCAACGAGTTTGAACAACGCTACGCGCGCTCGGAACTGGCCAACGCCACAGCACAGGGCAACCACGAATTGCGCAACTCGTACCAGGCCATTGCCCAGCGCTGGCGCGAGGAGCTGCGGCCACTGGTTATTGAAGGGGACGTGTCGGCCTACCTGCAGCAGGTAGCTCAGTTTGTGGCAGAAATCGATGCCATGGTGAAACTGCTGGAAAGAAATACAGAAACCAAAATTGGTATTTTGCGCACCGTACAGATACTCAGTCTGGCGGTTACTTTGGTGGTCATTTTTATTACCGTTTATACCCTCAAACGCAAAGTAGCGGCCCCCCTTCGCCATATGGTGGATACCGCGCAGCGGCTGGGGGCCAAAGACTTGTCGGCGCGCTTTGATTACAAGCACCCGGACGAATTGGGCCTGCTGTGCCAAACCCTTAACGAAATGGCCACCGAACTGTCTCAGCTGTACAACGAACTGGGGCAACGGGTGGAAGACAAAACCCGCAAATTGCAACGCAGCAACCAGGCACTGCAACTGCTGTTTGAATCCACCAGGGAACTCAATTGCAGCGCCCAGGATTTGCAACAACGTCTGCCCAGGGTGGTGGAAAACCTGCAACAGGCCGCAGGTATCAAGCGGGTTATTTTTTGCCTGATCAAAGAAGGCGCCGATAACGCCTACCAATACCTGACCTCGGATCACTCTGGCAAACCGACCTTTTGCAGCGCCCCCACTTGCCACGACTGCCTGCCCAAACAGCTGGACAGTGGCGACTCCATTCGCCTCAACGGCACCCGCCTGCACAAGGTGGCGGTGGCCACCAAATCCGATCACTACGGCCATATTCTGGTAGAGCCGGAAGACGGCTGCACTCTGGACGATAGCCAGCGTCAGCTACTGGATACCATCACCGACATTATCGCCAGCAGCATCGGTATTACCCGCCAGGCGGACCAGGCGGCAAAACTGCTGCTGATGGAGGAGCGGGCGGTGATTGCCAGGGAGCTGCACGATTCCCTGGCGCAATCTCTGTCCTATCAAAAAATGCAGGTGGCCCGCACTCGCAAGCTGTACCAGCGAGGCGCAGAACAAGCAGTGATTTTCTCGGCACTGGATGATTTGCAGGCCGGTTTAAACACCGCTTATCGCCAGCTGCGCGACCTGCTCACCACCTTCCGCTTAAAACCGGAGCAGGCGGAATTGGGCAATGGTATCGCTTCAGCGGTGGCCGAATTCAACGAACGCGGTAGCACCCATATCCAACTTAACTACCAACTTCAGCACTGCCCATTAACCCCAAATGAAGAGATTCACTTGCTCCAGATCATCCGCGAGGGGCTATCAAATGTAGTACAACACTCCCAGGCGCCGGAAGCCTGGCTGCGTTTGCACCAGCTAAAAAGCGGCGACATCGAAATGGAGCTGGAAGACAACGGCATTGGCATCCCGGAAAATCCGGAAAAGGAAAACCACTTTGGCATTGTGATATTGCAGGAACGCGCCCACAAACTGGATGCTCAACTGAAACTGCAAAAAAATTCACTGGGTGGCACCACGTTGTTATTGCGTTTCAAGCCTGACTTTCTAAACAGCGAAGCACAACGGCTCATTGCCACAACAGGTAGTCGAACATGAGTGATTTATCCGCCCTGCGACACAACACTGAGGTCATTGCCGATATTCTGATTATCGATGACCACCCCACCCTGCGGCGGGGTCTGATTCAATTGTTGGAATTGGAAGACGACCTCAAGGTTGTCGGTGAAGCGAGCGGCGGCCGCCAGGGTGTGGAACTGGCGGCAAGCCTTGACCCCGATCTGATTCTGGTGGATTTAAACATGCCGGAAATGGACGGTTTTGAAACCATTGCCGCCCTGCGGGACGCCGGAGTCAGCTCGCGCATTATTGTATTTTCCGTATCGGAAGATCGGGAAGATGTTGTGAAGGCACTGAAAACCGGCGCAGACGGCTACCTGTTAAAAGACATGGAGCCAGAGCAGCTGGTGGAAAACATCCGCTCCGCCGCCAACGGCAAAATGGCTATCAGCCATAAATTGACCGAAGCCCTGGCCATGGCCTTGCAGCAGCGGGACAGCGGCAGCGACCGCCCCGCTTACGACAGCCTTACCAAACGGGAAAAACAGGTACTCAAGCTGATCGCCGGTGGCCTCAGCAACAAAATGATCGCCCGCAAACTGGACATCACCGAAGGCACTGTCAAAGTGCATGTCAAACGCCTGCTGCACAAACTGCACATGCGCTCGCGGGTGGAAGCGGCGGTGTGGCTGACCGAGCAAAAAGGTAACTAGGGGGCGTTTAAATAAGAGTGTATTGCGCCACAAGCAATACAAAACAATCAGGACGACCGGAAGATCAATCTATCAATCTATTCTGTAAACCAACAACTTCAACCCCTTATCCCGATCCGCTTCTGGAAAGTCTGGATGCTCCGCTAAACGCTCGACAAAAACCGCCTGCGGCAACTGCTCGGCAAAGGCATTCTTTAAAAATGCTTCGTCAAGATTTGGGTCGTTGAGGCAAGCCAGAATTTTGCTGCCCGGTGACAACACTTTCAGCAAATGCCGCAGCAGGCGTGGATAATCTTTTTGCGCCACAAAGCTGCCTTTCTGGAAGCTCGGCGGGTCGAGAACTATCCAATCATAGGGGCCATTAGCCGCCAGTTTTTTCCAGCTTTTAAACACATCCATTTTCAAGAAACGGCCACCGCGCAAGCCGTTGAGTTGGTGGTTGCGCTGGCCGGTAGTGAGCGCTGAACGGCTCATATCCACGTTTACCACTTCGCTGGCACCATTGGCCAGAGCCACGCAGGACAGAGCACAGGTATAAGCAAACAGGTTTAGTCCCCGGCCACAGGCGTTTTTCTCCAACCACTGACGGCCCGGCTCCATATCCACAAAATAACCGAGGTTCTGGCGCTGCTGCAGCGTCAGCTCAAAACGCAGTCCATTGCGGCTGGCATAAAATGGCTCGTTGGCACTGGTACCAAGCCATTCGCTTTGCAACTGCTGCCCATAGCGGTATTGCACAAACACTGGCAGCTGAAGTTCTGCCAACGACTCGCGAAGGGCTTGCAGTTGTTGTTGATCAGGCTGTTGGTAGAGAGTGGCAACCAGCACCGGCGGATGCCAATCCAGTGTCAGCCATTCAAGGCCGGAGTAGCAATGGCCACGGCCGTGAAACAGGCGCTTGCTGTCGCTGCCGTGAGTATCAAGCTGTTCAATGAGTTGTTGCAGAGCAGACTTTTGCAAAACAGGTTTTTGTGGAATACGAGCGTCAGTCACTGTCTTCCACTTGCTGGCGCAGCAGCATACGCACCGGGTAGTCTTCCAGCTTTATACCGCGATCGCCGTTTTTCAGCACCCGGCGTACCAGATACCCGGCACCCAGATCACCGGTTTCTGTTTCCAGAATATCCACCTTGTAGGGTTCGACCACTTCTTCGTGATCGCGAATAATCTGCACCGCTGGCAAATGGCGTTTGTTCTTTTTGGAATGCAGCACAATACCCACCAGGCCATTGTGTAGTTCGACAATAGTACCCGCCGGGTAAGGGCCAATCAGGCTGATAAATTCCAGTGCCAGCTCCGGGTCAAACTGACTGCCGCGGCAGCGATAAACTTCTTTCAGGGCATCCAGAGTGGACTTGGCCTCTGAGTAACAGCGGTCACTGGTCATGGCATCGAAGGCATCGACAATGGCGATAATGCGCGAATATTCCGTTAATTCGTGCGCCCGCACCCGGCGCGGGTAACCTTTGCCATCCATCTGTTCGTGATGGCTAAACGCCACATCAACGGCGAATCCATCCACATCATCGCTCTGACGCAACAGGTCACGCCCTACGGTAGTGTGGCTTTTCATTACCTCGAATTCTTGCGGAGTGAGTTTGCCGGGCTTGTTGAGAATTTCGTCGGCAATTTTCACTTTACCCACATCGTGCAACAGCCCACAGAGCCCGAGTTTTTCCAGCTCCGCCTCAGGCAAACGCAAGTGACGACCAAAAGCGATGGCGAGAATACACACATTGAGGCAATGCTCAGCGGTGTATTTATTCATGTCTTTAATCTTGCTCATCCACCCCAGAGCCGCCGGGTTGCGCAGGATGCTGTCCACACACAAACGCACCGTAGAGCGCGCCGCGCGGGTATCCACCATATTCTTCAGGCGTACCTGGTCAAGAATGGACGTAACACTGCCGGTGGCTTCGGCGTACAGTTCACGAGCGTTTTGATGCTCCTGTTCCGGTGGCACGGTAGATTTGTGTTCCGCTCTGGTTTTCAGAGTATTAACCAGGGATTTGGGGTCGCGGGTGTTGTAGCTGGACGAGGTGGAACGGGTGGTGTTTTCAAGACGCGAGCGGGATTTTTTCTGTTGTCTCCCCTCCCCCATAAACGCGGTATTTTTACTGCCCCAATTGCGCCCTTCCTTCTCGATATAAACAAAGTCGCAATATTCGGAGAGCTTGCGAATTTCCGCCGGGTGGCGAATGGCGAACCCCTGCAACAAAAACGGCGTTTCCAGCCAGGGGCGATCCAACTCGGCCACAAACATACCGATGGCAAGCTGGGATACCGGTACTTGCACGAGGTTTTCTTGCGACAGGAATGGGTTGGACGCCATATTAGGGCCTGTCGACACTAATTGAATCGCCACTGTTGTGACTAAAAAAGCGCCAATCTAGGCGCAAGTCGTGTGGTTTGGTCATTCCCCTCTCCATAATGGGGAGTAGCGACGAGCAACAACGAGTGGCGCTTTTTTAGCCGCAACCCGGAGGGCTGGGGCCATTTTTCCGCCCAGCTGCGTTATCAGTCGCTTATGTGGAATAACCACACTGTACTCCTTCTGCCTTGCTGGGCAAAAAAATGGCTCCCAGCAGTGATGATTCAATTAGTGTCGACAGGCCCTAATTCTTGGGAAAGCAAAACTTCAGTATAAGCAAAGCGTTAGCTTGATAAGAGGCCAACGAGCCAGTCAATTGAGCAGTTGATCGACTGCGGTTCTTAATTCCGGCAACAACTCTGCTTCAAACCAGGGATTGCGCCCCATCCACAGGCGATTGCGGGGCGACGGGTGTACCAGTGGCCAATAGCCCGCTTTTCCTTCAGACAACTGATTTTCCAGCACCTGGCGCCAGTTTTGCACCCGCTCTGTCAGGTTACGGTAGCCGTCTTTGCCGCAGTAATAGTCTTGAGCGTAACTGCCAATCAACAGAATTAACTCCAAGTCAGGCATGTGCTCCAACAGCGTCTGATGCCACTGCGGCGCGCATTCCTTGCGAGGTGGCAGGTCGCCAGACTTGCCCTTGCCTGGATAGCAGAACCCCATGGGCATAATGGCGATGCGTGGGTCGTCGTAGAATTGCTCCCGGTCGATACCCAGCCAACTGCGTAGATTATCTCCGCTGGGGTCGTTCCAGGGAATACCGGTGTTGTGCACCCTTGTGCCGGGAGCCTGGCCGATAATCAATAGCCGCGCCCGATAATCAATCTTCACCACCGGCCTTGGCCCCAGCGGCAAGTCGCCACACAGGCTGCAACTGGCGACTTGGGCCAATAAATCCGTCAAGGGAAGTTTTTCTGCCATTCACCAATCCCAACCAGCGGTAATTTGATATAAAATGCGCGGCTTTCCTGCCATTTTTGAAACACCTTCGGCAACGCACCCAAACATCGAGAAACAGTCATGCAACAGGATCACTTTGGCCGCCGTCATATCGGCCCGGACGCCACTCAAACTGAAGCTATGCTCAACACACTGGGGGTTTCATCCCTGGATGAGTTGATTGCCCAAACTGTGCCCGCCAATATCCGCAACAGCGATGATCTGAATCTTGACACTGGCCTTACCGAACAGGAAGCCCTGGCAGAAATTAAAGCCATTGCCAGCAAGAACCAGGTGTTCACCTCGCTGATCGGCACCGGCTACTACGACACCATTGTACCGCCAGTGGTTCTGCGCAACGTGTTGGAAAATCCTGGCTGGTACACCGCCTACACGCCTTACCAGCCAGAGATTTCCCAAGGCCGTTTGGAAGCTCTGCTCAATTACCAACAAATGGTAATGGACTTGACCGGCATGGAGATTGCCAACGCCTCGCTGCTGGACGAAGGTACCGCTGCTGCCGAAGCCATGGCCATGAGCAAGCGCCACCTGCGCAAAAACAAGAGCACCACCTTCTTTATCGATGCCGACTGTCACCCACAAACCATCGCCGTAGTACAAACCCGCGCCGAGCATTTCGGCTGGGACATTGTGTTGGGCAACCCGGAGACCGACCTGGCAGATCTGGAGTTTTTCGGCGCCCTGCTGCAATACCCCACCAGCACCGGCAAAGTCATCGACATTGCACCGATCATTAAACAGGTTCATGACAAAGGCGCCCTTGCCACCGTCGCTGGCGACCTGATGAGCATGGTGCTGATGAAGCCCGCTGGTGAAATGGGTGCCGATATCGTGGTCGGCTCCAACCAGCGTTTTGGCGTACCCATGGGCTTTGGTGGCCCCCACGCCGGTTTCTTTGCCTTCCGCGACGAATTCAAGCGCGCCTCTCCGGGCCGCATTATTGGTGTTTCTATCGACAGCCACGGCAAACCGGCCCTGCGCATGGCCATGCAAACCCGCGAGCAACACATCCGCCGGGAAAAAGCCAACTCCAACGTGTGTACCGCCCAGGCATTGCTGGCGATCATGTCGCAATTCTACGCCGCCTACCACGGCCCGGAAGGCCTGAAGGCCATCGCCAGCCAGATTCACACCCTCACCAGTACCCTGGCTGCTGGCCTGCAAAATCAGGGCTTTGCCCTGCGCCACGACACCTGGTTCGATACCATCACTGTGGAAGTAGGCGACAAGCAAAGCACCATCATGGAACGCGCCCTGGGCCAGCGCATTAACCTGCGCAAAGTCGGCGACGATGCTATCGGTATTAGCCTGGATGAAACCAGCACCGAAGGGCTGGTAACCGACCTGTTAATCGTCTTCGGCTCTGAGCAACCTGTTTTAAGCGACAACGCCGTTTCAGGCATTCCCACGGAATTGGTGCGCAGTAGCGACTTCCTGACCCACGAAGTATTCAACAGCTACCACAGCGAAACCGAGATGATGCGCTACATGCATCGCCTGGAAGCCAAGGACATCGCCCTCAACCTGTCGATGATTCCGCTGGGCTCCTGCACCATGAAGCTGAACGCTGCCGCCGAGATGATCCCTGTAACCTGGCCGGAATTTGGTGACATGCACCCGTTTGCACCCATTGAACAAGCCGCTGGTTACACAGAACTATTCGAAAGCCTGCAGCAACAACTGGAAGCCTGCACCGGCTACGACGCCGTATCCCTGCAACCAAACGCCGGCTCCCAGGGCGAATACGCTGGTCTGGTGGCCATCAAGAAATATCACGACAGCCGCGGCGACCACCAACGCAACATCTGCCTGATTCCCAGCTCCGCCCACGGCACCAACCCGGCCTCAGCCCACATGGTGGGCTACAAAGTGGTGGTGGTGAAGTGCGACGACAACGGCAACGTGGACATGGCCGACCTGCAAGACAAGTGCGACAAGCACAGCGAGCAGCTGGCCGCCATCATGATCACCTACCCTTCCACCCACGGGGTGTTTGAAGAAAACGTTACCGACATCTGCGCTCTGGTACACAAGCACGGCGGCCAGGTGTATGTGGATGGTGCCAACATGAACGCCCTGGTTGGTCTGGCTGGCCCCGGAAAATTTGGCGGCGACGTATCTCACCTCAACCTGCACAAAACCTTCTGCATACCCCACGGCGGCGGCGGCCCCGGCATGGGCCCCATCGGCGTTGGCGCCCACCTGAAGCCGTTCCTGCCTGCCCACCCGGTTCAGAATGTGCCCGGCACCGACATAGCTAACGGCACCATTTCCGCTGCGCCCTGGGGCTCTGCCTCTATCCTGCCCATCAGCTGGATGTACATTCGCATGATGGGCCGCGAAGGCATGAAGAAAGCCACTGAAATAGCCATTCTCAACGCCAACTACCTGGCCAGGAAACTCAGCGACCACTACCCGGTGCTGTACACCGGCAAAAATGGTTTTATTGCCCACGAGTGCATTATCGATATCCGCCCGCTGAAAGACGCCTCCGACATCAGCGAAGAAGACATCGCCAAACGCCTGATGGACTTCGGCTTCCACGCCCCCACCATGTCATTCCCGGTGGCTGGCACATTGATGATCGAACCTACCGAATCCGAATCCAAAGCCGAGTTGGATCGCTTTATCGAAGCCATGGTCACCATTCGCAACGAAATGACCAAGGTGCAAAACGGCGATTGGCCTCTGGACAACAACCCGCTGGTAAACGCCCCACACACCATGGACGACGTACTCAACGCCGAATGGGATCGCCCCTACAGCCGCGAAACCGCTGTGCGCCCAACCAACTGGTTGAAAAGCCACAAATACTGGCCAACGGTGAACCGCATCGACAATGTGTACGGGGATCGCAATTTGATTTGCAGCTGCCCGACGATGGACAGTTATGTGGATGAGTAAAATCGACACATTTTATGATTTATGGCTCGATTTATGGGGTGACACTGTCATCCGATGGCTTGTTTGCCCAATCCAAACGGATATCCCACTCAAAGAATTTTTCCGGTGGTAGCGTCGGCGATGTTTTATTATCTACCTGCCGGTACACATTCTCAGGGGGAGCAGAGGTCGCATCCTTACCGTAGATATAGTCCTGATCCTCAACAATGACCCGATAGGCTTTGTTAAGTGCTAACGCTCTTTCCCGCGACGGAATGATGATGTCATAAATACTCTCTGCTGCGAGTACTTTGTCCGCATTTACCCTTCCATCCTGATGAAACCAGCGGTTTTGCATTTCCGGATTGCTGCGAAATTCGCCACCGCCACCGACACGTTCAAAATAAGTAAGGAATTTACCAGCATGAGATTATGGCAACAGGTTACACAGGAGCAGCAGTCCTTTTATAATCGAAGGTCGTGCTCTTAAAGAAGGAACTGACATGTTTCGCTGGATAATCGCTGTTGTTGCTCTGCTTGTTTCATTGCAAGGAAGTTGTGAAGAAGGCAGCTCCCTTTCCCGAATTCTGGTTCACACGTTCAAATACACTGCGGATACACCCAGCACCATAGACCCTTATCAACTGCAATCCGGTTGCCAACGCAGGGATTGTATTCGCTCTATCGACAAGCCTCGTTTTTTGTACGTTAAAGATACAACGTTTATGCGGGACAGTGATTCTGTGGTGCTACTGCACTACAACGGCATCACACGGGCTTACCCAAAAAAAATTCTTAACTTCCGGGAGATCGTCAATGACCGTTTTGGCGATATACCAGTTGTGGTGACCTATTGCCCCCTTTGCGCCTCTGGTGTGGCCTTTGTGGCCGAAGTGAATGGCCAGGAAACGGAATTTGGCGTTTCCGGCATGCTGCTCAACAACGACCTGGTGATGTATGACCGCAAGACTAACCAGCTGTGGAATCAAATTTTGGGGGAATCCATCGTCGGCACAAACGCTGGCACCCGCCTGGAATCCCTGCAAGTACAGCAAATCACCTGGGCCAATGTAAAAGCACACCACCCAAACGCCGAGGTACTGGCCCCGGATGCGCGGGACAAGGCCAATTTACGGCGCTTCCCTACCGGCACGTTGTATGGTGACTACGACGATTCAGAGCGCCTTTTGTACCCAGTGGCCGCAGAGGACAAACGCCTGACTCGCAAAACCCCGGTATACGGCGTGATAATAGATGGACAGCCGATAGCGATTAAAGAGGGATTGTTACAAAAGTCGGGGGAATATAAACATTTACTGAACCAACAGGCTGTAGAATTTACTGTTGGCAAGGATGGCAGTGTTACCGCTGCCTTGGAGGGCGGTCAGCCCTTACCGCTTTTGCGCACTTTCTGGTTTGCCTGGTACGCTTTTTACCCGCAGACGCAGTTGGTTCAATAAGGATTTCAAAACCACAGTCGCTACGCGACTTCGCGATGACAGGCTATCTTTGCCGGCGAATAACGTACTTGCCCCCGGCCCTATAACCCTCATTCAAAACCGTTGTTTCGCCAGTTGACCAAATCACCTCAACGGACTGTATATGCCTGTAGTCACCCAATCCAAAATGAGCCACTGGCGGATCGAATGACAAAAAGCCGCCACCGGCTTTTATTTCTCGCAGTTGGTGCTTGCCACTCCCATAGCGAATAATCACCTTGCTGCCCAAACCGAAGTAATTACCCAGCTCGTCACGCAGTTCAAAAACTACTGAATGGTTAGCTTGCTGGTTATTGCGATAGAACCACATAGGGCCATTAACGGAGTTCACCAGCAAATCCAGGTCGCCATCATTGTCCGCATCGAATTTGGTGTAAGCGGATTGGATCATATGGTTCTGCAGACCAAACTCGTTGGCTTTATCCACAAAACCTTTCCCCTGCTGGTTATGAAAAAATACCTTGGCCGGGGTGCCCCGGTTTTGCATCCAGTCGCCGTTAACTGCAAAAATATCCTGCCATTGGTCATTATCAAAATCCGCGAAAGTGGCCGTCCAGCTCCAACCCGCAGACGGTATGCCCAGTTCTTTTGCCTGATCGGTAAAGCGGCCATCGGCATTGGCTTGCAGCAACACATTGGTATTGGCAGTAACCGGTATCGCCTGTTGCCAGGCTTCCTGAATTGAATCGCTTGACGGCATAAAAGCGTGTTCGCACGCTGTTTTCAGGGCTTCCTGGCCGGCAGGAATGCGCTGACACAGGCGTTTGTCCCCGGTTCTGATGGCCGCCAACATCAACATCGTAGCCATACAGCCCTTTTTGTCGTCGTCATTCGTAAGGGTTTTGCACTGCAAAATATCGTTGGGCTGAAATTTGGGGCCGAAGTTAAACAATTGCCGCTGCGCTACGGCGTTTTCGCAGCCCTGGCGCACGACCTTATCCATAATCAGTGCGCAATACTCTGCCCAGGGCCTGGTAGGCAAACGAGTGGATTCGCCGGTGGCCGAAGCCGCAATTTGTGCGGCGTATATATCCATATCCAGATCATTATCGAAGTCCGCCGTATCCATACTCATGGTGGTGGCGGTGGAATGTGGTATGCGCCCATCGCTGGATAAAATTGGAGTTAGCTCTCCTTTGCCATTGCCTTGATAGTAGTAATCCGGTGCCTCGAAATCATTGCCCACCATCAAGTCCAGGTTGTGGTCGCCGGTAAAATCCGTGAGTAGCAGTGATTGAGTTTCCCCGGTAATGCCTTTCAGTGGCTGTACAGAAAAAGACTGGCCATCGTTTAGCAGTAATTGATTGTCTGAGGCGGCAGGCGGCTTGGGCTTCAGGTGCCCCATAAACCAGTTGCCCTGCGCTACATCCAGGTAGCCGTTGTTGTCCACATCCCCAAAACCGAGGGCTGCGGTCAGGTGCAAAGGTGAGGCTGGTGGCGTCTGTATAGAGGCAGGCAAAAACTCCCCCTCCGTGTTGAGGACAATACGATTGCCCTTCATATAGCTGGTGAGGAACAGATCCAGCCAACCGTCGTTATTGATATCCACCAAGGCAGCCGCAAACACATCCAGTGAATCAATATCAGGAAGCGACAATGGCTGGCGTTCAAAATGAATGGCCTTGTTGGTGGATCGATTGAGATAAATCTGAATCCCGGAACCGGTGGCTAGAACAATATCGATGAAACCGTCCCGATCAATATCGCCAGAGGCAACACCCCGGCCATTCCACCAGGGTGGTGAGAATTGCGCCGAGGTCAGGATATTGGCATAGGGAATACCAACCTGGCTGCCCTCCATTCGAGTAAACAGTGTGCCACCCGCTGGACTGGGCTTTTGAAACGGCTGAAAGGTAATGGAAACTGACGCTTTGTTGTGGTGGCCAGTGTGGTTGCTTGCCGTATCGTTTGGATTGGATTCGGCATTTACCCCATTGCAGCCAACCCATAAAGCCATAGCCACCGCAGCGGCAAAAAGGTTATTCAACCGTAAACTCATACAACGCCTTTAATTGCTGCTCGTACTGATAGTCCGCCAGATAGCCACCGGCAATGGCCAGTACCACCAGTGCCAGACTCAGTGCCACCGCAACGGTGCGAGACATGGACTGCCACACAATCATGAATGGGTAGATACTAAACGTGCCCAATACCAGCAACAGAATGGACACATAAAACACCGGCAGGCCCGCTGATAACAGTGAGGCCGCAATTACCACATCCAGAGCAATGGGCAACGGCAGAAACAGACCCACAAGCGTCACAATCAACGCGCCCAGCAAGCCAATCTCCAATAACAGCAAGCTATCCAGCGGCAGAAAAGTCACCAGCGCGGCACCCAACAAACCCGCCAGAATCATCAATGGCACGGTAGTTTTTATCAGGTACCAAAGGCTTTTGCCAAATTCGGCAATAACACCCAGCAATGCCCTGCCCCAACTTTCGGAAGGTATGCGAGCAGTGCCCTCAACTGTACAGGCCATATCCAGATAAGTGCCGGCGCGAACCTGGGAGAACAGCGTGCGCGACAATAAGGGAATCACCACCAGAATAAACAACAGGGTTAAGCCCACCTTGATCAGTGCCAGGTATAACGGAAAGATGGAAAACACCATGGTCAGCACAATCACATTCAGCGTTGGCGAACTGAACATGGCCGCCAAGGTGGTTTCCAGCCGGGCACCGGCACTGTGCATTCCTTTGGCCACCGGGGCAGCGCAGTTAACGCAAACACCCAACGCCGAGCCGCTACCCATACCAATCAACGCATTGAGCCAGCCGTTATTGGAGCCACGGCGGCGCAGCAAGTTAATCAGGGAAAGTAAGGCCGCACCCAAGCACAAACCAAACACCATGCCTTTGCGATTTTCCACCGCCCAGTTCACCAGAGTAAACAGAACTTCCTTATAGGCTGGGTCGCCTGCCTGGATATCCAGTACGGAATCAAAACTCAGGGGGCTTTCTACCTGAGCATAGCCGCCCATGGTGGCTTTTTCAGAGAGGTTGGGGTAGCGGGAACCTGCCCAGAATACAACAGCAATGGCCAACACCAGGATGGATGTTAGCCATAGGCGCTTGTTGTTCAGGCTCAACGAAAATATCGAAATTAACTGCAAAGGCACCTTCCTTGGAGGAAAACTGATTCAGTTAAACAGAGGGAGCTTCACTACGTCCCCTATTATTTTTTTAAGGCAATTTTCCAAACTTTTGAATGGTTTCTTTAATATTTCTATCAATTTCAGGGTGTTCTTCAAAAAGTTTCAATAAAATTTTTATGCTTATAATATTTAAAGCTTCAGAAAAAGCTTGAACGTAGTAACCATACTCGTCTTGATCAAGCTGTTCTTTTAGCAATGGCAACAATTTTGATAACTCTGATGAATTTTTGAAAGCTATATTCGCTACAAATTCGGCTAAATCTTTTTTCATTTCAATAATTCCAGTTTAATTGCAACTGTTTTGATTTTGGCTTGCTCTACAATCACGCAAGCAATCGAGGTACTCATAATATACATAATCTCCATCCCACCAACCATTTCGCTGCTCAAGAATTCTCCAGCAACCACAGTCATCATCAGGCTCAGGCCTTACGTCGACAGTTGCCGAATCTCCACCAATTGAAAGAACTGTCGCTATCAGGCCACCTATTATCAGGTCAGTACCTGTTACAGTAATACCCCATTGAATGACGCGTAATAGGGGACGCGCGTAATAGGGGACGTAAGCACAGTTTTCACCCTTTCAGTCTTCCACTTTCTTCTTTGGCCGCCCCGAAACACCACGTCTGACTCTGCGACCAACTGCCAACTCAATCTCATCTTTAAACCGCTCACTACCAAGGGCATAGTTTCCGTTAGTTGCCTGCCGGATATCGCCCACCAAACCTGGATCAATATGATGGCGAAACAATTCTCTGTAGCGGCGCATTCGGGCACTAGCATCAGTCCCCAAGCGGCTATAAAGATATTGAGGAACGATTAACTCATTACTCTCACCTTGCGCATTAGCTCTGTAGCTAGACCACCGATACTCGGCTGGGTGAGATACCATGTCTGCGCGCACAGGATTCAGCTCAATGTATCGATAACAACCCAGCACGTAATCTTCTTCATTGGTGATACAGGACTTGAATCGCCCTTCCCACAGCGTACCACTACGCTTATAGGTACGATTAATGTATTGCACATACCGCTGGCCAAGGCGGCGCATTAAATTCCCTACACTGGCTTTCGATTCCGGCGTCAGCAGCAAGTGGACGTGGTTCGTCATCAGAACATAAGAGTGAATCTGGCAATGGCTGATTTCACTGTATTCCTTCAACCAGTCCAGATAACACAGGTAGTCGTCGTCCGTATAAAAACAGGCTGATCGGTTGTTGACCCGCTGGATGATATGGTGGGGTACGCCAGCGATACTGATTCGGCTTCTTCTTGGCATAAATTTCATCCTTGAAAATATTCAATCCTTCAAAAAAACGTGCTACGTCCCCTATTACGCGCACCAGAGTAAACAGGATTTCCTTATAGGCTGGGTCACCTGCTTGAATATCCTGAACCGAATCAAAACTCAGGGGGCTTTCCACTTGAGCATAGCCGCCCATGGTGGCTTTTTCAGAGAGGTTGGGGTAGCGGGAACCTGTCCAGAAAGTAAGCGCTATGGCCAACACCAGGATTGATGTTAGCCATAGGCGTTTGTTGTTCAGGCTTAGCGAAAATTTTGAAATCAACTGCAAAGACTCCTTCCTTGGAGGAAAACTGATTTAGTTAAAATTCAATTCAAGTCTGAGCCCATTGATCTGTGATCTGCATTTTGGATCAATCCGCCATCAGCTCGAGTAACTTATATGTAGCTTTATAGTTATCAAGGTAGCCTACATACACAACATACTGCTCAGGAGTAAGGATATCTTTATATATTGGATCAACCTTGGCGAATATACCTCTAAATTTATCAAAAGATATACCTTCAACTTTTTCTTTATCGGGCTGACCTCCTGTCCACACAAAGTATTCGATCTCGTTCTGTGTGAAATTGATAGATTTTCTCTGATTATATAAAACTTCAATCATTTTATATTTATCTTCATCTACCAGTCCTCCACCTTCAAGAAAAGTAAACCTTGACAGCAACTGACTTTCAAATCCATAAATAAAAACCATCTCAGGATATCTATTTTCAAACTCTTTATATACATCAAGCACCTCTCTGCCAAAAGAGCTGTAGATTTCATGAGTAACTTCTTCTTTTCCTGAGATAATTCTTTTAAATATTTGGATGTCCTCCCCTGTTAAACCAGATCTATGAAAAAACCACCCGTACCATCTAGAAAACGTAAGCTCGTCATACGATGACTTGCTATTTTTCTCGACATGTTCTGGGCTCTCACTACAGTATACCTCCACACCTTCAGCATAGCTGAGAGCACTAGCGCCACTAATTAGTATTAGCAGAAAAGGCAATCTTAGAAATATCACTTGCTTCATCCTTTAATAATCAATGCGTTAAATTTGTTAGATGCAACCGGTTGAACCACCTGAACCACCTCCAGAGTCAAACCCACCATTGGCTTGTTTCAAATGGCACTCAGCATTACATATTGAAGCAAATCCTGCGTTGAACCTATAAGTGCTTGTGCAGCAACCAATACATGCCTCTGCCGAGCTTTTATTTATGCAGGGCCGAACAATTTCAGCTGGCGATGGATTCCTAAGTCCCGTTGGATCTATGAATCGTAAAGGGTTTTGCTTAACATAAGCATAGGAATGATTGAGTTCTTTTTCTGATATATGTACAACCCCCCTTACTGCGGACTGCTTGCCAAAGGTGCTGTATAAATAATCATGATTGGAGAGTATGCCAGTCGGATCAGACTGTATATACCTTCCACTTCTATAGTCATAATCCCTAAAGTGGTTGTAATACAGTTTGGATTCGCTGTCATAGTATTGCCCAGGGAACCGCAGGCTGATTTTAACCTTCTTGCCATCGTTATCAGGATCCTGATCTGCTCTCTGCCCCCCAAACGCGTCACTGTCCCAACGCCAAGTCACAGTCTGGTTATTATCGGTAGCTATTCTCGGCGTATTCAGGTGATCCGTATGGATATAACTGATGGTTTGGTTTTTGATGTCGCCGCTGGCTTTGAACATACTCTTGATCTGAGCAATCGGCTTACCGCTTAACCAGATATAGTCTCGCGTCCAGCCTTTGGCGTTGTTTTCATCACGGCCATCCTCACTGACCAACCATCCTTCTGGCAGGTAGGTGAAGGTGATGGATTTATGGTCGTCGTCATTTTTTCTGGCCCGGCGAATGGTTTTTTTGATCCGCTGACCAAAGGCGTTGTAAGTGTAACTGGCCTTGTGTTCGCCGTTTTTGAAGTAGTTGGTCAGGCGGTTGGTCACGTCGTACTCGAATCGACGCTTGCCGTCTTTATCTTCAATCAGGTTACCGTTAGGGTCGTAAATCAGCTCTTGATTGTTGATCTTGTCCAAGCGGTTTGAGGCTTCGGCGTAGTGGTACGCCTTGGTCTTGGTAGTAACTGCGCCGTCTTCCGCTTCTGTCTGTTTGGTTCTAACCAGGCGATTACCCACACTATCGTACTCATAACCCAGTTCTTGCAGCTCCCGTGACTCGCTGACCAGGCGGTTCATGGCATCGTATTCAAACTGCTGCAGCCAGTCGGTTCTCAGCGGGCGGTCAATCTGGGTGATGTTGCCGTTGTCGTCGTACTGGTAGTTCAGGTCTTGTACATCACCGGTGGCAATACGAGTGAGCTGGCCTTGTTGGTTGTAGTCCAGCTGTGTGGTCAGGCCGTTGCCGAAGGTGATCTGGCTAAGGCCGTTTTGCATGGGCCGGTACTGGATGTTGTCGGCAACGGTGTATTTTTTGTCACCTTGTTTAGCTGTGATCTTTTTGACGGCACCACTGCTGTTGTAGTGGTAGCGCACTTTCAAACCACTGGGGTAGATCAGTTTGGTGAGCTGGTTGTGTTGGTTATATTCGTATTTGGTGACGTTGGCAGTGGCTTCGTCGTGGAGTTTGGTTTTGACCTTACTGAAGTTACCGCGCAGGTCGTAGTCGTAGCGGGTGGTGCTGCCAACGCCGCTGACTTTGCACAGCTTGCCGATGCCATTGTCGCAATCGTCGTAGATGTAGTTCAGGCGTTTCTTTTCCTGGTCTTTTTGTTTGAACACCACTTGGGTCGGGCGATTCAGCTCATCGAACTTCCGTTTAATGATAATACCGTTCTGACGTGTTTCCTTGGTGACGTTGCCCGCCTCATCATATTTATAGGTGAGTGTGCCTTTTGAGGGGCTATGCTCGGCGGTACGTTCACCAAAGCCGTTGTACTCAAAGCCGGTGGTAACGCCACGAGCGTCGGTCACTTGGGTGATATTGCCCGCTTCGTCGTACTGGTAGCGGGTTTCTCCACCCATAGCATCGATGCTTTTGCTCAGGCGATTGTATTTATCGTACTCCAGTTGGGTGTTGTCGCCGTTACCGGTAGTGATGGCACTGGGGGCTTCGCTGCCACCTTGGTATTGATAGGCTACGTCGCCATTGCCGCGGGTGACAATACGACCAAAGTCATCAAAGGCCTGTTGCGCGACTTGCACCAGGCTTTGCTGCTGGTGGTCGTACACGGCCCCCTCAATCAGGTTTCCGTTGGCGTCGTATTGGTAGTCGATACGGTTACCGTCGGCGTCGCTGATTTGGGTAACGCGCCCCAGGGAATCGTATTGACGGGCAATCATCTGACCGGTGGGCAGGGTGATTTTGGTTAAATTGCCGTCGACGTCGTATTGGTAGCTGGTGGTGGTGGCATCGTCACTGCCTGCAGCCAGAGTGCGGCTGAGGATACGATCACCAACACCATAGGTCACCTCCGTTCGCAGACCATTGGGATCAATGGTGGCGATGCGGTGGTTGTTGTTGTCGTACTCATAGCGGGTGGACTGGTTGAGGCCATTGGTGACTTTGATCAGGTTGCCTTCGCCGTCGTACTCGAATGCTGTGGTGTCATTGACGTCGGTGCGAGGGCCATCCAGCAGGGTCAGCTGGCCACCCTGATATTGGTAGCTGGTGATACGAGGCTTCGCGTCCGGTTTCGTTGTATCAGCAACGATCTGGCTGGTGCGGCGGCCGTTTTCGTCGTAATGGTAGGTGGTTAGGCGGCCGGAGGTTTCTTCGCTGAGCAGAAGATTGTTGCTGATCTCGTTTTTCCAGATACGTTCTACCACCAGTTGGCCATGGCGGGTTTGCCGCTCGCTGATCAAGGGCCGGGGCATGATGATCCGTGGAACACCGGGCAGGAATATACGTTGTACGGTCACGCCATTGGCTCTGCGCTCTTCTATGGAAAGGTGCGTCCAATCCACGCCAAAACGGGTGTCGGAGTAAACCACACAGTCAGTGCAGGTGGTTTGAGTGCGATTTGAGGTAATACGAGTGACGTAGTGACCTTGTTCGCGGGCTTCAGCCAGTGTGGCTTCAATAGCTTGCAAGTCAGTGATGGTATGGCCAGCGTTTTCAAGCCGGGTTTGCTGGCTGTCACTAACCATCTCCAGACCATTAGACCAGTAGTGCACCACACGGTTGTTTTCAGTATTGACTGGCCTTGCACTGGGATATTGCTTGACCTGTCTGTACATCAAGCCACCGGTAGCGCTGTTGTATTGCCCCTCCATAATCAATTGATTCCGCGGGGAGACAATGGCGGTGAGCAGTTGTGGAGCCTTTGTACTGCCGTATTGGTAGTGTTCGGTGGGATTGTCGCTGTTATCCAGCGGGGTGTCGTCCGGGTAGACTACGGCAACCAAACGCCCCTGGCCATCGTATTCGTAACGGGTGGTTTCGTTGCCGGGGTTGGTAAAACCCGCCAGGTAGCCCTGGGCGTTGTAGTGGTACTGCAAGCGACCACCAGCGGCGGACTCAATGGCTCTGAGCAAGCCTTGATTGTTGTAGTAATAACTGTAGTAGTTGTCGTTACGGGCGTATTCGAGTTGCTGGCCTTGTTCGTTAAACACAAACACAGCGCCACTGCGCGCGTTCAACGTCCAGCGTCCATCACCCGTGGAGTGACCGGGCGCAAATGTCAGGGTAATGTCCTGAGCATTGGCATTCAGATTGACCCAGTTTTGCCCCTGGCGATGAAAGGCAAACAGGCCGTTGGCGATCAGTATGTAATCGCCAGGGGGCTGCCCAGACAATCGGATATCAGGTTCTGTCGCATCTGTAACAGTGAGCGCTTCCAGTGACTGGTGTTTGTAGTGATAAAAAGTCCAACCGTGCCGGATGGGCTGGCTCTCATCTGAGGTTACCGGATTGTAGTAATCGTACACACGAACCAGAGAGAAGCCGGTCTGTGGGCTAAGGAAGTCTTCCTGGCTATAGAAGTAACTCCTGGCTTCCACCTCACTGGTGGCGCTGTCGAGCTCGGTGCGATCAATCTGTGAAGGCCATGTGGCGGCTTGGATAGAGCTTGCCAAAGCGGCGATTGCAACGGCAATAATCAGCGTGGGTAAACGGGACATCACGGCTCTCCTTAATCCTTGTGAAATTTATTTTGTAAGGGTTTTCGACGATCAAATCGGTCGCCTTACTGAACTAACGCATCAACTTTGAAAACCCACACGGTTTTTTTCGATTTATTGATAAATTTTTGACAATCGCCCTTTTGGCAGCGCCCCACCCTTAAACACTGGCAAGCTGCCTTGGCCATCAATGATGACTGGATTCTGAGCTCCCGCTTAGCCTGACAATTTCATTCACCAACACTTCATACTGCTCCACAGCAAGATTCTTCTCGGCCTCAGCGAGAATTTCAGCAACAACTACTTGCTCAAATGAAGAAGGTTTAATGCTCGACACCGGGATTTTCGCGTAAAGCAACGATCGATAAGCATTTAGCGCAGCTGTATTTTCACCAGAACGGGAGAAAATACGCGCCATCATTCTCACATTGAAATGGCTTAAGCCCAACTGGTTTTGAGCGATATTTTTTAGAGCCTGCAGCTGTTCCTTACCTGCCAATTGTGGCTGCCTTTCTAACAAATGCATCCACAGCGCTATATCTTTTCGATTTGCCTCTCCCGCTGCCGCCAAACTGAATAAACTGTCTGCTTTTGCTTCAGCTTTATTTTGACGAATCAGAGATTGCGCATAGATGGCGGCAAATTTATTGACATCACTACCATCATCTACCGCCAAACCAGAATAGAGTTCACCGATCAAATCCACAAAGAAGTCATATTGTGACACTTCTTCCAGAAAGGTTTTATCTTCTCCTTTCATTGACGGCATCCATGACAGCACCTGCCACTCCTTTTCATCAATGCCGGAAATATTACTCACAGCTTTTGCTTTAGAAGGCCATTTCATATCAACCAGTTGATAAGTACTAATAGAATTGTTATTAGCATCAAATGATGTATCTTTGATTACGGCATCCAGAAACAGCTTTCTGACAAAGCCAGCCAATGCTTCCTTATCATTTTTTTTAGTCAGGGCCACCAGCCGGTTTCTTTCTTTAAAACGTGCGTACATTCTCTGGTTGCCCCTGAGCTGGCGAACAAGGCCAACACCCTCACTCTGAGCACTTTGCGGCTTTTTATCTGGCTGCTTTATATCAAGTTCTAATACCAAAAATTGCTGCTCGTTGTTTTTATTCAAGTAAGATTCAAAAGCCATCTTGTCGATTTTGGCCAAAGGGTTCAGTACGCCCTCAATATATTGCCTCTTAGCCTGTGCAAGTCCTTCACTGGATTGACTATAGGAAGAGTACGCGTTACGAAATAAACCGGACTGGTATAACTCCATAGACTTTTTTATTGCTTCAGAAATTCTGCCAGATTGACGATCATCCAGCAGCGAAAAAATCTGACTCGACATCTGCTTCTCAGCTTCCGAGAGGGATACAGCCCCGCGCAAATTTCTGACAACTTCTTTATTGGCAGGTATCGCGCTTACGGAAAATAGTGCTTCGGGGACTCCTTTCCAGTTTGTCTGGTCAGAGGCTCTCAAACGACCCTGCATGATACCCAGCCACAAATTTTGCTCCACTTGCCCCATGGCCTGAGTTTGCAGAATCGGGAAAAGAGTCGATGTGATAAGCCAGGGAGTTGTTTCTATTTCACCCTGAAAGTGCTCAAGAAGTTTAATCCGGTTGCTATCATCCATCACCGAAAAAAAGTAGTGGACATCGGTGAACTTTATCGCTTTATTTTCAAGGCAATGCTTAACAATCGCCGGGGCAATGACATCGTTGATGTCCACCACATTGGAAATAGCCTGCCAAAATTCATCGAAACTGCTTTTGGCTCTGACAGACTGCATGAGTTTGCTCAGACCAGCCTTATTACGCTTGCTGTTCCTTTCCAGATAGCGCAAAAGTCGTGAAAAGTCTGGTGTCGAAAGGTGTTTTTTGCCCTGAAAAATGGCGGTGGCATATTCTCCTTCTCTGACCAGTTCCCGGTATAGACTCAGCAACCTGGATGAAGACAGGTTCATTTGATTCAACCTGACCCGAAATCTATTGCCATCCGAACTTTTTGTCACATCAAAGATTGGTGATTGATACTCAACATCCGGAAGTGTCGGCTTGTTTTTCTCAACCAGTTGACCCAGTAGAGGTGGAAGTGTTTCAGCGTCTGCATCCACTATGGCAATCTCGGGGTATTGACCCTGCTTATCAAGCAGCCCCCATTTATAGCGGACAGCAACGGTTTGATGACTCAAAGCCCGATCCTTGGGGAATCGCTGGTGAAGTTCAGCATCCAATTCAGCAGCCAGCTTGTAGTTGTGTTCTGACAGATAGCTGTGGCGCAATAATTGAGATAAAAGGCTCAGTCTTGGAAAGTGCTCCAAAGCTTTGTATTGCAGATTGCCCGCGCTGCTCACCACCGACAATTCGCTACGGTATAAAGTATTCAATGTATCCAAAGCATGCTTTCTGTTGGCAGCCAGTGTCCTTAGAAAACCATTTTTGAGGGGTATAAAGGCGTCTTTGAATTGATAGTTATATGTACGGTTTTGCCGCAAGCTCACTGGGTTTTGCAAGCTGGAGTTAACGAGAGTTTCATAGGCTACCTGATGATCCTGGCCTACTGATTTATGGCTGTTGATCACCTTGCTCAAACCATCCAGATACAATCGATTTGCCGCCCCCTTCAAACCTTCAATTTCTTTGAGTTCAGCAATCCGCTTCAATACCCGCAAATTCCCGCCATTGGCAACACGCACTTTTGAATACAGGTTCAGAGCCAGATTGTCGTACCCTTCCGCTTCCAATAGCTGGGCAATATCCAGTATCAGATCGGGGTTGTCTTCCGATATATTGACTGCCTGCTCAAAAGCCCGCATGGCATTTTCTGATTCACCACCCAGCAAAAAACTGTGCCCAATGTTGACAAACACATCTGGCGGGAAGTCCTGTCCCAGAGACAGCAAGCGGCGGCTGTACTTGAGATTTTCTTCAATATCTGATTTTTTGGCATTTCGACCAAGCCCGGCCAGCTTTGGCTCGGTCAATACAATCATTTCCCGCAAAATCACTCCCCTGCGACTTTTGGCGCTGGCCAGTGAATTTTCCAAAGCGGTCAGTTGCATATCCACATCACCGGACTCATCGGCGATATCAGCCAGAAGCGTATACAAAAAGTCTTTTTCGGGGTTTCTTGTCAGCCGCTCCAACGTCACCCTTTGAGCCCATTGCAAATCACCGGGGCGGTTCAACCTGAGGTTTAACAAGCCATCAATGGCCATCACAAACAGGTCATCCCGTTCAGCTCGCTCGGCCAGAAATTGAAGAATCCTGGCCGCTTGCCGGGTTTTCCCCAACCGCGACATCAAGTTACTGAGCACCAAATAGCTGGCCCCATCGTTCGGTCGCGAAGCAATCGTTTTGTGGTAGGCGCTTTCCGCTTTATCCAGATACCCGGCCAGCTGGTATACGCTTGCGGTAAATTCTTCAATTTGCCGGGGGTCAGCCAGCTTTTTGTATTGATCCAGCAAAGCGGTCAATTCTGATTCAACCGGTTCAGAACCGGTGTTAGCCGCTTCTTCTATCAGGCTGAGAATCAGTGATTCCAGGTCTTGTATTTGATTTTCTGGGTCTTCCAGCAGCAATTTTCGGGTGAGTTTCTGATAGCCTTTGTCGTCCCCCACCCGTTGCAGAACTTTTTGCTTTTCCCTTAACACCCGCAAATTTCCAGCGGCACTGTCGTCATCAAAGTATTCTTCAATAATCTCGATAACCGATCCCGAATCACCCACCTTGCTGTACAGCTGTATCAACAAACTCACTTCTCTCTGGTCGGCAGTTTTATTGATGACTTTTTCTTCCAGAGCGACCGCCGTCTTTCCCAGCTGCCCCAGCTCTGCCGCCAGCATCAATATATTGCCTTCCACCAGGCGGCGCTGGCTGTCCGGGGTTTTGGCGAGCAGTTGGTACCAACTGTCCAGAGCCTCCTGTTTATACCCCAGAGATTGCTGCAACCAGGCTATCCGGGTGTCACCATCAACACCAAGCTCTACGCCGGATTCAGACAGTGCCCGCAAAACATGCAAGGCTTTTTCCGGTTTTCCGCCCCATTCATAACTGTCTGCCAGCGACCGCCGCAGCAGGCTGTTGGGTGGCAACTGGCGATCCAGTTTGTCAAGCTCGGCTGCTGCTTTCTGTAGTTGCCCCCAACCGTAGTACAGCTCAAACAACGCAAGCGTTCCCTGAAAAAACTCACCCTCTTGCTGCTGAACTTTAAGGGCCGCGGAAACTGCCAGAGTTTCCAGGCCCTGCCGGGAAATAACTTGCGCGGCCATCAGCAGCACCTGGGGCGATTGATTGCGGTCAATAAAACGCTGCCAGACTTCAGCGGCCATATCGGGCAGTTCGCGTTCCAGATAGTGAGCGCTCAAACCCTCTGTCCAACTTACTTCAGCCGGTTCGCTCTCAATCAAAGCATGCAGCTCTCGCTCAAGCGCGTCATCGCTATTGGCCTCTTTGTACAGCACAAGAATTTTATTGCGATGCTCTGGCTGCCAGTTTTTTCCGCTGGCCTCGAAGGCTTTGATGGCCCTGGAAAACTGGCCGGTGTCATGAAGTAAATCAAGCCACACACTGCGCTCATCATCACTGAGATCAGGGCGGGCCTGCATTTCGTCAATCAGCGCAGATAAGGTATTTTCCTGCCGATGGGTTTCAACCAACAAGCCGATGGCATAGCGTCTGTCCAGAGTCGTCGGCGCTGTAGCGATAGCCTTGCGGGACAATTCCCGTGCGCGCTTGAATTGATCGGCTCGTATCAGCCAGTTTGCCAGGCGCACCCGGTGCTGATATTGCTGGCCAGGGGGCAGACTTTCAGGGATGCGATATAAATCAGTGGCGTCATCTACCCTGCCCTTCAAAGCAAGTGCCACCGCTAACGAGTTTCGGGAGCCAATTTGCTGATTGCCAGCCAAACGTGACAGGGCTGAACTGTCGAGGCTGGATTTCATCAGGGCCACCCGCAGCAGAATCGGCTCGCGGTCTTTTTCCTCAAGCAAAGGAAGGGACTTTTTATACCAACCCAGGGCTTCCTCAAACTGCCCATCAATATCCAGAAGGCGAGCTTTCAGTAAGCTCAAGGCAGCGCTTTGCGCCAGTTGCAGGCCCTGGTCAACTGCACTATTGGCAGCAGGCAAATTTCCCCGGCGCCACTGAACAAGAGACAGCGCGTGCCATGCATTTGCGCGAACCGTGGCGGGCTGATCCGTATTGTTTGCCAGGCGTTTCAGATCTGCCAGCAGTGGCTCTGCACTGCCTTGTTGTAGCAGCGATTTGTTGTACAGCTGTTCCGCACTGCTGAGAGTGGCCGCCTGCGAAAGAGTGTGTTCAAGGCTGGCAGCAGCCGGTGATGCCACTGTGGCCATAGCGGCAGTGGACAGCACGGTAAATAGCAATAGTTGTGCAGCTGTTGTTGTCATTTTTTTCATGGAATTAATGGGCAGCTCGTGATTTGGGCCAGCGGCGATACAGCAATTCAAGTAAATACGTCAGCAATGCCAATGCCAACAGCAAAGGCCAGATTTCCTGTACTTTCACCGTTCCTTCTTTATCTGCTACCAGCGGCAGCAGGCCGTTCTCCTGGCTTATATCAATACCGCCAGTGGCCGCAGAAAGTTCTGCCAGGTCGATGCCCCGATCAGGGTCTACCTGGCTTTCTGGTACCTGCGCATCTCGCGCCCGAGACACCAATTTCTGGCCATTGATCTGAATAAAGGCGTCAGCCTGTGGGTCTATTTTTATTGTGGCTCTGAAGATATCTGGAGCCACGCGTTCGAAGCTCAGGATCTCATCCACCTGGCCACGGGCATTCAGGCGTTGCCCCTGCAAGTTGTCGGGGCGCTGAGTGAGCAGACGTACATGCACGGACAACTCATCATCTTTGCGCTGCAAGCGATAGGAGAAAGGTTCGGATTGGCGGCTGCTGCGGCGCAATACCCGGCTGAGCAAACGGCCATAATCGCTCCACTGCCGCCAGCCAGCGGTATCAGCGCCCACCAGTTCTGTCATTAGCGCGGTCACCCTGCCCTGGCCATATCGCCAACTGGCCAATACCGGGTGGCGGTTGCCGGCGACATCCAGGATGGACTCCGCATCGTTTCGCAACGACACTTCCATGTAGCCCTGCAAACCGGGAATGCGGCTGCGGTCAACGTCGCCCCACCAGCCTTTGCCGCTGCTGGACTTCAGTGGAAACTCCCCTTGTTTGTAAACCGGAGGCTGTTTTTTAAAGGGTTGCTTTAACACCAGTTCCACCAGGCTCTGGCGATCTGAAACCGAATAAAATCGCCCCTTGCCCCAGTTGGCCATATTGCGCATGGCATTTCCGTGCACATCGGAGTTAATCAGCACAGTGGATACGTTAATACCGTCTTTGCTGACCCGACGAAGCAAGGCCTCGTAATTGCTGTCTTCAACACCGGCATCGGTCAAAATCAACAGGTGTTTGAAACGTGTGTCGAGATTTTTCAGGCCGAAATAGGCCTCTTCAATGGCAGGGTATAAAACCGTTCCACCTATGGCCTGCACACGGCCAATGGCACGGTCCACTTCAATTTTGTTGGCCACCGGCTGCATGGGAACGGCCCAGTGTTTGGCGCCATAAAATTCCACAATGCCGATCTGGTCATAGGGTTGCAGCCCCTGAACAGCCAGCCGGGCCACCTGCTTGGCAATATCCAGGCGGGTGCCCTGCATGGAGCCGGATGAGTCAATAATGATGGCCAGGCCCGTAGTGGGGTCTTTTTTATCGCTCTTTTTTTGCAGTTCAACAGGCAACAAATCAGCCACGTGGGTGTTGTAGTAACCGCCCGGCCCAAACGATGACTCACCGCCAGAAAAAATAACCCCCAGGCCAGTTTCAGCCACGGCAACTTTCAAACGCTCCTGAAACGGCTCACTCAGGCCGCTGGCTGGCATATCGTCGATAACCACCAGGTCGTAGCCACTGAAATCGAAGTTGCCATGCAGCTGTTGATTATCGCTGGCGACCACCTGGAAGCCAGTACCCAATACATTTGCCAGCGCTTCGGCGCCGCCATAAACCTGCTGGCCGATGTATAACACCTGGGTATCACCCTGTACGGCCAGAGTATGAACAAGGCGATTGTTGTCTGGATTGCTGTCATTGGAAAGTGCCATCACCTCAACAGTGAGGGATGAAAAACCCGGTTTATCCAGCTCCACATCCAGAGCAACCTGTGTGCGCCCCTCGCTGGAAAAAACCGCTGAGCGGGCAATCTCTTGCTGACTGTCATCGAGCAAACGCACTTGCACAGCCGATGACTTCCCGGCGACCACAACACCCACCTGAAATGTCTGACCGGCACTCACCGGGCCATCAACGACTATCTCTGCCGGATATATATCGCTCAGGTCGAGCCCCAAGTCATAGCTGTTCAGCGGTATCCCCCTGTCGGCTATGATTTTCGCCACACTGGCCCAACTGCGGTCGGTGGCCAGGCCATCAGAAATCAAGGTGATGGCGCCACTGCCGCCTTCAGGGATCAAATTGACTGCCGCTTGCAGTGCCGTTCCAATGTCCGATTCACTGAGCAGATTGTTCACTGTATAAAGGCTATGGCTTTTGGCAATCTCTGGAGAATTTCCCGTATCGCCGACGCTGATAACAGAAATATTCGCATTGTCTTCAAGGGAATCAATCATGTTGGCCAGAACAGCTTCGCCCTGGGTACGCTGCAGCTCGCTCAGGCTGGCAGAGCGGTCGATTACAAACACCTGGTAACGTCGATCATCGGGTACAAGAAAGGCCGGTTTTGCCAGCGATAGAATCAGCAACACCAGCAACAGGGTTCGCAGTACCCCCTGCTTTCGATCAATACCCCGCTTCGGAAAAAACCAGATTGCCGCAGCCGCCAGCAGTAAAACCAGATAGCCCGGATTTAAAAATTCGATGGCTATATTCATCAGGGCATCCGCCCCCGTTGATACAACATCCATTCACCGGCCAGCAACAATAACGCTGCCAGCAACAACCAATCCGTTAAATCAAGCACGGCTGATGGGGTGATGGCACTCTGTTCAGCGTCCAGCGTCGCCGTTGCCTCATACAGAGTCAGCTCGCTATCCAGCAGCGAAACGGCCAATGTTGTCTCATCGCTTATGGCTGCTTCACCCGCCACAGGAAATACCAGTGGCGCCACCGAATCGATGTAGCTGCTGTGCTCCAAACCCTGCCGGGGTATATCTCTTGGGTAAGCGATGTCACCAGCCGCCAGGTACGGAAACCAACCGCCAGTACCCGCCAGCCAACGGATAGTTTTCGACATCAACAACGGAAAGGTACGGCTTTTTACCAGGTTGTAATCCGGCCCGATCAGCTCCTGCCACATTGACAACCGCCAGCCTTCGCCGGGCAAGATGGATACCTCAATCGGTCGCCCGTGCTGTTCAGCTAACCCGGTCGCATCAATCTGATCCAGCCCCACCGTCTGAACGACAGCGGCCAAATCCCCGTGAGATTCGAGGTTTTCAGGATAACTAAAGACAAATGCCTGCTGTTGCTGTTCAGCGGCAACCAGCTCAATCGCTGGTAAGCCCTGGCCGAGACTTTCCCCCTGGCGGCGAATAACCACATCGGCATTGTTTTCAACAACCGCTATTGCCGGGTCACTCAGCAATACGGTTTTCAACGACTCGTCCAGTGAAGCGGACAATTGAACGCGCACCGGCTTTCTGGAAGGCAGCGTGATACTGGCGCTGTCATCCAGTAGAAAGTCATCACTGCCAATGGCAACGGTTAACAACAAACCATTTGCGGGCACATCCAGCAAATGAAAACTGTAGGCTCCACCTTCGGACAAGATGGGTGTTTGTTGGTGATCAAGCGACTCACCGCCCAGTGTGATTTGAATATCCGGCGGGTCGATGGTGTCGGGCATAGTTCCGTCTACGCGAACATAAATGTCTACCTTGCCCCAGTCGCCGGACTGGGCTTCGGCAACCCCCAACGCGGTAATTCCCCGGTTATTCATTGTTGTACTGGCTGGTGAGGCAACGCGCAAAACCTGCAAATGGCCTGGCAGGCTATCCAGTAGCGAAGTTGCCAGTGGCGCGTCACCATAAAATCGAACCTGAACATCACCGGACTCCCTGGCGAGGTTGCCCAGATGGCGCAGATAGCGCTCAATTGAAGCGGGGGCCGCCTCAGGCAGGCGCCCTCTCAGGCGCTCGGTTAACAGCAATTCATGCTCCCCGGAATGCAACAATGTCGCCACCGCAGCACCGGCCCAGACAACCTGGCGACGGTTTTCAGGCAGCTCTGACAAATCAGCTTGCAGGGCACTGACGGCTTGCTGAAAGCGATCACCTTTCGCCATGCCCGCCGAGCCATCCAAAACCAATACGGTGAAGTTGGCATCGGGGTCTCGGTCCCACTGTGGCCCGGCCACAGCCAGCCAGATCAGGGAACAAATCAGCAGGGACAGCAAAAAGAACCACCAGTAGTGAAATTTTTCCCAGAAGGTTTTTACCGGCGCATCGGTAATCGCCTGACGCCAAAACAGCATCGTGGCTACTGTTTTCTGGCGGTGACGAATACGCAACCATTGCAGGGCATACAGAATACCCGCGCATACCAGCAAACCCGAGATCACGGTTATTGAGGATAAATTGCTAAATGTCATTTACGCTCTCATATTCATATCATCACCCAGCTGCGCTTAAACAGACAGGCTGCCGGACTGGAACAAAACCGACAGTTGTTCCACGACATTTTCATCCGCATCCAGCTGCAACAGGCCCGCGCGATTGCTGGCGGCGATGCCACTGAGTTCTTCATTAAATTGTTTGTAGGCCTGCTGATAACGGGCAACAATCTGGGGCGTAATGGCAATATCTGCGAACTCGCCGCTCTCGCAATCCGTCAAACGCACCTCGCCATTGAGGTCGGCCTGCAATCGAGGGTCAGAATCCAGCTTCCGGGTCACCTGAATAAACAGCAGCTTGTGGCGAACAGAGCGCAGCGCAGTCGCCAGTTCTTGCAAACCATCGGCGAGAAAAAAATCGCTGACAATAACCAGCACTCCTGGGCGCATATTCATGCTCGCCATTTTTTTCAGCGACTGCACCAGGTTGCTCTGAGATTGTGGTTGTAATTGCGACATATGACGGGCAAAAGCCATCAGACTGGCTTTGCCGGTTTTGCTCTTCAAAACAACCTGAAGCTGTTTGCCAAAAGGAAATAACCCGGCGCTGTCGTGATGGTTGGTGGTCACCGCAGTCAGTGCCAGCACCGCCCTGAACGCCGCCAGGGCGCGAGTGCTACTGGCGCCACCATGGGCTTTTTCCGACAGAAACATACTCTCGGAAATATCCGGCATAAAATACAGCGGCATGTCCTGCTGCTCATCAAACAGCCGGATAAACACCTTTCCCAAACGCCGGTAAATGTTCCAGTCGATGGAGCGCAGGTCATCCCCTTTGGCGTATGGGCGAAAGTCCTTGAACTCCACGCCGGTACCCATATCACGGGACAAACGCTCGCCATAGCGCCCGCCCCCGGCAACCCGCCTCACGGTCATCGACAGATGAGCGAGGGAATTGAGAAAGTCCGGATCAAACAGCTCCTGGTAAGAGACCGAATTATTCATAGCCAAACCGTAACCATGCGATTTTTTATGAAACCTGATTCGGTTCTTTTACGGTTTTTACAATTTCCCGAATCAACTGCTCATCACTGATGTTGTCTGACTGGCCGTGAAAATTGATCACAATGCGGTGCCTCAGAACGGGCACCGCCACATCCGCAATATCCTGGCAATTAACCGCAAAGCGATTGTCCAGAAGCGCGCGAACCTTGGCAGCCAACAGCAGGGACTGGGCGCCTCGGGGAGATGACCCCAGGGCAGCGTATTCATTAACCAATTCCGGGGCATAGTCACTGCCTGGCTGGGTGCCCATCACCAGATGTATGGCGTAGGTTTTGGCATGCTGTGGCACGGGCACCTGACGAACGATATTGCGCATATCAATCACTTCTGCACCGTCGGTGGCTGCGGTAATAACCGGCACTTCTCCACCGGTGGTTCTATCCAGAATGGTGTGGTAATCCTGCTCTTTCGGATAGCCCACCACGAGCTTGAACAAAAACCGGTCCAGCTGGGCTTCTGGCAGTGGGTAGGTGCCCTCCTGTTCCACAGGGTTTTGCGTGGCCAGAACACAAAACGGTTCTTCGAGTTTTATAGTGCGTTTGCCCACGGTTACCTGGCGCTCCTGCATGGCCTCCAGCAGTGCCGACTGAGTCTTGGGGGTGGCGCGGTTAATCTCATCGGCCAGAACCAGATTGGACACCAGCGGGCCTTCCTGAAATTCCAGCTCCTGACCACCTTCGGGAGTCTCCACCAACACCGAAGACCCCTGAATATCGGCAGGCATCAGATCAGGGGTAAACTGAATTCGGGAAAACTCCGTACCAACCGCTTTGCTGAGGCTGTTGACCAACATGGTTTTGCCCAGCCCCGGCACACCTTCCAGCAGCACGTGGCCTCCGGCAAAAAGAGCGGTCATCACACCATCGATTACCTCGTCCTGGCCGACCATCATTTCACACACCTGGCTTTTGATATCGGCGTAAATACTCCGAAAGCGATCCGCTGCGTCACGGGCTGCATCGACATCTTCCACAGAGTTTTCTGATTTCATGGATTGGATTCCTCAGTATTTTTACTTTCCGCCTGAGCGGCGGATTTCAAATAACGTTTATTCGATAAAAAGTAATTTTTAATCAGCGTTCGCTGCCACTGCTCGCTGACTTCAGGGGCCACTACCTGACCGGCCATCGCCCTTCTTTTGAAATAGCGTTGAGCCTGCTGGGGCTCTGTTGATAGTTGCTGGGGAGGTATTTTTTCCTGCTTGGTTTTAAAGCTGTTGGCGTTTGGCGTACCGGAAAAATAGTCTCGTGTTGGCACGCCAAGAATAAGCGAAGGCACTCCGCGACTTTTCTTAACACCGCCTTTGCCTCCCCTGAGGACGCTCTCCCTGTCAGGTCTGTCAAGGGGGATGGGTGGCAAGCCGAGGCCACCCGCTTCACGGCTGGGCGATGGCGTGCGCGTATTCAGAGATAATGAAGGTGCCGAAGATGTCTTTTGCTGAGCATTCTCGTCTGGCTCATTGTCCACATCGGTTGCTGTGGCCGGGTGTTCCCCGGTGCGGGTTTTGGCCGTATTACCAACCTTGCCCTCTGACTGTGTCCTGGATGATCCGCCACTTCCAAAACCGTTACCCGCATTGGCCAACAGCTCACTGCCCTGTGACGAAGCGGAGTTCTGTCTATTCCGACTTCTTGCAGGGCGGGGATTCCTGGAGCCCTCAGCCTGTTTTTTCGACTGGGCAGAGGCGACACTACCTTCTGAGCCCGCGCCGCTGTCGGCACCTGAAGAGCTGATCGCGCTCGACGATTTACTCGCAGTGGTATCGCTTGTTTGCAAACCACTGCCTGGCTGTGAGCGCAACTGCGCCGCCTCAGCAACCTCGCTCTCCAGGTTGTTGCTGCTCTGTCGAGAGGCCGGCTCCTGAGGTTCCGGGGAATTACCCAGCCTGGAAAGGGAAGATGTGCCCGTTGCCCAGCCCGAGGTTTCGGCCCCCGTCACATGGCTGACTTCATTGCCATTGACCCTGCTCCCCTGGCCTTGAGGCGTAATCAGAAAAGCCGTGAAAAACACCATGACAGCAGCCGCTGAACCCAGCCAGTGAGGGATACCCAGAACCGGTTTAACCGCCACCAAAGGTCGCAGGGAGGTGGTGTCCAGCTTTTGCAAGCTGCACTCAGCATCAACAATGGCAGCGCGAACAAACCCGCTTTTTTTGTCGGCCTTCAGAAACTCATCTGCAATCACCAGGCGACCGTTCAAACCCAGTTGGCGATCGCACAGATTCAGAGCCTGCAGCCGTGAGCTTTTGCGCAACCCCCTGGCAAGTACGCAACACAGATACCACACAACCAGCAGCGCCAGGGCAACCAGCAGCAGAGGCCAACCACGGCTCCCCCAACTGGCGCCAAACACACTGAGCACTCCCCAGGAAACAATGGGAAATACAAACAGCCAACGCAAGGCGGTGCCAAAGTACTGATGCAGGGCATTGTGCAGACGCCAGTTTCTGATTATCTGGCTACCGGTTTTCGCAAGGCCATTCAGACTGGTGGATATTTTCTGAAACTCGGCCCCACCCCGTTCAGGTGCACCACCCAAACTTTGCCCATCCAAGCTGTTTTGCGGGGTTTTCTCTGTCATCTTTCCAACTCGGGTACTTTGTGGGCTATGTTTTTCATAGCCACTTTGGCGTCGTCAATGCAGGCATTGAGCACCGGGGCGGTAAGAATTTTGTCCAGGCCAAGACGATAGTAGGGCTGGCTGGCCACCGCTTTATAACGGGCGTAGGCACGCCGATAACGTTTCTGCTGTTCGTACACCCGCCCCAGAGCCAGTGTGACCCGCAAGTCTTCCGGCCGGCCAAAAGCCGCCGACAACAGATACTCCCAAGCGGTTTTCAACTGACCTTGCTTATAGGCCTGAAGCCCCAGCTCTGCATAAATATAGTTGGTTAACTGGCCATCCAGCGCTGCACCGCTGAATGAAATCCCCAGTTTGCCGATGTCTTCGAGCAGTGGCAGTACGTCCGGCAGGTTCGACAGTTCAACAATATAATGGTGAGCCGTTTCTGCTCTGCGCATTTCCTGAGTGAGGTCTATAACCTGGGAGACGGCTTGATAGATGTCCTCCGAGCTCCGCCCTTCAGCCAGTAACCATTGAACCCTGAGTTCAGCCGCCTCTTTGCTCAGCCTCTTGTCCGGGTATTTTGACAGGTAACTGCGCAGGGCTTCGCTATCGCCAACCGTGCGGGCTTTAAAGTACGCCAGGTCTTCATAGGGAAAATCGGCAGCCTTAACCTGGGTCAATGCCAGGTAATTATTGGCATCATCGAACACAATTCGAAAGTGGCTCAACAGATTTATGCCAGACTGAAAACCCTCAGCAGCCGCCTTTACCTTGTATTTGTCGGCAAATTGCGCCGGCCTGAAGGCCACGTATTCGGAAAGGTTCACAGCCATTCCCGGCAGGGCTCCGGCAATCGTCACCGCACCAACGGTATTATCCGGGTAGTCAAACTGGGCCACCAGATTTGTGCCAATGTAACTGTCTTTGCCTCGGCTGCCGAGCAGCATGGAAGATTGTTCACCATTGGCCAGCACCAGCGGCAGAACAGGTACTTCACCCTGTTTAACCACAGGAGACAGCACCACATCTGCATTCAGGGACTGAATCGCGACTCCCGGTTGGGCATTTTCAATCGTGAGTTTTTTTTCAGCCAATTCCAGAGTGACACGGTATTGGCGCAACAGGCCGTAGCCGATTACGCCGGCCACTTTGCGCTCTTTCAGAATATCATTGTGAAGGCGGGATATTTCATCCAGTTCACGCTTATTCTCATACAGGCCAATATCGCTGACCGGAACCGACAACTGATTGTTGGTTTCATTCGTCAGGGTCAGCACACTGGCTTTGCCCAGGCCAAGCAAGCTGTGTGCAATACGGGCAAGAGACACGGTATCCGGTGACCCCAGATCCAGCAGCAGAGCCAACTCTTCCGGGTTGCCGTTATCTGCCGCCATATCCAGCGGCACAACCAGGTAGCCACCCGCTATTTCAACAGGTAACTGGACAGGGCCAGCCAACTCCTCCGCCGCCGTTACAGCGGCTGCCAATAAAACACACAAGAAGGCCAACACGTTTTGGTAAAACTGCAAAGTACGCATCATGGTTTAAGGGCGATTAACCATTTCTATCCATAAAAAAACAGGAAAATCACCCACCAACGAACAAACATCTCCAATTGGTGAGTGATTTAAGGTTGAAACTGCAATTACACCTGACAATGCCTCATCCCTGAGGCTTTCTGTTCCAGTGATCAGATTTCCAGATTTTTCTGAAGTGTCAGCGTAAAAGCGCGCCCTCTGGGGCGGGACAGAATTGAATCGAAATTCCCCAGATTGTCTTGACTTTCGATCGTGGGGGTAAGAATAAACTCCGACTGATCGTTGAAGAGGTTGGGAATGTTCAAGCCAAGCACGGTGCCCTGTAACCACTCAGGGGCAGATTCCATCCTGTCAAAATCATAGCGAACAGCCAGGGTCACCTCGTTGGCCGGGTTGACCACACTGGTGCCAGAAACGGGGCCATCGTCGGTAAAGCGACGAATTTCTTTCACCGTGCTGGAGGCATAAGTTTTGGTGATATCCGCTCTGACCGCCCCGTACTCCCAGCCCAGGCGGAACCGGGCAGTATGTTGGGGAATGGCTGTAAATGGAGCTTCAGTCATGGCGTCAGGATCGATAAACGCTACCCGTTCCACGCGATTGACCACCGCCGTTCTTGATGCAACAGAGAAGTCACTGCAATTAAAGCACTCCCCTGCTACACGAACTGAATCCGCTTTGCCCAGATAGCCGTAATTCAGATTGGCATCGAAATCACCCACAGCGGTTTCAAGCACGTTATAACTCAGGTTGAGATCCAGTCCTTTTGTGGCGGTCCGACCCAGGTTAAAGAGTCGTTGATCCTGAACCCAGAAGCCGCTCGCTTCATCAAACGTCCAATCCGGACGGCCTGGCCCAAATTCGAACAACTGATCAGGGTGATTAAAGAAAGCCCCAGGGTATGAGCCAAACCTTTCCGTCAGCTTGTTGGAATGAAGGTTTAGATCAAACATCAACTCCGGCAAAGCAGGGTGATTGATGTTTAACCCGATACTGACGGTTTCATTTTGCTCCGGCCCTAATTCAGGGTTACCGCCATCGATGCGCCTGGTCGGAAAGCGCTGGAAGTTACCGTCATCATCCCGGAAAAAGATGCTGCTACTCAGTAACCGGGTCGGCAGCACATACTGGCTAACACCTGGCAAGCTGTATGATGTATTTTTATTGGCGCGAAGTTGCATCCAGTCCACAGGGCGCCAAACCAGGCCCAGCGACCAGGAGCTTTCAGAGTCATCGATATTTCTTGGGATGATCTGATCTGGATTATCTTCATCTACCTGTTCAAACCCAAAAGAAGTGACCTCTTCATAACGACCGGACAAGATAATGTCCATACTTTTAATCAAAGGCAGATCTTCCAGTACCGGAATGTGTAACTCCCCTTTCACAAAGTCTGTGGTTCTTCTCAGGTTTTGCTCGAAGTTCAAACCAAATATCTGATTGAATGAAAACGGATTGATGTTATCTGAAGTAGTTAATGTGCCGCTTTCATCAAACAGGTCATTCTCTTCCTCACGGGTACCAATACCCCACAGGCTTCGCACAGTGCCCGCTGGCAGGGCAAACAGATCACCATTCACCGTCAACTCCAGGCTTTTATCCGTATTGTCACTGGCTGTGCGTGCCGAATCGGTAAGAATACCTTCTCGCAAGGCTTGTTCTGATTCAAAGCCCAGCAAGGGCGACAGGAACACATTGGGAGGGTTGGCAAGATCCCGGAATGGGTTTCTGTCAGAAGTGGAGTCCGGGTTGGTCAGGAAAAAGTCGATAGATCTCGATAAAAAGTCCCGACGTTCCCCCTGATTGTCGGAGTTACTGTAAGTGCCATCCAGTGCCCAATTCCAGCTTTCGGAAATTTTTCCATCAAAGCGGAATGTAAAACTTATGTCTTCCTTGTCAGTAAACCGCTGTGCGTCCGGCAAGAACGGAAATTCAGCTCTTATAACCTGGCGCCCGGGAAAGGGGTTCAAGGTATTGGCACCACCGATATCCAAACCCTGAGTGTTAAACTGAAGCACCTGGTTACTTTCAAAGGACATCGTGTCGCCAGGAGCGTAGCTCAAATCCGCAGAAAGATTGATGGTATCGGTTATTTGCTGTGTCAAATCAAAACGAATGGAATGTTGTTCACGGCCGGGGATCAAACTGAGCCCCGCTTCCGCCAATTCGCCAGCGACAGGATCACGCCCCACAAAATCCTGCAGTGACAAGGTGCCGCCAGAGCTCACCGGAAGCTGAGCGCGAAACACTTCCGTTCCGGGCACAGCACTGGGATCATCTGCTGCCACCGCATTGCCATTGGCATCCAGTGCATACAATGGAAAAGTCACATTGCCGTTACTGGTAAAGACAGAGCCCGCTTCAATGTTGCCGGGGCTCCCCGAAGGAAGAAGCCCCAGGGAATCGGGCCGGGTGCGAAAACGATTATCCCGCTGATCACCCAGCACATCTTCCTGCTTAAAATACTGGTAAGTGGTGGTCAGGCTACCGCTACCCCAGGAAAAAGTACCCGCCACAGAAACCGTGGTTTGCTCACCCCCTGCATCCGCCGGTGATACATGGGTTACATTCAGCGCCACCCCTTCATAGTCCTTGCGGGTAATAATATTGACAACGCCACCTACCGCATCGGCGCCGTAGATGGATGAGGCACCGTCAAGAATAAGCTCAACACGCTCAATCTGGGCGATGGGGAATTTGGTGATATCAACAACATCGCCAAATACACCACCGCGAGCAGTACGGCGGCCATTAACCAGAACCAGAGTGCCACGTTCCCCCAAGCCGCGGAGGTTTACACCAGCAGCGCCAAAAAAGTTCTGGGCGCCACCGAAACTACCGGCAAAGCCCGCGCCGTTTTCACTGGGAGCATCAAGGTTCTGTGGCAAGCTGCGCATAAATTCCGCAAAGGTGGTTGCACCGGTTCGGTCAATATCTTCACGGCTGAACGTAGTTACCTGGCGATCCAGTTCTCCGGGGCTGGTCAATAGCTGGGAGCCGGTAATCACCACCTCCTCACTGACCTCTATCTTCTTTCCCAGTTTGCCGTCGCCTGCCACCTCGCTTTCTGGCGCTTCAATATTGACATCATTTTCTGACACAAACTGGTAGGTAAGGCCACTGTCTTTCAACATAAGATTCAGCGCTTCCCGCAGGGTGTAATCACCCTTCACCCCTGCAACCAGCAAGGTATCTGAAACCGATTGCGGAACCGTAATCTGGGTTCCGGTCATCGCACCCAGTTTTACAAGCGCAGAACCGGCTTTTTGGGATTTGATGTCTATTTGAACCTTGTCATCTGCCCCTGCAAGCGCATGCGCACTCATCAACAACGACGCCGAAATCGCCAAAACCAAAGGTTTTCTGTTAATTTTCATTGACTTAGTAAGCATTACACACCCTCTTGTGTAGTTATTCGCTTTATATGACCGACAACAGCCTTATGCTGACTGCATGTCTACAGAACTAACGCACCACAAATAAAAACCCACACACTTGTGTGCATATTTTTTAGATATTTTTATTGATAGCTTATTCAGGAATAAGAAAGGATACAGATTACGGGGGGGGGATACACAATCAGCAATGGAGTCTAAAGAGTGGGGTTGGTAAGGCTCACGATGAAGCTACACTTACTGCATCAAAGATGCGATTTTGGAGTCATCAGGGTATTTTTTACGGAGAGCATTGAGGACCTCCATCTGGTACTCATCAGCCTCAATATCAGATAGCAATAAGTAATCCAGAATGTCTGTCGATTCCGGCTCGTAACTCAACAATGCTACATCCAGAAGATTCAGCGAACCGGGATCAATAAGAAAATTATCAGCCTCAGCAATTGCTTTGACAACAGGTAGATGGCCTTTAGACACCAGCAGATGCAGTATGGATATACCGGGCTCGCGCTGCTTATAAATATCAATACCTGCCTGCGAAAAACTGCTTACAGCTTCTTTGGCAATAGTGCCGTATCGATTTTTTATCAAATTCCTGAAGATGGCGTCTCCCATAGCCTCCCTGTTGACGCCTAGATCAATAAATCCAGACAGGTATTTATGATTATCCTGAGCAAGAATGTTTGAGGTCATAACATCAAGAAATGCGGGAACATTCATACCATCAATTATTGTGACATCGCCGAGAATTTCCATTCTCGCTTGCTCAAGCATATTCTCTGAATTAAGAATACTCCACGGCAAATCCCTGATAGTTTCCGGGTCAAAACCTTCGACAAAAGTAGCATTTTCAGAAGATACTACCTGATATAGAAGAAACACAGCCTCAATAGACCCTAAGGACAATAGAATCTCCCTTTCCTGAAAATTGAGCGACTGTTGCGTTTCATACCAATCAACAAGCTCTTTAGACAATTCGGCTACTTGATCACTATGCTCTATCGAACTTTCTCCAAGTCTACTCAGGCATTCCAAATACTCTTTTTCTATCTGCTTAAAACCAGCAGCAAGATCAGGCTTTATGCCTATTTTCTGTAACGTCTCCTGAGGACTGGAATATCCTTGATATCTATCCCTGTAAACTTCCAGTTGACCGATATGCGATAAAAACTCATCCTGGACATACCCCTCCTTTATCAGATTTTTTGCATTTTCGACAACCCACTGAGAAGGAAGAACAGACTCTTTCTCCAACCACCTCATGAAATCAAGCGCTTTTCCCGCATCAAATTCAGCGGTTCCCGACTGAAAGGAATAACGGTTAGACGACACATAAAGAAGCTGGTCGGCAACATTCCATTGCAAAACCGGAGAATCCATCACCAATCCCCGCTCCACCATAAATTTGATTTCATCGTACTCTTGGGTAGCCACCAAGCGCTGAATCACATCTTTATAAAAGTCAGGAATCAGGTGGGCTTTGGAAAAATCTACCTTATCAAAAATCAATTTAAAGCCATCCAGGTACTGCCGCCGCCTTTCCTTCCCATTTTCAGGGACAGGAATAAACCCCGAAGCATCATCAGCCGTAGCCTTAACCCCATATTCCTTCAAAAGATGATTAAACGCTTTAAAATCAATATCCACCAGGCTCAAAGTCGACGAAGGCGGCTGCAGTACCGCAACAAGGCCACTTCTGGATCCATCAAAATATCCATTGCGCATATCGTCCGTTATCATCTCAAACTTTTTACTTAAATCCTTCTCTCCTCTTATTTCCCATTTTTTATCGCTATCTATCGGCAATCTATCGCCATACAGGTGTTCGACAATAAATTCATCGTATACCGATTGAGCCCCAATGCTGGACAGCGCAATATAGATATCTTCAATTGAAGTTCCGGTTTTTGATGCCGTTAAGACACTATGCAACAAGCCTTGGCCGTTTTTTTGAGAGAGAATTTCTTTGCAAGAGGAAAAACTGGGGGGCGAAGCCAGAAGAATAGCTAATTTATCCTGAGGGAAATTGGAAACTTTTTTTATTTTTCTGACTGCAGTAAAAGGCTGCTCTGCCGGGGGAAAATCCAAATCAATATCCCTGGCAATTCCACCTGTTTTTTCATGACTGCCCAGCCCACCCTTTTCAGACAGATAAATCACAATTACCACTATTAAAACAGACAAAACAAGACCAATCAGTACGGCTTTCCCTTTCATCTTTGTATCCAATTCCTTCTGTTAACAATTATTTAAGAAGAAAAACCCAGACCCTCATTGCGAGCGCAGCGACAAGTCTATGATTTGGGCAACCGGCAGGTTGAGCGTAGCGTACAATCAATTCAGCATTTTTCAAGGCTTTGATTTCCGTAATACAGGCGCCGGATCGCCGCGCTCGCGATGACAATTTTTTCAGTATCGGCACCTTCCACCAGAAGAAAACCAGCTGATTCACTTCTGTTTCAGATTTTTCTGTACCTGAAGTTGCCTTATATGTGCTTTGACTGTGCATTTACTGCCTTTATCCCCAAATCCAGCCCCTTCAAAAAGTCATCATTATTATTTTTCTGCAACCAGCTCAGAATCTCTCTGTGATAATCATCCACCGGAACCTTTGTTTTGAGCAAAGATTCCAACAGCAGAGAATCGCTCGGTCGATAGGTTAACAACGCATAATCAAGGATATTCAGGGAATCATCATTTACGCCAAGGCCTTCAGACGCCTCGGCGAGATAGATAACCGAATCGTAATCTTGCAATTCCGCCAAAGATAACATCAGCATTTGATAAGAAGCGCCATACTTTGAAAAATCAAGGCCCAGATTGAGCACCTTCTTGAAGTAGTCAATTCGTGACTTTTGACTGAACTTATACTGCGAAAAAGCCAACAAAAAGGCTTTCTCTATGTCAGTGACATCTATATCCAGCTTTACTAGAGCCTCGATAATGGAACTGTCGATTCGCCGAATAGAATCATCAAGCAGAAACGGCAAAAACTGCGGATCACCAACCTCATAGAGTTCAACATCACCTTGTGCAACAGACTCGTATATTGCGTCTCCGAAGCTGCCATAAGACTTGTATTTCCCTATAGCATCAATCAGTGGCCGGAAGGCTAACAACTTGTCACGATCCGGATGGCCTTGTTTTGGGTATTTGAATGGCAACAGCTTTCTGGACTTTGCCAACAGAGAGGCGTCCACCTTCCTTTCACTGGAACCGGCGGAACGTTTTTCCTGAAGCCAAGCATTAAATTTTTTCAGCGTATTTCTGGAAAGGTCAACTTTCCCCTTAGAATAATCACTTGAAACCTGATAACACTCGTTACGAAGAGAAATAGCATTCTGCACACCCGCCTGCAGGTAATAAGGCGTTAATTTTTCATCATATCGATTTATTACCTCTTCAGGTATGTCCTGATAGCTGACATGAGACAGTCGCTGCGCTTTAGTAGCGTACTCTACAAGTGGGCTATCTCTATAATAATTCAAGTATTTTCCCGAAGTAGGTATGTTTTTTTCAGCTAACCAATCAATCGCCCTCTTCGATTCAGCGTTTAATTTTCCTGAATAGGCATCTATCAGATTATTTCCCAGATCCCAACCGTATAATGGAGAATAAAAAACCATGCCTCGATCGTAAAAAAAATCAAGCAGTTCCAAATCATTATTCTCAAAAGGGATCATCAAAACAGATTTAGCACCAAAATGATGGGCACCGGAAAAGTCCGCATCTTTGTATATCCGCATAAACTCTTTTGAAAACGCTTTATAGCCATTGCCACCTCCATCTATTTCATTCAAAATCTCCTCAATAGCAGAGTCTGACATAACAAATTCATCACTATTTAGCTCTGTAAAAAATTCATCATTCTTTAAATATTTCGATAGTTTTTTTTTGTCTTTTTTTGATAGCCGCAATTTTGACGTCGAATTGATATGGCCATATACGCTATTCAGTAATAGCATCTGCCTCATTCCAGGAAAATGACCATTTTTATCTTTCCCGCCCACCAGGTATTTTCTACCTTCATACCCTTCCAACTCCATACCTCCATAACCAGGGAATTTCTCGGCAAGATAGACATCCAGATATTCATGATCTGGCAGTGTCATCTCAGTTGAAAGCAGCTTCTTTGACAGTGAAATAACATCCTTTGACTTATAAAAATTCTCCATGCAAGAAAAATACATATCCATAGAACGTTTCTTGCCTGAGGACATTGAAACAGACATAAACTCAGATGGCACATAAAAGAAAGGAGACAGACTATAGGCATGCTCTTTTTCTTCTACGCCCAAATTACTAGGTCTCATATCATCTGTTTCATAAAAATCATACGAAAGAACTTCATGCAATATTTTCTGCTTGTAATCGTAAGGAAGAAAAACCACCAGAAGCCCCAACAACAGTATTATCAATACAGTTTTTTTCATATCCATCAATCCTTTCCACAACTTACATGAGCATCATCACATATAAAAAACCATGTTTACCCACTTCATTAATATTTATATATTAAGATGGCACGCCTGACATTTTAATTTGATCTCTAAGTTAACCCATTTTAAAATTCCAAATAAACACAATAAATAACAGTTTATTTAAGGAAAAAACATCAGCCACTTTAAAATCAAATAATTAATTTTACCAATTTATTTCGTAACTAAAATATGCCCCAACAGAGCACCTATCAAAAAGCATGTCAACACCTTTAAAATCTTCAACTACCTTTGAATATAATTCCTTATTTTTTGAAATTAATATAATTCTAAGGACTTTAGAATCTAAATCGTAATCGTATGTATAGTTATGTTCTTCATTTTCACGAATATCTTCATAAACAACCCTTGGATCCCAACCCCAAAAAGAGTACAACTCCATATGAACTTTTGCGGATCCATATGTATACATGCGTAACCGAAAATACATATCATCATTTTCATACCTCGTAAACACCGTACTTGTTCTACCTCCCCAAGGCCCGGCCGACAAATTACCAGATTTAGTCGCCGACAAGACTGGCATCGAAAAAGAAAACCCCACCAACAAAACATAAATTAAAAATTTTTTAAAATTCATAATGAGCTCCACATATCTTCTGAGTTGATTTCAAATAAAACGGAAAAATGGCTTTAGCGCTAAGAGCAGCAAAGCAGCAATTTCTATTCACGGAATATCAGGATGATCAAAAACAAGAGACTGCCCGGCCTGAACATTATTTCTTGTTTCTTCCACACCATCCGGCCATTGGATTTTTAGCTCGTCCACTTGTGAGTTACTGCCCAAACCAAACACTTGCACCAAGGGATTTTGCGAGGTGAAGTTACTGCCAATTATTACTTCTCTCATTTGCGTGGTTTGGCCGATGGTTGCGTAAATTCTCGCCCCGGCTGCCGCTGTATTGGGTGCCAGACCATTCAGCTTTACTTTCAGGTAATTATTGCCGGTGGAATCGTTGCGGTAATAAGAAGCGGAATTCATTGAATCGCGGTGTGTCTGAAAAATATCCACATCGCCGTCATTATCAAAGTCTGCACAGACAACACCGCGGGCATTTTGGGTGTCATCCAGGCCAATATCGTCGGCCATATCATCAAATTTGCCATTGCCATCAGACACAAACGCTCGGGTCACATCGTCCAGAAATAATGCAGGCCGGGCCCAGCCGTTGGTTTGATAGATATCCAGGTCGCCATCGTTTTCAAAATCCATAAAACAGCTGCCCCAGCCCCAATCACCCGCCCTGACACCAGCACTGTCGGTCACATCGGTAAAGGTGCCATCGCCCTGGTTCTGGTACAGACGGTTGCCAATCCAATCCGGGTCGATACTTGGCCGGTTAATGGCTGAAACGAACCAGTCCAGGTCGCCATCGTTGTCGTAATCCGCAAAGGCTGACCCCATGCCATTGTTGTCGGTTATCACGTTTGTATCGGTACTGTTGATAAAGCTGCCGTTGCCAATATTCAAAAAATATTGCGTGACATTAAAATCAGCCACTACCGCAATATCCGGCAACAGATCGTCGTCAAGGCGGGCAAAGGTCGGGGTAAAACTGTAGTCAAAATTGTCATCCATGCTCGGCTGTGTGGTAGGGGCGATAATGCCGGGGGATATTCCCGCCTGCTCGCTCACACTGACAAATTGAATGGTGTTGTTGGTACTATCGTTGCGCCACAGGTTTTGGGTATCACCGGGGTCAGAGGCATCTCGTGGGGTTCCCCAGTGAGCGAGAAACATGTCCAGGTCGCCATCTCGGTCATAATCACCAAAAGCCGCCGAGATTGTATTGGTACCCGTGAGAGCATCCAAACCAGCACTATTACTTACGTCTGTGAATATGCCATTGCCGTTATTTTGAAAAACAAAAGAAGCTGAGCCCAGGGTGCCGCCAATAAAAAGGTCCAAATCGCCGTCGCCATCCATATCGGCGAAGGTGGGGCCACTCAAGCGCGCATTTTGAGAATTGGGCAGGGTGTAATCCAGCCCGGCAGCGGCAGCCATATCGGTAAAAGCACCGCTGCCATCGTTGTTATAGAGCCGGTTCGGCCCGATGTCTCCACGAACAATAAACAGGTCTATATCGCCGTCGTTGTCGTAATCACCTGCGGCTACACCGCCTGAAAAATCTTCAACCGCCAAATCAAAACCTGACGTAAAAGGCACATTGTAGCCATGCTGATAAGCAATGCCGCTACTGTCTGTGGCGTCAGTGAAGCTGGCGTTTGCGGGAGCTGGTGTAGTGGGAGGCGTGACTACTGTGGGTGGCGGCACGGGGCTATTACTGCCACCATCACCACCGCCACCCCCACCACATGCTTGAAGTAAAAATACCAAAACTCCAACCACGTAAAGAAAATAACGCATGCTTACACCACCCTCGATTCAGATTTATGTGGAAATTTTTATTTGAATATATTTACAACTCAGAACTCACTCTCCGCTGAGCATACAAACCGGTGACTTCTTGTCTTTTGAAGGCTGTAGCGGCTACAAAAGAACATAAATAAGCTCTACCTAAGCTCTAGAAGTTCTCACTAGAAACAATAACGATCTTGTTAACGGATGGAATTATTTTTATAGGGGCCACCCTTTCCAGGCCGGAGATGGCAACGCCAATCTCATTGGTGCTGAGTGTCGCAAATATTTTTTGGGAACCAAGCTGTTGATCTTCGAGGACAATTTTTTTACCGGAATAGCGATTCAACTCGGAAACCACCTTTTTCAGGGGCTCCCCATTAAAACTGAGAATGCCCTTCTTCCAGCTCAACTGCCTGCCAAGGTCGTCAACTCTGCTGACGGTCGCCATTTTTTCCTCAGAATCAAATACCAGTTCCGTGTTCGGCAGCATCCGCACTTGTTGGTCTGCCTTGTGATGTACTGGTTCATCAGCTTCCGGGTTAACCGCTGGCGCGCTGACATCCATATTTTCTTCCTGGCGATGCAGCAAAACACTGCCTTCCACCAGGGAAATTTCAAAGCCGGCCTGGTAACGCCGAACATTGAATTCCGTACCCAAAACACTGATTGAGCGGCCCTGAAGGTCTACACTGAAAGGCCGTTGAATGTCTTTGCTGACATCGAAATACCCTTCACCACGGCGCAAAACAATTTGCCTCAGGTTTTCTGTCATCACCACCAGTATTTCTGAGGAGGTATTCAGGGTAATGGTGGAACCGTCTTCCAGGTTGATGGTTTTTATTTCGCCCACACCGGTGACATAGCGCTTAACCGGGGGGGCATTCACTTCTGTGGGTTGCCCAAACATCCAGCCATGCCCGATATACACAAACATGACAAGACACGCCATTGCCAATGCACCGACGCCCCAGTTCACATTGGCCATTGCAGGCTTCCCTTTCTCACCTTCCATCAATTCTCTGATATCACTGCAAGATGACAAGAATTCTTTGCGCTCATCAATAGCCGCCAACAACTGGTTGGATTCGCAATACTCGCGGGCAAATTCAGCGTTGTTGCCGTATTCTTTTCTCATCTGCAAATATTCATTCTCAGTCGCTTGGTCGTAATAAGAATGAACAACGGCCCTGGCTGCTTTACGCGAAATCAATCTGTTTTTAATTTTCCTGATCATTTTGAGTCATCCATTTCTGATTTCACTTGCTTCTTAATCTGCATAAGCGTTTTAAATATGTATTTCTCGACCGTTCTGATGGATACCCCCATTTCATGGGCGATTTCACCATAACGCATGCCACGCAACCGGCTGAGAACAAAAGCGCGACTCCACTCCGGTTTGATACTGACAAGTACCTTCCTGACTTCTTCCAAATCCTCACGGGCGAGCACCAGGGATTCCGGCGATGCATTTGACACTCTGTTGTCTCCCAGCTCGGCGGGCATGTCTGCCTGCCTGTCTCTGTACTGTCGGCGTATTTTTTTACGCCGATCAGAATCTATTAATATTCTATTCGCGATTGTAAAAAGATATGGCCTGACACCACTGCTGTCAGCAGGCATCTTTGCGAAGATATCTTCCATCCGGGCCAGCCGAATAAAGGTTTCCTGAACAATGTCATCCAACTCATCAATGGCAGCTACACGCACACTCAAAAAATTCCGCATGGCAGCGGAGTGCTCAACAAACAACCGCTCAAGGTAACGCCTCCTCCTGTCGGAAGTGTCGACGGCGATATTGAGGACATTGCCCCTGCTACCCTTGTTCATTGTTATATTTTTACCTGAAAAGGCTTCTTTGCTACAGAACTAACGCATCAGAAAGAAAAACTACTACGGTTTGACGGAAATAAGTTTGCTTTCTTCGCCCGATAAGCTGTATACCTTTGATTATCAACAGGTTATCAAAAATATCACCCGAACTGGCTCAACGCTGAAACCACAAGGCAGAACCCTATGAAAAAAAACCACCTACTCCGATCAGCCATAACGCTGTTTATCAGTGCATCCCTAGTAACCACTGCATTGGCAGATCACGAAACAGCACCGGCGCTTGACGATGGCCTGCTGACTTACAAGGATATTTTCAGCCTGGAATACGCTGCCAATCCCGTGGTTATGCCCGGCGGTAAGCAGGTGGTTTATGAACGTCGCAGTATGGACATCATGAACGACCGATTGCGCCGGAGCTTATGGACGGTGGCAGTGGATGGCAGCAGCCACATGCCCTTATTATCGAACACAAAAAATCATTTCGCCCCGGTTTTTTCCCCAGACGGGACGCGAATGGCTTATCTGTCCAGCGAAGAAGGCAAAGTACAGATATACGTAAGGGACGTTGCCAGCGGCAATACTGCCCGAGTTACCGACGTGGCTATGAGCCCCAACAGTTTGAGTTTTTCTCCAGATGGCAAGCAACTGGCGTTTGCCATGTTCACCCCAGCCAAACAAAAGCCCGTCTTCGACATATCGTTCAAGCCGAAAGGCGCCGAGTGGGCCGACAGCGCGCAATACATCGACCAGACTCTGTTTCAACGGGACGGTGCGGGCATGAACCGCCCCGGCAATATGCAGATATACGTAGTGCCAACCATTGGCGGCACTCCACGGCAAATGACGTTCGGTGCACACGATTATTCCGGCTCGCTGGCCTGGACGAAAGACGGCAAGAAAATCATTGTCTCCGCCAATACCCACAAGGATTTTGACTTCGATATTTTTAACAGCGATTTGCTGTCCATCAACCTGGCGGACGGTGAGATCACCCAACTTACCAGCACCAGTGGCCCGGAAAGCAACCCCAAGATAAGCCCGAATGGCAACAAGCTGGCCTTTACCGGCTTTGAAGATAATGGCAAGTCCAATCAGATTACTGAACTCTACGTGATGAATCTGGATGGCAGCGGCGTTCAGCGCTTAACGCCGGATTTAGATCGGTCTGTGGGTGATATCAAATGGGCAAAAAACAGCAAAGGCATTTATTTCAGCTACGACAACGAGGGTAAAAAGCACGTGGCCCACGTCAGCTTGTCTGGGCAGATCAGTGAGAAAACCGATGCACTGGGCGGCATCAGCATTGGCAGGCCTTATACGTCTGGTGACTACGACGTGACTAAAAACGGCAACGTGGTTTATACCCATTCCAGTGGTGACCGGCCAGCGGATTTGGCACTGGTGGACAAACGCGGCAAGGTGACAACACTCACCGACCTCAACGGTGACCTGTTCGATCATAAGGCCATTAACAAACCGGAGCTGATGGTGGTCAACAGCAGCGTCGACAATCGCGAGCTGCAAGCCTGGATCGTCAAGCCTCCGGAGTTTGACGCCTCCAAAAAGTACCCGTTAATTCTGGAAATTCACGGCGGCCCACACACCGCTTATGGCCCCAGCTTTTCAACAGAGGTGCAGATGTTTGCCGCCGCAGGGTATGTGGTGATCTACGGCAACCCTCGCGGGTCCACCTCCATGGGCAGTGAATTCGCCAACCTGATCGACAAAAACTACCCCTCTCAGGATTACGACGATCTGATGGATATGGTGGATGGGGTTATCGGCAAAGGTTACGTGGACGAAACCAACCTGTTTGTCACCGGCGGCTCTGGCGGTGGCGTGCTAACAGCCTGGATTGTCGGCAAGACCGATCGATTTAAAGCCGCGGTGGTGGCCAAGCCAGTGATTAACTGGATCAGCATGATCGGCACCTCCGACATCTATACCTTTATGACCCGCTACTGGTTCAGTGACCTCCCCTGGAACGACTACAGCCAGTACTGGGATCGATCACCCCTGTCACTGGTTGGCAATGTCACCACACCAACCATGGTACTTACCGGCGAGCTGGACGTTCGAACCCCCATGAGCGAAAGCGAGCAATACTACGGCGCACTGCGTTTGCAGGGAGTCGAAAGCGCTCTGGTTCGCATTCAGGGTGCGTACCATGGTATCGCTGCGAAACCCTCTAACCTGGCCAGAAAAATCGGCTACATTCTGTCCTGGTTCGATAAATACAAAGAGCAAGAAACAGATTCAGCAGCGGATACGCCAGCAGCCAAATAAGGTATAAATAGTTAACAAAGGTAAAGTTATGTTAAAAGGCCTTAGTGCCTTGTTTTAATTGGCTTTTTTACAAATTGTAAAAATTGCATCAAGACCCTTCAGGCGTATAAAGTGAATCACGAGATCGGAGCTTCCCCCCATTAAGTTTCCGCTCTCAGAGAGGAGGGAGATGCGAATAAGAGCCTCTTATTCGCTGTTGTATGGCAGCCACCCCCCATTTGGCGGCCCTGCAACTGGAGAGTACCCCACTGGCGACAGTGGGGTTTCTTTATTTTGGGGCACTCGAAAAGCGTCATTGCGAGACAAATTGGCAGGAAAGCCAATTTGGGCGTCGAAAACGGCCGCAGGCCGAGCACCAGGGAAGGTGCGAGTCAATTCGAAGGCGACGCGGCAATCTCGTGACTTTTACGCCTGGTTCAGGAGATTGCCACGGCCACAAGTGGCCTCGCAATGACAACGTTAAGAATCACCCAGATATTTATCCAAAACCCGCTCCACCTCGCTTTTCACCATGGGCGCGAAAGCAGACATCATCAGCCCCAATTCAACCGTAACAACCACGGTTTTCTCACCCAGTAACGCATGGGCTTTGGCGCCACTTTGTTGGTAGTGCAATTCGTTGCCCTGCCAGTTGACGCTGCCCCCCAACTTGTCGGTCAGTTTGGCGGCCAACTGATCACCCAATTCCCTTAGCTGACCATTATCCAGCTGATGGTCACGCTCTACATAGACTTTTGCCACGGCTCCCCCTAAATGCAAAAATTTTCCACTTTTCCTTCATTGTTGAACCAATCAGGCAGTGTTAGCATAAATACCGGTACAGATTCTCAGATTCGCTGAGATCGTAATACAGGATTTACCCGGCCAATACTGCACAAACGGCTATTGATGGGTATTATCACCGGTACGCGGTTCAACTGCATCACAGTTTGTTGAACCGGGTTTGAAACGGCGCCATGAAGTTATCTAGACTGAGGGAATAGGAGCTTATATATGGCAGATATAAGAACAGTAACACGCACTCTGCGGCAGGTTTTTTCGGGGCACATCATGATCCCGGCAGCCTTCTGCGCGATCTTCTCCTGCAACGCCAGCGCTGACGGCAACCTGTTCCTGCCCAGCGAAATCAAGAGCAGCAAGAAAGACTCATCCATCGCTCATTCCGAACTGCGTTCCCTGTGTAACGAGAAACTGGCTGAACGCTCTGAGCAAATTCGCTCCAACCGCATGTCTGCCACTCACCGCGCCCTTAACTACGACTGGCTCTCTTCCTACTCAGAGCAAGGTCGCCAATACCATGGCGGGCGGGCATTTGGCCGTATGGCCCAAAAGATGCTCAGGGAATACTGGGAATACAAGCGCCAGACATTAGGTGATGGCGCCCTGCTCGACGAAGATGGTAATCTCAAGCAGCGCAACTTCCGGGGTGTTGATTACGGCTTAACCACTTCTGGTGGCGGCCTTAATATCGGTTTGAATTACACCTTCGAATAACTGTCCCTACGATTCCCTTCATCCTTCAGATAGAATCCCCGCTCCACCCAATGGAGCGACCCCGTGACCCCAGAAGAATTTAGCACCCTGCCCAAGGCCAGTATTTTTCGACGCTTGGCCGCGCTTGTGTATGACTTTTTGTTGATGCTGGCTATCGTGTTTATCTGTGGTGTCCTTGCCGTCATCATTCAGTACTTGATCTACAGCCCAATACCAGAAGGTCAGCAAATGCCCCCCCTCCCCTGGGTGCCCGTAGTTACGGCTTTGTGGTTCGCCAACGCTTGGTACTTTGTCTACTGCTGGCAAAAACGCGGCCAAACCCTGGCCATGAAAGCCTGGCGCATGCGCTTGCAACAGCCTAACGGCTCCCTGACCACCACCAAGCAACGCTGGCTGAGAGCACTAATCGCCCCGCTATCGCTGGCCAGCGTTATCGGCCTGCTGTGGAAACTGTGGGACAAAAACGGCGACTGCCTGCATGACAAGCTCACCGGAACACGGGTAGTGTTATTGCCGAAGGGGGTTAATTGAGGGTTGCGGGCAAGTTCGCTCATTCTACCCGCAACGCGTAACTCACAATTATTTCTTCTTCCTCTTATCCTCAATCTCCCACTTGCCGCCCTTATACCAAGCGCGGAAGCCGGTAGACTTACCTTCCACTTCCGCCTGCACGTACTGCTCCTTGGTCTTGCGGCTGTAGCGCACGTAGGTGGGTACGCCGTCCGGATCGGCCACCGGGGCAGTCCACAGGAAGCTGTACTTGGGGTCGATCTCGTCCTTGTGAGGCAGCATTTCGGCGATTTGTGGTGATCGGGTTTCCCTGTGTTTAGGAAATTGGCTGGCAGCCAGGAACAGGCCGCTGGCGCCGTCGCGCAGAATGTAATGGTCGTCCACTTTGACGCACTGCAATTCCGGCATAGGCACCGGGTCCATCTTCGGGGGCGCAGGCTGGCCGTTCTTCAGCAGTTTACGGGTGTTTTTGCAGGTTTCGTTGGTGCAACCAAAAAACTTGCCGAAACGGCCGGTTTTCAGCTGCATTTCGCTACCACACTTGTCGCAGTCCAGCACCGGGCCTTCGTAACCCTTGATCACAAAGGTGCCCTGCTCCACTTCAAAGCCGTCGCAATCCGGGTTGTTACCGCAGATATGGATTTTGCGCTTTTCGTCGATCAGGTAATTTTCCATGGCGGAGTTGCATTTGCCGCAACGGCGCTTGTCCATCAGCAGGCGTGCTTCCGCCTCGTCGTCTTCATCGACGTTCACCGCCTCGTCACCGGGCAGCAGGTTGAGGGTGCCTTTGCAGCGCTCTTTTGGTGGTAAAGCGTAGCCAGAACAACCCAAAAACACTCCCGTGCTGCCAGTGCGCACCATCATATGACGGCCGCATTGTGGGCAGGGAACGTCGGTTTCCGAGGGCGCATTGGGGCGCATACCCCCTTCCGCGCTCTGTGCCTGTTCCAGCTTGGCAGAAAAGTCACTGTAAAAGCGATTGAGTACGTCCTGCCAATCCAGGTCGCCGTCCGCCACTTTATCCAGATACTCCTCCATGGCGGCGGTAAAGCCGTAGTCCATCAGATCAGTAAAGTTTTCGTTGAGGCGGTCGGTGACAATATCGCCAATTTTTTCCGCGTAAAAACGGCGGTTTTCTACCCGCACGTAACCGCGATCCTGAATGGTAGAAATAATCGAGGCGTAGGTGGATGGACGGCCAATACCGCGTTTTTCCAACTCTTTTACCAATGAGGCTTCGCTGTAGCGGGCTGGCGGCTTGGTAAAGTGTTGGTTGGGAACCAAGATATTCAGGTTCAGCTCATCGCCCACTGCCAGATCCGGAAGCTCCACATCGTCGTCTTTTTTGCGCAGCGCCGGCAGCACTTTCAGATAACCATCAAAGCGAATCACCCGACCTTTAACCCGCAGCTCGTAATCACCGGCAGTAACGGTCACCGTGGTGCTGGTAAATTCTGCAGGTACCATCTGGCAAGCCACAAACTGCTGCCAGATCAGTTGGTAGAGTTTGCGAGCGTCCGCTTCCATGTCTGACAAGTCGCCGGGCATGATGTCGATATTGGAGGGGCGAATGGCTTCGTGAGCCTCTTGAGCACCGGATTTGCTGCTGTAGGCAATGGGCGCATCGGGCAAGTATTTATCGCCAAAGCGCACGCCAATAAACTCCCGGCAAGCGTCCACCGCCTCCTTGCTTAAGTTAGTGGAATCGGTACGCATATAAGTGATGTAGCCCGCCTCGTACAGACGCTGGGCCATCATCATGGTTTTCTTCACCCCGTAGCCGAGGCGGGTGCTGGCCGCCTGCTGAAGGGTGGAGGTAATAAAAGGCGCTGAGGGCTTGGATTTGGTGGGTTTGTCTTCCCGGTTGCTGACCCGGTATTGGGCCGGCTTCAGCTGAGCAAGAGCGGCGTCGGTTTCGGCCTTGTTGCCGGGGCGAAACGCTTTGCCCTGATGGCGAGCCACATCAAAGCGGATAATTTGTTCAAGGTCTTCCGCCGTTCTTTCCAGATCCGCTTGAACCGTCCAGTATTCTTCCGGGATAAAAGCGCGAATCTCACGCTCGCGCTCCACCAGCATTTTCACCGCCACCGATTGCACACGCCCGGCGGACAGGCCGCGGGCGACTTTTTCCCACAACAGGGGCGACACCATATAACCCACCACCCGATCGAGGAAACGGCGGGCCTGCTGGGCATTTACCCGGTTGTTGTCCAACTCGCCAGGTTCGGCAAAGGCGTCTTTAATGGCGCTTTTGGTGATCTCGTTAAACACTACCCGCTTGTAACGGCCCAGATCGCCGCCAATGGCTTCCTGCAGGTGCCAGGCAATGGCCTCACCTTCTCTATCCAAGTCCGTCGCCAGATAGATGTTGTCGGCGTCTTTGGCGAGCTTTTTCAGTTCTGCCACCACCTTTTCCTTGCCCGGCAGAATCTGGTAATTGGCTTTCCAACCACGATCCGGGTCGATGCCCATGCGGTTAACCAATTGCTCTTTGGCCTTGCGACGCTTGTGCACAACCTTTTCTTCTGGCGACATCTTGCGTGTTAACGCGGCAGCCTTGGCACGGGCTTTGGGGTCTACTGGTTGGCGGGCACCACCGCCGGTGGGCAGGTCACGGATATGACCGACACTGGATTTCACCGTGAAATCTTTGCCCAGATATTTGTTGATGGTTTTCGCCTTGGCCGGCGATTCCACAATAACCAGTGATTTTCCCATAGAACGTCAAACCCGATTGGCGGCTTATCCCGGCCGCAAAGTCACATAACAGCCCCCAAACCAAACTGTCAGAGGGCGAAAGTGGCGAATATACACGCACAGAACCGGCACAGGTCAAGGAAAATTTTTTGTAGCCCCATAATAATAGATAGCAATGAAAGCTACTTTTGAAGGGCTTGTCGCAGGGTTTTCAGGGCATCCACAAGGGCGGCAACATCCGCCTCTTCCCCCTGTTCCAACCAGTGAATGGCGAGCCCCTGGCGGGACACAACAAGGCCGGTAACGCCGTCGGGCAGCCCCGGCAGCAACTGCTCCAGCGTGCTACCAATACCCGGCTGAGCCGGCCCCTCAAACCACCGCCAATTGGGCCATTGGGCTTCCATGCCGCGGCGATTATTGTGAGTCAACACCCAGGGGCGCAGCCCCTCTGGCGTGTTACCCCCCCAAGGTAATAGATAGCTGACTGAATCCAGATCGCGTTCGTCATCCCTGGCATCCGGACGACGGGCAATCTTCACATGCAAACCGGCAGCGGATGCACAACGGCGCAGGGTTTCCAGTTTTTTTTGCCTTGGAGATGATTTAAGTCCAATAATTGGCGAAAGAACCAGCGCCAGCACCACAATGACCCAAATATATTCCATACTTGCAATAGACCTTCGTTAATTGAGGAGACTGCCCATGCCCAGCTATCAACACATCCTGGTCGGCCTGGATCTGTCACCGGAATCCCGGCAAGTGGTGGATCGAGTCGCCGAACTGTATGCCAACAACGCCAGCGACAGGCCACAAATCACCCTGATGCACGTGCAGGAGCCCCTGTCGTTTGCCTACGGTGGCGATATTCCCATGGATTTATCCGACGTACAAAACCAGCTGGAAGAACAGGCCAGGAGCCGTCTGGCGGAGCACGGTAACACACTTTCAGTGGCCGCAGACCAGCAGCGGGTAATCGTCGGCCAACCCGCCCACGAACTGCACCGCTATGCGGAAGAAAACCAGGTGGATTTGATTGTGGTGGGCAGCCACGGCCGCCATGGCCTGGCATTACTGCTGGGCTCTACCGCTAACGGAGTAATCCACGGTGCCGGTTGCGATGTGCTGGCAGTGCGAATAAGGGAGGAAAACTGAATTTTACCTTCATAATCTATTCACAGCTGCCGATAACAGCTACAGTTTCAAAGATATCAAGCTGTTACCAGATTGTTTGAGTCTATTTTATGAAGCGTTGCACCCTGTTCGCTGCCCTGTTTTCGTTCAGCTGTCACCTGCTGGCCGCAACCGACAGCGCCGACTCCACCGCCAGTGCCATTGTTATCAATCCATCCCAGATCGCCTCCGGGGATAGCGAGCAACTGGAACAACAGCGCCAGTACTACCAGCAGGCTCTCAAAGCCCTGCGCCAAGGGCGCCAGAAGGCTTTTCGCAAACAACTGGCGCAACTGCAGCACTACCCTCTGAAACCGTACCTGGAATACGCCAGTCTCCAACCCCGATTGCACAAACTGCCACGCCGGGAAGTGGACAGCTTTCTCGATCGTTATCAGGGCCAACGCATCGCCGACAAACTGCGTTTGCAATGGTTACGCGCCCTGAAGAATCGCCGCCGTGGCAGCGATTTTGTGCACTATTACAAAGCCAGTCTGGCAGACGCCAAACTGCGCTGTTACTACCAGTACGCCCGTTTTCGCACCGGCAATGAACAGCAAAAGCAGGATGCTTTGCAGCAAGGCTTAAAACTTTGGAACCAGGGCAAGTCCCAGCCAAAAGCCTGCGACAAGCTGTTTGCCCAGCTGGAAAAACAGCAACTGATCGACGACAAGCTGATCTGGCAGCGCTACAGCAAGGCGCTTTCCAATCGCCAGTACAAACTGGCCCGCTACCTGCAAAAACGCCTGAAAGCCGAGCCTTACGCGACCTGGGCCGCTAACGCCAGCGCCGCCAGCAAAAAACCTCATCGCATTGGCAACTATGCCCAGTTTGCCGATCAAAGTCCGGAAATGCTCGCGGTTATCGAGCACAACCTGCGCCGCCTCAGCCGCGAAGACCCGCAGGCGGCGCTCAAACACTGGCGTCATTACCGGGGCAGCCACGCGTTCAAGATGCAGGCCAAGGGCCATATCAACGAGCGCATTATCCAAGGGCTGCACAAACAAGATCAGTCTGAACTGGCGGACAAGTGGCTGAGCGACACTCTCGCTGAAACCAACCCCACACTGCTGGAATGGCGTATTCGCCTGGCCCTCAACAAAGCCCAATGGACAGATGCCCAACAGTGGTTGACGCAACTGCCCCAGGAACATCGCAACGAGCCCCGCTGGCAGTACTGGCAAGCGCGCCTGGCCCAACAACTCAACGGCGAAGACCCGGCTCCGGTGTACGCCGAGCTGGCCCAGCAACGGAGCTTTTACGGCTTCCTGGCCAATGAATGGCTGGGTGGCAGTTACCAAATGAACCACATGCCGGTATCGATAGACGAAACTGGCGTCGAAATGCTGGAAACTATTCCCGCCATTCGCCGCGCCCGCGAGCTATATCATCACGGCGACACCCTTGCCGCACGCCGTGAATGGCAATACGCCAGCCGCAACTTCAGCGAACAACAGTGGCAACTATCCGCGGAAATGGCACGTCGCTGGGGCTGGAGCAATCAGGCCATTGTCAGCATGATCCAGGCCAGCTACTGGAACGACATTGAGCGCCGCTTCCCCATAGATCACCACTCGCAATTTGCCCACCAGAGCACCGAGTTGGACATCCACAAACACCTCTTGCTGGCTTTAGCGCGCCAAGAAAGTGCACTGGCCACAGACGCCATTTCCCCGGTGGGTGCCCGCGGCTTGATGCAATTGATGCCCGCCACCGCCCGGCAAACCGCCCGCAAATACAAAATTCACCTGGCTAACAGCGAACAACTGCTGGAGCCCCACAAGAATATCGAACTGGGCAGCCGCTACTATCGGGAGCTTCTGGACCGCTTCAACAATAACCGCATCCTCGCCACCGCCGCCTACAACGCTGGCCCCCACCGGGTAAAACGCTGGCTGGAAAGGAGCGATATGCAACTGCACTTCGATGCCTGGATTGAAAGCATCCCCTTCAAGGAAACCCGCAACTACGTGCAAAATGTGCTGGCGTTTTCCATGATCTACGCCCACCTGCTGGGTTCGGACAGCCGCATGCTGGATGAGAAAGAGAAGACTGCTCTGCTGTAATGCTGCACTCCCCGGAACCCCTGATAGACATCGGCCTTAACCTTGCGAGCAAAGCCTTTGAAGGCGAGCAAGAAGCCGTTTTACAGCGGGCACAAGAAGCCGGTGTACAGCACTGTATCCTGACCGGCACCGACCTGAGCGCCAGCGAACAGGTTGCCGAACTCTGCCAACAGTACACCAAATCATTCCCCGGCATGCTCTACAGCACCGCTGGCGTGCACCCCCACCACGCCAGCGAGTGGAACACCAGCAGCAGCGATGCCATTCGCGCCCTTGCCGCTTTGCCACAGGTGGTGGCCATCGGCGAAACCGGGCTGGACTTTAACCGCAACTTTTCCACGCCTGAAGAACAACAACGAGCCTTTGAAGCACAACTGCAACTGGCCGCAGAACTGAGACTGTCGGTATTTATGCACGAGCGCGATGCCCACCAACGGCAACTGGAAATACTCCGGGAATATCGTGATCACCTGGTTGACGGCGTTATCCACTGTTTTACCGGCAGCAAACAAGCACTGTTTAACTACCTGGATATGGATTTGCACATCGGCATTACCGGCTGGGTGTGCGATGAACGCCGAGACACAGAGCTGCAAAAGTTGGTGAAAAACATTCCCCTGGAACGCCTGATGCTGGAAAGCGACGCCCCCTACCTGCTGCCCCGCAATATCGACCCTATGCCCAAAGACCTTAAAAAAAGCCGTCGTAATGAACCGGCATTTTTGCCTTGGGTGTTAAAGGAAATGAGCCGGCATTATGGGTTATCGGAGGAGGAAATTGCGGTGGGGACTACAGCTACGGCGAAGAGGTTTTTCCGTTTTTGAAATCCCTTATCTGTATTTTTCACAGCTAAAACCTGAAAGCCAATCTAAAAAATCATGACTTTTCCAATCTATCCGTTGGATGATCCTCACCATCCAAAACTGGAACATCTGCCAATACAAAAGGATCAACACCGTCCAAACATGCAATATTAAAAGCATACTGCTCAGGGTTAGAACGCCTTTGATGGTGTGTATAAATGCCGCACTTTGAACAAAAGAAATGCTTGGCGGTATTCGTGTTGAATTGATACAAGCTCAAAATCGATTCACCCTCATCGATTGTCAGGTCTTTGAGCTGAACAGAAGCTACAACGGCACCACGCCTCTTACACATTGAACAGTTGCAGCGGCGTGGATCAATTAAGCCGTTTTTTAGATTAACTGAAAATTTTACGCTACCGCAATGGCACTGCCCTTTGTGAACGGCTTTAACGTCAATGTAATCAACCAGCGGTTTTTTGCTGAGAGTGTAGTTGATACCCATATGTCACTCCTTGATTGTTCGCAAAAATAAATGCCTCTCGTCATTGCGAGGAGCCTTTCGTTTTAAAGAAAGGCGACGCGGCAATCTTGTGGATCTTGCTGCCAAATTCAGGAGATTGCCGCGTCGCCCTTCGGGCTCCTCGCAATGACGGGGAACGTTACTATCTCAAGGCTTTCGAAACTTCAACGTCCAACGATCCGTATTACCGGTTACCGTTTTGCGCCCTACTTCGTAACGCAGTTCATCATCGAGTTTGTAGTGCAAAGGCGAATAATCCACCAGCTCAAAACCAGCTGCCTGAATTTCCAGAATCGCCTGTACAGGGTCGAAGCGGCGGCGGTTTTCTCGCGTTAGCTCCTGCATATGGCGGCGGGTGTGATCCACCACCCCATAAATACCACCGGGCTTCAGCGCTTTAAATACTGCGTCGTTGAGCGCTGTGCGGGAGTCTGTATCCAGGTTGTGGTAGTTGCGAAAGGTCAGCACCATATCGGCGTTTCTCTTACCCAGATCAACATCACTAAGGCTGTATAGCAGGGGTTCGGCAGTGGAACGGGCAAAAGTGGATTTTTCACTGGCAACTTTTACATCGCCAAATCCTGGCTGTTGCAACTGTTCGCCAAGTCGGGATGTACCAAGCGCCACGGTGAGCTTGCCTTTATCTGCCAGTGCCGGCGCCAGCAGTTTGGTGTACCAGCCGCGGCCAGGCATTAGCTCAATCACCTTCATATTGTCTTTCAAGCCAAAAAACGCCAGCGTCTCTACAGGCCTGCGGTTGCGGTCCCGTGCTACTTCCTTTTCGCTGCGAATATCTGCCTTCATGGCCTCAGCCAATTTCGCTGCTACCGGGTCTGGCTCGGCGGCAATGCTGAACGTGCTGGTGGCAAATGCCAATGCGGCAATAATTATTTGAAATTTCATACTTTCCCTCCAAAAAAATTAATAAATATCGGTCTGAAAAACGCTCAACCTGAACAACTACAACCGACCGGATAACTATAGCCGCTTTTTAACCCTTGCGGTGGGTAATGCTTGCAGCGGGTCATCCGGCCATGGGTGCTTGGGATAACGGCCTTTCATTTCTTTTTTTACCTGCTGGTAACTGCTGTGCCAGAAACCCGCCAAATCCTGGGTAATTTGTAACGGGCGCCGCGCTGGCGACAGTAGGTGCACGGTCAACGGTACTCGCCCCCCAGCAACGGTCGGGGTTTGTTGGCAACCAAACATTTCCTGCAGTTTCACTGCCAATACTGGTGGCGACTGACTGTAATCCACTGTGATGTTGGAGCCTGACGGCACTGGCAACGTAACCGGAGCCAGCTCATCCAATTGTTGCGGCAACGGCCAGGGCAGTAGATTGGCCAGTATCGCCTTCAGATCCAGCTGCTGAAAATGGCTAAGGCGAGTGACCGGTTCTAAATAAGGCGCCAGCCAGCCTTCCAGGCTATTCAGCAGTGCGTCATCAGAAAGATCCGGCCAAGGGTCACCGATGGTGCGATGCAATAGCAGAACCCGGTGGCGCCACTGTTCCAGCGCTTTAGTCCAGGGCAGTAGCTGCAAGCCCTGCTTTCGCACCAAATCCAGCAAGGCGGCGGTTTTTTGTTGTGGGTCGATGGTGTCCAGTGGCCGGGAATTCAACAGTATGGCGCCAACCCGCTGCTGACGCTGGGCAACAAACTGCTGGCTGCGGTCATCCCAATGGGCTTTGTCTTCGGTTTTTAGCAATCCGCAAAGGTGGCTATCAAACAGCGCTTCAGATAACGGCACAGCGGTGTAAATGCGATCTTCCGCACTGCCTGCTTGCCCGCCCAGATCCGCTACCACCAACCAGGGCTCGCCTTGCAGATTCCCCTGCCCCGACAGGCGCGCCCTGCGGCCATTGCTCAACTGGTAGCTATCACCGCTTTTGTGCCGGGCAATACGGTCGGGATAAGCCATACCCAACAACAACCCCGGAGCCATATGAGCATCCACCGGGGCATCTGTTTGAGTGCCTTTTGTTTGAGTATCTTTGCAAATAGCCAGAAAACGACGGGATTGTTCGCGCACCCGCTGTTGCCAGCCTTTCAGGGTGGGCGGGCAACCACTGGATGACAACAACACAAGAGCGTCAATCAAGTTAGCACCACAAGTCACAGGGGTGCGTTCAGATAAGAGCGCCGCCAGATCACTGGCGCTTTTTTGCAGCCCCCACTGCTCTGAAAGCAGCAGCATATTGGCCAGACGTGGATGACAGGGAGTGGCGGCCATGCGCTGGCCGTGGGGCGTCAACTGCCAGCTGCCGTTATTGGTGCGTTCAATGGCAGCGAATGCCGCTAGCAATTCCAAGGCCTGCTGCCAAGGGCCACCAGGGGGCGCATCCAGCCATTGTAGTTCGCTGGCATCACCTACGCCCCAAGCCAGCAATTGCAACACCATTGGTGCCAGATCCGCCTGTAGAATTTCCGGGGTAGCATGCGCGGCAAGCTGCTGTTGCTGCTGGTCACTCCACAGGCGATAACACCTGCCAGGCCCCAGACGGCCAGCACGACCGGCCCGCTGCACACTGGATGCTTTGGATATACGCCGGGTGCGCAGGCGGGTCATGCCGCTATTGGGATCAAACTGCGGCTCCCGCGCCAGCCCGGAGTCCACTACCGTGGAAATTCCATCGATGGTGATACTGGTTTCAGCGATGTTAGTACTCAGCACGACTTTGCGCACACCTGTACCACAAGGCTCAATGGCACTGCGCTGCTGTTCAAGGCTGAGCGAGCCATAGAGTGGCGCCAACACCACATCATCCCTATCCACCAAGCGCTCGCGCAAACTGCTGGCCACCCGATTGATTTCCCCCTGCCCCGGCAGAAAGACCAACAGGCTACCGGACGTTTCCGACAACGCGCGCATTACCGTGGCAACCACCAGTGGCTCAATGGGGTCGCCAGCTTTGTGGTTCCTGCCGTAGACAATATCTACCGGATAACTGCGCCCCTGGCTGGTCACAATGGGTGCATCGCCCAACAACTGTGCCACCCGTTCACCATCCAGAGTGGCAGACATGACCAGCACTTTCAGCGATTGTTGCTGATCCCGAAACAATTCTCGCCCTTGCAGTGCAAGCGTAAGGCCAAGGTCCGCATCCAGGCTGCGTTCGTGAAATTCATCAAAGATCACCAGGCCAACCCCGTCCAGTGACGGGTCGTCCTGAAGCATTCGGGTAAGAATGCCTTCGGTAATCACTTCGATACGGGTTTCAGCACTTACCTTGCTCTGCAGACGCATGCGGTAACCCACGGTTTTGCCCACTGGTTCACCCAGCAGTTGCGCCATGCGCTCCGCCGCCGCTCGGGCAGCCATGCGGCGGGGTTCCAACAACAGGATTTTCGGTTTGTTCAACCAAGGCTGTTTCAGCAACTCCAATGGCACAACGGTGGTTTTACCGGCACCGGGTGGCGCCTGCAGTACCAGCTCATCATTGTTGGCGAGGTGTTGGCAGATATCCGCCAGCACCTCGGTAATGGGCAATCCGTCATTCACGATTTGTACAAGTCGCCAGAACCGGCACCACAGGCAATGATGGTGCGCATCATATCTTCCAGTTTGATGTCCGGGCGCAGCTCAACTTGATCCGGTTTCAGGTGGTACATATTGCCGGAAGTGGGATTGGGGCCGGTGGGCACAAATACGGTAAAGTCGCCGCTATCGTGTCGCGAAGTCACAATAGCAGTCACCGAGGTGGGGCACTGGGGGCCGAAAATTTTTACTCTGGCCACTTCACCATTGGCAAACGGCGATTTGCTGGCATCGCCAAAAAACTGGGCAATCACTTCCTTGACCATGCGATAGCCCGGCGCCAGCTTCAGCAAGTAGCGGTCGAACAACCGGTGAGCCCAGGCACCAATGCGAGTTGATACCAGGGTTCCCACCACAAAGCACAGCACCAGAATAATGGCAATTACAATCAGGTCGCCCACCAGTTCCGGTAGCCGATTATCGGCAACTACCAGGTTGGTAAGTGGCTGAATCCAGTTGGTAATCAACGCAAACAACCACTTGAACGCCGCCGCCAGTATCACTACGGGCAGCAACACCATGACACCACCGATAAAGATTTTTTTCATAGTTAGTTATCCCTCAATTTCAAAAAGCATGAATCGGGTGCAGTTAGCAGTGACCGCGGCCAGCAGGGCAGATTTTTGCTCCTGCAAAATCTGCATTTCCGCCATCCATGGCGGTCAGATGCTGGCCACGAGCCCCCATGGAAGGGCTTTCTCATAAAAAGAAAGCGGCGTGTCACGGCTAACTGCACCCGGTTCATGCCAACTCCGGAAAGCATTGTAACGGAGAAAAACCGCAATTCGATTCAGCTTGTATTCAGGTTCGCAGCGCTAATCTTGTCAGCAAGTCGGAAGAACCGGCTCTACACCCTGAGGAGATTGATCATGAAATCTATCATTCTGAAAACAGCATCTTTCAAATCTGCCGTGCTAAAACCGGCATTGGTGGTTATGGCGCTGGTCACTCTGTCTGGCACTGCCATGGCCGGAGGCCATCGCGACTACCACGATCGCCATTACGACAGACACCACGACAAGCACCATTACCGCGGCAACCATACGGACTACGCCCGGGTCATCAGTGTGAAACCCATCTACAAGAAGGTTCGCACTTACCACAGTGACTATCGTTATGACGACGGTTACGACTACTACGACCGCGGCTCCTCCAAAAAACCGCTGATCGGTGCCATTATTGGCGGAGGCGTGGGCCATGCACTGGGCAACCACAAGAAAAGCAAACGTGTGGGTGCGGCAGTCGGTGCCGTACTGGGCGCAGCTATCGCATCGGATGTCAGTAAAAAGCACCGTCACCATGACTATCACGACCGCGGTTACTACGACTACCATAAGGAAATCGTCGGGTATAAAGTGAAATACCGCTACAATGGCCGGGTGTACAAAACCCGCACCAACTACGACCCCGGCAGACGCATCAAAGTAGTGGTAGATGTGCGCCCCGCACACCGTTATTAATAATCAGCTTTTGTCCCACAAGCAGAGGAACCTGTTATGAACTGCCTAGTAAAAGTTACCAGCAAGTTCCTCTGCGCCTGTTTACTGGGCAGCACCATTACTCTGGTCAGCCCACCCGCCGAAGCAGACATTAACCGCAAGCAGGCGGCTGCCATCGCCAGTAAACAGGGTGGCAAAGTGTTGAAAGTTACCCCCATCAAGCACAACGGCAAAAAAGCCTTTCGCGTTAAAGTGCTTACCCCGTCGGGGAAAATTGTGCAGCTGGTTATCGATGGCAACAGTGGAAAAGTGATCAGGGGCAGATAATGCGAATTCTGATTGTTGAAGATGAAACCGCGCTGCGCGAACAGTTACAAAGCGCATTGACTGCCGAAGGCTATGCGGTAGATGCCGCCGCCGATGGCAACGAAGGGCTCTACCAGGGCAGTGAATACCCTTACGATCTGGCGGTTGTGGATATTGGCCTGCCCGGCATGGACGGTATTGAGTTAATCAAAACCCTGCGCCAGAAAGATCACCAATTCCCCATTCTGATTCTTACCGCCCGTGGCAACTGGCAAGACAAAGTAGCCGGGCTGGAAGCGGGTGGCGACGATTACCTGGTAAAACCCTTTCATCCGGAAGAGTTGAAGGCCCGCATTCATGCTCTGTTGCGCCGGGCTGCCGGCCGCGCCAGCTCAGCCCTGACGTTTGGCCCACTACAGATAGACACCGCCAGCAAACAGGTCACCCTGGAAGGCGCACCTCTGGAGCTGACCAGTTACGAATACAACACCTTGGAATACCTGAGCCGAGAGCCCGGCAAAGTGGTTTCCAAAACCGAGCTTACTGAACACCTCTACGACCAGGACTTTGATCGGGACAGCAATGTGATTGAGGTGTTTGTTGGTCGCCTGCGTAAAAAACTCGACCCCGGCGGTACCCTCAAACCCATCGCCACTGTGCGCGGCCAGGGGTATCGTTTTACCCTGCAAAGCACGGCTACGGGCACTATAGAATGACGGCCTGGCTACACTCTCTGGCTGGCCGTTTTGTATTGGCCTCTTTGTTATTGCTGCCTTTGTTTTTGGGCCTCAGCGGCCTGGCACTGGAACGCAGCTTTCGCCACAGTCAGGAATCCGCCCTCGAGGAGCAACTGAAAAGCACCGTATACCTGCTGATGGGAGCCGCAGAACTGGAAGGTGAGCAATTGTGGATGCCGGAACAGCTCACCGAACCGCGTCTTAACCAGCTCAATTCCGGCCTGCTGGCCACTATCGGCGACAACCAGCAAGTACTTTGGCAATCGGCCTCCTCTCTGGCCACTACCCTGCCCCCTTCCACCAACTCCCTGCGCACTGGCCAGCAGCAATTTCAAAAGCCTGCCAGTGACGAGCAACGCTATTACCAGTTTCACTACGATGTCAGCTGGCAACAGGCGTCCGGCGACAGTCGTCAGCTGCGTTTTAGTGTCGCTCAGGATCGCACTCCCATGCATACGCAACTGAGCGCCTACCGCCAACAGTTGTGGCAATGGCTCGGCGGCCTCGGCCTGTTTCTGCTGGCTATACAACTGTTGATTATGCGCTGGGGTTTACAGCCGTTGCGCCGAGTGGCTGAGGATTTACAGGCCATCGAACAAGGTGAACAGCAGCAGTTGCAGGGCAATTACCCACGGGAAATCACCCCGGTGACGGAAAACCTCAACCGTGTACTGGAAAGCCAGCACCAGCAGCGCGAGCGCTACCGCAATACCATGGCAGATTTGGCCCACAGCCTGAAAACACCGTTGGCGGTGATGCGCGGCCAATTACAGGGCGATGGCTCAGATGTGGACATGGATCAGCAGCTGGAACGTATGGACCAGATTGTGCGCCACCAATTACAGCGTGCGGTCGGCGGCAGCAGCGCCAGCCATCAACTGTTACCGGTGGAACCAGTGGTGCAGCGTTTGGTCAGCACACTGGAAAAAATTTATCAGTCTTCGGACATTCAATTTACCACCGAGCTGGATACCAATTGCCAGTTTCGCGGTGATGAAGCGGATTTAATGGAATTGCTGGGCAACCTGCTAGACAACGCCTGCAAATACGGCGCAGGGAAAGTGACTGTCGGCGCCGAACTGGATGGTAAGCGCTTGCAGCTAACCGTGGACGACAACGGCTCCGGCGTGCCGCCACAACAGCGCCAGGCCATTCTGCAACGGGGTACCCGCGCCGACACCAGCCAGGCCGGGCAAGGCATTGGTTTGGCGGTGGTATTGGATATAGTCAGCGGTTACGGCGGTGAATTGCATATTGAACCGTCGCCGTTGGGCGGAGCACGATTTCGGGTGGTGCTGCCGATTTGAATCGGCTTCGGGCTGCGGGCTTCGCAATACCTTTTCTCATGTCATCCTGAGCGCAGCGAAGGATCTCTTACTTCGCATCGCTATCGAGATTCTTCGCTGCGCTCAGAATGACAACATCACTCGGGTTGCGCGCGACACGAAACCCACAACCCGAAACAATGTTTAACAAGCGTGCAACACAAACTCCAAACGCCCATCCAGCATCAACACCCCGCGCTGAATGGTAAACCCCTGCAACTGCCTCTCCACCGATGCCTGAGCATGACAGTGCTTTTGCAAGCCCTGCCGCGTGCAGGGTTTGATGGTAAAACTGTTTTCTGATCGCACACCGTAGCCATAATCCGGCGGGGTTTTCTGGCGGTCCCGCTGCACAAAGCCGTGGCCGCGACTGCCTTTGTGCAAGTGGGGTTGCAGTGCCTGAGAGAGTGCCGCCAGGGCGCTGCTGTCCAGATAATTGAACAGATCCCAAAACAAAATCAGGTCAAAACGGGCATCCGCTGGCAAAGCCAGTGCTTCAGTAAACTGTTGCTGCAATTGCTGTTGTTTCTGCTCCTCCGTCAGACCCTCTTCCGTGGCCGCCATGGGCAACAGGTCAAACAGATCAGCAAACTGCAGACGGCAGCGATAGGCGGAGAAGAATTCCAGGGTGGCCGCCACACCGGGGCCAATGTCCAATACGGAAAGCGGCTGCTCAGGCTCCAGCCGTTCCGTCAAGGTGGCAAAAAGCTGGCTCTGCTGCACGGTGGCAGCAGAGCCAGTGTCGCCGCTTTCCTGACGGGGTGGTGGTTCCGCTGTGGTCTTGCGAAACACCGGGATCAAGAAGCGCTTTTCGCCGCCTCACCGGGCTTGTTGTCTTTGTGAAGCTCTTTCACTTCAGCGGCTTTAGGCGCCTTGGGAGCGGCTACAGCGCCATTGCCTGGGTCCATATCAATGCTGCCCTTGAACTTGGCACCGTCTTCCAGAGTCACTCTGGGCGCCACAATGTTGCCGCGCACATTGCCACTTTTGGAAACCGTCACTTTCTCGTGGCCGGAAATGTCCCCTTGAACCTCGCCGTCAATACGCACGGTTTTGGCGGTAATATCTGCTTTTACAGTGCCGCTTTTACCAACAGAGAGTTCGTGGGAGCTAAGATCAATGGTGCCGTCTACCTTGCCATCGATCACCAGGTTCTCACCACCGCTGATATCGCCCTTGATATGAATGGTAGAGCCAATCATGGCGCAGGCGCGGGCTGGTGAGGTAACGCTGGTGGCCGCCAGATCGCCACGGTCAACCTGGCTGCTGCTGGTGGCGGGTTTGCTTTGCTTGTCATCGGTTTTTTTATCGAACATAGCTGTGCTCTCTCATGCGTTGCGAAAAGAAATACGGACGTGGAATCATCAATGCAATGGCAACAGCTTACCAGTGCGCAAGTCACAGAATAAATAGATAGAAAGGGTATCTGTGGCTACAATTCGTGCCCCATTCACAGCCAGCGGTCATATTCACAGCCATGCGACTATTTCTCGCCCCCATGGAGGGGGTGGTCGATCACCATATGCGCGATCTGCTCACCGGTTTGGGGGGTGTGGATATCTGTGTCACCGAGTTTGTGAGGGTCACCGATGCAGTGCTGCCGGAAAGGGTCTTCAAAAAACTCTGTCCGGAACTGGCCAATGGCTGCCAAACACCTGCGGGAACACCGGTACGGATTCAGCTGCTGGGCAGCAACCTGGACAAACTGGCCCGCAACGGCGCCAAGGCCGCGCGCATGGGCGCCAGCGCGGTGGATTTAAATTTCGGCTGCCCGGCAAAAACCGTCAACAGCAGCGATGGCGGTGCCACCTTGTTGAAAGACCCGCAACGGGTGTACGACGTGGTCAAGGCAGTGCGCGATGCGGTACCGCAGCATGTGCCGGTCACCGCCAAGATCCGTCTCGGTTTTGCCGACCGCAGCGCTTACCTGGGTAACGCCACTGCCGCCTGGCAAGGGGGCGCCAGTGAACTGGCGGTACACGCCCGCTCCAAAGCAGACGGCTACAAACCACCGGCGTACTGGGATTACATCGGTCGTATACGCCAGGCAGTGGAAATACCGGTGATTGCCAATGGAGAAATCTGGTCGCTGGAAGACTATCAACGCTGTAAGCAGCAAACCGGCTGCAGTGATTTTATGCTGGGGCGAGGTTTATTGGCGCGGCCCGATCTGGCCCTGCAAATCAAACATTTTGAGGCGGGCACTGCTTACACTCCCCTGCCCTGGGGCGATGTCTGTCAATTGCTGTACGGTTTTTACCGGGAAACCGGTGCTGCCTATCCGGAGAAATTTCTCGGCAACCGCGCCAAACAATGGCTGATGTATTTGCAGCGCACTTACCCCCAGGCAAAGGAGCTGTTTGAAGAAATAAAACGCTTTCGGGAACACGAGGATTTTCAGGCGGCGTTTGACCGTCAGTTTGACAATAGCCGGGATATTGAGCAGATTGGCGACACAATAATTTAGAAAAGGAGCACCACCATGACCGACAACCCCTACTCTACTCCGCAGGCAGATATATCCGGCCCGCAGTCCGGGCAAGGTATTTCTCAAGATGTTGTTGATAAATTAACAGGTACTCGGCCTTGGGTTTTGTTTATTGCAATAGTCGCCATGTTGTTCGCTGTATTGATGACAATCATTGGGCTAGTATTTTTCTTTGGAGGTGCAGCTCTAGGGCTGAGCGATGGAGCAGGTATTGGGTTTGCCGGCATAGGTTCAGTTATGGGGATTATGTACCTTGTGATTGGCTTATTTTACTTTTTCCCCGCAATCTACATGATTAAATATGCCAGCCGTATTAAAGATGTGGTTAGAAACCCTAATAATTCATCTTTGGCGATAGCGCTGGATCAACAACGTAAACTTTGGAAATTTCTGGGCATACTCACAATTATTGCCATCGTGTTCTTTATAGCGAGCACAATCATTATGCCCATCGCCTTAACAGCAATGGGTGGAGTTTCTGGAATATAAGTTACCGTCATCCTGAGGGAGCGAAGCGACCGTGAGGATCTCAGGGTCTGAAAGTTGTGAGATCCTCACGTCGCCCTCCGGGCTCCTCAGGATGACAAGAGCGGCGACACGCCGCTCTTGTCACTTCAAACTCTTCGACACCACCTCATAGACATCTTTCGACAATTCTTCTGTTGCCAGAATCCGGCTCAATTGCTCTTTCATCAATTGCTGCCTTTGCGGAATTTGCTTTTGCCATTTACTCAGCGGCGCCAGCAGGCGGGCGGCAATTTGTGGGTTGAGGGTGTTAAGTTCGATCACCATATCCGCCAGCAGTTGGTAACCGGCGCCATCGGTGCGGTGGAAGTTAACGTGGTTGTTGGCGCAGAAAGCACCGATCAGGGAGCGCACTTTGTTGGGGTTTTTGATATCGAACGCCGGGTGCTGCATTAATTCTCTCACCCGCTCTACAGCCCCCTGCTGCGGTGCGATGGCCTGTACGGTAAACCATTGGTTGACCACCAACGCCTCTTGTTGCCATTTTTCATAGAATGCGATAATTAATTCAGCGGCCTGATGTTGCGCTTGCGGTTTGTCGCTGCATACCAACAGTGCCAGTGCGGCGGCGCTGTCGGTCATATTGTTGGCATTGTCGTACTGGCTGCGTGCCAGTGAAATGGCATCATCGTCCGCCAGCATCAAATAACCGAGCGCAACATTTTTCAGGCTGCGCTTGGCGATCTGTGCGGCACTGGGTTCGTAGGGTTCACTCACCTGATTGCTATCGTAAGCGGCTTGAAATTCCGCTTTCAGTTGCTGCGCCAGTTGGTCGCGCACAAACTCACGGGCGTTGTGAATTTCATCCACATGGATAACGTCCGCTTCTTCTGCCAGGTAGGCTTCGCTGGGCAGTTTCAGCATCAGCGCCACCATGGCTGGATCCAGAGAGTCATCATTCAGCACAGTACGGAATGCTGCCACCAAGCTGCTATCCAGCTCCATGGTGGCGCCATCCAGCTGAGCTTGCACCAAACCTTCAAGGATACCTGTAGCAAGTTTCTGACAAGCGTCCCAACGGTTAAAACCGTCGCTGTCGCGGCTCATCAAAAAAGTCAGGTCAGCATTGCTGTAGGGAAAATCCAGTTTTACCGGGGCCGAAAAGTCTCGCAGCAATGACGGCACAGGTTGCTCTGTGACGTTTTCAAAAACAAAACTCTGCTCGCTCTCGGTAATTTCCAGCACCATATCCGTATAGGTTTCGGTTTGCTCAACACCCTGCAATGTCAGTGGCAAATCCCCCTGCTGACCCACCAGACCCAAGGTTACCGGGATATGGAAGGGTTGCTTTTCCGCAGACTCCGGCGTGGCCGGACAGCTTTGGGCAAAGTTCAGGGTATAGGTTTGCGCGTCGGCGTCGTATGAGCCATTCACGTCCAGCCGCGGAGTGCCCGCCTGGCTGTACCAGCGCTTGAATTGCGTCAGGTCGCGACCGGACACTTCTTCCATGCAGCGGGTAAAATCTTCGATGGTGGCCGCCTGGCCGTCGTGGCGATCAAAGTAGAGGTCACTGCCCTCACGGAATAATTCCGGCCCCAGCAAAGTGTGATACATACGCACCACTTCGCAGCCTTTTTCGTACACGGTAAGGGTGTAAAAGTTGGATATTTCGATAAAACTGGCGGGCTGCACTGGGTGAGCCATGGGGCCGGCGTCTTCGGAAAATTGAGCGGTGCGCAACAGGCTGACATCTTCTACCCGCTTCACCACCCGCGAGCCCATATCTGCTGAAAACTCGGCGTCACGAAATACGGTAAAACCTTCTTTCAAACTCAGCTGGAACCAATCGCGACAGGTGACCCGGTTGCCGGACCAGTTGTGAAAATACTCGTGGGCAACAATAGCTTCCACTCTTTGAAAAGCCGCATCGGTGGTGGTTTCGGTTTTTGCCAGCACCGCTGACGTATTAAAAATATTGAGGCCTTTGTTTTCCATGGCGCCCATATTGAAAGCGTCCACGGCGACAATCATAAAAATATCGAGGTCGTACTCACGGCCATACACTTCCTCATCCCAGGCCATGGATTTTTTCAGGGAACGCATGGCGTGGTCGCATTTATCGATGTCTTTTTCTTCCACAAAAATGCGCAACTCAATATTGCGGCCGCTCATGGTGGTAAAACTGTCTTCGATGTATTCCAGGTCACCGGCCACCAATGCGAATAGATAGCTGGGTTTTTTAAACGGGTCGTGCCAGGTAACAAAATGACGGCCGTTATCCAACTCGCCGCTGTCGATGGGGTTGCCGTTACTGAGCAACACCGGGTAGCCGGCTTTGTCCGCCACTACGGTGGTGGTGTATTCGCTCATCACATCCGGGCGATCCAGGTAATAGGTGATTTTGCGAAAGCCCTCTGCCTCGCACTGGGTGCAAAACATGTCATCGGATTTGTACAGACCTTCCAGGGACGTGTTTTCCTGGGGTTTGATAAAGACGGTAGATTCCAATACAAACTCAGCGGGCACCTGTTCGATGGTCAGGCTTTCTGCATCGGCGTAATACTCATTGGCATCCAGAACACGGCCATCAATTTTTAACTCGCGCAGTTCCAACTCAATACCATGCAATAGCAATGGCGCGTCTTCACCTGCGTGGCTGTTGCGGCGCATCTTGAGTGTGGCGGTTACCGTGGCGCCCTCCTCCATTAATTCCACCCGCAGTTCGGTGGTATCAATCAAGTAGTTTGGCGGCTGGTAGTCTTTCAGGTAGATGGTTTTGGGTTGTGCGTTTTTCATGGTCAATCCTTTTGGTGGATTACGCCTTCAGCTAATCCACCCTACGGGTAGGGTAATGGTGTATTGTAGGGTGGATTAGCGAAGCGTAATCCACCGTTTGCTTAAAAATTGACAGTAATGTTATAAGCGGTAAATTTACGAATATTGATTACCCCGGTATCGAACATCAGGTACTGGCCTTTAATGCCCATTAAACGGCCTTCAACCACCGGGGTTTTGTCGAAATTAAAACTGGTGACTTTGGTGGTGTACTCGATCACCGGGTAATCGATATTTATCGCCTCAGCGTCGTCGACAGGCTGGATGGCGTTAATGCCAAAGCGGTCGGTCAATTGCGCCAGTTCGCTATTGCACAGGTCAAACAGTTCGTCCCGTTTGGCGGCCAAATCCATTTCCACCACATCATTTTTAAGCATGGCGCGCCAATTGGTTTTGTCCGCTACATGCTGGCGCAGCGCGTCTTCCACCAGGCCGGATTGCTGCCGTGTGGCAACTCGCAAAATCGGTAACGCCTGTACCGCCCCCTGGTCGATCCAGCGAGTGGGAATCTGATTGATGCGGGTAATGCCCACCTTGATACCCGATGAGTTTGCCAGGTAGACAATGTGGTCGGTCATGCAGAACTGTTCGCCCCATTCCGGCTCCCGGCAGGTGCCTTGTTCGTAGTGGCATTTTTCCGGGCTGATAATGCAGCTATCGCACTGAGCCAGACGACTAAAACAAGGGTAACAATAACCTTGATTAAAGCTTTTTTTGGTTTTGCGGCCGCAGTGATGGCAGTGAATGTCGCCGGCGTATTCCAGCCGTAGCTGCTCCCCCACCAGCGGATTGAGGTCTATTCGTTGATCGTCCAGAGGCAATTGATAGTGCACCTTGTCGGCCAACTCCACGATCATTTTTTTCAGGTGGCCGCTATGGCAATTGGCATTCATCTACTGCTTCCACTTCAGGGTTTCGGCATCATCCAGAGACAAGTCTGTTTCGCAATCAGTGGGTTTGGGGGGTACATAACCGCTGCGCTTTTCCGGGGGCAGATGCTTGTGCTCGTAGGCAATCACTGCCTGCATACACAGCTCTCGCTGTTCTGCGGTCAGGGCGTTGCCATCGGGCCATTTGCCCAGTTCCACCGAGCGCTTGAGGTTTTGGTAGATATCCGGGGTGATATTATTGAGAAGCTGCTGAAAATCCATAAATCTGGCCGGGCTTATAGAAAAGACTGCGGATTATATCAGCGCTTTGGCGCTGGCGACGACATCAGTGCCAACGCCATACCGGTGAGTAAACCACCGAGGTGGGCCCCGTTAGCAATGGCAGAGCCAAACAGCTGCCAAAGAGTACCGGTTATACCAAGCACCAGAAAGATAAACATTATGCCGTAGAGCATGGGGGGCAGATTCAGTAGAGGATGCGGTTTCAACTTCTGGCGCACACACAGATAGCCCATTAACCCAAATACAACGCCGGACATCCCCCCAAAAGATACTGACTGGCTCCATAAATACTGCGCAATATTGCCACCCAACCCAGTAAGAGTGATAAGTAAGAGTAATTTAGCACTACCCAGAACGTGTTCTAAACGGCTGCCAAACACCCACAGCCAAAGACAGTTAAATACCACATGGCTGATGCCAAAGTGCAAAAAGATAGGAGTTAGCCAGCGCCAAATTGTAGATAGAGACCATTCCTCTGTTGTTGGAAAGTAAAAAAAGCTTACAAGATGATCAAACCTCGCATCTAATAGAGCGCCAGCCAAGCTGAATGTAATGGCCCACATCACCACTGGAAACTGGCGAAATAGATTTCCAGCCTGAGAAGCCAACTTCTTTATATCTACGTTATGCGATTGTCTTCGCAGTGGAGTAGCACTGCCATAACGCCAAGGGTCTTGAGCGGCTCTGCGCTCCGGCTCCTGAACCTTACGCACCAGTTGATCCACTTCCACAATATGTTCTGGCTGTTCGATCCATAGGGATTGACGCTGTTCGTCACGCACAATTCGGTGATTGATGCCCCGACGCTGTAACTCAGCCAGCAGTTTTTCCGGATTCCAATCCAGGGAAAACTGCGCCACCAACGTCCAGCTGTTTTCGTTGACTGTCATTTAGGGGTTTTTATTATTGCGATGGATGGCGCCAACGCGGCTGCCCCAGCCCAATTTGCTGCGGCAAATTTCGTAGAAGTTGTGATCACTGGGGTGAATCAGGCGCAGTTGCTTGGCCTTTTTGCGAATACTGATAACGTCCCCCGGCTCAGTTTCCACATGGTTCTGGCCGTCGCAGGTAACAAAGGGGTGCAGTTCATTGAGGTCGCTGACGCGAATTTCAATTTCGCTGTTGCCTGGAACCACAATGGGGCGGCTGCTGAGGGTGTGGGGATTCATGGGCACCAGCACGATGGCGTCAAGGTCCGGGTTCAATATTGGGCCGCCTCCGGAAAGTGCGTAGGCGGTGGAGCCGGTGGGCGTGGCCACAATCAAACCGTCAGACCGCTGGCTGTTGACGAAGTGGCCGTCGATATAGAGTTCAAATTCCATCATTCGCACCGACTGGCCGGGGTGCAGTACCACATCGTTAAGAGCAATTCCCGCACCTATCTCTGTGCCATTACGCGTCACGGCAGTTTCCAACAGAAAGCGGCTGGATTCGATGTAATTCCCCGCCAGCACCTCGCGCACCCGCGGGCCAATTTCATCCGGGTAAATGTCGTTGAGAAATCCCAGACGACCGCGGTTGATACCCAGCAATGGCACATCAAAATCCACCATCTCGCGGGCGGCACTGAGCATACTGCCGTCCCCTCCCACCAGGATGGCAAGGTCAATACAATCAGCAAATTCCTGGCATTCGCACACCGGGTAGTCGATGCCCTCGTCGTCAAGACTCTCTTCCTTAAGAAAGGCAGCCGCACGAGCCTCAACCATCAGGCTGTGATCAGCACCCAAATCGCTGATCAGGTAACGCAACGAATCCACAACTTCGGGATATTGAACTCGGGCCATCAGGCCAATGCGGGGAAATGAGGGCATACCATGCTCTTGTGATAATCGTTGAAACACCGATTATACACAGGGATTCTCCGACATGGGCAGCGCCATTCAACGAACAAAAGAAGGATCAACCTCGCCCTTCAGGCAAGCCATCATGTAGGGAAATTCTTCGGTGATGTAGTAGCCGTAAACGCCGTTCACGGTCATACCATTGCACTCGTCGAGATCACCCAGGCCATCCACGTATTCGTAGTCGTCGCGGTAGGTACCATCGTAACTACCACCGGGGCTGCCCTCTCCGGTGGGCCGATTGCCGTTTCTCAGGCGATAGCTTGAGGTGGCTTGACGCACTGAGCCATTGTCATCGAACCAGGTGCCAAATATGGGGAAGCCGTCAGCGGCAAAACCCACCACCGGGGATTCAATATTGGTGTGAGTATGAAACAGGGCATTGGGTGAACCGTGGTAGTGGTAGCTGCCGTTGGGCTGGGCATGGGCGTTGTGGCTGTCCAAAGAAAAGGCGCTGTTTTCAAACACCGGGTCGAAGCGCCAGGGCTGATCCATGTTGTTGCAGCCGGTACGCTCATCCCCCACCCCAAAACAGGCGGCGGCCAGCAGATCGACTTTAACGCCGTTGAGCATCACACCATTATCCGAACCAATGGCAATGGGGGTTGCCTGGGCGGCAAATTGCGGGCTCACCGTGATTTCGTAATTCTGGTTTTGCTCCGACACGTCGTTGGCAAAGCTGCGGCTGCCATCGTTGAAATCGTGGTTGGGAATGCCATTGGACTGAATCACACACTTGTCGCCATTGACGCTGATGGTCAGCGCCCCGGTAAACAGCACATTGTTATTCACGTCCCGCGCCGACGACTCATAGTTGTTGATGTAGTCCTGGCAATTGGCGCTCAGGTTGGTGAGTATGGTGCCGGTTATATCCACCGGTTCGCCGCTGGGAGGAATACCGGTGCCACCCCCTGCCCCCTGGCGAATTTGCAGTGCTTCGGTGCGCAGCTGATCCACAGTGGTGGAGAAATCCAACCCGCTCAACAACAGGTCATTGGTTTCATCCGGGTTATCGATTAAGTCATACAGTGTTTGGCTGCCATCACTGAATTCCACCAGTTTGTAGCGATCATTGCGAATGGCCCAGCCGGAGAACTGATCGCTGTCAAAATCGGTGTAGATATACTCCCTGGATGGGCTGTTGGCATCTGCAAGCAAACCGGCAAAACTCTGGCTGTCGTGAATCGAAGTAGTACTGCTGCCCGCCAATTCAGTAATGGTGGCAAACAGATCGGTGCTGTTCACCAGGGCAGTCTCGCGCTGGTTCTGCCGGGTAATACCGGCACCGGAAACCACCAGCGGCACGCGCACACCACCTTCGGTCAGGCTGCCTTTGGAGCCGTTGCTGTACACCAGCTGATCGGTAACCCTGGCTGGGCTGCCGTTGTCGCCAATGTACAAAATAATCGTGTTGTCTCGCTGTTCCTGCCCCATGGAATTCAGCAGTCGGCCAATTTCTGCGTCCATGGCTTCAATGGCGGCCAGGTAATAATCCCGCGAATTGTTGCCAATGTCTGTATCCGTTCCCGACAGGTTTGCGCTGTGTAAATCCTCAGGTGGTAAATGAAATGGCGAATGAGGCGCGACATAGGCGAGCCACAAAAACCAGGGGCCAGACTGGGATTGCATCCAGTCGAGCGCCTGGTCAGTCAATGCTGTGGTGTTGTAAGTGGTGGATTGGGACGTTTGCCCATTGACAGTGAAATTCCACTGGTTGTAGTCGTTCAAACCCCCACCCAGTAAACCGGCAAAGTGCGGGATGCCCATGTCGTTGGGGTGACTGTCTGCAACGCCGCCCCCACCCAGGTGCCACTTGCCCACCAGGGCAGAGCCGTAGGTCGCAGTGGCTGCATCGTTGGCGAGAAACGAATGCAACGTCACCTCGTCGTCGGGCAGGCGATCGCCAATAGCCGTCACGCCTGTATTCACACCGTATTTGCCGGTGATAATGCTGCTGCGGGTTGGTGTGCAACCCGGTGTTGCCCAGAAGTTATCAAACACCAGGCCGTCATCCGCCAAAGCATTCAACGTTGGCGTGTTGGGAGGGTCCATGGACAGGTCGTATTGCGCCGACGAATCCAGACCTTGATCGTCAGAGATAATCAGCAGGATATTAGGCCGAGAGGGGTCGACGCCACCGGGAGGGTTGGGGTCTGGATCTGGGTCTGGAACAGGATCGGGGTCAGGAACCGGAACAGGATCCGGCGTACCACTGCCGCTGCTGTTGTCGGAACCACCACCACCGCCACAACCAGCAATCACAAAAACCATCAACGCCAAACACACTACCCGCAATTTCATAACTTCGCCCCATTTGTTTTAGACGCTTAGAGTGTATGAGGGGCTTGTGCAAGTTTGGGTATGCTGACTGTAAGGGGTGGGTAAATTTTGTGTAAAGGCACTCATCGTTGGCTCACCGCCATAAAAAAACCCGCCTCTATCGAGACGGGTTTTTTTATGGCGGTGAGCCAGGGATTCGAACCCTGGATACGGATCAACGTATACACCCTTAGCAGGGGTGCGCCTTCAGCCACTCGGCCAGCTCACCGTTAAAACTGTATTCCGGTAGTTTCTCCAACCTTGAAGGCGCACCGGTGCGCGTTGCTTCGAGCCTTACGGCTCTTGTCCATTGTAAATGGTCGGGACGGCAGGATTTGAACCTGCGACCACTACACCCCCAGTGTAGTGCGCTACCAGGCTGCGCTACGCCCCGAAAGAGGCGCATATGATACTGATTGGCCACGGCAATGCAATGAAATTTTACGGCCCTGTGGCAATTCCTCGTTAACTTTTGGTATCCGCTTTTCAAAACTTTGCTATGTTATCGATATGTAGCGATTTCAATGGCTGATTATGAATTCAAAACAGATATTGATAACCGGTGGTACGGGCTTTATTGGCAAATATCTCTGTCGACGTTTGCTGTCCGATGGACATGGCGTACATGTGATCAGTCGCCACCCCGACAGAGTTGCTGCGAGCATGCCCGATGGCGTCAAGTTGTATTCGTCTCTGACAGAGCTGGATTCTTCGATGGCCTTTCAGCAGGTCATCAACCTGGCTGGTGAGCCATTAGCTGCAGGGCGCTGGAATGAACGCCGCAAGCAACAGTTTCGCGACAGCCGTATTGAAACCACCAAACAGCTCTACGACTTTTTTGTACAGGCACCCAGGCCGCCGCAGGTGTTGCTTAATGGCTCCGCCATTGGTTATTACGGCCCTCAGGGTGAGGAACCGTTAACGGAGTATTCCTCAGCACAGGACTGTTTTTCTCATCGCCTTTGCCGCGACTGGGAGTCGTCAGCCAACGCGTTTGCCAGCCTTGGTTGTCGGGTCTGTTGCCTGCGCATCGGTGTGGTTCTGGGAGCCGGGGAAGGCGCTCTGGCTCGAATGCTGCCAGCATTCAAAATGGGGTTAGGGGGTAAGTTGGGATCCGGTGAGCAATGGTTTTCCTGGGTGCATATCGATGACCTGGTGAACATGCTTATCTATTGTCTGAACCACCCGGAAATGCGAGGCGCGGTTAATGGCACGGCCCCTTGGCCGGTCACCAATCTGCAGTTCAGTCGCCAGTTGGCCTGCACCCTGAATAGACCCATGTTGTTGCCCATGCCCGCGCCGGTGGCGAAAATATTGTTTGGCGAAATGGCGGAGGAATTACTCCTGACCGGGCAGCGAGTGGTGCCACAGAAAATAACCGATGCCGGGTTTCATTTTCAGTACCCGGAACTGGCTCAGGCACTGCGCAACCTGCTGGGTAAAGAGGATCAATCGCCGCGGTAGACGCAGCCGCTGGTACAGGTTTCGCGAATCACGATTTTTGACAGCTCCGGCAACTCTGGCTTCAAACGTTGCCAAATCCAGCGGGCGATATTCTCACTGGTGGGATTTTCCAAACCGTCGATATCGTTCAGATAATAGTGATCCAGCTGATTGTAGATGGGCTTAAACGCTGCCTTGATATCGCCAAAATCCATTACCCAACCAGTGTCTTCCCCAACCGGGCCAGCCACGTAAATAGCCACCAGAAATGAATGACCGTGAAGGCGCGCACACTTGTGCCCCTGAGGAACATTAGGCAGGCGGTGGGCTGCTTCGAAGCTGAATTCCTTGAATATTTCCATGGTGTTTGCCGTTGTTTTGAACAGGTTGATCAAGGGTTGAACAGGCGGGCTATGGTAGTCCTGCAGTGGGTCTGTGTATAGCATTTACTGCTGTAAAAAATTCTTCAAAAACCGTTTGACAGTCCATCGGAATTGGGTAGAATGCGCATCTCTTTCGAGGGGTGGTTAGCTCAGCTGGGAGAGCAACGGCCTTACAAGCCGTAGGTCACAGGTTCGATCCCTGTACCACCCACCACTTACTTTAGGCGAACAGCCTTTCTGTGACAGGCAAGTAAGTGAAACGAAAGAAAGCACAGCGGCCCGGTAGTTCAGTTGGTTAGAATGCCGGCCTGTCACGCCGGAGGTCGAGGGTTCGAGTCCCTTCCGGGTCGCCATATACAGATCAAAGGCTTGCGGTTTACCGCAAGCCTTTTTTCGTTGTTTTTATATAGATAGCCCTTCTGGTACGAATTGCCTCTCAGATACCCCAGATACAACAAAGGCGAGAAATTTCTTCCTCGCCTTTGTTCGATTACCACCGAATTTACAAGATACGACTCAGGATTGCCCCTGCATCATTTTCTCTTGTTGAATGCGCTGGTAAATCTCTTCACGGTGTACCGATACGTCTTTAGGCGCATTAACACCCAGGCGAACCTGGTTGCCTTTAACACCCAATACGGTAACGGTAACGTCGTCACCAATGACCAAAGTTTCACCGACTCGGCGAGTAAGTATTAACATGGTTTAACTCCTATACTGCTTTCCTGCGATGTCCACATCGCATGCGTTTACAGGTTGGCTATTGTATTGTTATGGGCCAACCCCCCTTCCAGAAAAAGAGCCAATCACACTCTTTTTCCAAAAATTCTGTTAATAGAATCGTCCTTTATTCCATGAGCAAGCGCTGTTCAGGCGTTGCTTTTTTCAACATCCAGTTCAAAGGCATCGTGCAGGGCGCGCACTGCCAATTCCAGATACTTCTCCTCAATCACTACGGTAATCTTGATCTCGGAGGTGGTGATCAGCTGAATATTGATATTGTGGTCAGAAAGCGCCTTAAACATAGTGGAGGCAACACCGGAATGGGATTTCATTCCCACACCCACCACAGACAGTTTGGCGATCTGATCGTCTGTTTCAACGGCTTTCGCCTGCAGCTCTGCCGCAACCCGCTCGGCAACCGCTTTTGCCTGAGGCAATTCACTGCGGTTAACGGTAAAGGTCAGCGAGGCTGGGGCATCATCCTCTGCCACATTCTGACAGATAACGTCCACGTCCACACCCGCCTCCCCCACAGGGGCGAGCACATTGTAGGCCACACCGGGATGATCCGGTATACCACGCACTGTTACTTTGGCTTCTTCACGGTTGAAGGCGATGCCGGTAACGACCGGTTTTTCCATCTCCTCTCTCTCCTCAAAGGTAATCAGGGTGCCACCGCCCTCTCCAAAACTGGACAGCACGCGCAGCGGTACTTTGTATTTACCTGCAAATTCAACAGAGCGAATTTGCAGCACTTTGGCGCCCTCACTGGCCAGTTCCAGCATTTCCTCGAAGGTCACTGTATCGAGGCGGCGGGCATTGGAAACCACCCGCGGGTCTGTGGTGTAGACGCCATCCACATCGGTGTATATCTGGCACTCATCGGCCTTGAGCGCAGCGGCCAGGGCCACTGCGGTGGTGTCGGAGCCACCGCGCCCCAGAGTGGTGATATTGCCCTCGGCATCGGTTCCCTGGAAGCCGGCAACCACGACCACTCTGCCACGATCCAGATCGTCTCTCATACGATGGACATCGATATCTTCAATTCGTGCCTTGGTATGGGCACCATCCGTCAAGATGCGAACCTGGGAGCCAGTGTAAGAACGGGCGTCACAGCCGCGCTTGTGAAGTGCCATGCTCAGCAGAGCGATTGTCACTTGCTCACCGGTAGACACCAATACGTCCATTTCACGGGGGGTGGGCTCGTGGTGAATTTCCCGTGCCAGGCCAATCAAGCGGTTGGTTTCTCCACTCATGGCGGACAACACCACTACCATGCCGTGGCCTCGGCGGTGAAAATCCGCCACCTTGTCAGCCACCGCTTCGATGCGCTCTACCGAGCCCACAGAGGTGCCACCGTATTTTTGTACAATCAGATTCATCAGTTAAACAGTTGCCTGAAAGGCCTCATTTGCAGCTTCGTAAAAACGAGCCGATTAAACAGCAATTTGACGAAAAAGTTAAGATTTTTCATCAAATCGACAACGCTAACACTACAGTTTGTCCGCAACCCAACCAATCACACTGTCCACCGCTGCGGGCAGAGCGGCCACATCGGTGCCACCACCCTGGGCCATATCCGGTCGGCCACCACCTTTACCGCCCACTTGCTCGGCAACAAACTTCATCAAATCACCAGCTTTGACCTGGCCAGTAACCGGCTTGGTGACACCAGCCACCAGGGAAATTTTATCGCCACTGGTGGCGGCCAACAGGATGACTCCCTTATCCAGTTTAGACTTAATTTGGTCCATAAGGTCTCTCAGGGCTTTGCCATCCACGCCCTCGACCACGGTAGCCAACACTTTCACACCCTGAATATCTTGTGCCTGGGCGACCAGATCACCACCGGTAGAGCTGGCCAGTTTGGCTTTTGCGGCATCCAGTTCTTTACCCAATTCCCGGTTGCGCTCTACCAACTGGGTGACCTTGTCTGCCACTGTAGCCACCGAGCTTTTTACCGTTGCCGCAACCGTTTGCAGGCGACTGTCCAATTGATCGAACAGTGCGATGGCGCCAGAGCCGGTCACCGCCTCAAGACGTCGAACACCGGCGGCAATGCCTGACTCCGCGGTAATACGCAGCAAACCAATATCGCCAGTGCGCTGTACGTGGGTACCGCCACAGAGTTCTACCGAGAAGTCGCCGCCCATGGTGAGCACCCGCACTTCTTCGCCGTACTTTTCGCCAAACAACATCATGGCGCCACTCTCTTTGGCAGCGTCCATGGTCATTACCTCGGCAGTGACCGGTGTGTTGCGGCGTATCTCGGTATTCACAATTTGCTCAACTTGCTTCACTTGTTCAGCGGTCATGGCTTCAAAGTGCGAGAAGTCAAAGCGCAGGCGCTCCGAATCCACCAGTGAGCCTTGCTGGGTCACGTGGTCGCCCAACACACGGCGCAGGGCCGCATGCAACAGGTGGGTAGCAGAGTGATTCAGAGCGGTGGCTGTGCGCACATCTTCATTCACTGAGCTGGTGGCAACATCGCCCACGTTCGCTGTGCCTTTCTGCAGCACACCAACATGCAAATGGTTGTCGCCCTGCTTGATACAGTCGTGAACTTCAAAGCGGCCATTGGCCAACTCCAGGTAACCGCTATCGCCTACCTGGCCACCACCTTCGGCGTAAAAGGCAGTTTGGTCGAGCACGACCACAGCTTCCTGCCCTGCAACCAATTCCTCAACGGACTCGCCCGCCACCAACAGGGCCGTTACTATGCCCTGCTGTTGCAGCTGTTGGTAACCGGTAAATTCGGTAGCGCCATCCAGATTTACCGAAGCGCTGTAATCCACTGAAAAATTGCTGGCGGCGCGAGCACGAGCCTTTTGCGCCTCCATCTCTTTCTGGTAGCCGTCAAGGTCAATGCCTAAATCGCGCTCGCGGCAGATGTCGTTGGTCAGGTCTGTCGGGAAGCCGTAGGTATCGTAAAGCTGGAACACTACTTTGCCGGGCAGCTCATTCCCCGACAAATCATTCAGGGCTTGCTCCAATACAGCCATGCCCTTATCCAGGGTTTTGGCGAATTGTTCTTCCTCAGCTTTGAGGACTTTTTCCACTTGACCCTGACGGCTGGCCAGCTCTGGATAAGCCGCTCCCATTTCGGCAACCAACGCCGCTACCAAGCGGTAGAAAAATGGTTCGCTCACACCCAGTTTGTGCCCCTGGCGCAGGGCACGGCGAATAATGCGGCGCAATACATAGCCGCGGCCTTCGTTGGACGGCAATACGCCATCAACAATCAAAAACGCTGAAGAACGTATGTGGTCGGCAATCACCCTGAGTGCTTTGTTCTGCAGATTGTTCTCGCTAGTGACTTCTGAAGCGGCAGCAATCAGGTTGCGAAACAGATCGATGTCGTAGTTGTTGTGTTTCCCTTGCATCACCGCGGCGATGCGTTCCAACCCCATGCCGGTATCGATGGAAGGCTTGGGCAGCGGCGTCATGGTGCCATCCGCATCCCGCTGGTATTGCATGAACACCAGGTTCCAGATTTCGATGTAGCGATCCAGGTCGTCGTTTTCGCTGCCAGGGGGGCCGCCGGGCACATCCGCCCCGTGGTCATAAAAAATTTCCGAGCTGGGGCCGCAGGGCCCCGTGTCACCCATGGCCCAGAAGTTGTCTTCATCCAGGCGGGAAAAACGCTCCGGGCTGACGCCCATTTCCTTTAGCCAGATATCCGCCGCTTCATCGTCGGAAATATGCACCGTTACCCACAGGCGTTCTTCCGGCAGGCCAAGCACCTTGGTAAGAAATTCCCAAGCGTATTGAATGGCATCGCGCTTGAAGTAATCGCCAAAGCTGAAATTGCCCAACATCTCAAAAAAGGTATGGTGACGAGCGGTGTAACCGACGTTTTCCAGGTCGTTGTGTTTGCCACCAGCGCGCACGCAACGCTGGGAACTGGCGGCCCGGCTGTAGCTGCGTTTCTCATCACCCAGAAATACATCTTTGAAAGGCACCATGCCCGCATTGGTAAACAACAAGGTGGGGTCGTTGCCGGGAATCAGCGAGCTGCTCTCCACCACACTGTGGCCTTTGCTTTCAAAAAACTTCAAAAATGCGTCGCGTATGGCTGCGCTTTTCATAATTTAACTTTCCATAAATTCATGAGGCCTGCCCAGCCTCTGCGAGGTAATGCAGTCAAAAGTGCTTAAAAGCCCAGCTGGGCTTCGGAGAATTGTTTGTCACCAAGGATGTGAAAGTGCAAATGAAACACCGTCTGCCCGGCGTCAGCGCCATTGTTGGCGATCAGGCGAAAGGCGTCGCCCACACCAGACTGGCGAGCGATTTCGCCAGCTGCCAACATCAAGTGGCCAAGCAATGCCTTGTCTTCCTCGGCGGCATCCACCAAACGGGGAATGGGCTTTTTGGGAATCACCAGCAAGTGAACCGGTGCCTTGGGTGCGATGTCTTTGATGGCGATACAGTGATCGTCTTCGTAAACAATATCCGCCGGGATATCGCGATTGATAATGCGGGTAAATAAGGTTGGCTCAGACATGTCGCTCACTTCAGTTTTTCGTCACTGCTCAAGGTGCGTGCTTCGCTCTCCAACATCACCGGGATGCCGTCTCTGATGGGGTACGCGAGGCCACTGGCGCGACACACCAGTTCCTGATTATCACGATCGTATTCCAGTGGCGCTTTGGTTACCGGGCACACCAGAATGCTTAACAGTTTTTTATCCATTTCAGCTTCACTGAATAAAATAGAGAGGGGCGATTTTACGGCAAAGAAGTGTGCAACACCACGTTGTATCTGGATGCGAGTGGGGCTTCTACTCCGCTGGCAGTGCCTTGAGCACCAGTTGCGGATCGATGCGCACATCCAACCAATTCATGCGCCAATCCAGATGGGGTCCGGTGGAACGGCCGGTAGAGCCCACCCTGGCAATGGGGTCGCCAGCTTCCACTCGCTGGCCATCCTTCACCAGGGATTCACTGAGGTGGATAAAGGTTGATGAGAGGCCATGGCCATGATCGACAATGAGGGTTCCGCCGGAGTAATACAGGTCGTCGTGCGCAAAGGACACCACACCGGGGGCCGGTGCCCGTACGATTTCGCCTTTAGGTGCCGCAATATCAATGCCGTAGTGAGGGCTTTTGGGGACGCCATTGTAGATACGCTGACTGCCGTAAACACCGGTGATAGTGCCTTTCAGTGGCCAGACAAAGCCCTGCAGAAAATCCACTCTCTGATCACGGCGGCTGCGTGCTTCACGCACTTGGGCGGATTCACGGCGAATTCGCTCAAGCACTTCTTGCGGAGGATTTACCGTGCGGGCCGGCACACCATCCACACGTTGCACTTGATAGTCGCGCTGATGTATTGGGTAGCTTTGGGTAACCTCTTCACCAAAGGGAGATATGGAAGTTAGTGAGACACTTTTGGGAGCATTACGCCCCAACCCAAGCAAAAATTGCCCTTGCGGCCCCTGGCTCAGCAGAAGGTCACCAAAACGCACTTGATAACCCTCTTCCGCCTGCCCCAGCAGCAAGCCACCCTGCTGCCATTCGCCATTAAGACTAACACCAGGTAGTTTGACAGTAGCGTCCTTAACCTCTGCCACACTAACCATGGCGGTCAATATAAACGGCAGAAACAGCGCTCTGGCCACAATGCGATCAATCATTCGCAATAGCCTCTGGTGCCTCTTCAGGGAGCAGGTAAGGTTCAAAACTTTTTATCTGGCAGCTGGCGCCGGTTTCCAGTGATGTGATGCGATCAAAGCGTTCGCAGAGTTTGCCAGTGCGGGTTTCATAGGAGATACCTCGCCGGCGGACACCTCGGCAAGGGCGAGCCAACGTCATCAGAATGTACTTCTTGCCGCTTATTTTCAGAATGGCGCTCTGATCATCCACAAAGTTCATACTGCGAATGCGATTAGTGTTGATGCAACCACTGTGGATACCCCATTTTTTAGGATCCAGGTCATAGTCATCAGGAAGGGGTTCCTGCTCTGCCATAACTAAAGCAGAAGCCAGCCAGCTAACCGTGAAAAAAATGTATCGCAACACAAAGCGCAGCACAGACAGTCATCTCCAAACAATGAGTTCAGAATCAAAAACGGAAGTGTATAAGGATTCGTTGACGGTGCCTACCGGCGCAGAGTGACTTTACAGAGAAGATTATGTCTGTTGGCAGTGTTCCAGAGCATAGCGAATCTGCTCACCACTGAAGCCTCTGTACTGAAGAAAGCGGGCTCGCTTACTCTGCTCTTTGATGTCAGCGGAGCTGTTTACCCCAAAACGGCGCTGGGCCACCTGGCGGGCTAACTCGAACCAATCAGTCTCTTGTTGCTGAAACAGCTCGTCCATCACCTGCGCAGATACACCGCGCTGTTTGAGCTCATTGCGAATACGATACGGCCCCTGCCCTTTGCGCAAGCGGCTGCGCAAAAAGGCTTCAGCAAAGCGTTGATCAGATTGCAAACCCTGTTGTTGTAAAGCCTCCAGAACCGGGGCAATTTCGTTGCAATCGCCGTAACGTGCCGCTAACTTACTGCGTAACTCGCTCAGGCTATGTTCCCGGCGAGCCAGCAGGTTCATGGCAGTCAGCCTGACGGTATTGGTATCCACATCGGACATAATTTTGCCTCAAACTAAAAGCCCCGCGACGGCGGGGCTTTCGAGAGAGTAATCAGTCGACCAGTTCCGGTCCTTTGTCTTCCTCACTGGCAGTGGTAGCGCTGAGTAGCTGACTGCGTATGGCGCTTTCGATCTCCTGGCCAATCTCGGGGTTTTCCCGCAGGTACTCACAAGCGTTGTTCTTGCCCTGGCCAATCTTGCTGCCTTTGTAGGAGTACCAGGCTCCGGCTTTGTCCACCAGACCCAGCTTAACGCCCATATCAATGACTTCGCCCTGGCGGTTAATGCCCTTGCCGTAGAGTATTTGGAATTCGCTTTGTTTGAAGGGTGGCGATACCTTGTTCTTCACTACTTTCACACGGGTCTCGTTGCCCATTATTTCGTCGCCCTCTTTCACCGCACCGATGCGGCGAATATCCAAGCGTACTGAGGAATAGAATTTCAGGGCGTTACCACCGGTAGTGGTTTCCGGGTTGCCAAACATAACACCGATCTTCATACGAATCTGGTTGATAAAGATCACCAGGCAGTTGGCGTTCTTGATGTTGCCGGTAATTTTGCGCAGTGCTTGGGACATCAAGCGAGCCTGCAAACCCACATGGTGGTCGCCCATTTCACCCTCAATTTCCGCTTTGGGCGTCAGTGCGGCCACGGAGTCTACTACCAACACATCAATAGCGCCGGAGCGCACCAGCATATCGGTCACTTCCAGCGCCTGCTCACCGGTATCCGGCTGGGACAGGATCAAGTCGTCTACATTAACACCCAGCTTTTCCGCGTAGATAGGATCAAGGGCGTGCTCCGCATCAATAAAGGCACAGGTACCACCCTTTTTCTGGGCCTCGGCGATCACCGACAGAGTCAGGGTGGTTTTACCGGAGGATTCCGGGCCATAGATTTCCACAATACGCCCTTTGGGCAAACCACCGATGCCGAGAGCTACATCCAGCCCCAGAGAACCCGTAGATATGCTGGGGATAGCCACCTGCTCCCGCTCCCCCATGCGCATTACGGTGCCCTTGCCAAACTGACGGTCAATCTGGGACAGCGCCGCCTGCAATGCTTTCTCTTTATTGGCGTCCATTTTTATCTACCTCGTTGCTAGCCGTTATTGGGGCCCCGCCCCTTCTTTGCCGAATTACTGTACAAAAAACCAGTATTTGATGAGCAATATAAACCAAAAAAACAAAACTGTATAGCCATACAGTAAATTATTTAAGAAGATGAGTTGGCTATCATCAATATTCCATTAAGCGCATGAACTACCGCCTGCTGTCTCACCGATTGACGATCACCGGAAAAGTGGCACATCTCAGATGCACAACTGGCGTCGCCAAGCTGCCAGGCAAACCATACCGTACCAATCGGCTTGCCCTCACTGCCTCCATCTGGGCCGGCAACACCACTGATGGCTACCGCCAGATCAGCATTGGCAAAAGCCTGGGCTCCCTGAGCCATTTCCCGCACCACTGCCTCGCTGACTGCGCCATGACTGGCCAGGGTATCACCAGACACTCCCAACAGCTGCTGCTTTACGGCGTTGGAATAGGTAACAAAGCCCGCCTCAAACCAGCGAGAGCTGCCGGGTACAGAGGTAATTGCCTCGGCAACCCCACCACCGGTACAGGATTCCGCACAGGTTACCTGCCAGCCTCGGCGCATCAAAACATCGCCAAGTTGCTGAGCCAAGCTGTTTGAAGAATCAGACATGGGGCCATTATCGGTATTTTGCCCAAAGCCGCCAATGACATATTTTCCCTGATGGACTCGGCAAGTAATTTTTTTGGTCTGACTGCATCCAAAAAACCTGTTGGTTGCGTCTATAAAAGTTGAGACAAACCGTTTGCCAATCGTCTATAGAACGACGGAATTGCCGGGAAGCCAGGGATATCATCGTGAAACGAGCACACAAAATCATCCTGCCAATCGCTGTATTGGCTGTGAGCGCCATTGTTGTCGGCGGACTTAACGCGTTTAAACCAGAGCCGGAGAAAAAAGACGACTCAGATCGGCCTTTGAGCGCCTTTGTGGAAACCGTCAAATTCCAGCCTACAGTACTGCAGGTACAAACCCGTGGCGAGGTGCAGCCACGTACAGAAATTGACCTGATCAGTGAGGTCAGCGGCCGTATTCAGGAAGTATCCAGTCAATTCGTGCGGGGCGGCGCAATCACACCGGATACGGTACTGATACGAATCGACGATGCTGACTACCGACACGCGGTGACCCGCGCTCAAGCCAGAGTTACCGCGGCTGAGGTACAGATTCTGCAGCGGGAAGCCGAAGCCCAAGTGGCCAAAACTGAGCTGGAGGGGAAACCTCACACCCCACTGGGCTTGAAAATCCCACAATTGAAAAATGCCCAGGCAGAATTGTTGGCAGCTCAGGCCGATTTGCGTCAGGCCCAGGAAAACCTGGCTCGTACCCGTATCCGCCTGCCCTTCAACGGGCGAGTACTGGAGAAGCAAGCAGGCATTGGAGAATTTGTCAGCGCCGGAACCCGCCTCGGCAAAGTGTTTGCCACCGATGTGGCGGAAGTTCGCTTGCCCCTGACCGACGAACAGCTGGCCTTGCTGAACCTGCCCATTGGCTACCAAGCCAACGACAACAATGGTCCGGAAGTGCGCTTTGAGGCAGAGCTGGCTGGGCAAAACCACCAATGGTACGGCCGCCTGGTACGTATCGAAGCCACTATTGACCCGCAAACCCGGCTGATCCACGGGGTAGCCGAAGTCAAAGCGCCCTACAGCCCGGCCTCAGCCAGCCAGTCCGGGCAACCGTTTGCTGTAGGACTGTTCGTTTCCGCCACCATCGACAGCAAAACCATTGAAGCCCACGTGATCCCCAGCGCCGCCCTGCATTCCGGCAACACTATCTACGTGATTGAGAATGACCGCCTGCAGATACGGGAAATCGATGTGCTCAGCCACCTCAACAACCAAGTGATTGTCAGTGACGGCCTGGAAACTGGCGAGCGAGTGGTGATATCCCCCATCAAGGACCCTATCAACGGCATGTTGATCAACCCGGTGGATAACCTGCAGCCGGCATCAAGCTCTCCGGATAACAGCGCCGCAGGCGGCAACGGAGTCAGTGCACGATGAACAGTGCAATCGCCTGGTGGGCGAAAAACCCGGTGGCCGCCAACCTGATGATGGTAGGCATCGTGCTCTCCGGAATACTCGGCTACCTGGGCATGGAGCGGGAAATCTTCCCTACCTTGCGGGTACCGCTGGTGCAGGTAACCGTGCCCTGGCCCGGTGCTGGCACTCAGGACGTGGAAGAGCAAATTGTTATCCGCGTGGAAGAGGCGCTGTCAGACATGGACAACATCGACCGCCTGCGCTCCACCGCCAGCGAAGGCATTGGCCAGATATCCGTGATTGCCAAGAACGATGTGGATATGGCCCAGTTTGTCAACGACATCAAACTGCGAGTGGATTCTATCAGTTCGTTTCCGCGCAATATCGAACGCCCGGTGGTGCGGGAATTTGTCACCCGGGAAGAGATGATCCGCATTGCCGTACACGGCCAGGTAGGCGAGCGGCAGCTAAAGCGCCTGGCGGAGCAAATTCGTCAGGAAATGACGGTTTTGCCCGGCGTGGCCATTGTCGATTTATTTGGCACCCGTCTGGAAGAAGTGTCCATCGAACTGTCTGAGCAGGCCATGAGCCGCTACGGGCTTACCTTTGACGACGTGGCCAACGCCATTCGCAGCCACTCCATCAATCTATCCTCCGGCCAGGTGCGCACCGCCACCGGTGACTTGCAGCTGCGCGCCCGCAATCTGGCCAATAATCAGATGGATTTTGAAGCCATTGTGGTACGCCAGGGCGCCAGCGGCGGCACCGTCTACCTGAAAGACGTGGCGCGAGTTATCGATGGTTTTGAAGACAACGAAATTCTCGCTACCCTCAACGGCGAACCGGCCATACTGGTTCAGGTAATGACCACGGAAAACATGGACGTGGTCAAAACCAGCGAATCGGTTAACGAATGGCTGGACGGCGCCAAAAAGAGAATGCCGCAAGGGGTTGGCCTAACCCTGTGGTGGGACGCAGCCACTCTCTATGAAGACCGCATGAACACCATTATCGGCTCCGCAGGCTATGGCCTGATATTGGTGTTCCTGGTATTGCTGTTAACCCTGCGCCCGAAAGTGGCCCTGTGGGTAACCGTGGGCATTGCCACCGCCTATGCCGGTGCCTTTGCCCTGCTACCCGCCAACGATGTTTCCCTCAACATCCTCTCCACTTTTGCCTTTTTGCTAGTACTGGGGATTGTGGTGGACGACGCCATTGTGGTGGGCGAAAGCATTCACCAGGCGGGCAAAACCGAACCCGATTCCAGCAAAGCGGCAATTCTCGGCACACAGCTGGTGGCAAAGCCGATTCTGTACGCGGTACTCACCACCATGATTGCCTTTATGCCCTGGTTCTTTATCTCCGGGGTGGAAGCACAGATTACCCGCCAGATATCCATCATTATCGTGGCGGCACTGTCGTTCTCGCTGATTGAAGCGTTTTTTATTCTCCCGGCTCACTTGCGCAAGCTGCAACCCCGCAGTCACGAACAGCAACAGCGCAATCGCTTTACCCGTTTGCAATACAAAGTGGAGCACAGCATTACCAAACTGGCCACCGCCCGCTACCAGCGTTGGGTCAACAGCGCAGTGAAACACCGCTACCTGACTGCCAGCGTATTTTTTGGCTTTTTTGTTGTCAGTGTTGGCCTGTTCAATACCGGTTGGGTGAAATTCTCGTTTATGCCGGAGATCGAGAGCGAACAGATCATCATCAATGTGGACCTGCCGGACGGCACCCCCTACTCCCGTGCGCTGGAAATACTGGCCCAGCTGCAAAATGCAGAAAAGGCGCTGGAGCAGGAAGTTAACGACATGGCCGAAGATAATCAGGGCGAACTGGTGGAAAACTGGTACACCCGCTCTCGCCGGGACAGCGTGATCGCCATCGTTAAATTGGCACCACCGGATGTGCGCGACCTCAGTGCCAAACAAGCCGCCGAACGCCTGCGGGAACTGATTGGCGAAATTCCCGACGCCGACGACATTACCGTGCAGTACACCACCAACAATCAGGATCCGGATCTGCAGTACTCCGTCAGCCATCCGGATCTGGATGCCCTGCGCAATGCCGTACTGGACCTGCAACAACACCTGCGCAGTTACGAAAGCGCCTACGATGTGCACCACGACCTGCAAAGCAACGCCCGTGAACTGCGCTTTACCCTGTTGCCCGGTGCCAGCAAGTTGGGGCTGACCCTGGCAGATATCTCCCGCCAGGTACGCCAGGCCTACTACGGCGAGGAAGTGCAGCGCCTGCCCCGCAATGGCAACGACGTCAAAGTGATGGTGCGCTACCCCAAAGAAAGCCGCACCAGTCTGCAAAGCCTGCAGGACTTTCGGGTGCGCACCGCAGACGGCCGTCAAGTGCCACTGCTGGCGGTAGCGGAAGTGGAATACGAGCAGGGTTCCAAGCGCATCAACCGCCGCGAACGTCGCCGCTCCGCCGTTATCAGCGCCCGCCTGAAAGGCGACATTCGCCACCAGATTCAGACAGACCTGGACGACAACTTTTTCCCGGAATGGAAACAGCGTCACCCCGGTATCATTCTCGGTGCGGTGGGCGAGGCGGAAGGTGAGCAGGAATTTATTCAGGAAGTCACCAGCCTCTACCTGGTGGCGCTGTTCCTGATGTACGCCCTGATTGCCGTGGCGTTCCGGTCCTATTGGCTGCCCTTGCTGATTATGACCGCCATCCCCTTTGGCTTTATGGGGGCGGTATTTGGCCACCTGATTATGGGGCAATCCATGGCGCTGTTTTCCTACTTTGGCATCGGCGCCGCCGTGGGCGTGGTGGTGAACGACAACCTGGTGCTGGTGGACTATGTGCTCAGACTGCGAGCGGAAGGCAAAAACGCCATCGAAGCAGTTACTCAAGCCGCGGTAAAACGCTTCCGCCCGATTTTGCTCACCTCGCTGACCACCTTTATCGGCCTGATGCCAATGATGGCAGAGCGCTCGATCCAGGCGCAGTTCCTGTTGCCCACGGTGATATCCCTGGCTTTCGGCGTCGCCTTTGCCACCTTTGTCACCCTGCTGCTGGTACCGGCCTTGTACGCCATCAGCGACGACTGGCTACAACGCCTGCGCCGGTTGCGTCCCAAAACTGCCGTTCAGGAACCCAGTAGCTCCGTGTGATTGATTCTGAGTCACCCTCCATCACTGAAAGGTGACTCAGAAATCACTCTTTCCCCAAAAACCGCATTTGCGGTTTTTTCCCGCGCCCCTATCCCGTAGAATTTCCTCTTTGCCGTAACCACTCTGTTAGACATTCCATGACCGTCAAAACCCTGGAACAACACACCCCCATGATGCAGCAATACCTGCGCATCAAAGCCGAACACCCTAACGAGCTGGTGTTTTACCGTATGGGGGATTTCTACGAGGTATTTTTTGACGACGCCAAAAGAGCCGCGCAACTGCTGGATGTGACCCTCACCGCTCGGGGCAAATCCGGCGGCAACCCCATTCCCATGGCGGGAGTGCCCTACCACGCGGTGGAAGGCTATCTGGCGCGCCTGGTGAAACAGGGCGTATCAGTCGCTATTTGCGAGCAGATCGGCGACCCGGCCACCAGCAAGGGGCCGGTGGAACGCAAAGTGGTACGCATCGTTACTCCCGGCACCATCTCCGACGAGGCCCTGCTGGAAGAACGCCGCGACAACCTGTTAGCCGCAGTGGCCTGCCAGGGGGAATTCTTTGGCATTGCCACTTTGGATATCGGCAGCGGCCGCCTGCAGGTGCAAGAAGTGATCGGCAGTGAAGGCCTGCTGGGTGAACTGCAACGGCTGAGCCCGGCAGAGCTGCTGCTCAGTGAGGAATTCCCTGCCATTGATGCTATCGAACAACGCTCAGGCACCCGCCGTCGCCCACCCTGGGAGTTCGACAGCGACAGCGCCCGACGCCTGCTGTGCAGCCAGTTTGGCACCCATGACTTGAGCGGTTTTGGCTGCGAGGAATTGCAACTGGCGGTGTGCGCCGCGGGCTGTTTATTGCAGTACGCCAAAGACACTCAGCGCACTGAGCTCCCCCATATTCGCGGCATCTCCGTGGAGAACCGCGACGACGCCGTGATTCTCGACGCCGCTACCCGCCGCAATCTGGAAATTGACTGCAATCTCAGCGGTGGCATCGACAACACACTATTGGCGGTGATGGACAACACCAATACCGCCATGGGCGGCCGCCTGTTGCAACGCTGGCTCAACCGCCCCCTGCGCAATCTGCAAACCCTGGTGGGCCGCCAGCAGGCCATCGCCGAGCTGCGCAGCAACTACCGCTACGAATTGCTGGCGGAGCAGCTGCGTCAGGTGGGGGATATGGAGCGTATTCTCGGCCGGGTAGCGCTGCGCTCTGCCCGCCCCCGCGACCTTACCCGCCTGCGGGATTCCCTGGCGGTACTGCCGCAACTGCAAAACGAACTGAAATCCACAGAAGCCCCTCAACTGAAGCAACTGGCGCAAGAAGCCGGCGAATTCCCTGAACTGGTCGACCTGCTGCAAAAAGCGGTGATCGACAACCCGCCGGTGGTGATTCGCGACGGTGGTGTGATTGCCGAGGGCTACGACAGTGAGCTGGACGAGCTGCGCGGCATCAGCGCCAATGCCGGCGACTATCTGGTGCAACTGGAAACACGCGAGCGCGAACGCACTGGTATCAGTACCTTAAAAGTGGGCTACAACCGGGTACACGGCTACTACATCGAAATCACCAAGGCCAATTCCGAGCAGGCCCCGGCGGAGTACATCCGCCGCCAGACCCTGAAAAACGCCGAGCGCTTTATCACCCCGGAACTGAAAGAGTTTGAAGACAAAGCCCTGTCTGCCAAAAGCCGTGCCCTGGCGCGGGAAAAAGCCCTGTACGAAGCGCTGGTGGAAACGCTTAATGAACAGTTAGGGCCGCTGCAAATCTGTGCTGCTGCGGTATCGGAACTGGACGTGCTGGCCAACCTGGCAGAGCGCGGCGACAGCTTGAATCTGATGCAGCCGCAGCTCACTGAGGAACCGGGGCTGGCCATTCAGGCAGGCCGTCACCCGGTGGTGGAGCAAGTGCTGGACACGCCCTTTGTGGCCAACGATCTCAGCTTTCACGATGACCGCCGTATGCTGATTATCACCGGCCCCAATATGGGCGGTAAATCCACCTATATGCGTCAGGCAGCGCTGATTACCCTGCTGGCCCATATCGGCTCGCCGGTGCCCGCGGAAAGCGCCACCATCGGCTTGGTGGATCGCATCTTTACCCGTATCGGTTCTTCCGATGACCTGGCCGGTGGCCGCTCCACCTTTATGGTGGAAATGACCGAAACCGCCAATATCCTCCACAACGCCACGGATCGCTCATTGGTACTGATGGACGAAATCGGTCGCGGCACCAGTACCTTCGATGGCCTGTCACTGGCCTGGGCCTGCGCCGTGCACTTGGCTGAACAAGTGCGCGCTTTTACCCTGTTCGCCACCCATTACTTTGAACTCACCGCGCTGCCCGAAAAAATGCCCACCGTGGCCAACGTGCATCTGGACGCCACCGAGTACAACGACAGCGTTGTGTTCCTGCACGCTATTCAGGAAGGCCCGGCCAGCCAGAGCTACGGTATTCAAGTGGCCAAGCTGGCAGGGTTGCCAAACAGTGTATTGGCATTGGCCCGCAAGGAACTGGCGATTCTGGAATCCGGCAGCCACCAGGCGGTAGCCGCTGTCACACCAGAGGCTCCGGCCAAAGCACCGCTGCAGCCTGCTCAGGCCGAGCTGTTTAGTGACGACAGCGGCAAAAAACTGCGCCAGGCTATCGCCGCTATTGACCCCAACAACCTGACACCGCGCCAGGCTCTGGATGAGCTGTATCAGCTGCAAGAATTATTGAAAAAGGTATAATGCGCGCGATTTGAAAACACCGTCATCGCGAGCGCAGCGCGGCGATCTCCATACAGGCACTCCGAAATCAGAAGATTGCCGCGTCGCCTTTCCTTATATAAAAGGGCTCCCCGCAATGACAGCAATAGTAATCAGGAGACATAGCCATGACCTTTGTGGTGGGTGAAAACTGCATCAAGTGCAAACACACAGACTGCGTTGAAGTGTGCCCGGTAGACTGCTTTTACGAAGGCCCCAACTTCCTGGTGATTCACCCGGATGAATGCATCGACTGCGCCCTGTGTGAACCGGAGTGCCCGGTTGACGCCATCTTCTCCGAAGACGAACTCCCGGATGGCCAGGAAGTGTTTCTGGAATTGAACGCCGAACTGTCAGAAGTGTGGCCCAATATTACCGAGATGAAAGAGGCTCCGGCGGATTCCGCGGAGTGGGATGGTAAGCCGGGGAAATTGGCGTTGCTTGAGAGGTGACTCAGCCGCACGTCTGACGTCGCATGTCGCACGCTAAAATCGAAAACAGGAGCCATCGGCTCCTATTTTTGGTTTAAGGCTATGTGTTTTGATCAAAATATTTCAGTTTGCGATACAACTTAACCAAAGACAGCGGTCGCAGTATTAAAAATATGCCTACAAAGAATAAAAAGACCCTTCCAATGCTCAACAAGTCATAAATCGACTGATTAGTAACAAGGTAAGCCTGCATTGCATTAATTAGAAAGTAGCCGCTATAAACTAGCAGATACACACCCAAACAGAACATAGCGGCAGAAACCAAAGCATAATCCGTTAGCTGTTTTTCACCACTATCCTCATCAATTCCCAGGCTGATCTTTCGAGATATTTTCGGTGCAGAAACCCACAGCAATATCGAGACAATGAAGGATAGCCCCACAAAAAGTACCAGCAAAACTACAGATTCGCCCCCTACACGAAGAGTGTGCGGCAATGCTGAAAGAGCCGGAATACCATCTTTTATTCCAATACCGAAAAAATAGATTGCCAGTAATCTAATTGCTAGCAAAGATATTGCATTCATTCCTCAAACACCGTATCGCTATCCAACCCCTGCCGCTTCAACAGCTCTTTCAATCGTTTTAACGCATCAATCTGAATCTGCCGGACACGCTCACGAGTCAACCCTACCTCACGACCAACCTGTTCCAAAGTAGACACTTCGTAGCCCTGAATACCAAAACGGCGGGCGATGACTTCCCGTTGTTTTTCCGGCAATTCGTCTACCCAGTGTTCCAATGCAGACACCAGGTCGTCGTCTTCCACCAGGTGCTCCGGGTCGTCGCCCTGTTCATCGACGATGGTATCCACCAGGGTACGGCTGTTGTCGTAGCCCAGGGTAATGTCTACTGAACCCACCCGCTCATTGAGGCCCAGCATTCGGTAGACCTCGTCGATGGGCTTGTCCAGCAAGTCAGCGATTTCGTCGGCGGTGGGGTCGTGATCGAGTTTTTGCGCCAACTGGCGAGCAGCACGCAGGTAGACGTTGATTTCCTTGACCACATGAATGGGCAGGCGAATGGTACGGGTCTGGTTCATCAGCGCCCGCTCGATGGTCTGGCGTATCCACCAGGTGGCGTAGGTGGAAAAGCGGTAGCCCAGTTCCGGGTCGAATTTTTCAACCGCCCGCATCAGCCCCAGGTTGCCCTCTTCGATCAAATCCAGCAGTGCCAGGCCACGGTTAACGTAGCGACGGGAGATTTTTACCACCAGGCGCAGATTACTTTCAATCATGCGCTTGCGAGCAGCTTCATCGCCAGCGCGGAACTGGCGGGCAAAATAGACTTCTTCTTCGGCAGTCAACAACGGCACAAAGCCAATCTCCTTCATATAGAGACTGGCGGCATCCATGACCTGCTCGTTATGTTCGACAGAGGTATTCTCGGTGGCCTCTTGCCCGGAACCTGAGTTGCTCCGTTTCCCCATGCACAACCCTCGTAATTTTTATTGGGTTGGCATCAAAGGTACACCTCATTCAGCGCTTGGGCAACAATCGAAGAGGGTCGGTAGATTGGCCGTTGCGGCGAATTTCAAAGTAGATGCGGTCGCGGTTGCTGATATCACCGCCCACTTCTGCCAGTTTCTGGCCCGCAGTAACCCTGTCGCCTTCTTTGACCAACAGTTTGCGGTTAAGGGCGTAAAAGCTCAGATAAGCGTCGCTGTGTTTGATAATCAGGGAGGGGCCATAGGTGGGCAGACCATTGCCCGCATATACAACCTCGCCGGGGGCAGCGGCGCTTACCGCGGTACCTTGTTTGGCGTGCAGATAGACGCCTTTGAAGCGTTTATTGGCATCGTAATAGCGCACTAGCCTACCCTTCACCGGCCACTGCCAGCGCCAGTTTTTTGCAGTAGCCGTTACGGGTTTTCGGGTTGCGGGTTGCGGGTTGGCAGCCGGCTTAGTAGCTTGAGGCTTTGCTACTGGCTTCGGCACAGGCTTGCTGGTAGATGCTGAAGATACAGGCTTGGGCACTGTTTTGACGGGCGCTGCCGCCACCTTGGGTGCACTGGCCTTTGATGTATCCAGAGTCAAGCGTTGGCCAGGGAAGATGGTATAGGGTGCACGAATACCGTTGGCTGCTGCCAGTTTGCGGTGCTCCAACCCATAGCGCCAGGCGATGGAGTAAAGGGTTTCACCACGGGAGACCCAGTGAGTGTCGATGCGGTCCGGCCCCACCACATCACGGTCGGAAATGGGAGCAATGCTGTGATTGGAACAGGCTAGTTGCAGCCCCAGTAAGGCAACCAGCAACAGCCCGCTAAACGCTTTTAAGGGTGCTTCTAAAAATAGTGATATTTTGGTGAGAGCAAGGCGGCAGCGCACGGAGGCCCGCAGTGTATAAGGCATACATGAGGAGCCGAGTACGTTGCCAACGCAGCTATCGCAGAAATAGCGCATTTTTAGACGCGCCCTTTATGACGTCCACCGAGGCGCTCCAGACCCAATACCAATGCAACCCCCAATAAGGCCAGTAAAATCGCCGGCCAGGTTTGCGGGTCATCGCCAAACAGCTGCCAGTATTCGCCGGGCAACAGGTTGCGCTGCTCCAGTACCACTTCTTTACCGGAGGCGGTAAACATCACAATGAGTTTCTCTTTCCAGGGCCAGACTATGGCCAGAGAACCCACCAGAAAGCCGGTGAGCAACCCCAGGGTGGTGCTGCGGTAATGTTCCAACAGCCACCCCAGCAAGCGAGAGAAGCTCATCAGCCCCACTAAACAACCACCGGCGAAGACCATCAGCACCACTACCTGTAGTTCGCTAATGGCCTCTATCAGCACCGGATACAAGCCGATTAGCACCAGGATAAAACTGCCGGAAATACCCGGCAGAATCATCGCGCATATGGCCACCGCACCGGCGGCAAAAATCATCAGCAGAGATTCGCTGGCTGCCGCCCCTGGCATCCAGAAAAGGCCTGCTGCTGCTGCCGTACCCACGATGATCGCCAGCCCTTCCTGCCAGCGCCAGCGATCCAGGTTGCCCAGCATCCAGATAATGGACGCCACAATCAGGCCAAAGAAAAACGACCACAGCAAAATGGGGTGTTCCTGCATGCCGTAGCTAACCAGCTTGGCCAAAGAGAGGATGCTGAGCAAAATGCCGGTGAACAGTACCGCGAGGAAGGTGCCGTCGATGACTTGCCAAAAGCCCTTGATATCACCGCACAACAAGCGCTTGAGATTGGCCAGATTGACCGCGCGAATGGCATTGAGCAGGCGCTGGTATATGCCGCTGATAAACGCAATGGTGCCACCAGACACTCCCGGCACTACATCCGCAGCACCCATGGCAGCGCCTTTGAAAAACAACAGCAGGTAATCTACAGGTCCGCGCATAATCTTGTTGCGGCCCTGTTATCGAGAAAGGCCGCTAAGCAGCGGAACAAAACGTACCGGTTCGATCACTTCTTCGGAAAAGTTGTTGCTGTCACCTTCACGGATGATCATGCGCAATTCCTGTTCGCCATCCGGGCCGATCGGAATAATCAAGATGCCATCCGGGGCCAATTGATGCAGCAATTCTTCCGGCAGGCTCTGCGGCGCAGCAGTGCTGATGATGCCGTTATATGGTGCGTAATCCGGCCAGCCAAAACCGCCATCGGAAAGCGCAGCGGAAACATTGCGATACCCCAGGCGGCGCAACAGGTCACGAGAACGATTGAGCAATGGACGAATGCGCTCCACCGTGTACACCTTGTTCACCAGTTGGGCCAACACCGCCGTCTGGTAGCCGGAGCCGGTACCAATTTCCAATACTTTATCCAGAGGGCCGCGGGACAGTAACAGCTCGGTCATACGCGCCACAATGTAGGGCTGAGACAGGGTTTGTTTGTGGCCGATGGGCAATGCGGTGTCTTCGTAGGCGCGATGAGACAACGCCTCATCCAGAAACAGGTGGCGCGGAGTGGTGCGAATAACGTCCAGCACTTGCTGGCTGGTGACGCCCTGCTCCACCAAGCGTTGTATCAAACGTTCGCGGGTACGTTGCGAGGTCATACCAACCCCACCCACTTTGGCAGACAGCCCAAAGGTACTCAACGGCGGCTCCTGTTACAGATGAAAAGATGGCGCGACTATATCATGGCTCGACGGCACGATCACGATCGGTAGACACTGTGGTTAGCTCGCGAATAACCGCGGTGGCATAAGCACCCGGCGGCAGCGAAAATTGCAGCAGCAAATCCTCACCGTCAAACCGCCATTCGAACCTGTCCGGCAATAACTGTAGTGGCCTGCGCTCCTGGCCAAGGCCGCTGTGTTCCAAGGCATCACACCAGCCAGGCAGCGCTTGCACCACCATCTGTTCCAGTTGCCTCACCGCTTCTGGTGCAGAGCTGCGCCCCCGCCCCCACATAGCTCCTGTAGGGATTTCTTCACCAGGCAACGTCGAATACCAGTTGCCCTGCTCCACCCGTTGTGCCAACACGCGATTAAACAGGTAGGAGCGCCCCGCAGATAGCACAATACCTCCGTCACCACCGGGACGACGCCCACGCCTGCGTTGGTTGGCACGGGCATCACCAGACTGACCCACAAAGCGTTTTTCAAATTCCCGCAGGTTGTTGCCATGGTGGCCAAAACGCTGCTCGCCAAAATAGTTGGGCACCCCCTGCTCAGCTATTTGCTCAAGGCGTTGTTGCAGTTGTTGCCGATCACCGGTTATGGCCTGCAGGCGAATTTCAAAGTGATTGCCAGCGTGATCGCCACGGCGCAGTTTGCGGTTGTGGCGGTCACTGGCCAGCACGTCAACCCCCTCAATGGCGTGAACTCGCGCCATGTCCAGCTCCTGCTTTGGCAGGTAGAGGCTAAACCACTGGCTAGTGACCGCACGGCGATCTTTCAGGCCACAATAACCCACATCCATTGGCCGCAGTCCGGCAATATCCGCCAACTGTTGTGCCAGCCAACGGGTATTCTGGTTGCGTTTGCGCAGGTGCAGCAGCAGATGTTCACCGTCGCCGCAAGGTTCGAAGCCCAGCGCTTCGTCAACCACAAAGTCTTCTGGCTCGGTACGAAAACCGGCGCTGCCGAGGGGGCCGCCGTGGGCAAAGGGAAAATCCAGAGAGTAGTCAGTCAAGGGAAAATCCAGTCGTGTCATCCTGAGCCGCGCAGCGGCGTGAGGATCTCAGGGTCTGAAAGTTGTGAGATCCTCACGGCCACTCCGTGGCCTCAGGATGACGCTGCAAGAGCGGTTATCAACACCACCGCATGGCAGGCAATGCCTTCTTTACGGCCCTCAAAGCCCAGCTTTTCGGTGGTGGTGGCTTTGACATTGACGCAGCTGGCATCCGCATTGAGATCGGCCGCGAGATTGGCCGTCATAGCTTCTATATGAGGCGCCATTTTCGGGGCTTGGGCGACGATGGTTATATCCGCATTGCCCAGCTGCCAACCTTTTTCAGCCAACAACGACACCACATGCCTCAACAACTGGCGGCTGTCGATGCCTTTATATTTGGAGTCGGTGTCGGGGAAATGGCGACCAATGTCACCCAGACCAGCTGCGCCAAGTAATGCGTCGCAGAGGGCATGAATTAACACATCGCCGTCGGAGTGGGCGACAAAGCCCTGGGGGTAAGGAATGGCCACGCCGCCCAGCATCAAATGATCACCGGGGCCAAAGGCGTGTACGTCATAACCGTGGCCAATTCGTATCATTTCGTTTCACCTTGAGCTGTGAGGATGGCGGCGGCTATTGCCAAGTCTTCCCCGCGGGTAATTTTGATATTGTCCCGTTGCCCTTCTATCAGCTTGTGATCAAGGCCTAATTGCTCAATGGCCGAGGCTTCGTCAGTGGGTTGAGTGCCATTCTGCCCAGCACTTTCCAGCGCTTTGCAGAGAATGCCATAGCGGAACATTTGCGGCGTTAAAGCACTCCACAGTTGGCGGCGATCTTCTGTGGCGATAACCTGGTGGTCGCCGCTCACGCGCTTCACCGTGTCGGCAATAGGAGCCGCCAGCAGTCCGCCCACAGGGTGGTTTTGCAATTGCTGCATCAAGTTGGCGATATCCGCTGCTCTGACACAGGGGCGGGCGATATCGTGCACCAAAACCCAGTCATCTTGCCCCGCGCGGCCATCCAGCGCCTGCAGAGCCAGGCGCACGCTGTCTGCCCGCTCGGCACCGCCAATGGTGGTTGTAATACGAGGGTTATCGAGCCTCAGTGTTGGCCAATAGCCATCCTCCTGGCCAAGGGCCACCACGCACTGTTCTATGTTGGGCAGAGACAAGAGGCGCTCCAGCGTCCAACGCGCCACTGGTTTGTCGAGAAGGTTTTGGTATTGTTTTGGCTGCGAACCACCAAAGCGACGACCTACGCCGGCCGCTGGGACAACAGCCCAGTACTTGGGTTGAGCATTGCTCACTTGTCGTCGTCCTTTTTGTCTTGATCCTTTTCCACCACAATATAAAAGGTTTCGCCTTCTTTGATCATACCCAGGTCACTGCGAGCCCGCTCTTCTATAGCATCCATACCATTTTTCAGGGCTTTCACTTCCTCGCCAATGGCCTGATTGCGGGCTTCCGCTTGCTGATTGATGGCTTGCTGCTCGGCCACGGCTTTTTCCAGCTCGACCTTCTGGGCAACACTGCCCTCGCCAAACCACAGGCGATACTGCAGGGCGATAAGGAAAACAATCAGAATTGCGATAAGCCAGCGCATGGCACAAGTTTAATGTAAAACGGCGGGGATAGCCCCGCCGTTTTAACCAATATTGTCATCCTGAGGAGCGCAGCGACGTGAGGATCTCAGACTCTGAAAATTGTGAGATCCTCACGCGCCTGCGGCGCTCAGGATGACAGAGTTGGCTAGGCCAACTCTGTCAGTTTTTAAACTCACCCCGACCGCGATAAGGCGCCTTGTCACTGCCCAGCTCCGCTTCGATACGCAGCAGACGGTTGTATTTGGCAACACGGTCAGAGCGACACAGAGAACCGGTTTTGATCTGGCCTGCAGCGGTAGCTACCGCCAGGTCGGCGATGGTGGTGTCTTCGGTTTCGCCGGAGCGGTGGGAGATCACCGCGGTGTAGCCGGCGTCTTTGGCCATCTGGATAGCATCCAGAGTCTCTGTCAGGGAGCCGATCTGGTTGAACTTGATCAGGATGGAGTTACCCACGCCCTTGTCGATACCTTCTTTCAGAATCTTGGTGTTGGTCACAAACAGGTCGTCACCCACCAACTGGCACTTGTCGCCGATTTTATCGGTAAGTACTTTCCAGCCGTCCCAGTCGCTTTCGTCCAGGCCGTCTTCGATGGAAATAATCGGGTAGCGGCCCACCAGCTCCGCCAGGTAGTCAGCAAAGCCTTCGGAATCAAAGACCTTGCCCTCACCAGCCAGGTCGTATTTGCCTTCTTTGTAGAATTCAGAAGACGCGCAATCCAGCGCCAAAGTCACGTCTTTGTCCAATTCATAACCGGCATCGGCCACCGCATCGGCGATCACCGCCAAAGCTTCTTCGTTGGAAGCCAGGTTAGGCGCAAAACCACCTTCGTCACCCACTGCGGTATTGAGGCCGCGAGCTTGCAGTACTTTCTTCAAAGAGTGAAAAATTTCGGCACCCATACGCAGGCCTTCAGCGAAGCTGGGTGCACTGACGGGCTGTACCATAAATTCCTGAATATCCACGTTATTGTCGGCGTGCTCACCGCCGTTGAGAATATTCATCATCGGTACCGGCATGGTGAACTGACCGGCGGTGCCGTTAACTTCGGCGATGTGAGCGTACAGAGGCATGCCCTTGGCCTGAGCCGCCGCTTTGGCCGCTGCCAGGGAAACCGCCAGAATGGCATTGGCACCTAGATTGGCTTTGTTGTCGGTGCCATCAGCAGCAATCATCTGGCCGTCAAGTTCGCGCTGGGCAGTCACATCCTGGCCCACCAGCAAATCGCGGATAGTGGTGTTGATATTGGCCACCGCAGTCTGCACGCCTTTGCCCAGATAGCGGCTCTTGTCACCATCGCGCAGTTCCAGAGCTTCACGGGAGCCGGTGGAGGCACCGGAGGGCGCACAGGCGGAGCCCACAATGCCGTTTTCCAGCACCACATCCGCTTCAACGGTGGGGTTGCCGCGGGAGTCCAGCACCTCGCAGGCGCGAATATCAGCAATAGTAGTCATTTAAGTTGTCTCTCTTACAAATATAAAAATTAGAAATTCGTCATTGCGAGGAGCCGAAGGCGACGCGGCAATCTCCTGAATCCTCTGCCACACTCGCGGAGATTACTTCGCTTTGCTCGCAATGACAGGGTTATTCGATGTTCAGCTCTGGAAAATTCTTCACCAAATCATCCACCGCTTTCACTTGTTGCAAAAACGGCTTTAGCTTATCCAGTGGCAAGGCGCTGGGGCCATCGCACAGGGCTTTGTCCGGATTCGGGTGCGCTTCCAGGAACAAACCGGCAATACCCACGGCCATACCCGCGCGGGCCAATTCCGCCACCTGGTGGCGACGGCCTCCGGAGGCAGCGCCCATTGGGTCACGGCATTGCAAGGCGTGGGTCACATCAAAAATCAGCGGTGCGCCTTTGCTTACCTCGATCATGGTGCGGAAGCCCAGCATATCAACCACCAGGTTGTCGTAGCCAAAACAGGCACCGCGCTCGCACAGCATCACCTGCTCGTTGCCACATTCGGCAAACTTCTCTACCAGATTATTCACCTGAGGCGGGCTCATAAACTGAGGCTTTTTAACATTGATGACCGCGCCGGTTTTGGCCATGGCTTCTACCAGATCGGTCTGGCGCGCCAGGAATGCGGGTAACTGAATAATATCCACCACATCCGCCACCGGCTGGCACTGCTCAATTTCGTGCACGTCGGTAATCACCGGCACATTGAAGGTGTTTTTGACCTCTTCAAAAATCTTCAGACCTTCGTCCATACCGGGGCCGCGGAAAGAATGCACCGAGGAGCGATTGGCCTTATCGAAGGATGCCTTGAACACGTAGGGAATACCCAGCTCGCCGGTGACCTTTACGTAGTGTTCGGCGATTTCCATGGCCAGATCGCGAGATTCCAATACGTTCATACCGCCGAACAATGCAAATGGCTTGTCGTTGGCGACCTCGATACCGGCTACATTGATAATTTTTTGCATAACTGCTCCTTACTCGCCTTTGTGCGCTTGTTCATTGTAGGAAAGCGCTGCACGAATATAACTGGAAAACATCGGGTGACCATCCCGTGGCGTGGACGTGAACTCCGGGTGGAACTGACAGGCAAAGAACCAGGGGTGGTCGGCAATTTCCACCGTTTCCACCAAGTGATTGACCTCAGACCAGCCACCAATTTTCAGACCCGCCGCTTCCAACTGGGCCACGTAATTGTTGTTCACCTCATAGCGGTGGCGATGGCGTTCCATCACCACATCGCTGCCGTAAATTTCCGCTGCTTTGGAACCCGGCACCAGCAGCGATTGCTGAGTGCCCAGACGCATGGTGCCGCCCATATCGGAGTCGGTATCGCGCACTTCCACCTGGCCGGTTTCGTCCACCCACTCGGTAATCAGGCCGACGATGGGGTGGTCAGTTTCCGGGTCAAACTCGGTGCTGGTAGCACCGGCAAGGTCACACATATTGCGGGCATATTCGATCACCGCCACCTGCATGCCCAGGCAAATGCCCAGATAGGGAACCTTGTTTTCACGGGCGTAGCGGACGGCGGCAATTTTACCTTCCAGACCGCGCTGACCAAAGCCGCCAGGCACCAGAATGGCATCGGCGTCTTTCAGAATTTGAGTGCCCTGCTGCTCCACATCCTCGGCGTTAATGTGCTGAATATTCACCTTGGTTTTGTGGTGAATGCCGGCGTGACTCAGCGCTTCGTTCAAGGATTTATAGGCGTCCAACAGCTCCATGTATTTGCCTACCATGGCCACGGTGACTTCTTTCTCCGGGTTCAGGTAGTTATCCGCTACCCAGTCCCAATCACTGAGGTCTGCCACACCACATTCCAGGCGCAAACGATCCACCACAAACTGATCCAGACCCCAACGGTGCAGATAGGCAGGTACGTGGTAAATGGTTTTGGCATCCAGCAAGGGAACCACCGCGCGCTGTTCCACGTTGGTGAAAAGGGCGATCTTTTTCAGCTCCGACTCGCTCACTTCCACTTCCGAGCGGCACAACAGCACATCCGGCTGCAAGCCGATGGAGCGCAACTCTTTCACCGAGTGCTGGGTGGGCTTGGTTTTTACCTCGCCGGCAGTAGCAATATAGGGCACCAGAGTCAGGTGCATCAGCATGGCGCGCTCCATGCCCAGCTCTACTTTCAACTGGCGAATGGCTTCCAGGAAGGGTTGTGATTCGATGTCACCTACAGTACCGCCGATTTCAACAATGGCCACATCGTAGCCTTCACCACCAACCAGCACCCGACGTTTGATTTCGTCGGTCACATGGGGGATCACCTGTACAGTGCCGCCCAGGTAATCGCCACGGCGTTCGCGGCGCAAAATAGTCTCGTACACCCGACCACTGGTGAAGTTATTGCGTTTGCTCATTTTCGAACGCAGGAAGCGCTCGTAGTGGCCCAGGTCGAGGTCAGTTTCAGCACCATCTTCGGTAACAAACACCTCGCCGTGCTGGAACGGACTCATGGTGCCCGGATCCACATTCAGATAAGGATCCAGTTTAAGAATAGTCACCTTAAGGCCACGGGCCTCAAGCACCGCGCCCAGGGAAGCGGAGGCAATGCCCTTGCCCAGAGAAGAAACCACACCGCCAGTTACAAAAATAAAACGTGTCATAAAAGCTCGCCCAGAGCTGCTGTTACATACGACAACATGCCCTAAAGTGTTCGGTTGTTATTTTGGGTCGTTCAAGATAGCGAAAGAGAGGTTTTAGGCAGGAACATTCGCCTGTGCCCATCTCGATCAAGATGGGAGCGCAGGATACCAGAAAGGCCAAATGGAAGCCATAGCGTACCCCCCTATAACATCAAGCCCATAATACTCTGACAGCGACAATAACACTGCCAATGGGCCAAAGCATTAAGGCTGCTAAAACAACTAATGGAAGTGCCTGAGACCATGATTCCAAACCTGCCCAATACCGTAAAACGGTGGCCCCAAGAAAGACTCCCAATATCCACAAGCCTTCAATTTCAGGAAACGCCAACAACGTCATAAGGGACATAGGCAGCCACAAATACCGCAGCCGAATATCCAGTTCTAGAAGACGAGCCGCCAGAACACAAGCAAATACCTGACAAAAAATTCCCGCGATCAGCAGCAAGCCACCTAAAATGAATACTCCCTGCAAGGGGCTTAACCGCGACAGCTAGCGGGCAGGTACATGTTGTCAAGATCAGTGCGATCTTCGCCGACAGCTTCCATTCCATCGACCACAGCCCCTTTGCCACACAACCATGAAAAGGGGCTGGCGGGACTGCCTGTCACAACCATTGGGCGCAAGGTGAGCTGTTTACCTGACAGTTCCTGATTGATTTTATTGCCCAGGCTTACATGAATAGCGCCATCCACAACCTTCATGCCCGCCACATAGTTACCCAGCAGTTTGTTTTCAGGCGGAACACCGGCTTCATTATTATTTACTGGAAAACGCCCTCGATCGCGATAAAACTCTTTAATGGCTGGTTTGAGCTCTTCAGCCAAGGTAATCGCTTCTACCAGCTGAGCTCTCACTATATATTGCTGGTATGCAGGTAATGCAATTGCCGCCAAAATACCGATAATTGCCACCACAATCATCAGTTCAATCAAGGTAAAACCCACTTGTCTGTTCATTTGTTCTCCTTGTCAAATAGTGCCGCCGAGGGCAAAGATGGGCAAATATAACCCTGCCAACATAGCGCCAACAAAAATCAAGATAATAATCTGCAACACCAACGTAAATAAGCGCACGGTGTAGTTACTCGAGGTTATTATCCGCCGGGAAATGTGCACCAACCCCTGCTCCAATTCGATCTCTCCAGCATCTAATGCCTCACCAATGCGATACATAGCCAATACTTCTTCCGTCAGCAAAGCACTAAATTCACTCGTTGGCGACTTCAACATACCTGCCTCCGCCATGGCCTTAACAGCTTTTTGCTCGCAACCATTACTGCCAATACTGGCATCAGATGCTTTTAGCAAACTCTGGTAAGCAAGTACGGTGTAAGCCGTAGTCAGAGTTTTCACCGGCCAAAGGAAAAACAGCTTTTCGGCAATAGAAAAGTCACTGTAGCGTTGGTGTTTAAGCAGCACCAAGACGAAAAATAGAGCAGCCAAAAGTATAAGCAATAGCGCCATCCATGGAGATAAGCCGCCGCCGACATTGAGTACAAGTTTAGTAAACTCAGGTAATTCAGAACCAAAGGCTTCAAAAGCCGATTCAAAAGAGCCTGCAACTTTGGCAGATATAATTCCTAATATAAGCAGCGCAACCGATAAAACCGCACAGGCATAACCAACCGAAGTGACCAACCTGGCTCTCATCAAAGCCAAGACATCCCAAAGAGGCGACATGCGCTCCCGATATCGCTCGTAAGACAGACTGGCTGCATTTTCAGCCAACTGCTCTTGCAGATGTATATACCCTCTATCCATACCCAAAGGAGCAATGGTGCGAGCAATCTGGAAAGCCGACTCTCCCCTGGCAACAGCTTCTCTGACTTTTGCTATCAAATAGTCCCCAGGCTTACCCAATTCATCTGACAGAATATCCACCACTGATTTCAATGGCCTACCTCGTGAGCTGGCCAATAAAAGCTGTCGGCAAATCAGCTCCCGCATCAATCCATCTTTGGTCATTTGTTATCCTCTGGCGTTTTCAATGGATGGCATAGAAAGCGAAATTTATATAAGGCTTTTGCATTCATTGCTGTATCGGTGCTTGGTTGACTACAGTTCCAGCGCCTGAAATGACTGACGTCATTGTGCAGTGGCCCAAAAATCAGCTGATGACCTGAATAATCAAGGCTGTCTTGATCAAAACTCAAAGTTACGTCACCTTGCTCAGATAAGTCCGCGAAAATTCCAAAGCTGTTATGTTCTTCAATTTGTGTAATAAGGGATTCAGGCAAATCTTTCTCTGAGGGCCAATAGCCACGTTCAGAATGAAAAAGCGTCATCTCTTGTTTCAAAGTTCCCAAGTCACTGAAGAGTTCACTGGCGTATGCCGTCGTGGTCAGACCGGGCCAATGGGCGAATGCCAGTAACAGAAGCACAATAATTATCAGCACGGCGCTAAGAACACTGGCTAGCAAGCGCTCAATGTAGGATTCGACAGGGGAACTATCAATCAGAGGAAGTGAAGTATTCCGTAGCATTTTTATCCAGACTCCATTCAACCTTTGGCAAACCCGCTTCACTAAACAGGTCAGCCGCCGCTATCAATTGATCGCATTTATACAGTAACGGCACTCTGTCTCGCAACCAAGGCTCCAAATGGTACTCCTGTAGCAATTTTTTCAGGGTTTGCGAGCTGTTGCGCCCATCGGGTTGGCAGCGTTCGCCGCCTTGGCGAAAGCGTACGGTTACCGGCTTGGCGAATGGTTCAGCGGCGGTTAGCTTGCCGCAGCCTTCTATATAGAGTGGCTGCTTTCCATCCCAGGTGATTTCCGTGCCCTCAGCAAGGGCTGGTGGCAATGGCGGCAGCAGGTAGACTCGGTTGTTGTAGCGGCGCAGTTGGCAGTCGCCGAAATCGACAATTGGGCTGGCATCGGCTTTGGCTTCCAGCAGTTCCCGGTGAATAAGCTCCAGGCGTTTTTTTGGAGGCATCGCGTAGTGGTGTTTTTCCAGCCAGAAGCGAATCAAATTGTGGCGGCGCAAATGACTCAGTTGCGCCAGTGCTTGCTGTTCAATACTGACACCGAGACGCTCCTGCCTTTCATTGCCGGCTTGTAAATCCGTTGTCGCCAACTGGCGGTTGAGTTCGTCGCTGTCGGCACACAGCGTCGCCACTTGGGAAAGACGCTTTGCAAGGTCTGGCCAGCGTTTTTCTATGGCCGGCACCACACTGTGTCGCAGGTAGTTGCGGTCGTAAGTCAGCTGCTGATTGGACTCGTCCTCCACCCACTGCAGGCGGTGATGCCTGGCGTATTGGTGCAACTCCTCACGGCTGATGTCCAGCAATGGCCGCAGCAGCTGGCCTTTGCCCAGTGAGCGGGAACGCGGCATACCTGCCAAGCCGCGGGGACCAGAGCAGCGCATCAGTCGGTACAGCACAGTTTCTGACTGGTCATCAGCGTGGTGCGCCAACAGCAGTAAATCCCCATCATCTAAAGCGGCTTCAAAGACTTTATAGCGAGCGTTGCGAGCAGCCAGCTCAATATTTTCGCTGGGCTCCAACTCCACTCGAAATGCCTGCAATGGCACATCCAGCTGGCGACATTGCTCAGCGCAATGGGCCTGCCAGTTATCTGCATTGGGAGAGATTTGGTGGTTGATATGCAGAGCTGTGATTTTCTCTGGTCCCAGCAGTGTGACCACAGCATGCAGCAGAACTTGGGAGTCCAGACCGCCGCTATAGCCCACATAAACTCGCTCTGCGTTTTGCAGAGTCGCAAGATCGGGAGCCAGCAAATCGGTAGTGAACATGGAGGCAGTGTAACCAAAAAAGCCAGAGCGGTGCTCTGGCTTTTATTGCTTTAGTTAACCCCAAACTATTTAAGGGCTATCTACTAATGTATTTATTCCGGATTTCCGTAAGCCATCAAACGCTCAAAACGTTTTTCCAGCAGCCGCTCCATGGGAATATCTTTCAGGTTTTCCAGCTGGGTGCTGAGCCTGTCACGCAGGGTATCGGACATGGCTTCGATATCCCGATGTGCACCGCCCAAAGGCTCGGGAATAGTTTCATCCACAATTCCCAGAGACTCCAGAGTATCTGAGGTCACCCCCATGGCCTGAGCAGCGTCCGGTGCTTTTTCGGCGGTTTTCCAGATAATGTTGGCGCAACCTTCCGGTGAAATCACAAAATAGGTGGCGTATTGCAACATATTGAGGTGGTCACCCACGCCAATGGCCAACGCGCCACCAGAGCTGCCCTCGCCGATCACGGTGCAGATCATCGGGGTTTCCAGTCGCGACATCACCGCCAGGTTCTGGGCAATGGCTTCAGAAATACCGCGCTCTTCAGAATCAATGCCGGGGTATGCTCCGGGAGTGTCAATCAGAGTGATGATCGGCATTTTGAAGCGCTCGGCCATTTCCATCAGGCGCAGAGCCTTGCGATAGCCCTCTGGCTTGGGCATACCGAAGTTGCGATGAATCTTGTCGTTAACACCGCGACCTTTTTCCTCGCCAATCACCATCACCGGCATGCCATTAAGGCGGGCAGTGCCACCAACAATAGCGTGGTCGTCACCAAAGTGGCGATCACCGTGCAGTTCATCAAAATCGGTAAACACGCGCTTGATGTAATCCACGGTATAGGGGCGCTGGGGATGGCGCGCCACTTGCACTACCTGCCAAGGTGTCAGGCTGGAGTAGATGCTTTCGGTGAGTTTGTGAGATTTGTCCCGCAGCTTGGCAATTTCCTCGGTGATATTGAGGTCATTATCGTTGCCGACCAGCTGCAGCTCTTCAATTTTGGCTTCCAGGTCCGCGATGGGCTGTTCAAAATCGAGATAGTTAAGATTCATTCGCCGTTGATCCGTAATTATTAAGTGGCAAAAAACGGGTATATAGATGGCCGTAGAGTACTATTTGTTGCCTGAAATGGCCACTAACTTTGTTGGGTGGGTTATACCCGTGGGGTGTAGGCGCAAACCATTACTCCCGCGGGCGGCGATAACGGTTGGCACCCTTGAGTTCAGCGGTTTTCAGCTTGCCCGCTTCATAAGCCAGGGATACATTGTCTGCCCCCAGCTGTTCCCGAAGGCGATGGAGTAGCTCATCCCGAATCGATACCCGCCAGCCGTCACCAAGCACCACATCGCCACTGGCGCTGGTGTTGCTGCAGCTCACTTTGACGGCCACCGAGCCTTCGCGAAAGTCCGCCAGCGCCTCCGACAGGCGCTGAGCACTGTCGGCCTGGCGGTTCTCCGGGCAGTACCTTAAAGACAGGTCTTTGACCGCCATATCCCTGGCATCTGACAGGGTACGCACGGTTTCTGCGCGAATTGCCAGGCCACCGGAGAAATCATCGGTTTGTACTTCTCCTTCCATCACCAGGATTTCGTCTTTGGCGATTTTTTCCCGGTAGTCGCGGAAGCGATCGGCAAATACCAGTGCCTCCATACGGCCACTGCGGTCGTCCAGGCTGACGCTGGCCCAGGGCTCGCCCTTTTTGTTTTTGCGCACCCGCATATCCACCACCAATCCGGCCACCACTTGTACTTCGCGGGGCTTGGGCTGTAGATCACTGATGCGGGCGGAGACAAATTGCTTCAGCTCCCGGTCGTATTCATCCACCGGGTGGCCGGTCAGATACAGCCCCAACGTGTCTTTTTCACCACCAAGGCGCTCTTTGATACTAAGGCTGCGCACCCGGTTAAAGCTGGTATAAGTGATTTCCGGGGCACTTTCCTGAGGAGTGCTGCCAAACAAATCAGCCATGCCACTGTCGCGGTTGCGGGCGTTTTGATCCGCCAGTTTGACCGCTTCTTCCATGGCCGCCAGCATAATGGCGCGACTGCGACTTAAGCGCTGCTCATCGTTACCTTCAACTTCGGGGCCGATGCGATCCAGAGCACCACTGCGTATCAGTGCTTCCAGAGCGCGCTTGTTGACCTTGCGGGAGTCCACCCGGTTGCAGAAGTCGAACAGGTCTTTAAACGGGCCGTCTTTACGGGCTTCGAGAATATTGTCGATAGGGCCTTCGCCGAGCCCTTTGATGGCCCCCAGACCGTAGATAATGTTGTCCTGCTCGTCCACGGTAAAATAGAACTCACCGGTGTTCACATCCGGTGGCAGCAGGGTGAGCTCCATCTCCCGACACTCTTCGATAAACGTCACCACTTTGTCGGTTTTGTCCATATCCGACGACATGGTGGCGGCCATGAATTGTGACGGGTAGTGAGCCTTGAGCCAGGCGGTCTGGTAAGACACCAGCGCATAAGCTGCGGAGTGGGATTTGTTAAAGCCATAACCGGCAAACTTCTCCACCAAATCGAAGATTTTCATCGCCAGCTCGGGATCAACCCCCTGGCCCTTGGCGCCCTCCTCAAAGGTGCTGCGCTGCTTGGCCATTTCCTCTGGCTTCTTCTTACCCATGGCCCGGCGCAACAGGTCGGCACCGCCGAGGCTATAACCCGCCAGTTCCTGGGCGATCTGCATCACCTGCTCCTGATAGACGATCACCCCGTAGGTGGGCTCAAGAATCGGCTTGAGTTTATCGTGCTGGTATTTGGCGTCCGGGTAGGCCACTTCGGCGCGGCCGTGTTTGCGGTTAACAAAGTCATCCACCATGCCGGAATCCAGCGGGCCGGGGCGGAACAGTGCCACCAGAGCGATCATGTCTTCCACGTTGTCCGGCTGCAGGCGCTTGATCAGGTCTTTCATGCCCCGGGATTCCAGCTGGAATACCGCGGTAGTCTGGGCTTTTTTCAGCAGTTTGAAGGTCTCAGCATCATCCAAGGGTATGGCATTGATATCCAGTTCTTCTTCACCTTGGCGGGCTCTGGCTTTGTTTACCATAGCCAGAGCCCAGTCGATAATCGTCAGGGTGCGCAACCCCAGGAAGTCGAACTTCACCAGGCCCGCATCTTCCACGTCGTTTTTATCGAACTGGGTAACCAATCCCTCGCCGGACTCATCGCAGAACAGCGGCGCAAAGTCGGTAATGCAGGTGGGGGCAATGACCACACCACCGGCGTGTTTGCCCACGTTGCGGGACACCCCTTCCAGCTGCACCGCCATATCCCAGATTTCCTGGGCTTCGTCGTCGCCGTCCAAAAATTCCCGCAACACCTCTTCACCGGCCAACGCTTTGGCCAGTGTCATACCCACGTCCGGGGGAATCATTTTCGAGAGTTTGTCTGCAAGGCCATAAGACTTGCCCTGTACCCGCGCCACGTCGCGCACCACCGCCTTGGCGGCCATGGTACCGAAGGTGATGATCTGGGATACCGCGTCCCGGCCGTAGGTTTCCGCCACGTAGTGTATGACCTTGTCGCGGTTGTCCATGCAGAAGTCGATATCGAAGTCGGGCATGGACACCCGTTCCGGATTGAGGAAGCGCTCAAACAGCAGGTCGTATTCCAGCGGATCCAAATCGGTAATTTTCTGGGCGTAGGCCACCAGAGAACCGGCACCGGAACCACGCCCCGGCCCTACAGGAATATCGTTGTCCTTGGCCCACTGAATAAAGTCCATCACGATCAGGAAATAGCCGGGGAAGCCCATCTGCATAATGATGTCCAGCTCAAAACGCAGGCGCTCGTTGTAGGGCTTTTTACGGGCTTGGTAGTCCGGGCTGGCTTTATCGAGAATATCCTTTAAACGCCATTCCAACCCTTCGTAGGAAATTTTCTGGAAGAACACATTTGTACGCACCATGTCCGCGTATTCCGACTCCCCCTCCCTGCCCTGCCATTTTCCTGCCATGGCCTGTTTGGCAAAATCTTCCAACTCTTTGTAAGGGGTGTGATCTTTGAAAAACGGGTCGTTTTCAAAATCTTCGGGGATGGGGTAATCCGGCAGGTAATAAGTGCCCAGTTCAATATCCAGAGTACAGCGTTTTGCGATTTCCACGGTGTTTTGCAAGGCTTCGGGGATATCCGCAAACAGCTCCGCCATTTCTTGCGGAGAGCGCAGATACTGCTGCTCGCTGTAATTGCGAGCGCGGCGGGGGTCGTCCAGCACCCGGCCATCATGGATGCACACCCGTGCTTCGTGGGCGTCAAATTCATCAGCAGTCAGGAAGCAGACCTCATTAGTGGCCACCACCGGGCAGCCTAGTTCGGCAGCCAAATCCACCGCGGCGTGCAGGTAACGCTCTTCATGAGGGCGACCGGTACGTTGCAGTTCCAGATAGAAACGGTCGGGAAAATCTTTTTGCCAGCGAGCCAGAAATTCCGCCGCCTGATCGCGATTGCCAGACAGCAGAGCCCGCCCCACATTGCCCAGGCGACCGCCAGAAAGCGCGATCAGCCCTTCGGAAAATTCGCTCACCCATGCCTGCTGAACGATGGGCCGCCCCTGTGATTGACCCTCTCGATAAGCGCGGGAAATCAGCTTGGTAAGATTCTTGTAGCCCACAGCATTTTGCACCAGCAGAGTGAGCAAACTCGGCTCGTCTTCGCTGTCCTCTCCAGCCACCAGCAAGTCGCTGCCAGCAATGGGCTTGATGCCGCTACCCTGTGCCGCCTTGTAGAATTTAACCAGGCCGTAGAAGTTGCAGAAATCCGTAATCGCCAGTGCCGGCATGCCCAACTCGGCCACCTTAGCCACCAACGGCTTGATGCGAACCAGGCCGTCAATCAGTGAGTATTCAGTGTGCAGGCGGAGGTGGACGAAATCTGTTGTCATAGCTGGGGGAATTATTGTCTTTTGAAATAACAGGAAGAATCGGAATTCTAACAGTTATTTTAGGAGATGAGAGACGAGAGATGGGAGACGGGGCACATCTCTCGTCTCTCATCTCTCGTCTCTCATTCACACCAGCGGCAACTGCTCCACTTCCAACATCCCCTTCACCGGTTCAAAGGAACGGCGGTGAATATCACAGGGGCCGAGCTGCCTGATGGCGTCGGTGTGCTGTTGAGTAGCATAGCCCTTGTGGGCAGAAAATCCGTAGCCGGGATAGGTATCCTCAAAGGCGATCATTTCCCTGTCGCGGGTGACTTTGGCAACGATGGAGGCGGCGCCAATTTCCGCCACCTTGGCATCGCCCTTCACTACGGTTTCGCCGTTGTAAGGCCATTTGGGCATTTTGTTGCCATCCACCGCCACGTATTCCGGCTGTACCGACAAACCGGTGACGGCGCGGTACATGGCCATCATGGTGGCTTGCAGAATATTGTAGCGGTCGATCTCTGCCACACTGGCGCGGCCCACACACCAGGCCAATGCTTTATGGGTAATTTCTTCGTAGAGCTGTTCGCGTCGTTTCTCGGAAATTTTTTTGGAGTCACCCAAGCCTTCGATGGGTTGCAGGGGGTCGAGAATGACTGCCGCGGTCACCACATCCCCGGCCAAGGGGCCGCGGCCCACTTCATCCACACCGGCCAGCAGCTGGCCGTTGTAGTCCAGTTTGTAGGGTGCCTCTGATTTGGGTTTCTTCTTTGCCATAAACTGTTGGTGGGTTACGCCTGCGGCTAACCCACCCTACTCCGTTCTATCAGCTTGGAAAGTGAATCCGCAGCGGTTTCGCTGGCCTTGCGGCGCAACAGTTGGTGGAGCTGGGTAAATTCATCAACCAGTTGCTGGGTGCGCTCCGGGTTATTGAGGTAATTGAGCAGTTCCTCGCTGATATTGTCCACGGTGGCATCATCCTGAATCAGCTCTGGCACCAGGCGCTGATCCGCCAGTAGATTAGGCAATGCCACATGGGGGACTTTTACCAGGCGGGAGAAAATAGCGTAGGAACCCTTGCCCATTCGGTAACTCACCACCATGGGCTTTTTCAGCAACATGGCTTCCAAAGTCACCGTACCGGAAGCCACCAACAGCGCATCCGCCGCCGCCATCGCCAGCAAGGCATTGCCATCGGTGACGGTAATATCCAGATTGGGAAACTGTTTTACCAACTCGTCGATTTGCTGGCGGCGGTGGGGGTTGGCCGCAGGAATCACAAAGCGAATGCCCTCCACTTGCTGTTCCAGCTTTTGCGCCACTTGCAGGAACAGTGTGCCCAGTTGAGCCACTTCGGAGCCGCGGCTGCCAGGTAACAGCGCCAGCAATGGTTTGCCTCCGCTCAAACCCAATTGTTCCCGGGCGGCGGCGGTGTCGTTCTCCATAGGCAGCTTGTCTGCCAGAGGATGGCCCACACAGGTTTCCGGCACCCCGTGCTGTTGATAAAACCGCGATTCAAAGGGAAACAGGGTAAGAATATGATCAACGCTGCGGGCGATGGTTTTTACCCGTCCCTGACGCCAGGCCCACACCGACGGGCTGACATAATGGGCTGTGGTAACACCCGCACGGCGCAGTTTGCCTTCCAGGTGAATGGTGAAATCCGGCGAATCGATGCCGATAAACAGCGCCGGTTTGCTGTCGCGAAAATGTTTGTACAGGTTACTGCGCATGCGCAGCAGTTCCGGCAGGCGTTTCAGAGGCTCGACAATGCCCATCACCGACAGCCGCTCCATGGGGTAAAGGCTGTGAAAGCCTTCGGCGATCATCTTTTCGCCACCAACCCCTTCAAACCGGGCGTTTGGGAAACGCTTGCGCAGCGCGAAGATCAGCCCGGCACCCAGCTGGTCGCCAGAGGCTTCGCCGGCGACTATGCCGATGGTGATGGGAGTTGAATTATCCATTTTCGATGCTGAATGTAGGGTGCTTTTTTTAGGTAGATCGGCGCAGCGTAATCCACCGCGATGGTTATGGTGGATTACGCTGCGCTAATCCACCCTACGGGGTGTTGCCTTGTGCTAGCGAATAATCCCGCTCTTGGCCGCTTTTACGCTATCCACCATCACTTGCACCGCAGGCTCTGCATTGGCGGCCTTTTGCATTTCCGCCAGCGCATCTTCCAGCGATAGCCCACGACGATAGAGGGTTTTGTAGGCGCGGTTGATATCGCGAATTTGGTCTTTGCTGAAGCCGCGGCGCTTTAAACCTTCGATATTGACGGTCTTTGGCTCTGCCGGGTTGCCAGCAGCCATCACGTAAGCGGGCACATCACGATTGATAAAGCCGGCAGCGCCGATAAAGCTGTGGGCGCCCACTTTGCAATACTGGGCCACCATGGCATAGCCTGCCAGAATGGCCCAGTCGCCGATCCAGACATGACCCGCCAGTGCGACGTTATTCACCAGAATACTGTGATTGCCAATCACGCAATCGTGGCCCACATGAGCGTAGGCCATCAACAGGTTGTGGTTACCAATGGTGGTTTCGGAACGATCCTGAATGGTGCCCCGGTGGATGGTCACCCCTTCGCGAATGGTGTTGTGATCCCCCATTACCAGGCGAGTGGGCTCGCCTTTGTATTTCAGGTCAGGGGTGTCTTCGCCAACGGAAGAAAACTGAAAAATGCGGTTGTGCTTGCCAATGACCGTCGGGCCTTTGATCACCACATGGGGGCCAATAACCGTGCCCTCGCCAATTTCTACATCCGGGCCAATAATAGAAAAAGCGCCGACTTCTACATCGTCGGCCAGCTTTGCTGCCGGATCGACAATAGCATGGGGGCTGATCACAGGTTTATACCTGTTTGAGAGCGCACATCAGGGTTGCCTGGCAAGCCAGCTCACCGTCTACGGTAGCCTTTGCCTCAAACTTGAGGATATGGCGCTTGCGTGACAGCAGGCGGGATTCCAGTACCAATTTGTCACCAGGCACTACTTGGCGGCGGAAGCGTACACCATCGACACCGGCGAACAGGTACAGAGTATTCTCGTCGTGGCTTTCTTTCTCATCGGCAAAACCGAGAATGCCAGAAATCTGCGCCAGCGCCTCAACAATCATCACACCAGGAAAGATTGGAGCCTGGGGAAAATGGCCGTTAAACACCTCTTCATTCGCAGTGATGTTTTTGTAGCCCACAATGTGGTCACCGGACTCAATCTCGGTGACGCGATCGACCAGCAAAAACGGGTAGCGGTGCGGCAGATAGTGTTTTATTTCGTTGATATCCATGGGTACTCCAAAAAAGGGACTCCAAAAAGTTCTCAGCAACCGGGGCCGAATAAGCGGCGGATTATAAATCAAGTGATGTCGATATTGCGAACTGTAGGGCGGATTAGCGACAGCGTAATCCGCCGCCCCTGTGGTGGATTACGCTGTCGCTAATCCACCCTACAATTCACAAAATTTACTTTTCATTCTCTGCCAATTGTTTCTCTAACCGCCGCAGACGTTTACTCATCTCATCCAGCTGATTGAAACGGGCGGAATTGCGGCGCCATTCCCGAATCGGGCTTGTAGGCGTACCGGCACCGTAGGCACCGGGCTCATCGACACTTTTCATCATCACAGCCGTACCAGCCACATGAACGTTATCGCCGATATCAATATGGCCCACAGCCCCAGAACGGCCCGCCCAGGTGCAATTCTTGCCAATGGTTGTACTGCCGGAAATACCGGTAAAGGCCGCCATCGCGGTGTTTTCACCCACTTTGACGTTGTGGGCGATCATTACCTGGTTGTCGATAATCACGCCGTCGGCGATTTCAGTATTGCCCAGAGCGCCACGGTCAATGGTGGTGTTGGCGCCGATTTCCACCCGATTGCCAATCACCACACCACCCAGCTGGTGTATTTTCACCCAGTTGCCATCTGCGTCTGGGGCAAAGCCAAAGCCATCGGCGCCAATTACCGCGCCGCTGTGGATGGTTACCTGATTGCCCATTGAAACCCCGTGGTAAACCGTAACATTGGCTGCTAGCTGGCAACCCTCTCCTATTCGGGTGTTATCACCGATGGCTGTACCTGTACCTATGGCAGTGTCGGCGCCAATAACTACCCCTTCACCAATCACCACATTGGCAGCCACTGACACACTGGGGTGGAGCTGCGCACTGGCGGCCACCACCGCTGAGGGATGAATACCCAGATCAGCTTTGGGAGCATTATCCAGCAGTTTGGAAAGATGGGCATATCCCAGATAGGGGTTATCCAGCAACAGGGCGTTGCCGCTGTATTTGTCGGCCATTTTTGGGCTGAGAATAACGGCAGACGCCTCGGTTGTTTCCAAAAAGCGTTCATAGGCGGGGTTGGCAAGGAAGGATATCTGCCCTTCTGTGGCCTCTTGCAGTGTCGCCAGGCTGTGTACCTGGCAAGCAGCGTCCCCGCGCAACTCCGCACCCAGCTGTTGCGCCAGCTCACCCAGCGTCATTTGTTGTGGCATAACCCTCTCCGGCATATTTCATCAGCGGTTTTATGGCACCCATAATAAACGACCCGCAGTGTCAGCAACACTGCGGGTCGAGAATAAAGACAAGAAAGCTCAGATTAACTATTTATCGGCAGCAGACTTGTTGATGCGGTCGATCAGCTTGTTGGTGATATCCAGGCCAGCGCCATTGGACCAAACGGCATCTTTTTTCAGTAACAGCTCAACTTTTTCTTCGTCAATCAGCGCTTGTAACTGCTCAAAGGCCACTGGCTGAATAGCCTGAAGCGTGGTTTGCTGAACAACACGCTGCTCTGCCTGAATTTTGCGCTCCAACAATTGCAGATCCGCCCGAAAGGATTCCATCTCCCGGTTGGCTTTGGCCTTTTTGGCATCATCCCAACTTAAATTATTGGTTTCGAAATCCTTTTGCAGCTTTTGAGCATCGGCTACCAGGCCATCGCGCTCGGCCGCCAGTTTCGCCAGATTGGAGTCGGCGACAGCGGCTTCTGAGTGTTGTTTCCACATCTCTGAACTCACAATTGCTCGCTCCATATCGACAACAGCAATTTTGGTTTCCGCCACCGCCGTCAGGCTAAATGCTGCAATCAAGGCGAACAGTGTTGTTTTTAATTTACCCACGTTATTTCTCCAAAAATTCATCAGGTTAAGTAAAAATTAGAATTGGTTACCGAGAGAGAACTGGAAGCTCTCTTCTTCGTCCAGAGGGCCGGCGTTAAAGGGTTTGGAAATACTGAATGTAATTGGCCCAAAGCCAGACAGCCAGGTGGCGCCAAGACCAAAAGAATAGCGCAGCTCATCCACACTGGGCTTGGCACAATTAAATGCACTTTGGCCAGGCAATATAATTGTGCCTCGATTAACAGGGTTACCAAGGATATCTGTTCCAGTACGAGGATCAGTAAAGGTAGTGGTTTCAGAGCGGCATTCCGTATCAAAAATATTACCCGCATCCACAAAAAGACTGGCCTGAACCTGAGACTGATCTTTAATAAAGGGCAGTGGGAAAATCACTTCGGCACTGGCTTCAACAGACACATTACCACCAAACGGATCCGTGTTATTCGCATTGAAACCTCCGGGGAAAACCCTGTTAATTTCAGCGTTCAGTGCGTCTACGTCATTTGGATCAATATCATTAGCTGGAATCACTGCGCGAACAGTTCTTGGCCCCAAGCTATTGCGCTCAAAACCACGGATAGAGTTAAAACCGCCGCCGTAGAAGTTTTTATAGAACGGCAAGCGATCCGTATCCCCGAGGCCATCACCGTAGCCCAGCTCGGTACGTAAGCGCAGAGACCAACCATTAAGATACTTGCTCAGGCGATTTAACGGAAAGTACTTCTGGCCACTGTAGGTCAAACGGTAGTAAGAAAGATCGCTGGCACTGGGTGGGGCAACTTCCAAACCCAGACTTTGACGGGAGCCACTGGTAGCAAAAATACTGTTATTGAGGCTAGACTGAACCCATCCCAAATTAAGAGTAAAGATATCGTTTTTAAAGCCATTATCGGCGATAAATTTCAGTACATCAGCTGCCTGAGTACTATTGCCCAGTTTTTGAAATTCATAACCAAAACCATAACTGAGGCGCTGGGTATTAGACAGTGGGTAACTGAAATTAACGTTAATACCCTGATTCTCGGTATTAAAGCTACTTAAATTAAAGCGGGAAAAGTCGCTCTCCCTGGCAAAAATAGAGAAGCCGGCACTGACCCCGTCCACATTAAAATAAGGGTCGGTATAAGAAATAGTTAACGATTTTTGAAAGTCGTTTCTGTTGAGAGCAAAGCCAACGACTTTACCAGTGCCCAGGAAGTTGTTTTCCTGCAGATTGCCACCTAACTGCAAACCGGAGGTTTGCGAAAAGCCCAGTTGTGCGCCGATGGAACCTGAAGGCTGTTCCTCAAAAGACAGGTTCATATCTACCTGATCGTCCACCCCCGGTACTTCCGGGGTATCCACCTCAATGGAGTCACGCTTTACAAAAGCGGTGCGCTGCAAGCGCAACTTACTGCCTTCAATACGGGCGTTGGAAGCCACAGCTCCTTCCATCTGTATCATTTCCCGGCGCACCACATCGTCGGCAGTTTTGGTATTGCCACGAATATTGATGCGGCGCACATAAACGCGCTTTTTGGGATTGATGGCAAAGGTAATCTTGGCGGTGCTCTCTTCGCGATTCAGTTCAGGCACCACCTGAACGTCTGCAAAAGTGTAACCATCATTGCCTAGTAGTTGGGTAATTTGACCCGCACTCCACTCGGCCAACTCCTGAGAATAGGTTTGACCTTCACTAATAACTATAAAATAACGAATCTGCTCTTCGGGAAGCACTAAATCACCAGAAAGTGCCACTTCACTGACTTTGTAGAGGCTCCCTTCTTCAATATTAATGGTGAGGTACACAGACTCCTTGTTGGGACTCACTGATACCTGTGTGGAAGTGACGTTAAACCCCAGGTAACCGCGGTTTTTGTAATAGGATTCCAGCCGTTCCAGATCACCGGTGAGTTTTTCCCGGCTGTATTTGTCGTCGTTGCGAAACCAGGACAGCCAATTTGTAGTAGTGAGCTCAAAGTCTTCCCGCAGTTGATCTTCGTCGAAAACGTCATTGCCAACAATATTGATGTGTTTGATGGCCGCTGGCTTGCCCTCGGTAATATCCAGGTACACCGCCACCCGGTTGCGGGGAAGGTTTTCAATCCGGCTCTCTACAGAAGATCCGTACAGGCCGTTTTTGGCGTATTCCCCTTTCAGGCTTTGGGCGATACCGTCCAGTACGTCGCGTTTGAAGATGCGCCCTTCCGCCAAGCCATTGTCTTGCATACTGGACAGCAATTGTTCTTCAGGAATTTTTTTGCTGCCGTCAATGGTGATGGACTCCACCGCCGGGCGTTCTTTGATTTCAATAATCAGGCGGCCATTTTCTTCGGCGAAGGCAATGTCTTCAAAATTGCCAGTTTTGAACAGCGCCCTGGCTGCCTGACGCAGAGATTCCTCATCCACCAGGTCACCCACAGAGATCGGCAGCGAGGCAAATACCTTGCCCGCTGAAACCCGTTGCAAACCCTGAATATCAATATCGCGAACTTCAAATACTTTGCCGTATGCGGCGCCACTGAACAGAGCCAGCGCCAGACAAACTCCTACCCACTTGCGTTGCTGCATAGACTTCTTGCTTTTTATCATCGTTATTGTTGATCACTTATGTTTTGTTCGACCACACTGTCATCCGGAAGCTCGCGGCGAATGTCGTTGCCAATGGCAAATATCATCAGCCCCATTACCAGGAACAGACCAATTTTGTAGCCAATAACCTGTACTTTTTCAGATACCGGGCTGCCTTTGATGGCCTCAGCGATGTAATACACCAAGTGGCCACCATCCAACACAGGAATGGGAAGCAGGTTTAGCACTCCGAGATTGACGCTAAGCAGAGCCAGGAAGCCAAGGTAGTAAACCAGCCCCACCTCGGCGGTTTGGCCCGCAACTTTAGCAATGCCCAGTGGCCCACTCAAGTGCTCCGCGGAAATACGCCCGGTAACCAGTTTTTTCAGGGTAACCAGTGTAAGTACGGATTTATCCCAGGTGTCATTGAGAGCGCGGCCCACGGACTCCAGAGGGCCGTATTTATCCAGGCGCCAATAGCGGTTCAATGGGCCCACCCCCAGGCGGCCAATGGATTCACCATCTACCTCAACTCTGGCAGGCGTTGCCGTTAGCGGAAATTGCACACCATTGCGCTCCACTATCAAAGCAATGGGTTGTTCGGCCCGCGGTTTGATATGGTTTACCCACGCCTGCCAGTTTTCCATGGACTCACCATCAGCACTGACAATCCGGTCACCGGATTCCAAACCCGCCACATCAGCCGGGCTGTCGGACTCAACAGAACCTACTTCTGCCTCAAATTCTGGCAGGGATAGATCCAGGCCGATGGCTTTCAGCAGATCGGGCTTTTTGCTGTCTACCTCCCACTCACCCAGTGGAGTGGTATAGGTGTAAACCTCTTCAGAACCTGTGGGGGAAGCGCTAAAGGTTATATTTGACGTGTCTCCCAGGCGCAGGATCAATTGCTCGTGAAAGCTCTGCTGAGTTGGGGTTTGCACGCCGTCCACACTGAGAATTTCCAGCCCCGGCTGCAGTCCGGCACGGTCGGCAATGGAGCCTGGGGCTACCTGGCCAACAATGGCGGCAACGCCCACCACGCCCTGCATGGCAATAATCCAGTAGAAGAAAATGGCGAGCAAAAAATTAGCGGCGGGGCCGGCCACTACCACGGCTATGCGCTGCCACACCGGTTTGCGATTGAAGGCATAGGGCAAGTCTTCCGGAGCAACGTCATCTTCCCGCTCGTCCACCATGCGCACATAGCCGCCCAGAGGAATCCAGGCAATAGCGTATTCGGTGCCGAGCTTGTCAGTCCAGGTAACGATAGGCTTGCCAAAGCCAATGGAAAAGCGCAGCACTTTGATACCGCAGCGACGGGCCACCCAAAAGTGTCCGAACTCGTGAAAACTGACCAGCACGCCCAAGGCGAGAATGGCGTAAAAGATGGTCTTGGCAACTTCCACTAAAAATATTCCCCTTCTATCACAATAACTCTGTGGCTTTCTGGCGAGCCATCTGATCGCTCGCTTGGACAGCTTCAATGCTGTTCGGTTCACTGCCCTGCCATTGCTGCAGTACTTGATCTACCAATTCGGCAATGCGAGGGAACGCCAGCCGACCCTGTAAAAACGCCGCCACGGCCACCTCGTTTACCGCGTTCAGGGCAGCAGCCAGGTCTTTGCCCGCTGCGGCGGCCTGGCGGGCCAGTCGCAAGCTGGGGAAGCGCTGTTCGTCCGGCACTTCAAATTCCAACCGTGCAGCCGCCACCATATCCAGTGATGACACACCGGACTCTATGCGCTGGGGCCAGGCCATGGCGTGGGCGATGGGGGTACGCATATCCGGGTTGCCCAATTGCGCCAGCACACTGCCGTCCACGTATTCCACCATGGAGTGCACCACACTTTGCGGGTGCACCACCACTTCCACCCAATCTGGACTGACGTTAAATAACCAGCAGGCCTCAATCAGTTCCAGTCCCTTATTCATCATGGTGGCGGAATCCACCGATATCTTGCGCCCCATGGACCAGTTGGGGTGGGCACAGGCCTGATCCGGGGTTACCGCTGACAGTTCCGCCAATGGCGTGGTGCGAAATGGGCCACCGGAGCCGGTGAGAAGAATTTTGCGCACTCCCGCTCTGTCAAAGTGGTCATACCCCTCTGGCAGGCACTGGAAGATGGCATTGTGTTCGCTGTCGATGGGCAACAGCTCAGCGCCGCCGCGCTGCACCGCCTGCATAAACAGGTTGCCCGCCATCACCAGGGATTCCTTGTTGGCCAGCAATACGCGCTTGCCGCTTTCTGCCGCCGCCAGAGTGGGCAGCAGACCGGCGGCGCCGACAATCGCCGCCATCACCATATCCACCTCATCGGCAGAGGCCACATCACAGAGCGCTTGCGGGCCTGCCAACACCTCCGTGGGGATATCTGCCAGCGACTGTTGCAGTTTGGTGGCCTGGTCTTTATCGGAAGTCACCGCATAACGGGGCACAAACTGGCGGCACTGTTGCGCCAACAGTTCCACCTGGCTGTGACAGGTAAGGGCAAACACAGAGTAGCGATCCGGATGGCGAGCCACCACGTCGAGAGTACTAACGCCAATGGAGCCAGTGGCTCCCAACACTGTGAGTTGCTTTATAGCCATGGTTCAGCTGGCCAGGAGGTATATCAGTGTAAATATGGGGAATGCAGCGGTCATGCCGTCCACCCGGTCGAGGATGCCCCCGTGCCCCGGCAAGATCGAACCACTGTCTTTGATATTGCGTTGACGTTTAACCATGCTTTCCAGCAGATCGCCCAACACAGAGGCTACCGACGTACAGGCAATCAACAGCGCCAGCAGCAACCATAGATTGGCATCCGCAGACAGCTGCCAGCCGAGAAACAGCAGCAGCAAGCCATTTACCAGCAGCCCGCCAACCACACCCGCCCAGGTTTTTTTCGGGCTTACCTGAGGAGCCAACTTGCGGCGACCAAAGTGCTTGCCAGCAAAGTAGCCACCGGTATCCATCAGTACCACAATGGTGACCACAGTAAGCAACGTCCAGCGACCGGCATTTTCACTGGGCAGTGAAGCAAAGCCGTTGGAATACAACAGAATAACCATGGCCAACCAGGTGGGTGCCAGCACAAACCAGCCCATCAATACTTTGACCCAGGTATTGGCCCACAGCACCGTGGTTTTTGGGAAGCCCTTGACCCACAGTAGGGCGATCAGCCACCAGCCGCCAGCACTGGCCAACAGCGCCAACTGGCTATCGCGCTGGGCATGAAGCACATAATCGTTGGCCAACCACATCAACAGGCCACTGCCGACCACAAAGGCCAGCCGCGCCAACAGGGAGCGCAGGCCCGCCAGGTTGCTCCATTCCCAGGACGCCAGCAGCACCAGCGCCGCCGCCAGCCAGGCAAACCCGGCTTTGGGCAGATAGAAAAGTGCCGCCAGAAACAGGCCAATCAGCACCAGGCCAGTGGCAATGCGTTGTTTAAGCACCAGGTGCCTCCTCGGCTTCTATCTGCTCGGCGGTCATACCAAAACGACGCTGGCGATGGCGGTAGTCGCGCACTGCGTCACCAAAAGCCGCGGCGTCAAAATCCGGCCACATCAGTTTGGAAAAATGAAATTCCGCATAGGCCATCTGCCACAGCAGGAAGTTACTGATACGTTGTTCAAAGGCAGTGCGAATGCACAGATCTACCGGTGGCAAATCCGCCAGGGAAATTTCTGTAGCGAGCAAGTCCTGATCGATCTGGTCGCTGCTCAGTTCTCCGCGCTCCACGCGGGCGGCCAACTTTTGCGCAGCCTGGGCAATATCCCAGTGGCCGCCGTAATCCACCGCCAGCACCAGAGTCTGGGTGCCGCCGCGGGTTTGCTGTTCGGCGTCTTCTATGAGTTTGCGCAAACGGCCGCTGAAACGTTCACGGCAACCAATCACCCGCAGTGCCACCCCTTTCTCTTTGAGGGTTTTGACTTCTTTCTTCAGGTAGGAGGCAAACAGCGACATAAGCCCCTGCACTTCCACCGCCGGGCGGCGCCAGTTTTCGCTGCTAAAGGCGAACAGGGTGAGCACCTCAACGCCGTGCTCTTTGCAGGCTTCCAGGGCATCCCGCACTCGCTCCACACCCGCCTGATGACCGGCGAGGCCACCAAGGCCGCGCTGTTTGGCCCAGCGGTTATTGCCGTCCATAATGATCGCCACATGGCGCAACGGACATTGGTTGAGTGCGCTGCTCATCGCGACAACTCAGAATGTACAGAGAACCGGGCGGACATCAGATTTCCATCAAGTCCTTTTCTTTGACCGCCAGCATCTCGTCCACCTGACCCACAAAGCGATCGGTGATTTTCTGCACATCGTCCTGGGCCTTGCGATCTTCGTCTTCGGTAATCTCTTTTTCCTTGAGCAGTTCTTTGACATCGGAGAGCACATCGCGGCGAATATTACGGATGGAGATACGGGCGTTTTCCGCCTCGCTGCGGGCCTGCTTGGTGTAGCCCTTGCGGGTTTCCTCGGTGAGTGGCGGCATGGGAATGCGGATCAGCTCACCGGTGGTCACCGGGTTGAGGCCCAGGTCGGACTTCATAATGGCTTTTTCAATTTCCGGCACCAGCTGTTTTTCCCACACGCTGATGCTCAGGGTGCGGGCATCCAGTACAGAGATATTGGCCATCTGGTTGAGCGGTGTATCGGCGCCATAGTAAGACACATTGATACCATCCAGCAGGCTGGGATGAGCGCGGCCGGTACGAATTTTGGAAAATGCGGTGGTCAGGGCGGAGATGCTTTTGCCCATGCGCTCTTCGGCGTCTTTTTTCAGATCGTTGATCACTCTTCTACTCCCTTCTGTTCTTCAATCAGGGTGCCCTCTTCGCCACCCACAACAATACTTAACAGGGCGCCGGGCTTGGACATACGGAACACCCGCAGGGGCATCTCCTGTTCCCGGCACAGGCAGATAGCGGTGAGATCCATCACCCCCAGTTTTTTGTCCAGTACCTCGTCGTAGGTGAGGTGGGTGAACATTTTTGCCTCTGGATATTTCATCGGGTCAGCATCGAATACGCCGTCCACTTTGGTGGCCTTGAGCACCACATCCACTTCCACCTCGATGCCTCGCAGGCAAGCGGCAGAGTCGGTGGTAAAGAACGGGTTGCCGGTACCGGCGGAGAAGATAACCACTTCGCCCTGTTCCAGGTAGCGCATGGCCTTGCGGCGGTCGTAATGCTCCACAACACCACTCATGGGAATGGCGGACATTACCCGGGCAGAAATGTTGCTGCGTTCCAGGGCGTCGCGCATGGCCAGTGCGTTCATCACTGTTGCCAGCATGCCCATGTGGTCGCCGGTGACACGCTCCATACCCGCTTCACTCAGGGCCTGGCCACGGAACAGGTTGCCGCCGCCAATCACCAGCCCCACCTGAACACCAATGCCCACCAGCTGGCCAATTTCCAGGGCCATGCGGTCGAGCACTTTGGGGTCGATGCCAAAACCCATTTCCCCCATCAATTCTTCACCGCTGAGTTTCAGCAGAATGCGTTTGTACTTCTTGTCCTTGGTGGCGGCGCTATTGGGCATGGTTTCTCCGGTTGGCTATTTGGTTATAAGGCAGGCGACATGGGCTTTCAAGACACGCCGTACTTTCTTTATCAAAGTAAGCGTCCATGTAGGCTCGACTGCGGCATCCATGCCGCAGACGGTCTTGAAAACCCATCTCACCTACCTTTCGTGCTTCCAGCAAGTGCTGGCAGATACAAATACGGGAGCCCAATTTTGGGCTCCCGTATTGTACAGATTTTCTGTCTGTTGTCCTCGGTCTTATGTGCCTTGAACAGCAGCAGCTACCTCGGCAGCAAAATCTGTTTCTTCTACTTCAATGCCCTCACCCACTTCGTAACGGGTAAAGGAGGCCACTTCGCCACCGGCGTTAGCTACCAGCTTGCCAACTTTTACGTCCGGGTCTTTTACGAAAGGCTGTTCCACCAGGCTGTTTTCCGCCTTGAATTTGTTCATACGGCCAACAATCATCTTCTCGATGATTTCTTCCGGCTTGCCACTTTCGCGAGCCTGGGCGGTGAAGATTTCCTTTTCTTTGTCCAGAACGTCCTGAGGCAGATCTTCTGGCTTGGCCACTTGCGGGTTAACCGCAGCAACGTGCATGGAAACGTCTTTGGCCACTTCGTCGCTGCCGCCAGTCAACGCGGTGAGAACGCCAATGCGGTTGTTGCTGTGTACGTAACCGCCAACCACAGTGCCTTCTACAACGATAGCGCGACGTACGGAGATGTTTTCGCCAATTTTCTGTACCAGCGCTTCGCGAGCGTTTTCCAGGTCACCGTCCATCAGGGCAGCAACGTCGGTTTGCTTGTCGGCGAATACTTTTTCGGCAACGGTATTAACAAAGCCCAGGAATCCTTCGTCGCGAGCAACGAAGTCGGTTTCGCTGTTCACTTCAACCAGTACGCCGTAGCTATTGTCGTCGGCCACTTTAATGGCAACAACGCCGTCGGCGGCAGTGCGACCGGCTTTTTTGGCTGCCTTCATACCGCTGGACTTGCGCAGCTCTTCAATCGCTACTTCGATATCACCACCGGCAGCAGCCAGTGCTTTTTTACATTCCATCATGCCGAGGCCAGTGCGCTCGCGCAGTTCTTTTACCAATTTCACTGACATTGATCAGTCCTCATAAAATTGCTTGAGTTGTTACTGTCACGGCAGCAGCCGCAACTTAATAGAATTTCAAAAAAGGGGCCTATAGCCCCTTAATTACACCGTCATTGCGAGCGAAGCGAAGCAATCTCGTAATGCAAGGAGATTGCCGCGTCGCCTTTAAAAGGAAAGGCTCCTCGCAATGACGAGGGGCAGGGATTACTCCGCTGCAGCTTCCTTGGCTTCCGCTTCCACCTCGACGAATTCGTCTTTGCTGGTGATGCTGCTGCCTTTTTGCTTGCCTTCCAATACAGCGTCGGCAATGGCTGCGGTGTACAGCTTGATGGCGCGGATAGCGTCGTCGTTGCCGGGGATGATGTAGTCAACACCGTCCGGGTTGCTGTTGGTGTCAACAATACCGATAACGGGAATACCCAGCTTGTTGGCTTCCTGAATGGCGATGCGCTCGTGGTCAACGTCAACCACAAACAGCACGTCCGGCAGGCCAGCCATGTCTTTGATACCACCGATGGAACGATCCAGCTTTTCCATCATGCGAGTGCGCATCAGCGCCTCTTTCTTGGTCAGCTTCTCGAAAGTACCGTCCTGGCTCTGAGCTTCCAGGTCGCGGTAACGACGGATGGAACCACGGATGGTCTTGTAGTTGGTGAGCATGCCGCCCAGCCAGCGGTGGCTGACAAAAGGCATGCCGCAACGCTCGGCCTGTTCGCGAATGGATTTCTGAGCGGCGCGCTTGGTGCCAACAAACAGAATCTTGTTGCCGTGGGCCGCCAGATCGTGAACGGCTTGCAGGGCGTCGTTGAACGCGGGAACAGTTTGCTCGAGGTTGATGATGTGAATTTTGTTGCGGGCACCGAAAATGTATTGACCCATTTTCGGGTTCCAGAAGCGGGTCTGGTGACCAAAGTGAACACCAGCCTGCAACATGTCTCTCATAGAAACAGAAGCCATGATAAATCCTTAAATTGTACGGGTTGGGTCTTCCATATATCCCACTATTCAACCTCATACCCTTTTCTCATCAACGATAAGCAGGGGAAAGGCACCCAGAACAGCGTGTCGATATATGTGCGACGTTTATTAGCCTTCACAGGGCGTACCTTGCTCGGCGGCGCGCTTTATACCACAGATGGGAGCAGCAGTAAAACTCTCTGTCTTGATTATTACAATCGGCGGTTTTGTTGAGTCACGTTTACAGCAAAGCCCCATTATTTAAGGAAAAGGTCGAAGGGCAAGGTCAGCGACTTCTGGCCGTAGTCAACCCTGAAAACTGAGATACAAGGTTGCCGCACTAACGACAGTTACCAACAGCAGCGCAAGGTACAGAAGTATCTTCGCCGGGATTCCGGGGCGAAGTTCTGCGGGCAGCAACTTTCTTTCCAGATAGAGTATCCCTGCGATCAGAATCGGGCCGGTTAGCGCGGTGTTGATACCGCCAATAATGATCAGTAGCAGCGGCCTTTCGAACGTCAGGTACAGGGTTAAGATATAGAAAGGTAAAAAGTAGCCGAACCCTCGGATGAGTTTTCGTCGCAGAGCTATGTCATCCCGCACCATGCCCGTTTCAATCAGGTAGTCCGGCAGCTTGCGACAAAGCCCTCCAAGGGCGCTAAGTACCGTAGAGAACAACACCATAAACGCAGCGATCAGAAACAAGTCTTTCGCCCATTCCCCCAAAATCTGCGAATACATGGCCGAGAGCACGGAAATCATGGTGTTGTTGTCAGGCACGGAACCCATCTTGTGCAGTACCGCTGCCCCCAGAAGATAGAACGGTACCGTCGCCAGGGTGAGCAATACCAAGGTCAACCAGACATCCGTGCGCAGCACCCGCAACCAGCCACGGGCCCGCGCCAGTCCACTCGGCGTTGATGAATCACCGATATTTCGCCCATAACCTTTGTCCAGGCAGAAATAGCTATAGGCAACGGTTTCTGTGCTGTTAACCCCTGTGTATCCGAATACAGCCAACGCGAGCGAGAGGTAAATAACATCGAAATGGATGGATTGCGCGCTGACAATCTCGGTGACGGACACCGCATAATCAGTAAATTGCAAGGCAACCGCGCAATACACCGTAATTGCGGTGAATGAGCTGACGAGGACAAGCAACAAGGTCTCAAGCAGACGGTAGGAACCAATGCCAAGAACAATAGATGTGACCAGTGCTATCGATACCGCTGCTACCGTGCTTGACACGCCCGGTACCACCAGGCTCATTGCCTGTGCGGTACCGCCAAGAATTCCACCGGCGCCCAACATGCTGATCATGGTCGTCACTAACAACAGCCAGACTATCCAGGACGCCCGCTTGTGCCTGCCCGGTAAGGTTCCCGGCACATGGTTAAAGGCATTCAGGTAGGTCTTGTCGCGAACGATGCAGATTTTGGCCAACTCTGCCTGGACGATGGATTTGGACCAACACGCCAGCAACAAAAACCACAACAGAGCGAAGCCAACAGCCGCGCCCAGTGAAGAGGTGAGGATAAGTTCGCCAGAGCCAACAATACTGCCGGCAACCAGCACGCCCGGCCCCAAGTGCCGCAACCGGCCAATAAAAGTGGAAGGAGCATCCTGCATAAAGTTATGGTAGGCGAATCAAGACAGCGGTGTCGAGCACACCCTTTACGATAAAAAGCAGGGCTCAATACGAAGAACCATAAAAAAAGCCCCGCCACATGGCGGGGCAAAAAGTCTAACCCGATCGGTTGAGTTTGGGGATACTCTTGGAAAAACAGCCGAATCAAAGCTGATAAACCCGACTGCTGCCGAATTAGACTGGTAACCCAACATGACAGTAAAGGGCTACACACCCTTCAATCATTAGTGGGCGCAATGGCCACTCAAGTTCAATAAAAATTCACCAGCAGCCCATTGAACCTTTTTCCGGGCAGTGGCCACTAACAGGTGTCGAAAACAGATGGATGTGGATTATTGAATAGCCAGGTTCAAAAACAGGATCAATTGGATTTGCAGTTATTGCAGGCATCGGGCGCGGGCGACAAGCAGGCATTTTCGGCGCTGTATCGTCGCTACTACCCACTGCTGACGCGCTTTGCCTACCGCTACCTGAAGCAACTGGATGTGATCGAGGAGGTGGTCAACGATAGCCTGCTCACTACCTGGCAAAAGGCGGGCGACTTTCGCGGTGAATCCCGTGTATCCACCTGGATTATGGGCATCGGTATGCGCAAGTGCTGGGAGGCAGCCCGCAAGTTGGAGAAACACGCCAGCCAGGATCTGGATTCAGTACCGGAGCAGGAAGCCCCGGCTAACGACATGGAGCGCTGGGATAACCGCCAGCAGATTGAGCAAGCCATGCAGCATCTGTCACCAGAACAGAGAAGTTGCGTTGAGCTAGCTTACCAGTCTGGCTACACCTGTGAAGAAATCGGGCAGATTATGGAATGTCCAGCCAATACGGTAAAAACCCGGCTGTTCCATGCTCGCAAGATATTTAGAAAGGTATTCGGCCACGAAAACGTGCCCATACCGTCTATAAAGGGGGAAACACCATGAGAAGCGACGAATTGAGGCCGCTTTACCACGATCAATGCCAGGCTCTGCTGCCAAGTTTTATCAACGGCCAGCTGGATGCCGGGCAACAACGCCAGGTGCAGGAGCATGTGGCGCAATGCGAGGCCTGCTTTGCCGAACTGCAGCAAGCCCAGCAGGTGGTGGATGCCATTCGCAGTGAGCCCGCCGAACTGGAAGCACTGCTCGCCACTGAACGCATGGAAGCCAACCTGGAAAAAACCCTGCAGGCGATGGAAGGGCAAAGCCCACAAGACACTCACGGAGGCAAGGTGACCTGGCTGTCCAGCTGGCGGCGCCAGTGGGCCAGCACGCCCGGTGTATCGAAAACTGTCGTCTGGGCTCAGGCCGCCTGCCTGGTACTGGTTGTGGGCTTTTTAATGGTGTTGCCAGCGCAACAACCAGCACAACAACAGGGCGTGACCCTGGAAACCTATTCCAGTGACGATTCCCTGGTGCGCTCCGCAGCGGAACACAGCCAGGTGTATCGGGTGATTTTTCAACCGGCAGCCACCGAAATGAACATACGCACCCTGCTCAACACCGTGGACGCGCAAATAATCAGCGGCCCATCTAATGCGGGGCTGTACACCATATCCACCCTTAAGCCCTCGGCCCAGCAGGAACTCATTTTGCAAAATTTGCGTGGCAGCCCCTGGGTAAAACTGGCTGAGCCTTCGGTGCATTCCCTCAAGGCGTCACAGCAGGATGTGCAGCAATGATGACGGCGGCTCACAAGGTGAAGGCATACGCAAAAATAATCGCCGTTGGCGCAGTATTGTTGCTGGCAGCCTGTGGCAATGCCCAGCTAAACAGCCCGACTAATCTGGCACCACTGTCAGGGATTACCGTACCCAGTGGCTATACGCCAATCCTGATTACCCTGCACCACAACGCTAATCAGGAACAAGCAGCGGTTCGCTCTTTTGGGCGCAACTACCAAGCCCCCCTGAACTACAGCAGCACACTGCTGGTGCGGCGCCAGGTAAAAGAGATCGCCCGCGACTACAAATTGCGCGAGGAAAAAGGCTGGCTGATCAACTCCCTGTCCATTTACTGTGTCTTGCTGGGCGTACCAAATGATCTGGTGCTGGCGGATGTAATGCAGCAATTGCGCAACGACGCCAGAGTTGAATCGGTGCAGCACATGATGAGCTACTCCGTACAGAGCAGCCCCTACAACGACCCCTACTTTGAACTGCAATACGAAAACAGCCGGGAACATATAGCCAGGCTCCACCGGGAGGCCACCGGCCGCGGCGTCAGGGTCATGGTGATCGATACCGGCGCCGACGTCAGCCACCCGGAATTAAAGCCGCAAATAAAAACGGTGGAAAATTTTGTCGACAACAACCGCCAACGCTTCAGGGCGGATATTCACGGCACCGCCATCGCCGGCATTATTGCTGCCCAGCCCAACAACGAGCTGGGCATTGTTGGTTTATCCCCCGACGCCGATGTATCGGTGTTAAAAGCCTGCTGGCAGCTGGGAGGCAGCACCAGCAAGGCCCATTGCAACAGTTTTACCGTAGCCAGTGCCATCAGCCACGCCATTGACAGCAAGGCGGACATCATCAACATGAGCCTGGCTGGGCCTCAGGACCCACTCATCGCTCGCCTGGTAGCGCAAGCTCTGAAACAGAATATTCTGGTAGTTGCTGCAGACCCCGGAGATGCCGCCATAGGCTACCCTGCCCGCCTGCCGGGGGTGATCGGTGTTTGCCGCCATCCCCCTGAAAGCGGTGACGAAGGCCGCTTACTTATTCATCTCAATAGCGCCAATGTGCTCACCACCGCCCCCGACGGCGGTTTTGACTTTTTTTCCGGTTCCTCCATGTCGGCGGCCAAAGTATCTGCAATGGCGGCATTGATGCGTGAAAAACAACCGGATCTTGACCCTGGGCAGGTAGTAACAAACCTTCAGCACATGGTGCCCGCTGAGATCAACACAAATAACAGGAGCAAAAAGAAGCTGCCTTGAAAATACTGTTGTCGATAGTGGCTCGCCCCTGGCGACAGCTCCTGGTAGTGGGGCTGTCCGTATTGTCGTGGGCAGCAGCTGCCCAGACTGATAACGACGCCCACGACTCATGGCAATTTAGCGGCGACGTCTCGCTGTCCTCCGACTACATTTATCGCGGTATATCCTTGGCTGAAGGTACCACCAGCCCGCAGATAAAAGCCTGGTTGGGGCACGAATCCGGCTGGTTTGCCTCGGCCTGGCTGTCAAAAGCAGACATTGGCGGTTTGGGAGGCCAGGCACGATCACGGGACTGGGAAGCGGAATACAGCGTCGGATACCGACACTTGCTCAACGCCGACTGGCAACTCAGCGTCAGCAATGCCTGGCTGGAATACCGGCAGCAAAACCTGCCGCGCAATGCAGATTATCAGGAACGCCGTGTTCAGTTTGATTACCAGGAAAAACTGACTTTGTTTGCCGCCTACACCGACGCCATCTGGAACACCCGGCACAGCCAGTTTGTGGTTGCCGCCAGCGCCCGACAGCACCTGCCCTGGCAAAGTATCGGTGAGGTGGAAGTTGGCTTGGTGGACCTGGGGCAACTGGATGGCGATCAATACCACTACGCCCGGGTCAGCATCGGGCGGCCTTTCGCCAAACGCTGGGTCGGCTTACTGGAATACCACTACAGCGGCAACACCAGCGGTTTTTTCAACAGTGCACGCACCGGCAGCCAGGTAACTGTGGGCCTGAGCTACCATTTTGCGCATTAGCCGCTAATGCCTGATGACCCCAGGCATACGAAACAATGTACTGCGCCACACCATCCACACAGCAGCCAAGATCGTCAAAGAACCAAACAGCGCCACCGCGGGCAGCAGCCCCACCCAGGCCACCAACTGACCACAGCTCCAGGCACCCAGAGGCGCAGCGCCAAACAGGGACAGCTGGTAAACAGACACCATTCTCGACGCATGAGTTTTCGGGGACAAGTCGTGCACCATGGTGCGCCCCAGCACCATGGACCAGCCGGAAAACAGCCCCCACAAAAAGATCACCGCAAACAGCGCCCAGGCAGACAAATGGCAAGCAAGCAGCGCCAGCAAGCCGCCGCGAATCAGCAAACTGATCACCATAAAGCGCCCCGCCCGCCAGTGGCTGCCAACACCGCGAATCACCAGCACATTGGCGGTAATAACACCGGCAGTAAAGGTGAGTTGCAACCAGGCGAAAAAAGCAGCGCCACCGCCGTAAAGCTCACGGGCCAACAACGGCAACACCACCAGATAAACCCCCAGCCCCAGAAAGCCGGTGGCAAACACGGCTGCCATCAAATGGCGCAGAGGCAACGTCTGCCAGGCCAGCTTTAGCCCTTCGCTAATGGCATGGCGAGAGCGAGTGGCGACGGCTACTGACGGCGTCTCTGTCAGCAGGCTGCGCCGCAATAGCAATCCGGTAGCTACTGCCAGAACCAGCTGTACAACAACCAGTGTGACCAGCCCAACACTGTCCAGCCAGCCCGCGGCAAACATACCCACACTCTGACAGGCAAATTGAACCAGGCCCATACGCGCCACCGCGCGATCGAGCTGCTCGTTGGCCACCTTGGGTAACAGGCTCTCCCGCGCTGGCTGCACAAAGGCAGTGATGGCGCCATAGGAAAAACCAAACAGCACCACCAGCAGATAACTGAGATGATCTCCCAGCGCCAGCCATAGCAATAGCCCGAAGGGAATCAGGTAGAGCAGGTAGAGACGCAGCAACAGGCGCCCCTGATGGCGATTTTCCGACAGCGCGCCACCCAACAGCACAAACAACAGCGCTGGCAACATAGCCGCCATCTGGGCGACGCCCACGCGCTCGGCACTTTCGTGAAGCACCCCCACCACCAGCCAGGGGTAGAGCACAATCTGCAGGCCGCCCAGCAGTGAACCGGTGCCGACGCCGGAGAGGAAGTAGCGAAAGCCTTTTTCAGGAGCCCCGGTATCACTCATTTAAAACAACTCGTCATTCCCGCAAAGGCGGAAATCCAGGTTTTTAAGCCCATATCAACATGGATCCCCGCTTTCGCGGGGATGACGCAGCGGTGCTTAGAGGCTTTCAACATCAGTGGTCGCGATTGCGCCACTTGCGAAGCAGAGCAAGTAAGGTACCCGCCAGAAAGGCAATACCCACAACCACCAGCAAACCCACCACCAGTGTCAGCACTGTTCTCAGGGCACTGTCCGGTGTATCAAAGATATACAGAATACCCACCAGCAAAATCACGCTGGCGGCCAGCCCAAGCATCAGGGTTTTTGGATTTTTAAATTTTGCCATGATGTTTATCTTCAATGGATTTTTGTCATTCTGAGCGTAGCGAAGACAAATAAAAGTAACTAGAGCTGCAATCCTTCCCGATTCCACTCACACTGCAGCCGTAAATCATCATCACCTGGTGCGTGAAAGTCACCATCCACCTGCCAGTTAAAGCTGTGCACACCGTAGAGTTCAGTTTCCAGCTGCACCGTGGCGGATACCCAGTACATTTTTTTCAGCAAGGTTTCAAAACGCTGCAACCACTGGGCCCATTCGTATTCCACGCCGCGATAGCAGGCACCGAAGTGCACCACCTGGCAACCCAGTTCATCGTCTTGCATGGGCAGCGCAAACATTTCCCGGCTGAGCAGCGGATAGCCGTCTCGCTCCGGCAGAGTTTGCAGTGCACAGCAGTTATTTTCGTGACGATTGTCGCCGTCACCAAAGCTCATGTCGCGGATGCAGCCATAAACCAGGCTTTCAGAACCCATCGCTCTCATTGGTGACCCTTCAACATGTCAATCAATTGTTGTTCATCCATCACTTCAATTCCCAACTGCTGTGCCTTGGTCAATTTGGAACCGGCCCCCGGCCCCGCCACCACACAGCTGGATTTGGCAGATACGCTGCCGGCCACCTTGGCTCCCAGTTGTTGCAGTTTTTCCTTGGCTTCGGAACGGCTCATGGATTCCAGCGTACCGGTAAGCACCCAAGTCTGGCCTGCCAGTGGCAACTCACTTTCAGAGCGAGGGGTAATGGCGGGCCAGTTGACCCCAGCCTGTTGCAGTTGCTCGATTACTTGTCGGTTGCTGGGGCTGGCAAAAAAGTCGGCAACAAAGTGCGCCACCACCGGTCCCACATCATCTACTTCCTGCAAGGCTTCTTCATCGGTTTGAAACAAGGCATCCAGCGAGCCAAAGTGATTGGCGAGACTCTGCGCGGTCGCCTCCCCCACTTCGCGAATACCCAGCGCATACAGAAAACGGGGTAACGTGGTGTCGCGGCTTTTTTCCAGAGCTGCCACCAGATTGGAAGCGGATTTTTCCGCCATACGTTCCAGATCGGCAATTTGTTCCACGGTCAGAGCAAACAAGTCGGCGGGCGTTTGCACTAAATCCCGATCCACTAATTGTTCAACAATCTTGTCACCCAGGCCATCCACATCCAACGCCTTGCGAGAGGCGAAGTGCTTGATGGCCTCCTTGCGCTGAGCCGGACAAACCAGACCACCGCTGCAACGGGCTACTACCTCCCCTTCAATTTGTTCCACCGGAGAGTCGCAGGCCGGGCATTTATCGGGAAATGCAATGTCTTGAGCATCGTCCGGGCGACGGTCTGCCACCACGCTCACCACCTGGGGAATCACATCGCCGGCGCGACGAACCACCACAGTATCAAGCACCTTTAAGCCAAGGCGTTTGATTTCATCGCGATTGTGGAGCGTAGCATTGGTGACCGTCACCCCACCGACAAACACCGGTTGCAGACGCGCCACCGGGGTTATGGAGCCGGTGCGACCCACTTGGAATTCCACATCCATCAGTTGGGTCATTTCTTCCTGAGCGGGAAACTTGCGGGCAATGGCCCAGCGCGGCGCCCGCGCCACAAAGCCCAGGCGGTTCTGCAAACTGAGGTCATTGACCTTGTAAACGATGCCGTCGATATCGTAGTCCAGACCATCCCGCAATTGTGAGAGTTTCTCGTAGTAACTCAGACAGCCGTCGATATCACCCACCGCCTGCAAATGTTCATTTACCAGAAAACCCCACTGCGCCAACTGGGCCAATACACCAGTGTGCGTCTCTGCCAACTCGCCGCCTTCCACGACGCCAACACTGTAGGCACACATTTCCAGCGGGCGGCTGGCGGTGATTGTCGAATCCAGTTGCCGCAAGCTGCCTGCGGCGGCGTTGCGAGGATTGACGAACGGCTTCTCTCCTGCATCGCGAGCGGCCTTGTTCATGGCTTCAAAACCGCTGCGGGGTAAATAAATCTCGCCACGTACTTCCAGCAGTTGAGGATGGTCGGAACCCATGAGGCGCAAGGGAATAGAGCCGATGGTGCGCACATTTTGGGTAATGTCTTCGCCGCTGGTGCCATCGCCTCGGGTGGCACCCCGCTCCAGCACACCGTCGCGGTAAATCAGGCTGGCGGCAATGCCATCCAGTTTTGGCTCACAGGCGTACTCGATGGCGCCATCGCGATTGAGGCGCTCCGTTACCCGGCGGTTGAAATCGAGCACTTCGTCATCGCTGAATGCATTATCCAGGGAGAGCATCGGCATCAAGTGCCGGGCTTGCTGGAACACATCCAACGGAGGCGCCCCCACTCGCTGGCTTGGAGAGTCCGGCGTTTTTAGTGGCGGATACTGGCCCTCCAAATCCTGCAACCGACGCAGCAGGCGGTCGTATTCCCCATCGGGAATTTGCGGGTCATCGAGTACGTAATAAAGGTGATTGTGGTGATTAAGCTGGTCACGCAGGCGGCTGGCTTCGGCAGCCGCTTCGGCGGGAACGGAATCCGCTGAAGACATCAAACGCGCTCAGACAGTGCGCGGCGCTGAAAATCCCGCACCCGCTGCTTGTAGTGTTCCACGGTCTGTTTGGTTACCGCACTGCCGGTTTCATCCTTCAGCTCACCACCCAGTTTTTCCATGCAACCAGCGATGGTTTCCAGCATGGTACTGAAGGCCGCTTTGGGGTCATCCACTGAGCCCAGATCGATAAAAAAGCTGATGCCGGGGGTTTCCAGATCACCGATGGTATTGAGATCAAAAGTCCCCGGTTCCACGCTGTTGGCAATGCTGAACAGCACATCGCCAGAACCATCACTCTCGCTGTGGCGGTGAAAGATATCCATGGCACCAAAGCGCATGCCCTCTTCCACCAGAGTTTCCAGCAGCTCCTGACCGGCAAATTTGTTGTCTTTGCCAGAGCGCAGGTGGAAGGCGATGACTTCCTGGGGGCCGTCGCGCTTTTGTTTGGCGGGGCTTAGTTCCAGGGTAGCCTGCTCGGGTTGCGTGCTACGGGTTTCGCGTTTCGGGGATTTGGCTGCGGGCTTCGGGCTGCGGGCTGCGGGCTGTTCAGAGCGGGTTTCGGGTTGCGGGTTGCGGGTTGCGGGCTGTTCGGTGGCAGCTTCCGGTTGTGGTGCTTCTGGCTCGCGCACTGCCAGAGGGGCAGCGTCTTCCTTAGATGTTTCGGGATCAGGAATTTCCGCTTCCGACTTCTGACTTCCGACTTCCGACTTCTGGAAAGCAAGTTTTGGCTTGCTTTCCTCAGCGGATTTGCGAATTTCGCCGTGCAGTTGTTCGGCGTCCTGGTCGTCGCGAACGCTGATAACGCGAGCACCGCCGTTAGGCAGTTCGCTGCCGTAGTTGTTAAAACCGTCGTCGCTGTCTTCGTCAAAAATGGGCTGTTTGCGACGCGACATCCGAATGCGATCGTGACGAGAGTGGCGCGCCCGCCGTATGCCGTCGATCAGAATGGCAATGATCAACAGCGCGCCCAGTGTAATTAGAAGTTCCTGGCTCATGGTTCTGTCTGTCGTTACGCTTCCGCCAATTCTACTGCTTCGTTGACATCCACGGATACCAGGCGCGACACACCCGGCTCGTGCATGGTCACACCCATCAGCTGATCCGCCAACTCCATGGCAATCTTGTTGTGGGTGATGTAAATAAACTGCACCTGCTGGGACATCTCTTTCACCATGCGGATATAGCGCCCCACGTTGGCGTCATCCAGCGGCGCATCCACCTCGTCCAGCATACAGAACGGCGCCGGGTTGAGGCGGAAGATGGAAAACACCAGAGAGATGGCGGTCAGCGCCTTCTCGCCACCGGACAGCAGGTGAATGGTGGAGTTTTTCTTGCCCGGTGGCCGCGCCATAATGGCCACGCCGGTGTCCAGCAGGTCTTCACCGGTCAGTTCCAGATAAGCGTGGCCGCCGCCGAACATTTTCGGGAACAGCTCTTGAATACCGCTGTTGACCGAATCAAAGGTTTCCTTGAAGCGGGTACGGGTTTCCCGGTCAATCTTGCGAATGGCGTTTTCCAGTGCTTCCAGTGCTTCTTCCAGATCGTTGTTCTGGGCGTCCAGGTAGTTCTTGCGCTCTGACTCCACTTGGTACTCGTCGATGGCCGCCAGGTTGATGGGGCCAAGGCGGGATATACGCGCCGCCAGGCGTTCCAGTTCCTGTTCCCAGGCTTGTTCGTCGGCGTCTTCCGGCAGATTTTCCAGCAGGGTGTCCAGGTCGAAGTCCTGTTCCATCACCTGCTCGCGAATGGTGCCGCTGCGGGTGGCGATTTCCTGAGCCGCCAGGCGCTCCTGTTCCAGCTTGGAGCGCACCACCTGCAGTTGTTGTTCCAGTTCGTTGCGGCGCTGTTCGTGCTGGCGCATCTCGTGCTCGACGCTTTCCAGATTGCGGCGGGCTTCACCCAATTCCTGTTCCACGCTCAAACGCATTTCCAGCTTTTCTTCCAGCTGGATTTTCAGTTCTTCGCCGGGGTTGTCGTTTTCGGTAAAGCTGGCGCGCAGCTGGTCGCGGCGCTCCTGCAATCGCTGGGCCTGCACTTCCAGGCGGGAAATGCCATCGCGAATCGACTGCAGCTGGGTGCGGATGGACTGTTCGCGCATGGCCAGCTGGTGCTGGCGATCGCGCTCATGGCGGGCGTTCTGGCGCGCCTGATCGAGTTTGGCGCGCAGCTCATCGCGCTGCTGCATCAGGATTTCGCGGCGATTGGTGTCGTCCTCCATGGACTCGATGGCCTGCTCCAGCAATTGCCGTGCCTCCGCCAGGCTCTCCTGTTCCAGCTGTTGTTGCTGCTGGATTTCCGCCAATTCCTGCTCCGCGCGCTGGCGACGGGCGCCGGTTTGCTCCATTTGCACTTCGCTGGCGCTGAGGCGGGAGCGCAGTTCACCAAAACCGCGCTGCTGTTCGCTCCAATCCCGGTTGTGAGCTTCGCGCTGCTGCTCCAGCTCCGCCAACTGTTGAATGTGCTGCTGGTGTTGAGTGCTAAGCTGTTCGATTGTTTGTTCCTGCACGGCAATAGCAGCGGTCAGTTCTTCCAGCTCTTGCTTGCGTGCCAGCATACCGACACTGGCATCGCCCTTGCGGCTGACCCGCAGCCAGTTGCTGCCCAGCCACAGACCGTCGCGGGTAACCACGGATTCACCGCCCTGCAATTGCGGGCGCAGGGCCAGCGCCTGTTCCAGGCCGTCTACCGCATAAATGCCCGCCAGCAGTGCGCTGGCGGCATCGCTGCCACTGGCTTTGCTGGATAACGTATCGGCTTTGCCGCTGTCAGCGGCTGTCGGGGTGGCACCATCCACCAGGATCAGCTCGCCCTGCTCAAAATTCTGCGCCAATTGCGCCACCGCATCGATCTGGTCGATGCAGGCCGCCTGCAAATAGCTGCCCAGCACGGTTTCGATGGCGGTTTCCCAGCCTTCGGCCACGGTCAGGTTATCCGCCAGCCGGGGGTTGGCGGCGAGGCTGTTGCCTTCCAGCCAACGCTGAGCACCGGCCTCCCCTTCCATGGCCGCCTGCTGCAAGGCTTCCAGGGACGCATGGCGGCCACGCAGGCTTTGCAATTGGCCGCGAGCGCTGTCCAGTTCGCTGGCGCAGTGGTTGCCCGCAGCACGGCTCTGCTCAATGCGTTCGGCGTAGCCATCTACCTGCTGTTGCAGGGTTTCCAAGGCCAGTTCTTGCTCCGCCAACTGCTCTTTGAGCAGTTCGATTTCTTCCTGCATGGGGCTGACGCTGAGGCCGGTAGACTCGTCGCGCAGTTTTTCCATGCGCTCGCCCAGGCGGCGCAGCACCTGTTCCAGGTGCTGGATGCGGGACTGCTGAACTTCAGCCTGTTGCCGGGGAGCAGCGGCGGTCTGGTTGAAGTCATCCCATTGCAGCTGCCAGCTGTGCATGCCCTCTTCCGCTTCCTGCAGGGTCGCGGCAGTCAGTTCTTCCGATTGCTGGGCGGTTTCCAGTTGCGGGGCTATTTCTTCCAACTCGGTTTCCCAAGTGGCAATTTTTTCCCGATCCTGGCGCAGGTGTTCGTCGGTTTCGGCGAAGTTTCGCTCAGTCTGCTCCAGGTCTTGTTGCAGCTCGCGGGCGCGATCCTGAGCGTGCTGGATGGCCTGTTCGATTTTCGCTACTTCGGCGCCGATGCCGTAGTAACGGCCCTGCACTTCACCAAAGGCATCTCCCAGGTCGGTGTAGCTGCCGCGGAGTTTTTCGATGGCGGTATCGCCGCTCTGGCGCTCGGTCACCAGGGCTTCAACACTCAGCTCAAATTCAGTGATTGCCTGCTTGCGGGCCTGGTTTTGGTCAGCCAGTTGCTTAAAGCGCAAGGCGTGCAGTTGGGCTTTTTGCTGACGCTCTTCCTTCTTGTACTCGGCGTACTTTTCCGCCGCTTTCGCCTGGCGCTCAAGGCGACTCAGCTGGCGACCCAGCTCCTCGCGGATATCGGTAAGGCGCTCGAGGTTTTCGTGAGTGCGGCGCATGCGGTTTTCGGTATCGCGGCGGCGCTCTTTGTATTTGGAGATGCCTGCCGCTTCTTCGATATACACCCGCAGTTCATCGGGCTTGGCCTCAATCAGCCGGGAGATCATGCCCTGTTCGATAATGGCGTAGCTGCGCGGCCCCAGGCCGGTGCCCAGAAAGATGTCGGTAATATCACGGCGGCGACATTTGTTGCCGTTCAGGTAGTAGGTGTTCTGGGCATCGCGGGTAACTTTGCGCTTGACGGAGATTTCCGAGTAGCTGGCGTACTCGCCGCCGAGGGTGCCGCTGGTGTTGTCGAACACCAGTTCGATAGAGGCCTGGCCTACCGGTTTGCGGCCACCGGAGCCGTTGAAGATCACGTCGGTCATGGACTCGCCGCGCAGGTGTTTGGCGGAGGACTCCCCCATCACCCAGCGCACTGCGTCGATCACGTTAGATTTGCCACAGCCGTTGGGGCCGACAACCGAGCACATATTGCTGGGAAAACTGACAGTGGTCGGGTCAACAAAGGATTTGAACCCGGCCAGTTTGATGCATTTGAGCCGCATGAAAATACTGATCCGACAAACAGAAGTTAATTGCGCGATTTTACACGCTCAGGGCGCAGGCACAACGGAAGAAAGTCGGGTTTTGGGAGCTCGGTTGAAAGTTGGGTGGCGATCCGAAGCCAATGGTGCTTTTACAGACACGCCGTGAATGCATCCATGCAGGCTCTTCTGCGGCATCCATGCCGCAGACGGTCTGTAAAAGCACCATTGGCTCCGTATCTTCGCATTAACCTTTTTACAACTGGCGATCAATCAACACATGGGCAGGCTTTCCGGTACCAACCGGTATTTTCAACTGTTGCCCTTGCAAGTCACCGGACTGCCCTTTGACTCCGCCTGAATAGGAAATGCGTGCGGTTACCGTAACCACTCCGGCTTGCGACAATGAGGTATCCGGCAACATCAAGTTGCTGTCGTCCAAAATCACTTCTACAGGCAGATTGGCATTGAGAATGCGTTTCACGGCCAATGGCGGGCCGGCGGTTTGCCCCGCTGGGCGGGCGATAACAAACAGTGTAGCGTTTGGCTTTAATTCAAGCTCCGGGGCCAGTTTGATTACCAGTTGCAGCTGACCTTTGGACTGCTCCTGACGCTGTTCCGGGGTCAGCCCAGCCTCCGCCTTGGCCAGTTCCGCCTTAAGCTGTTGCGCGGTGGCGTGTTGAGGTGGCAGCGCCTGCAACACCTTGCGCCAATCCCGCACAGCGGTGGGAAAATCGCCCTCCTCAAAAGCGATGCGGCCGTTGAGCCCCAGCACTGCCAAATTATCAGGCACCTGCTGGAGAATCCGGCTGGTGAGGGATTTGAGCTCTGCCAATTCCACCTGATCGCGCAGGGCAAAGGCCACTTGCAGGTATTCCCGCATTAAGGTGATGTCCTGGCCGCCGGACAGCTCGTCCGCGCGGCGGTAAGCGGCCAGCGCTTTGTTGAGTTGTTCCTGTTCTGTGTTGAGGCGGCCACTGAGTACCCAGTAGTAGAAGTTATCCGGCTGATCCAGCAAGCGTTGTTCGATGCGCTCAAGTACGTTGGCCCGCATAGGCAGTGCTTCCGGGTGCCCCTGGGATTGCATCAGGGAGCTGCGCTCCAGCTGGTCAACAATGGTGAGGTCGTCGCTGGCACCCAGTTCCAGATACAGCCACAGGGCCACCACAGGTAAAGCCACCACCAAAGAGAGCATCAGCCACAAGGGCTTGCCTGCTTTCGAGGCTGCCTGCGATCCGGAGTTTTGACTCTCCACCAGTAAACTGCGCTCAAGCTCGGCGCGTAACGCTGCCAGTTCGGCATCATCAATCTGGCCCTGCTGGTGTTGAGATTCCAATTCCGCCAGATGCTCCTGAAACAACTCCGCATTGGCACGGGATTGCTGTACCTGAGGGCCGTTTTTGGTGGGCCGCAACAGCGGAAAACAGACAAACAACAGCGCCAATACAACCAGCGCCGCCAACGGCCACCACAGTTCCGCCATTAGCGATTCTCCTGTTTGTCAGTACCGGAATTACTGAGCAGTTCTGCCAGCTGTTGTTGTTCACTCTCGTTGAGGTCTGACGGCACAGTAACCCGGCGCTGGCGGCGTACCACCAGCACGATCACCACCGCGCCCACCAGTGCCAGCAGCAGTGGCAGCAGCCACAAGCTGTAAGTGCCGGACTTGAACTGAGGCATGTAGATAATAAAGTCGCCGTAGCGATCAACCAGAAAATCGATAATTTCCTTATCGCCCTTGCCCTCCTCCAACAGGCGCAATACGGTGCGTCGCAAATCCACGGCGATAGCGGAATCGGAATCACTGAGGTTCTGGTTCTGGCACTGAGGGCAGCGCAGATCGTCAATCAGGGCCAGGTAACGGGCGCGAATATCCTCACTGGAGAAAGTGTCCAGATCCGCACACCATGAAACAGGGGCGATCAACAACAGGGCAATAAGGTAAAAGCGACTCAGGGCGCGCAACACGGGCTCGGCCTCAACGAAAATGGGGGTGGAAGTATATCGACAAACCTGTGGCTGCCATAGGGACGTATGCACACTCTTTAACCCGACAATCAATAAGTGAGTGCATTCTCGGTCATGGGCGTTAATTCCAGCGCATCCTCAGGTGGGTGGTCACCGAAATACAGATTGCCCTCAGCATCCCGCCAGCGATACACCGGGTTGCCCGGCTGCTCGAAGACTTCCACCTCCTGAGCCACCGTCTGCAAATCCGCCGCTGATTGCTGAACAGACTCTGTAGCATCCTCCGCCAGCTGGCTGGCCTGGGCTTTCAGGGACTGGATGGTATCAGTTACTTTTTGAGATACCTGCGCAAACCATTCGCCAGGATTCACGTTTGGAACCGGCATCTGGCCAGTGCGCAGGTAGGTTGCGTAGAGGAATAAACCAAACAGGATAACGGCCAGCATTATTCCTTTAACAAACAGGCGTTTTTTCATTTTTTGTATTCAAGTTATTCGTTTTAACGCTCAACAACAGGTTGTTGCCGAGCCTGTGAGATTGGCCTACACTTTGTAATAACATTAGTTATAACCAAATTTAAAGGTCATCGCCATGTTAAAAGTAAAAGTTACTCCGGTAGGTAACTCTATGGGAATTCTGCTTCCCAAAGAAGCACTTAGCAAGATGAAGGCGGCAAAAGGCGACACACTCTACCTGGTGGAAAACCCGGACGGCTACACGCTCACCCCCTACCAGCAAAATTTCAGCGAGCAGGTGGAAGCTGCTGAAAACATTATGAAGCGCTATAAAAACACACTGCGTGAGCTGGCAAAATGAAAGAGCCAGTATGGATACTGGATGATGTAGTGCAGGCTGTGCACACCATGTTGCTGGCAGAACACGGCGGCGGCGATGGCATCCGAGATAAAAGCCTTCTGGATTCAGCACTGGCACGAGCCAAACAGAAATACGCCTACCAACCAGACATATCCATCTATGAACTTGCCGCCACCTACAGTTTTGGCCTCGCCAAGAATCACCCGTTTGTGGACGGCAATAAGCGCACAGCGTTTGTTATTGGCACGCTGTTTCTTGAATTAAATGGCTATACCCTTGAAGCCTCGGAGCCCGATGCGGCGGTTGTTTTTGAGAAACTGGCAGCTGGAGAAATTAATGAAAGCGAGTTGTCGGGTTGGTTTAAAAAGCACTGCAGTAAAGACTAAAAGTTAAATTTTAGGCGTAAACCAACACTACTCTCTAGCTGCTGTGTGAACTTTAATTTTTTTATCAAGGCACTGCAAAACACTGCCAGAAACATTGTGTTGGATATCTATATTAGCCGGGTGTATTACTTCCAGATTGTTGTCATCAATCCAGCGTAGCCTAAAGTTTAACCCAGTTCCGTAAGCAGACACCGACCCGCTTCCACACCGACCTGAGTCAATATCAATAACAACCTGAGTTAAGCCCTCAGCCCCCTCACCGTATTCATACACATAAGCGTGCATATGGCCACCCGGCGACGCTGTATGAGCATACTCGTGAATTGGGCTTAGCTCGGTACTGTCTTGAGAACACCCCCATAAGCCCAAGCCCAGTAACCCAAAAATCGCCAAAAATCTAACAATCATTAGAAAGCCGCTGCCTGGTGACTTTACTGTAAAACATAGATACTCCAATGTCCGACCAAGTTACTGGCCCAAAAACACAATCCGCTCACCGTCCAACCCTACTCGCACAGTATCATCTGGCGCAAAACGCCCGGCCAAAATTTCCTGCGCCAGTGGGTTTTCCAGCAGCTTCTGAATCGCCCGTTTTAGCGGCCTTGCGCCATAAACCGGATCAAAGCCTGCTTCTACCAGCTGCTCCATCACTTCATCGCTGATTTCTAAACCCAGCTCTCGTTCTGCCAGGCGCTTGCGCAGGCCAGCCAGCTGGATATCGGCAATACCTTTGATCTGCTCTTTGCCCAGAGGATGGAACACCACCGCTTCATCGATGCGGTTGATAAATTCGGGGCGGAAGTGCATACCCACGACTTCCATCACTTTTTCACGGATGACTTCTTGCCTGTTCTCATTTTCTATTGAGTCATCTAATTCAAGTTCACCATCAAAGCTGACGGTATCGTAGGAACGATCATTGACCAGGTTTTGGATCACATCAGAGCCCAGGTTGGAGGTCATTACGACTACTGTATTACGGAAGTCTACTGTGCGACCTTGGCCATCAGTGAGACGGCCGTCTTCCAGCACTTGCAGCAGAATATTGAACACATCCGCGTGGGCTTTTTCCACTTCGTCCAGCAGCAGCACGGAATAGGGTTTACGGCGCACCGCTTCGGTCAGGTAGCCGCCCTCTTCGTAACCCACGTATCCGGGAGGAGCTCCGATCAGACGGGCCACAGAGTGTTTTTCCATAAATTCCGACATATCGATACGCACCATGGCTTCTTCGGTATCGAACAAAAACTCCGCCAGGGATTTACACAGTTCGGTTTTACCCACCCCGGTTGGCCCCAAAAACAGGAAGGAGCCGTTGGGGCGATTAGGGTCGGAGAGCCCGGCGCGGGAGCGGCGAACGGCGTTGGATACCGCCACCACCGCTTCGCTCTGCCCCACTACGCGCTGGTGCAAAAAGTCTTCCATACGCAGCAGCTTGCCCCGTTCCCCTTCGAGCATTTTGGAAACGGGTATACCGGTCCATTTGGAAACCACTTCAGCGATTTCTTCGTCAGTAACTTTGTTGCGCAGCAGCTGTTTTTCTTCCGTCTCTGCCTGAGACGCCGCACTCAGCTGTTTTTCCAATTCAGGGATTTTGCCGTATTGCAGCTCGGACATTTTCGCCAAATCGCCAGCGCGGTGGGCAGCGTCTAATTCCAGACGCGCCTGTTCCAGATCACTTTTGATTTGGGTGGCACCCTGCACCGAGGCTTTTTCTGCTTTCCAGATTTCTTCCAGATCGGCGTACTCTTTTTCCACTTCGGCAATGTCGGTATTTAATTTTTCCAAGCGTTTTTGCGCCGCTTCGTCATCGTCTTTTTTTACCGCTTCCCGTTCGATTTTCAGTTGAATCAGACGGCGGTCGAGACGATCCATGGATTCCGGCTTGGAGTCGATTTCCATACGGATACGACTGGCTGCTTCGTCGATCAGGTCGATGGCTTTATCAGGCAATTGCCGGTCAGTGATATAGCGTTGCGACAGTTTAGCAGCGGCTACAAGAGCAGAGTCGTTAATTTCCACCCCATGGTGCACTTCGTAGCGCTCTTTCAGGCCACGGAGAATAGCGATGGTGTCTTCTTCGCTGGGTTCATCCACCAACACCTTTTGAAAACGGCGCTCAAGAGCGGCGTCTTTTTCAATAAACTGGCGGTATTCATCCAAAGTGGTGGCACCCACACAGTGCAATTCGCCGCGAGCCAGAGCGGGCTTGAGCATATTGCCCGCATCCATGGCGCCTTCCGCCTTACCGGCGCCCACCATGGTGTGCAGTTCATCGATAAACAGGATAATACGACCTTCCTGTTTCGACAGTTCATTGAGCACTGCCTTCAGGCGCTCTTCAAAGTCACCACGAAATTTGGCCCCTGCCAACAGTGCGCCCAAATCCAGGGACAGGATGCGCTTGTCTTTTAGGCCTTCCGGTACTTCGCCATTAATGATACGCAAGGCCATGCCTTCGGCGATGGCGGTTTTACCCACACCGGGTTCGCCAATCAGTACCGGGTTATTTTTGGTGCGCCGTTGCAATACCTGGATGGTGCGGCGGATTTCTTCATCGCGGCCAATCACCGGGTCCAGCTTGCCCTGTTCGGCGCGCTCGGTGAGGTCGATGGTGTACTTATCCAGCGCCTGACGGTTGCCTTCCGCTTCCGGGTTGTTCACGTTTTCGCCTCCGCGCACGTCTGCAATCGCCTGCTGCAGTTGTTGTTTGTTGCCATAGTGGTTCAGTGCCTTGCTAACGTCAGAACGATCGTCGAAGGCCGCCAGCAACACCGTTTCACTGGCAATATATTGGTCGCCCTGTTGCTGGGCAAGTTTGTCCGCCAGGTTAAACCAGCGGCCCAAGTCCGCAGACAAACCCACTTCACCGGTAGGACTTTGTATACGCGCGACCCGTTCCAGTTGTTGTTCAAGGTCTGTTTGCAAGCCTGACAAATCAAAACCCGCTTTGGCCAGTAACGGACGCACTGCCCCGCCCTGCTGATTGAGCAAGGCCAACAGCAGGTGTACCGGTTCGATGGCATTGTTATCACGCCCTACTGCCAGAGATTGTGCGTCAGCCAGGGCTGCTTGCAGAGAATTGGTAAATTTGTCGATGCGCATGGAATTGCCCCCAAAAATCTATCTTATGAATGAGAGATAGGGGCGGCAGTAGGAGTTTTCAAGAAAGGGTGATGGTTAGTGTGATTTGCAATGACCCATGTCTACTGATGAGTAGCCCGGGTGCAGCGCAGCGAAACCCGGGGCCAGAACATGATAGGTTGTGTGTTCCCGGGTTTCGCTGCGCTGCACCCGGGCTACAAATATAAGTTTACGGCAACGCCTGCCCACTAACATAAGGCGCACCCGCCGCTTTCAGTTTTTCCTCTACCGCAGGAATGGCCACCTCAACGATACGACGCAGCTTTTCACCTTCTTCCGTCAGCTGTCGTTGCGCCCAGGCCAAGCTTTCTTTATGGGTGGGCGTTGGCCCATAGGAAGAGAACGCAGTGCCACTTTCCGCCACAAAAATCAAGTTTTGAATGGTCTTGGCGTTGGACAGGTACACCTCCGCTTTTGACTGATCACCGTTCAGGCGGTGGTTAATCTCCAATAGCTGACTGCGCAGCTGGTGCAATTCCGCATCCAAACTACCCGGCTCAACGCTGGATTGTTGGATCGCCAGTTGCAGCATAGCCACTTTATCCGTAGCCGCTTTCAACCCCTGGTAAACCGCACCGGCATCCCGCTTGGCCTGACTGACTTCCTTCCAAAATGCGACGGTGGCCTCCATCGGCGAGCCCGGCAGTGCGCCCTGGTTCATTTTCTCCACAGTAAATTGTTGCGGGCCTTGCAATACCGTTACCTGGCCGTTTACCTCTTTTGACAAAGTGACGCTGTATTCGCCGGGGGCTGCCATAAAACGGGATTTGATGTAGCGATTATCCGCCGCTGGTTTCGGACTAGTTATCACATTAACTCCTGGCAATGCCAAATCCCAGGCGACTCGGTTAACGCCTTTTTTATTGCTGCCCTCAACCCGGCGAACAACGTTGTTGTCACTGTCTTTTACAGTCAGCCAGATTTTAGGCGGCTGCTCGCGGCGCTCGGCTTCCACCGCCTGCCAACCGGGAAAAACAATGTTCTTACCGGCTTCTTTTAAGGGTTTTTCTTTTGCCTGACGGCGTTCTTTGGCGCTTTTCATCTTGTCGTTCAAGTAGTAGGTAAACACCGCACCAAAGGGCGGGTTGGGCGCTGCGTAATAGCTATGGCCTTGGGAGCCTTTGAATTCAAAACGATCAACCGGCCCCTTTTCCACATACCACCAGGCTTTACGGGTGGGGAACAGTTGCGCTTCATTGTTAAGACTGGCTTCAGAAATATCTCGCAGTGCGCTGTAATCATCCAACACAAAAAAGCCGCGGCCAAAACTGGCCAACACCAAGTCGTTTTCCCGACGCTGAATGCCAATATCACGGAAGGCGATGGTGGGTAACCCGCCGTTCAATTCCAGCCATTTTTTGCCGCCGTCCACGGTAAAGAACACGCCAAATTCGGTGGCGGCAAACAGCAGTTCCGATTTGACATGGTCTTGCACCAAACGCCATACCAGATGTTTATCTGGAAGTGTTGAGCTAATGGATTTCCAGCTTTTGCCCCGGTTGGTACTTTTCAGCAGGTACGGTTTGTAGTCGCCAAATTTGTGATTATCCAAGGCGATGTAAACCGTGTTGGCATCGAACAGGTCGGCGCGAATGTCGTTGATAAAGGCACTGTCTGGCACGCCGGGCAAGCTACCCACTTTGGTGCTGCGCCAGTTGTTGCCACCGTCTTCACTCACCTGAATCAGACCATCGTCGGTGCCCGCGTACAGCAGACCTTCCTGTAATGGCGATTCCGCCAACGAGGTAATGGTGCTGTACTCAGACATCGCCCACATATCCCAAGCCGCATCCCAGCCGGGCTGGCCATTCATAATCGGCTGTTCAATGCGCTCCAGATTTTTGGTGAGGTCGCCGGAAATGGGCGTCCAGCTGTCGCCACGATCTTCACTGCGCCATACCCGTTGAGAAGCGTAGTAAAGACGGCTGGGTTTATGAGGGCTGACCAGAATGGGCGCATCCCAGTTAAAACGCTCTTCTGGCTCACCAGGTTTGGGCTGTGGCTGGATATACACCAGCTCGCCGGTGGTGCGATCGATGCGCATCAAATTACCCTGCTGCCACTCACCGTACATAATGTCCGGATTGCCCGGCTCAGTGGCGGGCTGGTGGCCGTCGGCAAACAGCACCATTTCCCAATCGGCGTTGCGAATGCCATTCGCGTTGTCGGTGCGCGACGGCCCACCCTGGGTACCATTGTCCTGGGTGCCGCCATAGATGTTGTAAAACGGCTCGCTGTCATCCAGTGCCAGTTTGTAGAACTGGGTCACCGGCAGGTTATCGATAAAACGCCAGTGCTCGCCGTTGTCAAAACTTTCGTAGATGCCGCCGTCGGAGCCCACCATCATGTAGTCTTTGTCATCTGGCAGAAACGCCATGGCGTGGTTGTCCGGATGTTTAAACTCTTCCCTCATGGGAGCAAAGGTTTTGCCGCCATCGTTGGATTGCAACATGCGGTTGTTGGCGAGGAATATCTGGTCGAAATTGTGGGGGCTGGCGTACAGTTCCTGGTAGTAGTGCGGGCCGGTGGCGCCGGCCACAGCGTCAGACATTTTGGTCCAGCTGGCACCGCGGTCACTGCTGCGATACACACCGCCAGTACGGCGATCCAATTCAATGGCGGCGTAGAGCACATCCGGGTCGATAGGCGATATGGCCAAACCGATTTTGCCCATATCCGACCCTGGCAAACCGGTTTTAAGTTTTTGCCAGTTCTCACCGCCATCTTCACTGCGATACAACGCGGTACCAGGGCCGCCATCCACCAGCGCGGCCACGGTGCGGTGACGTTGCCATGTTGCTGCATACAGGCGATCCGGGTTGCGCGGGTCAATCACCAGATCCGTAGCACCAATCCACTCTTTATCACCAAGAACCTGCTTCCAGGTGTCGCCACCATCGGTGGTTTTGAATAAACCGCGGTCGCCGCCCTTTGACCACAGCGGCCCCTGCGCAGCCACCCAAACCGTGTTGGGGTCAGTGGGGTGAACAATGATTTCAGAGATATGTTCGGAATTCTCCAGCCCTTTGTTCTCCCAATTCTGGCCGCCATCAGTGCTCAAATAGATACCATCACCAAAACTCACATGGCGACCACTGACGTTTTCCCCGGTGCCTACCCAAACCCTGGCGGAGTTGCTTGGGTCAATCACCACTGCACCGATGGAATACACCGGCTGCTTGTCGAATACCGGCGTCCAGGTGGTGCCCGCATTGGTGGTTTTCCACACGCCCCCTGAACCCACACCCACAAACCAGGTGTTGCGGTTGTTGGGGTCGATAGCGATATCGGCGATGCGACCGGACATAAACGCGGGGCCGATATTGCGAAATTCCAGGCCGTTAAAGGTTTCTGACTTCATCGGGCCGTCTTTATCGGCGGCAATTGCCTGAGGAGGAGAAAACACAAAAAGGCCGGCTAACAAAGTACAGATAAGAAACTGACTGACGGTATTCATGAGCAAACTCCAAGGCTGAGGCGAATGGAAATCGAATTTAGTATTAATGGGACGAAAAGTCTGTGGCCGACCTCAATCAAGACCGTTCACCGGGGTTTACAGCGCCATCAGGCAGCCATTTACTTTACAGCCCATACCTAACTAGGGTTATATAGGCGGCGTTGGAGTGCGCCTCTATAGGCAAACGTGGGAGCAACAGGGTTGTTATTTCTGAACACGCTGTACTTTATTTAACCAAAATAAGCATCCGTGTAAGCTCGTTGCCAGCATCCCTGCTGGCGGCGGTTCAGAAATAACAACCCTGTTACTCCTTACAGTCCGAGTAAAGTCGCACAAGCAGTACTGACAAATAACCAATAAATAGCAGTATCACCAACTCATCTACCGGGGGTATCCATGTTTGACAACCCTGCCCTGCTTCCGCCCCTTCTCGGGGTTGTGGGCCTGATCGTTGCCTTTTTTATCTACCGAATTGTTGTGCGTTACCCGGAAGGGGAAGCCAGCATCAAAAAAATCGCTGACCAGATTCATATTGGCGCCATGGTGTTTATGCGTCGGGAATACAGCATGTTGGCGATTTTCGCTGCTGTGCTACTGGTGCTGATTTACTTCTCTGATTTGGGAGGTGGTACTGCCCTGGCATTCCTTGTGGGTGCATTGAGCTCCGCCATTGCCGGCTGGTTGGGTATGTTCTCCGCCACCAAAGCCAATGTGCGCACCGCTACGGCGGCCAATACCAAAGGGCCGGCTGCTGCATTGTCTGTAGCGTTCTTTGGCGGTTCTATTATGGGACTGTGTGTGGCTTCTCTTGGCCTTGTTGGCCTCGGCTCACTTTACTACTACTTCGGTGGCGATCCTCACACCGCACATACCCTGCATGGCTTTGGTATGGGTGCCTCGGTAGTAGCGCTGTTCTCCCGTGTGGGTGGCGGCATCTACACCAAGAGTGCCGACGTGGGCGCCGACTTGGTAGGTAAAGTGGAAGCTGGCATTCCCGAAGACGACCCCCGCAACCCCGGCGTGATCGCCGACAATGTGGGCGACAATGTGGGTGATGTGGCTGGTATGGGTTCGGATATTTTCGAGTCCTACTGCGGCTCTATGATCGCCTCTATTGCCATCGCCGCTACTGTTAACAGCAGCGAACTGATGTTCCTGCCACTGGCGCTGGCCTCCATTGGCTTGGTGGCTTCGGTATTGGGCATCTTCCTGGTGCGTTTGCGTTCCAACTCAGCGCCCAGCGCAGCATTGCGCACCGGCACCTTCGCCGCACCCATCATCTTTGTTATCGCCGCCTGGTTTCTGATGGACTGCATGGGCATTGAAACCAACGTCTGGTACGCGGTACTCAGCGGCGCTGTGGGCGGCATCCTGATTGGCTTGGTGACCGAGTACTACACCGGCGGCGGCCCGGTTCGCAAAATTGCCCGCTCCGGTGAAACCGGCCCGGCCACTATTATGATTACCGGCCTGGCAGTGGGCATGCAGTCGGTGGTACTGCCGATTCTGTTTATTGGCGCCATTATTTACATTTCTACCGCTCAGGCAGGTTTGTACGGTGTGGGCATCGCCGCAGTGGGTATGCTGTCTACCGTGGGCATTACCATGGCCATCGACGCCTACGGGCCGGTAGCGGATAACGCTGGCGGTATCGCCGAGATGGGTGGTATGGGTGAGGAGACTCGCGAGATCACCGACTCTCTGGATGAGCTGGGCAACACCACTGCCGCTATTGGCAAAGGCTTCGCCATCGGTGCTGCTGCACTGGCAGCATTGGCAATTATTGCTGCTTTTATCGAAACCGTGCAGGTGAACGTGCCAGATTTTTCACTAGAACTGTCCAACCCGCTGGTGCTGGTGGGTATGTTTATCGGCGGTTGCATTCCGTTCCTGATTGCCTCCATTACCATGACCGCTGTGGGCGACGCGGCTTTCGATATGATTCGCGAAATCCGCCGCCAGTTTAAGGAGATCACCGGTCTGCTGGAGGGCAAAGCAGAACCCGATACTGCACGTTGTGTAGATATCGCCACTACGGCTGCACTCAAGCGCATGTTGCTGCCCGGCGCTATTGCCGTCGCCGCCCCGCCACTAGTGGGCTTTGGTTTAGGCGCAGAAGCACTTGGTGGCTTACTGGGTGGCGGTCTGTTGGGCTGTGTGCTGCTGGCCCTAATGATGGCCAACGCCGGTGGCGCCTGGGATAACGCCAAAAAATACGTGGAAAAAGGTAACCTGGGCGGTAAAGGCTCCGATGTTCACTCTGCCGCTGTGGTGGGTGATACCGTGGGCGACCCGTTCAAGGACACCTCTGGGCCTTCCATGAATATTTTGATTAATGTGATGGCAATTGTCAGTTTGGTGATTGCGCCATTGTTGTAAGGCACAATGCCACAAAAAAACCTGGCTATCTTCAAGATAGCCAGGTTTTTTAATGAGTCCAAGTGCTTATGATAAGCTGTCATGGAATTTATGAGAGTTAGCCTAGTTGCATTAATATTACTGCTAGCCTCCTGCGGGAAAGCCCCTGCCGGGGGTGTTTTACCTCTTGCGAAGGTGCTGGTTGACCCAGAGTCTTGTGCTGGAAGTGAAGTCGTCGTTTCTGGTTTTCTTGGAAAGGCTGGTCACCTCCAACTTTTTCTGACGAAAGAACATTGGGAAATGATAGATTTCGGTTCTTCAATTGGTATTGTTTACCCAGAGGGAAATGAACAATTTATTGAGCAAGAATGCAAGAATACTTATGTAACGATCACCGGAGTAGTAACTAAGCTAAGTGATCCTCGATTTAAAAACATCAATATTGTTCATGCATTTAGACTATCTGACATCAAGAGCATCCTTAAAGTAGACGCAAGCGGAAAGCGGATTGAATGTTGGCCACAGTAGGAACAGAGAATGGATTTGCATTTACTGTTCAATCATTCACCAAATAAATTTCAACATCCGCTTTAATAGCTGCCTTTCTTAAATCCTTATCCAGTGTTGCCAGCGGCAGACCCTCCCTTATCGCTAATTCTAAATATGTACTGTCATAACCTGATAGTTTATATGCTCTGGACAGACTTAAAGTTCGGCTAAACGCTTGATGAGCTGTCAAGTGATCAACGTCTATTGGCAAGTTTTCCAGCTGCGCGATAAAGCGCTCGACGTCGGCAGCCTGCAAGCCCCCGCGTTTTTCTTCTGCCAATAAAACACTGATCGCTTCGATATGCCACAGGTGAGGAACAACGGCGTTTGCATCAACAAGGCTTTGCAGCACGAGCTCAGCGTATTTCTGGTCAGCTTTTTTGGGGCTTTCAAGCAACCATCGCATGGCTACAGAGTTATCCAGGACAAACCGTTTCATTTTCGGCCTTCTTTTTTCAGCTCATCCAGGTATTCATCTGAAACTGGATGTTTCTTGGCCGACAAGATATTTTCAACCGCTGTTTTTACCGATGAACGTTTGCCGCTCTGGCTGGGAACAACATCAGCGACAGGCCGTCCGCGCTTGGTAATGGTAAATGACTCACCCAACTCCACCCGGCGCAGGATTTCCGCTAATTTGGTTTTTGCATCATAGCTGCCTATTTCTTCGAGCATGTTATAACTCCCTGCCTAAAATTAAAGACCAGTCTATTAGACCAGTTATAAATTATCAAACCATAGCTACCCCAATCTTAAGTTTATGACTCAATGGTCACAAACCGTCACCAATACTACAAAAACACCCTAGTCAACCAAGCGTTGGCCTGGGTGTTTGTTTATTGTGTATTCAAGTTTTGCCAGAAAGGCGACGACTAGACTGTATCAAGGTTTAATCGGGGCATTTTTTACAAAGGTTAGCCTTAAAAATATAGCCGACTTTCAGCGGCGTTGCCTGAAAAGACAAAAGTGTTATTTAAGGTAAAAATAGCACCAGATAGAAAAAAGTGGGAGTTAAATCAGCAACGAAAGGTCAGAAATGGTACGGAGGAGAGACTCATGACTATTTTCAGCCATTACCAGCAGCGCTACGAAGCCACACAGATGGAGGAATACAGCATTCAGGAGTATCTGGAGCTGTGTAAAAGTGACCCTTCAACCTACGCCACAGCCGCCGAGCGAATGCTTTTGGCCATTGGCGAGCCGGAGATGGTAGACACCTCCAAAGACCCCAGATTAAGCCGCATCTTCTCCAACAAAATCATCAAACGCTACCCGGTGTTTGATGATTTTTTTGGTATGGAGGAATGCATTGAGAGCATCGTCAGCTTCTTCCGCCACGCCGCTCAGGGTTTGGAGGAGAAAAAACAAATTCTCTATCTGTTGGGCCCAGTGGGGGGCGGTAAGTCCTCGCTGGCTGAAAAGTTGAAATCCCTAATGGAAAAGCAACCCATCTATGCCCTGAAAGGCTCTCCAGTATTTGAGTCTCCACTGGGGTTGTTCCAGGCCAGCGAAGACGGCGCCATTCTTGAAGAAGAGTACGGCATTCCCAAGCGCTATCTGAGTACAGTGATGTCGCCCTGGGCGGTAAAACGCCTGCACGAATACGGCGGCGATATCAGCCAGTTTAGGGTGGTCAAACTGACTCCCTCCATTCTCGACCAGACCGCTATATCCAAAACCGAGCCCGGCGATGAAAACAACCAGGACATCTCCTCCCTGGTGGGTAAGGTGGATATTCGCAAGCTGGAGGAATACCCGCAAAACGACCCGGACGCCTACAGTTTCTCCGGCGGCATGTGTACTGCCAATCAGGGGTTGATGGAGTTTGTGGAGATGTTTAAAGCGCCCATTAAGGTGCTGCACCCACTGCTGACCGCTACCCAGGAAGGCAACTACAACGGCACCGAAGCCATCGGCGCCATCCCCTTTGAAGGTGTGGTATTAGCCCACTCCAACGAGTCCGAATGGCAGACCTTCAAGAACAACAAGAACAACGAGGCCTTTATCGACCGGGTGTATATCGTCAAGGTGCCCTACTGCCTGCGCGTTACCGAAGAAATCAAGATTTACGAAAAACTGCTGCAAAACAGCTCCCTGTCTACCGCCCCTTGCGCACCGGACACCCTGGATATGCTGGCGCAGTTTACGGTGCTGTCGCGATTGAAAGAGCCGGAAAATTCCAGCGTTTATTCCAAAATGCGCATCTACGACGGCGAAAGCCTGAAAGATCGCGACCCCAAGGCCAAGTCCATTCAGGAATACCGCGACAATGCGGGTGTGGACGAAGGCATGAACGGACTGTCTACCCGCTTCGCGTTTAAAACGCTGTCGAAAGTGTTTAATTTCGATTCCACGGAAGTAGCCGCCAACCCGGTACACCTGCTGTATGTGTTGGAAAACCAGATTGAGCAGGAGCAGTTCCCAAGCGAAGTTCACGACCGCTACCTGAACTTTATTAAAGAATTCCTGGCCCACAATTACATCGAGTTTATTGGTAAGGAAATCCAGACAGCTTATCTGGAATCCTACTCCGAGTACGGCCAGAACCTGTTTGATCGTTACGTCACCTACGCGGATTTCTGGATTCAGGATCAAGAGTACCGCGACCCGGAAACTGGCGAAATTCTTGACCGCGCCTCTCTCAACGACGAACTGGAAAAAATCGAAAAACCGGCAGGCATCAGCAACCCGAAAGACTTCCGCAGTGAAATTGTCAACTTTGTACTGCGCGCCCGAGCCAACAATCAGGGCAAAAACCCTGCCTGGACCAGCTACGAAAAATTGCGTTCAGTGATTGAGAAAAAGATGTTCGCCAGCACCGAAGACCTGCTACCAGTTATCTCTTTCAACGCCAAAGCCAGCGCCGAAGACCAGCAGAAACATCAAGACTTTGTGCAACGGATGGTAGAGCGTGGCTATACCGAGAAACAGGTTCGGTTGTTGTCGGAGTGGTATTTGAGGGTGAGAAAGTCTCAATAAATTGCAGAAGCTGAAAGTAATGAGTGCCTGGCTGGAGGCCGCACGTCGCCTTACGTTTAAAAGGAAAGCTGACGTCGCACGCTAAAACAAGGCACCCTGTAGGTCAGGCTTTAGCCTGTCGAGATAGTCGCAAATAGCGGCCACTCTTAAATGGCAAAGCCCAAAAAATATTTAAGTTGGGTTTTAGCGTGCGACGTGCGACGTCAGACGTGCGACCCTTGGAGTCCTGCGCAAATGTCTAACTTTTTTATAGATCGGCGAAAGAACTCAAAAAACAAAAGCGCTGTTAATCGCCAGCGATTTTTGCGCCGTCATCGAGCCCAGATAAAGGAAGCGGTGGCGGAGCGTTTGCGCAAACGCGGCATTACCGATATTGAAGGTGGCGAAAAAATTGGCATTTCCGGAAAGGACTTAACCGAGCCGGTTTTTCAGCACGGCAGCGGTGGCCGTAACACTCATGTGCTGCCTGGCAACAAAGAGTTTGTTCGCGGTGACCAATTACCCCGCCCGGAAGGTGGTGGTGGCCAGGGCGCTGGCGAAGGCAAAGCCAGTAACCAGGGCGAAGGCATGGACGATTTCGTGTTTGAAATCAGCCAGCAGGAATTTCTGGATTTCCTATTTGAAGATATGGCCCTGCCCAACCTCACCAAACGGCAACTGGCGGGCAACGAAGAATTTAAACGGGTGCGCGCCGGTTTCGCCAATCAGGGCACCCCCAACAACATCGATGTATTGCGTTCTATGCGCGGCGCCAGTGCCCGCCGCCTGGCCATGACCATGGGCAAACGCCGCCAACTGCGTCAGGCAGAAGCGGAACTGAAAACCCTGCTCACTACTCAGGACGACAGTTTCAAAGATCGCATTGCTGAACTGGAAGAAAAAATTGCCGGTCTGAAACGCCGTATCGACGCGGTACCGTTTTTGGACGATATCGACATTCGCTACCGTCGCCACCGCAAGGAACCGGTGCCAGTATCCAAGGCAGTCATGTTTTGTCTGATGGATGTATCCGGCTCCATGGATCAAAAAACCAAAGACTTGGCAAAGCGATTTTTTATCCTTTTGTATTTATTCCTGTCACGCAATTACGACAAAACCGAAGTGGTATTTATTCGCCACCACACCACCGCCAAGGAAGTAGACGAAGAAGAATTTTTCTACTCACGGGAAACCGGCGGCACCGTAGTATCCAGCGCCCTGGATTTAATGAAAGCCATTGTCGAAGCCCGTTACCCGGTGAACGAATGGAATATTTACGGTGCCCAGGCTTCCGACGGCGATAACTGGCCGGAAGACTGCGGACGCTGTATTGAAGTACTGGGCAACGATATTCTGCCCCTGGTGCAGTATTACTCCTACGTGGAAATCTCCAGTCGCGGTCCAAAACCGCTTTGGGAATCCTACCAACAAGTGCTGCAAAGCAACCCTCAAGCCTTTGCCATGCAACACATCACCGGGCCAGAGGATATTTATCCGGTGTTCAGGGAGTTGTTTGGCAAACCGTTGGAGGTGGCGTGAAAAACCTTGGTCGCACGTCTGACGTCGCAAGTCGCACGCCTTGTTTGTACCGTCATTCCCGCGTAGGCGGGAATCCACCTTCCTACTTCACCATAGGCATGGATCCCCGCCTTCGCGGGGATGACACAAAATTATCTGACAAGGCGCTTGGCTTTAGCGTGCGACGTAAAGCGTGCGACGTGCGACCACTAACCAACAGCCTCTCAACCCTCCTCTGGCACGGAGGCCACAAATGAGCAACAAGCCCATCTCCACCACCTCCGAATGGACGTTCGAACTGCTGCAGGAATACGACGACGCCATTGCCGCCATCGCCGACAGCTATCGGTTAAGCACCTACCCCAACCAAATTGAAGTGATCAACTCCGAACAAATGCTGGATGCCTACGCGTCTTCTGGCATGCCCATCAATTATCATCACTGGTCGTTCGGCAAGCACTTTATAAGCATGGAGAACAGCTATAAGCGCGGCCATATGGGGCTGGCTTACGAAATCGTAATCAACTCCGACCCTTGCATCGCCTATTTGATGGAAGAAAACTCCATGTGCATGCAAGCGCTGGTGATCGCCCACGCCAGTTACGGCCACAATTCATTTTTTAAAAATAACTATTTATTTAAGACCTGGACTGACGCCAGCTCGATCATTGACTACCTGCTGTTTGCGCGAAACTTTATCGCTCAATGCGAAGAACGCCACGGTGTGGACGAAGTGGAATCTCTGCTGGACGCCTGCCACGCCCTGATGAACTACGGTGTCGACCGCTACAAGCGGCCCTACCCGTTGTCTATTCAGGAGGAGCAAACACGGCAGCAGGAACGAGAAGCCCACCTGCAACAGCAGGTCAACGAATTGTGGAAAACCATTCCTGTTAAAGAAGCGGAAGAAACTACCCGGGCACACCCGGTTTTTCCATCAGAACCTCAAGAAAATTTGTTGTACTTTATTGAGAAAAGCGCGCCTTTATTGGAGCCCTGGCAACGGGAGGTGGTGCGCATTGTGCGCAAAGTGGCCCAATACCTGTACCCGCAACGGCAAACCAAAGTGATGAACGAAGGTTGGGCCTGCTTCTGGCATTTCACCATCGTCAACGACCTGTACAAACAAGGGCTGGTGGACGACGGCTTTATGGTGGAGTTTTTACAGCACCACACCAACGTCATCTACCAGCCGGAATACGACTCTCCCTACTACAGCGGCATCAACCCCTACACGCTGGGTTTTGCGATGATGCAGGATATTCGCCGTATCTGCGAAAATCCCACCGAAGAAGACCGCGAATGGTTTCCGGATATTGCTGATAGCGACTGGCTTACCACCCTGCACTTTGCCATGGAGAACTTTAAGGACGACAGTTTTATTTTGCAGTTCTTGTCACCCAAAGTGATCCGTGATTTAAAACTGTTCACCATTGTCGACGACGACCAGCAAGATCATCTGGAAGTAGGCGCCATTCACGACGAGCAAGGTTACAAACAAGTTCGCCAGGATTTAGCCGCCAGTTACAACCTGGGCAATATAGAACCCAATATCCAGATCAGCGAAGTAGATGTGCGTGGCGACCGCTCCTTAACTCTGCAACACTGCCAGTACAACAACCGTCCATTAGGTGACACCACCGAGCCGGTGATGCGTTACCTGCATCAACTGTGGAAGTTTGATATCAAGCTGGAATCCATCACCGATGACGAAGTGGTACAAATCTTTCACTATCCGCCCCGCCGTGAGGAAAAATCTGGCGAAGAATAACCGCAACGGCACTCTTTCCGCTTTTTTGTCAAAAAAATGCCAAAAAACATTCACATTTCAGGAAAACCCAATACACTAGCGCTATAACAATAAAAACAGGGTGTAAATACCCTCAAAGGCTGGGAGACCACGGTTTGAAACCCACCGATACCAAAGACCCGGAATATTTCCATCGGGTCGTCGATTGCCAATACGCCTGCCCGGCGCATACGCCAGTTCCTGAATATATTCGCCTGATTGCCCGCGGTCGCTACAGCGATGCCTATATGCTCAACTGGGAATCCAACGTGTTTCCCGGTGTGCTGGGGCGCACCTGCGACCGCCCCTGCGAACCCGCCTGCCGCCGTGGCCGGGTGGAAGAGCAACCAGTGGCCATCTGCCGTCTGAAACGGGTGGCGGCGGATTTTAAAGACGACATCAAAGACCGGCTGCCAGACATCACCCCTGCCAACGGCAAAAAAATTGCCCTGATTGGTGCTGGCCCGGCCTCATTGACTGTGGCGCGCGATCTGGCACCACTGGGCTACCGCATCGATATTTACGATCAGCAAAAGCTGGGCGGTGGCTTTATGCGCAGCCAGATTCCCTCGTTCCGACTACCGGAAGAAGTACTAAACGAAGAGGTGAATTACATTCTCGATATGGGCATTGCCACCCACTTCGATACCTATATCAGCAGCCTGAAATCCATTCTCGATAAAAATTATGACGCAGTGTTTGTAGGCTCCGGCGCACCCCGCGGACGCGACTTGGCAAAACTGCCCGGCCGGCAGGAAGCAGACGCCAATATTCATATCGGCATTGAATGGCTGGCTAACGTGGCCTTTGAGCACACTGCCAAAATTGGCAAAAACGTATTGGTTCTGGGCGGAGGCAACACCGCTATGGACTGCTGCCGCACCGCTCGCCGTCTAGGCGGCAGCGATGTAAAAGTTGTAGTGCGCAGCCCCGCCAGCGAAATGAAAGCCTCCCCCTGGGAAATTGAAGACGCCCAGCACGAAGATATCCCCTTTTACGATTGCCACGTGCCTTTAGAGTTTGTTACCGAAAATGGCAAATTGGTGGGCATGCACTTTGACAAGGTAGCGGCTGAATACGACGATGATGGCCGCCGCCAACTGAAATCCACCGGCGAACCGCCGGTGTTTTTCCCCTGCGACGACGTACTGCTGGCCATTGGTCAGGAGAATGCCTTTCCCTGGGTTGAACGGGATATCGGCATCGACTTTGGCAAATGGGATATGCCAGTGGTGGACGAAGTTACTTTCCAATCCAGCAACCCAAAAGTCTTTTTCGGTGGCGACGCCGCCTTTGGCCCCGCCAATATCATTACCGCCGTGGCCCATGGCCACCAGGCCGCAGTCTCCATCGACCTGTTCTGCAACGGCCAATCGGTGACGCAACGCCCGACTCCTGGCACCAATCTGGTCAGCCAGAAAATGGGCGTCCACGAATGGGTGTACGACAACCAGATTGAAAACAGCGAACGTCAAATCGTTCCCCTGGCAGACAAAGCCTGCGCCCTGCGGGATCGCAAACTGGAAGTGGAACTGGGCTTTAACCTGCAAACCGCGCTGGAAGAAGCAGAGCGCTGCCTGAACTGCGACGTGCAAACCGTATTTACCGAAAGCGCCTGCATCGAATGCGACGCCTGCGCCGACATCTGCCCCACCAGCTGCATCAACTTCACCGCCAACGGCGACGAAAACGACCTGCGCAGCCGCCTGAACGCACCGGCCACCAACCTGGAACAGGACTTAATGGTGTCCGATTTGCTAAAAACCGAACGGGTGATGGTGAAAGACGAAAACGTCTGCCTGCACTGTGGGTTATGCGCTGAACGCTGCCCTACCGGAGCGTGGGATATGCAGAAGTTTGATTACTCCGTTACCCAAGCTGGGCAGAATGAAATTGGCAGCTAACTCAGAAAATGTCATCGCGAGCGCAGCGCGGCGATCCAGTGCCTTTCAAGCCGCTGGATTGCCGCGTCGCTTCGCTCCTCGCAATGACGAAGTAGCCGCCTTTAGCGTGCGACGTCAGACGTGCGACGTGCGACCACTCTCAAACAACCACCGAAGTCTCCACCCATGAGCAAACACCAAATAACCTCAACAAACGACTTCGTTATCCGCTTTGCCAACGTTAACGGCACCGGCTCAGCCAGCGCCAATGGCCTGTTTGCCAAAGCGCTGTTTCGCATGGGCCTTCCCATCAGCCCAAAAAATATTTTCCCATCCAACATCCAGGGACTGCCCACCTGGTACGAAGTACGGGTTTCGGAAAAAGGCTATCTGGGCCGTCGTGGTGGTGTAGATATCTCTGTGGCTATGAACCCACAAAGCCTGAAGCAGGATATCGACTGCCTGCAAGCGGGCGGCTATTTGATGTACGACAGTACCAAGCCATTGGATATACGAGTGCAGCGGGACGATGTTCACTACCTGGGCATTCCTCTCACGGAGATGTGCCAACGGGAATACGACGATCCCCGCAAGCGTCAGCTGTTTAAAAACGTGATTTATGTGGGCGCCTTGGCAGCACTGCTGGATATGGATTTCAGTGTACTCACCGGGCTAGTGGCAGATACGTTTAAGGGAAAGGAAAAGCTGGTGCTACCCAACATTCACGCTTTGGAAATGGGTTACCAGTACGCTCAGGAGCACTTTCAGTGCCCCTTGGGTATCCGTGTGGAACGGCGCGATCTGACCACCGAAAAAATCATGATGAGCGGCAACGACGCTCTCGGCCTGGGTGCCGTATATGGCGGCGCCACCGTGGTGGGCTGGTACCCCATCACCCCATCCACCTCGGCGGTGGAGGCCTTTGAAAAGTACGCCAACAAATTCCGCATCTGTGAGCAAACCGGCTGTAAAAAATTCGCCCTGATTCAAGCGGAAGATGAGCTGGCCGCCATCGGCATTGTGCTTGGCGCCAGCTGGAACGGAGCCCGTTCCTTTACCGCCACTTCCGGCCCCGGCGTATCGCTGATGTCGGAATTTCTCGGCCTGGCGTATTTTGCCGAAGTACCAACGGTATTGTTCGATATACAACGTACCGGTCCTTCCACCGGCATGCCCACCCGCACCCAGCAGTCGGATATTCTTGCTGCCGCCTACGCTTCCCATGGCGACACCAAACACGTGTTGCTATTCCCGGCCACGCCCAAAGAATGCTTTGAAATGAGCGCCCTGAGCTTTGACCTGGCGGATCGCTTACAAACACCCATTATTCTGCTCAGCGATCTGGATTTGGGAATGAATGATGTAATGTCGGATCCTCTGGAGTGGGACGACAGTCGTCAGTACGACCGCGGTAAGGTTCTCAGCCGAAAGGATTTGGAGCGCATGGATACACCTTTTGGTCGCTACCGGGATGTGGACGACGATGGCATTTGCTATCGCACCTATCCGGGCAGCCACCCACAAAAAGGCGCGTATTTTACCCGTGGCAGCTCCCACAACCGGGACGCTGCCTATACAGAAAAATCCGAAGACTATGTGGACAGCATGGAGCGCCTGCTGAAAAAGTGGCACACCGCCAAGTCTCTGGTGCCAGCACCACAACGCTATGACAACCCTGATGCCAACAAGAGCACCGACCTTGGTATGCTGTTTTTTGGCACCACCACCGACGCGGCCCTGGAAGCCCAGAATATCCTGGCGGAGGAAGGCATTCATATAAACGCCTTGCGGGTTCGCGCCTTCCCATTTAACGACCAGGTAGAAGCCTTTCTCTCCGAACACCAACAGATATTTGTGATCGAGCAAAATCGGGACGGCCAGCTACGCACACTGCTAATGAACGAATGTTCAGCGGATCCATCCCGCTTGATCCCTTTAACGCTTTACGATGGCATGCCGGTGTGCGCTCAAGATATCAGACGGGAAATTCGCAAAACGCTTAAGGTAAATAATGTGATGCCTCTGCGCGCCCAAACCAGAGGAGACAGCTAGTGACCTATCACCGCCCCAGTTTCCGCCACCCGGATTTGCCCACCAATGAGCTGGGCCATACCCGCCAATATTACGAGGGAGCGCTATCCACCTTGTGTGCCGGTTGCGGCCACGACTCGGTGAGCGCCGCCATTGTACAAGCCTGCTTTGAGCTTGCCATTGAGCCCCATCATGTGGCCAAACTGTCCGGCATCGGCTGCTCCTCAAAAACCCCAGCATACTTTCTCAACCAGGCCCACGGTTTTAACTCGGTACACGGTCGTATGCCATCGGTGGCCACCGGCGCCAACGCCGCCAATCGGCAAATGGCCTATATCGGGATTTCCGGCGACGGCGACAGTGCCTCCATCGGCTTTGGCCAATTTTCCCATGTGGTACGTCGCAACCTGAATATGCTGTATCTGGTGGAAAACAACGGCTGCTACGGCCTCACCAAAGGCCAGGATTCCGCTACTGCGGATGTGGGCTCCGCCGGCAAACGGGGCATTGCCACCGCCTTTGAGCCCATTGACCTCTGCGCCCAGGCATTGCAGCTGGGTGCCACCTTTGTGGCGCGCAGTTTTTCCGGCGACAAACAACAATTGGTGCCGCTGCTGAAAGCAGCCATTACTCACAAGGGCTTTGCCTTTATCGATGTAATCTCTCCTTGCGTCACCTTTAACAACACCACCACATCCACCAAAAGCTACGACCATATGCGTGAGCATGTCCGGCAGGCGGATGTGGTCGACTTTGTACCCGCCGAAAAAGAAATCACTGTGGACTACGCCCCTGGCACTACAAAAGAACTGACACTGCACGACGGCTCGGTGATTCATCTCACCAAGGCCCAAAGCGACCTGGATACCTCCGACCCCCACGCGGCACTCAACGCCATCCACGACCACAAGGTGCGCGGCGAAGTGCTTACCGGACTGCTTTACCTTGATACCGAACTGCACGATTTCCACCGAGTGATCAACACCATGCCGACGCCTTTGCGGGATTTGCAGGAAAAAGACCTATGTCCTGGCGGTGATGTACTGCAAGGTATCAATAGTGGTTTGCGGTAACGCACATACACACTATTCTGCCCGTAGCCCGAAACCCGCCGCTTCTTTACAATCCCCCCATGGAAATCTATCTGGTGGGCGGCGCAGTACGCGATTCATTACTCAACTATCCCGTTGTTGAACGGGACTGGGTCGTAGTAGGCGCCACTCCGCAACAGATGAAAAACCAAGGCTACAAAGCCGTGGGCGCGGACTTCCCGGTATTCCTGCACCCGCAAACCGGCGAAGAATATGCGCTGGCTCGTACCGAACGCAAAACTGCCCCCGGCTATAAAGGCTTTCAATTCCACGCCGCAGAGGATGTCACTCTGGAGCAGGATTTGCTGCGCCGCGATTTGACCATTAACGCTATTGCCCAAGATGAGCAGGGAAATCTGTTCGATCCCTATAACGGCCGCGCCGACCTGGATGCGCGTATTCTGCGCCATGTGTCCCCAGCTTTTGCGGAAGACCCGCTGCGGGTCCTGCGGGTAGCCCGCTTTGCCGCCCGCTACCACCACCTGGGATTTACCATCGCACCGGAAACACTGGCGTTGATGTCACAACTGGCCGCCAGCGGTGAGCTGGATGCATTAACCCCGGAGCGGGTGTGGAAAGAAACCGAGCGCGCGCTCGGTGAGCGATCACCCCAACTTTTTATCGATGTATTGCGCCAATGCGGCGCTCTTAAAATTCTGTTCCCGGAAGTGGATGCACTCTTTGGCGTCCCTCAGCGGGCAGATTACCACCCAGAAGTGGATTCCGGCATACACACGATCATGTCACTGCAACAATCTGCCCTGCTCAGCGACGACACTGCCGTGCGCTTTGCAGTACTGGTACATGACTTGGGCAAAGCCATCACCCCCAGCGATATTCTCCCCCGCCATATCGGTCATGAAGAGCGTGGCGTGCCGCTGGTAAAAGCGCTATCCGAGCGCCTGAAGGTGCCCAACCGCTTTCGCGTGCTGGCGGAAAAAGTGACCCGCTACCACCTGTTGTGCCACAAAGCGCAAACCCTGCGTCCGGCAACTGTTTTAAAGGTATTAAAAGGGCTAGATGTCTTCCGCCAACCGGATCAGCTAGAACCATTTTTGTTAGCCTGCACTGCAGACGCTCGCGGTCGCACCGGTTTTGAAAACTGCGAATACCCATCTGCCAATTGGCTGCGAAGCATTTATCAAGAACTGAAAACTGTAAGTGCTAAAGAATTTGTAGAGCAAGGAAAAAAGGGGGCTGAGATTGCTGAGGCGATGGATAAGAAGCGCTTGGAAATTATCTCTGAGTTTAAGAAAACATTTTGTAGCAACTGACTAAAAAACGTCATTGCGAGGAGCCGCAGGCGACGCGGCAATCTCCTGATATCAGAGCACCTGTCTGGAGATCGCCACGCTGCGCTCGCGATGACGGTTAGTTTATTTCAACCGGCCACAACTTCTGTGGCCGATTATATTCTTGCCATAGTTCTTTATAAGTTTTTTCAACTTCAGGATGCGTTAATTCCGGAGCCAAGTCGGACATTGGCTTTAACACATAAGCGTTGCTCAGAATCTCCGGCCTCGGCAACACTATTCCGCCAACCGTTCCCACCACATCACCATAAAGCAAAATATCCACATCAAGGCTGTGGCAAGGGTCATCAGTATTGCGACAACGACCCTGCTGCTGTTCCAACTGTCGCAGTGAATCATGAAGTTCAGCGAGCGGCTGTTCGGTCTGCATCGCCACAACCAAATTGTAAAAACGCTCACACTCCACACCCACCGGTTCCGATTCGTACACAGGGGAAGTCTGCAAGCTGTCGTAACGATGCTCAAGCCATTGCAAGGCCGCGCGAATATTGTGACTGCGGTTTTGATTGCTGCCAATGCCCAGGTAAGCAGTAACCACTACGATTTACTGCCCCGCTCAATCAGCACACCCACATCACGAGCACCAGCCACGGCACCGGGTTTGCCCAAGCGCAGTTTTACCCTAGGCACAGAAAATTCATTGAGAATAATCTGGCAGATTTGCTCTGCCATGGTTTCCAGAAGTTGAAATTCACTGGCAGAAACAAACTCGATAAGGCGGTCGGAGACTGCCTTGTAATTGAGGGTGTATTGAATGTCGTCGCTGGTCGCCGCTTGGGCGATATCCCAGGCCATTTCCAGATCGAGCACCACGGTCTGGCGCACTTGGCGTTCCCAGTCGTAAATACCAATAACGGTATCGATACGTAGATCGCTGATGTAGACAATATCCATTGCTAACCCCCAATAGCACCCAGCTCATCCAGCGGCCAGCGCGGCCGTGGGTTCACCGAAAGCCCCTCATTTTGCCCCGCCAACAGCCGCTGGCAACCAGCATAAGCAATCATGGCACCGTTGTCGGTGCAAAATTCATGGCGTGCGTAAAAGACCTTGCCACCCACTTTGGCCAGTGACTGTTCCAGTTTTTCCCGCAGGCGGGTATTGGCAGACACACCACCGGCAATCACCAGGGTTTTATGGCCAGTTTGTTCCAGAGCACGACGACACTTAATGGATAAGGTATCCACTACGGCCTCCTGAAACGCGCAGGCAATATCTGCCATGGTTTGATCATCCGGCAACACATCATCGCCACGGTGCTCAGCAACAGTATTTAGAGTGTAAGTTTTCAGGCCGGAAAAACTGAAATCGAGGCCAGGACGATCGGTCATGGGACGAGGGAAGCGGAAACGAGTTGGGTCGCCCTGCTCTGCCAGGTGAGCAATATGAGGGCCGCCGGGATAATCCAGATCGAGCATTTTGGCAGCTTTATCAAAAGCTTCACCAGCGGCATCATCCAGAGATTCACCCAACAGGGTGTACTCACCAATACCTGCTACATCCACCAACTGGGTGTGGCCACCGGAAACCAGCAAGGCCACAAACGGAAATGCTGGGGATTTTTCTTCCAACATGGGTGCCAGCAAATGACCTTCCATATGGTGCACCCCAACTGCGGGTATTCCCCAAGCGTAAGCCAGTGAACGTCCCACACAGGCACCCACCATTAACGCCCCCACCAAGCCGGGGCCGGATGTGTAGGCAATGCCATCTATTTCCTCACGCTGGCAGCCCGCCTCATCCAACACCTGGCGGATCAACGGCAACAGCTTGCGCACATGGTCGCGGGAAGCCAGTTCCGGCACCACACCACCGTACTCAGAGTGCACCGCAATCTGACTGTAAAGCGCATGGCCCAACAGACCGCGCTCGCTGTGGTACAGCGCCACACCGGTTTCGTCGCAAGAGGTTTCGATACCCAGTACTAGCATTTATATAAAGCCAATCAATCGAAAGGGGTTGGGATGATACGATGAAGGCAGCCTTTGAGCCACTTTTCCCAGACCGTTGGCCGCAGGGATAGCGGCCACCGAGCGTACAGGGATGTCATTTACAGCGTGCCTGGGAAAAGTGGCTCACAGGCTGCTGACTGTGGCGCACAAATCACGAAAAACACCCTTTGCATTCCCCATTCGACCTGTATAGAATACGCGCCCTCAAAGGCCTGAGCCGGGTTTTCGGTGTTGAATTTGGCCGTACCCTAATAGACAAACGATACAACAGGATTTTTACATGCCAGCTGTTCGCGTAAAAGAAAACGAACCTTTTGACGTTGCCCTGCGCCGCTTCAAGCGCTCCTGCGAGAAAGCAGGAATCCTGGCGGAAGTACGCCGTCGCGAGTTCTTCGAAAAGCCCACTTGGGCTCGCAAGCGCAAAGCCGCTGCCGCTGTTAAGCGTCACGCCAAAAAAGTACAGCGCGAGTCTCGCAAGTTCGTACGTATGTACTAATGCCGTACCGGGGTTAATCGCCCTGACGGTAGCTGTACAAGCACTACGAAAGTTGTATCTAAAGCGCCGATGGAAACATCGGCGCTTTTTGCGTTTCCAATTTTTTGTTTATAAGAACGGCCACGAGCAACTGGCTTCGAGGGACGAGCAGATCGGCGCTAGACAGCAATAACGTGCCGGTAGCTGCGTATAGATGTAAACTCCCCCTCCTGAGCTTATCAACCGGAGCAAGTCATGAGCGACACCCTGAAAGACCAGATAAAGAGCGCCATGAAAGACGCCATGCGTAGTAAAGCAAAAGATCGCCTGGGGGTTATTCGCCTTATTCAGGCAGAAATCAAGCGCATTGAGGTGGACGAACGCATTGAGCTGGACGACACCCGCACCCTGGCAATACTGGATAAGATGAATAAGCAGCGCCGTGATTCCCTGGCACAGTTCCTGTCTGCAGACCGCCCGGATCTTGCTGCCCAGGAACGCTATGAAATTGACATCATCAGCGAATTCCTGCCCGCATCCCTCAGCGATGACGAAATCGACCAAATTGTCACTGAAAGCATTGCCCAAACCGGCGCCAGCGGCATGGCGGATATGGGCAAGGTAATGAGCATGGTGAAGCCCAAGGTACAGGGCCGTGCAGATATGGGTGCGGTGAGCAAGCTTGTTAAGGACAAGCTGGCGTGAGACGAGAGATAGGAGACGAGAGACGCAGGCGCTACGTAACAACCTCGTCTCACTTCTCACATCTCACATCTCCCGCCTGACGGAGTCAGGCCTAAATGCCCGGAAAAATCCCCCAACATTTTCTCGACGACCTGCTGGATCGCGTGGACATAGTCGACGTGATCAACAGCCGGGTGCAGCTGAAAAAAACCGGCAAAAACTACAGCGCCTGCTGCCCGTTCCACGACGAGAAAACTCCCTCTTTTACCGTCAGCCCCGACAAACAGTTCTACTACTGCTTCGGCTGCCAGGCCAGCGGCAATGCCGTGGGTTTTTTAATGGATTTCGATCGCTTCAGTTTCCCGGAAGCGGTGGAACAGCTGGCCAACTACATGGGCATGGAAGTGCCCAGAGAAGAAACCACCCCATTTGAAGACGAACGCGCCAAACACAAAAAGCGCCTGTACGACACGCTCGATAAAGCCGACCGTTTTTATCGCCAACAATTGCGCAGCCACCGCGCCGCTCGCAACGCTGTCGACTACCTGAAATCCCGCGGCCTGAGCGGCAAAATCAGCGCGGCTTTTGGCATCGGTTTCGCCCCGCCGGGATGGGACAACCTGCTACTGGAACTGGGAGAAGACGCGGCGTCACTGCGCCTGCAAGTGGATACCGGCCTGCTGATCGAAAAACCGGAACAAAACAAACGCTACGACCGCTTCCGCAACCGCATTATGTTCCCCATCCGCGATACCCGCGGCCGCACCATCGCCTTTGGTGGCCGGGTGCTGGGGGACGACAAACCCAAATACCTGAACTCCCCGGAGACCCCGGTATTCCACAAAGGCCGCGAACTTTATGGCCTTTACGAAGCCACCCAAAACCCCGGCGAACTGAAAAACGTGGTTGTGGTGGAAGGTTATATGGACGTGGTGGCCCTGGCTCAATTCGGCATCGACAACGCTGTGGCCACCCTGGGTACCGCCATCACCGGGCCGCACCTGGAAAAACTGTTTCGCTACACACCGGAAGTGGTGTTCTGCTTCGACGGCGACCGCGCCGGTCGCCAGGCCGCCCATCGCGCCCTGGAAAACAGTCTGCCGATGATGGAAGACGGCCGCTCCGCGCGCTTTTTGTTTTTGCCGGAAGGTCACGACCCGGACAGCATGGTGCGTGAAAAGGGTGCAGAGCGTTTTCGCGACCTCTTGTCCGGCGCCCAGCCTCTGTCGCAATTCCTGTTTGCCACCGCTGGCGAAGGTATCGATACCGACACCCCGGATGGTAAGGCACGACTGGCCAAGAACGCCGCCCCATACCTGAACAACATCCCAGCGAATATCTTTCGGGAGTTAATGGTTGGAGAACTGGCAAACCTCACCGGAATGAATGCCGACAAACTGGATCAGCTGATTCGCACCAGCGAACCTCTGCCAGAAGCGGAGCCAGCACCCAAAGACACCACCGCTGCTGACATTCCGCACATGGATATGGGCCATCTTGAGGAGCCACCTCCCTGGGATCATCACGACCATTACGAGCCAGAAAGTCCACCGCAAGCCACCGTAGCACCCACCCTGAACCGCAGCGGCAAAATTCAGCTCACTGCCGAACGCACCGCCATCGCCATACTGCTCAACCACACTCAGCTGGCACAGCAGGTCGGAGATACAACCGCACTGGAGCAATCCGAAAACCCGGAAACACAACTGTTGGCAGGCTTGATTCACTACCTGCAAAAAAACAGCGACGCCTCGTCTCACCAGATACTCGGCCACTGGCTGGGCATGCACCGGGATGGCCAGGGAACACTGCTGGCAGAGATCGCCGCCTGTGATGCCATCTACCCGCCTCAACACAGCGCACGCGACAACGCTGCCGAATTCCAGGACGCTCTCAACCTGACCCAAAGGCGCGCCATGGAAGCCCTGCCGCTGGAACAACGGGTGGCGTTTTTGGTCAATAAAAGCGCTCCCGATGAGCACGACATCAAAGCCGCCCTGCGACTGCTTCCGGAAGCCCTGCGCAGCGATCTGGATAACGAGATAAAACAGCAGCTAAATCAGCTAATTAGGCAGAAAAAGTAGCCCGCACAGAACGCTTCTGTGAGTGTTGTAACAAAAGCCACCAAAAGCCTTTAAATCGCGCGACAAGACCCCACATATTCAGTATAATCCCCCGCTATTTTTCGCCACCCTCAAACCCCTTCGGGCAGACACCTTCGGGATTCGGTGGTTCATTACGGAACGAATACGAGCAGAAATGACTGACGCCAGCCAACAACAATCGCGCATTAAAGAGTTGATCGCAAAAGGCCGTGAACAGGGCTACCTGACCTACGCCGAGGTCAACGACCACCTGCCGCAAGACATCTCTGATCCCGACCAGGTCGAAGACATCATCCAGATGATCAACGACATGGGCATCAACGTATTCGAGACCGCCCCGGATGCAGACCAGCTGTTGATGTCCAGTGGTGACAACACCACCGACGAAATCGCCGCCGCCGAAGCCGCCGCTGCCCTGGCCGCGGTAGAAACCGAGCAACACCGCACCACCGACCCGGTGCGCATGTACATGCGCGAAATGGGCTCTGTTGAACTGCTGACTCGCGAAGGCGAAATCGAAATCGCCAAGCGCATCGAAGACGGCACCCGCGACACCATGGCCGCCCTGGCGGAATGGCCCGGCGTGGTGGAAGGCCTGCTGTCGGAATACGATCTGATCGCCAAAGAAGAACGCAAGCTGGTAGACATTATCAGCGGCTACCTGGACCCGGTTGAACACGTACCCTCTGCCCTCAGCAAAGCGCAACAAAAAGCCGAGTCCGGCGACGACGATGACGACGAAGAAGAAAACACTGGCCTGGATCCGGAAGAAGCCAAAGAGCGCTTCGAGGCCATGCGCAAGCAGCACACCAAGACCAAGCGCTCACTGAGCCGCAACGGTCGCGACTCCGCCGCGGCACAAAAGGCACTGAAAGAACTGGCAGAAGTGTTCAAGTTCTTCAAGCTCACCCCGCGCCAGATGGACCCCATGCTGGAGAACACCCGCAACGCACTGAACGACGTGCGCCGCGAAGAACGCACCATCATGACCCTGTGCATCCGCCACGGCAAAATGCCCCGGGGCGAATTTATCAACACCTTCCCCGGCAACGAAACCAACAGCAAGTGGCTGGCCAGCGTACTCAAGGGCAAGCCAGACTACGCTGCGACCCTGAAAGCCATGGAAGCGGATATTCTGCGCAGCCAGCAAAAAATGGCGCAGATTGAAGAAATCCAGCAGCTCACCATCGGTACCATTAAAGACATCAACCGCCGGGTGTCCATCGGCCAGGCAAAAATGCGCCGCGCCAAGAAAGAAATGGTGGAAGCCAACCTGCGTCTGGTGATCTCTATTGCCAAAAAATACACCAATCGTGGTTTGCAATTCCTCGACCTGATCCAGGAAGGCAACATCGGCCTGATGAAAGCGGTGGACAAATTCGAATACCGTCGCGGCTACAAATTCTCCACCTACGCCACCTGGTGGATTCGCCAGGCGATTACCCGCTCCATCGCCGACCAGGCGCGCACTATCCGCATTCCCGTGCACATGATTGAGACCATCAACAAACTCAATCGTATCTCTCGCCAAATGCTCCAGGAAATGGGCCGCGAAGCGACTCCGGAAGAGTTGAGCGAACGCATGGAAATGCCGGAAGACAAAGTGCGCAAGGTGCTGAAAATCGCCAAGGAACCCATCTCTATGGAAACCCCCATTGGCGATGATGAAGACTCCCATCTGGGCGACTTTATCGAAGACACTAACATCCACTCGCCAGTGGACAGCGCCACCAAAGAGAGCCTCAACGAGTCCACCAAGGACGTACTCAACGGCCTCACCGCCCGCGAAGCGAAAGTGCTACGCATGCGTTTTGGTATCGATATGAACACCGACCATACTCTGGAAGAAGTGGGCAAGCAGTTCGACGTTACCCGTGAGCGCATCCGTCAGATCGAAGCCAAAGCGTTGCGCAAACTGCGCCACCCCAGCCGCTCCGAACACCTGCGCAGCTTTTTGGACGAATAACCAGCAACTCGTCATTGCGAGCCGCAAAGTGGCGCGGCAATCTCCATCAAGTCGCGCCAAACCTTACACAAAAGAAAACAAAAAGGCTGTTGAAAGCCTCAACAGCCTGACTATAATCCTTTCCCCCAAAGGGCCTTTAGCTCAGTTGGTTAGAGCATCCGACTCATAATCGGCAGGTCCGCGGTTCAAGTCCGCGAAGGCCCACCATCTTTGTTTTATCACCTCCCCAATTGCCGCACAGCCCTTATAGGCTCTGCGATTGGGGCAGCTCTAAACCCTTCAGTTTTGCAGTACGGCAACTTACCGGCAAAAGTGAGTTTCAAGGCTATTCTTCTATCTGCTATATCTCCTGAGCGCCAGAGAATAAGTGGGTTTGCGAGGTGTTCGTAAGCGGTTCTAAAAGTTTCGTCGAAGTCAGGCAAGCGGCTACCACATTTTGATATTTTCTCTTCTTAAACAGCCTTGCTCTGCTCCAGTTCATTGATGTTTTTTTCGTATCTATCAGCCAATATCTCGTTTCTGTTTTCACAATACGATCCATAAGCCTCAGTATCTTCTTGTCCGCGTCTCCGATTTCTCTCTTGAGCGCCTCCATCTCTTGGCTGACCTTTTCCCCCTTACTATCCCATAGAGCGCGAAATGCCTTTAAGGCAATGCCAATTCCGGCTACATCACAGGAAAACTTGCGGGCCTCACCTGTCACGCTGCCTTCAAAACCCAGTGTATCGGCAATGGTATCGGCCAAGGCCGGATCAGTGAAAACACTTGCCAGCACCGAGAGAATCAGGCATTTAAAAAAGTCGTTTTTGCTAGGATTGGTTTAATTTAATAAACCACCTACCCCACAAACCGCCAAGTTATTGATTTTTAAGGAATTGGAGTTTTCAACTATGTCATGGAAAAGTCGCCCAAAAAAACGACCGTTTTTGTCTACCATTAACACACTGAAATTATTAGAACTTTTTATATTTTTTGGAGGGTAAAAGCGTGCGCTACGGCTATGTCAGAACCTCAACCACAGATCGCCAGATTAACGAGCTGGAGGGGTGCTGTGACAAGGTTTATATCGAAGACGGCGTTTCAGCGCGGAAGAAAAACCGCCCTGTTTTTCAAGAAGTCTATGCCAAGTTAAAAGCTGGCGATGCGTTTGTAGTCATATCCTATGATCGTGCTTTCCGCTCGACAGTAGAGGGGCTAAATTCTCTCGATGATTTGACAGAGCGGGGTGTAAAGCTGGAATCCCTTTCGCAGCGCTTTGACCCGACAACACCGGACGGACGATTTTTCTACACCATGATTATTGCTGCCGGTGAGTGGGAAATTGGCATTCTCTCTCGCCGCACAATCGACGGTCTGCAAGCAGCCATCAAGCGCGGGGCAAAACTAGGCAGACCGAAAAAGCAACGGAAGCCAAAATTACCTAAGGAGCAGGAGGCAAAAAGCCATGAACCACAGGCAAAAACAGCGGCATTATTGTGAGTCCATGAAAAACTATGCAACCATGATCGACAAAGCCGCAGATTCAAGGGAATGCCCGGAGCGCCTTATTAAAAGAGAAAATTTGCCGACTTTCAACCAAGCTTTGTTCAATTACATTGAGTAGTTTTTGGATAAATAGCTCATAAAAATGTAGTAAGTTCTAAGACTACAGAAAATCAAGATAACTGCGAATTTACTGCAAGTAATATCACACATCCGAAAAAAATCGCGCATAACAGCTGCCAAGTTCCCCGCCATAGATCGTAGTGTACGCCTTTACGACCGAAATTTGCTGAATGCGCAGAAGCAAGTAGAATGATTGGCCAAAGACAAAGCATAGCAAAGAACGTCCCAATTCCCCCTAGAATACATATAGCGACTAGAAAGACCCCATTGGGACGAGAGATGTCTTTTTTAATAGACTCACTCAAAGATGGATTTGCTAATTTAAGCGCGATCCTGAAATAGCTGGACGTTACAATTGTGCCTAAAACAACGTAGTCACCAATCCAAAGTGGTAAAGAAAAAGACAACCATTCTGTCAAAACCAAAAACATTGGTTCTACTATAGAACGATAGGATTCAAGCAGAACATTTATAAAACCTTTCCATTCTAACAATTGTTTGAACAGGTTTTCTGCAAAGCTTGAAAGACTAACAATTCCCGTAAATTTACAAAACCAATCCCACAATCTAGATAGCGGGCTTTTTTCAACGTTTTTCATTAAAAAGCTAATATTGAGTGATTAAAAACATATATTACATACTGACTTTTATCTCACGAGCAGCTATACAAAGAGATGACTACTCCTTCAGTGACTTTAGGGTTTGCAGCAAATAATAAAATCTAAGACATTATTTTTACCCTTCAGGTTTTGAGCGCCTGCAACATATTCACCAGTATTACACATCAACCTTCCGCCATTAACAGCGGAGTCTATAACTCGACAATCAGTTTGATTAAATTGTTTGAGAGAAGACATCTTACCCAAAGCTTCTTCTTTTTCACTTTGAATTAAATTATAGGCCAAACCTTTTTCTTCCAAAATTTCATTGAGAGCTTTTTCCTTAGCTATTCTGAAAGATTCGTAGTTCTTATCATTTTCAATAGCAACGACCCGACCATGTAAAGTTCCTATAAAAAATACACCACTTACAATCGCCAAGAAAAGAGTTACTACAAGACTAATTTCAACTCTATTCATAATAACTTCCTCATTGTAATTTAAATTTAGTATCTTATCTGTTAGTCAATTTCACTAAGAGTTAATGGCAACTTTTATTCAATAACTGTCATCACATCTCATAATTTTTTGATGAAAAACAAATTTATAAGCATACTGTTCAAGTTTTTTTCGACAACTTTCATACTCCATATATCAGCGCAGACCTAGATGTTGGATTAGCTGTGGATGACGAGAAAGTAGAACTTCTAGATGCCCCTTAGGTTCTAAAAAAACGATTGGGCGTTGCCCATTTTTATTTCGCTTGTTGTGTTGCTCAGTCCAGCGGATACCCATTTCTGTGAATGTACCACTAGTAACAATAATCACCTCATCAAAGGGAGGATCCCAAGTTTCCGCATCGTTTACTACACCGCTTATATCATCTTCGTTTAGAGATCGAGTAAGGTAATGTTTTGCCTGAATCATAACTCGGGCACCATTACTTTTTCTGTCGGCTGATATATCTCTCCCCCCGTCTGGGGCTCTAGTTTTTTGAAGCCATTGAACGTTGTCAAATTCATCTTCTCGCTCAAAGTACAATCGAAACATTAGACGTTCGAAGCCTTCATCATCAAAAATTTCCCAGTTGAAAGTTTGGCTTGTTCGTACAGGAGTAATTAAAGAACGCCCAGAAAAACCCCATCCTAGACTTTGAAAGTTTGGCAGTTGAATCTGAACCGTAATTTGTGGTTTTGAGTCAGAGATAATGCCAGAAGCGAAAACACTGCCTCCAGTTTGGTAGCTTGAGTCGCTGCCTGGCTGTTTTATAACCCAAATAAAAGGATAAGGTGCGTAACGATCCGCATGACCTCCAAGATCTCGTTCCATAAGGTCTAACAAAGCATGACAAAGAGGCAGGCAATCTGCACCAATACCAAATGGAACCAGAATTCTCCGATCTGGCTCCGCCCATCGTCCGTTAGGGCCCAAGCCACTATCTTTAGCGCTTTGAACCCATATATTTTCATCAGGTACCGAACGATTCTCATTGAATAACAACCAAGGCATTTGGTCTTTCCAATTGTGCCGGTATCTCATCAACACACCTCCATCCAGAAACTTGCCTATATCCCTAAACCCAGCATCTGGATCGGATTTTCGACAAGTATATTTCCCATACAGCGAATTATCACACCATGGTTCTCTTTTAGAGCCCACAAGCGCTAAGTTTATATTAGGGATGGTATGTAGAAGTGCCTTGTTGCTCCATGCCATTGTCCCTACTGGCTATACGCTTATTGTGCCGCGCTTTACACTGAATGTGAAGATTGTAACGATGGGATCTGAAGCCATATCTTTCAGTGCTCTAGTGCTCAAGACTGAGGCAAGGATAGTTGATGGCTCCTTTCTTGAAGTTGCGCTCATCGATACAAGACATGCTGTATAACCGAGGGCATATTATTAATTACTATAAATGCAACACTTTACATACTAGTTGGCATCCGCAATGATCGCCATAGCTTGTTAAAACCACATATGAACATTCAAAAATAATTAAACGCGCTTGGCTTACTAGACAATATCTGCTGCGAGCTTGCCCAGAGAAAAAATCAATTGGCTAGATTACTGCCCAAATAGCTTTGAGCTTAGGCTCTGTTTTTGACAAAAATTTTTGTGTAGGGAGCATACTTGGTGAGCGCTTTAAGCTGCTCGTTTTTTTCATATTCGAGTCTTTTGTATTTATTGGCCTGTCTAACAAGCTGATCAATGCTACTCATCTGCATAGCATAAAATTCCAATGCCTTATCCCACCAGGAATTTCCGAGTAGAGTAACAATTTCTGAAACGGGGTTATTTTTTGCTAAATAAGCAGCGGCAAGGTGCTCCTGATACGTCAAGTGTCCAAATGAAATATAACCTTCTTCATTCCGAAAAAGTAGTCCCCGTGATATGCAGTCAATGACAATGGAGTGGCTAGGCCCTCTAATTTCTCTATAGTAATCCTTTGATTTGTCAAGGGCCTCGCTATACGGTATTTCCCTTTTCTGCGCTGAGTGCATGTCATACGCCAAGTTTATAAGGAAAAGTTTGTATGCATCTCTTCTCTTCTTGGGCATGGTTCTGATGCCTTTCGCAGAATCCCACTGGCCCAGCAATAACTCCAACCTTCTCGAATACAGCTCTTCTTCTGTCTCGGGTAGCTCAATTTCTGCCCCATAAAGCACACATAAAAGGGCGGCAATCAATGGCGTTTGCGCCACAGCTTGGAGGCGTTTATGTGACGTCACCCACTGGATGAGTTCTTTTTGAGATGATGGTTGCGCATCGAACCACTTGCGTATAAATAATTCCAACTTTTTATTATCGAAGGGTTCTAATGTAAATTTTATTAAACCTTCCCAGTCAATACTTATGGTTTGTCTTGAGGTGATGATAATTGGTAGATCAGGAAATTTATGATGAAGGCTTTTTATAGCATCTATCGCGTCTTTGGCGTGACTTCCTGCCTCATCCAATCCATCGAAATGTAAACGAAACTTTCCGGAGCTGAGCAATTTGGATACGCTTGGCTTCCCGCTTTTATTTTTCCCCTCTACAATATACCCGCCCCTCACTAGCTGATCTGCAACATAATCGATGATTTCTTTCATCGTATGATTGTTTAAATAAAGTAGCGGTATAAATATAGGAGCTTGATGCTGAGTATCATTAGCAGCAATTTGAGTAATGTGCTTAAGAAGTGTAGTTTTACCTGCACCCGCGGGCCCTATAATACACACAGGGGCGCGAGAATAAAGTAGAGACTCTGAGCTTAGTCGAATTGATTTATGCTTGGTAACCGGGATCGAAATTTTCCATAAATTCTTCAAAAATGGTGATTTAACAATATTAAACAGGAATCTATTTATTTCTGAAAGCTCATGAAATCCTTTTTGTATCTCGGATTTTGATGCACTCTGTAGATTGTTAGCATTCAGGGTCTTTTTACATCTATTTGCCGCATCTATTAATTTTGCGAAAACATTCTGCGCAGAAAGCACAGCAAAAAAATCAAAATCATTTATTTCTTTTTCATTCTTAGGCCAAACCAAACTCTTCCTGAGCAGCTCTTTATGGTCTGATTTCAGCTTATCCAAGCTCAAAACGTCGTAACTAAACGAGAAATAAGACTTTGCCAGTTTCTCCAGCAAAGTGACGTTTTTGTCAGTCAACGCGCCAACACAATAGTTCGCATTTAGCGCAATCTCCGAATGCACCAGACTACTCAATATATTCCTGTTATCTGCCAAATATACATCAACATATATATCCTGGATCGTAAGTGATCTTTGGGTCTGAAGTGCTATGTTTGCTTCAGCTAGAGAGTCGCTATTATTAAAGCTATACCGTCGATAAGCGTCTTCTCCGGTTAAAAACTCTGGGAGGTATTCTCGGACAAAGTCTGCTAATTGAATACCATCTACAATGGTCACACCTCTAGACTTTGCGTTCGCCAAGCTACTTTCCAAAGAACTAGCCGCGGAGGTTTCCATTGGGTATGGAGTAATAAATATGAGTTGGTCAGGTTTTCGCCGATCCATTTCATTCGGAAATATGATTGGCTCGTCGATAGCCTGGTGAAGTTGAGCCAATAACCCTCCAAGCGAGTCTTTAGCCGAAATTTTACCCGACAGTTTGGTTTTCTTAATTTGAATGGCGTAGTAAGACGTCGAAAAGCCTTCTTTCCTAATTGCGGTTAAATCTTTACCCCGCTCATTAGAACCTGACCTATCACGCACATCTTTATACTCCATCGCCCGCAGTAGAGGCTCAACAACTTCGTGCTGAAGTTTACCCTCCGAATACGAAACAAGTTCTTGTTGAATAGGATCAGTGGTTTCTGATTTTTTCATAGTTGAACGACTGACACAGATTCATGTGTGGGTTGGCATGCAAGGCTGTCCAGACTATAGGAGTGACTAACGTTGAAAACTGGCCACCTTGAATTTGTACAATCTTCTATTTATCAATCTGATAGAGCTAAAAACTATTCGCCAAACTGGGCATTTTAGGGCACCAATACCTGGATATTTTTCGACGCCAATTGACAGGCAAAGAAACGAGCAACATAAAAAAAGCTTTCATAGTGATTTGTCCCTATAGGAAGTTCGCAGTGAGGGAAGCAATGAGAGTTTCTGGGGGGCTGGCAAAAATTTGCCACAAAAGCAGTTCACACCCTGTACTGCAATACGATACATGCCCACAACTACAAAGGGCGAAAGAGTGAGAACAGCATGAAAAATGGCGGCTTTCACGAGCCTTAAGCTCCTTGGCTCATACTAGAACCGTTGCTAATTCTTAACTTTTTTATAGCTGGGAGGGCAATTTATACGCCTGTTCAAATGAAATCGCAAGATGAGCCCGAACACCCTCTTCTTGCCTGTCAATAGAATACTTTTCAGATATGCATGTAATTTATTAACTTGAAGCTATTATTGGCTATAAATTAATAGTTTTTGTTGTCACTTATAGCTCAGGCTCGGATATATCTGTTGAATACACATCAGGGCAATATCGTTCCAAATAGGCATTCCAGTCAGCGAGAATATCAAATAGCTGGTTCAATTCATTTCCATAATTGCCCACCATTTCCCCGACATCCCCTCTACTTTCATAGCAAGCCATAAAGGCACTTCTCTGCCATGGTGCTGTCCATTTAACAGGCACTTTTCTATTCATATAACTCGGCACAGTAACTATGAAAACCCCATCCCGTGTTAATGCGGATTTTTCCAAACCCGCCGTGGTTCGTCCTGATGATTACCAATGGCTGCCTTCACCCATGCCTGGTGTGGAGCGCATGATGCTGGATCGAGTTGGGGAAGAAGTGGCACGAGCCACATCGATAGTTCGCTACGCGCCACACAGCGAATTTTCACCTCATGTTCATACCGGTGGTGAGGAGTTTCTGGTGCTCGATGGGGTGTTTGCCGATGAGCACAACCAATACCCCAAAGGCAGTTACGTGCGCAACCCGATTGGCACCGCCCACACTCCCATTATTGGTGCCGAAGGGGCGACCATTTTTGTGAAGTTGCAGCAGTTTGACAGTGACGATACCGAACAAAAAATAATCGACACGAACAACAGCATCTGGCAACCCGGCCTGGTGGACGGTTTAACCGTATTGCCGCTACACGAATTTGGTGCTGAGAGCGTCGCCTTGGTGAGGTGGGCACCAAACACCCGATTCCAGCCTCACACTCATTGGGGCGGCGAGGAAATTTTTGTCCTTGACGGCACCTTCCACGACGAGCACGGCAGCTATCCGGCAGGCAGCTGGCTACGAAGCCCGCATATGAGCACCCACAACCCTTTCAGCAAAGACGATGGCGCGCTGATTTACGTTAAAACCGGCCATTTACCTCCCGATGAAAGCCCTTAAAACCCTTGTATTTGCTATCGTCTTGCTGGCTTCCCCGGTACTCTTTTCAGAACCGGAGCCCCAGGTGATTATTGAGTTGCCTGGCGGCACATTCGCTATGGGGTGTGCAATTAATGATGTTCATTGCGATCCGGACGAAGGTCCAGCAGGCGGGGTTAGCGTTACGGTTCTACCATTTGCTATCGACCGCCACGAAACTTCGGTTGAGGAATACAAAGCCTGCGTAAAAAGTGGCCACTGCACACCGCCATTTGATTTCAAACGCAATAAATATTGCACCTACAACGGGCCAGGGAGGGATCACTTTCCCGTCAATTGCGTGAACTGGTTTCAGGCTCAAGCCTATTGCCAATGGCGCGGCGGCAGACTGCCTTTAGAGGCCGAGTGGGAATTCGCTGCACGCGGGGGTAGTACTGCTCGCTACCCATGGGGCAACGATGACGCCACTTGCGCTCACGCCATCATGGATGACGGAATAACCGTGGACAACACAGTGGGAGAAACTGACGGCTGTGGCCGGGATTTACTGTGGCCCAGAGGCAGTCGCCCAGCCAACGACTTTGGTTTGTACGATATGCAAGGCAGTGTTGCCGAGTGGGTGGCCAACCGCTATACCGCAAATTCCCACAACACACTCTACGCCAAGGGAGATTTAAACGGCCCTGAGCACGGTCGTCTACGGGTGATCCGCGGCGGCGCCTGGGACGAATCTGCCCAGCGCCAAACCCTTTCCAGTCGCTGGGCCAAAATCCCCATTGGCCATCGTAGTATTTATGGGTCCAATGGTTTTCGCTGCGCTTACGACGTTGAGCAACAGCAAATACCCGTCGATAAAAGCAGGCCTTAACCTCTACTGGTTAAACTCTCAATTGAGCAGTGGACACTGTCTGCAATGGCCACTATTCTTCAACACTATCAACAACATGGAATGACCTAATGCGCCTCACCAAAGTCGCCGTCGCCAACCTGCAACCGGGCATGTTTGTGGCTGAGCTGGATCGCCCCTGGCTGGAAACCCCGTTTGCCTTGCAGGGGTTTGTGGTGCGCGATCAGGATGAGGTGCACTACATATCCCAGTACGTCGACTACGTGTATGTGGACATCGACTATTCAGGTACCAAGGTTTTCCTGCCATTTACTTCTACTGCACCCAAGACGCCCAAACAAGATCCCCGCCTGCGTATAAAGGCAGACTTCCAGCAGGCCAAACTGTCCTTTGAAAGCGCCAGTGAATCTCTCGACCGGGTATTCGACTCACTCTCCAAAGGCCGTCATACCGACATTACTGTAGTGAAGAAAGCGGTCAATCCACTGATTGACGGCGTGTTTCGTAACAAAGAAGCAGTGGCCGCTCTGGTGCGGCTGAAAGAAGCCAGCGACTACCGCTACAACCACGGCATTTCCATGGCTGTGTGGGGTGCCATTCTCGGCCGTCATCTGGGGCTGCAACGCAGCGAACTGGAAAAGCTGGTTGTCGGCTGTGCGATGTGTGATGTGGGCATGACCAAGTTGTCTGGCGATTACCTGGAAAAGCCCGACCCGCTTACTGACGAGCAGCGCAATTCCCTGAAGGAACATCCACTGATTGGCTCAAAAATGGTGGCTGCCTCCGGCGACGCGGACATGGAAATTCTCGCCGTGATCGAGAACCACCACGAACGCTACGACGGTTCCGGTTACCCTCGCGGTGTAGACGGTGCATCCATACCGCTGCTAGCACGTATTGCCGGTCTGGTGGACACTTACGACGCCATGATCACCCCACGCCCCTACGCGCCGTCACGCAGCTCTTACGAAGCGGTGCAGGAGTTGCTGGATATCAAAGGTAGTAAGTTTCAGGAATCCCTGGTGGAACAGTTTGTACAGGCCATTGGCCTGTTCCCCACCGGCTCTCTGGTTGAGCTTAACAGCGGCGAAGTGGGCATTGTTGTCAAACAAAACGAAACCCGACGTTTGAAACCGGAAGTGGTGCTGGTGCTGGATAGCAACAAAGTGCGCCGCCCACAAGTGGAGCTAATGGACCTGGCGGCATCCGGCCTGGTAGGCGGCGACGCCCGCTGGATTGTACGTGAATTGCAACCAGGCACCTTTGGGGTAAACAGTGAAGAATTCTTTATCTAGCAGGTGTATCTGATGGCAAGCTATCTCGGCTTGGTGGATCTCGCCGACTACGAACACTTGGTGGATACCTTGGGTAGCGAAAGCGCCAAATACTTGCGCCAGGATTTTTTCAGCCGCCTGCAGGAATGGCCACGCCCGGACGACAAAACCCGCATCCTCAAAAACCAGCGCTTTCTGGTCATTTTCAAAGGCATGGACACGCCCGCCGCTCTCGAACTGGCCACCGCCAAACTGGCGCGCCTGTTTGAAGAACCCTGCGACCTGCTGGGCGACCCGGTGGCCATACCCATACACGCCGGCTTTACCCTGCTGGAGGACGACACCCAAACTGCCATTCAGGAAGCCCGCGCCGCCCTGCGCAGCGCCAAACGCAGTAGTACGCTCTATCAGCTGTACAGCCCAGAGCAACAGGGCCGTTTGAAAGACGAAGTGCAGCTTATCAGCAACCTGGAAGCTGCCGTTGAACTGGGCGAGTTGCAGCTTTATTACCAACCCAAAGTACACGCCCGCCACAATAACCTGGTCGGTGCTGAAGCGCTGGTACGTTGGCACACCAAAAACCGTAAAGTGCTGGAGCCAAGCCACTTTATCGACGCCGCTGAACGACACCAGGTAATTCGCCCAATGACCTGGTGGGCCATTAAGTCTGCCGTCGCTACCATGGCTCAGTGGTCACCGGAGTTGGGTATATCCGTCAATATCACCCCGTCACTGCTGATGGATGATGAAGTGCTGACCGTCGTCCGGGATGCCCTCGATATATTTTCAGTAACGCCCTCAAGACTGACTCTGGAAGTGACTGAAAACATCATGGCGGACAATCAGCAAGTGATGCTGGCGCAATTGGCGAAGCTGAGAAAAATCGGTGTCAGGGTATCGATCGATGATTTTGGCACTGGCTACAGCTCACTGGCCTACTTCCGGGATTTGCCCGCCGATGAATTAAAAATCGACAAGAACTTTGTGGTGAAAATGCTCGGTTCACCCAAAGATCAATCTATTGCCAAAACCGTTATCGAACTGGCCCACAATTTTTCCCTTAAAGTCGTGGCCGAAGGCGTGGAAAGCAAAGCAGTTGCTGTGCGCTTGAAAGAAATGGGCTGCGATATTCTGCAGGGCCACTACTACGATCAGCCGCTCCCGCTTAGCGAGTTTGACAAGCGTTATAAGCCAAATCAGCAGTAATTCAAAACCTTTGTCATTGCGAGGAGCCGTCAGGCGACGCGGCAATCTCGGCCAGTTTAGCAGTGACGTGATGGAGATTGCCGCGGCCTTCGGCCTCGCAATGACGACGTATTGTTATAGCTTCGCCCCACAAAACTTGCAATGCACCGCATCTCGGTCGTGGCCACTTTTATCGCAATTGCGGCAACCCCGGCCAACACGCTCTCGTTGCATTTCATTGGCCAATTCAGCGGTGAGAATACCGGTGGGAATAGCGATAATAGAATAGCCGGTAAGCATAGCCATACTGGCAATTACCTTGCCAAAAGCGGTCACTGGCACAATATCCCCGTAGCCCACGGTAGTGATGGTAACGATCGTCCAGTAAATACTTTTGGGGATACTGGTAAAGCCGTTATCGGCCCCTTCCACCAAATACATCAAGGTACCAAACACCGTACAGGCCACCAACACAGCGCTAAAAAAGATAAAAATCTTGCGCCGCGAGTGGTACACCGAGCGCATCAACACATTGGCTTCGCTGGTGTAACGCAGCAGTTTTAATACCCGGAATATACGCAACACTCGCAGCAGACGAATGACCAGAATGTAGTTGGCACCGTCGAAGAACAGCCCCAAATAAGTGGGCACAATAGACAGCAAATCCACCAGCCCATAAAAACTGAATATGTATTTCAGGGGCCGAGGCGAACAGTAAATCCGAACCAGATACTCCAGAGTGAAGAGCGCCGTAAAACACCATTCGATGGTACGCAGCTCAGAGCCATAGCGATCCCCCACAACGGTTACCGTATCTAACATCACCGCCACCACGCTGATACTGATCAGCCAGATCAGCACCAGATCAAAGCGTCGCCCCGCTGGCGTGGCAGTGCCGAAAATAACGGTATTTAATCGCTGGCGCAGAGTGGTATCAGGCATAATCGTTATATCCAAGGCGTATTGAATCGATTGTAGCACCGTGAGTACACCTATTGGATAAGCTACAATCCGGCTTCACTTCAAGGACACAACAATGAGCAAAAACAGCCGCCTGGTTTACTCCACCGATGGTGGGCGTATTCAACAAAAAGAACCCTCTGCCGAACGCCACAGTGGCGATGGCATAGTGCGTATACACCGGGAAACCAAAGGCCGCAAAGGCAAAGGGGTCAGTCTGATCACCGGTCTCGATTTACCGGATGCCGAGCTCAAAAAACTGGCGAAGCGACTGAAGCAATTGTGTGGAACCGGCGGCGCGGTTAAAGATGGCGTTATCGAAATCCAGGGCGACGCCAGAGAAAAAATTAAAACCGAACTGGAAAAACAGGGCCATACCGTCAAACTCGCCGGAGGTTAAAACCATGAACACTCCAAATAAGACTTTCGTAAAACTGCTGCTGTCACTGCTATTTCCTGCTCTCGCCTGTCAGGCATATGCAGGCGAACAACGCGATCTGGTGTCCCTCTACAAGCACCTGCACCAGAACCCGGAACTATCCTTCCAGGAACAACAGAGCGCCGCGCTGTTGACCGATGAATTGCGCCAACTGGGATTTAAAGTCACCCCCGGTGTGGGCGGCCACGGGCTGGTTGCCCTGCTACACAACGGCGATGGCCCCACAGTGATGGTACGCGCGGATATGGACGCCCTGCCCGTCAAAGAACAAACTGGCAAACCCTACGCCAGCACCAAAACGGTTACTGACGAAAACGGCAAAACCGTACACGTCATGCACGCCTGCGGCCACGATGTGCATATGACAGTTTTAGTGGGCACCGCCCGCCAGTTGGTGAAAGATAAAGACAGCTGGAGCGGCACCCTGATGATGATTGGCCAGCCTGCGGAAGAACGCGGTGCCGGTGCCAGAGCAATGTTGGAAGAAGGCCTTTTTGAACGCTTTCCGGTGCCCGACTACAACCTGATGATGCACGCCGACGCCACCCTGCCAGCGGGCAAAATTGGCTACACCCCGGAATACGGCATGGCCAATGCGCAAACTGCAACCATTCGAGTAAAAGGCATTGGTGGCCATGGCGCCATTCCCCAAAAAACCAAAGACCCGGTGGTACTGACCGCACAAATCATTACCGGGCTGCAAACCATCGTCTCACGAGAGATCTCCCCGCTTGACCCTGGGGTGATCTCCGTGGGTTCTATCCACGGCGGCACCAAAGGCAATATCATTCCCGATTATGTGGATTTGCAATTAACTATTCGCTCCTATCGGGACGACGTTCACAAGCAATTAACCGACGCCATCAGTCGCATTGCCATTGGCCAAGCGAAAAGCTATGGCCTGCCCGATGAACTCATGCCTGAAATCACTTTTCGAGCCAACTACACACCCGCCGTGTACAACACCCCGGCACTTACCGAACGTTTGATACCTGTCCTCAACAACATCTTGAGCAAAGACAACGTACTGGAAATACCCCCGGTAATGGCCGCCGAAGACTTTGCCCGCTACGGCCGCACCAAAGAACGCATTCCAACCCATATGTTCTGGCTGGGTGCGGTCAACCCGGCGCTGTACGCAGAGGCCACAAAGAAAGGCGAATCACTGCCCTCCCTGCATTCACCCTTTTTTGCCCCGGAGCCAGAACCCACCCTGAAAACCGGTGTTAGTGCCATGACCGCTCTGGTCAAGGAATTGATGGAAAAGAAATAATGAAAACGGCCTCTTACGGTTCCTGGAAATCCCCAATCACCCCGCAGCTGATTACCAAAGCCGCCCCCGGCCTGGATCAGCCCCACTGGGACAACGGCAATCTCTACTGGTTGGAGTCCCGCCCCTGGGAGAGTGGCCGCAATGTGGTGATGCGGCGCAGTGCCGACGGCACCGTTAGCGATGTACTTCCAGCCCCCTTGGGCGCCCGCAGCAAAGTGCACGAATACGGTGGAGCCCCCTATCTGGTGGCGGATGACGTGCTCTATTTTTGTCTGGATGCCGACCAGCGCATCTACCACCTGCCAGTGAATAACGAAGGCGCGCTACCCGAACCACTGACACCGGAAGACGACTCGCTGCGCTACGCAGATTTCTGTATCGACGTCACCAACCAGCAACTGATTTGCGTGTGCGAAAAACACGGCAGCGGCCATGAGCCCGAAAACACCCTGGTAGCGGTGCCTCTGGATGGCTCTCAGCAACTGACCACCATCGCCAGCGGTGCAGACTTTTACAGCAACCCCCGCATCAGCCCGAACGGCACAAAAATCAGCTGGCTGTGCTGGCACCACCCACAAATGCCCTGGGATGGCACCGAGCTGTGGTTAGCGGACTTTGCCAACGGCAGACCGCACAATGCCCACAAAGTGGCTGGCGGCCCTAACGAATCGATCTTCCAGCCCCAGTGGTCGCCGGACGGCAAACTCTACTTTGTTTCTGATCGCAGCAATTGGTGGAATATTTACCGGCTGGGAGACGACCTGCAGGCAACCAACATATGCCCTATGGACGTCGAATTCGCCACGCCCCAGTGGGTGTTTGGTATGTCTACCTACGGTTTTCTGGATGCCAACAGGATTGTTTGCTGTTACACACAACAAAGCTGCTGGCATTTGGCTACCATCGATTTGAACAGTGGCGATTTGCACAACCACCCCAGCGATTACAGCGATATTTCCGCGCTGCACGCTCAGGGCGGCAATGCTTTCTTTATCGCTTCATCCGCTACAACCGCGCCACAGTTGGCTCAGTTCACAGACAACCACATCAGCCCTGTTTACGGCGGCAAGCCGCTGCCTTTTGACGATGGCTTTATATCCCAACCACAGGCCATCAGTTATCCTTCCGTTAAAAAAGAAGGCACCAGCGATAGATACGCCCAAGCCATTTACTACCCACCCACAAATCAGGATTACCAGGCACCGCAAGGCGAATTGCCACCGTTAATGGTGATGTGCCACGGTGGCCCCACAGCGGCTTCCGGCACCAGCCTCAATCTGAAAGCACAATTCTGGGCCAGCCGCGGGTTTGCTGTACTGGACGTGAACTACCACGGCAGCACCGGCTTTGGCCGCCGCTACCGGGACGCTCTGAAAGGCAACTGGGGGTTGTGTGATGTGGATGATGTGGTGGCCGGTGCAAACCATCTGGCTGAAAAACAATTGGCCGATCCACAGCGCATGGCCATTCGCGGCGGCAGCGCTGGCGGCTACACCGTGCTGGCGGCACTGACCTTCCACAACACCTTTAAAGCCGGGGCCAGCCTGTACGGTATCGGCGATCTGGAAATGCTGGCCGGGGATACCCATAAGTTTGAAGCCCGCTATATGGACAGCCTGGTAGGCCCCTACCCGGAGAGCAAAGCGATATACCAAGAGCGCTCTCCCATCCACCATATCGAGCAGCTAGACAGCCCGGTGATTTTTCTCCAGGGCCTGGACGACAAAGTGGTACCTCCCAATCAGGCAGAGGCGATGACCGCAGCGCTCAACCAGAAAAAAATTGCCAACGCCTACGTACCCTTTATGGGCGAAGGCCACGGCTTCCGCAAAGCGGAAAATATTATTCGTGCCTATGAGGCCGAACTCTATTTTTACAGCAGAGTTTTCGACTTCGAGCTGGCAGAACCGGTGGAACCAGTCCGCATCAACAATATGGACTGACTATGGGCCGCTATCGTCCGCCGCAACCTAGAAGCTCTCCATACATCACCGCCGCCGGTGCCGCTCGCTTGGAAGCAGAACTCAAACAGCTGTGGAAAGTGGAGCGCCCCCAGGTAACGGCCGCGGTGCAGGAAGCCGCCAAAAATGGTGATCGTTCGGAAAATGGCGACTACATCTACGGCAAAAAACGCCTGCGGGAAATTGACCGCCGAGTGCGCTACCTGAGCAAGCGTCTGGAAAACCTCACAGTGGTAGATCGCATTCCCGACAATCGCGACAAGGTGTTTTTCGGTGCCTGGGTTACCGTGGAAAACAGTGCTGGTGACGAGCACCGCTACCGCATAGTTGGCGCCGACGAACTGGATCCGGCAAAAAATTACATCAGTGTGGATTCACCCATGGCGAAGGCGCTGTTGGGGAAAGAGTTGGATGATGAAGTTTCTGTAATCACCCCTTCGGGACAGGACGAGCTGGTTATTGTGGAGATCGAATATGAATCGAATTAACCCGTAGGGTGGATTAGCGTTAGCGTAATCCACCGCAAGGCAGTTGGCTCTGGTGGATTACGCTAACGCTAATCCACCCTACAGGAAACGGAGTTTAAAAAGGTGCAGACCCCGGCGTACGCGGAAATGGAATCGCATCGCGGATATTTTCCATACCGCTGATGTAGTTAATCAGCCGTTCAAAGCCCAAACCAAAACCGGCGTGAGGCACGGTACCGTAGCGGCGCAAGTCCCGGTACCACCACAGGTGTTCGCGCATTTCTGCATCCATACGGCTGTCCAACACATCGAGGCGATCTTCCCGCTGGCTGCCGCCAATCAGCTCGCCCACCCCCGGCACCAATACATCCATGGCGGCCACGGTTTTATTGTCGTCATTGAGGCGCATATAAAACGCTTTGATGTCTGTCGGGTAATTCTTCACCACCACCGGGCCTTTGGCGTATTCCTCGCATAAAAAGCGCTCGTGCTCCGACGCCATATCCACACCCCACTCCACTGGGAATTCAAATTTTTTGCCAGACTTTTGCAGAGTTTCAATGGCGTCCGTGTAATCCATGTGAACGAACTTGGAATCAATCACGTTTTGCAAACGATTGATGGCTTCCTTGTCCACCCGCTGGGCGAAGAACGCCATATCATCTTCACGCTGTTCCAGTACCTGTTGGAACACCTGTTTGAGGAAATCTTCCGCCAGCGCTGCATCATCTTCCAAATCCGCAAAGGCAATTTCCGGCTCCACCATCCAGAACTCCGCCAGATGGCGGGAGGTATTGGAATTCTCCGCCCGGAAGGTGGGCCCAAAGGTGTACACCTTGCTCATGGCCAGGCAGTAAGATTCCACATTGAGCTGACCAGATACAGTGAGGAAACTTTCACTGCCAAAAAAGTCCTGGCTGTAATCCACATCGCCTTTATCTGTGCGTGGCAGGTTGGCCATATCGAGAGTGGACACACGGAACAACTCCCCTGCCCCCTCGCAATCGCTGCTGGTGATCAGCGGCGTATTCACCCAATTGAAACCGTTGTTGTAAAAATAGTTGTGAATACTGTTGGCTACGGTATTGCGCAACCGGGTGATAGCGCCAAAGGCATTGGTACGCGGGCGCAGATGGGCCTGGGTGCGCAGGTATTCAAAGGTGTGGCGCTTCTTGGCAATGGGATACGCCTCTGGATCATCTACCCAGCCGACCACCTCTACAGATTCCGCCTGAATTTCCACGGACTGACCCTTGCCTTCGGATTCCACCAGAGTCCCGCTGATAATCACCGAACAACCGGCCCCCAGACGGGTCACTTCTTCATAATTGGCCAAGCTCTCTGGCACCACCGCCTGAATGGGGTCAAAGCAACTGCCGTCATGCACCGCCACAAAGGAAATACCTGCTTTTGAGGTGCGCCGGGTGCGCACCCAGCCTTTTACAACCACTTTGGAGCCGAGTTCACAGTCACCGCGAAACAGCTGAGCAATGGCATTGGTACTCATGGTTTTTATCCTTCTATCAAGTTTTTTGCAACTGGGCAGATGACCGCCAGTGGGTAATATTTTCCGGGGTTGGCGCCACTGGCACATTGGTGGCCAGCAGCAAGGATATCAATGCCATGCCGGCACCCAGCAGGAACACCAAACCCGGTGAAACCAACCAAATCAAACCAAAGGCAGCGGGAATCACCACCGCGGCAATATGGTTGATGCTAAAACTCACCGCCGCTGTGGCGCTGATGTCTTTGGGGTCGGCGATTTTCTGGAAATAGGTTTTCATGGCAATGGCCATGGCAAACAACACGTGATCGAGAATATAAAGCGCCGCCGCCACATTGGCGCTCTCTACAAAGGCGTAGCCGGTAAAAATCAGCGCCAGGCCAATGTACTCCACTCGCAAGGCAACACGTTCACCCACGCGGCTGATCCAGGCGCCAATTTTAGTGCCTAAAAAGGCGTTCAGCGTATGGTTGGCCAAGTAAAGCAAAGCCACATCCGCCACCGAATAGCCGAACTTTTCCACCATCAGGAAACCGGCAAACACTACAAAAATCTGCCGCCGCGCGCCGCCCATAAAAGTGAGCGCGTAATAGAGCCAATAGCGTTTGCGCAAAATGATTTTCTTGTGTTGCACGTGGGGCTGGGCAAACGTCGGAAAAGCCAGTGCCGCAAATAACACCAGGCCCATGGAAATCACTCCAGTGATCAGGTACACCCAGTGGTAATCCACCGCAAAGAACGTCGTCGCCAGCCAGATCAGGCCGTAAGCCAATACTGCCGCCGCCGATTTGCCTGCCACCAATTTACCCAGACTTTTGGCAGAGTTTTCTTGCGGGAACCACTGCAACGCCAGCGACTGCTGAACGGTTTCGTAGTAGTGAAAGCCGATGGACATCAACACCGTGGTGCAATACAGGCCAATGGCCGTCGGGAAGTAACCGGTAACCGCTACCCCCAACCCCATAATTCCCATGGACACCAGCGCCAGAGATTGCTCGCGAATCACCAACAGCAGAAACACCGCCGTAAACGCCAGAAAGCCCGGCACCTCACGCAGGCTGTGGAGAATACCGATTTCCTCCCCAGTAAACGCCGCCCGCTCAATCACAAAGTTGTTAAGCAGCGACAGCCAGGTGGCGAAAGACAACGACATGGCAAAGGTGAGCAACAGCAGGAACATTTCCGGGTTGCGCCAGCCACGAATATCGGAGGTGGGATGCATAATGGACATAAAACAGTGTTGGATAAACAAAGAGGCAATGATACCACCGACACGCTATCTCGACAGACGAATCGCGATTTCGCTATGATTGGCGACGATCAATTTTTGCACACTGAGGACAACATGGAACGACTGATTGAAGGGCTGCTGTACCGTGCCAGATGGCTGCTGGCCCCTATTTATCTGGGCTTGAGCCTGGCTGTAGTGGCGCTGGGTGTGAAGTTTTTTATGGAGTTGTATCACCTGCTGGTAGAAAGCCCATTTATTAGCGAAGCCAGTATGATTTTGATTGTGCTGTCGCTGATCGATATTGCCATGGTGGGCGGCTTGATCGTGATGGTGATGATGAGTGGCTACGAGAATTTTGTCTCCCAGCTGGACGTAGAAGAAGATGGAGACAAGCCCAACTGGCTTGGCAAGCTGGATACCTCATCGCTCAAAGCCAAGATAGCGGCCAGCATTGTGGCGATTTCCTCTATTCACCTGCTGAAAAAATTTATGGGGCTGGAAAAAATCGAACACTATGATCTTATGTGGTACGTGATTATCCACCTCACCTTCGTCGTTTCCGCCTTTGCCATGGGGTTTTTGGATCGACTCAAGAAATAACCAATCCGGCCGATAAACTGGCATTAGTTGGCAGTTTTAATGGCTGGGGCGAACTATTTTCCTCAGCTTGTGTCACCATCAAGTACACAAAACAATAATTTTTATGTCGCCCAATGGGCTTGGTGTGAGGGAAATCCATGTCGCTATTCAGCCGTTTGTATACGGGTCTGTTGTTGGCCTGTTTCTGCGCCGCAGCCAACGCCTCCATCGATATAGCCATTACGTCGAAAAGCGGCACACCGGTGCAGTTAGATCAGGCCATTGTCTACGCGGTCGCACACACCATCCCCACTGATTCCGCCCCGCAGACAGAAGCCACTATCGTTCAGCGCGACCTGCAGTTCGACCCTTATATATCCGTTATTCAACGCAACACCCAAGTGATATTTCCCAACCGCGACAACACCAGCCACCACGTTTACTCATTCTCGCCCGCCAAATCCTTTGAACTGCCGTTGTACAAAAAGCAGCTTCCCGGGCCAGTGTTGTTCGACAAATCCGGCCTGGTGGTTCTGGGCTGCAATATCCACGACTGGATGCTGGCGTACCTTCTGGTAGTGGACACACCATTTTTCACCCAATTGAGTGAGGGCAATCAGCAGCTAGTCGATGTACCCCCAGGTAAATATCAGCTGCATCTATGGCACCCGCGCCTGCACAAAAAAGACCTGGCGCCTGTGGAGGTAGAGGTTGTTGAAGGGCAACCGCTGACTGCGACCTTCAAGTTGACACATAAGCTGAAAAGCGCCTTCCGCCCGGAGGCGCCGGGTCAGCAATTCGATGACGATAACTATTAGGGGCTGTTGACGTGAAACTGCCAAAGCAATTTTGTACTCTGCGCTGGCGTATCTTTATCAGCTTTTTCCTGCTGCTGCTGGGTTTGCAGTGGGTTACCCTCACGCTCACCTACAAGGCCAGCCGCGAAAACCTCGACCAGACCATACGCAGCCAGCTGTTAGCGGCTCAACGACTTTTTGACAGCGAATGGCAATCCAGCAACCAGTACCTGCAGCGCTCCGTTGACACCATCGCCAAAGACTGGAGCTTTCGCGAGGCAGTTGGCAGCGATGATCCGGACACCATCAGCAGCGTGCTGCTCAACCACAGTGGCCGTATTGCTGCGGACGTCGCACTGTTTACTGATCTCGACGGCAACCCAGTGGCCCAGGCAGGGAAAAGCATCATTGCATTGGGAGAGGCACAGCGCACCCTGATGCAGCAAAGCCTGAATTCTCAGGTGCATCTGGTACACAGCAACAACGGTTTTTATCGTTTGGTGCTGGCACCGGTAAAGCTGCCGCTGCCTGTCGGTTGGGTGGGTATGGCTTTCGCAATTGACGATAACCACGCCCTTCAATTCAAACAATTGACCAATCTGGACACCAGCTATCTGTACACCGGCGGTGCAACACCAACGCCATTGGCCACCACCCTGCCAATAACGGAAGACAGCTCTTACTCCAGTCTGCTGACAAGCGTGGTGAGAAATGCAGGAACCATCGTTAACGTAGGTGGTTCACTGGCATTGCTAGAGCCCATGCCTGATGCCGATAGCCCACACTTTCAAATTTTATTATCGCAGCCTTTGGAACCCCTGTTATCCGGTTTCCGCTCCCAGTGGATGGAGCTGATTGTGCTACTGATTGTCGGCGCACTGCTGACCGTTGCGGTGGCTTACTTTGTGGCTCGCAGCATTACCAACCCCGTACAACAATTATTGCAGGCCATCGGCAATGTCGGCACCGGCAACTATTCTTCGGTGATCAGCGTTACTGGCAGTAGCGAGATCAACGCCCTGTCGGAAGAATTCAACCACATGCAGCGCAAAGTTGCCCTGCGTGAGCAAGAAATAGTTTTTCGCGCCAGTCACGACAGCATTACCGGCCTCTACAACCAGGCAGGTTTTTTGCGGGCCGTTGAACAGCAATTGAAATTCTACAGCCATGGCAGTGCCAAGGCTGACATTGTGGTGCTTGAAGTCAAACGCCTGCAGGACGTTAAACACACCCTTGGCCACAGCCTGGGCGATAAACTGCTGAAGCAAATCAGTGAGCAACTACAGGAAATCAGCACGCAAATTGTTCTCTGCTATCTGGGCAACGACAGCTTTGCCGCCTTTGTGCCGCAAACCCGCCAAGCGGGTAATGCACTGGAGGCCATGCTTAATCAATTCAAGCACCCCTTTCAATTACAAGGCATATCCATTCTGCTGGGGGCTCAGGCAGGCGTTGCCCGTTATCCAGAACACGGTGACGCCGCCGATGCGTTATTGCGGTTTGCCGAAATCGCTCTCAATGAAGCCACAGAAAAACGCGCCCCCTGGATGCTTTACGATCCGGAACACGACAGCCACAGCGTATTTCGCCTGGCCCTGTTGCACGAACTGAGCAACGCCATAAAAAATGACCAGTTGGAATTGCACTACCAGCCCAAGCTGGAAATACGCAACGGCCTTGAAGGCGCCCGCCCCACTCAAGTAGAGGCATTGGTACGCTGGATTCATCCAGAACACGGCTTTGTTGGCCCAGATCAATTTATTCCTGCCGCCGAGCAATCCGGCCTGATTACTGAGCTCACCGAGTGGGTCATCGACAAAGCCATACAGCAGAGTAAAAGCTGGCAGCAACAGGGTATCGACCTGAAAGTGGCGGTTAACATTTCTGCCGCTGACCTGTTATCTGGCGACCTTACCAAAGTGGTATCTGAACGCCTGCAGGCCCATGGAGTCGCACCCGCCAGGCTGGTGCTGGAAGTCACTGAGAGTGCCGTGGTGGAAGATCCGGAGAAAGCCGTCGCCCTGCTTAACAGGCTAAAAATACAAGGCGTTGGGCTATCAGTGGATGATTACGGCACCGGTTATTCGTCGCTGGCGCAACTCAAGCAATTGCCCGTACACGAGCTAAAGATCGACCGTGAATTTATCAGCGAGATCGCAGCCAACACCAGCGATGCACTGATCGTACAATCCACCATCAATCTGGGCCATCGCATGGGCATGGTGGTTACTGCAGAAGGCATTGAAGACGAGGCATCACTGAAAATGCTGGAACGCTTTAGCTGCGACTTTGCTCAAGGCTACTTTATCAGCAAGCCCCTGCCCGCCGCGCAGCTGGAACAATGGTGGCAAGAACATTACGGCGCTCAGCCGGTGGAGAGCAAGGGGTGACGCGTACTGCTCTGCTGTTGTTGATAAGCGCCTCCTTGCCCTGGCCCTGCACCTGGGCAGCCGAAAACGTGCACCAGCCGTCGCCTCTGGAGCTATCTGGCATTGTGGAATTGCAGTTATCCCACAACAATGGCCTCACCTCCTGGCTGGATCGAGGCCAAGGTAAACACCTACATGGCGGTAATAACAATAACCGAATTCAAAATGGCCTCAGCGGCCTGGAACTGGACTATCGACTGAGCCACAGCGCCCACCTGAAAGCCAGCGTGCTGTATAACCAAAAGCCCGGCAACCGCCTGGATGTTACCGAGCTCTACTGGCAGTATCGCCCCTTAAGGCAAAGCCGTTGGCGACCGAGTTACAAAGTTGGCTTCTTTTACCCGAACATCTCTCTGGAAAATCGTGGTCGGCTGTGGAGCTCCCCCTACACCATTACCTCGTCCACCATTAACAGCTGGATTGGCGAAGAGCTGCGCACTGCAGGTGCCGAGGTGCATTGGCGCAATCTGGGGCGCCAGCGCCAGTCTTTTCATGATTTTGGGGTAACCACTGCGCTGTTTGGGTTTAACGACAATACCGGCTCTTTGCTGTCATGGAGAGGATGGACAAACAGCGAACGACAAACCGGTATCGGTGGCCGACTGCCGTTGGCCAACCGGCCTACTTTTGCACCCGGCAGGGTGCTGGCGGATCAAACCCCGGAAGTTGAACCCTTTATCGAGCGAGACAACCGCATTGGTTACTACAGCGGCCTGCACTGGAACTACCGGCAAAGCACCAAGGCCGCGTTGCATTACTACGACAACAATGCAGATCCAAGCGCTTTTGAGCGCGGCCAATACGCCTGGCACACCCGCTTCTTGCACCTGGGGGCGCAACACAGAATCGATTCAAACTGGGAGTTGCTGGCGCAATATATGCGCGGCCGTACCCAAATGGATAACAGCGCCGGTAACGTGGTGTACAACCACTTCGATTCCGGCTACCTGATGCTGGCTGGCCGTTGGGGACCACAAAGATTGGCGCTGCGCTGGGAGAGCTTTCATGTGGATGACCTGGACGGTACTTTCATGGACAGCAATGGCGAAAATGGCAGCAGCGCCACTATCAGCTACAGCTATCGCGTCGGTGAGCACTGGAAATTCACAGGCGAAGCCATAAACATCCGCTCCGACCGCAGGGAAAGGCGTTATAGTGGGCTGTCTCAGCAGGCCGATGAAACCCGCTTGCTATTCAGCACCCGCTATTTCTGGGCGTCTTGACCAAACTGCTCGGTTATCGCCAGATACTGTTCAATAGTCGCCCGCTCTCTGGTTTTATCCGCCGTGGCTATAAAGCGTTTAATTTCCGCCATGGCCATGTCTTTTTCACCCTGTTTCCACAGGCTGTTAAATAACGCCACTGACGACTTGCCGTCGCCGGGCTCAAGCCCCACCAGTTTGGCGAACCACTTGCTGGATTCGGCGTAGTTGCCGGCACTGAAATTGGAACCCGCCAGCATCATTAACGCCGCGCGGTTTTTCGGGTCGTAATTCACCACCTCAGCCAACAGCATCCAGGCATCGCTGTGATTGCCTTTTTGCAGCAGTTTTTTGGCGTGTTCGAGAATTTCATTTAAATCCGGTTGCATAAAATCCAGTTCCTGTAGTTATAAGCATTGTTTATAAACATTGGTCATAAACAAGAGAGCCCGTATGCTGCCATCACAATACCCGAATCAGCCAGCATATGAGAGCAGCAGGGAATAGCCAACCCTCCCCTACTGTCTGCCATACGTTGCCAGCACACAGACACAAAAGCCAAAAATACAAATCCGATAACGAGCCAAGAAATCGGCAACAGGGTTGATAGCACCAATACATGGTAGCCAGCAAACACAACATGGGCCAGCGGCGTTTTCTCTCTGAGTGGAGCCCAGTGCACTTGTTCAAGCAGCGGGTGAATCAGGCCAAAATAAGGCACCATCAATAGTAACCCCCAGCCGGTCAGGCCATAGTCGGCCAACCACTGCGCGACATTAATCTCGGTAATAGCTGGCAGCAAAAAGTACATGGCTGGCCCCGCCAAAATGGCCGGCAGAGAAAACAGCACAAAACTCTTAACTGAAAAGCCGAAGAAAACCTGGCGAAAGTGCAGGTGATTCCAGAGCACTATTTGCAGGTGATAGGCCAACAACGCCAGCCATGCATTTTTGAAAACGCACCAGAACAGAATAACAGCTACCCAGGGGGCCAACATTTTCAATATCAATGTGGTTCCCTGTGATCTGCAGAGTGCAGGCATCAGAATTTTTCTGGGTATTTGGGCTGAAACTGGCGGTAGTAATTTTTGATTTCAACCAGCTGTTGATCGGTGTCTTCCCTGGCTTCAATCAAATCACCAAAGCAAATGCGCTTGTGTTTAAAATCCAGCGAGGCAAGCAGAACCGGGCAACCCGCCTTGTGGGCAATGCGTAAAAAACCGCTTTTCCACTTCTCTACTTTACTGCGCGTCCCCTCCGGCATAATGCCAATCACCAACTGCTCACTATCACGGATTTTTTCGGCAATCTGTTCAGCAATACCTTTGGTATTGCCGCGATCCAAGGGGATGCCTCCCAGGGCAAAAAACAGACGCTTGAACGGAAATACAAAAATAGTGTGCTTGGCCAGCCAGTTGGCCTTGATATCACAGGCCATCACTACCGCCATGGCGATAACAAAGTCCCAGTTCGATGTGTGGGGCGCGCCGGCAACAATAAACTTTTTCAGATCGGGAATACGCCCCTCCACCTGCCAGCCCATGGCATTGAGCAGGGTGCGACCAAACCAGCGGGTAAAACCGCTGCGATTAGCACGAAGGTGTTGAGGGACATCGGATGCGGTCATAGGTCGGCTACGGGCTACGGGCTACGGGCTACGGGCTACGGGCTACGGGCTACGGGCTACGGGCTACGAAACAGTTTAGTGCAAAATTCAGCTGTATAAAATTTCTCACAAATGCTCGCAGCCAGCAGCTCGTTGCTCGAAGCAGCATTTAATGCTCCCTCGTCGCCCGAAAACTCACATCCGGATAACGCTCTTCGGTCAGCGACAGGTTCACTCTCGTCGGCGCCAGATAAGTCAAATGGCCGCCACCGTCGACAGCCAGATTTTCCTTGCACTTGCGCTCAAACTCTTCCATTTTCTTCGGGTCATCACAATCTACCCAGCGGGCGGTATTCACATTCACCGGCTCGTAAATGGCTTCCACCTTGTATTCATCTTTCAAGCGATAAGCTACTACTTCAAACTGCAGCACCCCTACCGCGCCTACCACAATGTCGTTGCTGTTTTTCGGGAAGAACACTTGTGTGGAGCCTTCTTCGGAAAGCTGCTGCAAGCCTTTTTGCAGTGCTTTCAATTTCAACGGGTCTTTGAGGCGAATGCGACGAAACAGCTCCGGGGCAAAGTGAGGAATACCGGTAAACTTCAGGGCTTCGCCTTCGGTAAAGGTATCGCCAATCTGGATAGTGCCGTGATTGTGCAGGCCGATAATATCGCCAGAGATCGCCTCCTCCACATGGGAGCGATCCCCCGCCAAAAACGTCACCGCATCGGCGATTTTCACGTCTTTGCCAATGCGCACGTGCTTCATTTTCATGCCCTTGGAATAGGTGCCGGAACAGATGCGCATAAAGGCAATGCGATCCCGATGCTTGGGGTCCATATTGGCTTGAATTTTAAATACAAAGCCACTGAACTTTTCTTCCGTCGGGTCGATTGTGCGCTCGTGGGTTTCACGAGCGATGGGCGTGGGCGCCCACTCCACAAAACCATCCAGCATCTCGCGCACGCCAAAGTTGCCCATGGCAGAACCGAAAAACACCGGGGTTAATTCACCGGCCAGGTATTCTTCCAGGTCGAACTCGTGGCAGGCACCGCGCACCAATTCAATTTCTTCACGAACATCATCGGCGTAGGGACCTAATAGCTCGGTAAACTCGTGGCTGTCGATGCCTTTGATCTGGATATCGTCATTGATGGTGTGCCCCATGCCCTGCTGGTACACGTGCACGGTGTCGGTGTACAGGTTGTACACACCCTTGAATTCTTTACCCATGCCCAGTGGCCAATTGATGGGTGCCGCCTTGATCTTCAGCACTTCCTCAACTTCGTCCATCACTTCAATGGGATCGCGAATATCCCGGTCCATTTTGTTGATAAACGACAGAATCGGCGTATCCCGCAGGCGACACACTTCCATCAGTTTGATGGTTCGATCCTCCACGCCCTTGGCGCCGTCGATCACCATCAGTACAGAGTCAACAGCGGTAAGAGTGCGATAGGTATCTTCAGAAAAGTCTTCGTGCCCCGGCGTATCCAGCAGGTTCACCGTGCGCCCACCATAAGGAAACTGCATTACCGACGAGGTCACCGAGATGCCCCGCTCCTGCTCCATGCTCATCCAGTCGGACTTGGCGTGCGGCCCCTTCTTGCCTTTGACCGACCCGGCCAACTGAATGGCATTACCGAACAGCAGCATCTTTTCGGTAATGGTGGTCTTGCCGGCGTCCGGGTGCGAAATTATGGCAAACGTGCGTCTCTCATTGATTTTATTGAGAAAATTGCTATCAGCCATACCATTGAACCTGTTGTTTACCGAAGTGTGCAGTCGTTGATGAATGCCTCTGTCGTGAGGCGAGAAGCGGCGCATTATACGTGATGCATCTGGCAACGTGTAAGCCTTCGGTTCAAGCAGGCGATACGACCAACACGCCAGTGGTTGTCTCATATTCTTGTGACCGAGTGCATCTTTTGCGCCCCTCATTGTTCCGGGTGCGCCTATACATCCGCTGTTTGGTTAAAATACAATGGCGTCAGCTCGCGGGGGCACCCTCTCTTCACCCCCAACTCGACAAAATACTAACGGCCATCCGAACAACATGAACATTCAGCCCAGTATTTGTGCACATCGGGAAGCCAGCCAGAAAAATACGGATGATTTTGGCGAGGCTTTTATTCAGCGCCTTCAAACTGAGGCGTTAGAGTCGCTGGCAGTAAAGCACCCTTACTTACAAGCTATCGCCAACGGCGACTTTGCCAATATGGAAAGCGCACTCAAAGACTTTGCCTGCCAGTACGGTCATTACACTGCTCGATTCACCCAGTATGTATCAGCAGTTATCAGCAATGCTTGCCATGAGGCTCACAAAGCCATTCTGACCGAAAACCTGGAAGAAGAACTTGGCAATGCCCACGATGTGGATTTGCCGCCAGAGATATTGGCCACGATTGCTGATGAACCTCACACTCGTTTGTTCAAGCGCTTTCAAAAAGCTATTGGGGTGGATGAGCGCTATTCCAGGCAAACGCCAAGCTGCGATGCAGGGAGCGATTGGGCAAAGCAGTTTTTGCAGTTGTGCGGCACAAACCAGTATGTGGGCATCGGTGCAATTGGCATTGGTACAGAATTTATTGTTTCAGCCATTTACCGGCAGATACTTCAAGGGATAACGGAATACACCAGCCTTCAGCCTGAGCAGCATGTCTTTTTTGATTTGCACAGCGAGTGCGATGACGAACACGCCGAACAAATCACCCGGATAACCACAGACTTGCTGAACGAGCCCGGCGCAGCCGAACAAATTGAATACGGTGCCCGACAGGCACTGGCACTGAGAACCGCCTTTTGGGATGCCATGCTGGAAAGAAGTCAACAAGTCTCTCATCCTGAAAAACAACTTGTGGTGTAAAAGCACGTTGGACACAAAAACCGTTTACGACCAAAACGCCACAAAGTGGTTGCGTACCGCCCCTAGCTCCTTGTCAGATTTCACCGCGCGCCCGCTTGTTTTTGATGCCTGTGGCGAGCAGCTGGAAAGGCGTTCAGTATTGGACCTCGGCTGTGGCGAAGGCTACTGTGCACGAGAGTTGAAGCGCCGCGGCGCCGGTGCTTACCTTGGTGTCGACCTGTCTGATGAGATGATCCAGATTGCTCAGCAACAAGAACAACAGGATCAATACGGCATTGAGTATGTCAGCTGCGATGTCACCAATTTCAAGCCCGAGGGCCAATTCGACCTGTGCATTGCCGTATTTTTATTCAACTACCTGTCTGTGGAAGATATGCATCAAGTAATGGCAACCGCCTACGACGCAATCACTCCCGGTGGCCATTTTATTTTTTCTGTACCCCATCCGTTTTTTCCCTTTGTGCGCCAGGAAGAAGCGCCACCGTTTTATTTCTCCTCCAGTGGCAAAAACTATTTTGCTGATGTAAACCAGCAATTCGAAGGCAAAATCTGGAAAAAGGGAGGGGAAGCCTTACACGTACAATGTGTGCACAAAACCTTTGACGATTATTTTCGCGGTCTTCGCCAGGCGGGTTTTAACACCATGCCCGAATTGCAGGAACTGACCGTAACAACGGAACTTGCACAAACAGACCCGGAGTTTTTCTCACCACTGATTAATCAACCACTGCATCTGTTATTCAAAGTGTCCAGATAATGGCTGCGATGACGATGCCAAGTGAAGCGCCTCTACTCGATCGTCTCTACCACTTTTCACAGCAAACACCCCGCAAACAAGCGGTTGTTACCGACAACCATTCGTTAACCTACTCGCAGCTTGCCGGGTTTGTTGCAAAACAAGCGCAAAGGCTCTGTGAATCAGGCATTGATGAGCAATCTGTGGTGGGCATTAAATGCAGTGACGATACCAGTCATTTACTGCTTTGCCTGGCGGCCAGTTACCTGGGTGCAACCTCTTGCACGGTTCCTTCCTACGAACCTCAAGCCGCGCAGGACGCTATCGTTGCCCGATTGGCGGTCACTCATATTGTGGATCAGGACATCGCCATTGAGCTTGAGTCATCGACAGACGAGCAGCTACCGAAAAGCCCGAACAGAGATTCGAGTTTTATATTTTCATCGTCCGGCACCACCGGCGAACCCAAACTGGTGATTCACCATGCTTCTGACCTGGTTGCTCAGGCGCACCGGCATATCGACGATTCCAGCGAACGCTTTGTCTGCCTGGCATCCATGGAGCACAACTTCGCCAAACGACACCGACTCTATTGCCTGGCGCAAGGCGCCACCAATGTATTTATCGATGCAAGAGGCCAGGATTTTGTCCCTATCTGCCAACGTCTGGATGTGGGTGTTATACATGTCTCGGTTTTCCAGGCTCGGCAGCTGTTGGCCACCCCCAATATTTCAGCGCTTTCTCATATCCGTTTAAAGCTAGGCGGTTCTCACGCCACCCAGAGTTTGAGGCAGAGCCTCAGGCAAGAAATCACCCAAAATCTGCAGGCGGGTTATGGCACCACGGAAACCGGCGCCATTTGTTTTACTGACCCGCAAGATAAAGAAGCCAAAGAAAGTGTTGGCCAACCTCTGCCCGGTATTGAAATACGTGTCACCAACCCGGAAAGGCAACCACTGCCCACAGGTGAAAAAGGAGAAATCGCCATTCGCGGCAAAGGTATGTTTCGCGGCTACATGGGCAAACCGGAACTGACCGCATCCTGCTTGCAAGACAGTTGGTTTTACACCGGCGATATCGGCCATCTGGACGAAGAACAACGACTGTATCTGTGCGGCCGTGCCGATGATATGTTTGTTTTTAACAGCATCAATATATTTCCACAGGATATAGAGGCTCTGCTGTGCCAATACCCGGCGGTTTCAGACGCCGCTGTAATACCCAAAAAATCCACCGTTCATGGAGATATTCCTGTTGCCCTTGTGGTGATCGATACAACCAAGCCCCATAAAAATGAACTGGAGGAATTAAGGGCATTTTCGCGCTCACAACTTGGCCTGCGCTGTCCACAGCAGTTTATTGTTGTTGACAGTATTCCCCGAAATTCATCAGGCAAAATTGCCCGCCTTGATGCTCAGAAAATTTCCACGAAAAGCGATGACATCAGAGCAGATATTGTACAAACCCTGAAAAGCTCTGAAGTTTTGAATGACATTAAGGAGAAGGTTATTCAGGGTTTTAAAAACGGCGACAATGACATTTCCATGGACGATATTCACATGGACTCATTGGCGCAGATGAACTTGCTGGTGATGCTGGAAACTACTTACCACTGCATTATTCTGCCGCCGCAGTTTGCGCGTTTAAAATCACTGAATGATATTGTCGCGGCGGTTTTATCTAATCAGAATCAAGAGCCTGCAAAAGACAACGTAACCCGTGAGGGTCACCCCAAAAGCAACCTGTCTGAAACACAAGAGCTGCCTTATATCGTCAAATTTTTCAGGCGTGTTTTCCGCGACCGCAGTACCGTTGCAGAATTATCCAGAGCACTGGCCAGTTTTGAATACCGCTTAACACCGCAGGAACTGGAATGCCTGCACAAGTGGCATCAAAACCGGGAGCTTGCCCCACCCCATGCCGGAGATATTTTTAATAACGTTCTGGAAGAGTGGCTAATCTCAATAAAAGCCCAGATGCTTGCCAGCGGCAAACCGGAACCAGAGCCTTTCCTGTTCAAGCGAATCCGGCCCATGCTCAGCCGCTTTACTGGCCCTGGGCAGGCCTCTGAAAAAACACTGGTTATTTGTTTTTCCATTGCCCGCTCGCGGCAAATGATGATACCCAACACGGTGCTACTACAGCATACAGATGCCAGCCAGTTTGACTTGCTGTCGGTTGGTACTTTCAATGCGCGGGGCTTTGATGTCGGCGTGCCGGGCCTTGGCAACAGCACACTAGAGGTTGTCGATTTTTTATCGAACCTGAGCTTTGTGCACGGATACAATCATATCCGCACCGTTGGCTGCAGTGCGGGCGCGCCCATTGCCATCTTGTTGGCGAGCCGCCTGAATGCACAAATGGCGGTCAGCGTTGGCGCCCGTATCCACCGCATTCACCACCCGGCAAAAATCGCCAAGCGGTTTTACGAACTGCACAAAGGCATGGGCAAGCTGGACAAAACAAAAGTGATCTACAGCTACAGCGCCGGCAGACTGCGCGACGCCGGTTTTGCGAAAATCATGAGGCTTCTGTTTGGCGGACACCATCTGGCCCTGAAAACCGAAGGTCGAAAAGTCAGCCATACTATTTTGGAAGACTTGCTGGCAGAGCGCCAACTGGCAGATTTTCTCAGGCGCACGCTGTTTGCAGATTCTGTTAAAAATGCTATCTCTGAAAATTCCGTATTTGAAATTACATCAACCAGATAAGTCGAACCGCTGTTGTCCTATTGCCATTGCAACTTAAGGTCACGATGCGCCTGGGCACAATCACGAAGATACAAATTTATTAAGCTCTGATAAGGAATACCCTTATCTTCAGCCATGTTTTTAAAATAGGTGATCGTATCTTCGTCCAGGCGAATTGTAATTTGTTTTTTCAATTTTTGGGCGTACGGATTTGGGGTAGATTTTGAAAAGTCGTAGTTTTTACGCATGGCGATAACCTTCATAAATTGCACGTTCTTGTTTATCCGCTTTACGGGCAGAGATAATGCGGATCGAATCATTAACTCTGACACAATGACAAACGACCAATAGTCGTGACTCGATACTTGTGCCCAACAAGATAAACCTATCATTCATCGTCAGAATGATCAGGATCGACAATCAGGCGAGCAAATTGATCCGTAAAAACCGATTTCGCCTCACTAAAGGAAACGCCATGCTTCCTTTGGTTAGAAGCATCCTTCTTCTCGTCCCATTCGAATGTAAGATAGCTCATAACGACACTATAACTACAATATAATTACAGTCAAGAAATGAATGAGCATAGACCCTCTATGCCATTAGTGCGACACTTTGCCACATCCTCAAACACCCCTCCTGTAGCTACTATTGGCCCTGCGGTTTCTCACAGGACAGGCCACCATGAAGCACCCCCAAACGTTACTCTCCACCACCATCGCACTACTGAGCACAGCCCTATGGGCAGACGACCATATTGAAGAAATTGTGGTGAGCGACAGCCAGAAAAATCATGGGCAGCTGCTGGCGGATATTGCCCGGCGTACCGCAGCGGATAGCGCCCAGCTGTTACGCACGCTACCCGGCGCCAATGTCAACAGCATTGGCACCCTGTCTGGAATTGCCCAATATCGCGGCCTGTCTGGCGAGCGGGTTGCGGTGCAGTTGGATGGCGCACCGGTGTTCAGCGGCGGCCCCAACGCCATGGATGCACCACTGTCCTACGCCCCTTCCCTGCTGCTGAAACAACTTTCGGTTACTCGCGGTATTGCTCCGGTCACTGCGGGTCAGGAGTCTGTGGGTGGCCAGATTGAGGCGCAACTGGATCGCGGTACATTCGCCGATAGCGAAGCCTTCAGCGGAAGCGCCAAACTCAGTAGCCAATACCAATCGGTAAACAACGGCAATAGCAGCGCCCTGCAGGCCCAGCTGGCTAACCGGAATCACAAGCTGGCCTTGTTGACCAGTTACGACAACGGCAACAACAGTGAATTTGCCGGTGGCACACTGGCGGGCACTCAATTTGAGCGCAACCGCTACGACCTCAGCTACGGATACCGCAATGGCGACATCGACGCCCTGTTTTATGTGGGCAAGAACAATACCGACGACACCGGCACGCCAGCTCTACCCATGGACATTAACTTTATCGACACCGATCTGGCCGGGTTTGATATCACCGCTTCTATTGGCGATTGGAAAATTAACAGCTACGCCAGCTACAGTGACGTCAGTCACGGCATGGATAATTTTAGCCAGCGCCAGGCACCCCCATCGCCGATGATGTTTCGATCTATCGATGTGCAAGCAGATCACCTGGCGTTTGGCGTTAACGCCACCACCAAAAACCGTCACGGGCAGTGGCAACTGGGTTTTGATACCAGCCGCAGCGATCAGGACAGCGATATCTTTAACCCCAACAACAGTGCCTTCCTGTTACGCAACTTCAACGACATCGAGCGCGACATCGACGGTCTGTTTGCCCAATGGAGCACCGAAGCATCCGCCTGGAAACTACAAACCGGGGTACGCTACAATCAGATAGACGCCAGCGCTGGAGAAGTTGCCGGTGTTGCTGTACCTCCGCCCGTAGTAGCACTGGCCAATGGTTTTAACAGCAGCAACCGCGATCTGTCTTTTTCCTATGTGGATCTGGTGGCCAAAGCCAATTACACCCTGGACAGCCACCGCAGTATAGAAATAGGCATTGGCCGCAAGCACCGTGCACCTTCTTACCAAGAGCTTTTCCTGTGGGTACCACTGCCCATTACTGGCGGTTTGGCAGATGGTCGCAGCTATGTGGGCAATCTGCAGTTGCGCAAAGAACGCAATGACGAAGCCACTCTGGGCTTTAGCTGGCAAACAGAAAACGGCTACTTCACGCCGCAACTGTTCTACCGCCGGGTGGACGATTACATCCAAGGCACCGCTGCCACCAATGCCATGGTAAATATGGTCTCTATGGCACTCAGTGGCGCTCCGGCACTGCAATACAACAATGTGGACGCAGAACTGTACGGCATCGATGCGGGCTACGGCTTTGCCATTAATCAACACTGGCGCCTGAATGGCAGCCTCAGCTACGTGCAAGGCAAGCGTCGGGATGGAGTAGCAGACAACCTCTATCGCCTGGCGCCGCTTAATCACCGAGTGGCCCTGAACTACCAGAAGCAGCAACTGGGCTTGTCCATCGAATCATTGCTGTATGCCGCCCAAAACGATGTGGCCCAGTTCAACAACGAACAGGCCACCGGCGGCTACGGGCTAATCAATATCAGTGCCAGCTACGACTTAACCGATTCACTGGTGCTTTCTGGTGGCATCGGCAATCTGCTGGATAAACACTACCGGGACCACCTGGCTGGCTACAATCGCAACGGCAATAGCGATGTGGCGGTAGGTGAACGACTGCCTGGGGCTGGCCGCAGTCTCTATTTGGCGGTGGAGTTGGCTCTGTAGATTCCCCACTGGAGCCTCTACGAATACCCTATAATCGGCAGCCATGAATCTGCTGCTGATTGAACAGGAAGACCTGACAGATGCCGACCGGGCAGTAATTTCCGGACGGCGTCTTCAGCATATGCTGGAAGTGCATCGGGTCAATGCTGGCGACACGCTAAAAGCCGGGCTAATAGGTGGCAATATGGGTACTGCTACCATTCTCAGCCTGAGCAGCCAGCAGGCGGAATTGCAATTACACCTGGATCAACCACCGCCGCCCCCTCTACCTACCACACTGATTCTCGCCCTGCCACGCCCAAAAATGTTGCGCCGGGTGCTGCAAACGGTGGCTGCCATGGGCGTAAAACAGCTCTACCTGTTCAACAGCTATCGAGTGGAAAAAAGTTTTTGGCAGAGCCCTTTTTTACAAGCGGATGCCATTCGCGAACAGCTGATATTGGGCCTGGAACAGGCCCGCGATACCACCCTGCCACAAGTGCACCTGCGCCAACGCTTTAAGCCCTTTGTGGAAGATGAATTGCCCGCTATTGCGGAAAATACCAAGGCGTTGGTAGCACACCCCAAAAATGCCACGCCTTGCCCGATTGATGTTAGCGAAGCCACCACCTTGGCCGTAGGGCCGGAAGGTGGGTTTATCGACTATGAGGTGGACAAGCTGGTGAAGTGTGGTTTTGAAGCAGTTTCACTGGGGCCGAGGATTTTGCGTGTGGAAACGGCGGTGCCGGTTATTTTAAGCAGGGTGTATCCGGGCTAGGTTTCGGGTTGCGAAAAATTTCTCGTCATCGCGAGCGAAGCGTGGCGATCTCCAGATAGGTACTCCGAATTAGAAGATTGCCGCGCCGCTTCGCGGCTCGCAATGACGGTGGTTTCCCGAGATAAGAAGCCCGAAACCGCTTTACCCCACCATCTCCGCACCACCGGCAATAGAAATTTTGCCTTCGTCCAGCAGGCGCTTGGCGGTAACCATAATTTCCCGTTGCGCGGTTTCCACTTCGCTGACTTTGACCGGGCCGCCGGCTTCCATATCTTCCCGCAGCATTTCCGCCGCCCGCTTCGACATATTGCGGAATACTTTGTCTTTGACCTCCTGATCTGCACCTTTGAGGGCAATCACCAGTTGGTCCATTTGAATCTCCTGCACTAACGCCTGGAATTCCCGATCCGGCACGCCCACCAGATCGTCGAATACAAACATAAGTTGCTGGATATTCACCGCCATCTCCGCATCCAGCTCGTTGAGTTTTTCCATCAACTCTTCTTCCTGGGCGGTATCCAGGCTATTGACGATGGCGGCCACGGTTTTCAGGCCACCCAAGGTACTCTCGCCAGTGGTAGGGCTACTGCTGTCCAGTTGTTTATCCAGCACTTCGCTGAGTTCTTTCATGGCATCCGGGTGCAACGGCTGCAGCGACACCACCCGCATGACAATATCCAGACGAGTTTGCGAGTCCAGAAACGCCAATACTTCGGCACCCTTCTCCGGCTCCAGGTAGGACACCACAGTAGCCTGTATTTGCGGGTGCTCCCCCTGAATCAGATCGGCAATGGCCCGTGGTGGCATCAGTTTCAGTGCGTCCAGACCGGTGGCATCGTCGTTGAGGAAAATACGGCTGGTAATGCGCTTGGCCTCCACCTCGCCCACCGCTTTGGTGAGGGTGTCGCGAATATAATCCTCGGTGCCCACCTCAAAACCGATGGAGGACGTGGTCTCCTCCAGAAACTCGCCAATGGCGCCTTTGATTTCATCCAGGTTGACCCGCTTGAGCTGCTTCATGGCCTGGCCGATGCGCTGTACATCGGACTGGTGCAGGTAGCGGAATACCCCCGCCGCATATTCTTCCCCAACCACCGCCAGGAGCAGTGCCGCTTTGTCCAGCTTGCTTAAGTCCGCTGACATAATTCCTCTGTCTTTGTCTTTTTATTTTCTGGTTGCCAAAACGCTGGCAATTTTTTCCGCCATCTCATCAATGGCAACCACGTCATTGACTGCCCCAAGGCGTACCGCCTCGCCGGGCATTCCCCATATCACGCTGCTGTCTTCATCCTGGGCAACGGTGTAAGCGCCCTGCTGATGCATGGCCAGCAGCCCTTTGGCGCCATCTTTGCCCATTCCGGTGAGCAACACCCCAATAACCTGATCCAGCGAATGCGCTGCCAACGACTCAAACAATGCATCCACAGATGGTTTGCACTTGTCCCGCGGTGGGCCATCACCCAGTCGGCAGAAGTAATTGCCATCGCAGCAATCAACCAGTAAATGGCTGTCACCCGGTGCCAGGTAAACCCGGCCTGATTCCATTTGTTCGCCATTCTCAGCCAGAGACACTTGCAGCGAACCGGCTTTATTTAAACTGTCCGCCAATGCCCGTGCAAAACCGCTGTCGATATGTTGGGTAACGGCGATAATTGGCTCCACCGGCAAGCCGTATTGGGCCAATTGCCCAGGCAGTTGCGCCAGCAGTGTCGCCAGTGCTTTGGTGCCGCCGGTAGAGGCGCCCACCGCAACCAGTGACTGCTTTTCAGTGGCCATCAGCCCAGGGATTTGATGCGCTCTTTGGCGCTGGCCACCGACACAATGCGGGCGCCATAGCGCTCGCCCACTTCCACAGCTTCTGCCGTGGCCATGGAAATGCCGTTAATACACACATCTAGAGGGTCATCGGTATAGCTGTCCAACTCCACCACCGTTTCCGGCCCCCAGGTCAGCACTTCCCGTATGGTCAACTGGGTGCTGCCGACTACGGCGGAAATTGCCACCGGAATATTGAGAATCATGCCCAGATCTTGATCAGAGCCTTGAGCAGTACCTTGATCAGAACTTTCACCTGAGTTCTGATCAGTCTCCTGACCCGCTTCCACTTCGGTATCGTCAGACATTGTCTACTCCTCCCACAGTGCCCAGAATCCGCAGCGCCACCTTGCCGTTAGAGCTGCCAATGCGAGCGCGATAAACCGGCGAACCGTTGGCGCACAGGGTTGCCGGGTCGTTCATGGTAATGGGAATCACATCCCCCACTTTAAGGTTTTTAATATCACCAATGGTGAGTTGCGATTCCGCCATGGCGCAGCTCAATTCGACCTCTGTACCGGCAACGTGCTGTAACAGCGATTCCGTCCAGTTGTGATCAGCCACTGGGGCCGGTTCTTCGTTGCCGTCTGCCTGTTCCAGAATCGGCTCCAGCATACTGTAGGGCATGGCGATATCAATTTCGCCACTGACGTGATCCAGCTCCAGCTGAAAGGTGCTCACCAACCAGGGTTCGTCGGGACTGTGGGCAGCGGCCATCATCGGGTTCATTTCGCTGCCAGCGCGCTCAATCTGCAGTGGGAGGGTATCTTCCCAGGCTGCACTGATGTCTTCCAGTGTGCGCGCCAGCAGCTTGTCGATAATGCGGTTTTCTATGCTGGTAAACTCGCGACCATCGATACTGGCCTGGCGACCAGCACCGCCAAAAAACAGATCCACCAAGCCGAACACCAGGCGAGCGTCGAACACCACCATGGCGATACCCTGCAGGGGGTTAAGGCGCACGATATTGAGGCTGGTGGGCACATCCATACGCTGCAGATACTCGGAAAAGCGCAGTATCTCAATGGCCTTGCCTTCAATTTCTGCTTTGCGCTGCAGCAGGCTGAATACGGTCATGCGCAAGCGCCGGATATAGCGGTTATTGATGGCATTGATGGGAGCCAGGCGACCGTGAATCAGGTTCGCCTTATCGGTCAGGTCGCAGAGTTTGGCAGCGCCCGCGTATCCTCCTCGTTCCCTGGCGGCGGGCTTGCCCTCAGTGGGCACCTCGCCGGATTCCACCCCATCCAACAGAGCGTCCAGCTCATCCTGCGAGAGTATTTCTTCAGGTTCTGACAAGTGTTGCTCCTGGCATCATCAACGTAGGCAAGCCACAGCAGCGCCGGTAATCCGCCGCTTTGCATCTATATACGGGTGTTAAGCAAGGGGTATGCCAAGCTATGAGATCCTCACGCGGCTGCGCCGCTCAGGATGACATGCTTAGAAAACGTCAGACATTTGACGCAGAGATATTTAATCATATATGCGATTTTCCACATATACGACTTTTCATATATATGGAAATTCGCATACAATCCCACAAACTAATTTCAGCGAACCACTCTATGTCCCCCATTGAACTGTTTAAAAGCCTGGCGGATCACACTCGCCTGCGCAGCCTGTTGCTGATTCACTCCCAAGGGGAGCTGTGCGTGTGCGAACTGATGGTGGCTCTCGGTGAGAGCCAACCAAAAATTTCTCGTCATCTGGCCCAGTTGCGCGCCAACAAAATTCTGCTGGATCGGCGCCAGGGGCAATGGGTGTTTTACCGCATCAACCCTGAGTTACCGGGCTGGGTGCCTGATATTCTCGACACGACCCTGTCATCAAACCGCCCTATGATTGCCACCGAATTGCAGCAATTGCGCGCTGCCGGTGATCTGCGTGCCGATATAAAGGAGACACAACAATGACCATTAAAGTGGGCATCAATGGCTTTGGCCGCATGGGCAGGCTGGCTCTGCGGGCTGCCTGGAACAGTTCAGAATTCGAATTTGTAGCCATCAACGATCCGGGGGCTGACGCCAACACTCTCGCCCATCTACTGAATTTCGACTCCGTACATGGCACCTGGCACCATCAAGCCAGTGCCTCTGGTGACGGTATAGAAATTGACGGTAAATCGATTGCTGTCAGCCATCACCGAACAATTTCTGAAAATGACTGGTCAGGTTGCGACCTGGTGATCGATGCTTCCGGGCAATTCCGCACATCCAAATTGCTGCAGGCTTATCTGGACCAGGGAGTGAAACGGGTTGTGGTAACGGCGCCGGTGAAAGAGCCCGGTGTACTCAATGTGGTGATGGGGGTTAACGAACACCTCTACAATCCCGACCAGCACAGCATTGTCACCGCCGCTTCCTGCACCACCAATTGTCTTGCTCCGGCGGTAAAGGTGATTCACGAAAACCTTGGCATTCGCCACGGCTCCATGACTACCATTCACGCCCTGACCAACACTCAGACCATTGTCGATGCCCCCCACAAAGATCTGCGCCGTGCCCGTGCCTGTGGCATGAGTCTGATTCCTACCACCACCGGCTCCGCCACGGCCATTACCGAGATATTTCCGGAGTTAAAGGGTCGGCTTAACGGCCACGCGGTACGAGTGCCCTTGACCAACGGCTCTTTGACTGACTGCGTGTTTGAACTTGAGCAGACCACCATCGCAGAAGCGGTTAACGCGCTGTTCAAAGACGCAGCAGAAGGTTCTCTCAAAGGTATTCTCGGCTACGAGGAACGGCCCCTGGTATCCAGCGATTACCGCAGCGACCCCCGCTCCACCATCGTCGACGCCCTCAGTACCATGGTGGTTAACGATACCCAGCTAAAACTCTACCTGTGGTACGACAATGAGTGGGGTTATGTGAATCGTACGGTGGAGTTGGTCAGGATGGTTGGCGCGTAATTTGACAGGCCAGATGTCTGAAGTCGGAAGTCTGATGCACGCGGCTTCGCCGCGACGTACTCCCCTCGCGAAGCGAGTGCTTCCGACGTCAGACTTCCGACATCCGACCGGCCCAATAACCACTACAAACTATCAGCAATCAAATTAACCAAATGCCACTCCCCAAAAGCATCAAACAATACCTGCTAATCACTGGCAACTACTGGGCCTTTACCCTTACCGATGGTGCCCTGCGCATGCTGGTGGTGTTGCATTTCCACCAGCTCGGTTACAGCCCGCTGGCCATCGCCATGCTGTTTCTGTTTTACGAGTTTTTCGGTGTGGTAACCAATTTGGTGGGTGGCTGGCTGGGCGCGCGTCTGGGACTTAATCGCACCATGAATATCGGCCTGGCGCTGCAAGTGGTGGCGTTGCTGATGCTGGCGGTTAACCCCGCTTACCTGACTGTCGTCTGGGTGATGGCGGCACAGGCGCTCTCCGGCATTGCCAAAGACCTGAATAAAATGAGCGCCAAAAGTGCGGTCAAATCACTGGTTCCGGACAGCGCCCAGGGCAAACTTTACAAGTGGGTGGCGGTACTTACCGGCTCCAAAAACACCTTGAAAGGCGTTGGCTTTTTTCTCGGTGCCGGATTGCTGGTAACCCTAGGATTCCAGATCGCGGTAACGGCAATGGCCGGCGTACTGGCAGTTATTTGGGTGTTCAGTATTTTCTGCCTGCAAGCGGACTTGGGGCGGGCCAAAAACAAACCCAAATTCCGCCAGGTTTTGTCCAAAAGCCGAGCCATCAATATTTTGTCAGCAGCACGGCTGTTTTTGTTTGGTGCCAGGGACTTGTGGTTTGTGGTGGCGCTGCCGGTTTATCTGAGCAGCACCCTCGACTGGAGCCACTGGCAGGTAGGCAGTTTTCTCGCCTGCTGGGTGATTGGCTACGGCATCGTTCAGGCCTTTGCTCCCACTATCACGAGGCGTCGTTCGGGTCACACACCGGGGGCTCGCAGTGCCAGGAGTTGGGGAATTGCCCTGGCATTAACCGTCGGGGCACTGGCAGCCGCCATGGAGTTTGGAATCAGCCCTGGCGTTACGCTGATTGTTGGGCTGGCGCTGTTCGGCGGCCTGTTCGCTGTCAATTCATCGTTGCACAGCTACCTGATTGTCAGCCTTGCCAACCGCGACAGCGTGTCACTGGATGTGGGCTTTTATTATATGGCCAACGCCATGGGGCGATTGGTGGGAACGCTGTTGTCCGGGTGGGTGTTTCAGTGGGCCGGGATTGAAGCCTGCCTGTGGTTGTCTACCGGGTTTGTTGTGGTGGCGGCTGTTTGCGGAGGGTTATTACCGTCGGCCTCAGAGGAAAAGGCAGATTGCCAGCCTCAAGATTCCAACTGAAAATCCCGGCCATCCAGCCAACCTTTCATCCAGTCTGATGCGGACAATGCATCAGTGGGACAAGCCAGGTCAAATTGTTCGTTGCAGTTCACTTTAGCCAAATGAAGAACATCGACATTATGGGCACGAAGATAGTTGGCGACCGCCACCATGTACCCTCTTGTATAGGCTTTTTTGTTTTTCGCTTGGAAATATCGAGAACCAGAAAAAGGGGTTTTTTGAGTTTTTTGTGGCGAGCAAACACAGGCAGCCAACCGGCGGTTTTTCAACTCAATTCCGACTCGACGCGATGTATCCTGCTCATTGATCCCCATATAGAGAAGATACGCCAAACCAGCGAGCACCACGTAACAACATTGTAAAATCAGCGATTGCTGCTTTCATCCGGCAACGGTAACTCGACACAAATTCGCAAACCTTTTCCGGAAATATTGCTGGCACTGATATCACCACCATGACGGGCAATAACCGACGCCGACAAACGCAAACCAAGCCCTGCCCCTGAGATTCTATTGGAACGGGCATTTCTTCCCTGCCTGAACGCATCAAAAAGACTTTCCAGTTCTTCCTCACTGGCTCCTTCACCGCTATCGGTAACATCCACCTGTACCACACCGCCCTTGCAACAGGTTTCGATTTCTACAACGCCATTGTCACCGCCATATTTGATGGCGTTATCGATCAAGTTGAGAAAAGCCCGCTCCAGCATAACGGGGTCACCATTAATCAGAACCTCGTCATCCTGTCGAGTTAGCTGAAAGCGAATTCCGCGGCTTTTTGCCAAACTGAATAATTGCGCTACCGCAGAATCCAAAATGGAATCCAGCATACAGAAAGAAAAATTCAAATAAGCATTGGATTCAATCTTGGATAGATAAATAAAATTGTCTGCGTAGTTGATACTACGCTCCATAATATCTTCAATGGATTGCAGCAACTTGGCGTTCTCATTACGGCTATTGCTATCACCGATTAATGCCAGCACAGAACTCATGGGCGAGCGCAGGTCGTGAGACAGAAAGTTGATTGCCTCCAGGCGCTTTTTTTCCTCGGATTTCAGAAGGCTGATATCGGTAAGTGTGATTAACAGGAACGGAGCATCGGCATGGAACACTGCCCCATCACACTGCAACTCTCTACCGTCTTCGGCAACAGCTTCCACCGAAAAAGCATGCTCCCGAAATATCAGCTCAGACAGCAATCGCCGCCAACTGTTCTGCCCCTTGATGGAAAGCCTGGACAGGCTTTTATATAGACCGCAGCCATGGTCAATTTCGCCGAGAAGATTTATTCCCTGACGATTGATTTTTAACAATGCGCCACTGGGCTCTAACAACAGTACGCCATGGCCGATTTGATCCAGGGTGTTGAGCATCAACCGGCTACTGGTTTGCGCGCGCTTATTGGCCTCGGCAAGGGCTTCCATGGACTCATCAACCACCGTTTTTTGGGGAAGACGGTACTGCGAAAGCCAGCGTTCGATAGGGAAAACCTTGTGCAACAAGGAGGGTTGCATCGCGCCAACGTGATTTGTATCAGAATCCCATTGCAGTGCCAGATAAAAGCTATCGCTACCTACAGGGAGTTTTACCAAGCCGTGATTTTCAGTGACCTGCCACACCTCACTGTACTCAGACAACTCTGTTCCCAGCGAACATTCCCCCATTTTATCGATGGGCAAAAAATCTTCATCTCTGAGGCACCAGGCGGTCAGCGGATAAAACGATTGCAAGAACTGAATGCTCTGCAAAATATTGCTGAGAGGGGCAGTTGGCCGGGAAAAAATATCCTGTTTTTTCAGTCTGGCAAGTTCTTTGGTAAGAATTTTCAATTCGCCGCTAAGACGCCACCAATTCATTATGGGAAAGCAAATCACCAACGCCAGAGTAACCAGACCAAAAGGCAGCCAGTAACCACTGGCAAAACCCAATAGAGAAACCCCATTAAGGACTAACAGCGCCATCACTGTAGCAATGATGTTACGACGCACGGACGCTGAAAAAAGCAACAAGCTCCACAACAAAACAGCCAACAGGTTTGCCAGTAAAATGGTTGTATTCGACAGCGGCGTTACAAGGTGGTGATTGCGAATTCCATTGAGAATGTTGGCGTTCAGTTCCACCCCGGGCATCGGCCCCAAAGCGGTCACCACTGGGTCCATCCCCTGAGCCACGGCTCCCACCAACAGCGTTTTACCGCGCAAATCGTTGAGTCGGATACGCCCGTGGATAACATCGGTAAAGGAAACGGAAGGGAAGGTACCTGCTCCGCCCGCAAGAGGAATATAGTTTTTGTAATTCTTCACAAACCCGGCATTACTCTCTTGACCGGCCTCTGTAATCAGACCGGGCAAAGCGTTTGAAAATCCATTCACCAGTTGTTCCAGGGCCACCGAAAAGTGCAGCTGCCGACTTTCTCCCAAGCTGTGCAACAGATACACAGCGCGGTTTTTACCGTCGCCATCTACAGCCACCTGAACATGCCCCAATGCCGGAGCCGCTATCGCCAACTCAGCCATTGGCAGCACTTCAAGATAGTGATTACCTTTATCAAGAAACTCGATATACACCGGCAAAACTACCGTTGAAGAATTGGCAACCTGCGCTATCAACAACTCATCATCGGCGGGATTGAGGGAATGCTCTGCAAAAAGGATATCAAGGCCAATAGCTGTCGGGTTGACGGTATGAAGCTGTTGCAACAGTTGCGCGTGGTACTTTCTGGCAAACGGCCACTGCCCCAGTTCCAGAAGGGTTTTTTCGTCGATGGCAACAATAACGATATCGTCGAAAATTTCCGTAGGGAACAGCTCGACAGCCGCATCGTAAACCGTATTGTCCAGATTGGTATGCCAATCCTGCACATATAGCAAAAGCGCCAGAGCGATGGAAAACAGGGCCGTGAAAAAACGCTGTCGAAAACGCGGCATACGGGAAAATACTCAGGCAGGCTTTGGCCCCAATATAACAGTATTACAGTGCGATCAGCAGCACGGCTGCCACCGACGCCAGGATCGCCCCCCAATCCAGAGATTGGTGCTTGAGCTCTGTGGGTGCAGAGTAATCGCTCTCGCGGCCATCCTCAGCCACCGCTTTTACCCGCACGTAGAACGTACCCCTTAAATCAAGCGGTTCAGCAATGGTGGTTTCTGCCAGTTGCTGACTCCAGTCAATTTCCCCAAAATCCGCGTTGCGGGAAACTTCCAGCAAATAGTATTGAGTGTTTTCTACTGCCGACCAATTGATGGCCAATGTGCGTTTTTTGTAGCTGACGCTTGCTTCGTCGAAAACAGGCGCTGCCAACTTTTGCAGTGTTTGGAAATGAAACGGAGCGCTATCCCTGCCGCGCAAGCCATCACTGGCGATGGCACGCACCACCAGGCGATAGGCATGCACCGGCAGATTGGCAAACTGGTATTCGGCAGCAGCAGTCTCCTGCTGGTAGAGAATCGCTTCACCATCTGCCCCTTTGTAAAGCTCTAGCTGGTAGCCACTGGCTCCAACCACAGCTTGCCAGGAAAGAGTAACGCTGCCACTGTCAAAACGATTTTTTGCACCGTTAAACGTGGGGGCGGGTAACAATTTAACTGGCGTCTGCACCGGCTGCCCTTTAACCGCATTAACACCAAACCCTTCAGACACCAGCTGCCCGCCTTTACCAGCAGCCACATCAACTCCGCCTTCAAGAACTTCCACCTGGGTAGTCAAACCATCAGGTTTTGCAGACACCCGAAATTCCGTTCCGCGAACAGCGGCAACCGCCCCCGGAGTCAGTACACGAAAACGGTTCTCACCCTGGCGACGCGGTACATCCACATCAACGCTGCCGCGATTGAGTTTCAGCGTACTGCGCGCGGATTTATTACCGTGGGTGGTTAATGCCTGTAAAAACAACTCTGAGTGATGGCGTAACAACAACTCTGAACCGTCGTTAAAACGCAATACAGCACCGCCATCCAGCACTGTAATGCGGGTTCCCAGATGCAATTGATCTCCAGTCACTACTGGCAGTGTACCGCTGGCTCCATACTTTTTCTGGCGAACCTCCCCGCGAGCGAACTCCACCACGGCGGCGACGGGAATGTTTTGTATCCAGGAGATAGGGATGCGCAAACGAACACCAGGGTGCAACCGTTTTGGAATGCCAATGCCATTGTGCTGCTGGACACTCTTCCAACAGTTGATGACATCATTACGCCCCAAATAGTCGTTGCAAAAATCCCACAGAGTGTCGCCCTTTTTGACGTAGTAGATCCACTCGGCTTCCTGTGCTGAAGAAGTCTGTTCTGAGGAAGCCTGTTCCGAGTCAGTCTGTTTTGAATTGGCTTGTTCTAAATCGCCTTGTTCTATATCAGCTTGTTCTATACCAGCGAACAGCGATGGCGTGAATAACCAGAGATAGCTGGCAACCAGAGCCAGCCTGATGATTTTTGTCATATTTGTTATCAATCGTTATTAAGCTCTTCAAACCGGTAACCGTGCTGGTACACCGTTTTAATATAATAACCGGTCTCAGGGCCGATTTTCAGTGCCTTGCGCACTCGGCTCATGTGCATGTCCACGGTGCGGGTATCGATATCCGCATCCACTCCCCACACTTCATTGAGCAGGTATTCCCGGGTCAGTAGTTGTCCTTTTCTGGCCAGCAGGCAGGCAGCCAACTCAAACTCTTTGGGGCGCATTTTTACCGCTTCGCCATCCACATAAGCAGTTCGGGAAATCATATCCAGTTGAATGGGCCCCACCTGAAACACCGGTTCCGGCATGCGCCGCTGGTTAGCCCGCCGCTTCAGGGCGCTGACTCGCGCCACAAATTCTTTTTCCCGCAGCGGTTTGACAAGATAGTCATCGGCCCCGGCATCCAGGGCACGGACAATACAATCTTCGGTTTCCAGTTGAGTAGAAAACAGAATCGGCCCGCTAAACTGCCGATCCTGGCGGAGATATTTCAACACCTGAAGGCCATCTGTATCTGGCAGCAACCAATCCAGTACAAACAGGTCCACAGTCTGACTCTGCAATGTTTTCTTGAGCTGACTGCTCGTGTTACAACAAATAACCTGACACTCTACACCTGCCAGCCAGCTGGACATCATATCGGCTTGCAGTTGCTCGTCTTCCAGAATGCAAACTGTATAGTTTTCACCTGTACACTTATCACCTTGTGACCTCATCCGTCCCCCTTACACAAGGATGCTTTATAGAGAGTATATGGCACTGCCTGTGATGGATAGCATGCACTTCGGGATCATTTACATTTTTGTTACATTTGCACGCAGTATGCAGCAAGCCTGAGATTGACTAAAATCTCCTCCCCAACCAACAACTATCACAGCCATGCCTGCTCCACTTAACCGCCGTTTCTCCGTTGCCCCCATGCTGGATTGGACGGACAGGCATTGCCGCTACTTTCTGCGCCTGTTGAGCAAGCATACCCTGCTCTATACGGAGATGGTCAACAGCGGCACCATCAAATACGGCGATAAAGACTACCATCTGGGCTTTGACCCATCGGAGCACCCCGTAGCCTTGCAGCTGGGCGGCAGCGACCCGGCAGAACTGGCAGAGGCCTGTCACAGCGCCAGTGACTTTGGTTACGACGAGATCAACCTCAATTGCGGCTGCCCCAGCGACCGGGTACAGCGAGGCCGCTTTGGCGCTTGCCTGATGGCGGAGCCGGATGTGGTGGCCAGCTGCATCAGCGCCATGAAAAGCGCCTGTGATCTGCCGGTAACCGTCAAATCCCGCATTGGTATCGATGATCTGGACAGCTACCAGAACCTTTTGGATTTTGTCGGCCCGGTGCACGAGGCAGGCTGCGAGACTTTTATCGTCCACGCCCGCAAAGCCTGGCTGCAGGGGCTCAGCCCCAAACAGAATCGGGAAATACCGCCACTGGACTATCAGCGGGTTTACCAGTTGAAGAAAGATTTGCCGCACCTGGAGATCATCATCAACGGCGGTATCACGTCTCTGGATCAGGCAGAACAACATCTGCAACATGTGGACGGAGTGATGATGGGGCGCGAGGCCTATCACAACCCCTACATTCTGGCGGAGGTAGATCGGCGTTTCTTTGGCAGCACTGCGCCTACTCCCAGCCGCCTGGACGTGTACCAACAATTTCTTCACTACGTGGAACGGCAGCGGCACAATGGCATCAAACTCAGTCATATGAGCCGCCATATTCTCGGCCTGTTCCAGGGCATGCCCGGTGCACGCAAATTTCGCCGCTACATCAGTGAAAATGCCCATCTTCAGGATGCAGGGGTAGACACTTTGTACGCGGCCTTGCAACAACTCAACACTCAACCGGCTGTAACTGACCGATGATTGCAAAACTGCGCCAACTGCTGAACAGCGAGCCATCAGGCGATCAGCCATCGTCATCTGACGGGCTGCAAGTGGCGGCCGCCGCACTACTGGTGGAAGTGATGGTTGCCGATCGCGATGTAGACAGCCAGGAGCAACGGGTTATTGAGGAGGTTCTAAAAACCCGTTTCGCGCTTTCCGACAGCGAAGTAAAGGAGCTTTTTGCCGAGGCTCAAAGCGCTAACCGTGAAGCCACCTGCCTGTACCGCTTTACCCGCCAAATCAACGAGCGCTACGGCGCCGCAGAGCGCTTTCAACTGGTGGTGGAATTGTGGCGCACCGCTTATGCAGATGGCCAATTGGACAAATACGAAGAAGGCACCATTCGCCAAATTTGCGAGTTAATACACGTCTCGCACAGTGACTTTATTCGCGCCAAGCATTTGGCGAAGGATCAGTAATCTAACATTGCGCTCAGGATGACACTACCTGGTTACGTCATCCTGAGCGCAGCGAAAGATCTCAAAACCTGCCCAAGTCATCCCAATTGGGATTAACACTATTGACCAAAGCAATTTTCTTTTTCCGCAACCAGCCCTTTATCTGTTTCTCGCGAGTTATTGCAGCTTCCACAGAGGGTGTATCCTCAAAATAAACCAATTTATGGCAACGATACTTGGCAGTAAAACCTGGCACTTGATTTGATCTGTGTTCGAAAAGCCGGCGTTCCAGGTTATTGGTAACACCCGTATAAATAACACGGTTGGTTTTATTGGTTAGGATATAAACAAAGTATTGCGCTGGTTCAGACATGCCACTTCCTTATGGTCTTTTCAGTAAGAGATCCTTCGCTACGCTCAGGATGACAGAGCCGGGATTATGTCATCCTGAGCGTAGCGAAGGATCTATCTCTTAAACCGGCTTTTCCAAACTGCGAATCAGGTCAATAAAGTCATCGCGATTGGCAGGGTTGAGTTCGATCAGCTGACGGTGGGCTTCCAACACACGCTGGCGGCAGGTATCTTCATCCAGATCGCCGCACTGCAGTTCTGACCAGTTAAATTTCTCGCCGATCGGGCCTTCAAACAGGTCGAAAACTTCATCAAGCCCCATGACTTTGAGGGTGTGGTTAATGCCGTCGTTATCGCAAAACAGTTTCGGGCGCAGGCCGAATTGGCGGTTGCAGTGAATCGCCAGTTTGGCAAGCAAACCCAGGGTGGTGCTGTCTACACCGCTGGCTTCCAGCAAGTCCACCAGAACTTCACTGGCATCGCCGCGCTGAAAAATCGATTCGATGTAATCAGAAAGAGAGGTGCACAGCACCATGCGCACATCGCCAATAAATTTGATGTCGTAGAGCCCCTGTTGCTCGGCAACCAGAATACGCCCTCTTTCGTCACTCGCGCTCATTGTTCTCTCGTTTACAGCTGCCGACAGATGGTCAGCAGGGAAATATCGTCCGGGGCTTCCTGCACATCATTGAGACCAAGGCGATTGAGCATGCCCTGCTGAAAATCACCATTCGCGCCACAACCCTCCGCCTGGGCCGCATCGTACAGGCTCTGCTGCTTGTCGGCCATGGAATTTCCCGACATGTAATCAAACACGCCATCAGACACCATGCACAGGGAAAAGTGACGGGGCAGCTCAATTTCTTCCACTTCCCAACTGGCATCGTCAAACAAGCCGATGGGTTTACCCTTGCCCTGTAATACCTCGGCACCCTTGTCGCTAACCAGTATCGGCGCCGGCATCTGAGCACAGGTAACGTAGCGCATCACATGGCGCTTCATATCGATGGAACCGGCAAACAAGGTCATGTGTTTATCAAGGCCGGTGGCCAACATCTGGCGATTGAGGGATTCCGCCAGGCCACCGGGTGCCTGGGCGAGGTTGGCCTCGTCGCGGCGGATCACGTGTTTGCGAATGATCTTGTTGAGCATAAAGCGTAACAACACCGTGACAAAAGCCGAGGAAGCCCCATGACCGGAAACATCGGCAAAATAGAATGTCAGGTAACGATCCATCAAGGTGTGATAACCGACAAAGTCACCACTCAGGTACAGAGACGGCACAATGTGATGGGCGATGGTGTAATCGTGAAAGTGTTGTGGGGTTTTCGGCAGCATACTGAGCTGCACCTGACGGCCAGCCAACTGATCCTGGCGCAATACCTGAAGTTTTTCCTGCAGCTCGCGATTTATGGTTTCCAGCTGTTGCCGATAGTTCTGGCTGTCGCGCAGCAACTCTCTGGCCTTCCAGGCAGACTCTGCCACAATCAGCAAATTTCGGGGGTCAAACGGCACCAGCAATACATCACTGGCTCCGCGGTGGATACAGGTCAGTACCTGGCGCGCAGATGCCCCTTTGAGGATGGGCACCACGGTGTGGGCTTCGCTAAAGGCGATGCAGAAACCGAGCGTTTCAATAACCGAGTCGAACTGGTTGTCCACATCGATGTGGCTGCAGTCCAAAAGAATAACTGCGGGGTTTAAAGCCCGCAGTATTTCGTCGAGAGGATCATCCAGATGGGCGTATTTCACCACCCAGTTGTGATCGGACAGGTCGGTATTTTGAAACACCGAATCCGGCTTGTGGCAACCGATGTATAGGAGTTCGCGCGTACTGCCCTGCATCTCTGGCTGATACCTTGAGCTTGTTATTATTCAGTGTCGCCGCTCATCCTGTCAGGCCACCGCCAGACACCATCGGTCAATAATCGTCGTCTTCGTCACCGTAATCGTCGCCGAAGTCATCCTCAACCTCGCCATCGTTGATCAGGTACTCACGACGCTGAAGAAAGGCGTCTTTGATAAAAGTATAGCGGTCACCAGTGATCAATTCCTCCGATTCGAGTAATTGGGCACGGGTATCTATGGCACGCAGGCCATAAACGCTGTTGCGCAGGCTGATATTGTCTTCGTAACGCACCACATCAAAGGCCAGGCTATCCACCGCACCGGCCGGCAGATCGCGCAGGGTGCTGGGACCAAAGAACGGCACCACCACATACGGACCAGCGGGCACGCCCCATGAGGCCAGTGTTTGCCCCAGGTCTTCGCCTTCGCTCTTTTTCAGGCCCATGCCATCAGCCACTTCAAAAATACCGCCCACACCGATGGTGGTGTTCACCAGCAGGCGACCGGTGTCGTTAGCGGCCTGCTTGAACTTGCCCTGCAGCAGGTCGTTGGGGATATTGATCACTTCCTTGAGGTTGCCGAATACATTGCTGACACCCCGCTCTACCGGGTCGGGAGTGATCCACTTGTAACCCTTGGTCACCGGCTTTAACAACCACTTGTCCAAGTGATGGTTAAAACCGTGCATGGCGCGGTTAAAGCCTTCCAGGGCACCGCCCTTTTTCTTGGCCTCAACGGACTCTTCAGCAATGGCTCCGGTGGCCAACAGTGGAGTGGCCAACGCGATGACGCAGGCGATTTTTTTGAATTTCATGGTAGATAACCTCTGTTCCAGTCCCTGTTTGGGCCGCAATTGTAGCCCAGGGTTCCGTTTAGGTGGTAACAGCAAAATGGGTAGTGGTCGCAATGACGGGCTACTGGCTTACTAGCGAATGGTCACCACCGATACTGTACCCCGCTTCTCGTTGGCACAGAACAGGAAATAACCGCCCTTGGAGTCGCGGTAGAGCGCCAGACCTTCTGGCCCATAGGCCTTTGCCTTGTCTCCGGACATGCGCAGTGACACCACCGATTCCACCAGGGGTTTTTGCGGGTTATTAATATTCACCAGAGCCAGTGCATCGGCACGCTCCAGGGTAACCACGCCGTAGTGAGTCCCTTCCAGCTCCAGGTACACCACGGTTTCCGGCTCCGATCCCTTATTGTCGCTGCGTCCATCGGGGTAAATACCAACCGCGTGGGCCATGGCATCCAGCTGGTTGCCGGTGTCGCCCAGCAACTCGCCGCTGGCGGCATCAAAAATACTCAGGGTACGGCCACCACCCGCCTTTTGTCCGGCGTTGATTTTCGACGCCTTGGGCTCGGTATCGCCCTCATCGGCGGTCAACAGCCACTTGCCATTGTTGCCAAGGGCAATACCGTCTGGCTCCCGAAAGGCGGTCAATTCATTAACAAAGGCCACCCGCCCATCATCCTGGGTATCGGCCAAATGGCGTGTTACCCCCAGTCCAAATGAACGCTCCACCTTAGCCGTGGAGGTATCCACAACCACAACGGCGTTATTTTCCTGCAGGGCGACAAACAACGTTGCACCATCAGGGGTAAAAGCCAGGTATTCGGGTTCCAGATAGTCCGCAGTAGCAGCGCTAATCGGCACTTCCAGCTCTTCCTCATCGCCATCGATACGGCCATCGCCATTCAAATCGATGTCGCGTTCAAAGGAACGCTTGTCACTGGCTTGCAATACCCCTTCCACTGCGCTGAGGTCCGGCAGAGCAATCTGATGGACAGCGGCATTGCCCAGGTCGTGTTGTAAATCCACCAAGGTGATGCTGCCCGGTGGCGTCACCAACGTGCCGCCTTTTGTGGCCACAAAAGGTTCCCCTTCATTGGCCACCGCCAGCCAACGGCCATCGTTGCTGAACAGCACCGAGTCTGGCCAGTAACCGGCAGTAAAGCTGGCCAACCGTTTGCCACTTGAGGCACTGTGAATCACAACTTTGCCTGTGGCCAGAGGATCTGCCGGTATAACTGCCACCGCTACATAGTCTTCACTGGGGTGGAAAGCCACTGAGGAGATATCAGCAATGTTGTCCCCCTGAATGGCAATACGCAGCTGCCGCTGTGGCTGTGCCGTGTTGGCGAGGGACAGTATATCTACCTGATTTTTACCGGAGATAGTTAACGCCGCCCGGCCACTGTGCTGTTGCACGCTGATAATTTCGGCGCCCTTTGGGTAGCCGGTATCGTAACTGGCTATGCGCTGCAGTTGCGCGGATGACGCTGCAGTGCACAACATCAATAAACTGGTTAACAAAACGATTCGCATTATGATTGGACTCCATTCAGACCGTTAGCCGGAAATAAAAAGCCCCGCACAGGGCGGGGCTTCGGGTACATCGTCAAGTAATGGAATTACTTGTAAACGTACTGCATGCGAACGCGGAACTCTTTACCACCTTCACCAGTTACATCGTTTTCACCATCCATCAGGCTGGCACCGATGCGAATGGCGCTGTTGGGGTAGTAGTTTACGCCCAGAGCCAGTTGGTTACCGTCGGTGCGGCCCAGCTCGATGTCGCTGAAGTTACCGTCGCCCGCTTCGTAGCGAACAACCGCTTCCCAGGCACCAGCGTCGCTGGAAGGCTTAACAATTTTGAACTTGCCGTCTTTGTAGGGACGAGACTCGCCAGTCAAAATCCAGCCAGCTTGTACGTAGTAGCCACTCAGGTTGTCGCCGTCTACCTGGTCAGTGTCGAAGTACTCACCCTGGTAGTGGAAAGCGCCATTTACACCAGCGATTTCGTAAGCCATGGCAGACTCAGCGGCGTTACCGCTAACACCTTGAGTGCCGCTGCGCTCAGAGAACGCCAGACCCAAGTGCAAAACGTTGCCGTTTTCGTTAACTGGAGCGTAAGTAAAACGACCAGTAAACGCCAAGTCTTCAGCGCCACGGTCATCGTCAGCAGTTTCGTTTTCAAACACACCTACACCGTAGGTCCAGTTGCTGCCTTTACCGTGCAGCTGAACACCAGTGTTACGGCCAAAAGCGTGCTGCTCAGTCATGGCAGAGCGCTCCAGGATGGAGATGTCTTTAGAGCTGGTTTGCTCTTCCAGGCCGAAGGGCTCTTTTTGACGACCCACAGTCAGGTTGGCAGCTTTGCCCCAGCCCTTATAGCGAATGTACAGGTCTTCTACATCACCCGCTTCGGATTCACCGATGTTGAACTGAGCTTTGTAGTCCCAGTTTTTGTCAACGGTACCTTTCAGGAAGATACGGGCGCGGCGAACAGACAGGTTGTTCTCGTCCGGCTCGCTGTCGGAATCCGCTTCAGCGTTGTTGTAGTCCCACTGAATACGACCGCCAATGTTGAAGGCGTTCTTTTTGTCAGCAGTTTTAACACTGAAACCGCCTTTGGTTTGAACGATAACGTCGCCACCATCGGAAGTTACAGTACCGGCATTGGCACCAACGGAAATGCTGGCGATAGCCAAAGCGAGAATGGTCTTTTTCATCAGATATGTCCCCTATTTTTGGACGACCGATTAATGATCAAAGGATCCACAGGTTAGGTTTCGGATCGGGGCGTATTCTGATGAGGATTTGTGACAGGTATATGACAAGAAAATGGCTATTACCTTACAAAGGTAATAGCCGCAAAAGAAGAGGGATCAAGAAGTTTGCATAGTTATTTCAGCATATCTGGCGACAGAGAAAGTGGACAGAAAATGGAGAAGCGGCGTAAGAGTGTGGAGACGTTCTCAAATTCACTCGTCACTGCGAGGAACCGCAAATAATACTCAAATCTGCCAGCTTCCTCAGCAACTGCGCGCCACTGCTGACCACCTGCTCTGGCTGCGGGTGGTTCAGCTCCTGGGCGATCTGCTGCAAAGCCTGCTGGCCACTGAGAGTGGCATCGTCTTCCAACAGTTGCAGCAACCGAACAGTCACCGCATTGGCTTCCATAAAACGCACCCGCTCCTTGCGATTGCGATATACCACCAAAAAGGTGGGCTGCTCTGGTGGTTCCTGGGGCTGATTCTCCGGGCCCAACTGATGGACCGGGTACTGATAAGACAGCCGCCAGGCCAAGGGAGAGACCTGCGGGTGCTGCTGCAACAGGTCACTATCGCTGATCTCTTCCTCTGGTGGCAGAGATTCCGGCGACACATCCAGAGCCAGCTCGACCCACTCGTAATGGGCCAGTTCCAATAAAAACGGTGGATCGCAGGGCTGCGCTTTGTGCTCTTCCTGCAGATAGCGGAGAAACTCCTGGGAAATCTCCAGAAAATACGGAGTGGTGCTCTGGTGGCGGCTGACAAAATCTCGCACCATACTGTGCCAATCCGCCTCGCTGTACAGGGTTTTCAATACGGGAAAACCGCTGGCGATAAAATTCTCGATATTGTTGTAGATCAGCTCACGGTAGATGCCCATGCGCCGGTCTTCAATATTCTCTGGCGCCGGATTGTGCTCCGGGTCGCGGAGGTGAGCAGCAAAAGCAAACTGGCTATCCTGAAAAGAGGCTTCACCGGTTTTGAAAGAGCCTTGGTTCATCAGGCAGTAACCAGCTGAGCGGCGTGTTGTTGCTGGATGGCCTTGATGTGATTTACCTCGGTCAGCAACTCCGCCACCTGTGGAATATTGAAATCCCTCTCAAGCAGCGTAGGCATAACGCCGAACAGCTCATAGGCGCGATCCAGCAATCCCCATACCGGGTCAATCACATCGGCGCCGTGGGTATCTACCCGCAAGTCTTCCGCCTCGTTGTAATGACCGGCGATATGCACGTAGCTGACACGCTCTCCCGGCAAGGCCGCCAGGAATTCCTCCGGGTCGTAACGGTGGTTGATGCTATTGACGTAGATATTGTTAACGTCCAGCAGCAAGTCGCAATCCGCCTCTGCCAACACCGCGTTGATAAAGTCGATTTCAGGCATTTCCTGCTGCGGCGCGGCGTAGTAGGAAGCGTTCTCCATGGCGATACGCTGACCGAGAAAATCCTGTACCTGGCGAATACGCCCAGCCACGTATTTTACCGCCTCATCCGTAAAGGGAATCGGCAACAAATCGTAGAGATGACCGTTGTCGCTGCAGTAGGTGAGGTGTTCGGTATATGCCTTGATGCCGTGCTCAGCCATAAAGGTTTTGACGTCCGCCAGAAAGCCAAAGTCCAGTGGTGCCGGTGAGCCGATAGACAGGGAAAGGCCATGACACACGAAGGGAAAGCGCTCCGTGTACTGGCGAAATTTGCGGCCATGGCGACCACCCACATTGATCCAGTTTTCAGGGGCGACCTCCATAAAATGGACGTCATCAGTAGAAAGGGACTGGAAGTTGTCTAATTGACAACGTCGCAGCCCCAATCCGGCCCCCTCAACGGGGTATGACTTAACAGCCATATTCAGTGCCTATCACAAAAAAAACGGCGTGATTACTTATCACCGCCGCATTTGCCTTCACCGCACTTGCCTTCTTCACCTTTGTCACCGCCGCACTTCCCTTCGCCGCATTTGCCTTCACCACACTTGCCTTCTTCGCCTTTCTCACCGCCACATTTGCCTTCGCCGCACTTCCCTTCGCCGCATTTGCCTTCTTCACCCTTCTCACCTTCGCCACACTTGCCTTCGCCGCATTTACCTTCGCCGCAGCCACCTTCGGCCAGCTTGGAACTCAGGGTGTTGTAGCCAGAGCTTAATTCACTGGCCTGGAAGGGGTTTTCAGCCATTGCTGCGGGAGCAAGAGCAACAGAAGCCAGGAACGCAGCGCCAACTGCAGCTGCCAGAGGTTTAGTAGTTTGCTTAGCCATGATGGATCTCTCCTAATCGTTTTCTCAAGATATAGTTATGCAGCAAAGCCAACTCCGGCATTGCTGGGCTTTATGACCCTGAGGGTCAGGGTTAAGTTTCCACTATTTCTCCAATATTTCAAATTCTTTACGATTAGGTCAAAAACTCACTGTCAGGAAAACGCCGCCTTCACCTGTTTCCACTGGGCAGAGAGGCGTTTATCCGACACCGGAAGCGCCGTGCGCAACTGCTGGGCAAACAACGAAACCCGGTATTCCTGCAGCATATAGCGGTAGTGAGCCACTTCCCCCTGCTGTTCCTGACTCCATTCCAGCTGTTGTGAAGGCAACTCATCCAGCTTTTGTTGCAAGCCCTGTAACTGCAGGGTGTATTGGCGATCTTTGGCGGCATTGGTAGCGATTTTTTCCAGTCGTTGTTGCAATGCCTTGATATAGCGAGGGTATTGCTGCAGTAGTTCTCCACTCTGGTGTTGCAAAAAACCTTCGACAAACAGTTCATCCAGCTGTCCGTTAATATCCTCAACCGCATGAAACGCCGCCAAACCGGCTTTTTTGAGCATTTTGCGGATCGACGCCAGGGGTTCCAGTAGCGAGAGAACCATCTCCTCCAGCTCATTAGCCGTGGCGACAATATCACCACTCCCTTGGCTCAGCAGCGTTTCAAACTGCTCGCCGCTGCGGGGGGTGGGCTTGCCGGCAAACAGCGCCTGCTGATAGGCAGCAGCGCTGGCATCCACCGCCAGATCCTGGCGTTTGGGCAACCCCGCAGCCATCAATTTCAGGTCCGCCCCTTTGAACAGCTGCTTGTTGAGGTATTTGGCGGTTTGTGGGTGTTGCAGCAAAGCCAGACGCAAAACCCCGGCTGTGGTTCGGTTACGAGCCACTTCCGGGTGATCCAGCAATTTCAGCGACACGCTATCACCACAGTCCACCAGCGCTGGCCAGGCACGTACAGTGAGGTTACCGCTGCTGTGCTCGTACACTTCCGAAAGCTCACCAAAATCCCAACGGCGCAACTCAGTGCGTTCAAAATCTGGCGACGCGGTTTGCTGAATCGCACTCTGTACTTCACTGCGATAGTCACGTTGCAGGTGTTCAATATCTCGCGCCATAGCCAGCTGCTGGCCAGCATCGTCCAGCAAGCGAAAGTTCATGCGATAGTAGGCATCCAGTGCCTCCGGCTGCCAATCTGCGCCTTCCAGATCAACCCCGTAATGGCGCTTTAGCTGTTCCGCCAATGCGTCTGTTAGTGGACGATTGTCGGCCTTCATATCCCGCAGGGCTTTGTCCACTGCGTCTGGCACCGGGACAAACTGGCGACGTAGAGGCTTGGGCAGGGATTTGACCAGGGCGATGCATTTGTCCCGCAGAATCCCCGGTACCATCCACTCAAAACGGTATTTGGGAGCCTGGTGCAGCACCGCCAGAGGAATATCGGCGGTCACACCATCTTGCGGGTGGCCCGGTTCAAAGTGGTAATGCAGTCTGTAGGCAATGCCCTGCCATTCAATGCCATTGGGAAACTGTGCCTGGGAAGTATCGCTGACGGCCCGCTGCATCAGCAATTCGCGCTCCATGCACAACAGCTTTGGTTGTTTCTGCTCCGCCTGTTTGCGCCACTGTTCAAAGGCCACCAGATTGGTGATGTCTGCGGGCACACGCTGATCAAAGAAGTCGAATATCACCCGCTCCTCGGCGACGATATCCCGCCGCCGGGTGCGGGCTTCAAGCTGTTCCAGCTCTTCCAACAGTTGCTGGTTATGAGCCAGAAAAGTGCCTTTGCCACGGCGGTTTTTAGCGTAGCCCCCTTCCACCAGGCACCCCTGAATAAATACCTGACGGGACACCACAGGGTCGATATTGCCGTAGCGACAGCGTTTGCGCTCCACGATGGTGAGGCCATAGAGGGTCTGTTTTTCAAACGCCATCACCTCGCCACGACGGCTGTCGTAATGAGGCTCTGAGTAACTTTTGTTCACCAGGTGAGCGGCCAGCTGCGGCAGCCACTGGCTGTCGATGGCCGCCACCGTATGGGCGTAGAGTTTGCTGGTTTCCAACAGCTCGGCACACATCAGCCACTTGGGCTTCTTTTTGTAGACGCCCGAGCCGGGGAAAATCATAAATTTGCGGTTGCGGGTGCCCAGGTATTCGCGGCCTTCATGCAAGCGCGCCACCTGCCCCAACAGGCCGGTTAGCAAAGCACGGTGAATGGCATCCTGATTGTAATTCTGCGCAGCCAGCGGCTCGTCGTTTGCACCATCAGGCAAGCGAGCGCTGCTGTGGGGCAGCTTTAATTCCCGCACCACCTGGTGAAGTTGGTGGTGCAAATCGCGCCATTCACGCATGCGCAAGTAGGAAACAAAATTGGCTTTGCAGTATTTACTGAACTGGTTGCCCGACAAATCCTGGCGTTGCTGCTCCATGTGGTCCCACAGGTTTAGCAAGCTGACAAAGTCGGAACCCTTGTCACGCCAACGGGCGTGAGCCTGATCCGCTTGCTGTTGCTTGTCGGCGGGGCGCTCGCGCGGGTCTTGCAAACTCAAACCAGCGGTAATGATGAGCAATTCCCGCAAACAACTGCCCTCAGTTGCTGCCAGCAGCATGCGCCCCATGCGCGGATCAACCGGCAGGCGACACAGCTGTTTGCCAATGGCCGTTAACTGTTCTTTGTCATTGATGGCGCCCAGTTCTTTCAGCAAATTGAAACCATCGTTAATCAAGCGTTGATCTGGCGCGTCGACAAAATCGAAGTTGCGAATATCGCCAATGCGCAGATGCAACATCTGCAGTATCACCGCCGCCAAATTAGTGCGCACAATCTCCGGGTCGGTAAACTCCGCCCGACTTTGAAAATCTTCCTCGTCGTAGAGGCGAACACAAACCCCGTCACTCAAACGCCCGCAGCGTCCCTTGCGCTGGTTGGCACTGGCCTGTGATACCGGTTCCACCGGTAGCCGCTGCACCTTGGTACGGTAGCTGTAACGGCTGATGCGTGCGGTGCCGGGGTCAATCACATAACGAATACCCGGTACGGTAACGGAGGTTTCGGCGACATTGGTGGCCAGTACAACCCGTATGCCCCGACGATTACCCGCCTGAAAGACGCGGTTTTGCTCCGCCAGGCTGAGGCGCGCGTAAAGTGGCAATACCTCCAGTTGCGGCAACAGCCGTTGCGTGACCGCCCGGCGCAGCGTCAGTGCCAGTTCGCGAATATCCCGCTCGCCGCTGAGGAATACCAACACATCGCCCCGCTGAGGCAATGACAGCAATTCCTGCAGTGCGGTTGTTACCTGTTCTCCCAGTTCTTCATCGCCTTCCTGTGGCGGGCGATAGAGAACGTCTACCGGGTAAGTGCGGCCAGATACCTCGATAATCGGAGCACCATCAAAATGGCGAGAGAAACGCTCCACATCGATGGTGGCGGAGGTGATGATAATTTTCAGATCCGGGCGTTTGGGCAGTATTTGCTTCAGGTAGCCCAGCAGAAAATCAATGTTGAGGCTGCGTTCGTGAGCCTCGTCGATAATGATGGTGTCGTAGCGGTTGAGAAAACGATCGTTCTGAATCTCAGCCAGCAGAATGCCATCAGTCATCAGCTTGATAAAAGTGCTGTCGCCGCTTTGATCATTAAAGCGCACCTGATAGCCGACTTTGTCGCCCAGGGACGTTTTCAGCTCTTCGGCAATACGGCTGGCCACCGTTCGGGCAGCAATGCGACGGGGCTGGGTGTGGCCGATCAGCCCGCGTGTGCCACAGCCCACTTGCAGGCAAATTTTCGGCAGCTGGGTGGTTTTACCGGAACCGGTTTCACCGGCAATAATAACCACTTGATGCTCACGAATGGCGTTGGCTATTTCTTCCCGCCGGGCGGATACCGGCAGATCGGGATATTCAATGGCAGGTAACGCTGCTGTTCTTGCCGCTACCTGTTGTTGAGACTTTTCCACCAGCTCCAGCAAGCGCTGTAATTCTTTTTCCACCGGTTGCTTGCGCTTTAGTCGTTGCCGCACCCGTCCCAAACCAGCTAACAGGCGACCGCGATCAGATGACAGGCAGAGATCGAGCTGCTGGTAAAGTTTATTGATGGTGTTTTCAGGCATGACTTGCGGGGCTGGTAAAAGCCGGGGACTTTAGCATGAAATGGCAAGCCCGTAGGGTGGATTAGCCGCAGGCGTAATTCACCAGTAATTGCGGTATTCTATGGATTCGATTGGCGGCTTACGCCTGCGGCTAATCCGCCCTACAGGTTATCGTTGCCAATATTGGAAAGATGGCGGAGTTGATCCATACGATTGTGGGTAAGGTGTAACAAAGTCACCCCATAGTCTGTTTCCAGATAATAGATCAGGTGCTTTTCAAACGGGAAAACTCTTAATTTTTGTTCTTTGTAGGGAGGATAAATTTTGCCGAGTGTCGGCATTTCAGCAAGCAGTTGCGCCTGTTTTTCTAGTCCGTTCAGATATTTTTCAGCTTTTGCCACACCCCACTCCCCTGCGGTGTAGCCCAAAATCATATCGAGATCATCAATGGCCGATTGAGCATACTCAAACCTGGCCATTGAAATATTTCTTCCTCATGTCTTCATGAACCTCAAGCCCATCCCGGACACGGCCCGCTTGCACATCATCAAGTGCTTTATCAAGCCTCTGGTGCAAAAGTTGTTCACGAAGTGACTGGATACTCTCGTACTCATCCATGGACATCATCACAGCCACTGCCTGTCCGTTTTTGCTGATGCAAACGGGCTCTGATTGGGCTTTCATTACGACCTTGCCAAATGAATTTTTGGCGTCTACAGAATTGACTGTTTGCATAGTGCACCTGCCTTATTTTAATAAGGCCATAATAGCTCGAATGGCTTTATTGTCAATTAATTAGCAGAGATCAAGGGGCGCAGATCGGGCGGTGCCATCAGTGACCGCCGCCAGCAGGCATGCTGGCGACGAGCGTACATGGAAGTATTTACAGCGAGTCACAGATGGCGCCACCCGATCTACGCCTGGCACGCACTTTCAGGTTCGCAATTTCGCCCTCAAAACCTTCCCCACATTGGACTTGGGCAAGTCCTCGCAAAATTCAAATTGCTGAGGCACTTTGTAGCCGGTAAGTTGCTCCCGGCACCAGTCTTTGAGTTTGTCAGCAGTGAGTTCTGGATCGGTAATTACCGCAAACACTTTAATGGCCTCGCCGCTGTCATCATCAGGAATACCGATAGCGGCGCTTTCCTGTACATCCGGGTGGCTGTTGAGCACGTTTTCAATTTCATTGGGATAGACGTTAAAACCGGAGACAATGATCATATCCTTCATACGATCGAGGATACGCAGCAGGCCATTGTCATCGACGCTGGCAATATCACCGGTACGCAACCAGCCTTCGCCATCGAGGCACTCAGCAGTTTCCTCAGGGCTGTTCCAGTAGCCGCGCATCACCTGCGGCCCGCGTACCCACAGTTCACCACCTTCGTTGAGCGGCTGATCCATTCCCTCACTGACAATGCGCACTTCGGTTCCAGGCACCGCGACACCGATGGTACCCAGCACCTCATGTCCAGGGATATTTACCGACACCACCGGCGAGGTTTCCGTCAGGCCATAGCCTTCAGTGATGGTGCAGCCGGTCATTTGCTGCCACTGCTCGGCAACCACATCGGTCAGTGCCATGCCACCGGAAATGGTTAATTTCAGGGCGGAGCAATCCACTTTTGGAAAATCCTTGTGGCGCATCAATCCGGCAAACAAGGTATTCAAACCAAAGAAAATGCTGAAGCGGCTGTTGCGCAGCACTTTGATCATAGAGGGCAAATTGCGCGGGTCGGGTATCAGATGCACATGGCCACGAAGGTAGAGCATCAGCACCATACTGCCCATAAACGCGAAGATATGATACAGCGGCAGCGGCGCAATAATTATCTCTTTACCCACTTTCAGGCCGCCGCCTTTGAGGATGCCCAGAATCTGGATGGTATTGGCCATCATATTGCGGTGGGTTAGCTCCGCCCCCTTGGCCACACCCGTGGTGCCACCAGTGTATTGCAGCAGTGCCAGGGTTTCCGGCTGAATATCCACTTTTGTACGGGCTTGCTTGCCTCCTTGAGCCAGTGCTTTCAGCAGAGCAACCTCGTTGTCTTGGCGCGCCACTTTGCGCCCTTTACCCAGTAATTTGATGGCAGCCCCCATCAAAACGCCCTTGGCAGGCGGCAGCATATCCACTGCAGAGGTGGAAATAATCAAGCCCACGTCGGTTTTGGGCAATGCTTCCAGAGAGTTGTGTAGCAGACTGTCCAGCACTACCAGCGCACGGGCACCGGAATCCATCAGTTGCTTTTCCAGCTCTCTGGGCGTGTAGAGGGGGTTGGTATTGACCAACACCATTCCCGCTTTGAGGGCACCAAACACCACAACTGGATATTGCAGCAGGTTAGGCAGTTGTATCGCCAAACGGTCACCGGGCTTAAGCGCTGTGTGGTGTTGCAGGTAACTGGCAAAATTATCAGAGAGTTTATCCAGCTTGCGATAGCTGAGCGTGCCGCCCAGAGCACTGAAAGCCGGTGCCTTTGGCGCCGTTTTAACACCTTGTCGTAGCACCTCCACAATGGTGGCAGGAATGCGTTCCGGTAAGTTGGCGGGAATTTCAAAACGCTCCCGCGCTGCATCAATCGCTTGTTGTACAGACATAACTTGTACCGAGATAAATGTATTCTGATTATTTTTCGTTACCATAGCTCGCTTATAAGACCGACCACAACTGTAAAAATTTCACTAGGGTAAAAAACCATGGCAAATACCGATATCGATATCGCTCGCAAAGCAAATATGCAGCCCATTATGGAGATTGGCGCCAAGCTGGGAATTCCCGCTGAAAGCCTGGTGCCCTACGGCCATACCAAAGCCAAAATTGGCCTGGATTACATCAATTCGCTGAAAGAGCGCCCCGACGGCAAGCTGATTCTGGTCACCGCCATCAGCCCCACTCCCGCCGGAGAAGGCAAAACAACCACCACCATTGGTCTGGGCGATGCACTCAACCGTATCGGCAAAAATGCCAGTATTTGTATTCGCGAACCCAGCCTGGGCCCCTGCTTTGGCATGAAAGGCGGCGCCGCTGGCGGCGGCTACTCACAAGTGGTTCCCATGGAGGACATCAACCTCCACTTTACCGGCGATATGCACGCCATCGGTGCTGCCCACAACCTGTTGTCTGCACTGGTGGACAACTACATACACTGGGGCAACGACCTACGCCTGGACTTGCGCCGCGTCACCTGGCGCCGGGTGGTGGACATGAATGACCGCCAGTTGCGCCATGTGATGACCGGCGTGGGCGGCCCCGGCAATGGTTTCCCTATGGAAGGCGGTTTTGACATTACCGTTGCATCGGAAATTATGGCTATTTTCTGTCTGGCCACAGACCTGGAAGATCTGCAGCAGCGGCTGGGCAAAATCGTTGTCGGTTATACCCGCGACAAACAACCCATTACCGCTGCACAAATGTCAGCGCCCGGTGCCATGACCGCCCTGCTAAAAGACGCTTTGCAACCCAACCTGGTGCAAACCCTGGAAAACAACCCCGCCTTTATCCACGGTGGCCCGTTTGCCAATATCGCCCATGGTTGCAACAGCGCAATCGCCACCAAAACCGCTCTTAAACTATCGGATTACGTGGTGACGGAAGCGGGTTTTGGCGCTGATCTGGGGGCAGAAAAATTCTTCGACATCAAATGCCGCAAAGCCGGGCTGAAACCGGATGCTGCGGTTATTGTTGCCACTGTGCGCGCCCTGAAAATGCACGGCGGTGTGGCCAAAGATGACCTGGCTGGCGAAAACGTTGAAGCGGTACAGAAGGGTCTGAAAAACCTGGGCCGCCATATTCGCAATGTAGGCCAGTTTGGCGTACCCGTGGCGGTGTGCGTTAACCACTTCACCGGCGATAGCGATGCAGAAGTAGCAGCGATTGAAGAATATGTGGCGCGCAAAGGTGCCAAAGCCTACGTATCCAAACACTGGGCCGATGGCGGCGCTGGTGCTGAAGCATTGGCAAATGCTGTTGTCGAAATGACCGAAAACAGCCAGTCCCAGTTCCGTACCCTGTACGATGACGACATGACCTTATGGGAGAAAACCCGTCATATCGCCCGTTCCATCTACGGTGCCGACGACATCACCGCCGACAAGAAAATTCGTGACCAGTACAAGCAGTACCAGGAAGCAGGCTACGGCCACTTCCCCATCTGTATGGCAAAAACCCAATACAGTTTTTCCACCGATCCCAAACTGATGGGCGCTCCCAGCAACCACGTAGTGCCGATACGGGAACTGGCGCTGTCAGCCGGTGCGGAATTCCTGGTGGCCATTTGTGGTGATATCATGCGCATGCCCGGCCTGCCACGGGTACCCGCAGCGAATAATATTTTCGTCAATGACAGCGGAGAGATTGAGGGATTGTTTTAAGAAGCTGCGAGCGACGAGCTTCTGGCTACGAGCAGATCGGGCGTAATTGTCATATCCTGAGCACAGAGATTCTTCGCTGTGCTCAGAATGACAAGCAGCCACCAGACAGGGAATAGAAATGGAAGAAAAAGAAAATATTTATAAAGCGCCGGAAGCGGAGTTGGTTGACGAAGGTGCACTGGTATCTGGGGGCGTCGAACTGGCATCGCGTTGGAGTCGTCTAGCAGCGAGTATTTTGGACTCCATTATTCTTATAGCCTTAGTCTTTGTAATCGTTTTCGTAGCCTCATCATTTGGTGGTGATTGGGTTTTAACCGCTTTTGAGGAAGAAAGTCTGATAAACAATATTATTGCAGTTTTAATTGGCATGGCCTGCTGGATGGGCTGTAATTTTTATTTAATGAAGACCAAAGGGCAAACAATTGGCAAGCTGGCACTGAAAATTCAAGTAGTCGACTTCGAATCCAGCAAAATACTGAAGCCAAGCCAGTCAGTAGGTATAAGGTTTTTTATACCTCAAACAATCGGTGCATTGTTTAACTTCTTTTTGGTAGTAGATGCCCTTTTTATTTTCCGGCAAGACAAACGCTGCGTGCATGATCTAATGGCAAAAACCAAAGTAGTGCAATACCAACCACCAGCGGTCGACTAACCCACGTCATCCCCGCGAAGGCGGGGATCCATTTCCAATAAATCCGGAAATGGTGGATTCCCGCCTTCGCGGGAATGACGGTTTTTTTTACCCGTCGCTCGCAGCCAGAAGCCCGCAACTGATTTAAACAATCCTCCGAAAAACCTCCCCTTTCTTAAACGCAATAAATTCCCCCGGCACCATTTTATTCCATTCCTCATTGGCCGTTAGCGGTTCGGTGGCTATTACGGTGCCAGCAGTTACCTGGGTATCTTTAAGTTTAAAATCCAATGTGATATCGGCGTCTTTCAGGGTTGCTTCGGCAAAGGGAGGCCGTCGGGTGTGCCAGCACAGTTTGGTAGAGCAGTAAGCATAGGTATAGCGGGAATCGCTGAATATCAAATTACAGACTCCCTGCTCGCGCAGCAAATCACACCATTCCTTGAGTTTTGTATGCAAGCGATTGGGACGTTTGGGAATCTCTGAAAACTCCTCATCGATCATTTTCATCAGCCAGCAAAAGGCGTGTTCAGAGTCAGTTGTGCCTACCGGCGTAAAACGCCCCAAGGGCCATTTTTTCACGCTTTTAAACTGACCATTGTGGGCAAATACCCAGTTGCGCCCCCACATCTCACGAATAAACGGGTGGGTGTTGGCCAGGCTCACCTTGCCCGCATTGGCCTGGCGAATATGGCCGATCACATTGCAGCTGCGAATGGGGTACGAGCAGACAAAGTCGGCAATTTTTGAACAGTGGCTGGGTTCCGGGTCGAGAAACGAACGCACCCCCAGGTTATCGTAAAAGGCGATCCCCCAACCATCACGATGCGGGCCTGCATCGCCACCGCGCTTCATCAACTCGGTAAAGCTGAAGCAAATATCAGTGGGTTGGTCGGTGGACATGCCCAACAATTCACACATGGTTTTGCCTATTAATCCGTAGATTAGGGTTGATAGTGGCCAACCGCTTCTTTTTTGGCTGGCGTATCTATGCCATTTTTCTGAATAGTACGGCAGATATCAATAACAAAATCCCCATACTTGTCTTCCACCACCTGCATCTCTTGCATGTGTTTCATCTGCTGGCGGAATTTGAGTTTTTTCCAGTCGTCGAGAATGGGAATATGCTCCAACTCTCCCGCTGCCCGGTGCAGGCTTTGATAGCGCTCCTCCGCCGCTACTGGCCCCAGTTGGTGCAGCAGGGCACTGAGGCGAATCACACACTCACTGATGCTCATTTGCTCTTCAATCATGGCGGCAGCAATTACTTGAATGCTATTGCGAATCTTGTCACTGCGTTCGCTAACCATCTGCTCTACTTCAGTGCGCCATTGGGCCCGTTGCCTGTCGCGACTGCGCAAGCGCAGCGCAAGGTGCAGTGCGTAGCCAGCCAGGCCAACAATAACAAGCGCAGCGATAATCCAAAAAATCGTTGTCATTTCTCTTCCGAAATTTGCAAATTTTCCGCTTCGTCCTGAGCTTTTTTCAGCGCTTCTTTGGCGATCTGTTTTTTCGCTTTGGCGCCCAGCACTTTGATGTCTTCGACACGCTTTATCAGATTGCCACGGCCACTGTGCAGCCGCTTGCTGGCGGTATCCCAGGCCAGTTGGCTGCGTTCCAGGTGTTTGCCCACGTCGTTAAACGCCTCAATCAGCAACACAAACTGGTCGTACAAACCACCCGCCTGTTTGGCAATTTTTTCCGCATTACGGTTCTGGTCTTCAAAGCGCCAGATATTGTGAATGGTACGCAAGGTGGCCAGCAGTGTGCTTGGGCTCACCAGAATAATGCCCTTGTCGTAGGCATCGCGAAACAAGCTGTGGTCATTTTCCAGAGCCACCATAAAAGCCGCTTCAATCGGCACAAAAATCAGCACAAAGTCCAGGGTGCGAATTTCTTCCAGCTGTTCGTAGCCCTTGCGCGACAAACCGGTAATATGGGCACGCAGGGAATTGATGTGGGCCTTGAGATGCTGCTGACGCTGGTCATCTTGTTCGGCACTGCAATAACGTTCGTAGTCGGTGAGCGACACTTTGGAATCGATCACGATATCGCGCTCATCCGGCAGGCGCACAATCACATCGGGCATTTTGCGCTTGCCGTCGTTGTCGGTGAACGACGCCTGAGTCTGGTATTCCCGACCCTGGCGCAAGCCGGATTCTTCCAGCAGCCGTTCCAGCACCACTTCACCCCAGTTGCCTTGCACCTTGCTTTCGCCTTTCAAAGCGTTGGTGAGGTTTTCCGCCCCCTGGCTGATCTGCTGTGCCTGTTTCTGTAGTTCGGTAATCTGGCCTACCAGGCGATTGCGGTCGGCGTTTTCCTTGTCGTAAACGTCCTCTACCTTTTTGCGAAAGCTCTTTAGTTCCTCACGCACCGGCCCCAGGCTGTGTTCCAGGGTCTGTTTGCTCTGCAGGGAAAACTTCTCCTGCTTGGCATCAAAGATGCGGTTGGCAAGGTTTTCAAACTCCTGGCCCAGTGACTGACGCGCCGCTTTTAACTCCGCCAGACGCTCCTCGTAACGCGTGGCGTTGGCCTGCAAGCGTTCCTGCAGTGCGGCAATCTCCACCGCTGCTGCCTGCTCGGCCCGGTTGGCTTTGTGGCGAGCGCTCAAATACCCGGCCAGCACACCCACAACCAGTGCCAGCAGAGATATAATCAGCCAATCAATTTCAATGGATTCAATCATGCCGGCATTCTACCAGCCTGACCGAGGCAACGGGTACCGATGAGCGCACCCAAAATCCTGGTTTTCGATTCCGGCGTCGGCGGCCTCAGCATTCTAGCGGAACTGCGCCACACCCTGCCTAAATGCCAACTGGTTTTCGCCTGTGATAATGCCGCGTTCCCTTACGGAACCAAGCCTGAGATAAACCTGATTGAGCGGGTGGAAATGGCCTTGAGCGCGCTAATTCACCGACTTGATCCAGACATTATCGTGGTAGCCTGCAACAGCGCCAGCACCCTGGTGCTGCCGAGAATTCGCGCAAACTTCCAGCGCCCAATCGTAGGGGTGGTGCCAGCAATCAAACCTGCCGCTATGCTAAGCACCAGCAAATGCATCGGCTTACTGGCCACACCGGGCACTGTGCAAAGGCCATACACACAAAAGCTGATCGACGACTTTGCCAGCCACTGCCAGGTTGTGGCTGTGGGCTCCGCAGAACTGGTGGAATTGGCAGAGCAAAAACTGCGCGGTGAAACACCAGATAACAACGCGTTAAAAACTATTCTGGCGCCTTTTTTAGCAGAGCCACGTCTGGACACCATCGTACTGGCCTGCACTCACTTTCCGTTGCTGCGGGAAGAATTGAGCAAAGCGGCAGAACGGCATATTAAATGGGTAGACTCCGGCGCAGCCATCGCCCGCCGGGTACTGTCGTTACTGGGGCAGTTACCCGATGAATTGCCACCACAACCACACAGCCTGGCGCTGTTCACCGCGCCCCAACCAGCGGCATTGGTTGCCGGGTTGAAACAATATGGTTGTGTGGAAACGGACGTTGTCGAAATTTAAAGCCCTTAAACCGTTTTAATCGGATAAGTAAACTCCCACTCAGTAATCCCAAAACCCACCTCCGCCGGCACATGGGCCACGCCCTTGCCATCGCGAAATGACAACACCGGCTTCACCGGCTCAACCGTTTGCCGCGCAGCGTCTGCCAACACCTCATCGACCGAGCCAAAAGCCATCAGGCGGTGGGCATTCATCATGGTGGGAAACATCAGCAAAAATTCACCACTGTGGGCTTTTGCCACCAAATCCCTGGGGGTTATCCAGCGATGCTCCACCAGTTCGCTGCCATCCACCTGTGGCTGCTGACCTGTGGGCATGGCCACAGCAAAAAAACGGGTATCGAAACGCATGGCCATCTGATCTGGAGCAATCCAATGAGAAAAATAGACAAGAGAATCAGCCGATTCGATATCAATGGCAATTTCTTCCTGAGTTTCCCGCAGCGCATTCAAGCGAAAAGGCAGCAATTCATCCGCCATATCAATTTTTTCAGCTGTCTCAACATCTGCTTCCTCAAGAGCGCCACCGGGAAATACCCAAAAATTACCCGCCATACGCAGTTCGGGATTGCGGCGGGCCACCAATACCTGCAAACCATCGGCGGAGTCCCGCAGCAAAATCAAGCTGGCAGAAGGAATAGCGGGGACGGGTTTAAAATCTCTCATGGCTGTTGCCTGTAAATAGCGGATTCGCTTTGATGAGCTTATGGGTTGTGCGATTATTCGCTCTCACACACGGACTGTCCACAACACCCGATTAACTCCATGCTCAAGCCCCTGTTCGACATCCAACCACTGCTGGCCGACATAGAATCAGGAAGTCTGATCCTGACGCCTAATAATCGCCTCGCCAGCAAGATGCTGGACGCCTGGGGGCAACATCAGCAAAAACAGGGTAAGCAGGCATGGCGCGCGCCTAACATCTACGCCATTGAAAACTGGCTGAGCGAACAGTGGCAACAGCTGGTGGCCGCTGCCCATCCGCAGGCGGATTGTCTGGTGCTCAGCAACCCCCAGGAGCTGCTGTTGTGGGAACAGATCATCGCAGCCGATGATGAAAAGCCCCCGCTGCTCAACGCCACCGGTTTGGCCAAAAGTGCCCGTGACGCTCTGCAGAGCCTGCAGCTGTGGTGCATTGACGACGCCGAACTGGAACGCCACCCGGAACCGGGAATCAACCTGCTACTGCGCTGGCGCCAAACCCTGCAACAGCACTTGCAATCCCTCAACGCCATTACCGCCAACCAGCGTCTGGGCCGTTTGAAAACTGCTTACGCAGACGGCCAGCTGCAGCCCTGCCAGCGCATCCTGCTGGTGGATTTTCAAACCCTGGCGCCGCTGTACCGCCAATTGCTACAGGCAGCCGGTAGAGAATTGCGGGAATTTCAGTGGCCCGAAAACACCCAAGACCGCAGCCAACAAACCCGCTTTAACGACCCCCAGCAGGAACTGCAACAGGCCGCCGTCTGGGCACACGAAAAACTCACCACAGAACCTCACAGCCGGGTCGGCATTATAATTCCCGATCTACCCAGCCGCCGCCAACAGGTGGAGCGGGTATTTCGCCAGCAGTTTGAATCCGGCTACAGCCACCCCAACGTCCCCCGCTATACCGCCCCTTTCAACATCTCCACGGCAACCCCGCTGGGCAACACACCGCTGGTGGCCTCAGCCCTGCAACTGCTGAAGCTCAATCTGCCCCACCAACCCCTGGACGATTATTGCCAGCTGCTGAACTCGCCTTTTTGGGGAAACTGGCCAGAGGAAATCCCCCTGCGGGCGCAAGTGGAAAAACAGCTGAGAAGCTGGGCAAAAGCCGAACCCAGCGGGGTGGAATTTCGTGAGTGTTGGAATCAAGTGGCAAGCAGTTTGACGTTCGATGTTGGATGTTCGACGAAGGAAAATTCCGCAGAGGATTCAGACAGTGGCACCTCGTCCAACGTCCAACGTCCAACGTCCAACTTGTTAAACCAACTTGAAACCCTGCGCCGGGAAGCCCCAAAACGCGGCAAGCAAAGCCATTGGCGCACCCTGTTCTGCGCCCAGCTGGAAACCCTCGGTTGGCCCGGTAGCCGCGCCTTGGACAGCACCGAATTCCAGCAAATGGAGCACTGGCAACAACTGCTGGATCAGTACGCCTCACTGCAGCTAGTTTCCCCGGACATGAATTTGCCCCAAGCCTTGGGGCAACTGGAACAACTGGCCCAGAAAACCCCCTTCCAGGCCCAGACCGAAGATTCGCCGCTGCAAATTCTCGGCCTTTTGGAAGGGGCCGGGTTGCGCTTTGACCACCTGTGGATGATGGCCATGGACGACCGTCAGTGGCCGCCACCACCAGAACCCAACCCACTGCTGCCCATTGCTCTGCAACGCCAGCACAATATGCCCAGAGCCAGCGCTGAACGGGAATTAGAGCTGGCTCAAAAACTACTGGTTACCTACCAGAGCCGTGCCGCTAAGCTGTTGTTCAGCCACAGTCAATTCGATGGCGACGTCGCCCTGTCTGCCAGCGGGCTGATCGCCCATATTCCCAACGCAGTGTTCACCTCGCAGCAGCAACCAGCCAAAGAGCCCCAGATTGAGCTGGTCGCCCTGGAAAACCCACCTCCTCTGGATACCGCCAACACACCGGTACGCGGCGGCAGCGGCCTGCTAAAAGACCAGGCAGTGTGCCCGTTCAACGCCTTTGCCCGCTGGCGGCTGGGCGCTCTGGAGCCGATGGAACCCACAGTGGGATTGTCATCGGCAGAGCGCGGCATCATTCTCCACGACTTGCTGGACAGCATTTGGCAGCAATTGCAAAGCCAAAGTGCCCTGTTGGCCATGGAAAGCGAACAGCTCGATGAACTGATCCAGCACCACTGCCGCCCCATTCTGCGCCGCTGGCAACAACGCAAACCAGAGCTGGGGCAGCGCTACTTTGAACTGGAACAAGAGCGCCTGACCAAACTGTTGCACAAATGGCTGGATATGGAAAAACAGCGCCCCGATTTTACCGTAGTCGCCAGGGAAGCAGAGATTGAACAGACATTCGCCGACCTGCCGCTGACCCTGCGAATTGATCGCATCGACCGCAGCGACAATGACGAAACCCTGCTGATCGATTACAAAACAGGCAACGCCACCATCAACGGCTGGCTGGGAGAACGTCCCAGCGAACCCCAACTGCCCCTCTACGCCCTGTTACAGGACGAAGCTCCCAGCGCCATCAGCTTTGGCATTATCAATGCGGATAAACAGGCCATGGTGGGCCTCACCGACAACCCGGAACTGATTCCAAACTACAAACCACCCCGCCAACCACTGCCAGAAAGCTGGCAGGAACTACTAGAACAGTGGCACGATTCCCTAACCCAACTGGCCACCAGCTATCGAAATGGCGAAGCGGAAGTCACCCCATATCATCCACAGGCTTTTTATTATCAGGGTGAACTGTTACCACTGAACCGTTGGCCAGAGCAGGCGGAAATCAGTCGAAAATTGGAAAGCAAAACGTGATTTTTAATACCGTCATCGCGAAGGAGCGAAGCGACTGCGGCGATCTCCTGGCCAATACACCAAGGCTTGGAGATTGCCGCGTCGCTGCGCTCCTCGCAATGACGGCCTCAGACAGTGTCACAGCAAGCACTACCGGAACCACTCCTTCGGGGATCCACCCTAGATTACGAGGCGTGTTTGGGGTGGCTTTTCAAAACCGTCAGCAGCATGGATGCTGCTGTCGAGCCTACAGGGACGTATGCACGGCGTGTTTTGAAAAGCCACCCCGAACGCGCCAAATCACCGTACACAATAATGACTAGCCAACCCGCCGACCACCAACAGCGCCAACAAGCCCTCGACCCCAACCGTTCATTTGCGGTGGCGGCGCCCGCCGGTTCCGGCAAAACCGGCCTGCTCACCCAGCGGGTACTCACCTTGTTGGCGGGTTGCCAGCACCCGGAAGAAGTTCTCGCCATTACCTTTACTCGCAAAGCCGCCGCAGAAATGCGTCACCGCATTGTGGAAGCACTGCAATTGGCGCAATCACCCAGTGCACCGGATAACGGCTACCAGCGACAAACCTGGGAGCTGGCCCGCAAGGTGTTGGAAAAAGATGCCGAACACAACTGGCAACTGCTCACCGCCACCAGCCGACTGCGCATCCAGACCATCGACGGTCTGTGCCGCAACCTGGCGCGGCAGCTGGTACTGGAAAACGGCCTGGGCGAACTGCCCCAGCCCAGTGACAACCCTCAGGCGCTTTACCAAGAGGCTGTCCGCGAGTTACTGAAAGAACTGGAAAATTCGGCTCCTGAAAGCACGGCAAACGCCCTGGCTACCCTGCTGCGCCATCTGGACAACAACATGCCACGGCTGGAAAACCTGCTGTCCGGATTGCTGGCCAAACGCGAGCAGTGGCTCAGTCATATCCTCTCCGTGCGCGACGCCCGCCCCTACCTGGAACAACAACTGCAGCAAACCATTGCCGAAACCCTGCAGCAAGCACAGCAACAACTGCAGCCATACGCCAGTGAGCTGGCTCAATTACTGGACTACGCGGCCAATAATCTGGCCAACAGCAACCCGGACCACCCTCTGTGCCAGCTGCAAGGCATCTGCGAACTGCCACCGGCTGACAGCGACAATGGTTATATCTGGCAAGTGCTTCTGGGGCTGCTGTTCACCGCCAAAGGCGAATGGCGCAAAACCATCGATGTGCGCAGTGGCTTCCCGGCTGGCAAAGGCGAACCCAAAGAGCGCAAGGAACAACTGCTGGCACTGATTGGCGAACTACAGCAGCAGGATGGCCTGCTGGAAACCCTGCAAGACATACTCACCCTGCCTTACCCCCACTACCCGCAAAAGCAATGGCAAGTGCTGCAGGCGCTCACCGAGCTGTTGCCACAACTGAGCGCCCGCCTGAGCCTGGTGTTTTTGCGCAACAACGCCTGCGACTTTACCGAAATCACCCTGGCCGCACTGCGTGCATTGGGTACAGAAGACAACCCCAGCGATACCGCCCTGCGCCTGGACTACCGCATTCGCCATATTCTGGTGGACGAATTTCAGGATACTTCCAGCAGCCAGATGCAACTGCTGCGCCGCCTTACCGCTGGCTGGCAACAGGATGATGGGCGAAGTCTGTTTATCGTCGGCGACGGCATGCAATCCCTGTACGGATTCCGCAGTGCCAACGTGGGCCTGTTTCTGGAAGCCCGACGCCATCCCATTGGCGATATTCAGCTGCAACCTTTGGACCTGAGCGTCAACTTCCGTTCCCAAAACAACCTGGTGGAATGGGTCAACCAGCTGTTTCGCCGCGCCTTCCCCCAGCGGGACGACATCGGTCGCGGTGCGGTGCGCTACAGCGATGCGGTGGGGTTTAAAGAATCACTACCGGGGGATGCAGTCACCATCGACGCCATTGTCGACGCCGACAGCCGACAGCAGGAAGCACAGCTGGTGGTTGAGAAAATCCACAGCGCCCAAAGCGCAGACCCAAACGGCTCCATCGCCGTACTGGTGCGCGGCCGCAGCCATTTGCGGGATATCCTGCCCGCGCTCTACCAGGCGGGGTTGACCTGGCAGGCCATCGACATCGAACCGCTGGCCACCAAAATGGCGGTGATTGACGTTCACAGCCTCACCAAAGCACTGCTGTCACCGGCAGACCGCATTGCCTGGCTGGCAATTCTGCGCGCCCCCTGGTGTGGCCTTCAGCTGGCAGATATTGAGTGCCTGGCCACAGAAACCTGCGACGCCAACCCCATCACCCAAGGGGAGTACTTCCCGCTGCTGCTGGGCCAACTGATGCACTGGCAGCACTTGCAGGGGCTATCTGAGGAAGGCCGCGACATACTCAGCCGTACAGTGCCGCCCTTACTGGCAGGCTTGCAACAGCGTGGCCGCAAACCCCTGCGCACCTGGCTGGAAGGGATTTGGCTGGCTCTGGGTGGGCCTGCGGCTCTGCTGGATAGCGGTGACCTGCAACATGTGCGCCGCTACTTCGACTTGCTGGAAGAACACAGCGGCGAAGGCGAAGTGCAAGACTGGCAGGCCTTTACACAAGCCGTAGACAACTTGTACGCCACACCACCAGCCACCAGCAGCGCGCAATTGCAGCTGATGACCATACACAAATCCAAGGGGCTGGAATTCGACACCGTGATTATTCCCGGCCTCGACAAAGCCACCGCCGGTAACGACACCGAAATGCTGTTGTGGCGCGAGCGCATTGACCACAGCGGCCAGCCGCAATTGCTTTTGGGGCCACTGCAGGCCAGCGGCGACAGCGACGACTTGCTGTTTGAACACTTGAAGCAGGAAGCCAAACTGAAAACCCGCCTGGAAAATGCCCGAGTGATCTACGTGGGCGCCACTCGCGCCATCAAGCACCTGCATTTGCTGTTCCACCTGAAAAGCAATCCTAAAGAAGGCTACAAAGCACCGGCCATTAATAGTCTGCTGGCACCGCTTTGGATGGCACTGGAGCCTGAGCTGGAACAGTCCGTGCAACTGCATCACGTAGAACAGGCCGCAGAAGAATCACCTACTCCCAGCCTTACCCATTTCAGCCGCCTGCCTCCCGGCTGGCAGCCTGAGCAACATCACAACGACTCCATGCTGGCGGCTTACCGAGGCCGCGCTGAAGGCTATGAAGCGGATCCTGAAACGGAACAACCAGACCCCAGCGCCCGCCATGTGGGCACCGTGCTGCATCGCACCCTGCAACAGGTAGCGACAGAAGGTACAGCGCAGTGGAATCAGGCACGCATTGAGCAACAACAGGGATTCTGGCGAGTGCAACTGCAACAACTGGGGGTACCGCAAGATGCACTGCCTGCCGCCATCGACCAGTTGAGCGCCGCCCTCAACAACACCCTGGCTGACGACCGCGGCCAGTGGATACTCAATAACCGCCACCAGGACAACCAGTGCGAACTGGCACTGGGCTACAACGCCAACAACAACCACAAGATGGCAGTGGTGGACCGCACCTTTATTGCCGATGGCGAACGCTGGATTGTGGACTACAAAAGCGCGCAACCGGCTGGCGGGCAGGATCTAAATGACTTTAGCCAACAGCAGATAAGTCATTACCAGGCGCAACTGCAGCACTACGGCAAGTTGTTTGCGGCCATGGAAAACCTGCCCGTGCGTCTGGCGCTGTACTTCCCGCTGGTACCCTATTGGGTAGAAGTACCATTTGGCACTACCAACCCGTAGGGTGGATTAGCGTCAGCGTAATCCACCAGATTGTTGCATCGACAAAGTTTGCGGTGGATTACGCTGCTTCGCAGCTAATCCACCCTACATCTGCGTTAGCAATGACAGCCTCAAGAGACACAATTAATATAGGCATCAAAAAATTCCAGTATCATAAATTTTAGCTATTTCCCTGCAGCCCGCAGTCTCCCTAGTATTGCCTGCTTATTTTGAAATTACCTGCACCAACGGATGTAAAAAAGACATGTCGCCACAGCTGTTAGACAACCTGCGTATTGCCTCACAAGAGACCCTGATCACCCCCCGGCAACTGAAAGAGCAACTACCGCTCAGCGACGCCGCTGCTGCCGTGGTGAGCAAAGGCCGCCAGGACATTCAGAATATACTCGACCGCAAGGATCACCGCATGATGGTGGTGGTTGGCCCCTGCTCCATCCACGACGTGGATGCGGCCATGGAATACGCCCAACGCCTGAAAGAACTGGCCGCCAAAGTGGACGACACCCTGCTGCTGGTGATGCGTGTGTACTTTGAAAAGCCCCGCACCACCGTGGGCTGGAAAGGCCTGATCAACGACCCTTACCTGGACGACTCGTTCAAGATTCAGGACGGACTGGGCATTGGCCGCAAGCTGTTGATGGATGTATCCGAAATGGGCCTGCCCACCTCGACAGAAGCACTGGACCCTATCTCCCCCCAGTACATGCAGGATTTGATCAGCTGGTCCGCCATTGGCGCCCGCACCACGGAATCGCAAACTCACCGGGAAATGGCCAGTGGCCTGTCTTCCGCCGTAGGCTTTAAGAACGGCACCGACGGTGGCCTGGAAATCGCCATCCACGCCATTCAGTCGTCGTCCAAACCACACCGCTTTTTGGGCATCAACGGCCAGGGCCAGGTGGCGATTATCGAAACCGCCGGCAACCCCTACGGCCACGTTGTGCTGCGCGGCGGCAATGGCAAGCCCAACTACGACTCGGTGAGCGTATCCATGTGCGAGCGAGAACTTCTGCAAGCAGGCGTTACCCCCAACATCATGGTGGATTGCAGCCACGCCAACTCCAACAAGAACCATGAGTTGCAGCCACTGGTGATCGACAATGTCGCTAACCAGATCGCCGAAGGCAACAGCTCCATCATCGGCATTATGGTGGAAAGCCACCTGCACGAAGGCAACCAAAAAGCCGGCCCGGATATGGCCTACGGCGTTTCCATTACCGACAAGTGCATTGGCTGGGAAACCACGGAAAAATCGCTGATGGATATGCGGGATAAGATTAAAGGTGCGCTGGCTGAGCGTAATAAAAACCAGTAGCCCTTGCATTTTAAAATCAAAAGTATCGTCATCCCTGCGAAAGCGTACTACTGCCCGGGACATTCTTTCTACCGTCATGCCCGCGAAGGCGGGCATCCATAGACCACCGTATTTTCTGGCTTTAGTGCCATATTCACAATGGATCCCCGCCTGCGCGGAGATGACTAAGCGGCCGAAGGCCTACTCACTTTCTGAAAGATGCCCCTCCGGCACATAGCGGTAGTGGCCGGTAATCTCGTAGGCAAACAGCATATCGTCCAGGCTCGGCCCGGAGCCAATATTGTGAACAATCAGCGGCGTCCCACTGGTTTTCGATAGCCGATCGGTGACAATGCCAATATGGGGCAGATTGCCGGGCAACACCCAGGTCACCAAATCCCCCGGAGCGTAATCTTCTGCCTTTTCCGTTACTGGCAACACCTCTCCGTGCCGCTCAAAAAAAGTTTGCAGATTGGGCACCCGTCGGTGGTCGATATTTTTATCGGTTTTATTCAATCCCCAAATGCGCTTCGACGGATAAGCGGCAAAATTGGTGACCATATCCTCGTGCACTAAAACCTGCAAATCTACTCCCAGAGCGCGATAACAGCGAATCACCACATCCGTACAAACACCAATATTTGCCGGCACATCGCCGTTTGGGTATGAGATAGCGCGGTAGGAACCGTCGTAGATAACATGCTGTTTGGTGCGATCCATGGCGGCGGATACCATATCCTGCTGAAAACTGTCAGCGAAGCAAGGCTGGATCAGAAAAAAGGCGGAAACAAGCAGCATTTTATTCATAGAACTGTATTCATAAAAAAGCACAACCGGGCTAAATCCACACGTCATTATCAGCGGTTAACTGCCCACCTGCATCACCTGTATTGACAACCCCTTTGGGCTCCACAAGCATGACTTTACATGTGCTTTGAGCAAAGGGTTTGTGCTCAACACCTTTGGGAACAGCAGTTTTAATCTGTCCTCAATATTGAGGTCGTCTAGCTTCTTTTGTATCTGCTCAGTATTCATTGTTTACACATAACGCCAAGCTAAGCGGCGCGCGTCTTTTGCGCGTCCTTGCTTTAGCGCCTTGTTAACTGCTTGCTTCACGAATGGCACCGCTTCTATCAGTTTGCACAATAGTACCGCCATAAATATCTTCGACGGCTTCATTATCGAAATTTACATGATGCCAAAGCCAAACACCCTTGTACCCCATTGCCAAGTGCGTAATACGGAGAAATTCAGTAAGAGTTTCTTCGATAGCAGCTCTATCGTGATTTTCCAAAGCCTCTGTTTCGCGAATAGCTCGATTTAAGGCTTCAATTTCATTGTTTCCTTCTACTTGCATTATTGCTCTTGTACGATCTTCAAAACCTATTGTTACGGTATATAGATTCATGATTTCCTAAAGCAGTTAACGCCGTACTAAACGGCAGGCAAAGCGGAGCTTTGACTGTCCGGTGGAGGCGCGTAGCGCCGGAACGAATTTGAGCACCTTGTTAGGTTTGGTTTTCGATTAGTTCCAGTTTTATTGGGCTCAACTTCTTATAACATTGAAACTCAGCTGATGAGAACGCAGCAAAAAATGCTACCTGACCATAATCTGTATGGTTTGAGTATATTCTGATATCAGCACCCAAACTCTTTAGTAGCTCATCATATTTAACGATTATGTATGGGTCTAGCCAATCATTATCGACCGTAGCTTCCCATTTTATTTGTTTTCCTCTAAATTCAAACTGAACCCAAGCCGTACCTTCTTCTACATCCACATAGTCAGAGATATTAGTAAGGTCAAGAGCTCCGTTAGTCATAAGCTCTAATCGTTCAATTATTTCGATATAAGCTCCATGATCCTCAATTCTTTCGTAGTCGCACATCCATAGGTTGTTACTAATGGGGCTATATGGTTCTCTCTCTATTTCAGAGGCAAGAGCTTCGATTATTGGCTTATACGGGGCTGATTCAATCGCGCTGCGGTCTTCCCAAATAAATAAATCTTCAAGCGTGGAATCCGAGTTCATATGGATTCCACATTCTTGTATTTTGGAAAGCTGTTCTTCAACTGAAATTTTCTTTTTCCCGAATGGCCACATATCATTTCCTTGAGAGAATTGAGTGAAGAGTAAGCTTATTATAATTAATGTGATCAGCTTCATGATTAAACCTAACGCCCAAAGCAGCGGCGCGCGTTAGCGCGTCCAGCCCGCAGGATTATGCTGCCTTTATTTGTTAGGTGACAGTCTTAATGGCACTGAATTCATCTTTTAGCTCGTTGAGGCGAACATCATTTATCCAGGCTTTATTATTTGCCAAAATATGCCAGCCACCACTCACAGAGTGGTTTACCATTGCTGATTCAATGCGCTCACCATTTGGAAGCTTTCGCTCATCACTAAATATTTCTTTAATTACTGAGTCATCATCAGTAATTGTCACGTCAAATCCCATTAGATGGAAGTATTCATCTAGGGTCTTTGATTTCACTATTCCTGCGATAGATTGCTCAATTGCCCTGCCTCCAAATTCAGCAATTGCTTTCAAATCGTACTCTTTCTTAAAATGACTATCTTCAAGAGCAGGTTCAGAAAGAAGGTTCTTTAAGACCGACAAGTGCAGATTTACCTCTTCTTTTGGGTCTCCTGATCTCTGTATTATCTCCCTCGCTTCTTTGAGCTTTACTTCAACTTCTTCATTTTTTGTTTTTAGCTCAAGAATTACGTCATCTTTCGTTTTTGAAATGATGGTTTTGTAATTATCGATGTCTTCTGGAAGATCAGAAATTAAATTTTTATATATACCACCAACCTTTTCAGTTTCTTCGATTCTCTTATCCATCACATCAATCGTTTGCTTTTGTGCATTTATCACACCTTCTAAGCTATTTATTTTTGCGGATAATGACCTGAATAGGTAGTAAATAAATACACCAAGTCCTGTGACTTCTATTATTGATGCTACTGCTATATCCATATGATTCTCGTATATTCACCTAACGCCTCAAACACCGGATTGGTGAAGTTGGCGACTTTTTTGGAACAAAAAAGGTGACAGCTTTACCAAGTCCGCGTGCTTTGACTTGTTATGCGATTTCACGGCACCACCTTTAGTTCAATTTGAGCCCCGTCAGGAAGCTCTTCAATTTGCTTGCCGAGATCACCAGAAAACCGAATAATTTCTAACAGCGGTGCTACCTTAACATTTGAGCCGCCATACTCGCCGCCTAACACACCTGGGATTACCATATGGTATTTATACCCTGACTCAAGTTTTCCAAGTGCACTCTCAGCCTCTTGGACCATGGCTGACATAAACCAATCCTCGAGAAACTCTTCATCCTTAATGAGGGTATTATACTCATCGATTGATTGGGCAACGATCTCGCAGTAGACATCTTCTGGACACAAGCGCCAAAACTTATCGTCGAAATCTTTAACGATTAAGTTGCCAAACTCATTCTCAATTACGACTTCTTGAGGCTCTATACCAACCCAACCCCAAGCTTCTTTGATTTCGATAAGTATGCTCATGTCTCTCTTTTCGCATAACGCTCTGCCGCATGGGCGGCCAATTTATTGGCCGTCCTTTTTATGGCGGCACTTGTTACGTGTTGCCTGCTATTAGCCATAACTTTTTAATTGTTTTTAAAACTCGATCTCTGTTTTTACGAGACTTAACCCATTCAGGTAATCTTGATGCTGAGGACCTGTTAGACCAACCATACTCTTTATCTCTGCTTCTCTGCCTTAAATTGGCACTTACATAAGACTCGAGAAATTTTAGATGCTCTTTGTTGTAAGCAAATAACATATTCTTTCCGCAAGAAGCCTGAATCCATAGAGGGAGATTAAAATGGTCATCTTTTCCCTCTCTTCTCCAAAGTCTTGAAATGGAGGAATCTGCCCATGTATCACGATAAGTACACTTTAAACAAACAAGTTGCCTAGGTGCAAACCATCCTTTTTCCTCACCAGGAATAATTGATACTTTTGCACATTCAGAACATTTGGGACAGACGACAAAACATGGATTATTGAAATCTTCGAAATGCTCCTGTTTATCTACGTATCTATCCATATTCACCTACACGTAACGCCCAAAGCAGCGGCGCGCGTTAGCGCGTCCAGCCCGAAGGGCGATGCTGCCTTTGCTTGTTAGTTGTTTACTGCACATAGCTAAGATTGCCGTCGACGAAGCCCACAGCAAAAGCTTTTGCGGCCTTTAGCTTATGCGTGTTTTTCGAACTCGATAGAAAATACTGCTTAGCCATTGCAAGAATATTATTGTGAGCCTCTTCCCATGAGCTACCGTAGATTGCATTAGAAACTGATATTGACCGATTTTTCGGAACCCAATCTTCATTGCATGCCCAATCTTCATCATCCGGATCGAATTCACTGGAGCCAACTAGTTCAATATTGAATGGGGACTCATATATGTTGATATTGAAAGCAATAATATGATCGGGAAGCGCCTCATCCAATTGACTATCAATCCAGCCAGCAAAATCCTTCTCGTTTTTAATCATGCTCCATTCTCTCTTGGATAACGCCGCAAACATGGGCGACGCGGAGCGGAGTCCATGTGCTTTGCCTGGTTATATGCTTTAAACACTTATTTTTCTCGAACCTAAAAATTTTTAGTTCTTGCTGATTTTGTGCATGACATATACAACAAAAACAAAACTCCCCAAGCCAGACCATAATATATAAGGATACTTGGCTTTCCAAAAGCTAGCCATATAATTGGCATAACAACTACAGCACTATGAGCGCCAAATGCTATAAATGGAATGAACACCAACGGAATAAGTGTTAAGAGAAGCCCCCTTACATACCATATGTAATCTTTAGTGAGAAAAAAGAAAAGAACAAATACAGCCAAACCAATTAGCTGCCAAAAAACCAATATTGTCCAAGGAGAGATTTCCGCCACAATTAACACCTACTGCATATAACGCCCAAAGCAGCGGGCCAAAACCAGAGCGAAGCGGCGGTTTTGAGGTCCGCTGCCTTTGTTTGTTACGTGCTTACTCGCTTTCTGGATAGAGGGTGTCATAAGACGGCGCCGCATGCTCCCAGTTTAGTTCGTTGCTTATCAAATACTCGGTGACTTTGCCTAGCTCTATTTCAGGAGGTATATCCAAACAGATATATTTGGGGTTAGTCCCTTCATAGGTACAACCCATTGCCACCAGACTATCAAGTTGCTCTTTTTCCTTGCCATCTTCGTCAGCAGGATTCTCGAAGATAATACGTACCAGTTTGTGGCCAGATGGCTCTAGTACTTTAACAAAAGCTAGGCGCTCTTCCTCCTCGGAGTATTCGGCTGAGAATATATCTCCGTAGGCCAGATCGTAAAAATAGAACGGGCAATTTTCTAGTCGATACCGGCCATCACCTAAATCGGTAGCCCAAGGAGTTTCGACATAGACATCCTCTCCTTCTTCCAGTCGGAGAACTACCTTTACTAGATTATCTTCCATACTCTCCCTGACACGTAACGCCCAAAGCAGGCGACGCGGCAGCGGTCGCCTTGCCTTTGCTGGTTAAAAGCGCGGCGTGCCGCGCATGAACGAAACTGCGTTGTGGAGCGAAAGCGAAACCTGAACCCGCTAATGGCACACCGAACCAACGCACTGAAACTGACATTACCACGATTACCAGCAATGACAACCCAGCTTGCGAAGTGGCCAGCTTGTGCGCCTATAGGCGAACCAATTACGTGAAAGAATGCACCAAGGGAGTGACACAGAACGCCGCCGCTGAAGGTTGGCAACCAGCCAAAAAGGTGTTTAGAAGTTATTGCTGAAGCCACTGCATTTTCCTTGTGAAAAAGAACGATTAGGTTTACCGCCTTTTAACGCCCTGATAAGGGGCAGACAAACCAACGGTTTGGCTGTCCCGCGGAGGCTGCGTTTTTTGCAGCCGGAGTAAACTTGAGCAACTTGTTAGGCATTTTGTCAGTTAATATCCATTGTTTCATTAGATAATTCACAAATAAATTTTTGTACAATTGATTTATATTCTTCCAGCTCTAAAAGTCTAGGAGGTCTACGTTTTTCTTTCCAAGATGTGAATTCCCATTTTTGGGGCCTCGGCTCTATTCGGAATGTTCCAAGATAATCAGAATTTTCGGAATGAAATATAAAACACATAGCTTGCTGGCTGTCGTCTACTCTATCGGCCCAATCTGTTAACTGCCTAGACAATTCAGAAAGTGGGTAATTGCGCAATTTCAATAAAAGTTTGCCTTCAATTTCTACTTTAATGCTCCCCCAAAAATCGCCATCAATTACTTCACTAATTTTATAATGTATTGAACCGACTTCGTTTTCCATGCCTAACGCCCCAATAAGGGGCTGATAATGCTTGGCTATACTTGTGAAGCGAAGCGGAACCGAGCCAAGCTTTAGCAGTCCCACTTTATTGGCTTGTTATATACCGTTTACGCAAATGGCTCGACAATATACTTTTTTAATATTTCAGAATCTAAAAATTCACTATGTTGCTTAGGAATACGACCATTAAAAGATTGAGCATATAAGCTAGACCAATCTATAAAGTAACCTAAACGAACAGCGTAATCCCTAGCATCGTCGAAAGTTAATCCTAACTTTTGAGAAATATTTTCATATATTTCTCTGTTATCAAATGGAGGTTCATCATAATCCATTCCAAATACGTCAGCCTCAGTATACCAATTTTGGTGGCTAACTTGCTCGTTAGTAACACCTCCATTGATAAAAGACTCCGCTGTTCGTAGCGCAATTTTAAAAGATTCTTGAGGTAATAAATCTAATTTTTGTTCGCAGCAATCAATGTAGAAAAGTTGTAAATCCTTAACATAACCATTGAAACGTTCTTCATTATGATTTTTTAGCTCAGTAAGCATTAATATTACGTCTTTAGTTGAATTCCACTCTGTATTGTCCATAGGTATATAACAGCTCGTTTAACGGGCCTTCGGCCCGATAACAATTATTATCGGGAATCCCGTTTAATATATTATCGGGCCTCCCACCAAAACCTTAACCAACTGATTTATAAATCAAAATATCTATATCAAATATTTTTGATCTTATTATCGGGCCGTTTTGACCGCTGTAGTTACTTGACATTTACAGAGAAAAATATACTGTACATAAAAACAGTATTCATGGAAAGGAGATCCAAAGATGAGTCAATCGCCATTCCTTCGGTCAATCTACGAGCACATGCTGGCCAGGCATTACAGCCGTAGAACTATAAAAGCATACCTGTACTGGATCAAGGCGTACATCAATTTCAATAGCAAGCGGCACCCATCCGGTCTTGAGGCAGCGGAGGTGCAGCGATTTCTCACCCATTTGTCTGTGAACCGCAATGTGGCGCCAGGTACACAAAGCGTGGCGTTGAATGCCCTGGTCTTTTTATACAAGCAAATTCTCAATCGGCCGCTGGGTGATATTGGTGAATTCCGGCGCTCAAAGCGAGAGCCCAAATTACCAGTTGTATTGACTGAGTCGGAGGTGTCTCGGCTATTGGGGGCACTTGAAGGCGTGCACTATCTGATGGCCGCCCTGATGTACGGTTCCGGGCTGCGCCGCATGGAGTTGGTGCGGTTGCGGATAAAAGACGTGGATTTCGACCACATGTTGTTGAGAATCTGGCACAGTAAGGGTGGAAAAAGCCGGGCAACCACTCTGGCACAGGAGCTAATTCAGCCGCTAAAGCAGCAGATTTTACGAGCCGAGGAGTATATGCAGCAAGATCGGTTGCTGCCAGATTATTGCGGTGTTTTTCTTCCCAATGCATTGGCTCGAAAATACCCCAACGGGCCATTTCAACGGGGCTGGCAGTATCTGTTTCCTTCCTCGAAGCGCAGTGTGGAGCCGGGCACAAGCAACATTCGGCGACACCATGTGGATGAGTCCGGTATCAACAAGTTGATACGCCGGGCACGCACGAAAGCGGGCATTGAGAAAGAGGTAACCAGCCATACGCTGCGACACTCCTTTGCTACGCACTTGCTACAGGCTGGCGCTGACATCCGCACGGTTCAGGAGCAGTTAGGCCATTCGGATGTCAAGACAACGGAGACTTATACCCACGTACTGAAACGAGGAGCACAAGGAGTGCAAAGCCCGCTGAGTCGGTTGCGGCAGCATTAAAAACCATCACCCTCACACGCTATAACATGTACGTGCAACCACTTCCCCGCGAGGCATAAGCCACTAGATCGCCGCAGTCGCGCTGCTCCTTCGCGATGACATTAGCTGAATAGCCAAAAATTTGGATGCCCGCCTGCGCGTACTACTGTCCGGAATAAATTAAAGGCCTGACTGTAAAGCCTTGTTGTGTAAGCTCTATTGCCAAATGGATGGCAGAGAGACTTAAAAATTTCGTCATCGCGAGCGCAGCGCGGCGATCCAGTGGCTTTGCTTATAAATCAGCGTGTTAAAAGACACTGGATTGCTTCGCTGCGCTCGCAATGACGGCCTGGGAGTTTATTCCGGACAGTAGTGCGCCTGCGCGGGCATGACGATGAAAAATTACCCAACAAACGCCCGCGCATTCCTGAACATGCGCATCCATGGGGAGTCTTCCCCCATATCATCCGGCGCCCAGGAGTTGGTCACTGTGCGAAAAATACGCTCCGGGTGGGGCATCATAATGGTGACTCGCCCATCGGTGCTGCACACGCCGGTAATACCTGCTGGTGAGCCATTGGGGTTTGCCGGGTAGCGTTCAGTAATGTTCAGCTGGTTGTCGATATAACGCAGGGACACCAAACCACTGTTGTCGCAATGATTGCGCGCTTCGGTATTGGCAAATTCCGCGCGCCCTTCTCCATGAGCAACTGCTACTGGCATATGAGAACCAGCCATCCCTTTGAACAGCACCGAAGGCGATTCGGGCACTTTCACTAGCGAGAAGCGCGCTTCAAATTGCTCTGATTGATTGCGTACAAAGTGCGGCCAATGATCGCTGCCGGGGATCAGTTCTTTGAGGTTACTCATCATTTGGCAGCCGTTGCAGATGCCCAAACTGAAAGTATCTTCACGTTGAAAGAATTGGCGGAAGGCTTCGCGAGCATCGGTATTAAACAGGATGGATTTGGCCCAGCCTTCACCGGCACCCAGTACGTCACCGTAGGAGAAGCCGCCGCAGGCCACCAGGCCTTTAAAGTCGTTCAGGTCAACACGACCCGCCAGCACGTCGCTCATATGCACATCGACAGCGGCAAAGCCTGCTTTGCTAAACGCAGCGGCCATTTCCACATGGCCGTTAACGCCCTGCTCGCGCAGCACAGCCACTTTAGGGCGTTGGTTTTCTGGTGTGTTGGCAATCAGTTCGGCGACAATGTCGTCCTGGGCGTCGTAGCTCAGATTCACCGACAAGCCGGGGTCATCTGTGGCAATGGCGTCAAATTCAGACTGGGCGCAATCGGCGTTATCGCGCAGCGCCTGCACCCGGTAGCTGGTTTCGCTCCACGCCAGCTGCAGGTGTACCCGCTGGTGGCTGTAGTGCATCAGGTCGCCTTCAAATACCCGCAGCTGGTCCAGGTCATTTACCGTGCCGACGCTGTGTACGGCAACACCGGCATCAGCAAACTGCTGTTGAATTGCAGCACTATCAGCGGTATTCACTTGAATCACCGCTCCCAGTTCTTCACTGAACAAGGCCGCCAGTTTATCCGCGCCCAAGCCGGCAATATTCAGGTCCACGCCGCAGTGGCCGGCAAAGGCCATTTCAGCGATGGTGGTAAACAGGCCGCCGTCGCCACGGTCGTGGTAGGCGAGGATTTTTTCCGATTCCAGCAGGTTTTGAATTTGCTCGAAAAAGGCTTTCAGTTGTTCGGCGTTATCCACGTCTGGTGTATCGATGCCGATCTGGTTATACACCTGTGCCAGGCAGGAGGCACCCAGTCGGTTTTTGCCGTTGCCCAGGTCGATCAACAGCAGCTCTGTATCGCCCTCTGTTTTCAATTGCGGGGTAACGGTTTTGCATACATCCGGTACCGGCGCAAACGCGGTGATTACCAGTGATAGTGGCGCAGTCACAGCTTTGTCTTCACCGTCATTCCAGGCGGTACGCATAGACATGGAATCTTTGCCCACCGGAATGGTAATGCCCAGCTGCGGGCACAATTCCATGCCCACCGCTTCCACGGTGCGGTAGAGTTTTTCGTCTTCGCCGGGGTGGCCTGCGGCACACATCCAGTTGGCGGAGAGTTTGATGTCGGAGATTTTTTCAATTCGGGTGGCGGCAATATTGGTAATCGCCTCGCCAATGGCCATACGGCCGGACGCTGGGCCACTCAATAGTGCTGCCGGGGTGCGTTCGCCCATGGACATGGCTTCGCCAGCTGTCGAATCGTAGCTCGCGGTGGTCACTGCACAGTCCGCCACCGGCACCTGCCAGGGGCCAACCATCTGGTCGCGGTGCACCATACCGGTTACCGAGCGATCGCCAATAGTAATCAGGAAATTTTTGCTGGCCACAGTGGGCAGGCGCAGCACCCGCTCTACCGCATCGTGAATATCGATACCATTGGTATCGAACGGTACCAGATCGTAGTTGCGTTTTTCTGCAGTGCGGTGCATTTTTGGCGGTTTGCCAAACAGCACATCCATGGGCAGATCGACGGGATTGTTTTCGAAGTGAGTGTCCCCAAGGCGCAAGTGTTGTTCGTCGGTGGCTTCGCCCACCACTGCGTAAGGGCAGCGTTCCCGTTCACAGATAGCTTCAAATTGCGCCAGGTGTTGGGGCGCCACCGCCATCACATAGCGTTCCTGGGATTCATTGCACCAGATTTCACGGGGCGACATGCCCGGTTCGTCGTTGGGCACATTGCGCAGTTCAAAATTGGCGCCGCAGCCGCCGTCTTTGGCCAGTTCAGGGAAGGCGTTACTCAAACCACCGGCACCCACATCGTGAATAAAGGCAATGGGGTTGGCGTCGCCCAGTTGCCAGCAGCGGTCGATCACTTCCTGGCAGCGGCGTTCCATTTCCGGGTTTTGGCGCTGTACCGAGGCAAAATCCAGGTCTTCGCAGGAAGCACCGCTGGTCATGGAAGACGCAGCACCACCACCCAGGCCGATCAGCATGGCCGGGCCACCCAACACTATGAGTTTGTGGCCGGCGTCGAATTCGTGCTGGTCTACATGCTCGGCGCGAATATTACCGTAGCCACCGGCCAACATAATGGGTTTGTGGTAGCCGCGACGCTCACTGCTAAAGTTCTCTTCAAAGGTGCGGAAGTAACCGCAGATATTGGGGCGACCAAATTCGTTGTTGAAGGCAGCACCACCGATGGGGCCTTCGATCATAATATCCAGAGCGGTAACGATGCGCTCCGGCTTGCCATAGTCGTTTTCCCACGGCTGCTGGTGACCGGGAATCTGCAAGTTGGACACGGTAAAGCCGGTCAGACCCACCTTGGGTTTGGAGCCGCGGCCTACCGCGCCTTCATCGCGAATCTCGCCACCGGAACCGGTGCCCGCGCCGGGGTACGGGGCAATAGCGGTTGGGTGGTTGTGGGTTTCCACCTTCATCAGGATGTGAATATCTTCGTGGCTAAAGCCGTACTGGCAGGTTTGCGGGTCTGGATAGAAACGCCCTGCTTTGGTACCAGTAATCACCGAGGCATTGTCGGCATAGGCCGACAGTACGTCTTCGCCACCCTGTTCATAGGTGTTTTTGATCATTTTGAACAGGCTGCGGGGCATCTCCTCCCCGTCCAGTGTCCAGCTGGCATTGAAGATTTTGTGACGGCAGTGTTCGGAGTTTGCCTGGGCGAACATCATCAGCTCTACATCTGTGGGGTTGCGCTGCAAACCTTCAAAGCTGTTGACCAGATAGTCGATTTCATCTTCCGCCAGCGCCAGACCGAGCTGGACATTGGCTTGTTCCAATGCAGCGCGACCACCACCCAATACATCCACCGATTCCATTGGCTTGGGCTGCTCGTGGCGGAACAGTTGCTCACCCGCTTCCAGGCTGTTGTATACCGACTCCACCATACGGTCGTGTAGCAACCCGGCGATGGCCTCGCGGTCGATATCGTCACTGTCTATTTGTACGTAGTAGGCAATGCCTCGCTCCAGGCGCAGGATTTTATTCAGCCCGGCGTTGTGAGCAATATCCGTGGCCTTTGACGACCAGGGCGAGATAGTGCCGGGGCGCGGCACCACCAGGAACAGTTCACCCTCTGGCTCTTCCGAACTGGCTTTGGGGCCGTAGGTGAGTAGCGCGTCCAGGGTATCCAGCTCGCCGTCGGTCAATTGGCTATCCGGCCCTTCTTTCAGCTCCGCCAAGTGGATAAAATCGGCGTACACCGACACCACTTCCGGGAATTTTTCGGTGAGTGTGGAAAGCAGTTTTTGCCTGCGAAAGTCGGACAGTGCCGCGGCGCCACGGAGGATCAGCATTCGTTGGGGCTCTTTGTGTTGAGTGGGTAGGAAAGGCGGGCAATTGTACCGGAATCCGGTGATTTTGGGCAGTTCTGGCAGCTGGTCAAAGGGAGTTTTTTAGCCTACTCTTTCAAGACCCAGTCGTTTGGAATTAGCGAATGAAAGGCTCCCTGGCGAGAAGGATTATCGGTACTGCCCTGTTACGGGTGATGCGCCTTGGCAGCCTGATGATTCCGCTGGCCTGCACTGCGGCCCTGTTGCACAGCAGTACCACCATCAGCGACCTGCAACGGGTGCAAGCCCGTGGCTACCTTAAAGTCATTACCATTCCCGGCCCGATCACCTATTACCAGAACGCCAAGGGCGACACCGGCTTTGAGTACCTGCTGGCCAAAGGTTTTGCGGATTATCTGGATGTAAAGCTGAGAGTCAGCCAGGTAAACAACCTCAATGGGCTGGCGGTTTCCCTCGGCGGCCCCAATGGTGATTTTGCCGCCGCCGGTCTGTCCACCACTCTGGAACGCCGCAAATACATGCTGTTCAGCGATTCCTATGGCAACACATCCCAGGAATTGCTCTACAAACTTGGCACCAAACGCCCCAAAAGTTTTGCCGAACTAAAACCCGGCAGCACACTGCTTTCCATCGCCAATAGCGCTGGTAGTGAACAACTGCAGGCAGAAGCCAGCAACTTGCCACAGGTCAATTGGCAACAGGTACAGCTGGCGGATACGTTAGGGTTGATGGAGCAGATACACAGTGGCGAGGCAGAGTACGCGGTGGTGGATTCCATGGCCCACGAGGTCAACCAATCTCTGTACCCCAACGCTCGCATTGCCTTTCAGGTATCTGAGCAGCAAACCACTGCTTGGGCTTTTCCATTCCGCAATGACACCAGTCTGCTGGACGCAGCCAACGACTATCTACGCACCATCGAGGCAAACGGCAAACTGGAAAAGCTCCGAGAGCAGTTTTTTGGTCACAACGAAAGATTCAATATTGCCGGCTCACAGCTGTTTATGCGCCGGGTTAACGACCGCTTGCCAAAGTTTGAAGAATTGTTCAGAGAAGCTGCCAGCGAATTCAACACCGACTGGCAGCTACTGGCAGCCATCGCCTATCAGGAATCCCATTGGAACGCCAAAGCCAAGTCCCCCACCGGGGTGCGTGGACTGATGATGCTCACCTGGCCCACTGCACGGGAAATGGGCGTTAAAAACCGCCTGAACGCCCGCCAGAGCTTGATGGCAGGCACCCAGTACTACCTGAAAACCAAAAAGCGTTTGCCGGAACGCATTACCGAGCCAGACCGCACCTGGATGGCACTGGCGTCTTACAACGTCGGCTTTGGCCATCTGGAAGACGCCAGGGTATTAACCGAGCGTGCTGGCAAAAACCCCGACCTGTGGGAAGACGTGCGCGAGCACCTGCCACTACTGGAGCAGAAAAAATACTACAGCACCGTAAAGCGCGGCTTCGCCCGCGGCCGCGAGCCGGTGTCCTACGTACAAAACATCCGCCACTACCGCGACATACTGCAATGGCACCACCTGGAAAAAGAGCGTAAGGAAATGGAGAAGGAAGAGCAGGAATTTGCGGAGAAATTGGCGGCGGATATGTGATACCTGCTACGGGCTTCGAGCAGCGGGCGACGAGCTGTGTGGCAGTGAATTTAACTACAGAGACATAGGGAAGTGTGATGCGTTTTGAGAATTTAGAGGTATGGAAACTTGGTTGCAGATTATCTGTGGAAGTTTTTGCTACTTTTAGGGAATTGAAGGATTTTGGGTTTAAAGATCAGATAACTCGGTCTGCACTTTCTGTACCCAGCAACATTGCCGAAGGCTTTGAACGGGATTCGGAAAAAGAAAAAGCACGCTATTTACGTATCGCCAAAGGCTCACTGGGCGAGTTCAAAACCCAAACCTACATTGGTATAAAAATCGGCTACATTCCCATTGAGATCGGGCAGCGATGGCTGAAAACATCCGAAGACCTGGGTGCTCGAATAGGCAGTTTGATCACCAAGTTAACCTCGATCAGCCCGTAGCTCGCAGCTCGTCGCCCGCAGCTATTTCTTCCTCTTACCCCTAAAAAACCGCGAAATAATCCCCGAACACTCGTTTTCCAACACCTCACCCTGCCAACTGATTTTGTGATTGTAGTGGTCGTTGTCGAGCAGTTGTAAATGGCTGCACACCGCGCCGGCCCGTGGTTCTCTGGCACCAAACACTATGTGTGCCACGCGGGCGTGGATCATGGCGCCGATGCACATGGTGCAGGGCTCGATAGTCACGTACATGGTGGCACCGGAAAGGCGGTAATTTTGCAGTTTTGCCGAGGCATCTCGCATGGCAACAATTTCTGCATGGGCACTGGGATCGCACCCTGAGATGGGACGGTTCCACCCTTCGCCAATCACCTCACCATCGCGCACCAATACTGCCCCTACAGGTACCTCGCCCTGCTCCTCGGCACGGGCCGCCAAAGCAAGTGCGCGAGACATGTAGTCACTGTGCTGTTTATCACTCATGTAAACAATGCTTCACTTCAATCTGGGGTTATCAGAAATAAAATTGCACCTTGGCACGGCATTTTAGCCTAACAGCCTAAGTTCCACAGCAGGCAACCATTTAGATTACACGTAAAGTAAATTACTTAGGTAATTTTTCTTTTCTCCCCGCAGGGTATCGCCAACAGGTCTATATTTAGGTAGAGTTTTTGACTCCTGAGAGGTAACAGGCTCAGTCCATCAAACTCAGTCCATAAAAAATGTCGCAGCACTTAGCCGCGATTGTATATAAAGCAGAGGGTATCCAATGAAGAAGCACACACTCCATTTACGTCCTATATCTGCCGCAGTTATTGCGGCGGCAAGCGCACTTTCAGCATTGCCAACCTATGCTGAGGAAGAGAGAGTCATTGAAGAAGAAATCATTAGCACCGGTACACGCCGTGCTGGCACATTGCCCACCGAAACGCTGTCCCCGGTTGACGTGGTTGGCGGCAAAGACATTGCTCAACAGGCGTCGTTCGACGTTACCGATTCTCTCAGCAAAGTTACCCCTTCACTGAATACTCAACGCTTCCCGATTGCCGACGGCACTTCCTTCATTCGCCCGGTGACTCTGCGTAACCTGTCTCCCGACCAGACGCTGGTGCTGGTAAATGGCACCCGACGCCACCGTTCTGCACTGGTGAACTTGCAGTTGGCGCCAGTGGGCACCATCAACCAGGGCGCCCAGGCCGTGGACTTTTCTGCCCTGCCCTCCGCTGCCATTAAGCGTGTAGAGATTCTGCGCGATGGTGCATCGGCACAATACGGCTCAGATGCCATCGCCGGCGTAGTCAACGTCATTCTCAATGATGCTGATGAAGGCTTCACCGTTTCCAGCCAATACGGCAGCTATACCCGAGGTGATGGCGGGCGCCTGTCTACAAGCGTGAACGGCGGATTCGCCTTGGGTGAAAACGGTTTCCTCAATGCCACTCTTGAGTACTCTTCTTCCAATACCACATCACGTGGCGAAGCAAGGCCAGATGCCGAGCAAGTAGCTGGTGTTGTCGGTGCCGAAAATACCCCATTTAACGGTTTAGGGCAGCGCTGGGGCGACCCGGATGTAGATGCCTTGAAGTTATTCCTCAATGCCGGTGTTGATCTCAGTGAAGACACTGAGCTCTACGGAAACCTGAGCTTTATGAAGAACGAAACTGTATCCGGTTTCTTCTACCGCGGTCCGGTTTTGGATCCATCGGAGCAATTTAATGCAAGAACCACACTGCAAATCGACAACGACGGCGATTTCCTCCCTGATGAGGCACCGCAATCCCTGCTCGATAGCATTACAGCCGCAGGCTTCAATGTTGCCGATTTCCTGGTACCTGTAGGGGATGTGCCAGGCGCTACCAGCGCTACCGGGTTCGTGCTGAGAAACCCAATCTTTTCTCAGTTCCCTGGCGGTTACAACCCCAGCTTTGGTGCTGACCTGGACGACTACGCCATTGTCTTTGGTGGCCGCGGCGAGACCGATGGCGGTTTGAGCTGGGATATTCGCGGGCGTTTTGCCGAGAACGAAGTAAGCTATGTCATTTCAGACACCATTAACCCTAGCCTGGGCGGATTATCTCCAACAAGTTTCAATCCCGGCACACTGACTCAAGAAGAGTACAGCCTGAACGCAGACTTTGTTCAGGAAGTAGAAGCTGGACTGGCATCTCCTCTCAGCATCGGTTACGGCGCTGAGATTCGCAATGAAACCTACGAAATTGGCCTGGGTGATCTGGAGTCGCGGCAAGCTGGGCCAACCGCTGCTATTTTTGGTGTTGGCTCTGATGGATTCCAAGGTTTCCCTGACGATTCCGCCGGTAGCTTTAGCAGTGACAGTTTCGCCGCCTACGTGGATTTTGAAGCCGACTTGACTGAACGTTTTTCTGCAGGGTTGGCAGTGCGCTACGAGGATTTTGACGAATTCGGTTCCACCACGGACTGGAAAGTGTCTGGCCGCTTGGAAGTCACTGAAAAGCTCGCCCTTCGTGCCACAGCCAATACCGGCTTCCGGGCACCAACCCCTGGGCAAGTAAATACGCTGAACGTTACCACTGCTGCAGACGCCAATGGCAATCTGATCCCGAATGGTACGTTCCCGGTAAACAGTACCGTTGCCCAGGTATTAGGCGCTGTACCACTGACACCTGAAGAGTCCGAGAGCTTTACTATTGGCTTGGTCTACGATTCTGGCGAAAACACCACTGTCACCCTGGACTATTACAAAATCGATATTGATGACCGTCTAGGCTTACAGAACAATATGGTAACCGCCGCGGATGTCACTGCCCTGACCAATGCTGGTGTACCAAATGCGGCGCTGCTACTGGGTAGTAATGCTAACTTTTTCTCCAACGCATTCGACTCCGAAACCACCGGCGCCGACCTGGCTATTACCAGTTCCTACGAACTGAGTGGTGGAGAGGTAATTGTTGACCTACGCCACAGCTGGAACCAGCAGGACATTGTTCAGGTGGATGCCAATACCATCGACGGTTCACGAGTATTCGACCTGGAAAATCAGGTGCCGAATAACAACACGGTGTTAACCCTGAACTACGCCGATGGTGAATCATTCAGCGGCCTGCTGCGTTTTAATCGCTACGGCAGATGGGACAGCACCGGGGGCTTGTTCGGCCCTGGAGACGGCAGTGATGGCGCGGGCTATTCTGGTGAAACTCTGATTGATATAGAGGCTACTTGGAACTTTGGCGAAGACACCGAATACACCGTAACAATTGGCGGTGACAATATTCTCGACACAATGCCAGACCCAGAGCAAAACGGCGTATTGCAGTTCTTGGGCGTACGCCAATCGCTAACCTCTCCCTTTGGCTTTAATGGTTCCTTCTGGTACCTGCGAGCTTCTGCCAGTTTTTAATAACAACTGAGCAAAAAGGGGCGCATCGCCAGATGCGCCCCTTTTTTTGCGACTCAATATCTTCGGTACTGGTCTATTGGAGAGGAGGTATCCTGAGAATCTCGCAGCTAACTGTATTTATAACAATTTAATAATATTCTGTTAATTTCTCCGAAATTCACCGATTATTGCCAGATTGCAACCAGCAGTTGACAAACTTCCAAACCAGATTGCTAGTATGCAACCGGATGAATTCCTAATCTTGCTGCCATTACTACACACGGAGAAATCGCAATGATATTAGCAGACAAGATTATCAAGTTAAGAAAGCAGCTGGGCTGGTCACAGGAAGAACTGGCTGAAAAAATGGGGGTATCCCGGCAATCGGTATCGAAATGGGAAAGCACACAGAGCATTCCCGACTTAAACAAAATCCTTAACATGGCCGAGATTTTCGGGGTTTCTACGGATTTCCTTTTAAAGGACGAGCTGGAGGCTGCCGAATTCACCGAAGGCGATAAAGGCACAAATACTCGCCAAATTGGCCTTGAACAGAGCTTGGAGTATGTAAGCACCAAACTGGCCATGGCTGGTTTAATCGTCAAAGGCGTCGCTCTGTGCGTATGCTCACCCACTCCGCTGATTTTTCTATTCGCCATGCAGGCTGCAGGGCAATTCAACCTGTCGTCAGGCATGGTCGCAGCGTTTGGTATTGTGGCGCTTCTGATTATGGTATCCATCGCCATCAGCTTTTTTGTGCGCCTCAATCAGCATCAGGTCGATATAGCCTCGATTGAGAACAACCGGTTTGAACTGTCTTACGGTGTTCATAGCGTATTGACAGAAAAGCGGCAATACTTTCAGCCGGCTTACAACAGGAAGTTATCTTTCGGTATCGCCCTGTTTATTGGCAGTATTGTTCCCTTTATGTTGGTCGCCATCTTGTCCGGCAGCCCGGATAAAACTTTGCTGATGCTGGTTGTGATGTTCCTGATGATCACCGCGGGACTGTTTATGGTTATACCGGCCTCAGCACAGCTGGAAGCCTACGACTTGCTATTGAGCGAAGGGGATCGTGACGCTGGGAAAAGCGAACATACCAAAAACGCTGAAAAACTGGCCGCATTCTATTGGCCACTTTTGATTGCTATTTATCTGGGGTGGAGTTTGTGGACGATGAACTGGGACATCACATGGATCGTTTTCCCAGTGGGGGCAGTGACCTTTGCAGCACTGGTGGGGCTGATGGGATTATTGAAGAAAGATGATAGCCGACAGGCTGGATGAAATGTTTAACCTGACCCGCAACAATATTACTGTTTTAAAAACAACGAAACCCAGCGATAACGCTGGGTTTCGTATATAGAGGGTATTGATCAGTTATTCCCACTCAATCGTCGCCGGCGGCTTGCTGGACACGTCGTAAGTTACTCGGGAAATACCGGAGATTTCATTGATAATCCGGTTAGAGACTTTCTCAATAAACTCGTAAGGCAGGTGTGCCCAGCGGGCGGTCATAAAGTCGATGGTTTCCACGGCGCGCAGTGCCACCACATATTCGTAACGGCGAGCATCGCCCACTACGCCCACTGACTTCACCGGCAGAAAGACCGCGAACGCCTGGCTGGTTTTGTGGTACAGGTCGTTTTTGTACAGTTCTTCAATAAAAATCGCATCCGCTTCCCGCAGCAAGTCGGCGTATTCTTTTTTCACTTCGCCAAGAATACGCACACCCAGGCCGGGGCCGGGGAACGGGTGGCGATACACCATATCGTAGGGCAGCCCCAATTCCAGGCCGATTTTGCGCACTTCATCCTTGAACAGTTCACGCAGCGGTTCCACCAGTTTGAACTGCATATCTTCCGGCAGGCCACCCACGTTGTGGTGGGATTTAATCACATGGGCCTTGCCAGTTTTGGAGGCGGCAGATTCGATCACATCCGGGTAGATAGTACCCTGTGCCAGCCAGTTCACGTCTCGCAGTTTGGTGGCTTCGGCATCGAATACATCGATAAAAGTATTGCCGATAATTTTGCGTTTCTTCTCCGGGTCTGCTTCGCCTGCCAACTTACCCAGGAACAGGTCTTCCGCATCCGCGCGAATCACCCGCACGCCCATATTTTTGGCGAACATGTCCATCACCTGGTCGCCTTCGTTTTTGCGCAGCAGGCCATTGTCCACAAACACACAAGTCAGCTGGTCGCCTATAGCTTTGTGCAACATGGCGGCAACCACGGAAGAATCCACGCCACCAGACAGGCCCAACAATACTTTGTCGCTGCCCACTTGGGCGCGAATGGTGGCAATGGCATCTTCAATAATATTGGCTGGCGTCCACAGAGCTTCACAGCCGCAAATGTGCAAGGCGAAGTGCTCGAACATGCGCATACCTTGCAAGGTGTGGGTAACTTCCGGGTGGAATTGAATGCCGTAGAATTGTTTTTCTTCGTTGGCAATGGCGGCAATGGGGCAGCTGTCAGTGGACGCCACCAGACCAAAACCTTGGGGCATTGCAACCACTTTATCCCCATGGCTCATCCACACGTCCAGCAGCGCGGCGCCGCTGTCGTGGTCTACGTGATCCTTGATATCGCGAAACAGCGCGCAATCCCGTTCGATTTTTACCTGGGCGTAACCAAATTCGTGCACGTCAGAACTTTGCACTTTGCCGCCGAACTGCTCGGCCATGGTCTGCATGCCATAACAGATGCCCAGTATGGGCAAACCCAGGCCAAATACACACTCAGGCGCCCGCGGTGAATCCGCCGCATGCACCGACTCCGGGCCACCGGAAAGGATAATGCCTTTGGGGTTAAATTCGCGGATTTCTTCCTCAGTAATATCCCAGGCGCGAATTTCCGAAAACACGCCCACCTCGCGAATACGGCGGGCAATGAGCTGAGTGTATTGGGAGCCAAAATCGAGAATAAGGATTTTTTGGTCGTGGATATTGGTCATTGTTCGTCCTGGTAGTGCGAGCCAATTTCACGGCTCATCGTTAATTCAAGCTCAGGCGTTCTTAACACCGGGTCGCACGTCTGACGTCGCACGTCGCACGCTTAAAACCAACCACTGATTAAACACCGAGGAATCGCCGAAGCTGCTCTGAGACTTGCACTTGCGGGAAACCGCTTTTAGCGTGCGACGTCAGACGTGCGACGTGCGACCAGTCAAAAAACACAACGGGGCCAGTTGGCCCCGTCACTCAATCAAGCGTCAATCAACGCCCCCCCACCGGGTAATTGGGCGCTTCTTTGGTAATCTGCACATCGTGTACATGGCTCTCGCCCATACCGGCAGAGGTCACACGCACAAAGCGGGGTTTGCTGCGCATTACATCCAGGCTAACGCTGCCGGTGTAGCCCATGGCGGAGCGGACGCCGCCCATCATCTGGTGGATGATATTGGCCACCGGTCCTTTGTAGGGCACGCGCCCTTCAATACCTTCCGGCACCAGTTTCTCGGCACCGGCGCTGGCGTCCTGGAAGTAGCGGTCGCTGGAACCCTGTGTGCGCGCCATGGCACCCAGAGAGCCCATACCGCGATAGGATTTGTAGGAACGTCCCTGGTAAAGCTCAATTTCGCCCGGAGCCTCTTCAGTACCGGCAAACACGGAGCCCATCATAATGGCGTGGGCACCGGCCACGATGGCTTTGGCAATATCGCCAGAAAAACGGATGCCGCCGTCGGCAATCACGGGAATGTCCCAATCCTGCAGAGCTGTGGCCACTTCGTTGATGGCGGTAATTTGCGGCACACCAACACCGGATACGATGCGGGTGGTGCATATGGAACCGGGGCCAATGCCCACTTTTACGCCGTCGGCGCCGGCTTCCGCCAATGCCAGTGCGGCTTCGCCCGTGGCGATATTGCCGCCGATTACCTGAATATGCGGGTACAGGTTTTTGATACGGCTGACACGATCAATCACATTTTTGGAGTGTCCGTGGGCGGTATCCACCACCAGCACATCCACACCGGCAGCTACCAAGGCGGATACCCGGTCATCGGTATCCGGGCTGGTACCCACAGAGGCGCCAACTCGCAGACGGCCCTGATCGTCTTTACAGGCATTGGGGAATTTTTCCGCCTTGTCGATATCCTTCACGGTAATCAGGCCGCAGAGGTCAAATTTGTCGTTGACTACCAATACTCTTTCGATGCGATGCTTGTGCAGCAGCGCGCGAACCTCATCAGCCGGCGCCCCCTCTTGCACGGTAACCAGCTTATCTTTGGGGGTCATGATGTCGCCAACCGTTGCATCCAGATTGGGTTCAAAACGCACATCCCGGCGGGTAACGATGCCCACCAATTCGCCGTTGTCCAGCACCGGCACCCCGGAGATATTGTTCTGCCGGGTCAATTCCATCAATTCACGGATAGAAGTTTTCGACTCAATAGTGATAGGGTCTTTGACCACCCCGCTCTCGTACTTCTTGACCGCACGCACCTGGGCGGCCTGATCCTCAATGGACATGCTTTTGTGAACAATGCCGATGCCGCCTTCCTGAGCGATGGCAATGGCCAGGCGGGACTCGGTAACAGTATCCATGGCCGCAGAAACCAGTGGTAGATTGAGTTCGATATCGCGAGTCAGGCGGGTTTTCAGGCTGACGTCTTTGGCCGTCACCTCGGAATAACCGGGAACCAGCAGAACATCGTCAAAGGTGAGAGCTTCGGTAAGGGTGTGCAAGGCGCTTCTCCAGAATACGTTGGAAGTGGGCTTGTTTTAAGGGTCGTTGGAAAAACCGCGCATTATAGGTTTTTTTGGGGGCCGGGGATAGTCGGATTTGTACGCTCTCGTCATTCTGAGCGCAGCGAAGAATCTCATACTATTCGCGGCACATAGATCCTTCGCTGCGCTCAGGATGACAGGGTTTCGCCAAGCTGCTCGCAGCCAGTAGCCCGAGGCCCGATGCTTCTTTACAATCCCGCCATGACTATTGATACAACCCAACGCCAGGTTCTCTCGGTTTCCCAACTCAACCGCCAGACCCGCCAACTACTGGAAACCCATCTGCCGTTGATATGGGTGGAAGGAGAGCTGTCCAACTTTGCCAGCCCCGCATCCAGTCACTGGTATTTCACCCTCAAAGACGATGCTGCCCAAGTACGTTGCGCCATGTTTCGCAACCGCAACAGCCGGGTGCGGTTGCCGTCGGGGAACCGACCCGGCAATGGGCTGCAGGTGATGGTGCGCTGTCGGGTCAGCCTGTATGAAGGCCGCGGCGAATTCCAGCTGATTGTCGAGCATATGGAGGAGGCCGGGCTCGGCGCACTGCAGCGGCGCTTTGATCAGCTCAAAGCCAGTCTGGGGGCTGAGGGGCTGTTCGCTGCCGAACACAAACAATCACTACCATCATTGCCCAACCGCATCGGCGTGGTGACATCACCCAGCGGAGCGGCCATTCACGATATCTTGCAGGTTCTGCAGCGGCGCTTTGCGGCTATTCCGGTGACCATTTACCCCACCGCCGTGCAAGGTCAGGAAGCCGTAGCCGGTATTGTTAATGCCATCGAAATCGCCAACCAGCAGAAAAGCTGTGACGTACTGATTGTGGGCCGTGGCGGCGGTTCTATGGAGGATTTATGGGCCTTTAATGAAGAGGCGGTGGCCAGGACGGTGTTCGCCAGCGACATTCCCATCGTCAGTGCCGTGGGCCACGAAGTGGATTTTACCATTGCGGATTTTGTCGCTGATCTGCGCGCCCCCACCCCTTCTGCAGCGGCAGAGTTGTTGAGTCCGGATAGCGGTGAGCTCAGCGCCACCATCAACGGCTACCAGCAGCTTTTGGCAGACAAGCTAAAACAGCTGCTTAGCTTTCATCGCCACAACTTGCAACACTTGCAAAAACGCCTGCGTCACCCTGGGGAAAAGCTGCGTCAACAAAGTCAGCACCTGGATAATCTGGACATGCGCCTGCAGAGCGCTATGAAGGAAAATCTTCAACGTGCTCAAAGGCCGCTGGATAAGCTCAATAGCCGCCTGGCTCGTTTCCACCCCCAAGAGAAAATCAATGCCCTGACCCAGCGTTGTAATAATGCCGCGCAAAACCTGCAAACCGCTCTTGGTCACCTGTTGGCACAACGCCAGCAACGGCTAGGTAACGCAGCGCAGTTGTTAAACGCCGTGAGTCCGTTAAATACCTTGGGGCGGGGTTACAGCATTACCTTTGATAGTGAAGGCAACGTAGTGAAAAGCGTTAATGACGCAAAAGCTGGAAAGAAAATTGTGACAAGAATTCAAGATGGAGAGCTGCACAGCACGATCAACCTCATCCAAAGCAACCCTACACCTTAAACACCCCAGCTTTAGTGCCATATTAAAGATGGATCCCCGCCTGCGCGGGGATGACGACTTTCTGCGCGCAACTGATTAGAACTTATAATCCAACGAAATCGATGTCAGGGTATCGGTTTTCTCCGTACCCACCGGCACATCGCTGTTGTTGCGCACCAGGTAACTGACTTTCAAACCCAGGGTTGAATTGATCGCCACCCGCGCGGCAATTTCGTTTTCCAGGAAGGTATTATCGGAAGCAGTTTCCACGCGGAAGTTATTGCTCAGCTCCGTGGTCTCTGTAGCTTGGTAGCCCCACTTGGCACTACCCACAAAAGTTGGCTCGGTGGTCTTGATGCCCGTACCCTGCTCCTCACTGCGGCGATAACCGACACCAGCTTCCAGGTTGAGGTTATGACCTTCTTCCTTGATCACATTCCAGCCCAAACCGGCACTGAGCGTAGTTTGAGTGCGGAAGCCACCAAACTTGTCGTCGTTGTGGCGCAGGTTGCCAAACGCGTAGTAGGCGTCGCCGAACTCGCGGTTGGTTTGCACCTCGAAAAGAATGCTCTCTTTGGTGCGCACGCTGTCTTCAGAGCTGCGAATGGCCTCGATTTTGAACTCGTTGCTCCACTTCAGAAATTTTTTGTTCACAACCACACGGGCCAACAGGTTATCGGTTTCAGAGTTGCCGGTGGAACGGTTAAAACCCAGTTCTGCACCACCACTCCAGCCATTGTCATCCTCAGCGAGTACGACTGGCGTCGATGCCAATAAAAACCCTGCGGTCAATGCAGTGGCAATTGCTGTTTTCATTGCTGTATTTCCTATTCGTTAGTTTAAAAAGCCATATCCAGTGAAACTGCCGTCAGGGTGTCGGTACCACTGATACCCTCTGGCGCCTGGCTGCTACTGCGCAGCCGATAACTCAATTTAAGCCCCAGGTCGGCGGTAATTTTTAACCGCAATGCGGCTTCCGATTCTACCTGGGTATTTTCCCGGCCCGATTCCACGTGTAGATTTTTAATCACTTGGGTGGTATCGGTCAGTTGATACTGCCAATCGATTTTGCCTCGCATCACCAGTTCGGAATCCCGTTGCTCAGTGAGCTGCTGTTCGCTGTGGCGCACACCCACACCACCTTCCAGGGCAAACTGGCGACGCTCGCCCTGAAACGGCTTCCAGCCAATACCCGTTGACACACTTGCCTGGGATGCAAAGGCTCCAAAACGATCATCCATATAGCGAACATTGGCAAAGCTGTAGCTGTGGTCAGAAAAGCGATAACCCGCCTGGGCTTCTACGGTAGTGGTCTGGCGATTTTTTTCGCCATCGGCAGAACTGACAATGGCCTCCAGTTTGATGTCTGAATCCCACTGGCGACCGTCCCGTTGAAGGCGCAGCTTACCCAGCAAATTTTGCGTACTGCTGTTGCCTGTAGAACGATTAAAACCGAGGGATCGTTCGCCATACCACTGGTAGAGCTTCGATTCAGTGTCAGTGTTATTCGCTTGTGCTGTTGAGACCAGCCCTGTCATCAACAGCAGTACTCCTTGAAGTACGGTTTTCATTATTATTTTTTTCCACTATTTTTTGCCGTTAGGCCTCTTTGCTCTGGCCTGCTTGGTTTTATCCAGGCGGCGCTTTTTAGCCGCCTGGCGATCGGATAATTGCTGTTTGTCCCCGTAGGGGTTTGCACTGCCCTTGAACTCAATACGCACCGGTGTACCGTGCAAATCCAGTGCCTCGCGGAACGTCTTTTCCAGGTAGCGCACATAGTTGTTGGGCACCCGGTCGGTCTGGTTGCCGTGAATCACAATCAGTGGCGGGTTCTGGCCACCACTGTGTGCGTAGCGCAGCTTGATGCGCCGTCCCTGTACCATGGGCGGCTGGTGCTGGGCCACGGCGTCTTCCAGGATGCGAGTTAACCAGGATGTAGACAGTTTGTCTGTAGCCGCGGCGTAGGCCCGCTCAATGGAGGGGTAGAGGTTACCAACTCCGCTGCCGTGAAGTGCGGAGATAAAATGGATATCGGCGAAATCCGCAAACCGCAGGCGGCGTTCCAGCTCCGCTTTGATGGTGTCTTTTTGTTCCGCTTGCAAACCGTCCCATTTATTCACTGCCACCACCAGAGCGCGACCGGCATCCAGCACATGGCCCATCATGTGCAAATCCTGATCCACCAGCCCTTCACTGGCATCGATTAACAGCACCGCCACATTGGCGTCTTCGATGGCCTGCAGGGTTTTTACAATAGAGAATTTTTCCACCGCCAGCTTGACGTTTTTACGGCGGCGAATACCGGCGGTGTCGATCAGGGTATAGGGTTTGTCGTGGCGTTCATAGTCGATATAAATGCTGTCGCGAGTGGTACCGGGCATATCGAACACCACTACCCGGTCCTCACCAAGCAGGCGGTTCACCAAGGTAGATTTACCCACATTAGGGCGCCCTACTACGGCAATTTTGATACCGCGATGGTCATCATCCTCTGGCTGTACTTCCTCTGCTTGATCGAAAGGCTCCAGCACCTGCTCGATCATGGTTTTTACACCGCGACCATGGGTGGCGGTGGTGGGGAATACGGTTTCAAAACCCAGCTCGTAGAATTCCGCCATGGCCACATCGGGATTAACACCGTCGATTTTATTGGCCACCAGCAGCGCCTTGCGGCCCTTGTTGCGAAGATGCTCGGCAATCATACGGTCGGCGGATGTGAGGCCAGCGCGGCTGTCTACCACAAACAGCACCACATCCGCTTCATCCATCGCCTGAAGGGATTGCTCGGCCATTACCGAATCGATGCCCTCCTCGTCGCCACTGATACCGCCGGTATCAATCAACATAAAGCGCTTGCCCGCCAGCTGCCCCTCGCCGTATTTACGGTCACGAGTAAGCCCCGAATAGTCCGCCACCAACGCATCGCGGGTTTTGGTCAAACGGTTAAAGAGCGTGGATTTACCCACATTAGGGCGCCCCACCAGGGCAATTACCGGCAGTTTCACAATGACCTCAAGGGGTTGTAACAGGCAAACAAAAATGGCCGACTAACGAAAGTCGGCCATTTTAACAGAACAGTGTTGTATGCACTTGTAAAAAGTTGGTTTTACTCGCGGTGCACCCATTTAAGACTACTTTGTCATCCCCGCGAAGGCGGGGATCCATTTTCAAAAATAACGAAAATGGTGGATTCCCGCGTTGTACGGCTTACGCCTCAGCCTAAGGGCTGCCCAAATCAGAGATTTGTCGCGGGAATGACGAATGGTTTTTCGTCAAGAATATTAGCTACTTGGGCGTCACCTGATAACAGCTCAAACCGCCACCGTGATCCTGAATATAAAGTCGGTCGCCATCGCCAATCATGGGTACGCGTACACCGCTGCCATCGACTTTTTTACGGCCCACAAAATGGCCATCACCGGAATCCAGCAAATGCAGGTAGCCCTCGGCATCGGCCACCGCCACATAACCGGCCACCACTGCCGGGGCATTGAGGCCACGCAGTTTCAGTTGGTCGTTTTCCCACAGTGGTTGCATGGCAGTACCGCGCAGGGCGCGTACATAGTCGCCCTCTTCCACCACAAACACTCGTGAGCCAGACACGGCCGGGCCGTGGTAACTGGAGCTTTTCTGACTGCCCAGTTGGGAGCCTCGGCTGCGGCTCAGAGCCACGGTGGTTCCCTGGTAAGAGGTGGCGTACAGCACCTGGCCATCGACGGCAATTTCGCCGTCCACATCGCTGAGCTTTTCCAACTCGGTGCGGCCTCGAGGGTTTGAAATGCGGTTCTCCCACAAGCGCGAACCAGTCTCCGCATTGAGGGCGACAACCTGGCCATCGGCAGTACCCACGATCACCAAATCGCCAATCAACAGTGGTGAGCTGGTGCCGTAGTTGGTCAGCGGCGGGGTTTGCGTCTTGTACTGCCACAGTTCTTCGCCGCTTTCCGCAGACAACATGTAAATAAGCCCGTCTTTGGTTTGCACCGCCACCCGTTCACGGTCACCGCTGGCAGCAGAGAGAACTTCACTCCTCAAGCTCACCTGCCACTGCTGAATACCATCGCTGGCACTGAGAGCATACAGACGGCCTTCAATATCGCCGACATATACCTGGGAACCACCAAAACCGACACCGCCGGAAAGGCCCTTGACCACCTTGGCTTTCCACAGGCGTTTACCCGTTTCACTATTGAAGGCAGACACCCGGCCCTTGCCACTGGCCGCGTAAATAACACCATTGCGCAACACCGGGCGCATACCGGTGAGGTATTTGTTGTGAGCGCCGCCCACACCTTGGCTCCACAGCCGTTTGATGGTCACTTCCTGAGGAAATTTGACCAGCTCTGCCGGTTGCTCTTTGTCGTCTTTGGAGCTGCACGCGGCCAACAGTAAAAACATCGCCGCTGCTGCCAGGTATTTCAGTGGAGGGGTCACTTGCATGAGTTATCTCGTTTTTGTTGTCCCGTTTTATTGGTTGCTGTCAGCATCGGTGGAATCAGTTTCCGCCACCGGTTCGGCATCCTCAGTTGGCGTTTGCGACGCGTCCAGTGGAGTGACGCGGTTGAGTTTCAGACTCAACAACTGGTTGTCTCCGGAGGAGCTGTCATTGAGGGCTTCCTGGTAGGCAAGGCGCGCGGCATCACTATCACCTTGCTGGCGATGAATATCGCCACGCAGCTCCGCATAAGCGGCAGCCATGTCACCGTTATCCTGACCATTCAGCAGCGCCAGTGCCTGCTCGGTATTGCCGCGAGTGGCTTCTACTTTGGCCAGGCGCAATCTGGCAATGGCGTTGAGGCCATCATCGCCGGAACCATCAATCACGTACTGCAATTCGCTGGCCGCCGTATCGTAATCCTGTTTTTCAAACGCCAGCTTGGCCAGCATCAAGGCTGCGTACCAACCGTACTGACTGCCTTCCGCCTGAGTTTTCAGAGTGCTGGATTTATTCCACAGCTCGGTCTGCTGTTGCTCGCTGATGCCTGTGGCAGCGGCCAACTGTTGAACTTCGATGTACAGCAAAGAGTTATTTTCCTGCTGGGCCTGCTGCTGTTGATTCCACTGCTGCAGTCCCCACCAGGCAGCCACCCCCACCACCACGGCGACAATAGTGGTGCGGCCATTGCGCTGCCACCACCGCTTGAGGGCTTCTACCTGTTCTTCTTCACTTAAATGTGCGCTCACGCTAACTCCTGGTACTTGATTCGATTGACTGTGAGATCCCTACGCCGCTTCGCGGCTCAGGATGACACTTTCCAAAATAGTTGTTTAGCAGCTCATCCAATTGATCGGCAGCTACCGTGTCCTGGGGACGTTCTTCCCGCAGGTACTTCACCGTAACCGTGCCGGCGGCTACTTCATCTTCCGCCAAAATTAGCGCCACCGGGGCGCCACTTTTGTCGGCCTTTTTCATCTGGCTTTTAAAACTGCCGCCGCCACTGTGGCACTGGATACGCAAATCCGGACACTGGCTGCGCAGTTGCTCCGCCAACGTTAGCGCCGCTACCTGCACATCCCCCACCGCGGTGAGGTAGACGTCCAAATTTTGGCCGATACTATCCGGCACCACTCCCAGTGCGTCAAGCATCAATACCAGGCGCTCCACGCCCATACCAAAGCCCACCGCCGGGGTGGGTTTGCCACCCAACTGTTCCACCAAGCCGTCGTAACGACCACCGCCACAAACGGTGCCCTGGGCACCAAGGCTATCGGTCACCCACTCAAACACGGTGCGGCTGTAGTAATCCAGCCCACGTACCAGGCGCGGGTTCACTTCGTAGGCGACGCCAGCGGCATCGAGAATCTGGCAGAGGCGAGCAAAGTGTTCGCGGGATTCGTCGTCCATATAATCCTGCAAGCTGGGAGCGGCCTCTAGCAGGCTTTCCATGGCGGGATTCTTGCTGTCCAGAATGCGCAGTGGATTGGTTTCCAGACGGCGCTGGCTGTCGGCATCCAGCTGGTCGCGGTGCTGCTGCAGATACTCCACCAGCGCGGCGCGATGGGCTGCGCGGGATTGCGGTGTTCCCAGAGAATTGATTTGCAAAGTCACCCGGTCGGCAATGCCCAACTGGCGCCACAGGCGGGCGGTCATCAACAGAATTTCGCCGTCGATATCCGGTCCTTCCAGGCCAAACACTTCCACCCCAAACTGATGGAACTGACGCAGGCGGCCCTTCTGAGGCTTTTCGTAGCGAAACATGGGGCCCAGATACCACAGGCGCTGGGTCTGATTGTGCAACAAGCCATGCTGTTCACAGGCGCGTACCACGCCGGCAGTACCTTCCGGGCGCAGGGACACCTGCTCACCGCCCAAGGTTTCAAAGGCGTACATTTCCTTTTCGACGATATCGGTAACTTCGCCGATAGAGCGTTTGAACAGATCGATCTGTTCCACCACCGGAGTGCGCACTTCGCGGTAGCCATACTGGGTGAACAGGCTGCGAACCGTAGATTCCAGGTATTGCCACGTGGGTGAATCGGCGGGGAGCAGGTCGTTCATGCCCCGCAGAGATTGAATTTTTTTCAAGGTATTTCCTGCAGTAGAGTTAGCCTTCTGACCGGGCAATAATTTGCTCTTGTTCAGCGGCCTTGACGGCGGCTTTATCGCGAATCAATGTTTCCAGAGTATCCACCAGATTTTCCTGGCCGATTTTGTGATCCGGCTTACCGTCGATGTAAACCAGGTTGCTGGGTGACGCACCGGTTAAGCCCAGGTCGGCTTCTTTGGCTTCACCGGGGCCGTTGACGATGCAGCCGATCACTGCCACATCCATGGGCGTGGTGATATCTTCCAGGCGGGTTTCCAACTCGTTCATGGTTTTCACCACATCGAAATTCTGCCGGGAGCAGCTGGGGCAAGCCACGAAGTTGATGCCTTTGGAACGCAGCCGCAGGCTTTTCAGCATATCCCAGGCAACGCGAACCTCTTCCACCGGATCAGCCGCCAGAGACACGCGCATGGTATCGCCTATGCCTTCCATCAACAGCAGGCCCAGGCCGATAGAAGACTTCACCGCACCGGAGCGGAAACCACCAGCCTCGGTAATACCCAAGTGCAAGGGTTGTTCAATTTTGTCCGACAGCTTGCGGTAAGCACCCACCGCCATAAAAATGTCCGAGGCTTTAACGCTGACTTTAAAGTCCTGAAAATCCAGGCGGTCGAGAATGTCCACATGGCGCATGGCAGATTCCACCAGAGCATCCGGGGTGGGTTCGCCGTATTTGCGCTGCAGGTCTTTTTCCAGGGAACCGGCGTTAACACCAATCCGCAACGGGATATTGAGGTCGCGGGCTTTGTCGATCACCGCCCGCACTTTGTGCTCGCGACCGATATTGCCGGGGTTGATGCGCAGGCAATCAACGCCCAGATCCGCCACCCGCAGGGCGATGTTGTGGTCGAAGTGAATGTCCGCCACCAGCGGTACGGTCACTTGCTTGCGAATTTCGCCAAAGGCCTCCGCCGCGTCCATGGAGGGCACCGATACCCGCACTATGTCGGCACCGGCCTCCTGAATCGCCGTCACCTGGGCCACGGTAGCCGCCACATCGGTGGTTTCGGTGTTGGTCATACTCTGTACCGAAATGGGGGCACCGCCGCCCACAGGTACATCACCCACCATAATCTGGCGGGTTTTTCGTCTTACAATGGGGGATTCAAACTGCACGGACTACCACCGACTTATCTACTGATATCACTACCAAAAATTCTTACTGTCGCCCTTCGGGCGGCTCATCATGGCATCAAATAACTACTAATAACTACAAAAGCACTGCCAAAACCACAGCCACCAAAAACACCACACCGGCAATCAGCCAGCTTTTTGGCTGTTGCCACCAGGGCTGTTGCTTGGTCACCTGCCCCTCTGTTGCCGGCTTGCCGTGGCTGCCGGGCAGTTGCTGGCAATAGGCTTCGTAGCTTTCCAGCACCGGCTGTTCTTCCATACCCAGCAAGTGGCAATAGCTGCGTATATATCCGCGCACATACACATCCGTGGGCAGGCGTTCAAAATCATCACTTTCCAGCGCTTTTAACACGCCAATTCGCAACCCCAATTCCCGGCACACTTCGTCTTCCGTCAGGTTCTGGGCACGGCGTCCCTGACGCAGTGCAATACCCGGTGTCTGCCAGCTTTGTTTAGCCTCTTCCCTGTCACTGCTTTGATCTTTATTGTTATCTTGCATGTGATGCCTTTTGGGTAAAGGGGGCGCTCTCAATGGGTCAGTTGTTACTGCTGGACCCACTTTGACTCTCAGCAAGGCGCCGTGAGTGCCGTGTAGTCATTCTACATAAGCGAACGGCAACACCGCTGAGGGTCAAAGTGGGTCCAGCCCTTCGGGTTGCCCCTGAAATGGCGCCATACTGTGTTATTCGTCGCTCATTTGGAATGACCAAACCACACTCCTCATGCCTTGTCTGGCGCCATTTCAGGGGCAACAGAAATAACTGACCCATTGAGAGCGCCCCCTGCCTTATCGGCGTTTTCGCCACTGTTGGTAGGCGAGATTCTCCTTGGAACCAGGAAACATTTTTTCCAGTGCCAAACCGTAGCTGTCCTCAGCATCCCGGTTGTTGCGACGGTGTTCAACGCGCACACCCAGCCACAAACTTCTGGCATTGGGTCGCGGCACCAGGCGGCGGTAGTTGCTGAGGTAGTTAAAACTGTTTTGGTAGTTGCCGTCGGTGTATTCGAGTTCGGCAATTTCCAGGTAGGCCAGCGCCATATTGCCGTTCAGCCGCAAGGCTTTATCGAAAGCAGCCCGCGCCGCCTGAGCATTACCCAATTTGGTTTCTACCTGCCCAAGGCTTAAAAAAGCCAGTGCACGGTTGTTAAAGTCGACGTCTTTGGTAACTTTGGCCAGTTGCGCTCTGGCCTCGTCAATGCGCTGCTTTTCCAGCAAAAAAACCGCGTAATAAAAACGCGCCTGGGTATTTTTACCCGAGCCACTGAGAGCCCTGCGAAAATGCTTGTCAGCCAGCTCGCTCTCGCCTTCTTTGTTGTAAATGAGGGCAAAGCCGGTATTGGCACGGGCAGATTTGGGGTCAATATTCAGGGCTTTACTGAGGTGAAAACGGGCTTTTTCGAGATTATTGCGGCCGATGTAGCGAAAACCCAGATCAATCTGCTTTACCAAAACCTTCTGCTTGTCGATCTCCTCCACCGGGCCGCGAGAGGTGATTTCTTCGGTCACACAGCCAGACATTGCCAGCAACAGGCAAAATACCGAAAAACCTTTGAACCAACAGCTGAGCTTCACCCAAATCCCCTTTAATCAACGCTCTACAAAACGAACCGCCTGCTCATCAGCCACCTTTTCCGCGGCCTGCTGGCGGTAGCGTTCGCTGCGGCGGGTACGGTCATTTACAGTACCGGCCAGCTGACCACAGGCGGCGGCGATATCGTCGCCGCGGGTGGTGCGAACGGTCACAGTGTAGCCTGCCCGGTACAAAATATCCCGAAAGCGGTGCAAGGAATTGTTGCTGACCCGCTTGTAGTCAGACTGACTGAACGGGTTAAAGGGTATCAGATTGATCTTGCAAGGCACATCCCGCATCAATTCAGCCAGTTGCCGGGCGTGTTCAGGGCGGTCATTCACCTGGTCGATCAGGGTGTATTCCACCGTCACCTTGCGGTGGGTATCGGGCATTTTTTCCAGATAACGCCTGGTGGAATCCAGCAGTACGGCAATGGGGTATTTTTTGTTGATGGGCACCAGCTCGTTGCGCAGCTCATCGTTGGGGGCGTGCAGGGAGATAGCCAGGGACACATCGGTGACATCACCCAGTTTATCCAAAGCCGGCACCACACCGGAGGTACTCAAGGTCACTCGACGCTTCGACAAACCATAGGCGTTGTCATTGAGCATCAGATTCATGGAGTCGACCACATTCTCGAAATTGAGCAGTGGCTCACCCATGCCCATCATCACCACATTAGTGACGGTGCGTTCTGCCTTGGGTTCCAACTGACCAAAGGATTTAGCGGCGATCCATACCTGGCCGATGATTTCAGCCGCGGTGAGGTCGCGGTTAAAACCTTGCTTGCCGGTGGCGCAGAAGCTGCAATCCAGGGAGCAGCCTACCTGGGACGATACGCATAGGGTGCCGCGATCACCGTCGGGAATAAATACGGTTTCCACACAACTACCGCCTGTGACGCGAATCAGCCACTTGCGGGTACCGTCGCTGGAATCCTGCTGGCTGACCACCTCCGGCGCGCGAATTTCGGCCTTTTCTTCCAATTTGGCGCGAAGCGCCTTGGAAAGGTTGGTCATCTGCTCAAAGTTTTCTGCACCCAGCTGGTGAATCCACTTCAATACCTGGGTTGCACGAAACGGTTTTTCGCCAATTGAGGCAAAAAATGCCACCAGCTTTTCAGCAGAAAGCCCCAGAAGGTTAACCTTCTGGGGCTCGTTTGCTGGCATTTGCTGCACGGCATCAGGCGCCGTCGATGCCGACATTAGCGTTCGCAGATCTCGTCTGCGTTAAAGAAGTAAGCGATCTCACGGGCAGCAGATTCTGGAGAGTCAGAACCGTGTACCGCGTTGGCATCGATAGTTTCAGCAAAGTCAGCACGAATAGTACCGGCAGCCGCTTCCTTGGGGTTGGTGGCACCCATCAAATCACGGTTGGCAACCACAGCTTCTTCACCTTCCAGAACCTGAACCACTACCGGGCCAGAAGTCATAAACTCAATCAAAGCGGGGAAGAAAGGACGCTCTTTGTGCTCGGCGTAGAAACCACCGGCGCTTTCTTCGTTAAGACGAACCATTTTCATGGCGACTACTTTCAGACCTGCCTTTTCAAAACGGGCGTCGATTTCGCCAATCACATTTTTGGCGACGGCATCGGGCTTGATGATGGACAGAGTGCGTTGAACTGCCATTGCTTGCTTTCTCCAGAGTAAGCGTACTGTTTAGACACGAGCCAGCAAAGCGCCAGCCCTTGAAAATCGGGGGCGAATTTTACTCTCCGCGAGCCTTGGTTACAACCATAAGCCAACAAACGCAGCGCATACAAAACTGGTATTGTTTTGCCTGAATCACGATTTACCTACAGGCCACTCCAATGAAGCACCCCCATATCATCCGACAAGCCCTGATAGATACCCTGCCCTTGTGCCTGCCAGCGGTGCCGTTCGCTTTTGTGATCGGGCTGGCCATCATTAGCGCGGGTATCAATCCAGTTGTTGGCTGGTCAAGCTCATGGCTTATCTTTGGCGGAGCCGCGCAAATGACGTTGATTTCCCTGTTGGGCTCAGGGGTGACCGCGATTGCCGCGATTGGCGCAGCACTGGTGGTAAACGCCAGGCATTTGATGTACTCCGGAGCCATCGCCCCCAGCTTTCAACAGCAGCCCAGGTGGATGCAGTTTTTTGGCCCCTACCTGCTGATTGACCAGGTGTTTGCTCTGGCCATGCTGCGAACCGCTGAGCACCCGGACGCCTTTCGAATTTACTACCTGACGGCCGGGTTTACTTTTTGGGTTATATGGCAAATCACCACCGCATTTGCGTTGCTTGTGGGCCCGCAGGTGCCGGAATCCTGGCACCTGCAATTTGCAGTCCCGGTATTATTTCTCGGCTTGATCGTACTGGGTATTGATAAGCCCCCCAAGCTGGTTGCCGCTCTTGTCGGTGCCGGAGTAACACTGGCCTGTATAGAATTGCCAAATCGTACGGGATTACTGGTTGGCGCTGTGGCCGGTGTTGCAGCAGGCATTATTGCTGAGAGGATAAAACCATGAGCCCACTGCTCGCCATCTTTCTTGTTGGTCTTGGCACGTACGCTTGCAGGGCCGTGTTCATTCTGGCGTTTGCCAATCGGAAAATGCCCCAGGCACTACAACGAGCCTTGCAGTATGTCGCCCCGGCAACCCTATCCGCATTGTTGGTGACACTGCTGATGGATAAAGACGGAAATCTGGCAATTACCATTGCTGAACTGGCGGGGTTAACTGCCGCGGCAATAGTCGCTCACTTTACGCGAAATCATGTATTTACCCTGGTAACAGGTATGGGAGTTTTTCTTATCCTGAAACACTTGCTTTGATCAGCAAGCAATTATTTGGAGCGACCAAATTCGAGAAAATAAATCTGTGCCCTTACCGCCCTTGATTCTCGTTTATTATTTTAAAGACCATACAATTCTTGTGCAGCTGCCTGGCAACCATTCATTTCCTCATAATAGACCCCATCTTTTGGAAATTTTATATCCTTCACATATTCAGCATTAGGGGTTACCTGTATGGCTAAAACTGCTCTCTGCCAATATTTTCCATCTTCAACTCTCTTTAATGGTCCATATGGAATACAAAGAGAAAATGAGCCACCTAAACCACTCTCATCATCATAATTTCCGTAATGCATGATTTCAGTATCAGGCAAACTTGGGTGCCTATATTTAGTTAAATCCTTTTTTGGGACATCCACCCATTTGATGCCAGTTCTTATCTGAAGAGTTTCTATGTAACCATTCGAATCCACTGATACTTCAACCTCAGTAGTACCATATGGTTCAAAAAGATCATATTTGATTAATATGCTGTTAGCTGGAGCCTGTTCAGGTTCCCATGCAAATACTGGCGTAAAGACAACTATGGCGAGAGATAAAACAAACAACTTGAGTTTCATGGGATTATCGCCAGCACATGATAATTATAAAAACGCGCTTATTTTTCGGGACTCGTTTATTTTGAATAGAAACTGGCTATCGTTGGGCGAAGCCCAACTGCGTTTGACGTCAGACTTCCGACGTCTGGCCGGGTGCCAAATTCAGGAGATTGCCGCATCGCTGCGCTCCTCGCAATGACGGGGGTTAAGCGACAAGCAGCTCGCGGAACCGATCTACCGGCACTGGCATGCTGTAGTGGGCGCCCTGGTAGCTATCGCAGCCTACTTTGGTGAGCACGTTGAGGGCCTCGGCGTTTTCCACTCCTTCGGCGATCACTTGCAAGCCGTACTGGCGGGATACCGCCATAATGGCTTCTACCACTCCGCGGCTTTCCGGATCGCGGTGGATATTGCGGATAAATTCCCGGTCGATCTTCAGGTGGTCGAACGGCAGGCGCTTCAAGTAGATCATGGACGAGTAGCCGATACCGAAGTCGTCGATGGAGAAGCAGGAACCCAGCGACTTGATGGCGTTCATTTTGCTCACCACCTCGTCCACATCTTCGATCAGCAGGTTTTCGGTGACCTCAAAGTTAAGATGGCGCGGGTCCACGTTGTAGCTGGTGATGCTGTGCTGTACCACTTCCAGTAGCTGCGGGTCACGGAACTGGCGGGGGCTGATATTGATGCCCATTTGCATACCGTCGCGCCAAATGCCTTCGTCGATAAAATTGCGCAGGTATTCACAGGCGGTACGGATTACCCAGTGGCCCACGTTGACGATTAACCCGGAGGATTCCAAGACCGGGATAAACTCCGAGGGCATATTGTGGCTTTTCTCGGTATTCACCCAGCGCAACAAGGCCTCGCCGCCGATCACGCGGCCAGTATCTACCTCAATTTGCGGCTGGATATAAAGGGCAAATTCCTGGTTATCCAGGGCTTTGCGCAGGCGGATATTGAGGCCGATCTGGCGTTGGGCTTTTTCGGTGATATAAGGATCGAAAAAGGCGATGCCGTTGCGACCCTTGCGTTTGGATTCGTACATGGCGCTGTCGGCGTACTGCAGCGCCCGCTCTGAGGTGAGGTCATTATCGGTCAACAGGGCAATGCCGATACTGGCGGTAAGAACCAGCTCATGGCCATCGATAAAAATCGGGTTGGCAATGGATTCGCGCACCTTCTCCGCCATTGCCTGGGCGTCCCAGGCGGCCTGAGACACGCTGTCGGAAATCTGCGGGATAAACAACACAAACTCGTCGCCGCCAAGGCGCGCCAGCACGTTATCGCCGCGCACAATATGAGCGATGGCAGAACCCACTTTTTTCACCACCTGGTCGCCAACGGTGTGGCCCCAGGAGTCATTGATGTCCTTGAAATTGTCCAGGTCGATCATCAACAGGGCACCGCAGATTTCCTCGGTGCGGGTGGCGTCGAAGTACTTATCCAGAGATTCAATCAGGAACTGCCGATTGGGGAGTTTGGTAAGGCTGTCGAACACCCTGTCCTGGTGAGTTTGCTTGGGCGCTTCCTGAGCCGCTGAAGGTGGCTCAACAACGACTTCCTGCTCTACAACCTCAGTTTCGGGGCTGGCTTGCCTGGGTTCTGCGACTTCCGGCTTTTCCTTTACCGCTCGGGCGGCAGCGCTCATGGCAGCCTGCAGTACCTGTTCCGGGTCTTCTTTCTGCTCCGGCCGATTGATAGCCGGCGGTTCCGGCTCAGCAGTTTGTTGGGGGGCTGCGTTTTCTGGCTGGCGAACGGGCTGCGGCGATAAAGGCTGAGCCTGAGAGTTGGCCCTCGCCTCCATCAGCGTCACCACAAATTCCCGCGGGTTGTGGGGCACTGGTTCAATGCACAGATCGATATCAACGCCATCACCAGAGCCCTGCGGGCAGCGCCACTGCAGACGCTTCTGGTCGCTGTTAACAGCGCGCTTGAGTTGCAGCTTGAGGTCAATAAGTGCGGAGGATTCGTCGCCGGAGATTTCATCCAGAGAAGCGCCAATCAGGTGGCTGCGCTCGCAGCCCAGCAGGGTCATGGCTTTGTCGTTGCATTCAATGCAGACGCCATAAACAAAGAACAGGGTGCCGTAGGGAGATATCTCCAGAAGTACCTTATAAAGCTCCTCTTTAGAGCTCATAGAATCCCCGCGACAGTTTTATGTTGGCTTTTTTTAGGTGTTTTATTTGCTGCGATGGCGCTTCTGCCATTCTACGCCGGGGGCTGGTTTGCGGGCAAATGGTTTGTGGGCAGATCGCCAGGGTTAAGTCACCTCTCGTCATTGCGAAAGCAGTGACAAATCTTTGATTTGGGCAGCCCTTGGGCTGAGCGTAGCGTACAACCAATCTCCATCAATCTGCTACTTAACCGGACGAGATTGCCGCGCCGCCTGCGGCGGCTCGCAATGACGGGGGTTTAAGGAAATTCAATCCAGTTCGTCGATCCACGCCATTTGAATGGCTTCCAATATGCGCTCACCACAGCGGTCGGGATCGTCGTCAAAGCCATCCAGCGCCATCACCCAGTTGCGCAAATCCACAAAGTTAACGGTACGCGGGTCTACGTCGGGCTTACTGTCTGCCAGTTCGATGGCAATATCCAGGGTATCGATCCATTTCATTGTGTTTTACCTCCAGTAAAACGGGAGATGAAAGACGTGAGATGGGAGACGTAAAATCCCACTGCTGTCATTCTGAGCGTAGCGAAGAATCTCGTACTTCGAATTAAGCCTTGAGATTCTTCGCTACGCTCAGAATGACACAAAAGGACAGCTTTACGTCTCTCATCTCTCGTCTCCCATCTCTCGTACTAATGATTCTCCGACACCATGTTGATGGTGTACTTGGGAATTTCCACCACCAGGTCTTCGGATGCCACCAAAGCCTGGCAGCTGAGGCGGGAGTCCGGGTCTACACCCCAAGCCTTGTCCAGATAATCCTCTTCCAGTTCGTCCGCTTCTTCCAGCGACTCAAAGCCTTCCCGGACGTGCACATGGCACGTAGTGCAGGCACAGGACTTTTCACAGGCGTGTTCAATATGGATGCCATTTTTCAGGGCCGCATCACAAACACTGACTCCCGATTCAACCTCTACCACTTTGCCTTCCGGGCAGATGGTTTCGTGGGGCATAAAAACGATTTTCGGCATGCTATTTGTCGCTCTGTTCAAAATCTTCAAGGTGATGGCCTGCCAAGGCCTTGCGGATACTATTGTCCATACGGCGGGCGGCAAATTCTTCGCTGGCCTTGGCCACTGCTTCTATGTGACGGGCGATGGCGCGGTGGTCGCTGCCTTGAGCATAATCCGCCAACTCCTCAACCGCCACTTCCAGGCAATGAAACTCATCCGCCGACAACAGGGCACGGCCATCCAGTTCAAGCGCGGCGTTCAAATCTTCCACCATACGCTGAGCCTCCACTTGCTGCTCCCGCAATGCCCGCGCCTGCATATCATCGCGGGCGTGCTCAAAGGAGTCCTGCAACATGGAGGTGACTTCGCTGTCGGTCAGGCCATAGGAAGGCTTTACTTCAATATGAGCCTCTACATCACTGGTTAGCTCCTTGGCGAATACACTCAATAAGCCATCTGCGTCTACCTGGAAAGTCACCCGAATCTTCGCCGCACCCGCCGCCATAGGAGGCATATTGCGCAGTTCAAAACGCGCCAGGGAACGATTGTCTGCCACCAGCTCCCGCTCCCCCTGCAACACATGGATAGCCATGGCAGTCTGGCCGTCTTTGTAGGTAGTGAACTCCTGGGCTTTGGCCACCGGAATCGTGGTGTTGCGATGGATAACCTTTTCCGTCAGCCCACCCATGGTTTCCAAACCCAGTGACAGCGGAATCACGTCCAACAACAGCATTTCGTCGTCGGGCTTGTTGCCCACCAGTACATCCGCCTGCAGGGCAGCGCCGATGGCCACTACCCGATCCGGGTCGATATCGGTCAGCGGCGGTTTGGCAAACAGTTCGCTGACTTTTTCCCGCACCCGCAGGGCGCGTGTGGAGCCGCCCACCATCACCACGTTGTCTACATCGGCGACGTCCAGACTCGCGTCGCGCAGAGATTTGCGGCAGGCACGCAGGGTTTTTTGAATCAATGGATCGATCAGTTCGTTTAACTGCTGGCGAGTGACTTGCCCTTTCCAACCGACAACATCCACATTGGCAGATTCTGCGCTGGACAGCGCTTCTTTGGCGCTCTGGGCCGCATCCAGCAGTTGGCGCTGCTGACTTGGGGTCAGTGATTCATCCAGACCGGCCTGCTGCCTCAGCCACTGGGCCAGAGCGCGGTCGAAATCATCACCACCCAGGGCGGAGTCCCCCCCGGTTGCCAACACCTCGAATACACCCCGTGAAAGCCGCAAAATGGAAATATCAAAGGTGCCGCCTCCGAGGTCATAAACGGCGATCACCCCCTCACCCTGCTGATCCAGCCCATAGGCCACTGCCGCTGCGGTGGGTTCGTTGAGCAGGCGCAACACTTTAAGGCCAGCCAGAGTGGCGGCATCTTTGGTGGCCTGGCGCTGGGCATCATCAAAATAAGCGGGCACGGTAATCACCGCGCCGTCCAGCGGGCCATCCAGAGTGGCTTCGGCACGGGAGGCCAGTTTTTTCAGTATCTCCGCAGAAGCCTCAACCGGGCTGACGGTACCGGCAGCGGTATCGAAGCGCACCATGCCCTCTCCTTCGGCCAACTGGTAAGGTAATTCACTGCCAAGGGAAACCACATTCTCCCGGCCGCGTCCCATAAAGCGCTTTACTGACAGCAAGGTGTTCAACGGGTCGCTGGCGGCAGCGGCCCGAGCACTGTCGCCAACCACAACGCCATCGCTGGTGTACCGCACTGCCGAGGGCAACAAATGACGCCCCTGTTCATCGGGCAAAGTTTCGGCGCTGGCGCTGCGCACGGTGGCCACCAGTGAATTGGTAGTACCGAGGTCAATACCAACCGCACGGCGCCGCTGGTGGGGTTCCGGGGAAAGGCCCGGTTCGGAAATTTGTAATAAACTCATTTATTCAATGATGGCTGTGATAAGTAGGGTGGATTAGCGTCAGCGTAATCCACCGCATCGGATTATATGGTGGATTACGCTGACGCTAATCCACCCTACAGTAAAAACATCATAAAGCGTCCAAATCTTCTTCCAGCAATTCCATTTCTGCCAGCAATTTACTGGAGAACTGCATCTTTGCCACGGTATCCAGTGCGCTGTCGTATTCACCAGCATCGTAATATTGAGCAAACGAGGCCTGCTGATCGCGGTAGTCGCTGCTCACCCGGCTACGCAATTCGTCCAGGGCGGCAAAAGGGTCGTTATTATCACGAACATCAGCAAGGGATTCTCGCAATTCCATCTGCGTCATTAAAAACATGGGGTCGCTACTTACAGTGGATTCCCCGGTGCTATCCAGACCCTGCCGTTCCAGCAAATACTGGGCCCGCTTCAGGGGCGATTTCAAAGTGTCAAATGCCTGGTTAATAGTGGCAGACCATTGCACTGCGAGGTTGCGCTCCCGCTCCGGTTTGTCCGCATAGCGATCCGGGTGAAATTGCTGCTGCAGTTCGCGGTAGCGTTCTGACAGCACCAGCAAATCTACTGTGAAGGATTCGGAAATCCCTAAAATTTCAAAAAAGCTGTTGCCGTTTTCCACGAAAAAGTACTTCCCCAATAAAACAAAAGGTGGATTACGCTTGCGCTAATCCACCCTACGATATTACTCAAAAACCTTAAACGTGAAAGGATTCGCCACAGCCGCATTCGTCTTTGACGTTGGGGTTGTTGAATTGAAAGCCTTCGTTCAACCCTTCTTTGACAAAATCCAGTTCAGTGCCATCCAGGTAAGCATAACTTTTCGGATCAATAAACAACTTAACGTCATCGCCAATCACCGTATCCGCATCGTCTGCTTCGTCGACAAATTCAAGCACATAGGACAAGCCAGAACAGCCGGAGGTACGCACCCCCAAGCGAATACCCAGCCCTTTACCGCGCTTTAACAGGTGACTGCGAACATGATCTTCCGCCGCTGGCGTCATGGTAATTGCCATTTCTACTGCTCCAAAGTCCGCTTACTGCTGCTCTTCGCCACGCTTTTTGCGCACGTCCTTGATGGCTGCCTTGATGGCATCTTCCGCCAGTACTGAACAGTGAATTTTTACCGGTGGCAGAGCCAACTCTTCCGCCAGCTCGGTGTTCTTGATTTCACCGGCTTCTTCCAGAGTTTTGCCTTTCACCCATTCGGTCAGCAAAGAACTGGAGGCAATGGCGGAACCACAACCATAGGTTTTGAACTTGGCGTCTTCAATTACGCCCTCGTCGCTCACCTGGATCTGCAAGCGCATCACATCGCCACAGGCGGGAGCACCCACCATGCCGGTACCGACGTTGTCAGAATTGTCATCCATCTTCCCCACATTGCGGGGGTTTTCGTAGTGATCCAGAACTTTATCGCTGTAAGCCATTTTGTTTCTCCAAGCTGCCTTTCAGGTAGCAAAAAACACTCAATAAATCAGATTTCAGATCAGTGTGCGGCCCACTCAACCTGATCCAAATCAACACCGTCTTTATACATATCCCACAGGGGCGAAAGCTCCCGCAATTTGCCCACCGCGTGTATTACCTTGTCGATGGCGTAATCGACTTCCTGCTCAGTGGTAAAACGACCAATACTGAAACGCAGGGAACTGTGAGCCAGTTCGTCGTTCAGGCCCAAAGCGCGCAGCACGTAGGAAGGTTCCAGGCTGGCGGAGGTACAGGCCGAACCGGAGGAAACCGCCAAGTCTTTGAGGGCCATAATCAGGGACTCACCCTCGACAAAATTCAGGCTGACATTGAGCAGGCCAGGCACGTGGTGATTCTCTGAGCCATTGAGATGCACTTCTTCAACATCTTTTAAGCCGCTCCACAGGCGATCCCGCAGGCGGTTCAGGCGCAGTGCTTCATCGGCCATTTCCTCGCGGGCAATGCGGAATGCCTCACCCATACCAACGATCTGGTGGGTAGCAAGAGTGCCGGAGCGCATGCCGCGCTCATGGCCACCACCGTGGGTCTGGGCCTCGATGCGAACACGGGGCTTGCGGCGCACATAGAGCGCCCCCATACCTTTGGGGCCATACACTTTGTGAGCGGAGAATGACATCAAGTCCACTTTCATGGCTTCCAGGTCGATGACAACTTTGCCCGCACTCTGGGCAGCATCCACGTGGAAAAACACTTTGCGCTCACGGCAGATTTCACCAATGGCAGCAATGTCGTTGACAGTACCAATTTCATTATTCACGTGCATCAGCGACACCACAGTGGTGTCTTCACGAATGGCGTCCGCCACTACCTGCGGCTGAATAATGCCGTCACTGTCCGGCTCCAGATAGGTAACTTCAAAACCCTCACGCTCCAATTGGCGGCAGGTGTCCAGCACCGCTTTGTGCTCAATTTTGGAGGTGATAATGTGCTTGCCACGCTTCTGGTTGAAGTGGGCACAACCCTTGATGGCCAGGTTGTCGGATTCCGTTGCGCCTGACGTCCAGACAATTTCCCGTGGATCGGCGTTGATCAAATCCGCCACATGGCGACGGGCTTCTTCCACCAGTTCTTCCGCCTGCCAGCCAAAGGCGTGGGAGCGGGATGCCGGGTTGCCAAACACCCCTTGGGTGGTGAGGCATTCGGCCATTTTCTCCGCCACTCTCGGGTCAACGGGGGTGGTGGCAGCATAGTCGAAATAGATAGGCAAATTCATGGGTTACAACACCTTACGTACTTTTGTACTTTAATGGCCACTGGCCGCTATCAGGGGCTCGCCACTTACCTGCGCCACTTCGTTCTGACGTAGGCAAATGGATTGGATATCGGCACGGGCGGTGAGGTCCGCCAGGCTGATACCGCTGAGAAACTGGTAAATCTGGTCACTGAGTTCCTGCCACAGATGGTGGGTCAAACAAATTTCCCCGTCCTGACAGTTGCCTTTACCGGAGCAGTTGGTGGCATCCACCGACTCGTTGACCGCGTCGATAATAGCCGCCACATCAATGCTGCTGGCGCCACGACTGAGGCGATAACCGCCACCGGGGCCGCGAACACTGGACACCAGATCATTCTGGCGCAGCTTGGCAAACAATTGCTCCAGATAAGAAAGAGAAATGCCCTGGCGCTTGCATATATCCGCCAGGCTGATGGGGCCAGCGTCGCCGTGCAGTGCCAAATCCAGCATGGCAGTAACGGCGTATCGTCCACGGGTTGTCAGGCGCATAGTGACACTCTAAATAACTCTAACCGAGGGCAATTATGGAAAAACCAACTTTTTTAGTCAAGTAAATAATAGACTAATTTAGTAGGAATTATTTCTCGCTTTCAGAATTCCCGTTTACCGCCTGCTTTAGCTGCCGCGCCGCGCGCTGAATGGAGGTGAGCATACCCCGTAAAATCGCCAGTTCCATCTCATCCAGGCGAATGCGCCCGTACAGCCGCCGCAAGCGGGCCATGGTCTGGCGCGGGTTGTCACGGTTGTGGAAATCAATATCCACCAGTGCCTGTTCCAGATGTTCGTAATAGCGTTCCAGAGCATCGTGTTTGGCGGGGGGAATATCCCAGTCGTTGAGATCCGGCAACGTCCCCTCTTCCGCTAACAGCGCCGCCATTCGAGTTTCGTAAGTCAGTACCTGCACTGCCGCTGCCAGGTTAAGGGAACTGTAATCCGGGTTGGTGGGAATATGCACATGGTAAGTGCAACGCTGTAATTCCTCGTTAGTGAGGCCACGGTCTTCGCGGCCAAACACCAGCGCCACCTCGTGCTCGGTGGCTTCCGATACCGCCTTTTCGCCGCACTCACGGGGGTTGAGCATGGGCCAGGGAATACCGCGGCTGCGGGCGCTGGTCCCTACTACCAAGCCACAATCCACCAGGGCTTCATCCAGGGTATTTACAATCACCGCGTTATCGAGAATGTCCAGAGCATTGGCGGCCCGTTGAAACGCCCGGTGAGAAGGAAATTCTTTGGGCTCCACCAGATACAGCTTCTCTAGCCCCATATTCTTCATGGCGCGCGCCACCCCACCTATATTGCCGGGATGGGTGGTATTTACCAGTACGATGCGTACCTTTTTGAGAAGGTCAGTTTTGAGAATATCTGTCATAGGGGCCTCTAAAATCGGCGCGGATTCTATCATTAATAGATTCTTTCCGGGTAACTCTACGGCATCACTGAATATACGCCCACACTCATACACTTTGATGGTGGCCTTTGTCAGAGTGTATGATGTCTCGCAACGAGAAATGGCTTAAGCCGCCTGCAGCGAGAAGCGGCAGATAATAAAAAGAGCCATTGAGGGCCCTTAATGCTTTCACAAGCAAAATGGATCATCATCAGTCTTATTTTGGCTTGCAGCCATTCGGCCGCAACCACGCTCGATCTCTCCCAAGAAGAAATACAGTTCATCAAAGCCAACCCGGAAATTGTCGTCGGCGGCGAAATGGATTGGCCGCCCATGGATTTCGTGGCCGACGGCATCTACCAGGGAGCCGCCAAGGATTACCTGGATGAAATCGAAACGATTTCCGGGCTCAAATTCAAAGTTGTTACCGGGTACACCTGGTCAGAGCTGATGCAACTGCTCGATAACCGGGAAATAGACATGGTTCCCATGATGTACTGGAGCAACAGGCGTGGCCAGATTTATAACATGACCAACCCCTATATCACGGTCAGACACTACGTATTTACCAAAGGGGAAAGACCTGACATTGTCGATCTGATGTCACTGGAAGGAAAGACTGTCGCCATCCCAAAAGGCTATGCGTCTATTGAGCATCTCGCAGACAGTCACCCCGGCATAAAAATACGGCAAGTACCCACAGTACTGGATGCTATTGATGCAGTTGTTGTGGGTAAAGCCGATGCCATCATCGAAAATACCGCCAGTGTGGGTTGGTACTCCTTGCAGCACAATATTCTCGGCCTGAAACCGGCCTTCCCAATAAATTTTGACGTCAACAATGTGCATATGGCGGTCAGGCGAGACTGGCCAGTGCTGCGCAGCATTCTGGAAAAATCCTTGAGGAGTATTCCAAAGGAAACCACTGCGGCAATCATGGAGAAGTGGACAGGCAGTGAAACTGCCGCGCGCACATTTTTAACGTCGGAAGCCAGATTTTCGCCACAGGAAATTGCCTACATACAAGATCGGCAGGGGTTTTCTGCCTGTGTGTTGTCTAGCTACCTTCCTTTTGAATCGACCGATGTACACGGCCATCAGGGAATGAGCCTGGATTATCTGACCATCACGTCGGATAGTTTGGGAAGACCCTTCTCCATCGTTCCCGTTAGTCAATGGGATCAAGCCGCCGCCAACATCAAGGCGGGCAATTGCGACCTTGCAACGTTTTTTGCCGATACCGGAAACAGCAAGGAAGGAATCACCTCAACGGTGCCTTTGTACAGTGACGATCTCGTTCTGGTCACTCGGCTGGATTCACCTTTTGTTAGCTCACTCGGTGAGCTGCCGGATGCCACAATTGCGGTGATCAAAGGCTATTCAAATCTCAACGACCTTCAGCAAAGCTACCCCAACATCCGTTTTAAGCAGATCGATAGCAGAGCTGACGCGTACCAGCTCATTGAATCCAATCAGGTTTTTGGTGTTCTGGATTTTATACTGGCCGCAAGCCATGAAATATCAAGACGTTACCAAACATCCCTGAAAATAGGCTCCGTACCCACCGAAAACCCCATCAACATCAGCTTTGCAATCCGCAGTGATGAACCCGAACTGGTATCTGCGGTGAACAAAATTTTCAACTCAATACCCAACTCCCAACACAAAACCATTCGCGACAAATGGGTTGCCCTGAAAGTTGAGGAGCGGGTCGATTACCGCCTGGCCATTCAGGTGCTGGTGGTTGCCTTGATTGTACTGGCGGTGGTAGTGGCGTTTTTGATTAATATGCGCAGGCATCGAACTGCCATCCAATCGAAAAACGCCGAGCTGCAAACCATAAACCTGGAATTGAAAGAACAAAGACAGGTAGCGCTGCATCGCGCCAACCACGACCAACTGACAGGCCTTTCCAATCGCCACAAACTGATAGCTGAACTTGAGTACGCCAAAAAATGTTGCGACCGAAGCGGCGAGGAATTGGCATTATTGTTCGTCGACCTGGACCGATTCAAAGCGGTGAACGACACCCTTGGGCATGAATTTGGCGATCAGCTGTTGGTCGCCGTTGCAGATAGGCTGAAAAGTCTGTTCCGGGAAACAGACCACCTGGCGCGTATCGGGGGTGACGAATTCGTCGCAGTCTTGCCGCGCACATCCGACAAACGCTCTGCCTCTATCGTTTCTCAAAGGGTCATCAAGGCACTCACCAAACCCTTTGACGTTCAGGGGCATTCACTGACCATTGGCGCCAGCATTGGCATCGCCTTTTACCCCAGTGATGCACAGGACATGAAAATGCTTATGCGGTACGCCGATGGCGCCATGTATGCAGCCAAAAACTCGGATTCCGATTCAGTACATTTTCACAACGAAGATTTCGCCTTAAAAATGCAGCGACGGCTCGCGATAGAAAAAGGCCTGAACAGCGCTTTCGAAAACAATAGCTTCGAACTGGTTTTCCAGCCTATCGTTAGCCTGGAGACAGGAAAAGCCGTTAAAGCAGAAGCTCTGCTGCGCTGGAATGACCCAGATCTGGGTGCCGTTTCGCCCATTGAATTCATCCCCATTGCAGAAGAACTGGGAATCATCAAACAGATAACCGATTGGGTGCTGGATCAAGTCTGCGCAACACTTGTTAAGCTCGCCAAGCGCGGCTGCCATCTGGAGGCCATTGCCATCAACGTCTCATCTGTTGAATTTGGTTCAGGCACCATCGCTGACAGATTTCAGCAAACGCTGCAAAAACACAGCATTGATGCCCAGCAGATTGAAGTGGAGATTACCGAGGGCCATATGCTGGATCGCGGCCACAAAATCGACGCAGACTTACAGAGCCTGCGGGATATTGGACACAACATAAGCGTGGATGATTTTGGTACAGGCTATTCATCGTTGAGCTATATGAAACGTCTGCCCATTCACCTGATAAAAATCGACCGCGAATTTGTCCGGGACATACCCGACATCCAAAGCGATGTGGAAATTACCCAGGCAATCATTTCACTGTCTCATGCTCTGGGTTACAAGGTAGTGGCCGAAGGGGTAGAAACCGAGGATCAGCTGACATTCCTGAAAAGCCACGGCTGCGATCTGGCACAAGGGTATTATTTTGCCAAACCCCTGCCGGTCGATGGACTGTTTGATGCCATAAAGCGTATAGGTGTGGATGCCTGTACGGCACACTGACATCATTACTCTATTCTGCTAGAATCCCGCGCCCAGCCGGTGATGGCCACTGCGCTACGCTCTTTACAACCCCTAACACTGCTATCGGGAACGACCATGGAACCCACGGTAAACATTGCCCTGCGCGCAGCGCGCAAGGCAGGCGAGCTGATTGTGCGCGCCACTGAACAACTGGATAAAGTCAGAATCCAGCAGAAAGGCCACAACGACTTCGTAACCGAAATCGACAAGGCTGCGGAGCGTGAGGTACTGCACCACCTCAGTAAAGCGTACCCGGATCACCGTTTCATTGGCGAAGAAAGTGGCGAAACCGGCAACCCGGATAGCGACCACCTGTGGATCATCGACCCCATCGATGGCACCACCAATTTTATTCGCGGCATCCCCCACTGCGCAGTTTCCATCGCCTGCTCCGTTAACGGCCGCCTGGAACACGCGGTTGTCTACGACCCATTCAAAAACGAAGAATTTACTGCCAGCCGCGGCCGTGGCGCACAACTCAACGGTCGCCGCATTCGCGTTACCGGACGTACATCTATGGAAGGTGCTCTGATCGCCACCGGCGTTCCCTTTAGCGAGCCCTCCTTCAGCGAAATGGACAACTACCTGGCGTGCATGAAAGAACTGGCAGAGAATTCCTCTGGCATCCGTCGCATTGGCGTGGCTTCACTGGATTTAGCCTACCTGGCAGCGGGCCGTTTTGACTGCTTCTGGGAAATGCACCTAAAACCCTGGGACATCGCTGCTGGCGTGCTGCTGATCAAAGAAGCCGGCGGCTTGGTGTGCGACTTCCAGGGCGGGGAAAACTATATGGAAAATGGCCATGTTGTGGCTGCCAGCCCGCGGTTGTTAAAGCCGACGTTGCAGGTTGTTGGTAAGTATTTGGGGCATCTTAAATAGCGGCGAGCTACGCGCTGCTGGCTTCGAGCAGCCCCAGCGTAATTGTCATCCTGAGCGCAGCGAAGGATCTCATTATTGCAACAATCACAGAGATTCTTCGCTGCGCTCAGAACAACAGATGACCACCCTACTGCTCGCAGCCCGTAGCTAGAAGCCCGCAGCCTTAAAAGCCATTTATGGCTTTGATTTCCAGGAAGTCTTCAAAGGCATAGGCACCCCACTCCCGGCAGTTACCGGACTGTTTGTAGCCGCCAAAGGGGGCGTCGTAATCCTGGTAGGCGCCGTTGAGATGAATCATGCCGGCCTTGATACGGCGCGCAACTCGGCGACAACGCTCCACATCACTGCCCTGCACATAGCCGGCCAAGCCATAAATTGAATCGTTGGCAATGGCAATGCCCTCTTCCTCGTCGCCATAAGGAATAATGCACAGTACCGGGCCAAAAATTTCTTCCTGGGCGATGGTCATATCGTTGCGCACATCAGCAAAGATAGTGGGTTTGGCGTAGTAGCCTTGTTCAAGTCCCTCCGGTTTGCCCAAACCACCCCACAACAAACGCGCTCCTTCGTCGATGCCAATTTGAATATAGCGCTGGGTGGTATCGTATTGTTTTTTGCTGGCCATGGGGCCCAAGTGGCGACCTTCCTGTGTAGGGTCACCTACTTGCACTTTGGCAGCCGTCCGAACAGCCACGTCCAAGGCTTCTTCATAACGAGACTGTGGCACCAGCATACGAGTGGGAGCGTTACAGGACTGGCCGGTGTTTTCGAAGCAGTTGAATACGCCCCATTTCACCGCTTTTTCCATATCCGCATCGTCCAGGATCAGGTTGGGAGATTTGCCCCCCAGCTCCAGCGCCACTCGTTTGATGCTGTCTGCCGCCGCTTTGGACACCAACGCACCCACGCGGGTTGAGCCGGTCAGGGATACCAGGTCAACTTCCGGGTGGGTCGACAGCACTTCGCCCACCACCGAGCCAGGGCCATTGATAACGTTGTACACACCGGCAGGAATACCCGCCTGGTGCACGACTTCGGTAAACAGCATGGCGGACAGCGGGGTTTCCTCACTGGGCTTGACAACCATGGTGCAGCCAGCGGCAATGGCCGGGGCCACTTTGCACACAATCTGGTTCATGGGCCAGTTCCACGGGCAGATAAAACCACACACGCCAATGGGCTCTTTCACCACACGGGCGCTGCTGGTACTTTCCTCAAACTGGTAATTTTTCAGGGCATCGATAGCCGCCTGAATATGACCGCGCCCGGTATCCGCCTGAGCCGCTTTGGAAAAAGAAATAGGGGCACCCATTTCCTGGGTAATGGCAGCAGCAATCTCGTCATAGCGCTCCATATAACCGGCCAGCAAACGCTCCAACATGGCCAGGCGCTCTTCGCGACTGGTCTGTGAAAATGAATCAAAAGCAGCCCTGGCAGCAGTGATAGCACGTTCCACATCAGCAGCGCTGCCCATGGCAGTAGTGGCAAAAGACTGTCCGGTGGCAGGATTTTCCACTTCACGGGAAGTGGATTCCAATGGCTCGACCCACTGGCCGTCGATATAGAATTTGCGTAAATTTTCCATGGTTTTTCTCGATATTTAAAAGCGTAAATAAAAATTTTATGGACAGCAAAAAGCGACCGTTATACCTCGATCAGGGAAGAGTCAGGCAAACAGTTTTGACAACTGCCGGTCCAGATCAACAGGCAAATCATACTCCTGTGCCGCCAATGTTTGCTGCAATTGCTCCGCACTGGTAGCCCCCAACAGCACGCTGGCAACCTGATTGCGCTTCAGCAACCAGGATATAGCCAGCGTCGCCGGAGCGACTCCCGCCTGTTCTGCCAAACTAACAAACTGAGCGATTTTGGCGTTATTGCCATCGGTGAGAATTTCCTGCAACCACTGGGTATTGGCGCCACGGCTGTCCACAGGCATGGTATTGACGTACTTGCCCGTTAGTGCCCCGCCAGCCAGTGGACTCCAACACACCATGCCAATACCGGCGTGCTGGTAAAAGCGCTGTTTTTTCTCCACCCAACGCTCCAACAGATTGTAGGGCGGCTGTTCAACAATGGGTTTGTGCAGAGAATTCTGTTCAGCAAATGCCAGCGCTTTTTTCAGCGTTTTATCCGACCACATGCTGGTGCCCCAATAGAGAATTTTCCCTTGGGCAATCAGGTCATGCATCGCCCATACCGTCTCCTCAACCGGCGTACTGCTATCTTCGCGGTGGCAGTAATAAATATCCAGGTAATCGGTTTGCAGGTTTTTCAGTGTGCGCTCAATACTGACGCGAATATGTTTGCGACTGAGGCCGCAGTCGTTAGGATCATCACTCTGCGGCCAAAACAGTTTGCTGGCAATCACCAGAGCGTCCCGCTGCAAGGGTTTTACCAACTCGCCAAACGCACGCTCTGCGGCACCGTTGCCATAGGCGTCAGCCAAATCAAAATGATTAACACCGGCAGCGACGGCGCTGTCGACAAGCTCCCTTGACTGCTGCTGATTAAGACTTTGCCCCACTGTCAGCCAGGTGCCGAGGCCAAGAGCGCTGACTTTAAGCCCGCTGCGACCGAGATTTCGATAATCCATAGATAACCCAGACGTATTGAAAATATAAAAAGTTAGAGATGTATAAAAACGACAAGCCTTAAAGGATTTCAAATCCGTGTGCGATCTGAGCCTCAATACTCTGCCACTGAACACCATCAACCCGCGCATCTGGCGGCCCGTTGGCCACCGCTTTCTGGACTTGGGCGACGCTCTCTTCAGAACCGCAAAGCAGTACTTCAACTTGCCCATCCACCAGGTTCTTGGCGTAGCCAGTCACCCCCAATGGCTGTGCCTGTTGTTGCACGAAGTAACGGAACCAGACCCCCTGGACTTTACCGCTGGCGTAGCCGATAACAGAAACATCAGTGCTCACTGCCCCTCCTGCAACAACTCAGCCACCGTCTTATCCAGTAGCGGCGCAGACTGGTTGTGAAAGTTATCGAGCAACTGCCGCAACTGACTGCTCCAGGGGTAACGTTCCAGAACGGTCCAGGCGCCCGCAGAGGGCTCGGTGGCAAAGTGCTCACCGAACAGATTTACCACTTCTGCCATTTTCAGAGAGCTAAGTTCTCGAGCCAGCACATAGCGGTTGTTGGCGGTACTCACCAAAATTTGTTCACCGAGAAACAGGTCGCGCAACTGTTGCCAATGCAGCTGATCCACTCCCGCCTGCAGCATGTGATGGTCGGAAATAGTTTCCCCCTGGCGCTGCTGTTTAGCGGCTTCGGAAAAGATCATCAGCGCCGCCACCAGGTTAGGGTAGCTGTAACCGCGCACGGATGTTTTAAACGTTTCCAGGCCCCGTACCAACTCTGCCCCCAACAACACCAGCGTCCAGATCAGGTAAATCCAGAGCAGGAACAGGGGCACCACCGCAAAGGTGCCATACACCTCCTGGTAGCTGGTATTTGCCACCACCCAGCTAAAGCCGTTTTTCAAACCCTCAAACAGCAATACCGTAACAAGGCCGCCGAACAGGGCAAAACGGATTTGAACCCGACAATTTGGCACGGCAACAAACAACAAGGTGGCGGCAGCCCAAGCGAACAGGAATGGCAGAATTTGCAACAACGTGGCGCCTACTTGCGGGCTGCCAGAATCTTCCAGCAGGAAGCGATCGATCACACCGTAGGCGTTGATGGACAAGCCCACCCCCAACAGTACCGGGCCCAAGCTAAGAATGGCCCAGTAAAGCAGAAAACTGGATAGCCCTTTACGGCCACCGGCAGTACCCCAGATTTTATTGAAGGTTTTTTCAATATTGGCCAGCATCAGGTAAGAGGTAACAATCAGCACGCCAATGCCCACCGCGCTCAGTTTACGCGCCTGATCCATAAAACCGGTCAGGTATTCCTGAACACGGACGCCGGTATCGCTGTCTGAACCGGCTTCCGGCAGAAAGTTACTGAAAATCAACGACTGCAGCTTCGCTTCCAGCCCCCTGAAATCGGGAAACAGGGAAAATGTGGCAAACATCAGGGTGAGCATAGGCACCAGAGCAAACAGCGTCATGTAAGTCAGTGCCGCTGCACTCTCCGGGCAATCGTCGCGAAAAAAACGCCGTGTCAGGTGAACAATAAACTGCCAGCAGGTTTCCAGAAGATTCAGCGGCTTTTGGTGCCATTGGCTCATAAGTGAGAATGCCTTTAAAATGAACCGCTTGATTACAGCACACCCCCTTAACCAATTCCACTAGCCAACGGCTCGCGAATTTATGACTACGATTTACCACAACCCCCGATGTTCCAAATCCCGCCAGACCCTGCAATTGCTGGAAGAAAAAGGCATTATCCCTGAAATAGTGCTTTATCTGGAAAGTACGCCAGACGCCGATACCTTGAAAACCCTGCTGACCAAACTCGGCATCACCACTCGCGAACTAATACGCAGCGGCGAAGATGCCTACAAAGACAACAACCTGGCGGACCAATCCCTGAGCGACCAGCAGCTGATTGATGCTATGGTGAAGTACCCCAAACTGATCCAGCGCCCCATAGTGGTCAACGGCGACAAAGCCGCACTGGGACGACCGCCGGAAGCGGTGTTGAGCATACTCTGAAAGGAGAGATGTAAGATGGGAGACGAGAGACGGGAAAGAACCGACCACGTCTCTCGTCTCCCATCTCACGTCTCCCGGACTAAGAAATGACTGACAGATACATTCTGATCCTCTACTACAGCCGCTCCGGCAACACCCGCGCCATGGCGGAGCTGATTGCACAGGGTGTGGAAGCCGCCGGCATGGAAGGCCGCCTGCGTACAGTACCCGCGGTGTCCGCCAACTGTGAAGCCAGCGAACCGGAGATTCCCGCCAGCGGCGATTTATACGCCAGCAGCGACGATCTGATTCACTGCAGTGGCTTGGTTCTCGGCAGCCCTACCCGCTTTGGCAATATGGCTGCGCCGTTGAAATATTTTCTCGACAGCAGCGGCGAGCAATGGCTCAACGGCGATTTGATTGGCAAGCCCGCCGGGGTTTTTACCTCCACTGGCAGCCTGCACGGCGGTCAGGAAAGCACTCTGCTCACCATGATGGTGCCGCTGTTGCACCACGGCATGGTGATTGCCGGCCTGCCCTATTCCGAATCTGCTCTGCACCACACCAACACCGGTGGCACGCCCTACGGCCCGTCACATACCGCGGGCAGTGACAGCAACACGCCGGTGAGCGATGACGAAGCACAGCTTTGCATCGCCCTTGGCAAACGCATCGCCACCCTGGCGCAAAAACTGACGACATAAATAGAAGCAACTATGGCAACCAGTGATATGCCCACAAGTACGGGTTTTAAGGTACTTAAAATTCTTAGCTGGCTGAGTTTTTTCGGCCTCTGGATCACGCTGGCCCTCAATGGCTTGAAATCGCCACTGGTGGTGCAAGTGATTACTCTGGCACCTCTGCTGATTTTTTTACCAGGCATGATCAAACAACGCCACAAAACCTTGTCGATGCTGTGTTTTGTGTGCCTGATTTATTTCACTGCGGTCACCGTTAATCTGTTTGAACCAGACGCGGGCATACTGGACGCATTGGAAATGGTGTGGGTGGTGATTTTATTTATCGCCACCATGCTATTCAGCCGCAGCATTCAAAAACACCGCTACCAAATGGCCATGCTGGCCCAGGAAAACGCCGCCACCAATCCACCGAGCGAGGACAGCCACAATGACTGACAAGCCCAAGGGAATATTCAGACGATTTTTTGGTTTTATTGGCAACACATTGCTGGGGCTGCTGAAAAGCATTGCCCGACTGCTGATTTCAGCGGTGGTTATTATCACTGTGGCCGTTGTTCTTATTGCCCTGTTCACACGCCCGGAACCCATTCCTGAAAGTGCCGCTCTGGTCATTGCTCCCCAGGGCAGTATTGTCGAGCAGCTGAACCGGTCGCCATCCCCCATGGCCTTGCTGGCCGGACAACCCAAGGAAACCCGGCTCAGCGATTTGCTTGGCAGCATTCGCGCCGCCGCCAAGGATGAGCGCATCAACTCTCTGATACTGAATCTGGACGGCATGTCCGGAACCAGTTTCAACAAGCTCAGTGATATTGGCGATGCACTGCAGGAATTTCGCGACAGTGGCAAGCCGATCACCGTGGCCGGAGACAACTTCAACCAAGGGCAATATTTTCTGGCCAGCCACGCCGACCGCATACTGCTGAACCCATTCGGCGCCGTGGAAGTGATGGGCTTTGCCAGATACCGGCCCTACTTCAAGGATGCCCTGGACAAACTCAAAATCAATGTCCACGTATTCAAGGTGGGCAGCTTTAAAGATGCGGTAGAACCGTTTCTTCGCAACGACATGTCGGAGGCATCAAAGCTCCACAACAGCGAGTGGCTCAATTTGCTGTGGGCGGACTACACCAGCCGCGTGGAGTCCCTGCGCGGGCTCCCCAAAGGAGCCCTTAACGGCTTCATCAATGCCATGGACAGCGAGTTGCAACAGCACAATGGCGACACCGCCAAACTCGCTCTGGAAAATGGTCTGGTCGATCAGCTGGCCACCAGCCAGCAAATGCACGACGCACTGGTGGAGCTGGCCGGTGACGACGGCAATGGCGGTTACCGCCAGGTAGGGATGAAGCGCTACCTGCAAGACATTTTTGCCCAGCGCGAAGCAGACAATATGTTCAAGGAAGACAAGGTGGCACTGGTGGTAGCCAGCGGTGAAATTCTTGATGGCGAACAACCCGCCGGCAAAATTGGCGGCGACAGCCTGGCTGAATTACTGTCCCAGGTGCGTGACGACCCGGCCATCAAAGCACTTGTTTTGCGGGTAGACAGCCCAGGAGGCAGCGCCTATGCCTCTGAGGTGATTCGTCAGGAAATACTGCAAATCAAGGCGCAAGGTATTCCCGTGGTGATTTCCATGGGTAGCCTGGCGGCTTCCGGCGGTTACTGGATTTCCGCCAACGCTGACCAGATATGGGCCAGCCCGACCACCCTCACCGGCTCCATTGGCGTGTTTGGCATGATCCCCACCTTTGAGAACAGCTTTGCGGAGCTGGGTATCAGCAGCGATGGCATAGCCACGACGGAACTGGCCGGCTTTGGCAACCCGACACGCCCAATGAGCGAAAAAGGCGCCGCCGTAATCCAATCAGCCATTGACGGCATTTACCAAAAATTCCTCACTCTCGTGGCCGAGGGCCGCAACAGCAGCAGTGAAGAAGTCCACAAAGTCGCCCAGGGGCGGGTATGGACTGGTGCCAAAGCCAAACAACTGGGGCTGGTGGATGAACTGGGCAACCTGAAAGACGCCATTGTTGCCGCCGCCAAACTGGCAGACATCAGCGAGTACAAGGTAGAACTGATACAACAACCGCTGAGTTTTCAAGAAGCTCTGATGTTGGGGCTAACGGAGAATGTTGATTTGGGGCAATGGCTGAATATCGACAGCCTGATTCCGCAAAGCATCCAGCAAACCGCAAACCCGCTGGTTGAAGCGCTGAACGACCTTAACGATCCCAAGGGGTATTACTTGCGGTGTTATGAGTGTGGGGAACTCTGACAACCCGTAGCCCGGGTAAAGCGCAGCGGAACCCGGGAGGCTCCCCGACAAATTCCCCCGGGTTCCGCTGCGCTTTACCCGGGCTACGAGTCAGACTAAGGGCACTGCAAAAAACTGCTTAAATTCGCGCAGCTCTCGCTGCGCCTCTTCCAGATCGCCTTCCACAAAACGCACCCGATCCCCCGGCCGTGCCTGAGCCAATTTGGGCAAATCTACTTGGTAAACGGAACCCAATTTCGGATAACCACCAATGGTCTGGCGGTCATTCAGCAATACGATGGGCAAACCATCGCTGGGCACCTGGATGGCCCCCAGCGGCACAGCCTCTGACACCATACTGCCGGGCACATCAGTCATAGGCTCGCCATCCATGCGGCACCCCATGCGGTCGCAGCGGTTACTGAGTTGGTAGTCCTGAGCAAAAAACTGCTGGCGAGACTGCTGGGAAAACTGCTCAAACTGATTGCCGGGCAGAACTCGCAAGGTAATGGCGGCGCCAAACTCAGGAATAAATTTTTCCGGTACCTGATAGCCGCCAAAAGTAGCAGAACGGTTATCCCAACTATCACAGGCTATTTGATCACCAGCCTGCACCCGTTCACCTCCACGTAACCCACCCAGGCGATCCCCCATTACCGTGGCGCAGCTGCCGAACACCTTGGGCAACTGCCAACCACCGGCCACCGCCAGGTAACCGCGCACGCCGGTGCTGGCAATACCCGCTCGCAGTTCACTGCCGGGCCGTACTCGATAACTGGCCCAGGGAACCAGCGGCTTACCATCCAGGCGCCAACCCAAATCTGCGCCAGTCAAAGCGATCCAGGTGGTGGCTGCAAAGCGAGCGTGGAAATTGCCAAAACAGACTTCTATCTGGGCAGCGTCGGCACAATTTTCCAGCAAGCGATTCCCCCAGGCAAAGGCGTGGGCGTCCATGGGGCCACCGACACCAATGCCGAGATGCTGGCTACCCAGACGCCCCCTGTCCTGCACCGTGGCCAGCACACCGGGGGAAATAACCGTCAGAGCGATATCTCACCTCCATTCTCTTCGGCTAATTCCAGAAATTGCGAACGCCCCACGGCGGTAAATGTTACCCGGTCACCCACTTGCAGGAATGGCGCGGGTGGATTAGTACGTCGGTTAAACATGGAAATTGGACAGCGGCCAATAATATTCCAGCCACCGGGGCTGACATCCGGGTACACTGCCGCCTGTGCTTCGGCAATGGCCACCGCACCTTTCGGCACCCTCTGGCGCGGTGTAGCCAGGCGCGGCACTCGCAATTGTTTTGGCAGTGACCCCATAAAGCCAAAGCCGGGGCGAAACCCCAGGGCGTACACGCGCAGGTCGGTGCTGGTGTGCAGTTGAATAATTTGTTCAGGGCTCAGGCCAGTGGCCTCACTCACCCGACCGAGATCTTCCGCCACCTCGTCGCCGTAATACACAGGGATTTGCAATGTTCTTCCAAACGCTGCGCCTTCAGCTTGCCCACTATTTTCAAACAGCTGATTCAGTTGCGCCTGTACTTGAGAGAAGTTCGCTTGCAGCACATCGTAATACACCATCAACGACGTAAACGAAGGCACCAACTCCACCAGCCAGGGTGGCTTGGCTTGTTCCAGGTTGGCACAGAGTTGCTGGATAGAAGACAGTACGGTATCGCCAGATTGATCCGCCAGATAGATCAAAGCCGCCTCTTCGCCAGCGGCAATCACTTTGGGAAATTGTGCGTCCATCACCCGTCCAGCAATTGGCGCAACTGGCGAGCCACGTCCACCGCGTCCGGGTTATCGCCGTGTACGCACAGGGTATCGGCCTGCAGCCGCAGTGGTTTGCCATTAATGCTGACCAGTTCGCCACTGGCCAATAGCTGCTGCATACGTTCAGTAATTTGCTTACTGTCATGCAATACCGCACCGGGTTGGCTGCGGGGCACCAGGCGACCATCGTCGCCGTAGGCACGGTCAGCAAACAGCTCGAATTCCAGAGGCAAACCCAGAGGCTGGGCCATTTGCAGATAGCGAGAGTTTTCAGCGGTGGACAACATCACCAGTGAAAGATCACCGGCGCAACCGGCCACTGCTTCCATCACGGCAGAGCAGACCGCGTCATCAGCCATCATGTCGTTATACAGGGCGCCATGCGGTTTAACATAAGCCAGGGTAGCGCTGTGGCGATAAGCGATAGCTGCCAACGCGCCCACCTGATAAGTGATCAGAGCGACAATTTCATCGTGACTACAGGGAATGGAGCGGCGACCAAAACCCTGCAAATCCGGATAGCCGGGATGGGCGCCTATAGTAACGCCGTGCTTAACCGCCAGCGCCACAGTGCGATCCATAGTCACCGGGTCGGAAGCATGAAAACCACAGGCAATATTCGCCCGGTGCAGATGGGGCATTAGCTGTTCATCCATGCCCATTTTCCAGGGGCCAAAACTTTCGCCGAGGTCGCCGTTGAGTTGCATAGTGTGCCCTTTATATAAGAAGGCAGAGTATATCGCTTCAATGATTTCCCGGAAACGAAAAAGCCCCACCCGATACCGGGTGGGGCAAATGGGCTTCCTTGCGACTGACTGTTATTCCGCTTGAATGCTGACATCGTCGAGCAGCACACCGCAGCAGGGGTTGCCGCTAGTGCCCTCGAACGACAAGGTTTCCGAGGTACCTGACGCCGTGAACTGGTAGGTGGCGGTCAGCCAGGGCCCCGTTCCCACATTGGATACCGACAGAGATTCATCCAGGTCGGAAATAGTGACGTCCACAGTGGCGGCACCTCCGGCAAAACTGTGCAGGGCATACTTGAAGGTCAAGCTGTAATCTTGCCCAGCCACCAGGTTATCGATCACCTGGGAAACTTTGCCCAAGGGAGGGCCGTTCACATCCAGGTGGTTGCTACCACTGGCACCACCGGCGCCCAGATTATGGTGCGTGTTGGACTGAACGCTGACAGAACCCGTATCTATCTGCCAGGGGCCGAACGCGGAGCCCGCCGCGTAATCGTGCCAGCCGCCGGCAGGTGCCGGGATGGTTTCAAAGCCACCATCCTGTACCAAAGGTGCAGTGGGTGCTTGTTCAATGGCCACATCGTCCACCAGCACACCGCAGCAATCGCTGCCACTGACGCCAGCCAGGGTCAAATCTTCACTGGTTGCCGTGGCGGTAAACTGGTAGGTAGCCGTGAGCCAGTTGCCACTACCCACATTGGTGGCGGTGATGGTTTCATCCACATCCGCGATGGCAATGGAGGCACTGGCGCTGCCACCAGCAAAGCTGTGTAGCGCGTATTTGACGCTGACGTTGTAAGCCTGGTTCACCTGCAAACCGGTTATGGTCTGAGAGATTGACCCCGGTGTGGTGCCATTCAGATCCACGTGGTTTTGACCACTGGCACCGCCATTACCCAGGCCGTGGTGGGTGTTGGATTGCACACTCACAGCGCTGTTGACAGTCCAGGGGCCGAAGGTGGAGCCGGAGGCGTACTCTGTCCATGCGCCTGCCGGTGCTGAGGTGGTTTCAAAGCCACCATCTTTTACCAGCGGTTCCGGGGGCGCCTTATAGATAGTGACATCGTCCACCAGTACACCACAGCAATCGCTGCCGCTGACGCCAGCCAAGGTCAAATCTTCACTGGTTCCAGTGGCAGTAAATTGGTAGGTAGCCGTGAGCCAGTTGCTGCTACCCACATTGGTGGCGGTGATGGTTTCATCCACATCCGCGATGGCAATGGAAGCACTGGCGGTACCGCCGGCAAAACTGTGCAACGCGTATTTCACACTGAGGTTGTATTTCTCCCCTATTTCCAGTTCATCGATGGTTTGGGATACTTCCCCCGGCGTGTCGCCATTCAAATCTACATGGTTACTGCCGCTGGCTCCACCGGCACCAAGGCCGTGGTGAGTATTGGATTGCACACTCACGGCGCTATCGATACTCCAGGGGCCAAAGGTGGCGCCGGAGTCGTATTCGGTCCAGCTACCCGCTGGTGCAGCAATGGATTCGAAGCCGCTGTCATCCACCAGATTTTCCAGACCACCGCCGGGTTTCAGGTGAATAATATCGGCAACACTGGGAGTACCCTCGGAATCGATAACGAACAGCATGTAGAAACCGGGAGTGGCTGCGCTGGCGCTGTCTGGCATCGACAACGTCAGGGTGTTGCCACTGGCGGTAAATGGTACTTCCACAATGCGTTGATCGTTATTGAAGGAATGGGTCACGGCGCCGGTCTTCACCAGGGTGACGCGGTCAATAGCCAGGCTTGATGTGACCTGGATAGCCACATCGTCGGAGTAATCCAGCTCAGTTTCCGCAATGGTATAGCTGGGCCGGGGCGCCAACTGATCGCCGTTATACAGGTAGGGAGGGTAAAAAATCTGGGCATTGAGGTTGTCGACGGGCCCCGGTGCGCCACCGCCGCCAGATAGCACAGTGGCATCTGGCAACAGAATGGCGGTGCTGTGGTACAGACGGGCATTTTGTTCAGCGGCCAGTGTTGTCCAGTTTTCCGTATCCGGATCCCAGATTTCAGCGGCGTTGTAAAAACCAAAAGCAATACCCGCATTTTGCAAAGAGCCGCCAGTCAACAATACATCGCCATCGGGCAACAAGGTAACGTTGCCCCAGTGGCGGGCATACTGTGGGCTGTCGGTGTTGGTGACGCTGGGCGAGTCACCACTGACGTCAATAATCGACGCAACACCAGATGCATTGGGGCCACCACCATTTTCAAAGTGGCCACCACCCAGCTGAAGAATTTTATCCGGTGAATACATCACCGCTGTTGAGGTAGCGCCAATATTGCCATAAGGGAAAGTGCCGGCACTGGTCACCGAGCCATTATTGGCGTAATCCAGAAAGTACATGGCCGGGCCGGCAACCCCAAACACACGTCCATCGGACAACACCCAGCTGCGCGGGTACCACCAACGTTTAAAATCATCGCCATAGGCATAGGCACTGGTGGCTCCCATCAAGCTGCGCCAACCGGTTGCCGGGGAGTAAATTTCTGGCGTCAACATACCGGTACCGGGCACACCGTTGTTACTGCCCCCCTGAACCAGCACCTCACCATTGGGCAGCGCAATTGTGGTGGGATACCAGCGGGGGTAGGCCATGGCGTGGCCGGGGTTGCTGATGTTGTCGTTATCGCTGTCAAACAGCGTGGTGCCGTTGTTGCCCGAATTACCGGGGCCGCCATTATCACCACCGGCCAGCATTATCTCTCCACTACTTGGCAGTATGATCTGGGCAGCACAAAAAATATCCGTGGGCGTGGTATTAGGCAGCAACGTAAAGGCGTTGGCGCCGGTTCCCAGGGCAGGGTCCCAAATGCTGTAGTGCAATTCCCCTCCCTGGACACCGGTATTGTGTGTGCCAAATGTCATCACACGACCGTCCGGGGTCAACACGGAATGAATGGGAATCAGGTTCCAGTCAAACACATCCCCCCAGGCTCCCTGGGTGTCATTAGCAAACACCCCGGTGACACTCGACAAGCCAATTGCTGCAGCCAACGCGCTGCGTTTTATTCCTTTGATAGCCATTAAAATTTCCTCGTTATTAGTTATGCGTCAAATAAGTGATATCGCGAGCAACCCTGACGGGCTCAAGGGAGTCTCCGACATAACGCTGCACCACCTGGCCAGCGCCATTGATCAAAAAGACCGACATCTGGTGATCCAGCTCATCCCCTTCACCGACGGTTTCCAGCGCCAACTTGTCCAGCAGCTCTTGCAGCTGGGGATTTTCAGCGCGGCCGAAAAACCAGTGGCTGTCGTCTACACCGTGGCGTTTGGCAAAGGTGTCAATTTTTTTCACAGAATCCCGCTTGGGATCGATAGAGATGGAGACAAACCGGGTGCCTTCTTTCACTTGTTCCGGCAGATTTTTCTGCGCTTGCCTCAAGTTGGCGGTTTGCATGGGACAGGCGTAAGGGCAGCTGGTGAAAAAGAAACTCAACAACAGTGGCTCACCGGCCATTTCTGAAAGCTCCACTGTTCGCTCTGCAGTTTTGAATTGCAGCTGCCAGGGATAAGAGTCTTGCGCGTGAGCAAGCCCACTCCAGAGAGCAAGAGCTCCCAAAAGAACACGAAAAATCACGTCTAACCTCCTTGGTAGGCAGTGTTTTTGGTTGGCAAAAAAGTGTAGTTGGGATGAATTCACACTGTTTGTGTGACACAGTTCACGAAAAATAGTATTTAAGTATTAATTTTCGATCAATAGATAAGCACTAAAAGATTAATCAAGAGATCTTAAAAACTAACACTTTTAAATTAATAGCCAGCTTTAATTACTATTGATAAGTAGCTGAATTTATTAGCAGGCAAACCGTGAAGTCATTCTTTGGATGGTTAGCACGCAAAAAATGCAGACACGACAAATCGCACTTTTAACCAGACGAGTGGCAAGAAAACAGATAAGGAAATAGTAGGAAGGAGGAAGCGTTAGTAACGATATTCGTCATCAGAAACAAAAAACCGGCGACATCAGCTACCGATTTTTAGACCACAACTAATGATTACAAACCACCAAATCGCACTCAAAGGTAACAACCCTTTCGAGATTAACGCTGAAACAAAGCACCTGTTAAATTGCAGCCAATCATTGTGCCGCAGCCCCCTTGCTTGCCCGATTTCATAAGAAAACCAACTAGTTATACCTTCCTCTGCCTGGGTTATTCTCCCACCCAACAAAAATAGAAAAATAATTCTAAATAAGTAACCAAAATGAAATATACAGTTCGTAATATAGCTGCGCTCGATTGAGGTTTACCCCTTTCCACCATGTCTCCAAAGATTAAGAGGAGAGTGACATGACCAGCTTGACCCATTGGAAAAATGTGAGCGCGAAAACTTCCAAATTTGCGCCGAATCTGATTGCTTTAGCCGTTTGCAATGCTGCCTTGGCGGGCACTGCATGGGCAGAAGAAGAGAACAGGGAAATCATGGAAGAGGTTGTCATCTCGGCAACCAAAAGACCACAGAGTGCCCAAGATGTAAGTATCTCGGTACAGGCTTATTCTGGAACACAGCTCGACCGTATGGGGGTCGAAGATGTGCGTGATCTGGGCCGATTGGCTGCCGGTGTGGAGTTTACCGGAGGCAGTAATGGTGTTGATCCATTTGTCGTCATCCGTGGTGTCAGCTTGCAAGCTACCGGGCCGGCGAATGCTTCTGCCAATGCGGTTCACGTGGATGAGGTGCCATACACTCGTTCGCAGTTTTTGAACTTCCCTACCTTTGACCTGGAACGGGCTGAGGTACTTAAAGGGCCGCAGGGCACCTTATTTGGCTTGGCGGCAACTGGCGGTACAGTAAACCTGATTACCAAGAAGCCAACAGAAGAAACTGATGGTTATCTCGACGTGTCATACGGGAGTTTTGAGGAACTGGACATCACCGGTGCTATCGGTGGCGCATTAACTGAACGCACAAACGGTCGATTGGCGTTCAAGGTTCAGCAGTCCGATGGCTATATGAGATCTGTTGGCACGACAAACGTTGACAGAAGTAATTTCCCTGCACTGGTAACAGACCTCGGTTTTAATTTTGACAAGCATCTGGATAGCGGCCTGATTACTGCCGATGACTTGGGGCCAGATGGTTTTATCCAGGAAGCCTATGAAAACTACGTGGCCTCTATTCCAACCATTGCCGCTGATGACAATTACGGCGATCTGGACAAGTTTGCCGTTCGTGGTTCGATTCAGTCATACCTGGCGGACAATGTCAGCATGTATGCTGCTGTTCAGTATTACACTGACGACTCCGAGATTCTTCAGCGGGAGATTGAAGGCGTTGATGGCGGCCCGCTGGGTACCGATGGCCTTCCGGTAAGGGATCGAGCAGGAAACCTGTTGCCCACAACCCCGTTCACTATTGCCCACAATATCACCGACCCGACTTACGACCACCGGCACCTGGGCTGGACGTTGCGTTTTGATGTTGACCTGGATAACGCCACGTTGACAACACTGACCGGATTTAACGATCTCTATCGAGTTGTTCGTGACAATACGGATGTATCGTCTATCTCCGAGCAAGAGCAAACCATGGTGACGGACAATCAGGTCTTCAGTCAGGAGATCCGCATGGTGAGCAATGACGACAGCGACCTGTTTTGGACAGTTGGTGCGTTTTTCTTGAACGACCAGCTGGCGGCTGTTGTGGACACTCCTTTCCCGTTTAAAGGTGGAAATGATTTCCTGGGAACCTTCCACACCGCATACACGGAAGATGTCGTTCATTGGGCATTGTTTGCAAATGCCGAATACAACCTCTCTGATAACGTGAAGGCAATTGGTGGTATCCGTTACAACGACGAGAATCGCCAATACAACGTTCAGGCTTTTGACGGAAATGACTTTGGTCTGGCCATTTCGCTGATGGACGCAAATCGCAATTTCCCTATTGACGAATCTCCGGTAGTAGACGAGAGCAGCACTACTTACAAGCTCGGCCTGGAGTGGACACCATTTGATGATGTTTTGCTGTACACCAATATTTCTACCGGGCAATCAGCAGGTGGATTTGATGGCAGTGCGGTAACCAGCCTGGCAGAAGCCATCAATCCGATTAAAGGCGAGACAGTAGACGCGTTTGAGGTCGGCTTCAAAACAGATTGGGTAGACGCAGGTATTCGCTTCAATGGCGCCTTCTTTATGATGGACTATGAAGATATTCGCCTGTCCGCTGCCGAGCGCCTTCAGGTTGGTACTGATAGTCAGGGCAACCCGATTTTCACTCAAGGCGGCGCCCTGGTTAATGCGGGCAACGCTGAGATCAAAGGTGCGGAGTTTGAAGTGAAGTGGTTCGCCAATGAGTACTTTGGTATCGATGCCAACGTCAATATCATGGATACCGAGATTGTCGAGTTTACCGGTAACCGTATCGCCACCAGTCCGTCGAAGATCGAAGCCATCGAAGGCAGCCGAATTCCAGATGCGCCAGAACTTACCTATCGGGCAGCAATTTGGTCGGAACTTCCTCTCAGCTCCGGGTATAAGCTGTTTGGTTCCATCGATTACATATACCGCGACGAGGCATTCACCCGCACCGTTGAGGAAGATCGACGTAAATTGATTGATGACTATTCATTGGTCAACGCACGCATTGAACTCTCACCAGAAGAAGGTAACTGGACTGTGGGAATCTGGGCCAAGAACCTGACTGATGAGAGTTATGCCGTTGCTTTGGACGGCGGCGAGGGTGCAAATGGATTTCGCCGTATTACCCGCGGTATGCCACGGTCAGCAGGCATTTCATTGAAATATAATTTTCTATAATTCAATGCAATAGTTTTCATCTTCTAGTGATCTGTCCCCCTCTGCTTCTGTAGCAGTTTTGGTGGTGTATCGTGCAAGCGGTACACCACCATTTTTTGTTAACAATGGCAGATTTGGGGCTGGGAAAGGTGGTTATGGTTAAAGATAAACTCAACGCAATTCTGTCCAAGCTGGGATTTAATCGTCGCATGATGGTGCAATTCCTGGTGCTGTCCATAGGAAGCCAGACGATATTTTGTTTTCAGGCGATCCGAAGTGTTCTTTACGACCCATTCATCAATACCCTGGGCGTCAACAATACCCAGTTTGGGATTTTGATGAGCCTTACCGGTTTGGGCGTGCTGTTTTCTGCCGTTTTGGGCTACGTACAGAATCGAATCGACCCCAGGCTGTTGATTACGTTTGGTCTTTTGGCGAACGGTATTTGTGTGCTGATCATATCTGGATCGCCAAGCTATCCTGTTTTGCTGGTTGTGTTCGGCATAATGGGGTTTCAGTCCATGGGAATTTTTTGGCCAGCGGTCATGGGAATGGTTCGACGAGTAGCTGCTGATGATCACCAGGGTACTGCGTTCGGATTTTTGGAGATGATAAGACGAGCAACGGAGTTACTTCAAAACATGCTGGCAGTTGCCGTTTTTACTGTCATCGGCGCAACCTTGGGCATCAAGGTTGCTATGGTCATTTCTGCAATTATGATGATCATCATGGCGGCTCTTAACTTCTTTGTTTTGCCAAAAGAAGATCACGCCGGGGAGACCAGCGAGTACCGTAACAAGAAGGCAATCTCCGATCTTTTTTTGGTCCTGAAAATGCCTCAAGTGTGGTTGGTTGGTGTGACTGCTGCAGGTATTTACGCCTCTTTCGTTGGCCTGCAATTTTTTCTTCCTTTTCTCAATAGTGTGTTTGTTCTTCCGGTTCTTGCCGGGGCGATATTTGGCCTGGTAAATACCTCTGTAACCGGCATGATTGCGTCACCCGTTTCCGGCGTGCTGGCTGACAATGTGTTTAAATCACCCATGCGCTACTTGAAACTGTTGCTGGCCTTGCTCGCAATAGGCGTTTTCGTACTTTTGGTACTGCCAAGAGATCAGGCCATGCTGTATGTGACTATTGGTCTACTGATATGTTTGTCGTTTTTGCTGTATCTCGGGCGAGGCGTCTATTATGCGCCTATCGGCGAGATGAAGATTCCAAAAGAAATCAGTGGCGGAGCGATGGCAGTGGCCGCCTTTATTGGCTATTCCCCCATGTTTTTTGCCTACGCCATATATGGCTATCAAATGGACAACTTCTCCCCGGAAACCGCTTTTAATAGAATCTTCATGATTATGCTGGGGTTCGCTTGCATAGGCTTCGTGTCTTCTTACTTGCTAAATCACAAGTACGGAAAGGCAAAGGTTGGAAGCAGGATCGAAGCGTAATTTCCGGGTCGTGAATTGCGTGCTGAATGGAAAATCAGCACGCAATTTTTTTGAGCGCTATTTTGGGTATATCTCAAGCAGTTCGGCAGGTTCGCTTATTTGAAAGTCTGGCTGTTCCCGAGCCAGAAGTTGCTTGTCTTGAAACCCCCAAGTGACGGCTACAGTGGTTACATTAGCCAGCTTTCCCTGGCGAATATCACTGATGGCATCCCCTACCATCAGCGTCTCACACTTTTCAAAACCAAGCTCTTTGCACACCATGTCAATTCGATCAGACTTTGAAAGGCCGAGCTCACCACCCAACACTTTGGTGATTGTGTCTCTGATTCCCAAGGCTGTCAGGTTTTCAGAAACAACCTGACTCTCGCTGGCGGTGATCACCACCAGAGTGTGATATTTGGACAGCTCCGAAAACACTTCGGCTATCGTTGGAAACAGTGAGACTGACCAGCTTTTCTTTTGCTCACTAAATACTGCATCAGAGTACTGTTTGGCGTCATCGCCGTTTAGGCCGATTAGTTGGCCTAAATCCAGGAAAGTGAGGTTCTCAATTGAGTGAAAATCTTCTTTCGCAGGTTTACGGCTTGCGGGGAATTCTTCACTTGCTCTAATGGCAATATCTAACAATTCGTCAAACGAATCGACGATGACACCATCGTAATCAAAATTTATTAACATCTTTTGAACCTGCTTTTTCATCTGGAATTAAAACTGGAATTCGAGTTCATCTTTAGCCAGCAGGGTTCCGAACCCGTAGGTATCCAGCTGAGCCTGAAGATGCTGATGGGACATATGCAAAGCGGAGCTAATGTGAGTGGCGTAGATACGGGTGTTGCTGTCAATAAAACCAATCTTTGACATTTTTTCCAGCTGATTGTGGAATGTATCAAAATTCATATGGGTGTCATTCATATGGCCTCTGTCTTTCCAGGGGCCAAATGTTGCTTCCATGACCACGGTGTCTGCTCTTTTCCCTTGCAGATATTCCCAGGTGTCATCCTGATAGAACCCGGTATCCCACGCCAACAATATGCTCCTCGATGGTGAATGCACCAGGTAGTTTAGTGCAGACTCATTGACGCCGAGAGCGTGATGATTGCCCTTTACCGCATCAACCTCAAGATCGCCAGCACGGAACGATTCAAAGTAATTTATGCAATGAATATTCAGGAACTGCTCCAAATCTTTTAGGCGCTTTTTATTTAAGAAACCGTGGTGCACAGGCAGGTAACGATCAATTAACCATTCATGTGCTGCTGTACTCAGGTACAAATTGATTGGAGCCGTATTAGTGCTGGCAGGCTCTTCTGAGCACATAGATAATGCGTCAAATAGCTCTTGCGGAGCGAAATGGTCGGCGTGAGTGTGTGTTATCAACAGGTGCCTGATGTCGTACATGTCACTGCCGTACCTTCGCAGCTGATAAGCAATGTCCGGCGAAAGGTCAATCTGATGTTCCCTGCCAATTCGAAATCCCGTGCGAGTTCTCACCTCATCAGGTTCTTCTTCTCTCAGTGATGTATAAAAGTCATTTCGCCCGTAGATTGGAGGGAAACCCTGCGCGCCACTGGTTCCGAGAAACTTACAAATCACTTTTAGCCCTCGGACTCTGGCGGCATCTGCACAGGCCGCCCCTGCAGAAAGGAACGGTGCGCGGCGTCGGCAAGTTCGAGAGCCTTTGCCCCGTCTATACCGGTTACTTTTGGAGGCTGTCCGTTCAATGAGTCGATGAATTCATTCATCTCGATTTTGTACGCCTGATGGTATCTGTCCAGGAAAAAATAAGGCGGCAAGTCCCGACGAATTCCGTGTTTATCGTGTATGACGACGCTGGACGATGATACGTTTTCGGCCTGGATCATACCCTGCGAACCAAGAATCTCGATACGTTGGTCGTAGCCGTATGCCGCCCTGCGGCTATTTGAAATCTGACAAAGTTTGCCGGAAGCGGTTTTCAGTGTGACAAGTGCAGAGTCAATATCTCCGTGCTCGGCAATAGCCGAATCCACCAAACAACTCCCAGTGGCATACACTTCAACAGGTTCTTCACCCAAAAGCCAACGGGCCATATCCAGATCATGAATCATCATGTCACGAAACAGCCCACCAGATACGCGAATATAATCTGATGGTGGAGGGCCTGGGTCGCGGCTGGTGATTTGTATCATTTCCAAATCACCGATGGATTTATCATTGATGGCTTTATGCAGTTGCTGAAAATTGGGATCAAACCTGCGGTTAAAACCGACAAATAAAGGGGTACTGCATCGCTCAACGACATTCAGGCACGCCTTGACCTTCTCAGAATCCAGGTCGATTGGCTTTTCACAAAACACGGCCTTGCCTGCCCTTGCTGCAGCCTGAATGAGATTCACATGGGTGTCCGTTGAACTTGCAATCACCACGGCATCAATCTCAGCGTCATTCAGTGCTTCGTCAAGAGAACACCAACGCGCTCCCAATTCTTTAGCCAATTGTTCAGCTGCGGCATCATTTATATCAACGACACAACGTAATTGAGCATCGGCTCGCTCACAGATATTTTGTGCATGCAAGCGGCCGATTCTCCCGGCACCGATCACACAAATTTGGTGAATTTTTTTCATCTACAGGCTTCCTGAACTTTATTTCATGGTTGGCATAACAAAGTCAGGATCAAGGCGTTGACCAGTTGGCCAGCGGCTTGTGATGGTTTTTAACTTGGTGTAGAAGCGAACACCTTCAGAGCCGTGGATGTGATGATCACCAAATAACGACTGTTTCCAGCCTCCGAAACTGTGGAATGCCATGGGAACGGGAATAGGAACATTAATCCCTACCATGCCAACCTGAATCTCATTGCCAAATGCCCTCGCGGTGTCACCGTCGCGAGTAAATATGGAGGTACCATTGCCGTATTTGTGGCGATTGATAATGCCAACCGCTTCGGAATAATTTCTGGCCCGCACAATGCACAATACCGGGCCAAATATTTCCTCACTGTGGATGGTCATGCGCTCTGATACCCGGTCAAAAAGACTCGCCCCCAGGAAGTAACCGTTCTGATGATCAACAGAGTCAATTTTATGTTGACGCCCATCAACCACCAGCTCTGCACCTTCCTCCACACCCATTTCTATGTACCGCACTACATTGTCTCGATGAGCCTCGGAGATCAGTGGGCCCATCTGTGAATCAGGATCTGAATATGGGCCAACGTTGAGTTGTGCAATTTTGTCTTTCAGGCTGGCCACCAGTTTGTCGGCAACCGCGTCGGTTACAGCCACGGCTACCGATATGGCCATACAGCGCTCTCCTGCAGCACCATAAGCAGCCCCCATCAGCGCCTGAGAGGCTTGTTCGATATCCGCATCCGGCATAATAACCATATGATTTTTGGCGCCACCCAGTGCTTGTACGCGCTTGCCATGGGCTGCTCCCGTTGTGTAAATGTAGCTGGCAATTGGCGTAGAGCCGACGAAGCTGATTGCATGAACATCCGGGTGTTTGATAAGCGCATCTACTGCAGTTTTATCACCTTGAATAACATTGAAAACACCATCGGGGAGCCCCGCCTGCTTCAGTAATTCCGCGATCCGCAGTGAGGCAGATGGGTCTTTTTCGGAGGGCTTCAATATAAACGTATTCCCGCAGACCAGAGCCACCGGGAACATCCATCCAGGCACCATGAGTGGAAAGTTGAAAGGCGTAATACCTGCCACCACGCCCAGCGGCTGACGAAGGGAGTGGCTGTCAACTCTGGTGCCGACATTTTCGGTGACATCGCCCTTCAGCAAGTGAGGTGCTCCACAGGCAAATTCCACAACCTCAAGACAGCGAGTTACTTCACCCATAGCGTCATCAATTACCTTTCCATGCTCTTTACTGATGAGTTCTGCAATACTTTGCGCGTCTTCCTCAAGGAGTGCTTTGAACCGATACATGACTCTTGCACGATTCAGGGGCGTCCAGTTTGACCAGCTTTCATACGCGGCTTTAGCAGACGCCACTGCGTTTTCAACGTCGTCGGGAGCTGCGTGAGCCACTTTAGCTATCTCTGTTCTGGTGGATGGGTCATACACTGGAGAGAAGCTCTGGCCTGTGCCTTCAGCAATTTTTCCATTGATGAAGTGGTGGATGGTATGGGTCATATACTGATCCTGATAAATTATTTTTTGGTGTAAGGTATCTGCAACAAGCTACGTTATAGACGAGCTTCTGTTACAGCATTGCGTAAGTGCTGAAAGCCGTTTGATACGTAGGTGAAAGGGTCGGCGAGCGATGGATCTTGTTCAGCTTCCACCACCAACCACCCGGAGTAGTTGATTGATGCCAGGCTAACGGCCAGCTCTCGATAATTAATGAACCCGTCGCCTGGAACAGTGAAAACCCCTGCCAACACCGAGTTCAAAAAACTCCAATCCTCTCGACGAGATTCCTCAAGCACTTGAGGTCGAATATCTTTACAATGAACATGGCAAATTCGACCGCCAAACTGGTCAATCAGATTGAGTGGAGAACCACCAGAGTAGGTAATGTGACCAGTATCCAGAAGAAGCCCTACGCTCTCGCTGGTGCTTGACATAAGGCGATCCACGTCGGCTTCAGATTCGATCACTGTGCCCATGTGGTGGTGATACGCCAGCTGAAGCCCTTCCGATAACAAATAGTCCGAAAATTCGTTTAGGCGAGAAGTCAGTCGGCACCAGTCCTGTTCATTCATCCTGGGTGATTTTGACAGCGGAGTATTGATATCAGAATGGATTGCACCACTGACCTCACAGGCAATAAATATTGTGCAATTCATTGCCTTTAGAAGTTTTATATGGTCTTGAGATTTTTGAATTTGGCTCTCAACACTGTTGTTGAGTAATTCAAGACTGAACCAGCCGGAAATAATCTCTAAATCGTATGCTTGCATCAGTGGCTGCAAGACACAGGGATCCCTCGGAAATTTGTTTCCCAGTTCAAACCCTTGGTACCCGGCCTCTTTGCCCTCGGAAAGACATTGCTCAAGAGGGATATGTGAGCCCAGGCTCGGAAGGTCATCGTTGGTCCAGGATAATGGATTAACACCGATTTTTACTGTCATTCTACTGCCTGAAATTGTTGAACCTTGGCTTGCCGGTACGAGGAATGCGCTTCCATCACATCGGGCGAACTGGACGTTTCTGAAACTGGCACATCCCACCAGGCTCCCCCAGCAAGAGACCGCTTTTCAGGGTCAGTTTTCATCACAATGGTGTATGTTTTCTCTGACAACTTTGCCCGCTCAATGGCAGAGGCAAGCTCAGTCAGATTGGCCACCTCTTCGCTATTGGAACCCATAGCGGCAGCATGGGCGACAAAATCCACCTGGAAATATCTGCCATCATTCGGTGCCGAATCTTTCAGCAAATTGTTGAATGGTGCACTGCCGCAGCCTTTTTGCAGGCGATTTATGCAACCAAATCCGCCGTTATCCAGAACGACAATGATCAGTTTTTTATTGAGGGAGACAGAGGTCGCGATTTCGGAGTTCATCATCAGGTAACTTCCGTCTCCGACAAGAACGTAGACGTCTGAATCTGGCATGGCCATTTTGGCACCTAAACCACCGGCAATTTCGTATCCCATACAAGAGTAGCCATACTCTAATTGATATCCTTTCGGCCCTGAGGCATTCCACAGCTTATGCAGCTCTCCAGGCAACCCTCCTGCAGCCGAAACCACAGCGCCGTTACTTACCGCGGCGTGGTTTAAAACACCCACAACCTCCGCATCACCTGGTAGCTCGCTGGGTTTTTCAGCGATCAATTGGTTTCTCAATGTATGCCAATCGCGAATTTGGGATTTTGCGAATTCCTGCCAATCAGTGGGTGAGCAATAGTTTCCCAGGTCACGACTCAATATATGCAGGCCTCGCGCAGCATCCGCTACCAGCGGCACTGATTCGTGTTTCATTGAATCTGGTGGCGATATATTCAACCCGACAAGTTTGCAATTCTTGGCAAATAGCGTTCGAGATGCCGTTGTGAAATCTTGAAGACGAGTACCAATTGCCAGTACTACATCGGCTTTTTGCGCGAGTGCATTTGCTGCAGTTGTGCCGGTAACGCCGACCGCTCCCGCTTGAAATTTATGATTCCAGGGCAGAGAGCCTTTACCCGCCTGTGTTTCAACAACGGGTATTCCTTTTCGCTCTGAAAACTCAGCAAGAAGATCACCGGCGTCTGAATATTTAACGCCGCCACCAGCAACGATCAGTGGCGCCTTGGCGTGCCGAAGAATATCAATGGCAGACTTCAGCTCGTGCAAGTCGGGCTCAGGTCTGCGTATGCGATGTGTTTTGGCCTTGAAAAAATTTTCAGGGAATTCGTAAGCCATTGCCTGAACATCTTGCGGAAGTGACAACGTTACAGGCCCACATTCAGCCGGGTCTAAAAGTGTCTGGATAACCCGAGGCAAGCTGTGGATAAGCTGTTCAGGGCGGGTAATTCGATCCCAGAAACGGGACACCGGCTTAAAGCAATCATTGACAGAAATTGTGGGGTCGGAGAAATCTTCCAATTGCTGCAACACCGGATCGGGCATTCTGGTGGCAAAGGTGTCACCGACTAACAGAAGCACTGGCAGCCGGTTTACATGGGCCAGCGCAGCGGCTGTCACCATATTGGTTGCGCCGGGCCCAATGGATGTGGTGCAGGCAAATACTTGCTTTCTGTTTTTTGCTTTTGCATACGCGATAGCAGCATGAGCCATTGCCTGCTCATTGTGTGCCCGATAGGTCGGGATTTTATCTTGGGCGTGAAACAGTGCTTCGCCAAGACCGGCTACATTGCCGTGACCAAAAATAGCCCAAACACCTGGAATGAGTGGTTCTTCAGTGCCATCAATTTCAACGTACTGCTGGCTAAGAAATTTAACCAGCGCCTGAGCCATCGTGAGTTTAACGGTGGGCATGATTGTTCTCACTTTGAGAAATTTGATTTTCGCGCTGCTTCCACATGTGGACAATTTCCCGATAATTTTCTGCAACCTGATCCACTAACTGAGTATCGTTCATCTCGCCTCTTAGCCAGAGCTTTGATGGTTCAGAAAATACACTTCTGCCAATCGCAAATCCTTTGCACAATGGAGCCTGTACTGAGTTAAGGAAACTTTCCTGAAGAACATTCATCGGTGCTTCAAGGCCAAGGATGAGTATTCCCCGGCACCACCTGTCGTGTGATTCGATGACGTTATTTGTCTGTTTCCAACCCTCAGTAGTTTGGGCGGGCAATTTCCACCAGTCGGGATAAATGCCTTCTTGATAAAAATTTTCTATACAGCGGGCTATAGTGTCGTCACTCACCTTCGATTCTTTGGGCGGAATAATCTCTAACAACAGTTCCAGTTCTTGACGTACACATGCCCGGTAGAGGGATTTGATTCGTTTGTGTTGTGTCTCTCGCATCGAAACGGAATCATCCGGGTGGTAAAAAACCAGGCACTTGACGACATGGTGTTTTGGCCATTTGCTCAGGGTCGATGTGATATCTTCCCCACCCTCAAAGGCGATGGGGCGTGACCCGGGCAACTCAACCGGTCTGCCCACCCAGAGGTTTGACTCTCTTGTCGAGAACAGCTCCCTTTGGCCATAAGTGTCATCCACCAGGATACCCGCAGAGCCTTCCAGATTTTCTTCCTGTGAGACTTTTACAGCAGCCTTGGCGATCAGTGATTTCAGTGTGAACAGTTTACTGGGGCAGGCTCCTGCTTCATCCGCCATGTCCAATAGTTGCTTGCGGTGATCAAAAGCCAGTGCATAGACACTGCGATGTTTGTCTTGCCTTGTTGTTACTCTGTGAAGGTGGTTGAGCATGACATCGGATGCCGGGTCAATTGGCGCCTGGTGTTCCGACAGAAAGTAGTTCAGCTCTGTTTCGGTGGGCATAGCAGGAGAACAACCATGCCTCGAAACCACAATCGCGCCGCAGGCGTTGGCGTACTCACAACATTTGTTAATGCTGTCATTCCTGATCCAGCCACGCAAAAAACCACTGATAAACGCATCTCCGGCCCCAAGCACATTGAGAACATCAACTTTCCTGCCCTGGGAGACAATGCCGCCATCCAGTTCTTCCGGGATATTCTGTTGGTCAAAAACCACACAGCCCAGAGAGCCCCGTTTGACCACAATTGTGGCACTCGGATTGAGCTCACGAATCTTCTTCACTGCTTGCAATGTGTTTTCATTACCTGCGGCAATGTGGATCTCTTCTTCTGTACCAACAATCAAATCAAAATGAGGGATCACGGATTGAAGGTGCTCGGTAACTGATTCAGCACTGATATAGCGCGTTTCTCCATCACCTTTTGCAGTCAACCCCCACAGCACCGGCCGGTAATCAATATCCAGAACTCGCTTTACCTGGTGCTTTTCCGCATAGGCAAGGGCGAGCTTGGATGCCTGGAAAGTTTCCAAAGTGGAAAAATGCGTGCCGGTTATAACGAGCGCTCGGGACGATGCGATGAATGACTCATCGATATCACGCTCCTCCAGCGCCATATCAGCACAGTTGTCGCGGTAGAAAAGTAGCGGAAAGCTCTCGGTATCTTGAATTCCCAGTAAAACCAGTCCTGTGAGCCGAGTCGGATCCAGAGATATGTGGTCGGTATTGACACCATTGCGCCGTAACTCACTGGTTACAAAACGGCCCATCTGCTCGTCGCCAACCCTGGTGAGCATGGCAGTTTTTAACCCCAATCGGGACACACCGATAGCTATGTTTCCCGACGATCCTCCCAGGTATTTGTTGAACGACCGGCAGTCTTCAAGGGATTCACCGATCTGCTGGGAATATAAGTCTACCGCTGCACGGCCCATGCAGATAACGTCAAAATTGGCTGTAGTCACAGCATTGTCCTTATTAACTGTTCTTTGGTTTCCAATACTGGGCTGCTGGGTTCATCACCCACTTGTGGGCTTCAGTAAACTCCGGTTCCAGGTATCGATTGTCGGGCAGATGACGTATCACCCAGCTGTAGTACATGCCGTATCCGGGAGCTGCACATTGGGCATGGTCGTCAGGGGATAGAATTTTTACCGTGTCGAACTGCTGAACTTTGACCACATCCTCGCCGAGCTCAGCGTGCCCGTAGCCTTGTGGCTCACTGAACCGGTAGTGATATATCTCTGGCTGAGGATGGTGGTGAGGTGGGTAACTGGACCATCGGCCTGGAAATGTTATGACTTCACCCAAAACAAGGTTTGATTCTGGAAAGCTATCACCAAGCCCAAAAATAGTGCGCACTTCTCGCCAGCAGGTATCGCCAACGCTGCCCTTACCACGCTGCTCACAGGTGGTTTCTTCCGGGCTGTAGAGGCGCTCTGAGAATTTGCAGGAGTTTTCAGTCTGATAGAGCGTCAACTCGGCGGGCTCGATGCACTCAATCTGTACGCGACAACCAGCACTTGTATGCAGGGCCACAGGTTTGTCGTCAAACAAAGAAGAGCGATGCACTTCTATAGAACCAAGTTCCGGGGAAGATAACACGACTCGCCCGGACATCAGTAACCAGGCACACTCAGCATCCAACTGAAGTGACAGTGATTCACCCACTGCCATATTCAAGACTCCAAAGCCTATTCCCGTCACATCAGTTTTATGGTCTGTGACCCATGTCAACCCGGGCGGGAAGCCCTGGCGATAGTTCTTATTGTGCATATCAGATTTCAACCCCTTTTAACTGGTTTGATTCGCCAAATTGGCAGAGCGCTTTTAATGTTGGACGTCACGCCTCAATAGAACTAAATATTCTACATACTTTCAAATTCGAAATAAATATTCCAAATTGATGGCGCAAAAAGCCCTGTCAGCTGGTGCGAATACAGAGATTAGCCGCAGAATATTTCGATGATGTGACAATCCGATGCGTGACGCGCGATTATCAAGTTTGCCGGAAATACAGTACCATCTGCGCTTATTTTGCAGACTTGGATCGGGTTTGCGTCATTCCAAATGAGTTGGAATGTGAGTCCGAAAACAATCGTTATGTCCAATAATATATCGAGTTATGAACAACTGAGTAAGGCTGTCAGGGAGGAGTATAACTCTCTGAGCAAGCGCCTGAAATTGATTGCAAGGTACGTATTGGAAAATCCTACCGCAATTGCTTTGGATACAGTTGCGGGCGTTGCAAGCAATGCAGGCGTTCAACCCTCCGCCTTAATTCGCTTCTCCAAAGCATTTGGGTTCAGCGGTTTCACGGAGATGCAGAAACTGTTCCAGGAACACATTGCCCAGCAGTCAGCCTCCTATAAAGAAAGAGTGAATCGAGGGTTGGATGGTGGCGAAATAGCCTCAGAGGAAGGGTGGCTTGAGCAGCTTTGCCAAGCGAATGTCTCATCTTTAGAACACTTGAGCCACAGTGTAAATGTCGATGTTGTGGAGTCGGCGGCTCGCTGCATATCCGGCGCTGACAAGGTTTTTGTGATCGGGTTGCGGAGATCGTTCCCTATTGCCACTTACCTGGCTTATTCTCTCGGACAGTTAGATTGCCATGTTCAGCTACTGGACGGTGCAGGTGGGATGCTGGCAGGGCAAGCCAGCTCAATCACAGAAAAAGATGCATTAATTGCCATCAGTTACCACTCCTATGCTGAGGAGACTCAACGTGTACTGACCCAGGCCAAGAGTGCAGGTGCATCTTGCATCGTGATGACTGACAGTCCGCTTAGCCCGATTGCTGATAATGCAGACTTCGCCTTCACCGTGCATGACGCTGAAGTGCACTCTTTTCGGTCACTGGCAACATCATTGTGCCTCGCTCAAGCATTGGTGACCCGCCTTGCGATTCAGGGTGCAATTGAACAAGACTGACTTCATCTCTTTGGTATTGCAGCAGAGACGTTTTCAGGTATTTAGCTTTGGATGACTGCTATCAAAAATGCGCATTCAATGACAAATACGGCCCATCAATAGTCAGATCAGTTTGCAGATCGCCCAAATCGTCAATTTCCAGATTCATACGGCGATAACCCAGCTCGACACCCAGATCAAAGACTGCCAGGAAATCATCCTGCCAGGCAATGGCAGCGGAGATATCGCTGATGCTGTCGCCGCTGTAGCCGATGGCGTTGGCCTCGCCTTTTAGTGAAAAGCCGGTAAATGGCAGGTCGATCTGGCCTTTCAGGTAAACCAGCGGGATTACTGCATCCAGTTCCACGGTTTCGCTCAGCGGCACCACATCATTGTTGCTGGCAGTGAGCTGCCCCTTGTATTGGCGAGCGGTAAGGCCCAGATCCAGATTAATCCAGTTATCCAGCACTTCGTAGTAGAAGGTGGCATCGGTGTGATCCAGATTGATGTCGGTAGCCAGGGTGGTACCGGAGGGGAAGATCACGTTGTCGAATTGCACGTTGCCCTGCAGGGTGGCACTGCCGGTGGTGGACAGGTCGGTGCGTACAACCTTGATATTGGGGATCACTGGTACCGGGTGTTCCAGAGCCAGATAAAACATATTGTTGTTTTCTTCATCGAAGCCGAGGGTGGAAAAATCCGTATCGGTAACACCGACATCACCGCTCAGTTCAGACTGCCACTGACCGGCGCCAGCGTACAGACCCAGTACAGTGTCTGCCTGGGCTGTGCTGGCGGCTGCGCTGAGGGTAATGGCGATAGCAATAGTTTTGGTTTTCATCGGATGCAAACTCCTTGGTTATTATTTTGTTTTTCTTGTCATCGCGAGCGTAGCGTGGCGATCTCCTGATGGGCGCTCCGTAGCAGGAGATTGCCGCGCCGCTTCGCGGCTCGCAATGACGAAATGACGACTTGAGCGTTATCCGATGCTACTTAAGTGCACAGCCACAGGCCGTGAGCCAGTGCTCATTACGGCCGTTAAGGTTACAGATTCAGGGCTTGGCGGATAAAGGGGATGGTCAGGCGGCGCTGGGTTTGCAGGGAGGCTTTATCCAGCTGATCAAGGGCCGCCACCAGTTGGCTAACGTCTCTGGGCAGGCGGCTTAACAGGTATTGCGCCGGAGCGTCCGCCAACTCCAACCCCCGCTGACGGGCGCAGAATTGCAGCAGCAATACTTTTTGCTCATCTGCCAGTGTTGGCAGCTGCAGGCTGAGCCCCCAGGTAAGGCGGGATTTCAGATCTGGCAGTTCAACGGGCATATGCACCGGGCTGGTATTTGCCCCCACCAGCAAGCGATTGCCCTGGGCCTTGATGCCATTAAACAGGTGGAACAACCCCTCCTCCCATTCGCCCTGCCCGGCGACTACCTGAAGATTGTCCAGGCACACCAGATCGGTTTGCTCAAGGCTGTCGAACAGCGCCTGTGGCGGATATTCCAAGACTTCATCAAGAGGCAGGTACTGCACCGATTTGCCCACCGCCAGTAGTTCGTGACAAGCCCCTTGCAACAGATGAGTAACACCACTGCCAGCACTGCCCCATAGATACACAAAAGGCTCTTGGCCATTTACCAGAGGGCCACGCAGGATCGACGTCGCCTGCTCGAAGATCGAACCTTCAGGGGAATAAAAATTGTTCAGGGTGCACTGGCGATCGAGGGCAATGCTCAATGCCATCTGGCTGGGGTGTTGACTCATCGCGGAATTAACGCCAGCGAAAACGACTGGCGGCGCCAGGGTTATCGAGACTGACCAGTGGCTCCAGGCGCTTGTTGCGATTGAGAATTCTCAACAGTCCAGGCGCACCCCCGTCGATAGTGAGGCGTAAATCCAAGTGGTCACCAACGGCGGAGGCCACCCGCACCGAGCGCACCATCTTCAGCTCAGAGAGTAATTCAATCGCCGCCTGGTAATCGTCGAAGCTGTCAATATTTTCCAACAGCAGGGCGAATTCTTCAGCGGTGTGCTGGCGAATAAAGGTGGCACCGGCAGCGACCCGGTCAACAGCAATATCCACGCCTTTGCGAATCAGTTCATTGAGGCTGGGAGCGTTGATATTTTCCAAGCCACTGTGAGCGCCAGCCTCCACCTGAACGGTGCCGCGAAACTGGCCACTGCTGGTTTCGTAAAAACGCAGCACTGTCCACTGTTGTACTTTATAACGCCGAGCAGCGGCCACCAGGGCGGTACGATCGAACGCCCAGGCATCGCGGGCCGACAAGGTCAGGTGATCTTCCAAATCCAACAGCGGCTGTTGCAATGGCTGGCCGCGACTGGCCGCGCAGAGCTGCAGTTGCTTATACGCTTCTGGCATGGAGTCCGGTGATACGTGGCTGCGCCCTTCCCCGACCTGATCCACCACCAGCCAGACCAACAGTTCCGGGCGGTCCGCTGGCCAGATGGGACGACCCGTACGAGCCAGCAATTGATCCACCATAGCGGGCGAATAGCTGACATCTGCCACCACCTGGCGGCTGCCATCTTCGCCAACCCGGCTTTGATAGCTGAATTCGCTGACGTATCCGCCGGGGCTTTTCACCGCCGCTGCAATTTGCGGGTTATTGACGGTTTTCGAGTTGCCGCTGATTTTAACCAGTACCGCTTTCAAGCCCTCGGATTCAGCCCGCCGGCGCTCTTTCTGGCTTTTGTCCTGCACCGTAATTTGCGCCTGATAAAGCTCATCCAGAGGAACCGCCAGGGCAGTACTCGACAAGCCAAGCAGTGTGACGAGCAGCAGGCATAACCGCCACAACGGAGGGAGTACAGTATTGGATCGGTGCTGCTGCATTAATTACGAGTTCCTTTGCGGGGCATTGACTGGCGGACATTGTATCAACGATTTCGATGGTGTCACGGCACCGAAGTGGATAAAATACGCGCCTTTCAAATTTACATCGATAACGGCCCCCCGTAATGACCACTGAACAGCAGAACACCCCTCTCAGCTACAAAGACGCCGGCGTGGATATCGACGCTGGCAACGCCTTGGTAGAACGCATCAAACACGTTGCCAAAAGCACCCGTCGTCCGGAAGTTATGGCCGGTCTTGGTGGCTTTGGCGCTCTCTGTGAGCTGCCCTCCGGTTACCGTGAACCGGTACTGGTATCTGGTACCGACGGCGTTGGTACCAAGCTGCGGCTGGCCATGGACTCCGGCGTGCACAACTCCATCGGTATCGATCTGGTGGCCATGTGCGTCAACGACCTGGTGGTGTGTGGCGCTGAGCCGCTGTTCTTCCTGGATTACTACGCCACCGGCAAACTCAATGTCGACACCGCCGCTGCGGTGGTGGAAGGTATCGGCAAAGGCTGTGAGCTGGCGGGCTGTGCCCTGGTGGGTGGCGAAACCGCTGAAATGCCTGGCATGTACGAGGGCGAAGACTACGACCTGGCCGGGTTCTGCACTGGCGTGGTGGAAAAGTCAGCAATCATCGACGGCAGTTCCGTACACGTGGGCGACAAACTGATTGGCCTGGCCGCCAGCGGCCCGCACTCCAACGGCTATTCCCTGATTCGCAAAATCATCGAAGTATCCGGTGTTAACGTCAACGAAGAACAATTGGACGGCCAGCCACTGATCGATGCCCTGATGGCGCCCACCAATATCTATGTAAAACCTCTGTTGCGCCTGATTCGCGACAGCCAGGTACACGCCCTGTCGCACATTACTGGCGGCGGTTTACTGGAAAATATCCCCAGAGTATTGCCAGATAACGCCAAGGCGGTGATCGATACCAGCAGCTGGCAGCGTCCGGCGGTATTCGACTGGCTGCAACAACACGGCAATGTCAATGAGCGGGAAATGCACCGCACCTTTAATTGCGGTATCGGTATGGTGATTTGCGTGCCGGCCGATAGCGTAGACGACGCCTTTGACATCCTTCGCGCCAGCAATCAGGAAGCCTTCCTGATCGGCGAAATCGCCCAGGCTGCCAGTGGCGAAGAACAGGTTGAATTGGTGGGAATTGACGGGTGAGCCTGCCCAAACTCGTTGTACTGATCTCCGGCAGCGGCAGTAACCTGCAGGCATTTATCGATAGTGCCAGCGATGGTTCTCTGGGCGGCGAAGTGGCGGCAGTAATCAGCAACCGCCCCAACGTGCTGGGCCTGGAGCGCGCCGAGCGCGCCGGAATCCCAGCAGAAGTAGTTGATCATACCGAGTTCGACAGCCGCGAGGCGTTTGACCATGCCTTGGCTGAGTGCATAGACCACCACCAACCAGACATCATTATTATGGCGGGCTTTATGCGTATCCTGACGGCGCAGTTTATCCGCCGCTATCAGGGGCGTATGCTCAATATCCACCCCTCACTGCTGCCCAAGTACCCCGGTCTGCACACCCACCAGCGGGCCATTGACGCTGGCGACAGCGAGGCCGGCGCCACAGTGCATTTTGTCACTGAAGAACTGGATGGCGGGCCACCGGTGCTACAAGCCAGAGTGCCAATTGAAGCCGGAGACAGCAGCGACGACCTGGCTAAACGGGTACTGGCCTACGAACACCAGATTTACCCTCTGGCCGCCAGCTGGCTGTGTAGTGGCCGCCTGAAAATGGATGGTAACCGCGCTCTGCTGGATGGTGAGCCCCTGCCAGAAACCGGCTACCCCTATCAACCAAATGTATAATTCGACGTTGGAACTGATTGTGTAGGGTGGATTAGCGCAGCGTAATCCACCAATATTCTGACACTACTGGTGGATTACGCTGCGCTAATCCACCCTACGAAAATATCAGTGGGGACAAGGAATATGCTTCGTGCCGTTACCGCGTTAATTTTTCTGTTGCTATGCGGCATGGTCTATAGCGACACTGCCGCCAACTCCCCTCCCTTGCTAGAGCCCTTTACCGCCAACTACGGTGCCAAATACAAAGGCATGCACCTCAAAGCCAAACGCATTCTGGAACCTCTGGGCAACGGCCAATACCGCATCACCAGCCACGCCAAACACCTGTTTTTTGGCGGCATTAAAGAGAGCAGCGAATTCAGCCTGCAAGATGGCCGTATTCAGCCAACCAGCTACCAGATGAAACGCAAGATTCTCGGTTCAGGGAGAACAGAAACTGCGGCCTTTGACTGGGATAACAACCTGGTCACAAGTACTTACAAAGGCGACTCCAATGAGCTGGCACTAACCGGGCAAGAACTGGACTGGCTCGGCTACCAACTGCAAATATCCCTCGACCTGATGGCGGGCAAAGACGAACTCCACTATCAGATCGTGCGCCGCGGGCAAATCAAGGATTACTACTTTCAGGTAGTGGGCGAGGAAAAAATTGACACCCCTATGGGTGAAATCAATACCGTTAAGCTGGAACGGGTCAAAGACCCCAACAAACGCCAGACTACCTTCTGGATGGCGCCTAAGTACAACTACCTGCTGGTAAAATTCCACCGGGTGGAAAACGACGGTGATGAGTATTCCCTGTATCTGCGCGACCTGGAAATGACGGATACGGGGCAATAGCCCCGAATCCGTCATCCTGAGCGGCGCAGCCGCGTGAGGATCTCACAAGGTCAGCCTTTCGCGTAATTCAAATCAGGAGATTCTCACGTCGCCTCCGGCTCCTCAGAATGACAGAGCTGAAAGAGCGCCACTCAGAATGACATATACCTCCACCATTTCCCCACAACTTCCGGGGGCTAACCCCGTCAAATTGTTGTAATATTGCCGCCCTACCAAAACTGCGCTCCGTTTGGCTTGGCAATGGCAAAGAAATTTACCGACATACCTCTGGCCCGCCCCACCACACCGCTGCTGGACAGCATTGGTGAGCCGGCGCAGCTGCGCAATTTCAGCGAAGAGCAGCTGTTGCAACTGGCGGACGAGCTGCGCGCCTACCTGCTGTTTACCGTAGGCCGCACTGGCGGGCATTTCGGCGCTGGCCTCGGTGTAGTGGAACTGACCATTGCCCTGCACTACGCCTACAACACCCCTGTGGATCGCCTGGTCTGGGATGTGGGCCACCAAACCTACCCCCACAAAATTCTTACTGGCCGCCGCGAGCAAATGGATGGCATTCGCCACAAAGGCGGCCTCTCCGGCTTCCCCAAACGCAGCGAAAGTGAATACGACACCTTTGGGGTCGGCCACTCAAGTACTTCGATCAGTGCCGCCCTGGGCATGGCTCTTGGGGCTGAAATGGCGGGCGAAAGCCGCCGCACCGTGGCGGTAATTGGCGATGGTGCAATGACCGCCGGTATGGCGTTCGAAGCCTTGAACCACGCTGCGCACACCGACGCGGATATGCTGGTGGTGCTCAACGACAACAATATGTCCATCTCCCACAATGTGGGTGGGCTGGCTACCTATTTCTCGAAAATCTGGGCCAGCCGCTTTTACAACACCATTCGCGAAGGCGGCAAAAAAGTTTTGCAGGCCATTCCCTCAGCCGCCGCTTTTGTGCGCCGCACTGAAGAGCACATGAAAGGCATGGTGGCTCCCGGCACCCTGTTTGAAGAGCTGGGTTTTAACTATATTGGCCCCATCGATGGCCACGATTTGCCGCAGCTGATCCACACCATTGAAAACCTGCAACACCTTACCGGGCCGGTATTACTGCACTGTATTACCTGCAAGGGCCAAGGCTTTACACCAGCAGAGGATGACCCGGTGGGTTACCACGCGCTCAGCAAAATTGAGCCCACCCCTGCGCTGGAGTCCACTGAAAACAAAGCACAACCAAGCAAACCCGCGAACAAAAAGTACCAGGATATTTTTGGCGACTGGCTCTGCGACATGGCCGAGCAGGACGACAAATTAGTGGGCATTACCCCGGCCATGTGCGAAGGCTCAGGCATGGTGGAATTTTCAAAACGCTTCCCCGAGCGTTACCACGATGTCGCCATCGCCGAGCAGCACGCAGTTACTCTGGCCGCCGGAATGGCCTGCGAAGGACAGAAGCCGGTAGTGGCCATTTACTCCAGTTTTTTGCAGCGTGCCTACGACCAGCTGATTCACGATGTGGCCCTGCAAAACCTGGACGTGACTTTTGGCATCGATCGCGCCGGGCTGGTGGGCGAAGACGGCGCCACTCATGCAGGCAGTTTTGATCTCAGCTACCTGCGCTGCGTACCCAATATGCTGGTAATGGCCCCCTCTGACGAAGACCAGTGCCGCCAACTGTTATATACCGGCTTTGTTCACAAAGGCCCGGCCGCAGTACGTTACCCACGGGGCACTGGCCCCGGTGTTGCCATCCAGCAACAAATGACTGCTCTGCCCATTGGCCGTGGCGAGATCAAACGCCAGGGCCGCAAAGTGGCCATCCTCAACTTTGGCACCCTGCTCCATCACGGCTTGCAGGCAGCGGATAAACTGAATGCCACCGTGGCGGATATGCGTTTTGTGAAGCCACTGGATGAAGCCCTTGTAGAACAACTGGCTATGGATCACGACTTGTTGGTGACCCTGGAAGAAAACAGCATCCATGGCGGTGCCGGTGCGGCAGTCAGCGAATATCTGGCTCAATCCGGAGTGGTGATGCCAGTTTTGCATCTGGGCTTGCCAGACAGCTATATCGACCACGCCAGCCATAGCGAACAGCTGGCGCAAGTGGGTTTGGATAAAGCTGGTATTGAGCGGGCGATTGAGGCACGTTTACAGTTGTTAGATGGGAAAAGCCAAAGGTTACAGGACGCTTCGCTTACAGGATACAGGTGACAGGGTTTTTCCTGTAGCGCGCAGCGCGTCCTGTAAGGGCGAAGCCCGTCCTGTTTCCTGTCACCTATTTCGCCCCCTTGCATAGCGACTCACCCCCGCTAAATTCGCCTGGGTACGACTGCTCTGTGCATGACACAGAGCCACTGCTAAAGCATCAGCGGCATCTTCTTTCGGCGTGGCGGAGAGTTTTAGCAGCCGCACCACCATTTCCTGCACTTGCTCTTTGGTGGCCGCTCCATTGCCCACAACCGCCTGTTTCACGGTGCGGGCAGAGTATTCACCCACAGGAATATCCGCATTCATACCCGCCACAATAGCGCTGCCACGGGCCTGACCCAGTTTGAGGGCGGCGCGAGGATCCTTGGCAAAAAACACTTCTTCCACAGCCATTAAATCCGGTGAAGTTTCGGCAATAATCTCGCTGACACCGGCGTAGATGATTTTTAATTTCTCCGGCAGGCTGGCCTGTGGTGGCAGTTTGATAATGCCGCTGGTGACGTAACTTTCCCGAGAGCCCGCCACATCAATCACACCGAAGCCGGTGCGTTGGGAACCTGGGTCGATACCGAGAATTCGAGTCATTTTTGGTTAGACGTTGGATGTTTGACGTTGGACGAAGAGTAGCTCAAGCCCCGGAAATAGAAAAGGCGGCCATTGGCCGCCTCGTCAAACGTCGAACCTCAAACGTCCAACATTTACTCTTTTGGCTCTTCTTCAGCAGCCTCTTCCTCTGCAGGAGCCTCTTCTTCAGCTGATGACTCTTCTTCCGCTGACGGCTCTTCCGCAACCGCTTCTTCGGTAGCTTCTTCCGCCACCTCTTCTACTGGCTCTTCCGCAGGAGCGGCGGCAGACAGTTTGATCAGCTCTTCAGCCAGCAGGATTTTGGCTTTCTCTTCACCATTGATCCACTTACTGTCGGCGCCTTTTACGGCGTAGCGCTCGTTACGCTTCTGGTAGATGGTGTAGTCAGCAGTTTTTTTGATGGTTTTCATGTCGTTACCTTTTTAAAAGTCTTTGGTTAAATGTTTCAACACTAGCCATGACAAGCAAGGCTCTTACTCCATTTCCGCCAATACCGATTCCGGAATATCCGCATTGGTATAGACGTTTTGGACATCGTCCAAATCTTCCAGCATATCCACCAGGCCCATCACCTTTTCGGCACCGGACTTATCCAGCTCAACGCTGGTAGAGGGCTGCATGGTGACTTCGGCATGCTCCGGGGTTAACCCGGCGGCGACCATGGCGTCTTTTACAGAGAGAAAATCTTCCCAGGCGGTGATCACGTCGATGGAGCCATCGTCATTGCTCACCACATCGTCGGCACCGGCTTCCAGGGCCACTTCCATAATCTGGTCTTCATCGGCACCTTCGCCATAGCTGAGCTGGCCGATTTTGGAGAACAGGTAGGCCACCGAGCCATCGGTGCCCAAGTTGCCACCGCGTTTACTAAACGCATGGCGTACTTCCGCCACGGTGCGATTGCGGTTATCGGTGAGGCATTCCACCAACACCGCTACGCCACCGACGCCGTAACCCTCGTAGGTTGCCGCTTCGTAATCATCACCGTCGCCTGTGCCAGCGCCGCGGGCGATGGCTTTGTCGATGGTGTCTCTTTTCATATTGGCGCCCAGCGCCTTGTCGACACAGGCGCGCAGGCTGGGATTATCTTCCGGGTTGGGGCCACCGGCTTTGGCGGCCACCACCAGCTCGCGAATAATTTTGGTAAATACCTTGCCCCGCTTGGCGTCCTGAGCCGCCTTGCGGTGTTTGATATTGGCCCATTTACTGTGACCTGCCATTGTCAAAACCTCCGGTTTTGACGTCGGACGCCAGAAGTCTGACGTCGGACGCTTTGAGTGAACGTCATTCCCGCGAAGGCGGGAATCCATTTTCCTACGAAGCTATTCAACTTGGATACCTGCTTTCGCGGGTATGACGGAATGCTTGGTTTTAGCTTCAGACGTCTAGCATCCGACGTCCGACCAGCGAAGCTACGCTTCGCTCACCTTCTCACGAAGGCGAATATTCAGCTCTCGCAGTTGCGCATTTTCTACCAAGCCCGGTGCGTCGGTCATGGCGCAGTGGGCAGTCTGGGTTTTCGGGAAGGCGATAACATCGCGAATGGAATCAGCGCCCACCATCAACATAATCAAACGGTCGAGACCAAAGGCGATACCGCCGTGGGGTGGGCAGCCGTAGTTGAGGGCGTCCAGCAGGAAGCCAAATTTCTCTCGGGCCTGCTCTTCGCTGATACCCAGAATGCTCAACACTTCAGACTGCATCTGCGGGTCGTAAATACGAATGGAACCGCCGCCCAGCTCAGTGCCGTTGAGCACCATATCGTAGGCACGGGACAGAGCTTCTGCCGGGTTGGCTTTCAGCTCTTCCAGGGAACAGGATGCTTGAGTAAATGGGTGGTGCAGTGGCGTTAAGGCACCACCATCCAATTCTTCAAACATGGGGAAGTCCACCACCCACAGGGGCGCCCACTCACTGATGTAGAGATTCAGATCTTCACCCAGCTTGCAGCGCAAGGCACCCAGTGCATCCGACACGATGTTGGCTTTATCTGCACCAAAGAAAATAATATCGCCGGACTCGGCACCCAGGCGCTCAAGGATTGGTTGGCAGTTCTCTACCCCCAAGTGTTTAACGATGGGCGACTGTAAGCCGTTTTCCAGGTCGTTGCGATCGTTGACCTTGATCCAGGCCAGGCCCTTGGCGCCATAGGTGCTGACAAATTTGCCATAGGCATCCACCTTTTTACGGGCCAACTGCTCGCCACCCTTGGGTACCTTAAGAGCAGCCACACGACCTTTGGGGTCGTTGGCCGGGCCAGAGAACACTTTGAAGTCCACGTCTTTGACCAGGTCTTTGATTTCCACCAATTCCAGGGGAATACGCAGGTCCGGCTTGTCGGAGCCGTACTTTTCCATGGCCTCGCTGTAGGGCATGCGTGGGAAGTCGCCCAGGTCAATGCCTTTAACATCGCGGAATACGCTGCGAACCATATCTTCGCTGAGCCCCATGATGTCGTCTTCCTCAACGAAGGCGAACTCCATATCGATCTGGGTAAATTCCGGTTGGCGGTCGGCGCGCAAGTCTTCGTCGCGGAAGCATTTGACGATCTGGTAATAGCGATCCACACCAGACATCATCAACAGTTGCTTAAACAGCTGAGGAGATTGCGGAAGGGCAAAGAACTTATGCTCGTGGGTGCGGCTGGGCACCAGGTAATCACGGGCACCTTCGGGGGTGGCGCGGGTAAGCATGGGGGTTTCCACATCCATAAAACCGCGGTCGGCCAAGTGGCTGCGGATGGCGGTGGTGACGTCAGAGCGGAACTTGAGGTTGCCCAGCATCTCCGGACGACGCAAATCCAGGTAGCGGTACTTCAGACGCACATCCTCACCCACTTTGTGGTGCTCGTCCAAAGGAAACGGAGGCGTTTCAGAGCTGTTGAGAATGGTCAGCTCGCTGGCAAATATTTCGATCTCGCCGGTTTTCATATTGGGGTTTACCGCCGCATCGTCACGGGCGCGCACCTTGCCGGTTACACGAATCACGTACTCACTGCGCAGGCGCTCAGCGGTGGTGAAATGCTCACCGCAATCCGGGTCGAATACCACCTGGGCCACGCCTTCGCGATCCCGCAGGTCAATAAAGATCACTCCACCGTGGTCACGGCGACGATCCACCCAGCCACACAAGGTGACCACTTCATCAATATTGGTTTTGCTCAGGGCGCCACAATAACCGGTGCGCATAATCGATTCCCGCTGTGTTCTATATGAAAAGTCTAAAGTCGCAATGAGCAGGCCAGCTGGCCATGCAAAAAGCCGGGCATTATACCCCAGCCCTCCATGACATGCACCGCTGCCAAAAGCAGGACCAGCAAAAACATTTGCGATCACAAAAAAGTGACAAAAACCCCTATTTTTAAGCGTTTTCCGGTTGCCTGCGCCCTGGCGATGCTTTATATATAGGCTCGGCTGCAGCGTCGATCTATGCTGCGCAGTGCCGCCCCTTAAAAAAACGCCCAATAAGCACCAACAACAAATAAAGGATAGTGAGATGGCCGCCAAAAAACCCGCAAAGAAAGCACCTGCCAAGAAAGCCCCAGCAAAAAAAGCCGCTGCCAAAAAGGCTCCCGCCAAAGCCGCAGCCCCCGCCCGCAAAGTAACAGCCGTTAAAGCCCGCTACACCAAAACCCAGATCCTTACCGAAATCGCTGACAACACCGGCCTGAGCAAGAAAGAAGTTGGTGCCGTATTGGACGAATTGGGTGTGGTCATTGAACGCCACATCAAGAAGCGCGCTGTGGGCGAGTTTTCCCTGCCCGGCCTGCTGAAGATCAAAACCGTGAAGAAGCCTGCTCGCAAGGCCCGCAAAGGCATCAACCCCTTTACCGGTGAAGAAACCACTTTTGCCGCCCGCCCTGCCAGCACCGCCGTTAAAGTCCTGGCCCTGAAAAAGCTCAAGGATATGGCGAACTGATTATCTCGTAAGATGTAAGACCAAAAAGGCGGCCATTGGCCGCCTCAGATCGCTGACAAACCCCAGCATTTTTGCTGGGGTTTGTTGTTTCTGGGCATTGCTAACCCAAAAGCCGGAGAGTTTCTCGAATCTAGGTTGAGCCTCGCAAACACCGTACTGGGGCATTTACAGAGGCTAAGCAAGGGGTTTGGAGTGTAGAGAGGGCTCAATAGAGGCTCAGGCCGCCATCTGAGCAATTTTCTTGATGTTTTGGGCAGTTGCAGCCATCAGACACTGACCAGCCACTCTATTAAGCCTGGTGTAGCGAGCATATCGATAACCGTGTAGTTGTTTAGCATCAGCGAAGCTGCGTTCAACTGTCTCCTGCCGGCGCCTGTAAATCTCTT
>NZ_JATAAF010000019.1 GCF_030341905.1 Porticoccus sp. W117 | reverse complement strand
ACGCTCTTTGCGAGTTTTCTTGCGGTGTTTTTCAAAACCATCGGTCAGGGATTGTTGGCGCATTCGTATCTCGGGGTTGTGGATATGCTGCTATTATCGCTCAATCGATGAATTAATCAGAGTTGCCCTAACAGGTATGTAATATTACATGCCTCAACAATTTCACAAAACATCAACTTTCGTGGTAAATGGGAGAGTTTTCAAGCAATCAATCTGGATATTAAAACCAATAAGATAAAAGCACTTTTGAAAGGCTCTCCTAATCTTCATCCTGCCCAATCTAATTTGGGGTATATCGTAGCTTTTAACAAAAATTCCAACCAAGTGTATATGCCGGCCTTCGATTCAAGTGAAACAAAGATTATTTGTAATTGTTAATATTTTTACAATTAGTGCGCTGCTTGCTCCTATGGTCATACTTTGTTTGAGTGGGTTATGGGCTATAGATCAGCTATTCGATTATTTCGAGTGGGGTCTAAGTCTTTCTCTGTATTTACATATCTTGGCGTATGTAGTTCCGGCAGTTCTTATAATTTCAATACCGTTGGATATTTTTAAGTATTTAAAAGACCTAAGAAAATGTAAAAAAACGGGATTAGCTACAAGGAGTTTATAAGAGTTGATAGAGGAGGTTAAATATAAGGGTGTATATTAATGAAGATAAAGGTTATGAATGTGATTCAGAAAAGCTGGCGGAATCTCTAAGTTATGTTGTTCAATGAACATGATATTAAACCCTAAGAAGCACTTGAATGACTTAAATAAGGATTTAGAGAATCCTGACGAGGCTATTCTTAGGTGGCTGAGGCCAATAGATGTAAGTGGAGTAGATTCTGAATCTTTGTTAAAGCTCAATGAAAAGAAATGGTTCGCTACCGGATTGCGTGATGATGAAAATGAAACGGCAGATGAAATAATTACTGATTATCTTCGCGAATGTCTTTCTCGGCAAGATAAACTAGTTTCTGAAAATAAAGATATTCCTAAGGATGCGGTTATTGATGCAAAAATGCTTGTTGATGCGGCAATTTTTTTGATTTGTTTTTTAGGGTCAAGCTATGCGGCAACACTCCTCTCTTGGTCGAGGGAGCTTATAAGTCCGGATAATGCTAGCGATTGTTTAGTAGATCTGTCCGAGGCTTATGCTAATTCTCAATCTTTTGTTCGAGATATTCTTAGAGATTTTATACTCGAAATATATCGATATGGGCCACTTTGGGGTGATGAAGGGCGAGAAGTTTTTAATACCTTAAATGATGATCAACAACTTTTTTTAAAAACAGTATTCGATGATGGTTATTTAACAATCGATAAAAATAATGCTCGATTATTTGAAAGTGGACAAGAAAGATGGAGTAATTCAAACAAAGCTGACGATTCCTAAAGGCGGTATGCTTATCGCGTAGATTTTCTTTCTTTCAGTTGTGGATTGTACTTTGATGTCTCGCTGTGTTTGATTACGTAGCATAATGGTTCCTAATGTATTTGTGGGGCTATAATGAACCATCGAATTTTAAGGCTGAAAGATGTTCAGCAATTAAAAGGCCTTTTTCCATTTCTCAAAAGCGAAAATCCACCAAGGGAAGTGACGGTGGATTTGCGCTTTTGAAAAAGAGGCGCTGAGTTTATTTCGGGCAAGCCGTTACGATTTGCTTCTGGCTGCCAAGTCCTTCAATACCTAGTTCCATCACATCGCCTGGTTTAAGGTAAATTGGCGGCTTTTGCCCAAGACCAACTCCAGGAGGTGTGCCTGTGGATATAACGTCACCGGGTTGCAGGCTCATATATTGGCTTAAATAGCTGACGATAAATGCCGGGCTGAAAATCATGGTAGAAGTGTTGCCATCCTGGAAGCGGTGACCATTAACCTCCAGCCACATGCTCAGGTTTGCTACATCACCGACTTCATCGGCAGTAACGAGATAAGGGCCGATAGGGCCAAAGGTATCGCAGCCTTTGCCAAGATCCCATTGGCCGCTGCGTTCCAGCTGAAATTCCCGCTCGGATATATCGTTGCAAACAAAATAGCCGGCAATGCACTCGGCGGCTTCCTCTTCACTGACGTAAGAGGCAGTTTTGCCAATCACCATGGCTAACTCTACTTCCCAGTCAGTTTTTTCGCTGTTGCGAGGAATCACTACGGTATCGTTGGGGCCGATCACAGAGCTGGTAGCTTTCATAAATACGACTGGCTCTGGTGGAATCGGTGCACCGGTTTCGGCGGCGTGGTCGGCGTAATTCAAGCCGATGCAAATAAATTTACCTATATTGCCGACACAGGCACCCAGACGTACTTCGCCTTCCACTTGTGGCAGTTCTTTGGCATCCAGAGATTGCAGTTTTGCCAGGCTGTCAGAATCCAGCACAGTTCCGTCAATGTCACTGACATGGCTAGCCAGACTGCGGATATTGCCTTGGTCATCCAGAAGGCCAGGTTGTTCTTTGCCGGGGGTTCCATAACGTAATAGTTTCATCGGTTATTCACCTTGGATCAGTTGTTGAGGGTGACAAAGCCACCGTCGATAGGGAAGTTACAGCCTGTAATAAACGCTGATTCATCAGAACAGAGATAGGCGACCAAGCCTGCCATTTCGTCCGGTTTGCCCATGCGCCCAATAGGTTGGGTTTTAGAAAGTTTGTCGAACATTTCATCCACATTGTCCGGATAGTTGTTGGCCAGGAAGTTGTCCACAAAGGGCGTATGAACTCGCCCCGGTGCAATGCAGTTACAGCGAATTCCATCGCCGATATAGTCCTTGGCCACCGAGTAGGTCATGGTTAATACTGCGCCCTTGGTCATGGAGTAGGCAAAGCGGTCTGCAATGCCCACCGATGAGGCTACTGAAGCCAGGTTGACAATAGCGCCTCGCTGGCGGGCTTTCATGGTCGGAACCAGAGCAGACATGCAGTTGTACGTGCCTTTTACGTTCACCTGGTAGAGTCTGTCCAAGTCGTCTTCATTGCACTGTTCGATAGTGCCTATATGGGCGATACCGGCACTGTTTACCAATATGTCGATCGGATTCTGCTCGTCCAGTTCGCTAAATAGTTCTTTCACTGCCTGGGTGTTGGCAATATCGCAGCTGTGAGCGCTTGCTGTGCCGCCACTGGCTTGAATTTGCTCAACAGTTTGCTGAGCGGTGTCCATATTAAGATCCACAATCAGTACATGGGCGCCTTCTCCGGCCAGGCGTTGGCAAACCGCCTGGCCAATGCCACTGCCGCCACCGGTAACCAGGGCGGTTTTGTTCGCAAGTCGTTGCATGATTTCTCCTAGGCTGTTGCCGGTAAACAACCGGGGCCGATTGGTTCGAATTGCTTGTAGGTCAAAATAAATTCCTGGTGACCCATGGCTTCAGATTTACTCGGCGCCTTGTTAGCCACCTCAATAACCAGGTCGTAAATTTCCTGGCCGACGCTGTCTACGTCTCCTTCTCCATTCATGATTTTGCCAGCGTTAATATCCATATCGTCTGCCATACGTTCATAGGTTTCCGGGTTGGCGCAGATTTTGATCACTGGCGAGATGGCGGAGCCCACCACCGAGCCGCGCCCTGTGGTAAACAGTACCAGATGGCTGCCGGAGGCGATCAGTTCGACAATTTCCGCGTTGTCAGAAATGTTGGGGAAACCAAATCGCGGTTCGCCATCAGGTACAACATCCAGCAGGTATAGCCCGCCTTGAGGTGGTACATCGCCGGGCTTGATCAGCCCATGAATCTGCGAGTCGCCGGATTTACAGTAAGCCCCCATGGATTTTTCTTCCTGGGTAGTAAGGCCACCCTCGGCATTGCCTGGGGCAAAGCTGCCGTAACCCATGGTGGTGTAGTAGTTGGCGGCTTTAATCATGGCCGCTTCAATTTCCTTCGCCAGCTCCGGAGTGGCAGCGCGTTGATACATAGTGTCTTCACAGCCAATCAGCTCGCCGGTCTCTTCAAAGATGCAGGTAGCATTGGCTTCTACCAATTTGTCAAAGCAGCGGCCTACTGCCGGATTGGCGGTAATCCCGCTGGTGCCATCTGAGCCGCCGCATATAGTGCCAACAATCAATTCACTGACATCCATGGGCACCAGTTCGGTCTGTTCGGCTTGGGCTAACAGCTGTTGTACTTTGGAAACTCCGGCTTGGATGGTTTTAAGGGTGCCGCCTTGCTGTTGGATCACCAATGTTTCCACTGGGCGACCACTAGCTGCAATCGTTGCTTGCAAAGATTCTCGGTTAAAGCCCTCACATCCCAGCGATACCAGCAGTACGCCGCCCACATTGGGGTGAGTGCAAAGCTGCTCCATCATGTTCAGCGCATACTCATTGGGATAACAGCCTGGGAAGCCGATCAAGTGCACATTGTCGTTGTTGCTTTTGCTGACAATCTGACGAGACACGTGGTGAGCGCACTCCACCAGGTAAGCAACGGCAACAATATTGCGAATGCCTTTGCGGCCATCTTGGCGTAAATAACCGTTCATGCTTCTTTGCTCCTAATGGCTGACCACATCCCGTGTGTGGCTGGCGATGTAATCACTTTTCATATTGTGCAGGTGTACGTGGCGCCCGGTGGCAATGTCTGCAGTCGCTGAGCCAATGGAGGCGCCGTATTTAATGATTTTGTTGCCTGCGGAAATTTCTCCCAGTGCGACTTTGTGGCCCACTGGAATCTCTTCTGCAATCCGGATCAGTGCACCGTCAATGATGATGGTTTCGTTCACTAACAAATTACGTCGACTGACACCGATGTTGTCTGCAGGGTGTAGGGCTATTACGTCGTTGTTACTTTGGGCTGTCATGGCTAGTCCTGTAATTGATAAAACTCACAGGCGTTATCGCCCAGAATTCTCTGTTTGTCGCTATCGCTGAGCGCGGAAAACAGAGTATTTGTGAGAATGCGCCAGTGACCATAGTTCATGCTCAGATTAACCACCGGCCAATCGCTACCCCAGAGCAGCCGGTTTGGACCGAAGCAGTTGTAGAGATGATCAAAATAAGGCTGAAGAGTGTCTGCATTGGCATTTTCACCGGCTTCAGTGACAAGCCCTGAGACTTTGCAAAAGGCGTGTGTGTGGCCAGCGATATCCTCAAGGTCGTTAAACCATTGGGTGTTATTACCTGCTGCGATATTTGGCTTGGCGCCATGGTCGATAACAGTGCGCAGTTCTGGGTGCCGTTTGAGCAACTTCAGAAGATTGGGCAAGTGGTGGGGTAACACCAGTGCATCGAAGCTCAGGTTATTTTCCTGAAGGGCAACAAATGCTTCGTTTAATTGCGCCATTAACATCCAGTTCGGGTCGTTAATATCCTGGATCATTGGGCGTATACCCTTGAAGAAAGGGTTTTTAGCCAATTCGTGAATACGATTCGCTGCATCCGGGGAGGCCATGTCTACCCAGCCCACAACACCAGCAATAAAATCGTATTGCTCAGCCAGTGAAAGCATAAAGTCAGTTTCTGCCTCACTGTCAGCTGCCTGTACTAAAACGGTTTTGTGTATGCCATTTTCAGCGAGCAGAGGGGCGATATCCGCTGGCAAGAAGTCCCGATAAAGCACATCCAAATCTGCTGTTAGCCAGCGATAGTCACCTCGATTGATTTGCCAAAAGTGCTGGTGGCTGTCGACTTGTATGTTGCCCATGGGTTAAGCGCCTCCGGGCAGGGGGGTGGCTTCGTGCACTAGGTGTTGCTCGCGAAGCGCTTGCCAGAATGTTTGTGGAATGGAAGTGTTGAATAAATCCAGAGTTTGTTGAATGCGTTTTGCATTGCCCATACCGGGGATCACGCTGGCTACGGCGGGGTGAGCCAAAGGAAATTGCAGCGCAGCGGCAGGCAGGGGAATATTGTGTTCGTCACACAGAGCTTCTATCTGTGCGACTTTGTTTATAACGTCTTGAGGCGCTGGCCCGTAATCGTAATGAATCGTGCCGCTTTTGCGGGTGCCGGTGGCAAGAATACCGGAGTTATAGGCACCGCCAATTACTATGGAGCAGTTGCGCTGCTTGCACTTGGGCAAAAAGGTATTGAGGGATTCCTGTTCCAGCAAGGTGTAACGACCGGCCAGCAGAAAGCAGTCCCAGTCGCCGTATTCCAGCGCTTGTTCGCACACTTGATACTCATTTACCCCAAGGCCAATGGCTTTTATCAGGCCTTGGTCGCGCAGCTTTGCCATGGCTTTGTAACCGCCATCCATAGCAATGGGAAACAGCTGTTCGTTGGTTGCGCCGTGGGTGAAGGGGCCAATATCATGCATATACAGGATATCTATACGGTCCAAGCCGGTGCGCTGCAAACTGCTTTCAAATGAGCGCATGACACCGTCATAGCTGTAGTCGTATTCAATATCGAATGGCATGGGTGACACAAAACCATGGCGTTCGCTAGCGTAACCAGCAGGCTTTAAAAGGCGTCCAACCTTGCTGGAAAGTATGTAATCACGGCCCCTAAGGGCATCACCAGTGCGCCTCTCGCTGAGACCTTGACCGTAATGAGGTGCAGTGTCGTAATAGCGAAAGCCCGCATCCCAAGCAGTGTTTAAAACGTCGTGGGCATCAACATCGGTTATGGCTCGGTACAAATTGCCTAAGGACGCGCAGCCAAAGCCCAGAACATCCAGTTCCAGATTGGTATTGCCAACTTTACGCCGCTCAAAACTCATCAGCTGTTCTCCACCAGGCAGCCGGGCAAGTCTGCCACTGTGGCACAACCCAGCTGGTTCATTACTTGTGTCAGCTGTGTATGAAGCATATTGATGGTGTGGATGCCGCCCTTGTTACCCAGAGCGCCGACGCCGTAAACGAAAGGGCGCCCCAAAAAGGTAAAGTCCGCGCCGCAGGCCAGGGCGCTGGCAATATTGGTACCGGAGCGTAGTCCGGAATCCATAAAGATCTTGATTTTGTCGCCGTATAACCGCGCTGCCTTTTTCAGGGCCGGAACCGGTGACTCTCCCTGATCAAGCTGACGCGCGCCGTGATTGGACATCACCACAGCATCGGCGCCCAGTTCCACAGCGCTGGCCACGTCTTTTTCGTTGATCAGGCCCTTGACGACCAGTGGGCCCTTCCAGAAGTCGCGGATGGGCTTCAAGCCCTCAATATCCACCCGGCCCATCACCGTTTTGTTCATAAATTTGGCAAGCTGATCGGTAGGCATGTTTTCGGGCATATAGGGTTTGAGGGTTTGCATTTCAGGTTTGCCGGCTTTGGCGGTCGCCAACAGCCAGGCAGGGCGGGCAAGCATTTGAAGGATATTGGAAAGCGACATTTTGGGTGGCATGGCTAAACCATTGCGAATATCCCGTGGTCGGTAGCCAAAAGTCGGAACATCAACAGTAACCACCAGTACCGGGTAATGTGCAGCGGCAATGCGGTTTAGGAGATCTCTGCGAATTTCCGGGTCGGTGGGGTTGTACAGCTGATACCAGGCTTTTCCTTCGGATATCTCAGCAATATCTTCCAGTTTGGCGGAAGAAACGGTACTCAGCACGAATGGAATGTTCTTGTCAGCGGCCGCCTTGGCCAGAATTTCTGGTGCTTTTGGCCACATGAGGCCTTGTAAACCCACTGGGGCTACGCCAAACGGTGCTGAATAGGTATGACCGAACAGCTCCACTTCCAGAGAGCTTCCCCCAAAGGACTTTAGCAGCTCACTACGCAACTGTACCGCCTGTATATCCTGGCGATTTCGCAGCAGGCCAATTTCCTCGTGGCAGCCTCCTTCGATGTAATCAAAAGCAAAACGGGGGATGCGCTTTTTCGCCTGTTTTTTCAGATCAGCAGTGCCAGGGAAGCGGGAGTCTACAAAAGATTTTGACATTTTATATATAAAATAATAATTTGAATATAAATTAGACTCCGATTGTATGTGTAAGTCAAGCAGGTGCTTTCGCCCTGCGGCTGTATAGTTCAAAATGTCTTTTCATAGAATTAAAGGGCGAATTCATAAACATGGCTAGGCGAGCTCAATCCGATCAGGACTCTAAAGAGCAGAAGGGTAAAAACTACACCGCTCCGGCCCTGGATAAGGGGCTAGATATTCTGGAACTCCTTGCTGGGGAGCCTGATGGGCTTAATCGCATAGAGATTGCCAAGCGTCTGGGCCGCTCGGTTAGTGAGCTTTTTCGTATGTTGGTAGTTCTTGAACAGAGAGATTATCTGGTTCTGCACGCCGATACTGACCGATACCAACTGTCGCTAAAGTTGTTTGATCTTTCACATCAACATCCCCCAGTAAAAAGGCTTACCTCTGCTGCAAAAGCAGTTATGAAGCACCTGGCTCATTCTACTGGGCAATCTTGTCATCTAGTGATTTATTACGAAGGTAAAGGGCATGTCTTGGTGCAACAAGATGCGCCTTCGGCACGTATTTTCAGCGTTCGCTTGGGCGCGGAAGCACCATTGGTGGATACTTGCTCCGGACATATTCTGCTGGCCTTTGCTGACGAGATGCAACGCAGTTCGATGTTAGCTTGCGTCCCCAAAGGCCATAAAAAAGTGAATAAGAAAATGCTGGACGAGTTGAGTGATCGCATTTGCAGTCAGGGGCATGAAAGCATCTCCAGTGCTCAGATCCAGGGAGTTGTGGATTTAGGTTGCCCAGTGTTCGATCACAACGGCTATATTGCCGCTGCCCTGGTTGTGCCCTTTCTTTCGTACATGGATGATTCCCATCCAAAAAGCATTGATGAAACCCTGGAGCAGGTCAAACTTGCAGCTGCTGAAATTTCAGATGCTTTGGGGTATCGGTCGGAGTAGCCAGCTTTAGTGCTTGTTTGCCAGTAATCACTAAAATGTAATTAATTTATATTTGAAAGATTTATTTATATATAAATCTGTGTAATTATTGCCAGCTTATAACCACAACGATAGGCGGGTATTACTATGGCTGATGCATCAGTTGGTGACGGGCAGGATTCTAGCAAGCCGAAAATACTAACCAGAGACATGATTGCCCCTTTTATTCTGGTAACACTGCTGTTTCCACTATGGGGATTCGCCAACGATGTAACTAATCCATTGGTTAGAGCCTTCAAAGACATCTTTCTAATCAGCAACGCTCAGAGCAGTATGGTGCAGTTCGCCTTCTATCTGGGTTACGGCATCATGGCCATCCCCGCGGCTATATTTATCCGCAGTTACTCATATAAGGCTGGAATTCTTTTAGGGTTGGGGTTGTACGCAATTGGTGCATCGTTATTCATACCAGCCAGTCTCTACCAAGAATTTAACTTTTTCCTGATTGCACTCTTCGTTCTCACTACCGGTTTGGCCTTGCTTGAGACGACTGCTAATCCATACATACTTTCCATGGGACACCAGGATACTGCAACGCGACGTCTTAACTTTGCTCAAGCGTTCAACCCAATGGGTGCATTGACTGGTATTTATATCGCCAAAACGGTAATTCTTAGCCAACTCGAAGTAGAAAAGTTTCGTCAGGAGGAGCGGGCCGCAAACCCTGAATATGAAACCATGTTGCCTTCTGTGGTCGATGGCAAATTGACTGAGTCACTTCAACAGCTGTCGGTTAATGATCCAGTGGCCCACCAGGCAATGGTCGCTGCAGACCTGATTACTGTTCGCGGTCCTTATATTGCCATTGCGATTGTAGTCGCTGTTTTATTTTTGGTGTTTTTATTCAGCAAACTACCAAAAACTATGACCCACGATAAACCTCTCACGCGGAAAGAGCTGAAAGAAACCTTTGGTCGTTTATTCCGCAACAAGCGCTACTTGGAAGGAGTAATAGCACAGGCCTTTTACGTGGGCGCGCAGATTATGTGTTGGACCTTTATCATCCATTATGGAATGGCAATTGTTGGTTTAACCGCCGCGCAGGCTCAAAGCTATAACTTGATTGCCATGACCGTGTTTTTGAGCAGTCGTTTTATTTGTACTTTCTTGTTGGGCTACATACAGCCTGGCCAGTTACTGTACGTGTTGGCGGCTGGTGGTATGAGCTGCGTATTAGGGACTATCTTTTTAGACGGTATGGCTGGTTTGTATAGTCTTATCGCTATCTCAGCTTGTATGTCGCTGATGTTTCCTACCATCTACGGAATTGCCCTTAAGGGCATGGGAGATGATGCAAGCCTGGCTTCTGCAGGGTTGGTCATGGCCATCGTTGGTGGTGCTCTGATGCCACTATTACAGGGGGCCATGATTGACGGCAGTTCTATTATTGGCAGCATACCCTCCGTTAAAACATCGTTTTTACTGCCTTTCCTCTGCTTTGTAGTTATTGCCATTTATGGCTTTAGAGCGCATCGAGTACATAACTAATTTTCAAAATGAATGTGCTCTGTTCAATTCGCCGAGAGTGACAGAACTCTCGCCTGGCTTTGCTAAGAAAATACACTGCATGTTTTTTTAGGTTGTCGTTGCCCGGATTAATCAATCTGGAGTGATTGTGTCTGCAAAAAAATTGTTTAATGGTCTATACCTGACTCCTTAGCTCATCGACATTAGCTCAATGAAATCAACAACTAAATGCGATTAACGCTGCTGTTACAGCGACATTCAATGATTCAACACCATTATTCATTGGAATCATGAGTTGTTTGTCAGCAAGATTGAAAATGTCATCGCTAACACCTTCTGATTCATTTCCCAATACATAGACCGTTGGCTGGTCAAGTGTGTGCTCAAAAAGTGATTCTTGAGCATGCGAAGAAAGCACACAAACTGAGAAGCCGGTATTCTTGAAATCATTCAAGGCCTCTCCAAGGGCATCGCATGCAAGTATCGGGGCTTTAAAGAGAGTGCCCACACTAGCTTTGATCACCAAGGGAGATATAGCGGAACAGCCCTTTTTAGGAATCAGGATTCCATCAATATTTCCAGCACAGGCAGATCTGATTATCATGCCCAAATTTTGTGGGTTGTGAATGCCGCAAAGCGCCAGTAAACGTAGGTATCGAAGCCCTTTTTCCTCTTCGCGAGAGGATATGTTTGAAAACCCTTGATTCTGTGGGTTGGTAATGCCGTCCAGGGCGATTACTCGAAACGCTGCTTTGTTGGGGTTTTGCAAGAACTCTCGATAGTGGCGGTAATTGCTGCATTGCAGATCGGCGGCCACTCCTTGATCCTGTTTGCCGTTGCGGGAAATGCGTGCCAGTTCCTTACGGCTGTGGTAGAGGATTTCTATTCCCCGCTGCTGGGCCACCTGAACAATTTCCTTGAGAGTGCCCTCCATGCGATTGCTGTCTGCCAGATGCAGGCGGTAGACCGTCAATTCCGGCGAGCGCAGTGCTTCCAGCACCGGCTTGCGGCCGTAGATGGTGAGCAGGCTGTCGAAAAAGCGTTTGCGGTCTTGGTAATTTTTGTCGCTCATGGTTTCTCGTTGTCAGTAGCGGCCTTCAGCTGCTTTTCAATGTTGCGCAGTTGGTCGCTGTTGGCACTGCCCTGTTGCGCTGCTATTGGCAGGGTGTGCAGGCCCAGTTGACTATAGAGTATCAGCAAGTCCGGAGCCTGTTGTTGTATTGCCTGAAGGTGTTGGGCGATGGTGCTGCTGTCGCCCCTTGCGATGGGGCCGGTCAGAGCGGTAGTGGTGTCTTGTCGGGTGACGTTGTCTGCGGTCTGGCGCACGATGGGTGCCAGTAACTCAAGCCCCTGGTTGCGTTCAATACCCGCCTGCTGCAGCAGGTGCAGGGCGCAGTCTTGCAAGGTCACCAGATAGTTACAGGCCATCACGGTAGCGCTATGGTAAAGCGCTTTGTGTTCGCTGCTACGCAGGGAAAAAGTGATGGCGCCGATGGTCTGGAAAAGGGGTTGTAACTGATCCAGTGCCTCTTGGCTGCCTTCTATAGCGCAGTAGGTGCCGGCAAAACTGGTTTGGGTTTTGTCCGGGTCGGCAAAGCTGTGAATCGGGTGGACGCTGGCGGTGTAAGCACCTGTGGCTTCGAACGTTCCGAGACATTTGGATGAAAGTGAGCCGCTGCAATGAAAGACAATATCGCCACGGCGCAAAGTGCCGGTTTCGGCCAACTGTTGAGCAGTGTTTTCAATATCTGAATCGGCGGTGGCAATCAGCCATAACGGTGCCGGTTTTAGTTGTTCAAGTGCAGAGCAAGGCTGGCCAGCGCCGATAAAGGTGGTTGCTTCAGTGGCGCTTTGCAAGGAGCGATTGCAAACGGCGGCGATGCGTGCAGCGTTGTGGCTGTGCCACAGTTTGGCCAGGCTGCGCCCCAGGCGACCACCACCGATAATATTGATGTGTGCCGTGGTGCTATCCATCGCTGGCTGGTGTGTTGGATTTTGGGTAGCCGATCAGGTAAGTGATGGGAATAGGGCCGCCACTTTTGTGTTCGCCCACTTCCCAGTGATAGTGATCAGTATTTTCAAGGCTGGCGATCATCTGTTGCAGCTCTTTGGGATTGTAGGTGCGCAAGCAGGAAACAATACCGTCGAAGGTGCCGATCAGCGGCAGCAGTGGCACCAGGTAAGTAAACAGCAATCGCGACCAACGAAACGGGCGCGCAAAAGGTGCGACGAAAAACACCGCAATAAACGCAAACAGCATGATAAATATCGCCAGTGGACTGCGGTGGGTGAATTCAAAGATAGCAATGGCCTGATTTTTGGCGACAGCGTCTTTCAGAATGCTTCGAGCTCCTTCCGGGGTGAAGTGGTGAAACGAGGTAAACAGGGTGCGCAGCCCTTTTAAATCAAGAGACAGATCAGTGGCGTCGTGGCTATCTGAGTGTACGGTTACTCGATCTTCAAACCCCTGTTTTACATCTTGCAGCGTGTCGGTATTGGGGTATTTGTCGGTGAAGTGAACGTGCAGATTGCGGCTGTCGTCCAGGGCTTTCAGCAGGCTGGGCCAGGGGCCGCCGCCACCGGAGCAAAGGTCGATGACCTGATTTGAGCCGGTTTTTTCCAGGGTTTCTTTAAAGAGCGGGATAATCGGGTGGTAGATTTTCCCGATGTTGAGGTTAAAGCGCAGAATATCGGTTATGCCATTGCGAATGGCTTTTGGACACCAAGTCTGATCTTCCACTTCGATCAGATGCAGTCGTTTCATAGTGGGCTCAGTGTATTAGTAGAACGCCCTGTGTTAACAGGGCGTTGCGTGTTTTGCAGGGCTTGTGTTTTGCCGGGGTTAATGTGGCTGGCCTAGTTTTGCGCGTCGAGGGAAACGCTGCTCTCGTCTTTGCGCAATGCCTGCAATACATGGTGGCGCTGGATAACGCCAATCAGTTTGCCATTATCGCATACGGGATAGATTTTGGGGGCGTGTTGCAGCATGACTTCGGCGAGTTCCAGAATGCTGGTGTCAGGGGCGACAGAAATCACGTCTCTGTTCATGATTTCCTCCACGGATGGCGAACCATCGCGGTAATAGGAGCTGTTGATCAGGTGCTTGATGCAGTCTTTTTCCGACAAAAAGCCCACCAGTTGACGATTGCGATCCACCACCGGGGCGCCGCTGAGATGGTCGTTAAGCAGCACATCCACCGCTTCGGCCACGTTGAGAGTGGATGGGATGGAGTGGCTGTCCAACTCCATGTAGTCTTTTACACGCAGTGATTGCATTGCGGTGGCCTCTGGTTGCGAACCTTGTTTTATAAACCGTCTTTTATGAACCGTGTTTTACTGAAGCATAACCCAGGATGGCCTCTATTGCTGTAACACTTCCCGGTAGGCCGCTACCGCATTGCTCATGCCCATGGCCAGGGAATCTACGGTGAGTGCATGGCCGATGGAAACTTCCAGCAGGCTGGGGATGGTGGCGTATTTGCCCAGGTTGTCCAGGTTGAGGTCGTGACCGGCATTCAACCCCAGGCCGATGTCGGCAGCGTACTGGGCTGCTGCGTGGTGTAGCTGGTAAATGTCTTCCAGTTGATCGCTGCCCCAGGCAGCGGCGTAAGGCCCGGTATAGAGTTCAATGCGGTCGGCGCCCACTTCCTTGGCAAGGGCGATTTGTTCCACATCCGGATCCATAAACAGGCTGACACGAATGCCACGTTCCTTGAGTGCCTGAATAATGGGTTTGAGTGATTCCCCGGAGATGCGCAGGTCAAAACCGTGGTCGGACGTCAGCTGATCGTCGCTGTCTGGCACCAGAGTCGCCTGGTGAGGGCAAAGCTCGGTGACCAGTTCTACGAACCCTGGGTAGCCATTATCTGCAGGCCCGGCGAACGGATTGCCTTCTATATTGAATTCCAGGGCGGGGTGCTGTTTGAGTAGCGCTGACAGATCGCGTGCGTCCTGAGGGCGGATATGGCGTTGATCCGGGCGCGGGTGAACAGTAATGCCGTCGGCTCCGGCATCAATACACACTTGGGCGTGGTGCACCACGCTGGGGTAATTGCCGTCACGAGAGTTGCGCAATAAAGCGATTTTGTTGAGGTTGACGCTGAGGGCCGTTTTTACATTGGAGGTGGTCATGGCGCGGGCTCTTCGATGGCGATGTGCTCTACCTGGATGGTTTCTACCGGTACGTGGGTAAGGTCTTTGTTAATGGCTTTTACCGGGGCTTTGCCAATGCTGTCTGCCACATCCATACCGGAGACGATTTTCCCAAATACAGTGTAACCGGCTTCGTCTTTGCTGGCATCCAGGTGAGGGTTGTCTTGCAGGTTGATAAAGAATTGGGCTCGGGCACTGTCAGGATCATCATAGCGCGCCATGGCAATGGTGCCGCGGGTGTTTTTCAGGCCGTTGGCGGATTCATTGACGATATTCTCGCCGCTGGGTTTTTTCTGCCGGTAATCGAACCAGTAACCGCCGGTTTGAATAACGAAGTTGTCCACTACCCGGTGGAAAATCAGGCCATCGTAAAAGTAGTTTTTGGCGTAGCCAATAAAGTTGTCGCAGGTGATTGGCGCCGCTTTGCGGTTGAGCTCGACCCGCATTTCTCCCAGATTGGTTTGAATCACGGCGATGGTTGGGGCGTTGCTGGCGGCTTTTTCGCCATAAGCGCTACTGGCTGCCAGCAGGGCCGCCAGTAGCAGAGTTTTTAGGGGCTTTAAAACGCTTATCCCCATTTCAGGCTATCCCCACTCAGAAAAGCGCCGTTTGCGCTTCAGTTGCGGAAGGATTATGGCCAGGGCGGCACCCAGGCACACCGCCAGGGCACCGTAGAGAAACCAGCGGTAGCGCTGGTCGTTTTCCAGCTTGTCGTTCATTGCTTTGAGGGAGTCAAGCTCGCTTTCCAGTTCGCTTTTCATGGTCAGCAGTTGCTGGTTCTGGTCATTCAGGGCGATGTGGTTAGCGGAGATGGTTTTGATTTCTGTAAGTTCTCTTTGGGTGCTGGTATTGCGGTTTTCCAGCTGTGCAAGCTGATCCTGCAGCTGCTTGATTTCCGCATCCTTGTCTTGAAGGTTTTGCTTGAATTCACTGCTTTGTTGCTGCAGCTGTTGATTGCGCTGTTCGACGCCAACAATGCGGGCTTTGGCCACTTGCTGTTCTACCAGATAGCGGCTCAGCAGCCAGCCTTCGGTACCCCGGCTGGTGCGGATGTGGCTCCAGCCATCGTCGTTTTCTTCCAGCACACTGAGCTGAGTGCCTGCTCTCAGGTAATTGATGATTTTGCCGCGGTTGCTGGGAATGCTGCGCAGGTCGGCGCGAAATTCATCGGTGATATAGCGAGTGGTTTCGGCGCTTTGTGCCAGGCTGAGAGTGCAGGTGGTGAGTAATACCAAGCCGATCAGGGCGTGTTTCATATCTGTTCCGTTTCTATGGTGATGTTGCCGGTACTTGTTGTTGGTACCTATTGTCCGTACTTAGGGCAGCACTTTCTTAAAGGGTTTTACAGTAACCTTCTGGTAAACACCAGCGGCCACGTAGGGGTCTGCATCAGCCCACTTTTGGGCGCTGTTCAAAGAATCAAACTCGGCCACTATCAGGCTACCGCTAAAGCCGGCACTGCCTGGGTCTTCGCTGTCGATGGCGGGGTGGGGGCCGGCGATTAACAAGCGACCTTGCTGTTTCAGCTCCTGCAAACGTGCCAGGTGATCGGGGCGCACGGACAGGCGTTTTTCCAGGCTATCTGCCACGTCTTCACTTATGATGGCGTACCACATCAGTTGGATTCCTCTTTAGTGTCGCTACTTGGCGCTGTCAGAATAATTTCTTCCAGTGGCAGACCGGTGAGTTGGGTAACGCCCCGGAACAGGTAAAACAGAGTGGCGGTGGTGGCGATGGCAATGGGAATGCCAATAACCGGCAACTGCATACCCATAAATTTACCCACTTGGGCGTTGAATTCTTCGGTGCCGGACTGGGCGACGATCATGTAATCCGCCAACAGGTAATTGAGCAACGCCGACAACATCATAGTGGCAAACAGCATATAGGTGCCATTGACCAGGCGTTGATTGAATGCCTTGTGGCTGTTGTGCTGCTGGAGGGCGTTATCCACTTTTTGTATGTCGATAACCTGGTCGTTGAACAACAGAGTTTTAATCAGCGGAAAGCGGGTTTTCAGGGAGATCAGCGCGGCAAGGCCAATCAATGCCGGGATGGCTGCCTCCTTGATGATAATAATGTGGCGATCACCCTCCAAAAGGCCAACGCCACCATTGACCAGCACGCTGAAAATGCCCAGTACGGAAAAGATATTGACCTTGCCGCTTTGCAGCAGGTCGCGACCCCCGTAAATCAATGGAAATGCCAGTGCCACAATCAGCGCCCACTGAATCCCCAGTGCCAGGTTAAAGCCCAACAGCTCGTACTTGTCGCCACTCAGTTTGGTGAGGATAAGGGTGGGGATAAGGATGTTAAAGGCCAGGTTCGCGAGGAGGCTGTGTCGCACCGGCGGCTTGCTTGCAGGGCTATTCATGGAGCAGTCACAAATTCATAAAGGCGGCTATTGTAGCCTTAGATTTTGTGGAGTCTATAGCGTGTTAGAAGGAGTGAGAACTAGTGAATTAGTATGAAAAACAGGTTGAATTCTGGCGACAAATGCGATGATAATGGCGAAAGTCAAAACAGTTTGTGAAGAAAAAGCTGTAACTATTTGAATAATAAGTAACTTTAGAGGTTGGTTGTGGACGTTATCCAGATAGATAGCCGAAGGCAGGTGGCTGAAGAGCAGGGTGTTGAGCTAGGTGACCTGCTGGTTAGTTACCTGAGACAGTTGGATGTTGAGTATGTTTTCGGGGTACCAGGTGGGGCGATAGAGCCTCTCTACAACGCCCTGGCCCGTAGCGAAAGAAGCGGCGGACCTCGCGCCATCATTGCCAGACATGAGACTGGCGCTGCCTTTATGGCTGATGGTTACGCTCATCATACAGGCAAACTTGGCGTGTGTTGTGCAACCACTGGGCCCGGTGCTACTAACCTGATTACTGGTGTTGCATCTGCCTATGACAACCATACCCCTATGTTGGTCATTACAGCCCAGACAGCTCTTTCAACGTTTGGGCGAGGTGCACTGCAAGAGTCATCCTGTACTGGCATCAATACTGTTGGCTTGTTTGAACACTGTACTCGGTACAATACTCTGGTTTCCCACGCTGAGCAGTTTGAGCATAAGCTCGCAGCAGCTGTGATGACAGCTTTCCAGGCGCCTGCAGGGCCTGTTCACTTGAGTGTGCCGCTCGATGTGATGAGTAGCTTTAGCTCAACCACTGAACCTAGCTTCGATCTCTCAAAACTCCTTAATAAACCCCACTATGTAGACAATGAAGCACTGGATGCTCTTTATGAAGAGCTGGTGACAGCGCGCAATCCGATTTTGCTGATTGGTGATGAGGCCAGTGAGAGTGTTGGTAGTTTGCTTTCCCTGGCGGTAAAACTGGGTGCGCAGATAATCACTACACCACACGGTAAGGGGCTGGTTAGTCCATACCATCCATTGTTTAAAGGTGTTATTGGTTTTGCAGGCCATGAGAGTGCTCGCAAAGCCCTGCTCGATCCGGAAGTCGATTTGGTTATTGCTGTTGGCTCAAGCCTGAGCGAATTTGCGTCCAGTGGCTGGGATCAAAGCATGTTGATGAATAACCGACTTGTGCATGTGGAATCTGCCGAAACAAATTTGACTCGATCGCCTATGGCAAGACTTCATGTAAGAGGCCACCTGGAGTCAATTTTTGAGAATATTGTGGAGCGACTTGAGCATGAGCCCAGACTGACGATTTGCTCTGTAGATGATCTGGTGGATGGCAAAAAATCCAGTCAACCTGCAGAAAAGGGTAAGCACTTTGAAGTGATGGAGCCGGAAAAATGCAAGTCAGATGCGACACCCATTAAGCCGCAGCGTTTAATGGCAGAGTTGCCCAAGCTATTTCCCCCTTGCACTCGATACATGGCAGATTCCGGGGCTAGCCTCGCGTGGTCGATTCACTACTTGCATCCATTTGACCGCCGTATGGCAGGAAAACGTGATGCCCACGATGGACTTTATCGCACATGCTTGGAATTTGCGTCCATGGGGTGGGCTATAGGTAGCGCGGTTGGTGCTGCATTGGCCAGACCTGGCAGCCCGGTAGTTTGTATTGCAGGTGATGGCAGTATGCTGATGAGTGGCCAGGAGTTAACGGTAGCTGTTCAGGAAGGCCTGCCAGTGGTCTTTGTTGTTCTCAATGATTCAGCCTATGGAATGGTTCGTCATGGCCAGAAGCTCACAGGGGCTGAACCCGTGGGTACGGAGCTTCCGTTTGTCGATTTCTCGACAGTTGCAAATGCAATGGGGGCAGATGGCTATGTGATCCAATCTCCAGAAGACCTGCTGTCTCTGGATATCAATAAAATATGTTCACAAGGTAAACCCACTTTGTTGGATGTCAGAATAGATCCAGAGGAAGTTCCACCGATTGGTATGCGGACGGACGCGTTAAAAAGTTATGGCCAATCAGAACAAGACTGTGACTGAAAAAATAACAACAAAAATATGGGATGAGGTTCCGGAAGAGGACAACCCGTTTGCAGCTAAAACCTGTTACTGCGCAGGATATGATGTATATGGCGACCTTCTTGGCAAGGCCAGTTGGTCAGAGTACATATACCTTTTATTTAAACTGGAAAAACCAACTCGGCAGCAAGCGGCCCTTTTGGAGGGGCTGGCAGTTGTTTTGGCGAACCCTGGTCTCAGAGATCATTCAGTGAGAGCCGCCATGAATGCGGGCGTGGGTGGTTCAACCCATGCCTCAGCTCTAATGGCGGCAATAGCTGTTGGTGCAGGAAATCTTGGCGGTGGCAGAGATGTTTATTGGGCTGTTCAGTATTTTCAGAAATGCGACCGCCAAATTGACCAGTGGCCTTCCACTGTGGAGTACTTTTCTTCACAGGAAGTGGAAGTTTGGCCCGAGAGGGAACATATACCGGGCTTTGACCCCAATGGTTCTAGTTGTCCATTGCCAATAAAACAGTCCTTATCCTATTTAATATCAACTTATCCAGAACCCGAAAGCCACTTACAGTGGCTTTTTAATAATAGGGCAGCGCTTGAGGAGACTGCTGGCTACCCACTTGCCATGTCCGGCCTGGCGGCAGCGGTATTTCTTGACTTGGATTTGAAGCCTGAACAGGCAGAAATGCTGTATATGATTTTGCGATTGCCGGGGGCTGCAGCTCACGCTTTGGAGCAAGAGAAGAATGGCTGGAGAAAATACCCGTTTTTTGGAAGCGGACTTGTGTTGACGGATGACCCCAATTCGGCCTCCCGCTAAGAGTAGCAATATGTCTTTAGAAGAACTTAAGAAATACGAAGATCGCTGGGAAACGTCTGTAGGCGCCTGTATCCCCGGTGAACGAGTAATTTTTAGAGGGAAAGATCTTTTTACGGATGCCTATGACCTGGGTTGGGTTGGCCTGCTTTTTTACGGCATTTCAGGGCGTGAATTCAGCAAGCCAGAGCTTGAAATGCTTGAGGCGATGATGGTTATCAGCGGGAGCTTTCCAGACCCGAGGATTTGGAATAATCGAATTTCTGCCCTTGCTGGCACTGCCAGGTCAACTGCCAGTTTGGGTTTTAGTGCGGCAACAGCGGTTACTGAAGCGCAAATATATGGCCACGGAGCGGTTATAAAGGCTTTTGAATTTATTGAGGCAGGAACGAAAGCAACTGCAAATGGGGCTAATTTAGAGGAATTTACGCTTTCCTGGATGAAAAAAGCACGACGAGTTCCTGGTTTTGGGCGGCCAATCACAGATGTTGATGAGCGTTTAGGGCCATTATTAGCCGTTGCTAAAAAATTATCACTGGATGGAGGGCCTCATTTGGCTTTTGCGCTTTCGGTTGAAAGTTTTTTGAAAAACAGCCGATATAAGCAGGGAATGAACGCAGCTGGTCTTGTGTGCGCTCTGGCAGCGGATATGAATGTAAGTATGCGAGATTTCTATATGTTTTCGTGGTTGTCTTTTTTGGGTGGCATATTCCCGTGCTATACCGATGCTACTGAAAAACCTGAAGGCAGTTTTTTCCCACTTTCATGCAAAAAAATTAACTACGTAGGCAAAGGACGCAGAACTTGGTAGGAGAATAATAATGAAATTGACACCTTGTTTGAGTTTGCTGGCTTTTTACCTGTCTGGCTCTCTAGCTTTCGCAGGAAGCGAATATGAACCTGAATTTTTTGAAGACTTTGGAGATGATGAAGATTTAATCAGTATTGCTACTGGTTATGAAAAACCAATATCGAAAGCTCCAGCAGTTGCAACAGTTATAACTGCTAGTGATATTCGCAAAATGGGTGCCACAGATATTGATGAAGTCCTGGAAGCTGTACCCGGGCTTCATGTTGCCAGAGATGTTCCTGGGTACAACCCAATTTATACCTTTCGAGGTATCTATTCTTCGTTAAACCCCCAAGTACTCATGTTAATTAACGGGGTGCCTTTTAAGAGTTTGTTTCAAGGGGATAGACACCTGGTTTGGGCTGGCTACCCGGTAGAAAATGTTTCCCGTATCGAAATTATCCGCGGCCCTGGTTCTGCCGTTTATGGTGCTGATGCTTTTGCTGGCGTTATCAATGTGATTACCAAACAGGGGGATGAGGCCAAAGGGCTACATTCAGGCCTGCGTACGGGCAGTTTTGATACAACGGAATTTTGGGCCTCTTATGGTGGCGAATCCAATGGCCTTAAGTATCTATTCAGCTTTGAGTACGAAGATACCGACGGACAGCGTGAAGCGGTTGATAGTGATGCGCAATCTGTACTGGATTTTCTCGGCGGTACATCTTTAAGTTTAGCTCCTGACTCCGTAAACCTGGGCCGTGAAGCCTACGATTTTCGAGCTGATGTCAGCTGGGGCGATTGGCGCTTTCAAGCCGATTATCAAAACCGGGAAGGACAGGTAGGTGTTGGTGTGGTTCAGGCTCTCGACCCCAGTGGCTTGGTTTCCAGTGATCGCTATGGAGTTTCCATCGGTTACAAAGAGACGGATCTGGCAGACGATTGGCAGCTGGAAGCCAACGCAAGCTACCGTTCTACAACTCAAGAAGTGGAGCAGGATATTTTACTATTTCCTGCGGGCTCTACCGGTGGCCCTTCTCCCTTTCCTTTTTCAAACGGCATTATTGGCAATCCAGAAGTGTATGAGCATCATTTTTACTTCGATGCCTCTGCGCTTTATACAGCGTTAGCTGATCACGAAATTAGAATTGGTTCTGGTTACTATCTTGGGGATTTGTACAGAGTCAGGGATGAGCGCAATTTTACCCAAACGCTTATTGGGCAGTTTCCGGTAATAGTTCCGTTACAGCCAGATGCATCGGTGGTAGATGTTAGCGATACCCCCCTTGCCTTTATTACCGAAGGCGCCCGCACCAACAAATACCTGTTTATTCAGGATGTATGGCATCTGGACAATGATTGGGAGCTGACGGCAGGGATTCGCTACGACGACTACTCGGATTTTGGCAGTACTGTAAATCCCCGTCTTGCCTTGGTGTGGTCTACCAGTCATAACCTGACGACCAAGTTCCTCTATGGCCAGGCATTTCGTGCGCCCTCATTTGCTCAGACCCGCGCCATTAATAATCCATCAATTCTCGGCAATCCGAACTTGATGCCCGAAGAGTTGGAAAGCTACGAACTGGCGTTTGACTACAAACCCTCTGTAGATGTGCATCTGGACGCCAACCTGTTTTTCTACCGCTGGGACGACATTATTCTGTTTGAGCCCGACCCCGCAGGTCGCAGGGCTCAGAATGCTGGTGAGCAGACAGGCTATGGTCTGGAGTTGAATGCCGAGTGGGAGGTGTCCGATCAATTTACCCTGTCGGGTAACCTGTCCTTGATTGACACTACCGATGAGCGTACTGGAACTTCGGCGGGCAATGCCCCAGAGCAGCAAGTTTACCTGCGCTCCGATTGGCAGCTGGCACCGGACTGGCATCTCAACGTGCAAGCCAACTGGGTAATGGGCCGTGAGCGGGTGGCGGTAGATATTCGCCCGGAAATTGATGATTATCTGATGGTAGATTCCACTTTGCGCTTCGCCCCTGGCGATCGTGACTGGGAGTTTGCCGTTATTGTAAAAAACCTGTTTGATGAAGATGCTCGTGAGCCGTCTCCCAGTGGAGACATCACCGCCATGCCCATACCTTTGCCAGCTTTGATACCCAACGATTTACCGTTGGCCGGGCGAGCCATTTTTGGGGAGTTCCGCTATCGCTTTGGGCAGTAGCTGTTATTCGATAGTTTGAATAGCAGAATACTTTTGTGATTTTCGATAATAAATCCATCACGGATGAGCAGTAGTTATCGTGTGTAATTGTTCACTACTATTTGTTGGAAAACGATTTTTCCAGACGCTGTTGCTGTCTCTGGCACTAGTGCTGTGTCCGGCGATACAGGCGGCGGATGAGCCGGTGCTGGCCATTATTTCTGTGGCTGGTAAGCGTGGTGTGCCGCCAATTTTTGAGGATATCGTCAAAGGTGTAGAGGCTGGCTTTTCAGGAAAGGTTAAAAACTACGCGTTGAAAGCGGGCTTTTCCGAATCCCGATTGCAGGATGATCTGCGCTCTGACGGGGTAACCGGCGTTGTGGTTTTGGGTGGCAGTGGCAGAAAAGTTGCCGCCATGCTCAGTTCAGAGTACCCGGTAGTGATGGGTGCTGTGTCGTCGGTTCCAGTGGAAGGGGTGGGTGCAGTGGTGTTGCAGCCTTCCAGCGAAGTGGTTTTCGATTATCTGAACAAATTGGCGCCGGATGTCAGTGCCTTGCATTTGATTTACGACCCCAAAAAGCACCAAGCTGCGCTCTCTAGTGCAGAGAAATCCAGTGCGCCGGTTAAAATTGACGTTCTGCCCCACGCCAGTTCCCAGAGTAAGCACACGCAAAAAGCCATTGAAGATTCGTTGTCCAGCGATGTAAATGCGCGCAGTGCTATCTGGGTTATGCTCGGCACCAAGTTTGATACGGCAATTAAGGAAAATTTGATAAAGAACAGCTGGGGCCAGCCAGTGGTGCCATTTCACTATACGGTTAACTCGAAAGACGTTGAACTCTTTCCTTTTATCCTGCTGCCGGATTGGCAGGGTTTGGGGCAACAGCTGGCGGAAATGTCCAGCCAGCGGCTCAACGGCCAGTCAGCGCAAGTGGCAGAACTGCAGAGCGTAAAACTCTGGGTTAACCAAAAGAAAAGTCGCCACTTTGGTTTGAAGCTGGATGGCGATATACGTAAAAAAATTGATTTTACCTTCAGGGATTGAAGTGTATGAAACCTGAAATTATTAAGAACTGGTATTAAATTGTCTGATTCTGAATCAATTTTTCAGAAACTGGATTTTCGCAGACAGCTGGTCTTGGCTGTCTTTGTCGGTGTGCTGATTCTGGCACTGGTTACCTCACTGGTTGTTTCTAAAACAGCCACCGATACCATTCGGGAAAAATTGCTGGAACAGAGCAGCCAGCTGACAGATAACTTCGCCAGCCAGGCGGATTTTGCTTTGCTTTCATCAACCCGCCAGATGGCCACCAATGCCATTGACCTGGTGCTGGGTTTTGAAAACGTCGACGGTGCAGCCATCTACAATGCCAATGGCACGCGCTATGAATATCGCCAAAACGGCCAGTTGTTACGCAGTTATTTATTTGACGATGTCACCAGCAGTGCCCGTTTATTGCACGAAGAAGGCGATCACTGGCACTTTGCTGCACCGGTTTACAGCGAAGACGATTCCATGGCGGAGTTCGGCGAAGAGCCCATTCGCGAACTGGTGGGGTATGTTGTTCTGGTGGTCGACAAAAGCCTTCTCGATGCTATGTTCCGCGATATTTTGCGCAACAACACCCTGGCCTCTCTGGGTGTGGCTCTTCTGCTCCTGCTGGCCTTGTTGGGGCTTGCCAGCAAACTGACCAAACCGCTGGAATACCTGTCATCCATCATGCGCCGTGCTGAAGGTGGTGAGAAAAAGCTGCGCGCGGAAATGTCTGGCCCCAAAGACATTGTTGATATGCAACACGCGTTCAACACCATGATGGCGGTGTTGGAAAAACGCGAGATGGAACTGCTGCAGGCCAAAGACGCCGCCCTGGAATCCGCTCGTGTGAAAGGCGAATTCGCCGCCAATGTCAGTCACGAGTTGCGCACGCCCATGAATGCCATTCTCGGTATGCTCGATTTGCTGATGACCATGGGGCTGTCGCCCAAGCAAGTGGAGTATGTGGAGACGGCGAAATCTTCTGGTGAAATTCTGCTGAGCCTGATCGACGATGTGCTCGATTTTTCCAAGGTGGAATCCAGTGCAGTGGTGCTCAACAAGGAAGAGGTATTTGTTGAGGACTTGCTGGACGAAGTGGTGGGCTTGTTGTCCAGTAATGCGGTTAAACGCCAAGTGGAACTGGGATATGTTTGCGCCGTCGATGTTCCACAGCATATTCGCATCGACAGCACCCGCCTGCGTCAGGTATTGATCAACCTGATTGGCAATGCCATTAAATTTACCAACCAGGGAGAGGTTTCGGTTTGGCTGAATCTTGGTGAAGACCGGGTCACCGGTGAACAGCAGCTTCAGTTTGACGTTCGCGATACCGGCATTGGTATTGCCCCTGAAGCTCAGGAGAGAATTTTCGACGCCTTCACCCAGGCGGATTCCTCCACCACTCGCGAATACGGGGGCACTGGTCTGGGGCTTGCCATTAGCCGCCGCATTGTGGATCTGATGGGTGGGGCGATATCCCTTACCAGTGAACTCGGCAAGGGCAGCACCTTCCGTTTCACTCTGCCTTTGCAGAGTGATGACATCCTCAGTAAACCCAGTGCGGACAAACGATTGCCGGAGGAATTTTCCCTGCTGCAAGTGTTGTCTATTAATGGCAGCGAAGTGGCCCGGGAGTTTCTGGCGGCGAGGCTGGGAGCTTGGGGTGTTCAGCACACGGCACTGGATAATGGCATGGAAGGGCTCGACCTGGTGCGCAGCCGCCTGGCGCTGAATGAAGCGCCTCAGCTGTTGATCCTGGACGAGGAGTTGGCCGGCATCAAGGCGCTGGACTTTATCAAGTTGCTCAGCGACAACCCGGCCGCTGATCAGGTGCAACTGATCGTGTTAGTTAATCCCTGGAGCGAATACCAGGCCCTGTATCCGGATGCAGTGGTGCAATTGCCCAAGCCGTTGCGTACCGGTGTGCTTTACGAAGCACTGAGAGCCCTTGCTGGTGTCACCCAGGCTGCAGCGTCTGTACAAACTGCAACACCCCTCAGCCACTTTGGCAAGCGAGTGTTGGTGGCCGATGACAATCGCGCCAATCAGCAGGTGGCTGTGGGTATGCTGGAGCGCCTGGGCTGTGAAGTATTGGTAGCGGAAAGTGGCGAACAGGCACTCAACAAAGTGGTGCGCGAGCAGGTGGATCTGGTCTTTATGGATTGCCAGATGCCGGTGATGGATGGCTATGAGGCCACCGCCCGCATTCGTCGTCTGGAAGACAGCGACACATCATCAAGTAGCAATGCTCTGCCGATTATCGCCATGACCGCCAACAACAGCGAGGGCGAGGAAGAGCGCTGCCGCAGTGCGGGTATGGATGACTTTCTGCCCAAGCCGCTGCGTTTACAGGACCTTGAAATTACCTTGCAGCGCTGGTTGGAGCTGGAATCGGGCAGCAGACCTGCCAGCGTTTCAGCCTCAGCAGAGGTGCAAAAGTCCATGGATGTCACTCTGGACCTGGCCATTATGGATGAACTGCGCCACAGCGTTGGCGAGGTGGTCGATTCCATGATCCAGGCGTTCCTGGAAGATACCCCGGTTTATCTGCAATCCCTCAAACACGCCTCCGCGGATCGCGATGCCAAACAGGTGCGCGAACTGGCCCATATGCTCAAGGGCAGTGCTTCTAACTTTGGTGCCGACCGGGTGGTTGCCCTGAGCCGCTCTATTGAAGAATTGGCCAAGGTTGATGATTTGGAACCGGTAGTGGATGCCGTCACCGAACTGGTAGGGGCCTATCGGGAATTGAGCCGGGCCCTGGAGCAGCAATTGAGTGATACCGCCACCAGCAGCCAGAGAGTGCAGCGCAGCGGCACCGGTTACAGTGTGCTTATCGCTGACGACGACCGTTCCATGCGCATGGCTTTGCGCAATGCGCTGGAAGCCGATGATTACAGTATTGAAGAAGCCAATAATGGCGAACATGCGGTGGCTATCTGCCGTCGCAAGATGCCGGATCTGATTCTGATTGATGCTTTGATGCCGGAAATCGACGGCTTCCAGGCCTGTGAGCAGATTCGCGAATTGCCCAACGGTTCAGAAATACCCATATTGATGATTACAGGCCTGGAAGACGAAAAATCCATCGTTAAAGCCTTTACCGCCGGTGCCAGTGATTATATTCCCAAGCCGGTTCATTTCTCGGTGATGCGCCAGCGGGTGGCGCGCCTGTTGCAGGCCAGCAAGGCCGAACAACACGTCAAGAAGATGGCTTACCACGATCCACTTACCGGCCTGCCTAATCGCGCGAGCCTGATGCAGCAACTGAGGCCTATGATCAACCGGGCGCTGCTCAACGGCGAAATGGTGGCGGTGCTATTCCTGGATCTGGATCGCTTTAAGGTGATCAACGATTCCCTGGGGCATGATGCTGGTGACCTGTTATTGAAGGCGGTGGCCGACCGTATACGCCGCTGTTTGCGGGAACAGGATTTTGTCGCTCGTCTCGGTGGCGATGAATTCACTGTGGTACTGGAAGGACTGCACAACGCCAACGTGGCGGCCACCGTGGCGCAAAAAATTTGTGAAAGCCTGAGCGAGCCCTTTGTATTCCTGCAGCAGAAAATGTTTATCACCACCAGTGTGGGGATTTCTCTCTCGCCAGCAGATGGTGAAGACGTGGGCGCATTGATCAAACACGCAGACTCCGCCATGTTCCGCGCCAAAGAGAAGGGTAACAGCTACTGCTTCTACGAACAGGGCATGGAAGATGAAGTGTATCGTCGTCTGGAATTGGAGCGGGAGCTGCGCCATGCCCTGGAAGACGATCATCTGCAACTGTACTACCAGCCAAAACTGGATGCGGAAAGTGGCGAGGTGGTGTCAGCGGAAGCACTGGTGCGCTGGAATCACCCGGATCGCGGCCTGATGATGCCAGACAAGTTTATTTCTCTGGCGGAAGAATCGGGCCTGATTGCGGAGTTGGGGAATTGGGTATTGCGCGCCGCCTGCCGGCAAATTCGCCAATGGCAAAACCTGGGCCATGAGTTGAAAGTGGCGATAAATATTTCTGGCCGCGAGATACAGGCAGAGGGCCTGCAGGGTCACCTGGAAAGTACGCTCGAAGAATTTGGTGTGCCCCCGCGGCTGTTGGAGCTGGAGATCACCGAGAGCATGTTGCTGGAGGAGAGTCACCACATTATCGACAGCTTGAATGACATCAAGGCCACCGGCATTACTCTTGCCATCGATGACTTTGGCAGCGGCTACTCCTCCTTTAATTACCTGAAACACATGCCGGTAGATACCCTGAAAATTGACCGCGCGTTTATCAATGATCTGGAAGAGAGAGACAAATCCGGCCGCGCCATTGTTGCCGGCATTATTGCTTTGGCAGATAACCTGGGGCTGGAAACCGTGGCTGAAGGGGTGGAAACCGAGGAACAGCGGCAGATGCTCAAAGAGCTGGGCTGTAACCTTTTGCAAGGCTTCCTGTTCAGCAAAGCGATACCAGCGGACGAGTTTACCGAACGGTTTTTGCGTGATAAGAGCCCTGATCAAGGTGAAGGTGACAGAAAGGGCGAGACAGAAGGCAGTGAAATTCTGTAAGCTGCGCGTTTTTTCGGCAGCGGCCTTTTTTAACCTCCATGAGCCAGTTTTTCTCCATCCACCCGGATAACCCCCAGCCTCGTTTGATTCGCCAGGCGGTAGAGATCGTGCATTTCGGTGGTGTTATCGCTTACCCCACTGATTCTGCCTATGCCCTCGGTTGCCATATTGGTGACAAAACGGCGCTGGACAAAATTCGCGCCATCCGCCAGCTGGAAAAACGCCACAACTTTACCCTGGTGTGCCGCGACTTATCTGAACTGGCCAGCTACGCCAAAGTGGACAATGTGCGCTTTCGCTTGCTCAAGGGTTTGACGCCGGGGCCCTATACATTTGTGTTACAGGCCACATCGGAAGTGCCGCGACGGCTGATGCACCCCAAGCGCAAGACCGTAGGCCTGCGGGTGCCGGAAAACAATGTAGCGCTGGCGCTGCTGGAAGAACTGGGTGAACCGCTGATGAGTGTCACCCTGCAACTGCCTGGCGATGAATACCCGCTCACCGATCCCTACGACATTCGTGACCTGCTGGAGCATCGTATCGACCTGGTTATCGACGGCGGCTACTGCGGCCTGGAACCTACCTCAGTGGTGGACATGACCGACGACACCCCGGTTATTCTGCGCCGCGGTATGGGGGATGTGAGTCTGTTTGAAGACTGACAGGATGCGCTTTGTGTCATCCTGAGTGCAGCGAAGGGTCTCTGTGTTTGTGACGGCCTATGAGATTCTTCGCTGCGCTCAGAATGACATTCCCTGTATAATCCCCATCTTTATTTAACCGGTTAAACCCTGTGACCGACACTCCCGTTATCGATAACGAATCCCACCCGCAGCCTCCCAGCCAGGAGGAGATGCCGTTCGCCATGATCTACGGCGAGGCGGTCACCGAGCTGCCCAAGGATCTTTATATCCCCCCAGAAGCGCTGGAAGTGATTCTTGAGGCGTTTGAAGGCCCGCTCGATCTGCTGCTGTACCTGATCAAGCGCCAGAATATCGATATTCTCGAAATCAACGTGGCGGAAATTACCCGCCAGTACATGGCTTACATCGAATTGATGGAAGCCATGCACTTTGAACTGGCGGCGGAATACCTGTTGATGGCGGCCATGCTGGCGGAGATCAAATCCCGCATGTTACTGCCCCGCCAGGAAGAGATAGAAGACGAAGACGACCCCCGCGCCGAGCTGATTCGTCGCCTGCAGGAGTACGAGCGCTTCAAGCAGGCCGCAGAAGATATCGACGACCTGCCCAGAGTAGGGCGGGACACCTTTATTGCCTCTGCCAAGGAACCGGATCGCAACTGCGAGCGTCCCCACCCGGATGTGTCCATGCAGGAATTGCTGTTGGCGCTGTCGGAAGTTATGCACCGTGCGGAAATGTTTGAAAGTCACCAGGTGCAACGGGAGTTGCTGTCGACACGGGAGCGCATGACCGAAGTGCTGGAGCGCTTGAAAGGCCAGCAATTTGTTCCCTTCGTCAGCCTTTTCACCGCCCACGAAGGCAAAGTGGGGGTGGTAACCACTTTCCTGGCGGTGATGGAACTGATCAAGGAATCGCTGGTGGAAATTGTGCAGAGCGAAATGTTTGGCCCGATACATGTAAAGGCCCGATCTGCCTGATTATTAATTTTCGTCATTCCCGCGCAGGCGGGACTAATGCGCTTTTTGCATTGAGCGCCCGTAGGGCGAGTGAAGCGTATAATCCACCATCTGCAAGATGGATCTCCGTTTTCGCGGGGATGACGGACAACAAAGATAGTGTTTATGGATATCACCCGACTAAAAAATATTATCGAAGGTGCTTTACTGGCGGCAGCGCGCCCGCTGGATATATCCCACATCGAGCAGCTCTTTGAAGAAGATGCCTGCCCCAGCCGCGACGACATTCGCGCTGCTCTGGAAGAAGTGGCAGTAGACTGTGCCGGCCGCGGTTTTGAACTGAAAAAAGTCTCCAGCGGCTATCGCTTTCAGGTGCGTCAGGAACTCTCCCAGTGGGTGAACCGCTTGTGGGAAGAAAAACCTCAGAAGTACTCGCGGGCCATGTTGGAAACCCTGGCGCTGATCGCCTATCGCCAGCCCATTACCCGCGGCGATATTGAAGAAATTCGCGGGGTGTCGGTGAGCTCCCAGATTATCAAAACACTGCACGAACGAGAGTGGATACGGGTGGTTGGCCATCGCGATGTGCCGGGTCGCCCCTCACTGTACGCCACCACCAAACAGTTTCTCGACTACTTTAATCTGGCCAGCCTGGAAGAACTTCCTACTCTGGGAGAGCTTCGGGATTTGGAAGACATCGACCCGGAGCTGAGCCTGGATATTGATCAGCCTCAACAGGGTACAGAGGAACAGGCCGCCGAGGCGGATATGGACGAGGATCAAATCGACCATAGCGAGCTGCCAACTCAGCAACAGCAGGAGCACAACCCGGACAGGCACAACGATGTCTGAGGGCGTGGTCACTGAAAAACTGCAGAAAGTCCTGGCAGCGGGCGGATTGGGATCGCGCCGGGCCATGGAACAGTGGATTGCTGATGGCCGTGTGATGGTCAATGGCCAGCCAGCAACCTTGGGGGATCGCGTTGCTCCGGAAGACAACATTCAGGTAGATGGCAAACCCTTTGCCCGCAAATCCGCCGATTCTCGCCTACGAGTGCTGCTGTACAACAAACCCCTGGGGGAAATTTGCACGCGCAACGACCCAGAGGGTCGGCCCACGGTATTCGAACGCCTGCCAAAACTCAGTGGCGAGCGCTGGGTGTCTGTTGGCCGCCTGGACATCAATACCAGTGGCTTACTGCTGTTTACTAATGACGGCGAGCTGGCCAACAAGCTGATGCACCCTAGCAGCAACATGGATCGTGAATATCTGGTGAGGGTTCACGGGGATGTGGATGAAGATGGCCTTAAACGCCTGCGTGACGGCGTGTTGCTGGATGATGGTATGGCTAAGTTTAGCGATATTGTTCCTGGTGAGGCCAATGGCGCCAACCGTTGGTTTACCGTTGCCTTGATGGAAGGGCGTAACCGCGAGGTACGCCGGTTGTGGGAATCTCAGGGGGTGGAAGTTAACCGCCTGAAGCGGGTGCGCTTCGGCCCCATATTCTTTCCATCCTACCTGCGCGAAGGGCAGTGGATGGACCTGGAACCGCAGGACATCAAAGCACTCTGCCGCCAGGCGGGCATCGACAATGTGCGTATCGCCAATATCACTCCCCAAGAACGTAAAAAACGCCAACGCCAGGAAGAGCGCCTGCGTGCCCGCGGCCGCAAAAACTAAATCATCTATGCTTTTACATTCTTCTTACAAATACAGATATCTCTGTATTTCGTGCTTCCATTGCTATGGATCTCCGCATTCGCGGGGGTGACAAACTAAAATCAATGCCACTCGGCTAAAACCGACCTGTATCTAACGGATTTGCCACCAATAGTGACCCCGTATACACTCGATAAAACGCTAAAAAGCAGTTTGCATTCAGCGCGCCTGCCACAGATAAATACCGGTTGGTCACAGAAGCTGCGGAACTCCATTGTGGTCGCGCTGGACGAAATAAAAATACTAAATAGATGAAGGAGAGTAGCGGTATGGTGAAGCCATCAGGTTTTTGTCGAGGGTTCTCTGGTAAGTCATTGGCCGCCTGTGTGGCCGCGATTGTGGCCAGCCAAGTTGCTGTAGCGGAAGAACAACAAACCAGATCAGGTGTTCTTGAGGAGATTGTCTCTACTGCTCAAAAAAGGCCAGAGAGCCTGCAGAGTGTTCCCATTTCAGTAAATACCGTCAGCGGTGCCAAACTGGCAGATACTGGTATTACCAATCTGGAAAAGCTCACCGCTTACGTTCCCAACTTCAGCATGAACCAGACCGGTATCGGTTCCACCATTACCATTCGCGGCATCAGCTCCGGTATCAACCAGGGTTTTGAACAATCCGTTGGCCAATATGTAGATGGCGTTTACTACGGCCGTGCAGCGGTCAGTCGCGCTCCTTTCCTTGACCTGGAACGCATCGAAGTACTCCGTGGTCCCCAAGGCACCCTGTTTGGTAAAAACAGCATTGGTGGTGCCATCAGTATTCAGTCCGCCAGACCCACAGAAGAATTTGAAGGTTCTGTTTCCGCCCTCTACGAACCCAGCGATGGTGAGCAGGAACTGCGTTTTGTAGCGTCCGGAGCATTTTCCGATAACGTGCGCGCTCGAGTGGCGTTAATGGATCGCAGTATCGACGGCTTTGTACGCAACACCACCCTCAATCGTGACGAAAAAGGCGAAAATGAGCAGGTATTCCGCTTGGGCGTGGAGTGGGATATCAACGACGATTTGTCGCTGTACTTTAAAGCCGAGCGCACCGAATTTGATGTAGATGGGCGCAATATTGAATTGTTTGATCCGGTCACTCTGCCGGTTCCCGGTGCGATTACCCATGTGCAAGCAGTTAATGGTCTACAGGCGCTTCTCGGACGTCCACTGGTTGACAGCACCCTGGATCGGGTGCGTGATTCCAACGGCGATAACAGCAGCGACACCGTCGACAGTTACGTGGTGGAGCTGGACTATCAGGCGGGCGACCATGAGTTGACATTTGTTACCGGTTGGTTCGAGTATGATCACAGTGAATTGTGTGATTGCGATTTTACCGGTGCCTCTCTATTCCAGGCGTTTGGCGACGAGAGTTTCGAACAATTTAGCCAAGAGATTCGCCTGACTTCCCCTGCCAGCGATACCTTTGAATACATCACTGGCATTTATTACCAAAGCAGCGAGCTGGATTTTAACGACCGCCTGTTTATTCCCCAGGATTCCTTGCTCAATGTGGCACTGCCTGCCGCTAACGCTGCACTGGCACCCATTATTGGCTTTTTGCCCAACTCCTCATCTCAACGTTCCTTCCAACAGGATACCGATGTGTGGGCGGTGTTTGCCCAAGGCACTTGGCAACTGGCTGAGGATTGGAGCCTGACAGCCGGGGGACGTTATACCAGTGAAGATAAAGACGCCACCCGACGCCAGTTTAATGTCAATCAGGCGGGTGTTGATGTTGGCAATGCAGACCCGATTCTCAACACTTTTTACGGCATCGTTGGTATTGAGGCCTACGATCCATTGAGTGGCAGCCGCAGTGAAAACTCCTTCACGCCACTGGTAACCCTGGAGTGGCAAGCCTCTGATGATGCACTGCTGTACGCCAGCTGGACGCGCGGCTTTAAATCCGGCGGTTTCGATGTGCGTTCCAATGCCCACCCGGATGCAGCGGTTGGTGTGACCGTGCTAAGTGCTCTTGGCCCTGTATTTAACCCCGGCCCTCAGGGCAGTTTTGAGTTTGAGGAAGAGGAAGCCACCAACTTTGAGCTGGGTACCAAGTTGACACTACTCAATGGTGCTGCTGAATTAAATGGCGCGATTTTCTTTACCGACTATGAAGATCTTCAAGTCTCTCAATTCGATGGCACCCTGGGCTTTAATGTTACCAATGCCGCGGAAGCCAGTATCAAAGGTTTGGAATTGGAAGGGCGCCTGCAGGCCACCGATGGTTTGGTATTGAGCAGCTCGCTTTCTTACCTGGATTTTGAGTACGACAGTTTTAACGACAGTCAGTGCTTCTTCGGCCAGGCTGTTACTGACCCCGGTTCGGTGACTGATCCGGTTAGAGGCTTGTGTAATGTGGCGGGCTCAACCCGCGAATACACGCCGGAATGGCGAGCCACCTTTGTGGCCGATCACACGGCAACGGTTATGGATAATTATCAATTGCGTACCACGGTAGACGTTCTCTATGTGGATGACTACCTGTGGAATCCAACGCTCGACCCGCGCAATGTGCAGGATGCCTACACTGAAGTAAATGCCCGTATTGGCTTTGGCCCCAGTGATGGCAAGTGGGAAGTGTCTCTGCTGGGTCGCAACTTGACGGATGAAGAAGTGATTAATTTCGGTGGCGATGCACCGCTGGCTTCACTGCTAACCCAGCGTAGCGGTAACGCCTACTACGGCTTTATTAACCGCGACCGCAGCGTGGCAATTCAGGCAACGGTTAAGTTCTAAGTCAAACCCGTCATTGCGAGCGTAGCGAAGCAATCTCCAGAAGCGTCACGAGATTGCTTCGCTGCGCTCGCAATGACGTATTCTGGTATTACTGCGCATCCAAACTCTCTCCCGATACTCCCTGACTTTCTGCACTCATCAAATACAGATAGGTTGGCATAATGTCTGCTGGTGCAGGCAGTGTGCCTGGATCTTCCGCCGGGTAAGCTCCGGCACGCATGGCGGTGCGGGTGGCACCGGGGTTGATGCAATTGACGCGAATATTGCCAACGCCTTCCAGCTCCTGAGCCAGTACCTGACACAACCCTTCCGTGGCGAATTTTGATACCGCATAAGCACCCCAGTAGGCCCGGCCCACGCGGCCTACACCGGAGCTGGTGAAAATGATGGAACTGTCTTCAGATTTTTCCAGCAGTGGCAGCAGCGCTTTGGTCATGGCAAACCCGGCGGTAACATTTACCTGCATCACCTGTTGCCAGGTGCTGAGTTTGTAATTGGCGATGGGGGTGCGTTGCCCAAGCAACCCGGCATTGTGTAACAGGCCATCCAGGCGGCCAAATTCTTCGAACAACTTTCCTGCCATTTCCTGGTAGTGATCTTCCGTTGCTCCCTCCAGATCCATGGGGTAAATAGCCGGCTTCGGGGCGCCGGATGCGACAATCTCGTCATACACCTGTTCCAGCTTGGCAACAGTTCGGCCCACCAGAATCACTTCCGCGCCGTAACTGGCAAAGGTCAGAGCCGCAGTACGACCAATGCCATCGCCAGCGCCGGTTACCAGAATAATGCGGTTGGCCAGGCAGTTGTCGTTTGCCTGGTAGTTTTTTGCGATGGAGCTATCGGTCATAACAGTGGTTCCAGAATAGGAAGAAGGTCTTCCGAGTGGTGGGCAATATAGTCTGCCTGCCAATCGCTGGCATCTTCGTTTTGATTGAGATATCCATAGGCGGCGGCGATGGAGATTGCTCCTGCATTGCGACCTGCCTCCACATCCCGCAAATGATCGCCTACCATGACGGTATTCTCGGCACAGCAGCCAATCTGCTGGCAGGCGAGGTGCACCGATTCCGGGTGGGGCTTTGTATGGGTGACATGATCCGGGCAGATAACTGCTGCTGGTTTTAACTGTAAGCCTTCAACGATAGGCGTGGTGTAGAGCACCGGCTTGTTGGTAACGATGCCCCAGGGAATACTGCCTTTCGCAAGGCGGCTGAGCAATTTTTCCAGGCCGGGAAACAGTCGTGTTTTGTTGGTCAGACAGTTGATGTACAAATCCAGCAGTCGTTGCCGCAAGGGGTTGAACGCTGGGTCGTCGGTAGATAACTGAAAAGCAGTTTCGATCAGCCCCACAGAGCCGTGGGAAACCGCGCTGCGCACCTGGCAATAGTCCATGGTGGCGCGATTTTCTTCCTGCAACAGTTGATTAACCACATCGGTAAAGTCCAGCGCGGTGTCTAATAAGGTGCCGTCCAGGTCAAAAAGTACTGCGTCGATTTTTGGCATATTTGTCTCTTTGGATAATGTCATCCTGAGGGAGCGTAGCGACCGTGAGGATCTCACAACTTTCGGGCTTGTGATATCCTCACGCGGCTACGCCGCTCAGGATGACGTAAAGCATCAACTTTCTTTATGGCAATGAACCAGATAATTCACATCCACATCACGGTTATCCAGGCGATACTTTTTGCTGAGTGGGTTGTAGACCATGCCGGTCATATGCTCGACGCTTAACCCCGACTCCCTCGCCCAATTGCCGAGTTCGGAAGGGCGAATAAACTTGCTGTACTCGTGGGTGCCTTTGGGGAGTAGCTTGAGTACGTATTCCGCTCCCAAAATGGCGAACAGGTAGGCTTTGGGGTTGCGGTTGATGGTGGAAAAGTAAATATGGCCGCCGGGTTTGACCAGTTGTGCGCAGGCGTTAATCACTGAAGCAGGCTCTGGCACGTGCTCCAGCATTTCCAGGCAGGTCACCACATCGTATTCGCCGGCTTCTTGTTCCGCGAGTTGTTCAGCGGTGATTTGTCGGTAATCCACCGCAACGCCACTTTCCAGTGCATGTAGTTTGGCGACGTTAAGTGGTGCCTCGCCCATATCAATACCAGTCATATGTGCGCCACGCTGGGCCAGGGATTCACTTAAAATGCCACCGCCGCAGCCCACATCGAGAATTTTTTTACCGGCTACCGGGGAATGCTGATCAATCCAGTTGGCGCGCAACGGGTTGATGTCGTGCAGGGGTTTGAATTCGCTGTTTGGATCCCACCAGCGGCTGGCCAGTGCTTCAAATTTGGCGATTTCGGCCTGGTCTACGTTTTGTTCGGACATAAATTCACTTCGTTGTCATTACGTCATCCTGAGCGTAGCGAAGGATCTCTGTGTTGTATACGAAGTACGAGATTCTTCGCTGCGCTCAGAATGACGCTAACGGTTAGTTATTTTTTCTTGCCATTCTTTTGCTTTTGCAATGACTTCACTTTGATCCAGTGTTGTCAGCTGACGATCTTTCAACAGCGCCTTGCCATTTACCCACACATGACTGACCCGGTGGCTGCAGTCCGTATACACCAGCTGCGACACCGGGTTGTAAAGCGGCAGGGCTTCCAGTTCATCCAGTCGCACAGCGGTAAGGTCTGCGGCTTTGCCTGCTTCAATGGAGCCGATGCGATTTGCCATGCCCAGTGCCTGGGCGCCACCGAGGGTGGCCATGCGCAGGGCGCTGTGAGCGTCCAGTGCGGCGGCGTTGTCGGCAACGGCTTTGGTGAGCAGAGCGGCGGTTTTCATTTCGCCCAGCAAGCTCAGGTCATTATTACTGGCGGCGCCATCGGTACCCAGGGCCACATTGATGTTGCTGTCCAGCAATCGCTGAACCGGGCACAGGCCGCTGGCCAGTTTCAGGTTGGATTCCGGACAGTGAATCACATGGGCGCCGGTGTTTTGCAGCAGCGTCAGGTCGTTGTCGTTTACCTGAGTCATATGCACGCACTGGGTCAGCGGTGACAACGCCCCCAGCTGGTTGATGCGTTCGATAGGGCGCAGGCCGCTTTTGCTTTTTTCGTCGCTGATTTCCTGCGCGGTTTCGTGCAGGTGAATATGGATAGGTGTAGCCAGCTCCTCGGAATAGGTGGCTACCTTTTGCAGCGGCTCATCGGAAATGGTGTAGGGCGCGTGAGGGCCAAAGGCAATCTGAATCAGGTTGTCGTTTTTGTGGTCATCCCGCAGCGCCAGGCCTTTGTGTATGTAATCGTCGGGGCCGCTGCCCCAATTGCTTGGGAAGTCGAATACCGGAAAGGCGACCTGGGCGCGCATACCGGTGCGGCTGGCGGCTTCGGCAATGGCTTCCGGAAAAAAATACATATCCGCAAAGCAGGTAGTGCCACTACGAATCATCTCCGCCATAGCCAGATTAGTGCCATCGCGTACAAAGTGCTCGTCTACCCACTGTTGCTCCGCCGGCCAGATATGCTCGCTGAGCCAAGTGTGCAGTGGCTGATCATCTGCGTAGCCGCGCAACAGGCTCATGGCAGCGTGGCCGTGGGCGTTTACCAGGCCGGGAATCAGCAAGTGCTCATCCAGGTTTACGGTTTCGCTGGCCTGATACTGTTTGGCGGCTTCTTTTTGCGTGGTGATGGCGATAATGTCGCCGCGCTCAACCACCACAGCACAGTCTTGCAGCAGTTGGTTGCGGGGCACCACCGGAGCCAGCCAGCGGGCGTTGATAATCAGGTCCACGGGAGTGGGGGTCATAATGGTTTTCTACCTGTTGACGACCCGCGGAGTATACAGGGCTAAGGTGCGGGGATACAGGCAGTAGAACACCCTCCAAGCTGTCGGCCAAAGCCTGTTTTATAAGCGGGTAAAGCCTGCGTCCTGACACCTTTTTTATGCTATTATCCCGCGCTTGTGTCTGGCCCTTGGTGGGCCATAAAAAATCATAAGGAATACACACAAGCATGGGTGAAATCGCCAAAGAAATCCTGCCGGTAAATATCGAGGACGAGCTGCGTCAATCCTATCTGGATTACGCCATGAGCGTGATCGTCGGTCGGGCTTTGCCGGATGTGCGCGACGGCCTCAAGCCGGTGCACCGCCGGGTTCTGTTCGCTATGAACGAACTCAAGAACGACTGGAACAAGTCCTATAAAAAATCCGCCCGTGTGGTGGGTGACGTCATCGGTAAATACCACCCCCACGGTGACACCGCGGTGTACGACACCATTGTGCGTATGGCCCAGGATTTTTCCCTGCGCTACCCGCTGGTAGACGGCCAGGGCAACTTCGGCTCCATCGACGGTGATTCCCCGGCGGCCATGCGTTACACCGAAATCCGCATGGACAAGATTGCCCATTCTCTGCTGGCGGATCTCGATAAAGAAACCGTCGATTTCGTGCCTAACTACGACGGCAACGAAATGATGCCGGACGTGCTGCCTACCCGGGTGCCCAACCTGCTGGTAAACGGCTCCTCCGGTATTGCTGTGGGCATGGCCACCAATATTCCGCCCCACAACCTGGGTGAAGTGATTCGCGCTTGTCTGGCGTTGATTGAAAACGAAGACATCACCATCGATGAGTTGATGGAGCACCTGCCGGGGCCGGATTTCCCCACCGGTGCCATTATCAACGGCAAAGCGGGAATTCTGCAGGCTTACCGCACCGGTCGTGGCCGTATTTACATGCGCGCCAAGGCAGAGGTGGAAACCGATACCAAGGGCAAAGAGCGCATCATCATTCATGAGATTCCCTACCAGCTGAACAAAGCGCGCCTGATTGAGAAAATCGCCGAGCTGGTAAAAGACAAAAAGATTGAAGGCATCTCTGAACTGCGAGATGAATCCGACAAAGACGGCCTGCGGGTGGTCATTGAAATCAAGCGCGGCGAGATGGGCGATGTGGTGCTCAACAATCTGTACGCGCAAACCCAACTGGAGACTGTTTTTGGCATCAATACCGTTGCCCTGGTGGACGGCCAGCCCAAGTTGCTCAACCTCAAAGAGCTGCTGGAAAACTTTGTTCGCCACCGTCGAGAGGTCGTCACCCGCCGCACCGTTTACCTGCTGAGAAAAGCTCGCGAGCGCGGCCATATTCTCGAAGGTTTGGCAGTGGCGATTGCCAATATTGATGAAGTGATCGAGCTGATCAAATCCTCCCAGTCTCCAGCGGAAGCCAAAGAGGCGTTGATCGCCCGCGGCTGGGCTTCGGGCAATATCAGCGAATTCCTGGAACGCGCTGGCGCCGACGCCTGTCGCCCGGAAGAGCTGTCAGACAAGTTTGGTCAGCGGGATGGCATGTACTACCTGTCACCGGAACAGGCCCAGGCCATTCTTGAATTGCGCCTGCACCGCCTCACCGGTATGGAGCACGACAAACTGCTGGCGGAGTATCAGGACAAACTGGCGGAAATTGCGGAATACCTCGGCATTTTGGCCAGCCCGGAACGGCTGATGGAAGTCATTCGTGAAGAACTGGAAGCCATTGTCAGCGAATTTAACGACGAGCGCCGTACGGAAATTATCGAATCCAAGCACGATCTGACCGTTGAAGACCTGATCAGCGAAGAAGATCGTGTGGTCACCATCTCCCACGGTGGCTATGCCAAAACCCAGCCGCTGGACGATTACCAGGCCCAGCGCCGTGGTGGCATGGGCAAATCCGCCACCCAGGTGAAAGATGAGGACTTTATCGAACACCTGCTGATCGCCAACACTCACACCACCATTCTGTGTTTTACCAACGCCGGTAAGGTGTATTGGCTGAAGGTGTACCAGATTCCAGTGGCGGGGCGTCAGTCTCGCGGCCGGCCCATGGTCAACCTGCTGCCGTTGGAAGAGGGGGAACGGGTGACCTCTATCCTGCCAGTGGATGAGTACAGTGACGACAAATTCATCTTTATGGCCACCAAGTTCGGTACCGTGAAGAAAACTCCGCTGTCGGCTTTCTCTCGCCCCCGCAGTGTTGGCTTGATTGCCCTCGACCTGGTGGAAGGCGACCGACTGGTGGGCACCGCTATCACCAATGGCGACAGCGAAGTGATGCTGTTCAGCTCTGGTGGTAAGGCCATGCGCTTCCAGGAAGGGGATGTGCGCTCCATGGGGCGTATCTCCAGAGGTGTTCGCGGTATTCGTCTGCCGGAAGGTGAGCAAGTGTTGTCGCTGATTATTCCTCAAGAGGGCGGGCGCGTACTCACCGTGTCGGAAAACGGCTACGGCAAGCAGACCCCCATCGAAGATTACCCCACCAAAGGCCGCGGCGGAATGGGCGTAATTGCCATTCAGAGTTCCGAGCGCAATGGTCAGCTGGTAGGTGCCGAACAGGTGTTTGAAGGGGACGAGGTCATGCTGATCTCCGATCAGGGCACACTGGTGCGCACCCGCTGCGAAGAGATTTCCACCTCTGGCCGTAACACCCAGGGAGTACGGGTGATTCGCCTTAAAGAAGGTGAGCAACTGGTGGGTTTGGCACGAATTGAAGAACAAGACGAAGAGGGCGACGACGCGCCTTCTGACAGTGAGTCGTAACATGTCTGACGATAACAAATTGGATGCCCTGCGCCAGCAGATTGATGGTATCGACAAAGACCTGCTGGAACTGATCAGCAAGCGCGCGAACTGTGCGCAACAAGTGGCTGAAGTAAAGCAGGCTGCCGGCGAATCGGCGTTTTACCGTCCGGAGCGGGAAGCACAGGTATTGCGCAAGGTGCTGGAAAAAAACCAGGGCCCACTGGACGACGAGGAAATGGCGCGGCTGTTCCGGGAGATTATGTCCGCCTGCCTGGCGCTGGAAGACCCGATCAAAGTCGCGTACCTGGGGCCAGAGGGTACCTTTACCCAACAAGCAGCAATAAAGCACTTTGGCCATTCGGCGGTGACCATGCCCATGGCCGCCATCGACGATGTGTTTCGCGAAGTAGTCGCCGGTGCCGTGGACTACGGCGTGGTGCCGGTGGAAAACTCTACCGAAGGTGTTGTGAACAACACCCTGGACAGCTTCCTGGATTCCAACGTTGGCATCAGTGGTGAAGTGGAATTGCGTATTCACCAGCACTTTTTGGTGGGGCCAAACACCCGGCCGGAAAACATTACCCGGGTTTACTCGCATGCCCAGTCCCTTGCCCAGTGCCGTCTGTGGCTCGACGCCAATTACCCCAGCATCGAGCGAATAGCGGTAAGCAGCAATGCGGAGGCGGCCAAGTTTGTTAAAGGGGAGTGGAACTCGGCGGCCATCGCCGGTGATATGGCGGCAGATCTGTTTGGTTTATCTCGTTTGCGTGAAAACATTGAAGACCGTCCGGACAACTCCACCCGCTTCTTTATTATTGGCCGCGAGCATGTGCCCGCCAGTGGCGATGACAAAACCTCGGTGATTGTTACCGCCCACAACCAGGCTGGTGCTCTGCACGACCTGTTGCTGCCGTTTCACGATGCTGGTATCGACCTGACCCGTATCGAAACCCGGCCATCCCGCACAACCAAGTGGAACTACGTGTTCTTTATCGACTTTAAAGGCCATGTGGATGACCCTGTGGTAAGTCAGGCGTTGCAGCAGGTGCGGGATAAAGTGGCAGATTTGAAAGTATTGGGTTCCTATCCGAAGGGCGTGCTTTGAGTCGCGAGTTACGGGTTGGGGTTACGGGTTACGGGCAGCCCACTGAATACTGTCATCATGAGTGTAATAAATGATTCCGTCATTGCGAGGAGCGAAGCGACGCGGCAATCTAGTGGCTTCAATGAAAAGTCTCTGGTTCGCTTCGCTGCGCTCGCGATGACATACAGCACTGAACAAAACGCATGTCTTCCCCTGTAATCAACAAACTGGTCGTTATCGGCCTTGGCCTGATTGGCGGTAGCTTGGCCAAGGCGGCCCGCGAGCGCCAGCTGTGTACTGAAGTTATCGGCGTATCCCGCAGCCAGCAGGTGTGCGACCGTGCTTTGGAAACCGCTGTAGCTGATCGCGCAGTCACTTCACTGGCTGATATTGCCGGGGAATTGGCGGCAGGAGATGTGCTGGTGATTGCGGTGCCCACCCTGGCGGTTGCCAAGGTAATGGCGGAGGTATCGCAAATTGTCAGTGATCAGGTCACGATCACCGATGTGGCCAGTGTAAAGGGCAGCGTGGTTGCTGATGCCACTCGCATTTATGGTCAGCTACCCAGTCAGTTTGTTCCTGGTCATCCCATCGCTGGTGGTGAAAACAGCGGCATTGAAGCGGTTAACAGTCAGCTGTTTGAAAATCACAAAGTCATCCTGACCCCGAGCGACTCCACCGGTGAGCAACACCTGCAACGTATTGTCCAGCTTTGGCAGGGCGCCGGTGCAACCACTGAGCAAATGTCTGTGGCCGAGCACGATGAAGTGTTGGCCGCCACCAGCCATCTTCCTCATATGCTGGCTTTTTTGCTGGTGGATACTCTGGCTGGAATGCGAGACAACCGCGAGATATTTCGTTACGCCGCCGGTGGTTTTCGCGACTTTACCCGCATTGCTGGCAGCGATCCGGTGATGTGGCACGACATTGCCCAGGCGAACCGGGGCGCACTGGTATCAACAATCGATCACTTGATGGGTAATCTCGCGGAGATGCGCCAGGCCATTGACGCTGGTGACAGCGAGTACCTGCTGGGGGTGTTTACCCGCGCCCGGGAAGCCCGCAACCACTTTACTAAAATGCTGGAAATGAAAGCCTATATGGAACCAGAAAGCGACAACAACGTAATTTTTACTGTGCAACCGGGCGGAGCCGTTAATGGCACTGTGCGAGTGCCTGGTGATAAATCCATTTCCCACCGTTCCATTATGCTGGGCTCTCTTGCCGAGGGCGTTACCGAGGTCACTGGGTTTCTGGAAGGGGAAGACAGCCTCGCTACCTTGCAGGCGTTTCGGGATATGGGGGTAGTGATTGAAGGGCCCACTAATCAAGGTGGAGGTGATGGACAAGGGAATGGCCGCGTCACCATTCACGGCGTTGGTTTGCACGGATTGAAGCAACCTGCTGGGCCACTGTATTTGGGCAACTCCGGCACCTCCATGCGTTTGCTATCGGGCTTATTGGCTGGGCAGGCGTTTGATACGGAGCTGACCGGCGACCACTCTCTATCTGGCCGCCCCATGAACCGAGTGGCGGAACCGCTGCGCACCATGGGTGCTCGCATTGAAACCGCCGAAAATGGCAGGCCGCCGTTGCGTATTAAAGGTGGCAGCCATTTAAAAGCCATTGACTACAAGCTGCCCATGGCCAGCGCTCAGGTGAAATCCTGTGTGTTGTTGGCAGGACTTTATGCACAAGGGGAGACTCGCACCACCGAGCCAGCCCCCACCCGTGATCATACTGAACGCATGCTGTCTGGCTTTGGCTACCCGGTAGAACGGGACGGTGCCAGTGCCACGGTTCGCTCCGGCGGCAAGATCAGCGCCACCACCATTGATGTACCCGCGGATATTTCTTCCGCTACGTTCTTTATGGTGGCTGCTGCCATTGCCCCTGGCTCCGATATTACCCTGCAACACGTAGGCATTAATCCCACCCGAATAGGTGTGATTAATATCCTGCGCCTGATGGGTGCCAATATTGACCTGCATAATGAGCGTGAGATTGGCGGCGAACCGGTAGCGGATATCCGTGTTCGCTACGCGCCGTTGAAAGGTATTGCCATACCCGAAGATCAGGTGCCGCTGGCCATCGATGAATTCCCGGCCCTGTTTGTGGCTGCCGCTTGTGCGGAAGGGCAAACCGTATTGACCGGCGCGGAAGAGCTGCGAGTGAAAGAAAGTGACCGCATTCAGGCCATGGCGGATGGTTTGCAGATTCTTGGCGTGGATGCTCAGCCAACCGCCGACGGCATGATTATCAATGGTGGCGACTCTGGTTGCGGAAAAATTGGCAGTGGCGAAGTAGAAAGCTGTGACGACCACCGCATTGCTATGGCGTTTGCTGTGGCAGGCTTGCGCGCCACCGGGCCGGTACGTATTAACAACTGTAACAATGTGGCCACATCATTCCCCGGTTTTGTGGAATTGGCGCAAAAAACAGGGATACAGGTTACAGAAGACAGGACGCGCTGACGCGCTACAGGAAAAGCACCCCTTTAAGCTGTAGCCCGCTAAGCGGGCGTCCTGTAGGGCGAAGCCCGTGCTGTAGCTTGCGCAGCAAGCGTGCCTATTGAATAGAGCTGAGATACTGAATCTCACACGGAACGTATTTATGACTATAGAAGTACCGGTAATCACCATCGACGGTCCCAGCGGTTCTGGCAAGGGCACCATCTGCCAACTGCTGGCGAAACACCTGGGTTATCACTATCTGGATAGCGGTGCTCTATACCGCTTGCTGGGCCTGGCGGCCCGTCGCCACGGTATTGCCCTGGACGATGTGGAAGCGCTGGCAGTGCTGGCAGCGCACCTGGATATTGCGTTTGATACCACCGACAAGGGCGTCAAAGTGCGCCTGGAGGGTGAAGATGTTAGCCGCGATATTCGCACGGAAGATGCGGGAGCGGATGCCTCGAAAGTGGCTGCGGTTCCGGCGGTGCGAGACGCACTGTTGCACCGTCAGAGGGTGTTTGTGCAGGCACCGGGTCTGGTGGCCGATGGCCGTGATATGGGTACGGTGGTGTTCCCTCTGGCGCAGGTGAAAATCTTCCTGGATGCCAGCCCGGAAGTGCGTGCAGAACGCCGCTATAAGCAGTTGATTGATAAGGGTGAATCTGTTAATCTCGCCGCCCTCGTGGAACAGGTGCGGGCAAGAGACGAACGGGACAGAACCCGTGAAGTATCGCCGCTGGTACCGGCCCACGATGCAGTGGTGATTGACTCTTCGTCCATGGCCATTGAAGAAGTGCTGAATTCGGTGTTGCTTATTGTCTCTCAACGAGGCATCCCGGCTTGGGGCTTATAAACCAAATTGGCATTATAAAGCTGGATGTTGGCGTGATCAGTCAGAATTGCGCGCTAACGTCCTTAATATTGATGACCCGTATAACTGACTGTACGGCTGAGAGCTTCCGCGTCGCCTATTCAAAAGACGCAGGCTCACTACTATAGGTAGATGTTCATGAGCGAAAGCTTTGCAGAACTCTTTGAAGAGAGTTTAAAAACCGTTGAGATGGCCCCTGGCGCCATCGTTACTGGCGTTGTTATCGATGTTGACCGCGACTGGGTTACCGTACACGCCGGCCTGAAATCTGAAGGTGTTATTCCCGCCAGCCAGTTCCTGGATGAGAACGGCGAATGCACTCTCGAAGTTGGTGACGAAGTACAGGTTGCCCTGGAAGCTGTTGAAGACGGCTTCGGTGCTACCCGACTGTCCCGTGAAAAAGCCCGCCGTGCTGAAGCCTGGATTGCTCTGGAAGCAGCCCACGAAGCGGACGAAGTTGTTAAAGGTGTTATTTCCGGCAAGGTTAAAGGTGGTTTCACCGTTGACGTACAAGGCCTGCGCGCCTTCCTGCCTGGCTCTCTGGTTGACGTTCGCCCGATTCGCGAAACCGCTCACCTGGAAGACAAGCCGCTGGAATTCAAAGTTATCAAGCTGGATGCCAAGCGCAATAACGTAGTGGTTTCCCGCCGTGCTGTGATGGAAGAAGTGAACAGCGCCGAGCGTGAAGAACTGCTGGGCAAGCTGGAAGAAGGCGTACAGCTGAAGGGTATCGTCAAGAACCTGACCGACTACGGTGCGTTCGTAGATATGGGCGGTATCGACGGCCTGTTGCACATTACCGATATGTCTTGGAAGCGCATCAAACACCCAAGCGAAATCGTTGCTGTTGGCGACGAGATCGATGTGAAAGTGCTGAAATTCGACCGCGAGCGCAACCGCGTTTCTCTGGGTCTGAAGCAACTGGGCGAAGATCCCTGGGTGAACATCATTGGTCGTTACCCGGAAGGTACTCGCACCAAGGCGAAAGTCACCAACCTCACTGACTACGGCTGCTTTGCTGAGCTTGAAGACGGCGTAGAAGGCCTGGTACACGTTTCCGAAATGGATTGGACCAACAAGAACATCCACCCAAGCAAAGTTGTTCAATTGGGCGACGAAGTGGAAGTGATGGTTCTGGATATCGACGAAGAGCGTCGCCGTATTTCTCTGGGTATCAAGCAGTGTCAGGTTAACCCCTGGGACGACTTTGGTACCAAGCACAGCAAAGGCGACAAGCTCAGCGGCAAGATCAAGTCCATCACCGACTTCGGCATCTTTATTGGCCTGGACGGCGGTATCGATGGTCTGGTTCACCTGTCCGACATCTCCTGGAACGAAACTGGCGAAGAAGCGGTTCGCAAGTTCAAGAAGGGCGACGAGCTGGAAACCGTTATCCTGTCTATCGACGCCGAGCGCGAGCGCATCTCTCTGGGCGTTAAGCAGCTGGACAGTGACCCGTTCAACGACTACCTGAACGCCAACGATAAAGGTTCTATCGTTACTGGTGTGATCAAAGAAGTTGACGCCAAAGCAGCCATCATCACCCTGGCGGACGAAATCGAAGGCACTCTGAAAGCCTCCGAAATCAGCCGCGAGAAGGTAGAAGATGCCCGCAACGTGCTGAAAGAAGGTGAAGAAGTAGAAGCCAAGATCGTTAACGTTGACCGCAAGAACCGCGTGATCAGCCTGTCGATCAAGGCCAAAGACTTTGCCGAAGAGAAGGCCGCCATCAAAGAGCACAGCAAGCAGTCCGCTGAAGCGGCACAGCCTGCGACTCTGGGTGACCTGATTAAGGCGCAGATGGAAGGGAAAGACTAAGTCTGTATCCTTGTATCAAGTCTTGAAAAAGGGGCTGCTTCGGCGGCCCCTTTTTTGTTAGTAGGTCGTCATCCTGAGGAGGCGAAGCCGACGTGAGGATCTCAAAATTTTCAAGCTCTGAGATCCTCACGCGGCTGCGCCGCTCAGGATGACAGTGTCCTTACGTCTCTCATCTCCCGTCTTTAGTGACTCGCACCTTCCTTGGTGCTCGGGCTGCACCCGCCTTCGGCGCCCAAATCGGGCATCCTGCCCATTTGTCTCCCTTTTTGTTGCATCTCAACAAAAAATATAATATTTTCAGCGAGTTGCAATGGGGAAAGTAATGACTAAATCCGAATTAATCGAACGACTCGCCACTCGTCAGGATCAGCTGATGCCCAAGGATGTGGAGTTTGCGGTAAAAATGATCCTGGAGAGTATGACCGACGCGCTGGTGGATAACCGCCGTATTGAAGTGCGCGGTTTTGGTAGCTTCTGCCTGCACTACCGGGCGCCGCGTATTGGCCGTAACCCGAAAACCGGCGATTCTGTTGAGCTGTCTGGCAAATATGTGCCTTACTTCAAGCCCGGTAAAGAGCTGCGCGAGCGGGTAAATGACAGTATGTTGCGTGAGCAATCTGTCTAATTTCCTTGGTTTCCGTAGGGCAGATTAGCCAAAGGCGTAATCCGCCGCTATTATCCCGGTAATACTATCTCCTTGCTCGGAGCCCGGCATGGCCCTGCTGAAAAAAATCCTCCTTTATATCTCTCTTCTAGTCGTCCTGCTGCTGGGTATCTGGATTGGCCGCGATAATACTCAGGAGGTTAGCTTTATCTTGCTGGGTTTTCAGTTGCCCGGTGTAGAGTTGGGCATGTTTGTGGCTTTGCTGTTTATTCTGTTTGTTTCCTTCGGTACTCTGTTAACGCTCCCCTCCATGCTTAAACATCGTCATGCCGCCAAGCGTTATCGGCAAAAGCTGTTGGCGGCCGAAGTGAAGCTCTCCAAACAGCAGCAGTAGCGCTTGATGATGGGGGCGGTGGAAGTAGCAATTGTTGTTCTGGCCTCCTGCGCTGCACTGTTGACGGCCTGGTATCTCGGTACGCTCAAGGGGGTTCGTAAGCAACACTCCAGCAACAAACCTCTTTCCAAAGACAGTTATTTTCGCGGCCTGAACTTCCTGCTCAACGAAGAGCCGGATGAATCCATCGATACTTTCATCCACTCCCTGGAAGTCAATAGCGACACTCTGGAAACCCATATGGCGCTGGGCGCACTGATGCGTCGCCGGGGGGAGGTGGAACGGGCCATTCGCATTCACCAAAACCTGCTATCTCACCCACGATTAAACAGAGAGCAGCTCTATCAGGTTCAGTTGGAATTGGCGCGGGATTTTATGCAGGCGGGGCTGCTGGATCGGGCAGAGCGGCTAATGCTGGACTTGGCAGAAATGTCCGATCGTTATCGACAGCAAGCCCTAGAACACCTTCTGGAAATCTACCGGGACGAGCAGGAATGGCAAAACGCCATTGGTGTGGCAGACCGATTGTGGCCTCGCCGGCGATTATTTTCCAGTGGCGGAGGCAGCTTGGAACGTGGCCATTTTTGCTGTGAACTGGCACAACAGGCATTGCAGCACGGTGACTCTGTGCAGGCACGGCAGCACCTCCGCCAGGCTTTGAAGTATGACAAGAGCTCGGTGAGGGCCAGCTTGCTGTTGGCGCAATTGGATGTGGACCAGGGAAATTGCGCCGGCGCGCTTAAGCGCCTGGAGCGAATTCCGACCCAGGATCATGAGCTGCTGCCAGAAGCGGTAGATGCTATCTGCCGGGCTTATCAGGAGCTGGGTAGAGAAAAAGACCTGGTGGGATATCTGAGGGAGCTGTTTGGTCAGTACCCCACGGATAAATTGCTGCTTGCTTTGGCCGAGCAATTGAAAGCTGTAGAGGGCGAGGAACAGGCTATCGCCTTTTTGCGTGAGCAACTGGACAAAAAGACGTCCCTGCCTGCGCTGCTGCAGCTGATGCATTGGGAACGCCCCGAGCAGGGAGAGCGACGAGACAGTGGGTTATTATCAATAACTGCTATCCAGCAGCAATTGGCCGAGCGCCATAACTACCGCTGCCGCAGCTGCGGCTTTTCCGCCCAGAAAATGCACTGGCTTTGTCCGACTTGTAAACAGTGGGGGGCGGTAAAGCCGAACGGCCATTGAAAGGTTACAGGCTACAGGTGACAGGGCTCGCTTCGCGCTGACAGGTAACACCATCGTCATTGCGAGGAGCCGTAGGCGACGCGGCAATCTCGTGACTTTTCACTGTTTGTTGTAGAATGCCTCGACTTTTTTCCTGGTACTCTGAGTAGCCCATGCCTTCTGATCCCAAAATTATCGTTGCCCTGGATTACAACAACCCCGATTCGGTTTACGAGTTGGTGGACAGGCTGGAGCCATCACTCTGCCGCTTGAAAGTGGGTAAAGAGCTGTTCACTGTTACTGGCCCAGAGCTGGTTCGTAATTTGGTGGGGAAAGGTTTTGATGTATTCCTTGACCTGAAATTCCACGATATTCCTAATACTACAGCTAATGCGGTTGCTGCCGCAGCAGATCTGGGTGTGTGGATGGTCAACGTGCACGCCTCCGGTGGCAGTAAAATGATGGCGGCGGCGAAGGCCAAGCTGGAAGGGCAGAGTAGTGATACTTTGTTGATAGGGGTAACTGTATTGACCAGTATGTCTGCGGAAGATGTGAGCGAAATTGGAGTATCCCGCTCACCTGCAGAACAGGTATTGCACTTGGCAGGGTTGGCTAAGCAGAGTGGCTTGGATGGCGTGGTTTGTTCAGCGCAAGAGGCATCGAGCTTGAAAGCCGCCTATGGCAAGGATTTTCAGCTTGTCACTCCGGGAATCCGCCCTGCAGGCAGCAGTGCTGGTGATCAGCAGCGAATTGTTACTCCGAAACAAGCTATTACAAACGGCTCAGACTACTTGGTAATTGGCCGACCGATTACTCAGGCGCAGAATCCAGTATTGGAACTGGAAAGGCTCAGTATAGAGATAAGTGGCTAACCTCTTAAAAATCAATGATTAAGAAAGTATTGCTCGCATTTGGAACAAGGCCGGAAGCTATAAAGATGGCTCCCTTAGCCCATCAACTGAAAAGTGATCCACGCTTTGAGGTTAAAGTGTGTGTGACGGCACAGCACCGTGAAATGCTTGATCAGGTATTAGAGTTATTCGAAATTATTCCGGATTATGATCTGGATATCATGAAGCCTGGCCAAAGCCTTTTTGATGTTACGTCAGGCATTCTTACCTCTATTAAGCCTGTACTGGAAGATTTTGAGCCTGATATTGTTCTCGTGCACGGAGATACAACTACAACTCTATCGGTGTCTCTAGCTGCTTTTTATATGCGAATCCCTGTAGGGCATGTAGAGGCTGGCTTACGAACTGGCAATATTTATTCCCCTTGGCCAGAGGAGGCGAATAGAAAGTTGACGGGAAGCCTCACGGAATACCATTTTGCACCGACGTCTATTGCTCGAGATAACCTGTATGGCGAAGGTGTGGATAAGTCTTCAGTCCATATTACGGGGAACACAGTAATTGATGCCCTATTTTGGGTGTCGAGAAAAATCGAGTCAGATCAGCTGCTTGGGGAAAAGCTGTCGCAGTTATACCCATTTTTAGATGCTCAGAAGAAGCTTATTTTGGTTACTGGACACCGTAGGGAGAATTTTGGACAAGGTTTTGAAGATATGTGTCTCGCGCTTCTCAAGGTATCTCAGGCATATCCAGACGCTCAGATACTTTACCCGGTTCATTTGAACCCTAATGTTCAAGAGCCTGTGAGCCGTTTGCTGGGAGAGGCTGAAAATATCTACCTGGCTGAGCTGCAGGACTATTGTAAGCGTCCGGTCATCACCCCTTGACCGACTCACTCCAATTATGCGGCAGCAATTCCTCAATCCGGTTGCTCTTCTGTGTTGGCAGTTTCTCCAACACATCTTTCAGATACGCATACGGATCATGG